>CAVOKD010000008.1:0-170195 GCA_963696365.1 uncultured Actinomycetes bacterium
GCCGGATCCGCTACGAGACGGGCGCGTTCGTGACCATGTCGAAGCTCTACGCCGAGCGGTATCTGGGCCTGATCGACGACGTGATGGAGAACCCGCCCGAGGAGACGCCGGGCTGGCACTCGAGCGAGCTCGAAACGGCGCAGGTCCTGGCCCACGACGAGCGGCTCGTCCGGATGGACCGGGCGGTCGACCAGAAGGTGACGAAGCCGGAGTGGTTCCCGGACAGCTTCGTGAAGCTCGACGGGGCGCCCGACGTCGAGTTCCAGGGCTACCAGTACTTCCTCTTCCCGACCGACCACCAGGAGTTCACCCCGAGTGGCGTGATCGGCAACCCGTTCCGCGCGACCGCGGAGAAGGGGGAGGAGACATACCGGCGCTACGCGCAGCACTTGGCGGACGCGCTCGTCGAGTTCCAAGAAGGTGCCCGTGGAGGGGCATACGCGCGAGTGGCGAGACCGCGCGTAGCGTCGTGAGGGACATGTCCCGCATCGCGCTCATCGGGACGCTCGACACGAAGGGGCGAGAGATCGAGTACGTCCGCGGCCGCCTGCGCGAGCTGGGCGCGACTCCGACGCTCGTCGACTCCGGGATCCTCGGCGAGGCCGAGGATTGCGTCCAGGACGTAAAGCGCGCCGAGGTCGCCCGCGAGGGCGGGCACGAGCTCGACGAGGTTCGCGCGGCTGGGAGCCGCGGTGCGGCTGTCGAGCTGATGGAGAAGGGTGTCCGGGCGGTCTGCCTTGGGCTCTGGCTCGAGGGCCGGCTCGACGGCGCACTCTGCCTCGGGGGCGCCGAGGGCGCGATCCTCGGCGCGGCGGCCATGCGGGCGCTTCCGGTCGGCGTTCCGAAGCTGATCGTCTCCCCGAGCGCGTCCGGACGTCGCGCGTTCGCGCCCTTCGTCGGCGAGAGCGACGTCCTCGTCCTGCATTCGGTCGTCGACATCCTGGGCCTGAACCCGATCGCGCGGACCGTCTTCGACAACGCGGCCGCGGCGGTCGTCGGCATGGCCCGAGACGCAGGGCGGCCGCTCGAGTCGATCGGCGGCCGGAGCGTCGGCATCACGATGCTCGGCCACACGACGCCGGCGGTGATGCAGATCCGGACGGCCCTGGAGCGCGCCGGGCACGAGCCCGTGGTGTTCCACGCCAACGGCGTGGGAGGACCTGCGATGGAAACCCTCGTCGCCGCGGGCGCGCTCGCCGGCGTGATCGACTACACGCTCTCCGAGCTCGCCAACTCGCTCCTGGACGGGCTCCACGCGACCGGCCCGGATCGCCTCACGGTGGCGGGGGCGCACGGCCTCCCGCAGGTGGTCGTCCCGGGGTGCGCCGACTTCTTCAACCAGGGCGCCCCGGACACCGTCCCCGAGCGCTACCGGGGGCGGAAGAGCTACTACCACAACCCGGTGGCGACGCTCGTCCGCCTCGAGCCGGACGAGATGGCCGCACTCGGCCGCCTGATCGCCGAGCGGCTGAACGAGGCCCGCGGACCGGTCGAGGTGCTCGTCCCCACCCAGGGGTTCTCGCTCGCCGACGTGGAGGGCGGTGACCTCTGGTACCCGGAGGCCGACGCGGCGCTCCTCGAGGCGCTCACCTCCGCGCTGCGCCCCGAGATCCCGCTCGAGACGGCCGACACGCATGTCAACGACCCCGCGTTCGCGAGCCTCGTCGCCGAGCGCTACCTGGCGCTCGTGGCCGCGCCGACCCCGAGAGCATGAGGAAAGAGTCGATGCCGGCCGATCTCCGCCGGACGAAGATCCTCGAGCGCATCCAGCGCGACGGGGGCGCCTCCATCGGCGATCTCGCGCGGGACCACGGCGTCTCGCCGATCACGGTTCACCGCGACCTCGAGCGCCTCGCGGAGGAGGGCGTGATCGAGCGCGTCCACGGCGGGGCGCGTCCACCCGGCGGCGCAACCCGTCTCCGCGTCCCGACGGACTGGGCCAAGCGACTCCGGCAGGCGCTGCCCGAGAAGGAGGCGATCGCCGCCTGCGCGGCCGAGTTCGTCGAGGACGGCTCGACCATCTTCCTCGACTCGTCGACGACGAGCCTCGCGCTCGCCCGCTTCCTCGAGCGCCATCCGCCCCGGGCCCTCACGCTCGTCACCAACTCGCCGGCGATCGCCCTCGAGCTCCACGCCCAGCCCATCCAGGTGGTCGTCACCCCCGGGGAGCTCGACCAGACGCTGCGCATGATCGGCGGCCGGTGGGCGGCCGAGTTCCTCGCCGGACTGAACATGGAGACGGCGTTCGTCTCGGCCGGAGGCATCACCCTCGAGCACGGGCTGACCACCACGCGCCGCGCGCTCGCGGACGCGCTCCACGCCGCGACGGCGTCGTCGACGCGCACGATCGGCCTGATCGACTCGTCGAAGTTCGGCGTCGCCGCGCTGCTCGCGATCGCGCGCGCTCAGGACCTCGACGCGCTGGTCGTCGACGACGGCGTCGCGTCCGACACGATCGCCGACTACGAGGCCGCCGGCGTCAATCTCGTCGTCGCCCAGCGCGGAGGCGGCGCCTCTTCTTCGTCTTCTGCCACCGCCTAAGGAGGACACATGGCACGTCCCGTCACGCTCTTCACCGGCCAGTGGGCCGATCTGCCGCTGGAGGACCTGGCCGCAAGGCGAGCGACTTCGGCTACGACGGCCTCGAGCTGGCCTGCTGGGGCGACCACTTCGAGGTCCGCAAGCCCTCGCCGACGACGCGTACACGGACGGCAGCGGGAGCTCCTCGAAGCGCCACGGGCTGCAGTGCCACGCCATCTCGACCCACCTGGTCGGCCAGGCCGTCTGCGATCCGATCGACGAGCGGCACAACGCGATCCTCCCGCCGCACGTCTGGGGCGACGGCGACCCGGACGGCGTCCGCCAGCGGGCCGCCGAGGAGATGGCCGACACGGCGCGGGCGGCGGCGAAGTTCGGCGTCGGGACGGTCAACGGCTTCACCGGATCGAGCATCTGGCACCTGCTCTACTCGTTCCCGCCGAACGATTCGCCGAGATCGAGGCAGGCTACCGGGACTTCGCCGACCGCTGGAATCCGATCCTCGACGTCTTCGGCGAGGGCGGCGTGCGGTTCGGCCTGGAAGTGCACCCGACCGAGATCGCCTTCGACTTCGTCACCACGCGGAAGGCGCTCGAGGCGCTCGAGCACCGCGAGGCGTTCGGCTTCAACTTCGACCCCAGCCACTTCGCCAGCAGGGCGTCGACCCGGTGGAGTTCGTCCGCGAGTTCCCCGACCGCATCTACCACGTGCACGTCAAGGACTCGCGCAGGACGCTCGACGGCCGGTCGAGCATCCTGGGCAGCCATCTCAACTTCGGCGACGTCGGCCGCGGCTGGGACTTCGTCTCGCCCGGCCGCGGCGACGTCGACTTCGAGGAGATCATCCGGGCGCTCAACCGGATCGGCTACGAGGGCCCGCTCTCGGTCGAATGGGAGGACGCCGGCATGGACCGCGACTGGGGCGCGCCCGACGCGCTCGCAATTCGTCCGGCGCACCGACTTCGCTCCGTCGGCCGTCGCCTTCGACGCCGCCTACGCGAGGGAGGAGCGATGAGCGGAGAGAAGCAGGTCGGTTTCGTGACGATGGGCGCCGCCGCCGGCGGGGCCGACATCCGGCCGATCGGCGTCGGCATGCTCGGCTACGCCTTCATGGGCAAGGCGCATTCGAACGGCTACCGGAAGCTCGCGTACATGACCTGGCCGCCCCCGCTCCTGCCGCGACTGGTGGCCGTCGCCGGGCGGAACGAGGAGGCGGTGGCCGAGGCCGCCCGCCGGTACGGGTTCGAGGGGTACGTGACCGACTGGCGCGAGCTCGTGGCCATGGACGAGATCGAGCTCTTCGACAACGCCGGCCCGAACAACCTCCACGCCGAGCCGACGATCGCGGCCGCCGAGGCGGGAAAGCACGTCGTCTGCGAGAAGCCGCTGGCCCGCACGGCCGACGAGAGCTACGACGTCTGGCAGCGCGTGGCAGCGACCGGCGTGAAGCACATGTGCGCCTTCAACTACCGCTTCGTTCCGGCCGTCCGGCTCGCGCGCGAGATGATCGAGGCGGGCGACTTGGGCGAGATCTACCACTTCCGCGGGCGCTACCTGCAGGAATGGGGCGACATCGACGACGACGTCTGGCGCTTCCACCTCGACGCCGCCGGCTCGGGCGCCCTCGGCGACCTGGGCGCGCACATGATCGACCTCGCGCGCTACCTCGTCGGCGAGGTCGAGTCGGTGAGCGGCGCGACCAGGACGTTCAAGGGGGGACGCGACGTCGACGACGCGTTCGAGGCGGTCGTCGAGTTCGAGGGCGGCGCGCTCGGCACGCTCGAGGCGTCACGCTTCTGCCCCGGCCGCAAGAACGCCTTCGCGTGGGAGATCAACGGCTCGAAGGGCTCGATCGCCTTCGACCTCGAGCGCCTCAACGAGCTCCAGGTTCACCTGCTCGACTCCAAGCCCGGGGAGCGCGCCCAGGGGTTCCGCACCGTGCTCGTCTCCGAGGCCGACCATCCCTTCTGGGAGCACTGGTGGCCCCACGGCCACATCATCGGCTGGGAGCACACGTTCGTCCATGAGCTGCACCACTTCCTGCGCGCGATCGCCGAAGACGGAGACGTGGGCCCGCACGGGGCGACCTTCGAGGACGGCTACCGCGCCGCAGAGGTCTGCGACGCGATCGTCCGGTCCGGCGATTCAGGCGGCCGGGAGCAGGTGAGCTACCGCTAAAGGAGGCGCGGCTCGAGCCGACGGAGCGCCAGGCCGGTCGGGGCCGGCCGTTTGGCGTTCCCACGCTCGCGGAACTGACAAGCCACTGGGAAATCGGAGTCCAGTGCGAACTCCCTAGAACGGCCGCGAACGGCGGCCTGCCGTGGAGAGTTCGCTCGCCTCTAACGAAAGGGATCACATGTCGTGGCTTTGGATCCTCATCATCGTCCTCCTCGTGTTGGTCGTCCTTGGCTTCTTTGGCCGCGGACGCATGTCTCGGTAGCGACCCGACCCGAGAACGAGAAACCCCGCCTGAGCGGGGCTTTCGCAACAGCCGACGCCCGGACTCGAACTGTGAGCGAGCCTGAACGAAGTGTCAGTCTGGGCGTGCTCGTCGCGCCGGGCCTGCCGGAGGAGGTTTCGACGAGGATCGCCGACGATCTCGCCGAGGACCTGCGCGAGGCGCACGGCGCGCTCGGCTGGCGGACGGAGTTCGTGGTCGACCGGCTCGTGGTTCCGCCGGCCGAGACGACCCAGCTGGTCGAGGCGGCGCGGCGCGCGCTGCTCGAGCGAGGCTGGGACTTCGCCGTCGTCGTCACCGATCTCCCACTACGGCACGGCAGCCGCCCGGTCTCGCGTCACGCCAGCCGCACGCACGGCGTCGCCCTCGTCTCGCTGCCGGCGCTCGGCCCTCTGCACCTGAAGCGGCGGCTTCGGCGCGTGCTCCGCGAGCTGGCCGGGGAGCTTGTCGGTACGGGGAGCTCGTTGCGTGAGATCGCCGCCGATGCCGAGGACGTTTCGAGGTTCCCTTACGTGCCGACGGTGATCTTCGGGCATCTCCGTCTGCTGGCGGGAATGGTGCGCGCGAACCGGCCCTGGCGCCTGGCCGCGAGGCTCTACGGCGTCCTCGCCGCGGCGTTTGCCGCGAGCGCTTACGGCCTCCTCGCGTCCGACATGTGGCGGCTCTCAACAGCGCTCAGTTGGTGGCGGCTCCTGGCCGTGTGCCTCGCCTCGCTTGCAGTGACGATCGTCGCTGTGATAGTCGCGCACGAGTTATGGGAGCGCGCGCCCGATCCGCGCGCCCGCGCCCAGGTGCTGCTCTTCAACGTCACGACGGCACTCACCGTCACGATCGGGATCGCGTCGCTCTACGCAGCGCTCTTCGTTCTCGTTTTCGCGGGCGCCGTACTCGTGATCACCGCGCCGGTGCTCGCGGACGCGCTCGGCCGCGACACATCGGCGCGCGACTACGTCACGCTCGCCTGGTTCGCAGCTTCCTTTGCTACGGTCGCCGGCGCCCTCGGCGCCGTGCTCGAGTCGGACACAGCCGTCCGGGAGGCCGCCTACGCGGGAATCGCCTCACCCGAAGACAGGGAGGTCGAGGAATTCCTCAGTGCATCCTCGTAGTCCAGCGCGCGGCGAACGGAACTCTGCGCGTCGAGGCATCGAGTGAACCTTTATAGGTGCGGTTTTGGCAACACGGCTGGCGTCAGCCGTCACCACGGTGAGCTCGGGGCGGGGCGTTCAGAATGCAGTCATTCGACGGAAGGGAGCTGTGGATGGCGACGCGATCGGACTTCACGGACGACGAGTGGGAGGCGATGCAGAAGGGAGTCACCGGAGCGGGAGCGCTCGTCTCGGTGAGCGACCGAGACTTCACGGACACCTTTGGCGAGGCAAGCGCACTTGCGAAGGCCCTCGCCGCGTACCGCGAGCAGAGCGACAGCGTGGTCATTCGCGAGCTCGCGAACGCTCGCGGAGCCGGTTTTGGGCTGACTGACTCACCGCAGGAGATGGAGGCGAAAACGATCGCAGCGCTTCAGTCCGCACTGGAGACGCTGGCGGCGAAAGCGCCCGACGAGACGGAGCGCTATCGCGAGTTCGTGCTCGGAGTCGCGAATGCGGTCGCAGAGGCGAAAGGCGGTCTCTCGGACAAGGAGGCCCAGACACTCGGCAGGATCAAGGGCGCCCTCGACACAGCCTGACTCGGGAGGGTCATCGCGGAAGCGAGGGCGGTAACGCGACCAACCTCGTCTCCCCCCGAGCAGCTCGCCACTGGTGGTTTAGCCTGGCCGGTAGTGGCGACGCTCGCGCTAATCCACGGCGGCGGCGGAAGCGCCTGGGACTGGCATTTAGTCGTGCCCGAGTTGCGGGAGCGCGGCCACGAGCCGCTGGCGGTCGACCTTCCGAGCGAGGATGAGTCGGCCGGTTGGCGGGAGTACGCGGATGCCGTGGTTAACGCGGTCGGCAAACGACAGGACGTGATCGTTGTGGCCATTCGTTCGGGGGCTTCACGGCGCCGCTCGTGTGTGCACGCATCCGGGTCGATCTCCTCGTTCTCGTTGCCGCGATGATCCCATCGCCCGGAGAGCTCTTCGACGACTGGTGGGCGAACGCGGGCTACACGGAGAGCGGGGACGACGACGTCTTCTACCACGACGTCCCGTCGGAGCTCGCAGCCGAGGCGAAGCGGCAAGAGCGTGACGAGGCCGCGAAGGCGTTGCAGGAGCCGTGGCCGCTCGACCGATGGCCGGACACGCCGACGAGGTACCTCCTATGCCGCGACGACCGCGTGTTCACGGCCCCATGGGCGCGGCGCCACGCCCGCGAGCGGCTCGGGATCGAGGCCGACGAGATGGACGGCGGCCACTACGTCGCCCTCAGCCGCCCGGTCGAGCTGGCCGAACACCTCGACGCATACGCCGCGAGGCTTCTATGACTGCGGACGGTGTCGAAGCTCTCGCGCCGAAGCCTTGCTGCTACGGGTGGCCCGACGGCGAGTCTTGCTCTCGGTCAAGCCAGATCACGGTGATTCTCGACACGAGTCGATTCTCTCATCTCGCTTCTACTGGACGGAGTGAGCGACGACGTCGGGCAGCCAAGCCCGCGCCGCCGCCGCGACGGCGTCGAAATCCCTCAGACTGTGAGTGCCCGGGACCTTCGCGACCGTCCGCAGCGGGGCCGCCGGCGGGATGCCGAACGGGTCCCGTTCGCCCTGCACGACGAGCGTCGGGACAGTGACCCCATCGAGCTCGGCCAGGCGGCTAGGTCGCGGGTCTCCTCCTGTCCGACGGGGCGGCTGCAACGGGAAGGCCAAGGCAGATGACCCGACCGCGCCGGTTGCCGCTGCCGTGCGGCACGCAACGCGAGCGCCCAGCGACCGACCTCCGACGATGAGCGGGAGATCGCCCAGCTCGACATCGTGCAGCCTCTCCACGACCACCAACCAAGCGGCGTCGAGGTGGTGCGCCGGGGCGGGTGAACGACGCCCGGCGACCCGGTAGGGCTGTTCGACAAGCGCGACGCTGACCTCCTCCCGAAAGCGCGACGTCGGTCACGGCCACGAGGTCGCCCGATGTGACTCCGCCTCCCGCCCCGTGACCAAGAATCAGCCCAGCCCGCGGTCGACGGGCCGAACAAAGGTAGACGTTCGCCAAACCGTGCGGGGTGTCTATCTGGAGCGGCACAGCGGTGGAAAGGTGGCGCCCAGTCGGGAGTCAGACCGTACGAAGTATGAGGCGGGAAGAAGACCGGTGGTGGTTCACGTCGACCCGTCGGCTACTTCCGCCTGGACGAATGCATGCGACGGCCGTGGTCTGCGTCGGGAAGGAGCGGGGCCCCATCGAGGG
Source organism: uncultured Actinomycetes bacterium (assembly GCA_963696365.1). Classification (GTDB taxonomy): domain Bacteria; phylum Actinomycetota; class Thermoleophilia; order Gaiellales; family Gaiellaceae; genus CAVOKD01. The sequence continues at coordinate 8,324 of CAVOKD010000008.1, forward strand.
AGCCACGACCGCCGTTCGGAGACGCGCCCCATGCGCGCTCACGTTTCGTACTTCCAGGGGCCCGGTAGATACGCGGCAAATCGGTGGAGCCTCGAACAGGAGGTGCGGGCATGCGGTCGGATACATCCACCCGAGAGTTGGCGCAGTTGGCGATCGAAAAGTCAGCCGCCCAGGCTCGTCTTGAGGCCGTGACGCAGCAAACCCCGAGCGACGAGCGCCAGGCCCTTGCCCGGGCTGTGCGTGAGCGTGTGCGGGCGCTGGTCGAACGGGATAGCGCCGGGTGCATTAGAACCCGCTGGGAGGAGTGAGCCCCCGGGGTTTCAGCGGGAGGGTGCGCCGCGCGGGTCGTCTTGGACAAACGCCTCGGCGTCCGCGACCTTGTCCACGATGACGTAGCGATCGGTCTGCTCCACGATCCGCTCAAGCTCATTCGTTTCGTGGCCGGGCGCGAGCAAGAACCGGTCGTCCTCGGCGCGAACCCGCTCGTACTCCTGAAGTGTCACCTCGACGGTGACGTCGCAGACATCCTTACGGCCGCACTCGCAGAGGAACAGCCGGTTCTTACCCAAGCTAGCCGCCTCATTCTCGAGCGCGTCGATGCGCTCATTGACCTCGCGAATCAGTGCCTCGTTTCGCGCCTGCCGCTCCAACCGCTCCTCCATCGCGCCTCCTCCACGCCGATGTCTCACCCACAGGGTAGACCCACCCGACACGAACCGTTGACCCGCAAAGAGGCGGCCACGGGTCGGTTCGCTGTTGAGAGCTCCTCAGCAGCGGCTGAAAGCGTCAGTCCCCAACGGTCGGTTCAACCGTTGCGAACCGGCCTCCCCTGCGCGGCGGGCGGGGTGAAACCCGGCGTCAGCCGTTCGGCCGGCCGCGCCGGCTGCCACGGTACGCGGGTCCGCGTAACGCGTTGATCCGTCCATGCGGGACGAGGCCGCCCGCACAGCGCCACGCGTCGAAGCGCAGCGCCCGAGCCGCTTCCTCGGGCAGCCGCTCGTCGAGTTCGAGCGCGGCGAACGGGCGCCACGGGCCGCCGAGCTCGGCCGCGGCGAAGTTGACTCGGACACTTCGGCTCGCGGCGAGCTCGTCCAGCTGGTCGCGCTCGCCTGTCGGCACTCCGTCCACCTGCGCGCCGACGAAGACCACGCGAGGGCCGGCGTCGAACGGCAGCAAGCTCGAGAGCGTCGCCCCGAAGAACGATCGCACGGGGAGCGGCACCATCCGCTCGAGCGGCGCCCGCGAGGAGGACGCCAGGAGCATGTCCTGCTCGTCCCCGATTCGCAACGCCAGCCCGAGGAACTCGCGGGTGCCGCGCGGCAGGCCGAGCCCACGCGAGAACCGCACGACCGCGTGGTGGGACGTCCCGGGCGCGAGCAGGGGGACGCCGTGCAGCCCGCTCTCGACCCGGAGCGTCGCTCGGTACGCGATTCCCTGCGGGTGGAAGATCCGTGACCCGCGCGCCGCTGACAGAGCAGCGAATACGCGCTCGGCCGCCCACGCGACCGGGCCTGGAACCTGCGGCAGGCGCACCGCGTTCGGCTTGTGAACGTCCATTCAGGCCGCGGCCCGCGACGCCGCGCGACTCTCACGCAAGCGACTCAATGCCTCGGCGAAATCGGCGGGGAGAACCGCCGCCTCAGGGCCGGAGTTATCCCGCTCCATTGCCACGAGTGCAGCCTCCTGGCTTAGAGACTTGAGATCCGCCGGAGAGAACCCTTCCGCCTCGCGCGCCAAATCCTCAAACCGGACTCCGACGGTCGGCATCCGAGCGGTGTGAAGGCGAAGCATGGCGAGGCGCGCGGCCTCGTCGGGCAGGCCGAGGAAGATCGTCCGTGAGAGGCGACCACCGCGCAGCAGCGCCGGGTCGAGCTGATCAGGGCCGGTTCGTCGCGCCGATCACGAAGACACCGCGTTGCCCGCGATGCCGTCGATCTCCGCGAGCAGCTGGTTGACATGGCTGTCGTGGGCCTGGAACTCGCCGCGGGGGCCGGCGATGGCGTCGATCTCGTCGATGAAGACGATCGAAGGCCGGTTCTCCGCGCTCGTTCGAAAACTGGCGGATATTGCGCTCGGACTCTCCGACCCATTTGCTGATCACGTCAGCGCCGGAGATGGGATAGAAGGACGCTTCGCCTGCGCGGCAAGGACTTTCGCGACCGTCGTCTTGCCAGTTCCCGGAGGCCCGGCGAGCAACAGGCCGGTGGGCGGCCTCGACCCCGAAGCGCTTGACGGCTTCGGGGTCTTCGATCACCCGCTGCAGCTGCTGGAGCTGTGCCTTGATGGCGGGGTCAAGGATCAGCGAGTCCCACGACCAGTGCTCGACGGTCGGCCGGTCCTGGCCCGCCGTAGCGTTCGATAGCCGCCAGAAGCTGAGCGGTATCGACGAGCACCTCGTCGTCCGGTCTGCGTAGCAGCCTCGCGAAGGCCTCAAGCGCGGCAGAGTCGACGATCTTGGCGATCGCGGCGGGGGTCATGCCCTCGGTGCGCGCCACGAGCTCGTTAGCTCGATGTTCGGGACGGTCGGCCGATCGTCGAGTTCTGCTTCGAAGATCGCGCGTCGGCGTCGGCGTCAGGAAGATCGATCCTGATGTGTCGGTCGAAGCGGCCCGGCCGGATGACGGCGGGGTCGAGGTGCTCGATCGAGTTGGTCGCGGCCATGACGAGCAACTGGCGCTCGTCTCGGTGAGCCTCGAGCGAGGTGAGGAGCTGGTTGACGGTGCGCCGGGACTCCTGGTCGGGAGTGTTGTCTCGGCGCTGGGCGACGGAGTCGAACTCGTCGAAGAACAGGAGACAGGGGAGATGCTGCAGCGCGGTCTCAAACGCCTTGTCGATGTTCTGGGCCGACTGACCGACGATGCCCCGACCAGGTCGCCTGTGGAGACATGCATCAGGCTGAGGCCATACTCGCCGGCGATCGCTCGCGCGAAGAACGTTTTCCCGACGCCCGGAGGACCGTGGAGCAGGATGCCGTTCCACTCGATGCCATAGCGCTCGGCGTCGTCCGGATGCTCAAGCATGAGACCGACCGTCTGCCTGAACCTCCTGCTTCAGTTCGCTCCATGCCGCCGACTTCCTCGAAGTCGACAGCTCATCTGAGGGTTGCACCTCGAAATCACCACCCCCACCCGTACCACCCGTCTGGCCCATGCCTCCGAATAGGCCCCCGAGCGGGTTGGCCGCTGCACGGGGACGGGCGCGGCTGACCTTCTGCTTCTTTCGCTCCTCGTCCTGCTTGCCATCCCTTACTGGAACGGGGTCGGGCGACCGGTCGGACACGTCGACCCACTGCCCTGTCTCAGGATCGAACTCGTACGAACGCGCCCAGGTCCCTGGACCCATGAACAAGTCGAACAGGCTCGGCGGCCGGCCGTTTCCATCGCCCCCTTCGCGTGCCTGCTCCGTGTCGTATTCCAGCTGCTCCGCAACCTCGCGGGCCCGCCGTCGTGCGCGGCTCGCCAGCCAGATCGGAAGGACGAGCGCGACGAGCAGAAACAGCAGCAGGAGCTCCATTGTTCTACTTTCGCGAGCGCGCCTTGGAGCGCGAAGCGGCCTTCTTGGTGGATCGCTTCGTGGCTTCTTGCAGGTCCGCGACGAGGCCGGTGGGCTCCTTCGGGAGTCCAGCCTGCTGGCGCAGTTTCATCGCGATCTCCGAGATCTCCTCGGGCGTGTAATCCGGCGAAAATACGGCCGGCTGGGTGGGAAGATCGCGAGGAGGCACGCCTTCCGGCGCTTCCTCGAACACGACGAGATCCTCACCGGTCTCGGGGTTGGGGTCCGTTGAAGACCGCCGGCAGCTCCTGATAGTCCTCGAGCGAGAACCGGTAGAGACGCAGGTGGTCGCCACGCTCGATGTGCGGCTTGCACTCAGGGATCTTGTCGGTCGGGATCCGCGGCGTCGGAAACATCTTCTTCAGATCCGCGCCCGTGAGCTTCTCGATCGCGCGCGCGTACGCGATCTGATGCACTCCTCCACGGACGAGCAAGTACCCGGTCAGCGCGCGCGCCGCCGGATGCTCGACCATCTCGTAGACCTTCAGCTTGTTGTTGCGCGCGCCGGTCTCCAGGAAAAAGTTGTGCGTCAGGTCCTCGACCAAATCCCCAGAGGAGAACACGTAGTCGCCGGTCCAGGCCCGACCGTTCGAGTCCTGCGGCAAGGCACCCTGCCCACCCGCAAGAAAGTGATGCGGATTCCCAACGCCCTTGACCTCGGCGAGTGGACTCTTGGTCGCGTCAACCTTCGAACGTCCATCGCCCGTAGGCGAGGCGCCGGTCAGCATCGTGTTGATGGCCGCGGCCACGAGCTCGACGTGTCCGAACTCCTCAGCGGCGATGTTCGCGACCAGGTCGTAGAAGGGGCGCGCACCTTGCCGCCCGCGAAAGTTGAACGACTGGAAGGTGTAATTCAGAAAGGTCGACATTTCGCCAAAACGGCCGCCCATCAGTTCCTGAACGGCGGCGGCGCCGGCGGGATCTGGCTCAGACGGAGGCGGTAGCTCCATCGCGATCCGGTCGTAACGAAGAATCATCTCTCTCCCCCACTTCGTCTTTGATCGTGCTTGTCCAAGCACGCACGGGCGGGAGACGCCGGTTCGCCGGCGGCTCCCGCACCTGTGCTGCGCGCGCTACGAGTCGTTGCGGTTGGGCAGATCGTCCCGATCGGCCCAGTACGGCTCGCGGCTGCCGGACTTCGCAAGCCCACGGCTCACCATGTAGCCGACGGCGACGATTCCGACGATCAGCCACGCCCGGGACGCCGAGAACGCATCCGACGCTTCGCTGCCGCTGCCTTCGCCCTGGTCGACCAGAGCCGAAGCGATCAACACGCCGATGACCACGGCGATCATCGTCCAGAACTCCGTGGTCTTGAAGGCCTGCTTCGTCTCGGTCGACAGACGCGCGAAGCGTCCGCTCGACTCGTTTCGGTCGAGCATCCCTGCCCGACTGCGTTGAACATCAACTGCTGCCATATTCCCCCCTAGATTTTTCTCCGCCCCACCGGGACGAAGGACCAGCCTGTCCAACGCCTCGACCCCGTAAACAGCGCGTCATCAGCGGCGACTTTTTGGGGGGCCTCGCGTATCACGAAGTGCTCCAGCACCTCGACGCTGCGTATCCGCCAAGTTGCTCTGGCGCTGGGCCGGCGTGGGCCGAGTCGGTCGGCGCGAGCTGCTGCAGTGTCCCGGATGCGGGCCGCGTTGCGTCAGCGCCGGCCGTTGCGGCGGACCGGGTTTTGACGAAAGCGAGGACCGGTACCGTCGAAGCCATGTCGCAGCACAGCGGTGGCGGCGACCACCTCGTAAGGGTCTTCAACCGTGAGGTCTTCAACAATCGGTTGGCGGAGCATGCGGCCGAGGATGATGTGACCGAAACAGCCTTCGCCTGCGAGTGCGTCGACGTGGCCTGCCAGACGTACCTCACTATCTCGCTGGCCGAGTTCTGGGCCGCCCGTGGCGCCGAGCAGCCGATCATCGCGGACGGACACCGCACCGTCTAAGAGGGCCGGCGCGCGAGCCCGGCACGACCATGGCCCTTTGCACGTTACGAGATCCGCCCGGCGGGGAAGCGCACCCCGATGGTCGGTCGGCCTCCAGGAGGCCCCCGGCGGCTCGCCCGGCCATCGAATCTGCGGCCGGCCGGGCCGCGCCATCGTGGTTATCGGGGTCTGGGGGCCTCGCTGCGGCTAACGGTGGCGCGGCCCACCTTCTTCAAACCGTAGACAGTCCTGCCACTCGCGAACTGCGACCCTTGCGGCCTCGCGAACCTCCACCACGAAGTAGCGGTCGTGCCGCGCGATCAGGCGCCCAGGCGCTCGCCTCGAACGCGCTTGTATCCGGTGCTACCTTTGCCGAATGGGTGAGGAGCGGGAGCGCAGGGCGGGGCGCAACGAGGCGCTGTTCCGTGAGGTGAACGAGCGGATCTCCGAGATGAATGAAAGCGAGTTTCCCGCCGGCGAGACCTCGGACTTCTTGTGCGAGTGCGTCGACTCCGAATGCACCGTGGCCGTAGCGCTGACCGCCGAGGAGTATCGGTGGATCCGCAGCCTGCCGACGCGTTTCTTCGTTGTGCCGGGGCATGCTTGGGGCGAGGTCGAGGATGTGATCGAGGATTTCGGTCGCTACCAGATCGTCGATAAGCAGGGCAAGGCCGAGGACGTGGCGATAGCGACCGACCCGCGAACCTAGCCGCTCGTTCAGAAATCTGTGGACGCGTGTCCCTGTGCAACCTTCAGCTGAGCATGCAGTCGGTCGTGCAAGGCGAGCAGCTCAGACCAGAGGTCGGGGTTGGTCGCGAGCCATTCTTCATCAGCGAGCAGCGCGTCGCACGCCGCGAGAGACGTGATGAGTCGTTTCCGCGGCCGGCGAACCGCCGTGATCCTGGGTCGCTGCCCTCACTCCTTTTGCTCTGCATCCTGGCCGGCGTCCCAGATCGCGCGCCGGCCCCGGACATGCTCGCCGCCGCCGTCTCGCGGCAAACCTCTGGGGCGGCCCAGCCAAAGCTTCAGCTACTTCTCGACGACGGTGTAGCGGTCGAACTCGTCCACGACGCTCTCGATCGCGATTTCCTCGTGCCCGGTCGCCACGGCGAAATGACGATCGTCCTGGCGGACGCTCGTGTACTCGCCGAGCGTCAACTCGACGTCTACGAGGCAATTGAGGTCGCTGCACTCGCAAAGGAAGCTGAGCAGCACATCGGCCGGCGAGTGCCTGTTCGTCTGAATCGATTCGTTCGCAGCGCGGTACATCGACTCGTTCTGGACGCGCGGATCGCTGCTCATGAGAGCGTCGGCAAGGTCAGCCGACGAGGGTTGACCACATTGACGACGGACGCTGGTGCACCAACCGTCTCGACTACCACAAAGCCTTCACGGTCCTCGACGATCCGCTCGCGCTCGATCAGCTCGTGCCCCGCGCGAACGATGAAGAGCCCTGGGAACTCTCGCACCCGCTCGTAGTCTTCGACACCGACGTTGATCGTCCCGGTACAACCCGGGTTGGCGCATTCACACAGGAACGAGGGGTGCTCCCCTGCGGCGATCAGCCGGATCCGCTCGTTGACCTCGCGAAAGAGGTGCTGAACGCGTTCCGCAGAGAGGTTCATATCGCTGCTACCCATCGGCTCTCCCCTCGTGAACGATTCCCGTCGCGAAGAACCTCATCCGCGTCCGGCCAGACCAGCCGTGCGAGAGGGAGGGCACAAACAAAGCGCCGCTCGACGTTGAGTGCTGAACGTACCCGGCGCAGTCCTGGTCCAACCTGTGGCATCAGGCGCGCGTCCCAAGGAGATCCCACGGACTTTGTTCGCCTTCCACCCGTCGGACGCGGCGGGTACCGGCAGGCGAGAGGTCAACGTGGCGCGTGCTCGAGCTCCAGGAGAGCGGCGGAGGCTGCGTCGCGTCGGTGCTCGCCGAGTCCGGCCAGCTCGCGATCGGCGCGGGCGATCAGGGCCGGAAAATCGAACTCTTGGAGCCGCACGTCGTCGGAAAACGTGTGGGCCAGCGCCTGCCAGAGGCATCGTTTGCCCGTTACGCCGGTTTCGAGGGCCTCCAGCTCGACCAGGCGGCTGAGCGGCGAGTAGCCGCGTAGCTGACCGTTCAGCTTCAAGCGTCCCAGTTTCTCGAGGAGCCAGGCGCCGGCCGGCTTGGCCGGAGACCGATCGACGTCCAGGCGAGTCATGAGAGTCTGCGAGGGTCTCCTTGTCCTCGGCAATCTCCTGCGTCAACTGTTGGAGGAAGTCGCCCAGCGATGTTCCGGCGTTCTCCCGGGCGGCCCGGCGGGCGAGCTCGAGTCCTGCGGTCGCGCCGGCGAGGTGGTCGTTGAGGTAGATGTCCAGCCGACGGAGCGAGAACATGGGAGCGTCTTGCCCGCCGGACACTCCGTCCGAACTCCGCCACTCACAATCGCTCGGGCACGAAGCGCAGCGAGATTTCCGCGGTGCGTTTAGGGCCTCGTGCGGGTGGCATGATCGCGTAACGCCGTGAGGGCGGCGAGGTCAGTGCGACCTCGCACAGAGACGGCGTACGGGGGGTCGCGGCCGCAGTGGCCGGGCTGCTGCGTGCGCGAAAAGGGGGGCAAGATGGCAGCATCGGAAGAGAGGACGTCGAGCCAAAGCGGCTCGACGATGGAGCAGGCGCGGGGTCAGCTCCAGGAGATGACGGGAAAGGCACGGAGCGCAAGCTTCGTCCGAGCTTGAGTCCCAACTCGATCAGCGGTCGACCCAGGCCGGAGAGCAGATCCGGTCCATGGGCGATGCATTCGGGCGAGCGGGCGAACAGCTGCGCGAGCAAGGCAACGATCGGCCCGCTCAGCTAGCCGATCAGTTCGCCTCCCGCGTCCGCGGCTTCGGGGAATATCTGGAGCGCACCGACGGGCGCACGATTCTCCGAGACGTCGAGGGCTTCGGTCGGCGGCAGCCGTGGGTCATTGCAGTCGGTGGGCTTGTCGCCGGGCTGTTTGCGTCGCGGGTGATCAAGGCTTCCAGCACGAACGGCTCGACGGGGCACCGCTCAACGAGCCCCAGTTCCGGCGCAGCTCAGCAGTCCGCGCTCACCGAGACGTCCGAGTTCACGTCCGCGGAGCGCGTGTCGGGAGGTGTCTGATGGTCGAACGGAACGGTGAAGAACTCCGCAACCGTCCGGTCGGTGAACTCTTGGGCGAGTTCACGCGGGAGACAACCACGCTGATGCGTCAGGAGCTCGAGCTTGCAAAGGCCGAGATGGCTGAGAAGGGCAAGCAGGCGGGTGCGGGCGCGGGGATGATCGGAGCTGGCGCCGTCGCGGCTCTCGCCGCGGTCGGCTCGGCAACGGCGTTCGCGATTCTCGTGCTCGCGACGTTTCTCCCTGACTGGGCTGCGGCCTTGGTCGTCGCCGCTGTTTGGGGCGTTGTGGCCGTCGTGCTGGCGCTGCAGGGCAAGGAAGAGGATCGAGGAGGCGGGCGCGCCCGTCCCCGAACAGGCAATGGACTCGATGAAGGAGGACGTGGCATGGGCCAAGACCCGAATGCAATCCGGCAGGAGATAGAGGAAACGCGCGGACGAATGGGCGAGACGGCTGAGGCGCTCGGGTACAAGACCGACGTCACGGGGCGCGCCAAGGATGCCGTCAGCGAGAAGAAGGACGCGGCGGTCTCGAAGATGACCGCGGTCGTCCCGGACCGGGATCAAATGAGACGCGGCGCGAAGCGTGCGGGCGAATCGGCTCGCAGCAACCCGCTCGGTCTCGCTGCGGTAACCGCAGGCGTCGGTTTTCTCGTCGGCCTCGCCATTCCGTCGACGCGGGTGGAGGACGAGAAGCTGGGCGATGTTTCCACAGAGCTCAAGGACCGTGCCAAGGAGACTGGCCACGAGGCTCTAGAACGCGGCAAAGAGGTCGCGTCGGCAACCGCCCAGGCCGCGACGGACACCGCTCGAGAGCAGGGTCGCCAGCAGGGTCAAGAGCTGGCCTCAAGCGCAAAGGAAAACGCGCAGCAGGTCGCATCGCACTCCACCGAGGAGCGGGGGCCGGCTGGCCCGTGAGGCCAACCGCACCAACTCGAGCAGACGAAAAGGGCTGTGCCGGGGGTTTTGCTCCGGCACAACATCGGTTCATCAACCTATAAGGAGAATCCAATGCCGAAGATCGAGGACACGATTGAGGTTCAGGTTCCCGTACAGCAGGCCTACAACCAGTGGACGCAGTTCGAGGAGTTCCCGAAGTTCATGGAGGGCATTCAGTCGGTGCAGCAGCTCGACGACACACATGTTCAGTGGGTCGCGGAGATCCGCGGCGAGAGTCGTCAGTGGACGACCGAGATCACCGAGCAGCGGCCCGACCAGAAAGTTGCCTGGAAGACGATCGAGGGTGAGGTCAAGAACGACGGCGTCGTGACCTTCGAGCCGATGGGCGACGCCCAGACGCGGGTCAACGTGGTGATGGATGTCGAATCTGATTCGACGGCAGAGAACGTCGCCGGCGATCTGCTGGGCGTGGTCAAGAGTCAGGTGCGTGGCGATCTCGAGCGGTTCAAGCAGCTGATCGAAAACCGCGACGAAGAAGCAGGCGCCTGGCGGGGCGAGGTGCGGGAGGGCAAGACGACCTAGGGGTGAACACGTGCGCGCCGGCCCCCTTGCATTGGGGGCCGGCTGCGCGTTGGCCCGAAGAGGCACTGTTTAGGGGGTTCGTTGATACGTGTGCTTGCTATCGGCCTTGCAATTGGCCTGATCGTGTTTGTGGTGAGCGTTGGCCATTTTCTGTTTTTGCCATTGCTGTTCCTTCCGCTCGGCCTGTTCTCTCTCGGCCACCGCCGGCGACAATCCAGCCATTCGGCGCGCGACCGATTGTTGCCGTGATCTGGATGTTCTTGCTGCGTAGGTTCCGCAGGTTCGCGCCCCTCTGGCTCGCCTTCATGGCTTACAGATACTGGCGTCGGCTTTCCCCTGAGCGGAAAGCAGCTCTGAAAGAGCGGATGCGCGGACTGACCGCCCGTATCTGACGAGCCGCTATGCGATAGGAATCGGGAGTGCCGGACGGAAGTATCCAAGAGGAGGTGAACAACCGGGTGTACGAGCTGACGCTCGAGCATCGGGCGACGCAAAGCGAGTTCTTGTGCGAGTGCGTGGACGTGCCCTGTTCCGCGTTCGTATCGCTGACGCTCGATCAGTTCGAGCGACTGCGTGTTCTCGGAACGCCGATTCTGGCGAAGGGCCACCAACCCCCCGAATCGTTTCGACCATTCCACAGCGCGGTAGAAGACGCCTGATGTCCGAAGCCCGGGAAGTGGCCCTGCTCAAGATCCTGATCGCGACTGGCGAGAAGGCGCTGGAGGCGTTTCAGGCGAGCGACAATCCTCTTGACACTGACTTCGTAGCCGACCTGGATCGGGTCATCACTCGGTCGCGTGGCGAGCTCGCCGCGCTGACCGGCTCGGATCGCGTCTGATCGACGCCTGGAGGAGTTGGCGTACGTCGGGCGTGAGCTGACCCGAGGCCATCGACGAGCTTGATGACTACAAGCCGCGGCGCGGCAGGTCGGCCGTCGCTGGGCCTTGAACGAGCGTTCCGTCCGCGGCGAAGCGGGAGCCGTGGCAGGGACATTCCCAGGCGCGGTCGGCCGAGTTCCAGCCGACGATGCAGCCGAGGTGGGTACAGCGGGCAGAGAGGACGTGGAGCGTGCCGGCCTCGTCGCGGCAGACTGCACGCTGCGCGGTGCCAACGCGGACGATCGTTCCCTCGCCGGGCGCCAGGCTCTCGACCGCGCCGCGGCCCGGACGCGGGCGAAAGCGGTCGCGGACGAAGAAACCCGCCACTGCGCCGTTTTCCTTCGCAAACCGCGCCACCGAGCGACGGGCGTCGATGCGTCGCGCATCGTAAAGCGCGGCGTATTCATTCGTGCGGCCGACGATGAGGTCGGTGAGAAGCAGCCCGGCCAGCGTTCCCTTCGTCATGCCCCACTTCGCGAAGCCCGTCGCGCCGAGGATACGGTCGTCGCCGAGCCGCAGGCGACCGATGTACGGCAGGCCATCCACACTCGTGCGTCGACCAGTGATATTCCGCCGCCTCGACACGGAATCGCTCCCGGAGGAACCGTTCGAAGTCGTACGTACGCTCGCCGGTGTCCTGCTCGTGCCGGGCTTGTGGCCCTCGCCGCCCAGATGAGGATGCGCCGACCGTTCGGCCCCGCCGCGAGCGCAGATGGTCCGCTGCTCCGCGCCGATGTCCTTGACGCCGCCCGAGCCGGGACGTACGACTTAGTCGGGTGCGCGAGGGCGAACAGCAGGCCGCGGTCGAAGAACGGCATCTGCGTCGCGATAACCACATGCCGCGCCACGGCCCGCCCTCGTTCCGTCGTGACGACCACGGGTCGCCGCTTCGCACACCGGTCGCGCGGGCCTCCTCGCACCGTCTTCCCTCCCCGTCGGCCCTCCGCGCCCGCCGTCTCGGCAAGGTCTAGCCGGACGCCAAGCCGACCCGGCTAGCTTCAAGGAGGACGACCCGCCTGCCTTCCTCTTCAGCGATAGGCCGCAGTCAGGCCCGTAATCCCACCGCCGACCACCACTACGTCGCACTCGACGTCAGACTCGAGCGCCGGGAACGCCGGGCTGGCGTGTTCAAGCCACAGCGGTCGGTTCAGCGGCACCTGAGCCACCCCGGTCGAGTATCCGAAGTGGCCCGTCGTTACACGGCGGGGTGCGACTTCACCGCCTCGCTCGGAGACGTAAGTACCCAGCTTCGCTCGGCTTGCCCAGGGCGTGACTGGTGGGCGTCGATCAGCCCGTCACGCAGGTCGATCAGAGCGGCTTGCCACGACTCGGTGTGCTTGGCGAGCCATTCCTCGTCCCCAAGCATTCCCTCGCAGACTGAGACAAACAGAAGTGTTTCAGCCGCAGTCAGGCCGCGTCGGCTTGTGGGCCCCGATCCCACAATGTTCTAGCCCTTCCCGTCCGCGAGGTATTTACGCACTCGGCTTTCGCCGTACTTCTGGTCTGTCAACCAATGTTCACCGGCGCACCGTCCTCTTCTGGTGAAACTCTGCTGTTTTTCTCGCGAATACCTAAAGGCAGGCGTACGATGATGTGCCTGCAAGCCCTAGTCAGCCTGGCGATCTTGAGTACCCTCGCCGTTCTCGTCGCCGGTTGCGCGGGCTCCGAGGATGAGGCGGCCACAGCGACCGCCGCCGCCACAGCGACCGCCGAGGCCACAGCGACCGCCGAGCTTCGAGAAGGCAAGATCGTCCTGCAGGACAGTTTCTCCGACCCGCACTCCGGCTGGCCCTCCCACATGAACGAGGACGTGGAAACCGGCTACAGCGAGGGTGCCTACCGCATCTTCGTCAAGGCAGAGCAGCGGTATTGGAGCGAGTGGTTCCCGCTCGAGCCGAGGGTCGATGCTCTGCGTCTAGAGGTCGACGTCACACAGCGATCCGGCGTCGGCGGCGACGTCGTGAGCGGAGACCTCGTCGGCGTCATCTGCTACACCGATACCGATTCCGATGACGAGGGCTACACTGGAAGTCATACCGGCCCTGCGGGGCTACGCCGTCGATGCGTTCCGACGAGATGACTACAGGCCCCTCGTCGAGTCGGAGGAGGCGGTCGACGCCGTCCGTGCCCTTGAGGAGGAGAACCAGCTGCGAGTCGAGTGCGTCGCCTCGCCCGACGGCCCGAACGTGCTCACGCTCGCGGTGAACGGCGAGACGCTCGTTCGGGCCGAGGAGGAGACGGGGAGGGGAGAGTTCGAGGGCATCGGGCTCGTCGTCGAAACCCCGGCGGGTCGCGCCGAGGCGCTCTTCGATGACCTTGTCGTGACGGTCGTGCCCAGATAGGCCCTCTAACTTCCCGACGTAGTCCTAGGGCGAGAACGAGGTCCCTCGGGGCCCTTCGCCGTTTTCTGGCCCGTCAACCAATGTTCACTCGAGGATTGTCGCCTTCTGGCGCCCTGCTGTTTTTTCGCGCGAAAACCTAGACACGGGGTGGCCGGCTCGGAATTCAAAGGAAAGGGGCACCCCGAAGCCTCCTAGACTGCGCCCGAAGCCGAACCGTACGAGCGCAACCTTTTGGACGCCTTCGACGCGAAAAACGAGGCGTTCGGGCACCTATCGGGCACTGAGGGCGACCGCTAGAAGGGGGCTCGCCTCCGATGAAGCCTGCTCACGGGGGAAGCCGACGCCCGGACTCGAACCGGGGACCCCTTCATTACGAGTGAAGTGCTCTACCAGCTGAGCTACGTCGGCGGGGTCGAAAGAGTGTAGCGCCCGCCCCTCCGGCCCAGATCTCCATGGCCACGCAGCCCGTCCGACAGCTCACGGATGATCGCTGGCCGTGGAGCCAACGCTCGCTCGCCGGGGTCGCCGATGTTCTTCCGGCTGAGCAGCGTCGAGCTCGGACTGCTCATCTTCGGGATCGTCCTGGGGTCGACGCTGCTCGGCGCGTTCGCGGGCCGCCGACTCCGCGAGCATGCAGAAACGCTGCGCGAGCCGTTCGGCGTCCTTCAGGCGGCGCTGCTCGGCCTCGTCGCGATTGATCCTGGCTTTCGGCCTCACGATGGCGGTCGGACGCTACGAGCAGCGGCGGGCGGCGGTCGTCGAGGATGCGAACACGATCGGCACGACGTATCTGCGCGCGCAGACCCTGCGCGAGCCGATCCGCACCGAGTCGCTCGACAACCTCCGCGCCTACACCGACGCCGTGATCGCCTACTCGAACGCCGTGCCCGGGAGCGCCGAGGAGCGGGCCGCGACGGGGGAGGCGGAGCGCCTTCAGCGGACGCTCTGGGGCCTCGCAGGAGAGGCGCTCGCCGGGTCGCCGACCGACAGTGCGCCGCGGCTCTACGTCGAGACCTTGAACGAGATGATCGACTCGGAGACCGCCCGGATCGCGACGCTCCACAACCGCGTGCCGTCGGCGGTGCTCCTGATCGAGATCGTGGGAGCCGCGCTCGGCCTCGGCCTCCTCGCGCTCTACCTGGCGATCGTCTCGCGCGGCGTCGTCACGGTCGTCCTCGCAGCCTCGTTCGTGTCGGTGCTGCTGCTCATCACGTTCGACCTCGACCGCCCGACGCGGGGCTTCGTCACCGTGCCGGACACGCCGCTCGTGAAGCTCCGCGCCGCGATGGAGCTGCCACCGGCCGCGCAGGCACCGGACGCGCCGTAGTCGCGGGCGCACGGATTCTTAGGTTCCTTTCAGCCTGCTCTTAGGGACGGCCGCTTGACTCGGAGGGGCAAGCGACGAAGGAGCACTCATGCAACGGAGCCTCAAGCGCAAGGTCGTGGCCGGCGGGATCGCGGCGCTCGCGGTCGCCGGGGCGGGCGGCGCGGTCGCCGCGACGCAATGGTCGCCGAAGGCCGAGAGCGACGCCGTCCTCGAGGACGCGGCCAAGGAGCTCGGCGTCGACCCGGACGAGCTCGACGACGCGCTTCGCACGGCGCTCGAGAACCGCGTCGACGAGGCCGTGAAGGCCGGTCGGCTGAGCGAGGAGGAGGGCAAGCGTCTCAAGGAGGCGATCGAGTCGGGCGACTTCCCGGTGCTCGGCGTCCCGCTCTTCCGCGGGCACGGCCCCGGGTTCGGGCCCGGCTTCGGCGAGGGCCATCTCCACATCGAGTTCCGCGGGCTCGACGACGCGGCCGAGTACCTCGGGCTCTCCGAGGAGGAGCTGCGCGAGGAGCTCGCCGACGGCAAGACGCTCGCCGAGGTCGCCAAGGCGCACGACAAGTCGGTCGACGGGCTCGTGGACGCGCTCGTGAAGGCGACCAACGCGCGCCTGGACGAGGCGGTCGAGCAGGGCCACCTCTCCCAGGAGCAGGCGGACGAGCTGAAGAAGGGCACGAAGGAGCGGGTCGAGGCCTTCGTGAACGGCGACATGCTGCACTTCGACCACCGCTGGCGTGGGCCCGCGCCCGGTCCGGGCTTCGAGCCGGACGGCGACGAGGCGCCGGACTCCGAGAACGGCACGTCGTTCTCGGGCGCTGCCGCCTAGGCGAGTCGATGCGCGGGGGCCGGGCGCTCGCCCGGTCTCCGCGCTAGCCGGCGTCGGCGCCCACGGGTTGGAACCCGGGGCACGCGCAGGGGACGCTCGTCAGCGCCTGGAAGTCGCGGATGATCCAGCGGCAGAGCGGAGCCACATCCCGCACGAAGACATGCATGTGCTCCTCCCGCGGATGCCCGCACCGATCGCAGAGCGGCGAGTTCGCGCACGCGTCGCACACCCCGAGGGGTTCAGGCATAGGTAGCCCGTCGCGGCCGCAGTGCCGACAGAGCGCCACGAGGTGAAGATCGGCCGCAGCGCCGCCGGCCTCGATCCCTTGAACGCGGCGGAGCTAGCGGCGCTTGGGCTTGCCGCCGGCCGGGCCGGCGAGCTCGCGGCAGTCGTCGATCGGGAGGTCGACCGGGCGCTCCTCGCCTTCGAGGAGCACGCTGCACGTGTCCTCGAGGACGGTGTAGCCGGTGACGGTGCCGGTGCCCTGCGGCGTCTCGACCGCGCGGCCGACGCGCGGGGCGCGGTCGCGGAAGCTCTTGTACGTCGGGTGCTCGAAGGCGAGGCAGCAGCGGAGCCGTCCGCAGAGGCCGGTGATCCGGCCGGACGCGACCGGGAGGTCCTGATCCTTCGCCATCCGCAGCGTGATCGGCTGCTCGTGCGTCGGGTAGCGGCGCGAGCACATCTTCCCGCCGCAGAGGCCGTGGTCGCCGCAGAGCCGGGCGCACTCGCGCGGGCCGACCGACCGCAGCTCGACCCGCCGGCCGAGCCGCTTGGAGAGGTCGGCCTGGAGCTTGCCGGTGCTCGGGCGCCCCTCCGACTGGTACGAGAAGACCGTGCGCGAGCCGTCGAGCGGGATCTCGGCGGCGACCGGCTTCACCTCGAGCTCGTGCGCCTCGAGGAGCTCGCGGAAGAGGCGCATCGCCTCCTTCGCCTGGACGCGGTTCTCGTCGGCGCGCTCGCGGTCGACCTCGGTCGCGCGGCGCAGCACCTTCTCGAGCGGACGGGGCGGCGGCCCCTCGAGCTCGTGGTTCGACTTGACCACCCGCCCGAGCTCCTGGCCGTGCGAGGTCTGGCAGACGACGCGCTCGTTCCAGGCGAGCTCGAGCCCGTCCGGATCGAACGAGTAGACCCGCCCGCCGGACGAGAAGACGACCCCGACGGCCTCCATCACGCGGCCCCCGGCGGCGCGACCAGGTCACGCCGCAGCCGGACGAAGAGCGCTTCGAGCGCAAGGCCCGTCTGCACCTGGAACTCGAACGAGCGCCAGACGTCGCGCACCGTCTCGGCGGCGCGGCCGGCGCGCTCGGCGAGCTCCGGCCCCGCGTCCTCGGAGAGCTCGCGGATCCGGTCGACGTTCAGCGCGGCGCCCTCGGCCCCGGCGCCGACGACGACGAGGTCGCGGTACCAGCTCCCGAGCGTGTCGAGCGCGTGGAGGACCTCCTCGCGCTCCGCGCCCCGCTCGGCGCGGCGGGCGCGCTGCTCGAGCTCCCGCTTCGGGAGCTTCTCGAGCGCGTCGGCGGCCTCCTTCTCGACGGCGGCCTTGGCCTTGCCCGGCGCGCTCGTACGCCAGCGCGGCGACGGCCTTGGCGCCGGCCGACGGCTCGAAGGCCGGATCCGCGTAGACCGACCGCGCCAGGTCGAGAACCGCCCGGCGCCGCTCCTTCGCGTCCTCGTCGCGGAGCCGGTCGGCCCGGTCGAGGCGGCCGGCCGCGACGCGCGTCGCGATCTCCAGCTCCTCGCCGGTCAGCCCGCGCGACGCGAGGTGGGACTTGACCGCGCCGCGCGTCAGCCGGCTGAACGGGACGAGCTGGCAGCGCGAGCGGATCGTCTCCGGCAGCGGCCCGAGCTCGTCGGCGACGAGCAGGATCGTCGCGTACGGCGGCGGCTCCTCGAGATCCTTGAGGAGCGCGTCGGCCGCGTCCTCGTTCATCAGGTGCGCGCCGAGGATCAGGTACGCGCGCCGGTCGGCCTCGAAGGGGCGCATGTGCAGGTCGCGGCGCAGCTCGCGGATCGGGTCGATGCGGATCTGCTCGCCGAGCGGCTCGAGCACGTAGAGGTCGGGATGCGCGCGCCGCCCGACGCGGTCGGGGTCGCCGAGCAGCTCGCCCGCGAACGCGAGCGCGGCCCGGCGCTTGCCGACGCCCGGCGGCCCGTGCAGGAGGTACGCGTGCGCCGGCTCCGCCAGCGCCGCGGCGAGCAGGCGCTTCGCCTCGTCCTGCTCAGGAAAGGTCTCGAAGCTCTTCACGGACGAAATCGGCGATCTCCTCGGTCGGCCGGGTCGCGTCGGCGCGGACGACCCGGCGGGGAAAGACGGCGGCGAGCTCGTGGTACGCGGCTTCGACGCGGCCGGCGAACTCCTCCCCCTGGCTCTCCATCCGGTCGGGCTCGTCCCCGCGGCGGCGGGCGGCCTCGTCGAGCGGAAGGTCGAGCAGGAAGGTGCGGTCGGGGAGCAGGCCGCCGGTGGCGATCAGGTTCAGCTGGAGCACGTGGTCGACGCCGAGCCCGCGCGCGATGCCCTGGTAGGCGAGGGACGAGTCGATGTAGCGGTCGCAGACGACGTCGGCGCCGCGGTCGAGCGCCGGCCGGATCACGTCCTCGACGAGCTGCGAGCGCGCGGCGGCGAAGAGCGAGGCCTCCGCCCACGGCGCGACGTGCCCGCCGTGGAGGAGCAGCTCGCGGATCCCCTCGCCGAGCTCCGTCCCGCCCGGCTCGCGCGTGTGGACGACCTCGCGGCCCTCGGCGCGCAGCCGCTCGGCCAGGAGCCGCGCCTGCGTCGTCTTCCCGGAACCGTCCACGCCTTCGAAGGTTACGAACATGCGAGCGCGCCTAGGATACGAGGCCATGCGGGCTGTCGTGACGGGCGGCGCGGGCTTCATCGGCTCGCACCTCGTGGACGCGCTCGTCGCCCGCGGCGACGACGTGCTCGTCGTCGACGACCTCTCGACCGGCCGGCGCGAGCGGGTGCACCCGGACGCGCGGTTTCTCGCAGCTCGACATCCGCGACGCCGACGGCGTGGCCGGCGCGTGGGCGGCCGACCGGCCCGAGGTCTGCTTCCACCTGGCCGCGCAGGCGGACGTGCGGGTGTCGGTCGCCGATCCGGCGCGCGACGCGCAGGTGAACGTGCTCGGGACGATCAACGTCCTGCGGCGCCTCGCACGACCACGAGACGCAGATGGTGTTCTCCTCGACGGGCGGCGCGATCTACGGCGAGTGCGAGGCGCCTGCGCCCGAGACGGCGCCGCGCGAGCCGATCTCGCCGTACGGGACGTCGAAGCTCGCGGGCGAGGAGTACCTCGCGATGGCCAACCGCCTCTACGGCGAGGGCCACGTGGCGCTGCGCTTCGGCAACGTCTACGGGCCGCGCCAGGATCCGCACGGCGAGGCGGGCGTGGTCGCGATCTTCTTCGGGCGCCTCGCTCGAGGGGCAGCCGCCGCGGATCTTCGGCGACGGCTCGCAGACGCGGGACTACGTCTACGTCGGCGACGTCGTGCCGGCGACGCTCGCGGCCGCAGGGCCATGCGGGCGGCGTCTTCAACGTCGGGACGGGCGTCGAGACCTCGGTGGTCGACCTCGCGGCAGGCGTGCATGCGCGTGAGCGGAGTCGAGCTGGAGCCGGTCTTCGAGCCGGCCAGGCTCGGCGAGCTGCAGCGGAGCGTCCTCGACCCGACGCTCGCGGAGCGCGAGCTCGGCTTCCGCGCGGCCGTCGACCTCGACGCCGGGCTCGCCGAGACGTGGCGGTCGGTCAGCCCGGAAGGAGTGGAGGCCGCGGGCGCGAAATAGGGCGCCCCATGGATCACCCCTCGACCGCGATCCGTCCCGAGCAGTGGCGCCAGACCGCAGTCGTCGCTGCCTGTGTCGCGGCCCTCGAGCTCTTCGTCCTCGCGCTCCTGATCGTCTTCCTGATCGTCCGGCCGCTGATGGCGGACGACGCCGCGCCGGCCGCCGCAGAAGTCGAAGGCGGACGCGAAGCAGTCCGCCGCGCCTCCGGCGGCGCAGAAGAAGGCGCCGCCCGCGAAGCCGAAGCTCGAGCGCACGCAGACCTCCGTGATCGTCCTGAACGGGAACGGGATCAGCGGGATGGCGAGCGAGAAGGCCGACCTCGTGCGGACGAAGGGCTACCTGATCGCCGGCACGGCGAACGCGCCGCGGACGGACTTCGCGCGCTCGGTCGTCATGTACCGGCCCGGCTACGAGCCCGAGGCGCGCCGCTTCGCGCGCGACTTCCGGATCGGCCGCGTCGCGCCGCTCGACGGCATGCGGCCGGCGCAGCTCCAGGGCGCCCACATCGCCCTGATCGTCGGCAACTCGTAGGCGCGTCGCAGCGCGATCGGCCGGGGATAGCCTTGCCGGCGTGACCGAGCCACTTCTCGTACGCGCCGCACGGCGCGAGCCCGTCGAGCGGACGCCCGTCTGGTTCATGCGCCAGGCCGGCCGCTCGCTGCCCGAGTACCGGGAGATCCGCACGCGCGCGACGCTCTTCGAGATCTGCGCCGACCCCGAGCTCTGCGCCGAGGTGACGCTCCAGCCGGTGCGCCGCCACGACGTGGACGCGGCGGTGCTCTTCGCCGACATCGTCCTGCCCGTGCGCGGGATGGGGATCGACGTCCAGCTCGTGGACGGCGTCGGGCCGGTGGTCGAGCGTCCGGTCGCGTCGGTCGCGGACGTCGAGCGGCTGGTCGTGCCCGAGCCGGCCGAGTCGGTCCCGGGCCTGCTCGAGGCGATCCGGATCGTCCGCGCCGAGCTGCGCGCCGACAAGGCGCTCGTCGGCTTCTGCGGCGGCCCGTTCACGGTCGCCGGCTACCTGGTCGAGGGCAAGCCGTCGCGCGACTTCGCCGCGACGAAGCGGCTCATGTACGCCGAGCCGGACGTCTGGCACGCGCTGATGGAGAAGCTCGCGGACGCGTTCGCGCTCTACGTCCGCGACCAGGCGGCCGCGGGTGCGGACGTGATCCAGCTCTTCGACTCCTGGGTCGGCGCGCTTGTCGCCCGCCGACTACCACGAGTTCGTCGCGCCCTACTCGGCGCGGATCCTGGCCGCAGCCGGCGTGCCGACGATCCACTTCGGCACCGGGACGGCGCACCTGCTGCCCGACCTGGCGGCCGTCGGCGGCGACGTGATCGGCCTCGACTGGCGCGTGCCGATCGCGCGCGGCTGGGAGCTCGTCGGCGAGGACCGCGGCGTCCAGGGGAACCTCGACCCGGCGCTCCTGCTCGGCCCGTGGGAGCGCGTCCACGCGGAGGCGACGAAGATCCTCGAGGCGGTCGACGGCCGCCCCGGGCACATCTTCAACCTCGGCCACGGCGTCCTGCCGGCGACCGATCCCGACGTCCTCGGCCGCCTCGTCGCCCTCGTCCACGAGCGAACCGCGAGCGAGGTTCCCGCGTGAACCTCGTTCCCCCGGGGCCTTCGGCCCCTCGCCCCCTTAAGGCGAGTGTTGCACGGAAATTCGCACGTGTCTGTCACGGACCGTGCCGACTCGCGCGCGGAGGTGTCGCGAGTGCGTGACGCCGGCCCCGGCCCCAGCACGGCCGTGATCGTGATGGCCTACGGGAGCCCCGAGGGGCCCGAGGACATCCCGGCCTACTTCGCCGACATCCGCGGCGGGCGGCCGGTCCCGCCCGAGCGGGTCGAGGAGCTCGCGGAGCGCTACCGCCGCATCGGCGGAGCCTCGCCGCTGAACGAGATCACCGAGCGGCAGCGCGCCGGGCTCGAGGCCGAGCTCGGGCTGCCGGTCTACACAGGCATGAAGCACTGGCGGCCGTGGATCGCCGACGCGGCCGCGGCGGCGCGCGCCGGCGGCGCGGAGCGCCTCGTCGGGCTCGTCCTCGCCCCGCACTACTCGCGCCTCTCCGTCGGCGGCTACCGCGAGCGGCTCGAGGCGTCGCTGAACGGGAGCGTCGAGCTGCGCTTCGTCGAGAGCTGGCACGACCACGAGCCGTTCGTCGCGCTCGTCGCCGACCGCGTCGCCGAGAAGCTGGACGAGCGCGGCTGGCGCGACGACGGCCACGTCGTCTTCACGGCGCACAGCCTCCCGCAGCGGATCCTCTCCGAGGGCGACCCCTACCGGGAGCAGCTGCTCGAGACGGCCCGGCTCGCCGCCGCCCGCGCCGGCCTCCCCGGCGGACGCTGGTCGTTCGCCTTCCAGAGCGAGAGCCAGACGGGCGAGCCGTGGCTCGGCCCGGACATCCTCGCGCACCTCGGCCGCCCTCCACGCGGACGGCGTCCGCCGCGTCCTCGTCGCGCCGGTCGGCTTCGTCGCCGACCACCTCGAGATCCTCTGGGACCTCGACGTCGAGGCGCGGCAAAGGGCCGGCGAGCTCGGCATCGAACTCGACAGGATCGTGTCCCTGAACGACGACCCGGCCTTCATCCGCGCCCTCGCCGAGCTCGTGCGGAAGGAGCTCGCGTGAGCGCGACCCGCTCGTGCCCGGACTGGCCGGAGTTCCTCGAGACGGCCCCGGACCTCCACTTCAAGCACTACTCGATCGCCGAGGCCGAGCTCCCCGGCGAGGTGCTGACGAGCCTCCCGGACCTGCCCCGCGACGAGCCGATCCTCTGCGCCGACCTCGAGCACAACGTCTTCAACCCCGCCCACACGGACGAGCGGCTGGGCGCGGCGCTCAAGGCGACGTACTGGTACGACGTCGACGACTGGGCCAACGCGCGCCGCTCGTAGCGCGGTTGCACCGGCGCCGGGTCGCGCCGATACTCGGGGCCTCGCCGCAACCAACGGAAGGGACCTCATGCCGCAGACGGCCCGCGACTACGCGTACACCAGGTTGCACTTCCGCGTGGAGATTGACGGCATCCCGAGTGCCTCTTTCGCGGAGGTGGGCGGGCTCGATTCGGAGACTGCTGTCGTCGAGTACCGCACGGGCTTTTACCCGGGCTCGTCGATCAAGCTGCCCGGCCTGACGAAGTACGCGAACATCGTCCTCAAGCGTGGGATCACGAAGGATCAGTCGCTCTGGAAGTGGCGGAAGGCGATCGTGGAGGGAAGGGTCGAGCGGCGGAACGGGAGCATCATCCTGATGGACGAGTCTCGGAACGATGTGCTGCGCTGGACCTTCCGCGAGGGCTGGCCGTGCAAATACGAGGGGCCGAAGCTCGACGCCGACGCGAACGAGATCGCGATCGAAACGATTGAGATCGTCCACGAGGGGCTGGAGCTCGAGGGTGGCGACTAGAGCCTCCGAGGACGGGGCCCGCCCGGACGTCGTCCTCGACGTCGAGTTCGACCAGGGGCTGCTCTGGCTCGTGGTCGCGAACATCGGCGAGCGACCGGCGCTCGCGGCGCAGGTGCGGTTCGAGAAGCCGTTCCGTGGGCTCGGCGGCTCGATCGAGGTCTCGGCGCTGCGGCTCTTCCGCCGGATCGAGTTTCTGCCGCCCGGCAAGGAGATCCGCACGCTCCTCGACGCGAGCGCGGCCTACTTCGCGCGCAAGGAGCCGACGAAGCTCGCCGCGACGATCGTCTTCCGCGACGACGCCGGCCAGGGCTACGAGCGCCGGGTCGTCCACGACCTCGCGATCTATCGCGACATCGCCTACGTGGCCGAGCCCTAGCTACGATCGACGCATGGGCAAGGGCTACGCCGAGGGGCCGGCGGCCGAGGAGCGCTTCGCGGCGCTCGAGCGCGGCGACGACCGGCCGGCCGACCTACCGGAAGAGCGGCAGGCCGTCTACGGCTCGACGGCCGACGATCCCGAGAAGCACTTCCTCGGCTGGGCGGACGAGGTCGACGCCGACAAGCTCTTCGCGTCGGGCGACGCATGGGGCCTCTCGGTCGTCCGCCGCGCCGTCGAGCGCTAGCGATCCTCTCGTCACTCGAACGAGGGAGCGGGGTACCCCTTCTGGGGGAGCGGCGTCCCTCGTGCGAGGGAGTTTTGGGCTCTAATCGTCGTCGCTGCCACCGCCGCCCGAGCCCCGGTTGCGCCCGCGGTCGTCGCCGCCGTGGTCGTCGGTCGTCGTCGGCTCGGTGGTGGTCGTGTCATCGTCCGTGGTCTGCTGCCGGTCGGTCGTCGTCGGCTCGGTCAGCGCGGCGCGCGGGTTGAGGTTCCCGACCGGGTCATCGCGCTCGTCCGCATAGCCGACGAGCAGGAGGTTCACGGCCAGCGCCGCCGCGGCGACGGCGAGCGCGATGAGAACGATGGGAAGCAGGCGCCGCATGTCCACAGGTTAGGCGGCCTCCTCGAGCCCGAGCGCCAGCTCGCGGCGCAGGGCCCCGACCTCGCGCGGGCGGTTGACCGCGAGCGCGGCCAGCGGCCGGCCGGCACGGTCGAGGTAGCGAGCGGTGAAGGAGTCCGGCTCCGCCGTCGAGCTCGACCGCGTCCCACTCCTCCGCGTGCCCGACGTGCTGGAGCCGCAGGCCGAACTGGTCGGACCAGAAGTACGGCAGGTCGTCGTAGGGCCGCTCGCTCCCGAGGATCGCGTGGGCGACGGCCGCAGCCTGGCCGGCGGCGGACGTCCAGTGCTCGACACGCACACGGCGGCCGACGGACGGGCGCCAGGCGGCCGCGACGTCGCCGCACGCGTACACGCCGGGATGAGCTGTGCGTCCGCAGGCGTCCGTCTCGATTCCGCCGCGCGGGTCGCCGGCCAGGTCGCAGCAGGGCTCGGCGCCCACGGCCACGAGCGCCGCGTCGCACGCGACTGTCGAGCCGTCCGTCAGCTCGAGCCCGCTCACGCGACCGTCGTCGGCAAGGAATTGCCCGAGCCCGGTGCCGAGCCGCAGGTCGACCCCGGCTGCCGCGAAGCGGTCGGCGAGGATCCGGCCGACCTCCGCGGCCGAGCACGCGCTCGAGCGGCACGGCCGCCATGTCCACCAGCGTCACTTCCACCCCGAGCGAGCGGGCCGTCGAGGCGACCTCCGCCCCGACGAACCCCGCGCCGATCACGGCCAGCCGCGCCCCGGGCCGGAGCTCGGCGCCGAGCGCGGCTCGGCGTCGGCAACTGTGCGCAGCGTGTGCACGCCCTCCGGCACCGGGTACGGCAGCCGGCGGGCCCGGGAGCCCGTCGCGAGGACGAGCGCGTCCCACTCGAGCCCCGGCCCGGCGGAGCGGCGGTCGAGGTCGATCGCGTCGACGCGTCGGTTGAGCACGAGCTCGATGCCGCGCTCGGCCCAGAACTCCGGCGCGCGGAGCTCGACGGTCGTCCGCTCGCCGGCGAGGTGCTCCTTCGAGAGCGCCGGGCGCTCGTAGGGCGCGACCGGCTCCTCGCCGACGAGCACGACGCGCCCGTCGTACCCCTGCGCGCGGAGCGTCTCGGCGCAGCGGCTTCCCGCGAGCCCGGCGCCGACGATGACGACGCTGCGCGGCGTCATGCCGCCTGCTCCCCGCTCGCGAGGTCGTAGATCGCGATCGCGCCCATCGGGCACTGCGCGGCGGCCTCGAGGACGTTCTGGTCGTCGCTCTCGCCCACGCGGGCCGTGGCGATCCCGTCCGGCCCGACCTCGAACTGGTCGGGGGCGAGTTCGGCGCAGGTGCCGAAGCCGCTGCAGAGCGAGCCGTCGATGACGATGCGGTACATGGTCATGCTCCTTCCGTGGTCGTGGCCGGCTGCGGCCGTGGTCGGGGTTGCGGTCTCGCGGGCGGGACGAGCGCCCGCCAGGCGGTCGCGGCGGCGACCGCGCCGATCGAGCCGAGGTAGAGCCCGAGGGCCCACGGCTCGCCGGAGTCGGAGCCCGTCAGCACGCCGTGCGCGGCGGCGAGGGCGAAGAGGCCGTAGGTCGTCCAGTGGAGCCGCCGCCAGTTCTTCTGGCCGATGCGGCGGCGCAGCGAGAACGAGGCGTAGACGAGCACCATCAGCTCCGCGGCGGCGACGCCGAGCCCCGTCGCGAGCGGCCGGTACGGCGCCAGCCCGGGAACGAGCACGTCGAGGATGCCGATCTCGACCGCGTGGTCGGCGACCAGCGCGGTGATGTGCGCGCCGACGGCGCCGACCGCGAGCAGCGCCAGCGTCTTGTGGAGGTCAACCGCGGTCGCCGGCTTCATCGCCTTGCCGAACGGCCGCGACTTGACGACCAGGCCGGCGAGCACGGATGCCGTGAGCAGCGCGTAGGCGGCGAGGCCCGTCGCGCGCGCGAGGATCCAGAAGGTCGGGTCGCTCTTCACCGCAGGCCTCCGACGAGGCGCACGTCGCCGTCCTCCGTCACGAGCACGGCCGGGACACCGGTCGCCTCGGCCTCGAGCGCCGCCGCCTCGGCTCCGGCGAGGAAGAGCGCCTTCGCCCGCACCTCGGCCTCGACCGCCGTCCGACCGGCGACCGTGACGGTCAGGAGGTCGGTCGCAGACGGACGGCCGATGGCGGGGTCGATCACGTGGTGGCGCTCCTCCCCGCCCGCCTGCCAGCGGCGCCGGTCGCGGCCGGTGGTCGCGAGCGCGCCCTCGGTCAGGCCGAGCGTCAGCCGGCCGGACGGCGTCTCGAGCCCGACGGCCCAGTGCCGACGGCCGGACGCCCGTGGACTGCGAGGTCGCCGCCCGCGTTCACGAGACACGGCCCGTAGGGCGCGAGCGGCCGCGACGGCTCGGTCGACGGCCCAGCCCTTGGCGATCCCGCCCAGGTCGAGGCGGATGCCCGGCTCGAGCTCGATCCTGCGCCCGACGATCCGCACGTCGCCGCCCGCGGGTGCGGAACCGGCGCCGGCCGAGCCGTCGAGCTCGGCGAACGTCCGGTCGTACCCCGCGGCGACGAGCGCGTCGTGGACGGTCGGGTCGAACCGGCCGCCGGTCCGCTCGCGCGCGTCGAGCGCGAGGTCGACCACCTCGAGGAGCTCGTCGCCGGCCTCGAGCGCGCCCGCGGCGTTCAGCCGGGCGAGCTCCGAGTCGGGCCGGAAGCGGGAGAGGAGTGCCTCCAGGCGCCCGAACTCGGGCTCGACCCGGCCGAACGCCCGGGCGGCCTCCGCCCGCGGCTCCGCCTCGAGCAGCACCTCGATCTCGGTGCCCATGGCGCTGGAACGCGAGGCGTTCCATCAGGAGCTCCTCGTCGAGGTGACCGGCGCGGACGGAACGGTGCCCACCGACGGCGCGGAGACCGACGGCGCCGAGACGGCCACGGGGGCTGCCTGCGCCGCGGCGATCTGCGCCTGGCGCTCGCGGAGCGCCGCCTCGTACTCGGCGAAGCGGCGGTTCAGCGTCCGCTGGACGCGCGCCCGGCGCTTCTCCAGCCGCTGGGCCCGGCGGTCGAGCGCCGCGACGCGCGGATCCTTCGCCGACGCCTTCGCCTCCGTCGCCCACGGCCGGGCGGCCACCGCCGCCCAGGTGGAGAAGAAGACGAGGAGCGCGAACGCGATCGCGTACAGGCGGGCGGTGTGGTCAGTCATCGTCCCGTTCGTCGTCGTCGTGGTCGTCGTCCCCGCCGTGGTGGCGGCCGTGGTCGTCGTCGTCGAACCCGTCGTCGTCGTGGCCGTGGTCGTCGAACTCGTCGTGGCCGGAGTCGTCCGAGGAGACCGGACCGCCCGGGCCGGGGTTCGGCCCGCTCGAGCCGGCCGACGAACCGGGGCCGCTCGAGAAGGAGACGGCGGCCGGGATCGCCGGAAGCGCCGGCGGGCGGCGCTTGGCGGCGCGGTTCAGCTTCCGCTCGGCGCGGTCGAGCTTCGCCTTGCGGGCGGCGAGCTGCCCCTCGCTCGAGCCGGACGCGGCCTGGGCGCCGAGGGAGGTCGTCTCGAGCGCCGCGAAGGTCCCCGCGACGGCGGCGACGCCGAGCGCGAGCGCGATGATCGCTGCATGTGCCTTGTTCATAGGTGTCCTCCTTTGCGGGTCGGATCCGACCGTAGGAGGGCACCGGTAAGAGGTGGGCGCGGCGTCCCTTCGAGCTTCGTTCGCGCGAGGTAAAGCTTCGGAAGGCCCGGCGCGCGGCCTGCGCGCGCGTGCCACGATGGGGCCGATGCGGATCCTGATCGTCGAGGACGAGGACGCGATCGCCGTCCCGCTGGCCGAGGGCCTCGAGCGCGAGGGCTTCGAGACCGAGCGCGTGGCGACCGGCGGCGCGGCGCTCGAGGCGGGCGAGGCCGACCTCGTGCTCCTCGACCTGCGGCTGCCCGACATGGACGGACTCGACGTGTGCCGCGAGCTGCGATCCCGCTCGGCCGTGCCGATCATCGTCGTGACCGCGAAGGGCGAGGAGGTCGATCGCGTGGTCGGGCTCGAGGTGGGCGCGGACGACTACGTCGTCAAGCCGTTCGGGCTGCGCGAGCTGGTCGCGCGGATCCGGGCCGTGTCCCGGCGGGCCCAGCCGCGCGCGGGCGCGGACGGCGACGGCGACGCGCTCCGGATCGGCGCGCTCGAGGTCGATCTGCGGGCCCACCGGGCGACGCTCGACGGCGACGAGCTGCCGCTGACCGCAAAGGAGTTCGCGCTCCTCGCGCTCCTCGCCCGCGATCCGGCGCGGTCGTGAGCCGCGAGCGGATCCTCTCGGAGGTCTGGAACACGACCTGGTACGGCTCGGCGAAGACGATCGACGTCCACGTCGCGTCGCTCCGCCGCAAGCTCGGCGACCCGGGCTGGATCGAGACGGTCCGCGGGGTCGGCCTCCGCCTGCGCGACGCGTGACGAACCGCCTCCTCGCCGGCTTCCTCGCCTTGACGGTGCTCCTGCTCGCCGTGCTCGAGATCCCGCTCGGGATCACGTACGCGCGCAACGAGCGGCAGGACCTGACGCTCAAGGTCGAGCGCGACGCGGCGACCCTGGCCTCGCTCGCGACGGACGCGCTCCGGCCGGGCGGGACGGGCGACTTCGGCTCGCTCCGCCAGCTGGCCGGCGAGTACTCGGACGAGACCGGCGGCCGCGTGGTCGTCGTCGGGGCGGAACGGGCGCGCGCGGATCGACACGTCGCCCGAGTTCGGCGAAGGGCGCGACTTCTCGACGCGGCCGGAGATCGTGCAGGCGCTGCGCGGCGAGGTCTCGTCCGGCGTGCGCCACTCGGACACGCTCGGCGAGAACCTGCTCTACGTGGCGGTGCCGGTCGCGTCCGGCGGGCGGATCCACGGCGCGGCGCGGATCACGTACCCGACCTCGGCGGTCGACGACCGCGTCCGGCGCTACTGGTTCGTGCTCGCCGCGATCGCCGGGATCGTGATCGCGGCCGCGGCGATCGTCGGGCTGACGCTCGCGCGCTGGATCACGAAGCCGCTGCGCGACGTCGAGCAGGCCGCGGCCGCGGTCGGGCGCGGCGAGCTCGAGACGCGCGCCGCCGGCGTCCGGGCCGCCGGAGGTGCGGGATCTCGCGCACGAGTTCAACGAGACGGCCGCGAAGCTGCAGCAGCTCCTCCACTCCCAGGAGGCATTCGTCGCCGACGCCTCGCACCAGCTGCGCACGCCGCTGACCGCGCTGCGCCTGCGGCTCGAGAACCTCGAGCCCGACCTGGGGCCCGAGGGGCGCGAGTCGCTCACCGGCGCCCAGGCGGAGGTGGAGCGGCTGTCGGGCCTCGTCGACGGCCTGCTCGCGCTGGCCCGGAGCGAGGCGAGCGAGCAGGGCGCCGGGCCGCTCGATCTCGCGACTCTGGTGCGCTCACGGGCGGAGGCGTGGTCGGCGCTTCTCGACGAGCGTGAGGTGCGGCTCGAGACGCAGACGGACGGGCCGGTTGTGGTCCGGGCGGGCGAGGCGCGGCTCGAGCAGGTGCTCGACAACCTGCTCTCGAACGCGCTCGAGGTGAGCCCGCCCGGCTCGCGGATCCGCGTGTCGGCGCACCGCAACGGCGCGCGGGTCGAGCTGCACGTGACCGACGAGGGTCCGGGGATGTCGGAGACCGAGCGGGCGCGCGCGTTCGACCGCTTCTGGCGCGCCGGCGGCGGCGAGGGCTCGGGCCTCGGCCTGGCGATCGTCCAGCGCCTCGTCGCGGCCGACGACGGCGAGGTCGAGCTTCGCGCGGCAACCCCGCACGGCCTCGACGCGGTCGTGCTGTTTCGGCCGGCGTAGCGGTACGGCGTTCTACGGACGGGATCGGGACGGCCACCGATGGCCTACCGAGCGGCGCAGGCGAGTGTGACGCCGTGAACGAGACAGCCGGGGCGGCCGTCGAGCTCTACTGGCTCCCGCTGGGCGCGGGCGGTCACTCCGTGCGCCTCAACGGACGGGTCTTCGAGTGGTTCGCCGCCCGGATCGAGCGCCGAGATCCCCGCGACCTCTACCACTCCGCCCTCGAGGTGCGGACGCCCGAGGGCGGCTTCGTGATCGAGCAGGCGCCCGCCGGCTCGGGCGATGCGCGCGAGCGCGGGGTGGTCGCCGATGGGGCCCGTGGGCGCGCGGGCGGCCGGGCGGCTCCGGCTCTTCCGCTACGAGATCCGGCGCTGGCAGGGCGGAGCGATCCCGGACATCGCGGAGGCGGTCGAGAGCCCCGTCCTCCTGAGCGAGAGCGCCGCCGACGCGCGGCGACTGCTCGAGCTCGTGCCACAGGTGCCGACGCCGGTCTGGGGCCGCGACGAGCTCGAGACCGGCGAGATGTGGAACTCGCAACTCGCTGACCTCGTGGCTGCTCGCCCGCAGCGGGCTCGACCCCGAGATGGTCGACCCCACCGGCGCATGGACGAGCGCCCGGCTGGCGGGCCGGGATCGTCGTCGCACGACGGCAGGCGGCCGAGAGCGCCGGCGGCTAGCGGACGATCGTGTCGCCGAGCGCGTCGTCGATCGCCTGAAGCGTCGAGTCGTCGAGCTCGATCCCGGACGCGGCGACGTTGTCCTCGACCTGCGACGGCCGCGAGGCGCCGACGATCGCGGACGCGACGTTCGGCTCGCGCAGCACCCACGCGATCGCCAGCTGCGCCAGCGTGATTCCGAGACCGTCCGCGATCGGGCGCAGCCGCTCGACCGCCTCGAGCACGTCGTCCTTGAAGAAGTCGTCCATCGCCCAGCCCATCGCCTCGGACGCGGCGCGGGAGTCCGACGGCGGCGCCTCTCCGGGCCGGTACTTGCCCGTCAGGACGCCCTGCGCGAGCGGCGACCAGACGATCTGCGAGATCCCGTTCGCCGCGCACAGCGGGATCACGTCGCGCTCCGGCTTCCGCCAGAGCATCGAGTACTGCGGCTGGCTCGACACGAACCGCTCGACGCCCGGCAGGTCGAGCGCGGCCTGGATCTGCTCGGCGCTCCACTCGCTGAACCCGAGGTAGCGCGCCTTGCCGGAGCGGACGACCTCGGACAGCGCCTCCATCGTCTCCTCGAGCGGCGTGTCCACGTCGTAGCGGTGGCACTGGTAGAGGTCGACGTAGTCGGTCCGCAGGCGCCGCAGCGACGCGTCGATCTGCTTCTCGATCTGCGCGCGCGAAAGCCCGCGGTCCTGGTCGGTCATCGGGAAGTAGACCTTCGTCGCGAGGACGTACGAGTCGCGCGGCCGCCCGGCCAGCGCTTCGCCGAGGAACTCCTCGGCCGCGCCCTTCCCGTACACGTTGGCCGTGTCGATGAAGTTGATCCCGAGCTCGAACGCCTTCTCGACGCACGCCTTCGGCGTTCGCCGTGTCGACGCCCACGCCGTAGGTGAGCCACGAGCCGAGGCTGATCTCCGAGACTTCGAGGTCGCTCGCGCCGAGCTTGCGGTAGCGCACGAGGCGCAGTTCTACCCGAACACGTGCGCGCCATGCCTCGCCGGTCCGGCTCGGCCGAGGCTACCGTGGCTCCATCGGAGCGACTCTCCCGCCGCCCGCACTGACGACGCGCCCGCGCCTGCGCGGCGTCTTCCACCAGTGGGCCCTGCTCGCCGCCGTCCCGCTCGGGCTCGCCCTGGTGCTCGGCGCGGACGAACCACGGGCCCGTATTGCGGCGGCCGTGTTCGCGGCGAGCGTGGTCGCCATGTTCGGCGTGAGCGCCCTCTATCACCGGATCACGTGGTCGCCGTCGCGCCGGCTCTGGCTCAGGCGGCTCGACCACGCGGGCATCTACTGCCTGATCGCGGGCACGTACACGCCGTTCGGGCTGCTCGTCCTCGAGGGCGCCTGGCAGGTGACCGTACTCGCGATCGTGTGGACCGGTGCCGCGCTCGCGATCCTGCAGAAGCTCGCCTGGCCGCAGGGGCCGAAATGGATCGCGGTCGTCCTCGCCGTCGGGCTCGGCTGGGTGGGCGCGGTCGTCTTCCCGCAGCTCCTCACGAACGCCGGCGCGACCGCGACGCTGCTCGTACTCGGCGGCGGCGTCCTCTACACGGTCGGCGCGCTCGTCTACGGGCTCGAGCGCCCGAACCCCGCGCCCGCGACCTTCGGCTACCACGAGATCTTCCACCTGCTCGTCATCGCGGCGGTCGGCCTGCAGGCGGCCGCGGTCGCGATCGTCGTCCTCTAGCGGCCCGCCTTCCAGGCTCGGTACTCCTCCGGGCAGGCAGACGCGCACGGCCGGAAGCCCGCCGCGATCGCCGTCTCCTCGTCGGCGAAGAAGACGCGGTGGCGCACGTAGTGGCCCGCGCGCGATCCAGCGGAGCGCAGACGGGCAGTCGAGGCGTCCGTACACCTTCGTGCGCCGGTGCCCGCCGAGCGTGCCGGGCGTCTCGGAGAGCACCTCGCGCCCGTCCGGGCCGATCAGCCGGTACTGCTTCACACCCGGTTCAACGCCCGAGCCCGTGTTTTCGTGAGGCGGCCCTGGGAAGACGGACCGCATGCCGAACAAACGCCCGAACGTCAAGAACGAGAAGCAGTACGAGGCCCTGAAGGAGAAGGGAATGTCGAAGGAGCGCGCGGCCCGGATCGCGAACTCGCCGGGCGCGTCGAGCCGCGGCGGCAAGAAGTCGCACTCCGGCTCCTCGCAGAGCTCCTCCTCCCAGGGCGGGACGACCGCGCAGAAGAAGGCCGCCGGCCGCAAGGGCGGCCAGGCGACCGCCCGCAAGCACTAGCGCAGCGGCGCGGCCTACGCAGGCCCGGCGAGCCGCCGGCACGGCCTCGAGCGAGCGCGCGCGCCAGATGAAGTAGCCGCCGACGAGCACGAGCACCGCGGCCATGAAGAGGAGCGTCCCGCCGTCGTCCCCGGTCGGCTTCACGACCATGTCGAAGACGACGAGGAAGAGGACGACGTAGTCGATCCGCGAGATCGCGATCAGGCGACGGCCCTCGAGCCAGACCGACGGGGTCATCTCGCCGCGCGACTCCGCGAGCATCGCGCCGAGCCGCTCGCCGCGCGGCTTGATCACGAGCAGCCCGGTGAGGAACGTGAGCGCGTAGCCGACGAGCCCGAGCACGATCCAGAGCTGGTCGAAGCCGTAGAAGTCGCTCTCGATCACGAGGATCACGCCGAAGACGAGCACCGAGAGCGACGCCGGGATGAAGTAGATCGTGCGCCGAGCCGGTTCGTGTGCCCGAGCACCGACTTGAGGCCTCGGGGTCGCGGGCCCGGTCGGCCAGGACGCCGAGGACGATCAGCGAGAGCCCGGCGCCCATCCAGGCGATCGCGGCCAGGATGTGCAGGAAGAGCCAGAGGTCGCCCCAGGTCATGGCCGCGTGTTCTACAGGGCGCGCCGGGCCCCTGCAACCCACCGTCAGGCCAGGTTCGCCGCGCACCTCGGGCGGGACGCCGTAGCCGCGCTGCTCGCGCGCCAGCCACTCGGCGAAGAAGGGCTCGACGACCCGGTAGACGCCGTCGTCGCCGCGTCCGACCAGCTCCTTCGCGAGCAGCGTCTTGAGCGCGGTCTGCAGCGTCGGGTTCGCCGGGCAGGTGGTGGCGCGAGTGGTAGTCCGCGGAGTAGACCGCCGAGGCCGGCTCGTTCGCGAGGGCCAGGAGCGTCAGCCGCTGCGAGCGCGGCGCCTCGTCCCAGAGCTGGGCGAAGTGGTTGTGCTCGGCGCGGAGCACCTTGACGAGCGCCGCCTCGACCTCGTCCGCGCCGGCCGCGCCGCCGTCGGGCGTCCCCTCCCACGTCGCGTACGCGAGCTCCTGCGTCGCGTACGGGTGCCCGCCGGTCGCGCCGAGGAGCCGGTCGACCGCCGCGTCGTCGATCGCCTTGCCGGTCGACACGAACCGCTCGCGCAGGAACGGCGCGAACTTCGCCGGCGCGATCGGCCCGATCTCGAGCCGCTTGGCGCTGCGCCAGAACGGCTCGTTCTTGTCGTTGAAGATCCGCTCGAGGACGTGGCGCTTGCTGCCCAGGTAGACGTGCCCGACCTCGGGCTGCGCCTGGAAGACGGCGCGCATCAGGTTGGGGAACTGGCGGTCGAGCGCGACGACCTCCTGGAACTCGTCCAGCACGAGGACGACGCGCCGCTTCCGCTCGGCGGCGAGCTCGGCCGGCAGCTCGAGCAGCCGCTCGATCGTGTCGTCGATGTCCTGCTTGCGCCGGCCCGGCGGCGAAGCCGAAGCGGAGCGACCCGTCGGTCGGGTCGACCTCCATCGACGGGACGATCCGCAGGCCGCGGAAGAGGCTCGCCGCCTTCTCGAGCGCCTGGTCGACGGGCGAGGCGATGTCCGCGTAGATCGTCTTCGCGAGCGCGGCCGCGAAGCGCTCCTTCGTCGGCGTGCGCATGAGGTCGCAGTAGCCGACGAGCACCTTCTCGCGCAGCGCCTCCTGGGCCGCGCGCAGGACGAGCGACGACTTGCCGTAGCGCCGCGGCGCGTACAGGAGGACGTTCTGGCCGTTGCGCATGTCGGCCGCGAGCTCGCGCACCTCGTCCTCCCGGTCGGTGAACGACTCGTCGAAGGCGAGATCGCCGAACGTGAACGGGTTCAGAGCCTTATGCATGACTACATTATGCACACAGCCATATGAATCCGCCTGGCGGCGGCCATAACGACCCGGCGCCATATCGGCGGAACCGGCTAGCCGGCGGGCGCGGCGGCGAGCGAGGGGTCGACCTCCTTGAGGTCGTCGCGCCGGAGCACGAACGCCGTCGTCAGGAACCCCGCGAGCGCGAACCCCGCGGCAACCCAGAACGCCAGGCTGAAGCCCGAGACGAGCGCCTGCGGCTGGACTCGCCGGAATCGAGCAGGTTGCTCGTGCGCGTCGTCGCGACCGTCGTCAGGATCGCGAGCCCGAGGGCGCCGCCGATCTGCTGGCTCGTGTTGATGAGGCCGGACGCGAGGCCGGCCTCCGGGCCCTTGACCCCCGCGAGCGCGGCGATCGAGATCGGGACGAACGAGAAGCCCATCCCGACGCCGAGGATGACGAAGCCGGGCAGGAGGTCGTCGACGTACGACCCGCCGACCGACACGAACGTGAAGTAGACGAGCCCGATCGTCAGGAGACCCATGCCGGTCATCAGCACCGGCTTCACGCCGAGCCTCGTCACGAGCCCCTGCGAGATCGCCGCGGCCGCGATCACCGTCAGCGCGACCGCGAGGTAGCCGAAGCCGGTTCTCAGCGGGGTGTACTCGAGCACCTGCTGCATGTAGAGCGAGAGCAGGAAGAACATCCCGAAGATCACCATGCCCAGCGCGAAGCCGATCACGTTCGCGCCCGTCAGGGTGCGGCGGCGGAAGATCGAGAGCGGCACGAGCGGCGAGCGCGAGCGCAGCTCGAGCACGATGAAGATCGCCATCAGGATCGCCGAGGCGAACAGCACGCCGATCGTCTGCGCGGAGGCCCAGCCGACCCGGTTCGCCTGCGTCAGCCCGAAGACGAGCAGCATGAGGCTGCTGGTCACGGTCACGGCGCCGGCCGCGTCGAAGTGGCGCATCATCCCCTCGGCCCGGCTCTCGCGCACGACGCGCGGAACGAGGAAGAGCGCGACGATCGCGATCGGGACGTTGACGAAGAAGCACCACTCCCAGCCCACGTACTCGGTGAGGACGCCGCCCATCAGCACCCCGATCGCCGCGCCCGAGCCGGCGATCGCGCCGAGGATCCCGAGCGCCTTGTTCCGCTCCGCTCCCTCCGCGAAGGTGACGAGCACGATCGAGAAGACCGACGGGGCGAGGATCGCGCCGGCCGCTCCCTGCGCGATCCGCGCGCCGATCAGCATCCCCGAGCTGACGGAGAGGCCCGCGATCAGCGAGGTCAGCGCGAAGAGCCCGAGGCCGAGCATGAAGATCTTCCGCCGCCCGAGCAGGTCGCCGGACCGACCGCCGAGGAGGAGGAAGCCGCCGAAGGTCAGCGCGTAGCCGGACACCACCCACTGGAGGTCCTCCGTCGTGAAGCCGAGGTCTTCCTGGATCGACGGGAGCGCCACGTTCACGATCGACACGTCGAGGACGACCATGAGGTAGGCGACGCCCAGGACAGCGAGGGCCTTCCAGCGCTTGGGATCGGGCACAGGCTGGGACATGCGACCTCCTGGAGCGAGCGGACGATGCATCCAACGAGGCGGAGGCGCGGGTGCGTTCCGCCTCGGCGAGGCAGGCTACCGAGAACGGCCCGAACGAGGGTTCGGGTGGGGAGCGCGCGGCTCCCCACCCGCCGATGGAAGCTCAGACGCGGCTGTCGACGATGCGCTCGCGCGGCGCCACACCCCGCGAGAGCACGAGCCCGAAGCCGATCATCCCGACGCCGAGCAGGAAGTGCAGCCAGTTGTCGGCCGTGTTCACCGGCACGAAGTTGGCGCTCGAGTCGAGGTCGACCAGGAAGCCGTACAGCCAGAGCACGAGGTAGATGACCCCGCCGCCCACGAGGAACGCCCTGGCACCGCTCCACGAGCGCGCGAGCACGAGCCCGGCCACGCCGAAGAGCAGGTGGACGAGGTTGTGCAGGACGCTCACGTCGAAGATGCCGAGCAGCTGGGCCGTGCCGTGGTGGCCGGCGAAGTCGAGCCCGTCGTAGAGGTTCGTCGTGAGCCCCGGGATGAACCCGGCGATCCCCACGACCAGGAAGACGGCGCCCACGAGCGCCGCCACAGACCTGCAGCGGACTTCGGTTCATGTGTCCCCTCCGTCGATCGATTCCGGGCGTTATTCGCCCGGCGACGGATTCCGGTTCGGCGCCGGTTCGACGGCGACCGGCGCGCTCGCGGCCGACCTCCTGGAGGAGCCCGAGGCCGAGGAGCGCGGAGACCGCGCCGACCACGAACACCGCGCGGTAGTCGAACGCGTCGGCGACGAGGCCGAGCGCGAGGCCGCCGGTCGCGAGCGCCACGTCGACGAACGCCGCCACCGCGCCGACGGCGGCGCTCCGCTCGCTCGCCGGCGTCCTCCCCATCGCGAGCAGGACGAGCGCCGGGTAGGCGAGGGCCTGGCCGCAGGCGAACACCGCGGTTCCGACGTAGAGCCCGGCCGGCAGACTCCCAGGCGGCGACGATCACGAAGCCGGTCGCGATCGCCGTGCAGGCGAGCGAGGCGGCGAGCAGCGAGCCGAGCCGGTCGGGCAGCCGCCGCCCGAAGACGCGCACGGCGATCACGACCGCGCCGAAGAGGACGAACACGAGACCCGGGTGCGCGACGCCGATGTCGCGCGCGTAGAGGACGACGAACGCGTTGAACCCGCCGAACCCGAGGATCGCGAGGAAGAGCACCACGCCGGGCATGAGCGCCCGCCGCGGCGGCAGCCAGCCGGCGTGCGCCTCCTCGTGGGCGTGCCGCGTCTCCGGGACGAACGCCCCGCACAGCGCCGACATCCCGACGAGCGCCGCCGCCACGACCCAGACGAGCGTGAACCGGTCGTCGCCGAGCACGAGCGCGGCCGCGGGCGGCCCGAGCGCGAGCCCGGCGTAGGAGCCGACCGTGACGAGGCTCGTCGCCTCGCCGTGGCGGTCATCCGGCGCGAGGTCGATCGCCATCGTGTACGCGGCGACGACGAACGCCGCCTCCGCCGCGCCGGCGACGACCCGCACCGGCACGACGACGCCGAACGGCGGCTCGAGCGCGAGCACCAGGTAGCCCGCGAGCATCACGAACGCGCCCGCGAAGAGCATCGGCTTGCGCCCGAGCCGGTCGGAGAGCCGTCCGGACGGCGGCCCGACGAGGATCGCGCCGATGCTGGCGGCGCCCATCGCGAGCCCGACGCCCGCGTCGCTCGCGTTCAGCACGTCGCGCGTGTAGAGCGGCAGCGCGTAGACGAGGAACCCGAAGGTCGCGAAGGCGCCGAACGTCGACACGACCACGAGGACGAACGAGCGGCTCCCCAGGCGCGGCTCCATCCGCGGTGTTCTAACCGGTGCCGAAAGGCAGCACAGGGGGTTCGGTTATCCCCACCAAGAAAGGGGTGGCCATGTCCTTCCGCCTAGGGGTGCGGCGAGCGATTCTTCCAGGGCATGCCACAGAAGCATCTGACATTTCTCTTCACCGACATCGAGAGCTCGACTCGGCTCGTGACCGAGCTCGGCGGCCGGTACGGGAACATCCTCGCGGTCTCCCGCGCGATCCTCCGCAAGGCGGTGATCGAGCACGGCGGCCGGATGGTCGAGGCCCGCGCGGACGAGTCGTTCGCGGTGTTCCCCGAGGCCGAGCAGGCGGTCGCGGCCGCCGTCGAGGCGCAGCGCTCGCTGCAGGCCCGCTGTTGGGACGCCGACCACGAGGTCAAGGTCCGGATGGGCCTCCACACCGGGTACGCGTGGGAGGACAACGGCCATCTGATCGGCCTGGACGTCCACCGCGCCTCGCGGATCGCGGACGCCGGCCACGGCGGCCAGATCCTCGCCTCGGCTACGACGGTCAATGTCGGCCGGCGCGCAGGCGCGCGAGCTCGGAGAGTTCTCGCTGCAGGGCCTGGCCGCGCGCGAGCAGATCTTCCAGATCGAGGCCGAGGGCCTGCCGACCGAGTTCCCGTACCTCCGGTCGGCGGTGCCCCGCGGCGTCAGGGTCGTGCTGGCCGACGACTCCGTGCTCGTGCGCGAGGGGATCGCGCGCGTGCTCTCCGAGAACGGCATGGAGGTCGTCGCGCAGGCCGGCACGGCCGACGAGCTGCTCGACCACGTGGCCGAGCACGAGCCCGCGGTCGCGATCGTCGACATCCGCATGCCGCCGGGCGACGGCGACGAGGGACTGCGCGCCGCGAAGGAGATCCGCGAGCGCTTCCCCGACACCGGCGTCCTCCTGCTCTCGCAGCAGCTGGAGCCCGTGTACGCCGCGGAGCTGCGCGACGGCGACGACGGCGGCGTCGGCTACCTCCTGAAGGACCGGGTCGCGGATCTCGAGAAGTTCGCGGGCGCGGTCCGTCGGATCTCCGAGGGCGAGCAGGTCTTCGATCCGCTCCTGACACGGGAGCCGGTCGCGGCCTAGACAGGGCCCCTCAGCCGGCCGGCGGTGTGCTGGGGACACGACGCCGGCCGGAGACCTGCTCGGTCGTGAACCTCGCTTCGGCGAGGTTCACGTCGCTTAACGGGGAGCCAACCGAACCTCAACACAGGCCCACATCGTCATCACAAGTCTGCGATACAACGATCGCACGATGACGAAGGTGGATCCGAGAGACGCGGCTCCCGGAGCTCGACGAGCCGG
The DNA here is from genome assembly GCA_963696365.1 of uncultured Actinomycetes bacterium. Taxonomy (GTDB): domain Bacteria; phylum Actinomycetota; class Thermoleophilia; order Gaiellales; family Gaiellaceae; genus CAVOKD01. The sequence continues at coordinate 47,040 of CAVOKD010000008.1, forward strand.
GCCGCGACCGGGTGACGCAGTGGCGGATCGAGCGACTGCTCGACGCCGGCTACAGCCGCGAGGCCGCGCTCCTGATCGGCCACGACACGAGCATCGACCTGCACACCGCGGTCGAGCTGCTCAGAGCGCGGCTGCCCGATGGACGCCGCCCTCGCGATCCTCTTCTAGAGCCCGACGCCGATCGTCCGGAAGAACCAGAAGGCGCTCGTGTACCAGACGGCGATCAGCGTGCCGAAGAGCAGTCCGCCCGCGGTCGGGAGCACCCAGTACGGGAAGCGGTGCAGCCGCACGATCAGCACCTTCGCGGCGAACGCGCCGTAGAAGGCGCAGCCGAGCAGCGAGTGCGCGAGCGTCCGTGACGTCGCGTCCTGGAAGCCGAGGTTCGCGATGCAGTGGTACGCGACCGGGATCGTCAGGAGGAAGGCGATCCGGCCCGACCAGCGGTGCGCCTTGTTGATCCAGCGCGGGCGGCGCCAGGGCAGCTTCCGGAACATCCAGGCCGCGCTGAAGATCTGGAAGACGGCGAGCGCCGCGGCCGCGCTCGCGAGCCAGACCTTCATGTGGATCGGGTCGGAGAAGAAGAGCTCGAAGTAGCTCCGCGGGCCCGGCTCGGTCGAGCGCGCGAGCAGGCCGACGGTCAGCGCGACGAGCGCGAAGGCGAAGAGCGGAGCCAGGAGCCAGGCCCCGGAGCGCGTGCGGCGCGGAGCCGGCGGCGCGACGTGAACCACCGGCCGACCCTACTCCGCGCGGGGCGGCCGCTCAATCCTCTTCCTGCGGGGCAGCGGCGTCTCGTCGCGGGCGAGCATCGCGACGAACTCGGCGATCCGGCGGGCGCGCGTGTCGGCCCGCTTCGCGTCGTGGACGCGGTAGAGGATCGCGTAGCGGTTCTGGCTGTCGAGCTCCGCGAAGAGCGCGGCCGCCTTCGGCTCGGCGTCGAGCGCCTCGCGCAGGTCGTCCGGCACCTCGATCTTGCTCGGCGAGTCGTACGCCGCGTCCCAGCGGCCGTCGGCCTTCGCGCGCTCGACCTCGGCCAGGCCCGGAGGGCGCATCTCGCCGCTCTCGATCAGCGCGAGCGCCTTCTCGCGGTTGCGCTTCGACCACTTCGAGCGGGCGCGCCGCGGCGTGAACCGCTGGAGGTACCAGTCGTCGTCGACCGGCTTCACCTGCCCGTCGATCCAGCCCCAGCAGAGGGCGACGTCGAGGGCCTCGGCGTAGACGACCGTCGGGATCCCGGACGCCTTCTTCGCGAACTTGACCCAGACGCCGGCGTCGTCGCCGTGGTGCTCCTCGAGCCACGCCGCCCACGCCTCGCGCGAGGCGAACGGGAAGGACGGGCGCTTCGCGCTGATCGGCCACGCCGGTATTCAAGCGCGGCGCGACCCGATTAGGATCCGCCGCATGTCCACGGTCGACACGATCATGAGCCGGAACCTCCTGACCACCGAGCCGGCCCAGCCGCTCCAGGTGGCCGCGCACCGGATGGTCGACCGCCGCGTCGGCGCGATCCTCGTGCTCGACGGCGAGCGGCTGGCGGGGATCCTCACCGAGCGCGACATCCTTCGCGCGGTCGGAACCGGCTTCGACCCGGCGTCGCCCGTCTCCGAGTGGATGACGCGGAACCCGGAGACGATCTCGCCCGACGACACGATCGACGATGCGCTCGGCCTGATGGACCACGGCGGCTACCGCCACCTGCCCGTGACCGAGGACGACCGCCTCGTCGGGATCATCTCGGTGCGCGACCTGCTCCGCGCCGGCGTGCAGGACGCGACGCCCCGCGGCGTCTAGCGGCCAATCCGCCGCGCGGGCCGGGCGTACGGATCGGTGTACGCCCACGTGCCGGGGAGGAAGGGAGAGGCCGCATGTCCGTCCGGAAAGCCGCACCGGTCGCGATCGTCGCCGTGCTCGCGCTCGTCCTGAGCTCACCCGCCTTCGCGGGGAAGCCCGATCGCACCTCACCCAAGCAACCGACCAACCTTCGCGTCACCGCGATCGGGCAGACGAGCGTGTCCGTCGCGTGGGACGCGGCGAGCGACAACTCGAGCAACTGGTGGTACTGCGTGCAGAGCAGCGGCTTCGGCTGCTTCCGCGTCGACCCGCCGAAGACGACCTTCACGCACCCGTCCCTGACGCCGGGCGCGACCTACACGTACACGGTGATCGCGATCGACGCCCACGGGAACCGCTCCGCGCCGAGCAACGCCGTCACGTTCACGATCCCGCCCGACACGACCCCGCCGAGCGCACCCGTGCTGAGCGTCACGGCGGTGTTCCCGACGCGGATCTCCGTCAACTGGACGCGGCCGACCGACAACACAAGCCAGGTGTGGACGACGCTCTTCGTCGACGGCGCGCCGTACTTCGGCCCGAACATCGGCTTCCAGGGATTGCTGATCCCGTACCTCCAGCCGTCGTCGACGCACACGTTCAAGGTCGTCGCGGAGGACCGGTTCGGAAACAAGTCCGAAAGCAACACGGTGACGGCGACGACGCCGCCGGCGAACGACGCGACGCCGCCGAGCGCGCCGTCGAACCTGACGTTCTCCTCCGAGACCTCGCCGCCCGAGGCGTGGCTCGACTGGACGGCGGCGTCGGACAACCTCGACCCGCCGGGCGAGCTGCTCTACGAGGTCTGGGTGAACGGCACCCTCGCGAGCACCGGCCTCGGGAACGTCGAGGACATCGTCTACTGCACGCTGACGGGGCCGAACACGATCGCGGTGCGCGCCCTCGACACGTCGGGGAACGCCTCGCCCTTCTCGAACGAGCTCGTGTTCGTCTGCTAGTCGGGGAATGGCCCGCCCGGGCCTGACGCGCTCGCGTTAGGCTCGTGGCGGGCCATGTCGAACGGTTCCGACACCGCGGTCGCCGATCTCCAGCGCGAGCTCGAGACCCTGCGCGAGCAGCAGCGGGCCGTCGCCGGCGTCATGCACGAGGTCGCCCGCTCCGGGCGGCTGCAGCCTGTCCTCGAGGAGGTCGTCTTCGCGTGCCGGCGCCTTTGCGACGCCGACCACGGCGCGCTCTGGCTCCTGCAGGACGGGATGCTCGTGAACGTCGCCCACCACGGCGAGGACGAGGGGGCCGAGTACGACCGGTCGAACCCGCACGCGCTCGACCGCACGACCGCGGCCGGCCGCGCGGCGGTGACCCGGCAGCCCGCCCACATCCCGGACGTCGAGGCCGACCCCGAGTACGTCTATCCCGGGCCGCGCAGCTACTACCGCTCGATGCTGAGCATGCCGATCATCTGGGAGGAGGATCTGATCGGCGTGGTCGTCGTCGTGCGCGAGGAGCAGAAGGCCTTCACGGACGAGCACATCGCGCTCCTCAAGACGTTCGCCGACCAGGCTGCGGTTGCCCTCGATGAACGCGCGCCTGCTCGAGGCGGTCGAGCGGCAGCGCGCCAGGCTGGCCCGGTTCGTCTCGCCCCAGGTCGCGGAGCTGCTCACGAGCGACGACGGCAGGCAGCTCCTCGCCGGGCACCGCGCGTACATCACGATCGCGTACTTCGACCTGCGCGGGTTCACCGCGTTCGCGGAGACGGCGGAGCCCGAGGAGCTGATCGACATCGTCCGCGAGTACCACGCGACCGCGGGCGCGCTCGTCATGGAGCACGACGGGACGCTCGAGCACTTCGCCGGCGACGGCCTGATGGTGTTCTTCAACGACCCCGTCCCGGTCGACGAGCCGGAGCTCCAGGCCGCGAAGCTCGCGCTCGTGATGCGCGACCGGATCGGCGAGCTGGCCGAGGGCTGGAGCAAGCGCGGCTACGACCTCGGACTCGGCGCCGGGATCGCGGTCGGGTACGCGACGCTCGGCCGGATCGGCTTCGAGGGCCGCTACGACTACGGCGCGCTCGGGAGCGTGACGAACATCGCCGCCCGCCTGAGCGACGAGGCCGCCGCAGGCCAGATCCTCCTCAGCCAGCGCGCCTACGCCGCCCTCGAGGATCGCGTCGAGGCGACGCCGGTCGCGAGCCTCGAGCTGAAGGGCCTCGCCCGTCCGATCGACGCGTACGAGCTCGTCCGCCTGACGGGTTAGGCGAGGAGCGGCCCCGCCGCCGAAGCGACGGGACCGCCCTCGTTACCGCAGCCTCAGTGCCGTACCCAGCCGAGGCGCTGCTTCGCAGCGAGGTCGCCGAGCGCCGTCTGCGCGCTCTGCGCCTGCTGGAGGCTCCGCGCCGCTGCGGCGGCCGGGAGTTCGGGCCGCCCCGCGGTGTAGAGCCACGTCTCGAAGAGGTCGTCCAGGTCCTCGTGGGAGATCTTCTCCGCGAGGCGGATGAACTCCGGGATCGTGACGTTGTCGCCCCGACGGGTGGTCGCCCACGTCTTGAGGATCCGGAAGAAGTCGTGATCCCCGACCTCGAGGCGGAGCTGGTGCAGCGTCATCGCACCGCGCCAGTAGATGGAGATGTCGAACAGGAGATCCGGGCCGGGATCGCCGATGATCACCTGCCAGAACGGATCGTCGGGCGGGACGAGGTTGTAGAAGAAGTCGAAGTTCTCCTGCGCCGTCCCGAGGCCCTCGCGCTCGCTCCACATCCACTCGGCGTAGGTGGCGAAGCCCTCGTTGAGCCAGATGTTCTTCCACTGGGCCACGGCGAGGCTGTCGCCGTACCACTGGTGCGCGATCTCGTGCACCAGCACCGAGTCGCCGCTGAAGGTGTCGGTGAAGAACGCCTTCGCGTAGATCGGCCTGGTCTGGTTCTCGAGCGCGAAGCCGATGTCGGGGAAGTCGTCGACGAGCCCGCCGGCGGCCGAGAACGGGTAGTGGCCGAAGATGCTCTCTTCCCACTCGAGGATCTCCGACTCACGCGCGAACGACTGGTCGATGACGACGCCCCAGTTGTCGGGCGTCTCGTCGGCCGTGCCGACGATCCAGTCGTTCGGGTTCGGCGCGCTCCCCGCCGGAGCGCCCGGAACCGTCCAGCCGTCCATCTCGTTCCCGTCGTCCTCGAACGACGTCGTGCCCTGGCCCGTCGAGACGACGATGTCGTCCACGAACGCGCCCGGGTACTGGATGAAGTCGTCGCTCGCGTACGAGATCGAGAGCTCGATCGTCTGGCCGGCGAACGCGCCGAGGCTGACGCTCCACTGCTCGTAGCCGGCGCTCTCGCCGCTCGCGGCCCACCACACGCCGGTGGTGCCCGACGGCGTGCACGTGCCGTCCCCGTTGTCGGTCTGGTAGTGCTCGAGGAACGGGTGCAGGCCCAGCCAGAAGGGACAGACGTTCCCCGTGCTCTGGCTGTTGTGGCCGTTCAGGTCGCGCAGGGTCGTCCAGTTGTCCATGCCGACCGTGTGCGCCTCGACGAACACGTGATCCCAGCTCGGCTCGGTCTGGCGGTCGATCCAGAAGGACACGTTGCCGCCGCCGGCCGGGACGTTGATCGTGTGCATGAGCCGCTTGAAGGACGGCTCGCTCACCTGCGAGATCGCGAACTGGTCACCCGTCCGCGGCTCGGCGGGCGGACCGAAGAGATCGGGGTCGAACGCGTCCCAGTAGCGGACGCCCTTGCTCTTGTACGCGCGGATGTCGAACTCGCCGACCGTGGCGGTCGTCAGGTACGAGGCCATCGGTTCGTCCGCGTCCCAGAGCCAGGTCGTCCAGCCGTTCCGCGTCCAGTGCCGCTCGAGCTCGCCGTTCGAGATCGCCTCGAGGCCTTCCGGAACGGTGACGAGGAACGTGTACGACGGCCTTGTCGCTCGGGTGGTCGTTGACCGGGTACCAGGTGTCGGCCACGTGCGGCTCGCCGATCACGAGCGCGCCGTCGTCCGTGTGGATGAACCCGCTGATGCCGAAGAGGTCTTCGATCGTCTCCGGGATCCCGTGGTAGCGGATCGATGTCCAGAACCAGTGGTGCTTCCGGATCCCGAAGCGCGGCGTGATCATCAGCTCGCCGCCGTCGCGCGCCCACGTCGCCGACCAGCCGTTGACCCTGATCGAGTCGACCGTCAGCCCTTCGAGATCGAGGTTGAAGCGCGACAGGTTCTGCGTCGCGCGGGCGCGGATGAGCACCTTGCCCTCGAGCTCGTCCGTCGCCGGGTCGTACTTGACCTTCACGAGGTAGTGCTTCGTGTCGTAGCCGCCGTTGCCGTCGAGCGGGAAGTACGGATCGCCCGCCCCGGCCGCGCCGGGCGTGAACGAGCTCGACCGCCCCCGCGGACGCGGCCCCCGCCGTCAGCAGCACGCCGAGCGCGGCCAGGACCGCGAGGCCGAGCCGCTCGGAGGGCGAGACGCGTGCCAGTCCCGAACATTGGCTTCCCCTTTCGTCCCCTGGTGGGTGAGCCGCGGGAACGTCGAGCCGGCGTCCCGGCTGCGGCCCTAGTCTCGTGCGAGGCGGTCTCGCGCCCCGCTGGCGGGCAGTGTCCTGCCGCGCCGCGGGCAAGTCAAGGAGCCGCGCCGGTCACGCGACGTACGCACCGGGGCATGCCATCGCGCCGCCACCCAGGTCGAGACCCGTCTCGAGCAGGTCCGGCCCGTGATCGCCTGCACCGGGCAAGGGATGGCGCGGAGGTCGGCGGCCGGGTCAACACACCACGGTACTTGCTGAGCTCGACCGGTTAGGAAATGGTCGCCGGCATTGCTGGATCCGAGATGGAGTCTCGAAAGAATGATCGGCAAGCTGACCAAGGTCGACGAACGGTTCGCCGGGTTTCCGTCCGTCCTACTACCTAGGGCGCTCCGACGCTAGGCCGCGCGCTGCTGGGCTGTGACAAGCGCGGCATACGACTCGGGAGTGAGGAGCACCGCCTGCATCTCGTTGCGACTGTTCAGAAGGACGAACTTGCTCGCCTCGTTGCGATGGAGCCTGTCGACGGCGTCGTACAAGTTCCTCGACGCACTGCGAATCGACAACAGTTCGTTCGTGCGGATCGGCAGTTCCACGGAATCTCCTCTCGTCGGGGCACCGTGCGGAGAGTAATGCGGGCATCTGACGGACAACTTGTCCGCCCCGCCACGCGCTCGCCGTCGACGATTCGGCTGACGTTTAGTGCGACGGTATGCCGTCCGAAGCGTCTGCTTTCTGTCGGAACCCTGCACTCCGGAGAAAGGAATCCGACATGGCCAAGACACCCTCCAACCACCGCAAGGATTGGACGCCAGCCCAGGATCGTCAGCTGAAGCAGTTGATCCGCGAGAACACGCCAACGCGTGTCATGGGCCTAAAGCTCGGGCGCACACCCGGCGCGGTCCAGCAGCACGCCAACGACCAAGGGCTAAGCACCAAGCCCACAAACCAGAGTCCGTACAACCGGCAAAGTGACCGTCGATGCCTGGACTACTCGACGGCGAACGCTTTGAGTTCGACTGCCCGGAATGTGGCTCCACAGTCCGCACGACCATCGGTCGCGTGCGGCGCAGCCCAACCATCCACTGCGCACGAGGCCACTCGATCCAAGTCGATGCCTCGCAGTTCGATCGGGAGATGCGGGGCGTCGACCGCGCTTTCCGAGACTTCGAACAAACGCTCCGAAGGCTGGGTCGCTAGCTCGGCTGTATCGGAACACCGCCGCTAGGCGGTCTCGTAACCCCTCGCCCGGACATCGGCTTCATCGCTTACACAGAGCTCCACGATCCGCGTCCGAGAAGGGCGAAATCTTCGGCTTGGCCCACCTCTCGTTCCACGGACAAGCGGCGCCCGCTCTGCGGCTAGCTACAACCCGTGTTCTGCCCGCAGTCGCGGCACGTGTAGCAGCTGCCGGTTCGCACCATGCGGCCGCCGCACTTCGCGCACTCCTGCGCGTCGTCCCACGCGTTGAACAGGGCGGCCTGGCCGGCCGGGACCGCCGGGGCGGCCTCGACCGCGGGCGCCTTGCCCTCGAGGGCCTCGTAGCTCTCGGCTAGCCGGGCGCGGATCTCGGGGGTCATGATCCCGATCTCCTGCTGCTGGTCGGCGGTCAGGAAGCGCTTGCCCATCCAGCGGAACACGTAGTCGACGATCGACTTGGCGACGCGGATGTCCGGGTCGTTCGTCATCCCGCTCGGCTCGAAGCGCATGTGGGCGAACTTCGAGACGTAGACGTCGAGCGGCACGCCGTACTGGAGGCCGAGCGAGACCGAGATCATGAACGAGTTCATGAGGCCGGCCAGCGTCGTGCCCTCCTTGGCGATGTCCACGAAGATGTCGCCGGGGGTGCCGTCCTCGTACAGGCCGACGTGGATGTAGCCCTCGTAGTCGCCGACCTGGAACTTGCGGCCGACCTCGACGCGGTCGAGCGGCAGGCGCCGGCGCGCGGGCTTCTCGAGCTGCGGCGGCGGCAGGGCCGGCTGCGCGTTGTCCTTCCGCTTCGAGAGCGGCTGCGCGACCTTGCAGTTGTCGCGGTAGATCGCGATCGCCTTGACGCCGAGCTTCCACGCGTCGACGTAGAGGTCGCGGACGTCGTCGACCGTGACCGTCTCGGGCATGTTCACCGTCTTCGAGATCGCGCCCGAGATGAACGGCTGGACGGCGCCCATCATCTTCACGTGCCCCATGTAGTGGATCGCGCGGTCGCCGACGGCGCAGTCGAACACGGGGTAGTGCTCGCTCTTCAGGAACGGCGCGCCGACGACCGTGTTGCGGTCGTCCACGAACGCGACGATCTCGTCCACCTCGGTCGGCGCGTAGCCGAGCTTGTCGAGCGCCATCGCGACCGTCTTGTTCACGATCGTGATCTCGCCGCCGCCGACGAGCTTCTTCGACTTGACGAGCGAGAAGTCCGGCTCGACGCCCGTCGTGTCGCAATCCATCATGAAGCTGATCGTCCCGGTGGGCGCGAGCACGGTCGCCTGCGCGTTCCGGAAGCCGGCGAGCTCGCCCATGTTCAGCGCGTCGTCCCAGGACTGGCGCGCGGCCGAGAGGAGATCCTTCGGGACGACGTCCTGGTCCTCGATGTTCCCGACCGCGGCGCGGTGCTTCGCGATCACGCCGACCATCGCGCCCGCGTTGCGCTCGTAGCCCGCGAACGGGCCCATGCGCGCGGCGACCTCGGCCGACTTGCGGTACGCCCGGCCGGTCATGAGCGCCGTGATCGCCGCCGCGTACGCCCGGCCCTCGTCCGAGTCGTACGGGAGCCCGCGCGCCATCAGGAGCGCGCCGAGGTTCGCGTAGCCGAGGCCGAGCTGGCGGTACGCCTTCGCGTTCCGCTCGATCTCGGGCGTCGGGTAGCTCGAGTAGCCGACCGCGATCTCCTGCGCGAGGAAGACCGTGTCGACCGCGTGCTCGAGCGCCTCGACGTCGAGCTCGCCGTCCTCGCGGCGGAACTTCATCAGGTTGAGCGAGGCCAGGTTGCACGCCGAGTCGTCGATCGACATGTACTCGGAGCACGGGTTCGACGCGTTGATGCGGCCCGTGTTCGGCAGCGTGTGCCAGGCGTTGATCGTCGTGTCGTACTGGACGCCCGGATCGGCGCAGCGCCAGGCCGCGTCGGCCGCCTGCGTGAGCACGTCGCGCGCGGGCATCGTCTTCACGACGTGGCCGTCCGTGCGGGCGGTGAGGTTCCAGTCGGCGCCCTTCTCGGCCGCCTCCATGAAGGTGTCGCTGACGCGGATCGAGTTGTTCGCGTTCTGGTACTGGATCGAGGCCCAGTCCGGCGAGTTGAGCGACATGTCGTAGCCGGCGGACTCGAGGACGCGCGCCTTCTCCTCCTCGTGCGCCTTGCACCAGATGAACTCCTCGACGTCCGGATGGTCGACGTCGAGGATCACCATCTTCGCGGCGCGCCGCGTCTTGCCGCCCGACTTGATCGTGCCGGCGGAGGCGTCGGCGCCGCGCATGAAGGAGACCGGCCCGGAGGCGTAGCCGCCCTTCGAGAGCTGCTCCTCGGAGGAGCGCAGGCGCGAGAGGTTGATCCCGGAGCCGGAGCCGCCGCGGAAGATGACGCCCTCGCGGCGGATCCAGTCGAGGATCGAGTCCATCGAGTCGTCGATCGAGAGGATGAAGCAGGCGCTGCACTGCGGCTTCTCCTCGAAGCCGACGTTGAACCACACCGGGCTGTTGAACGACGCGAGCTGGTTGACGAGGATCGCCTTCAGCTCGTCCTCGAACGTCTGCGCCTCGTCCTCGTCGACGAAGTACCCGCCCTCGCGGCCCCAGCCCGCGATCGTGTCGACCACCCGGCCGATCATCTGGCGCACGCTCGACTCGCGCTCGGGCGAGGACATGCGGCCGCGGAAGTACTTCTGCGCGACGATGTTGGTCGCGGTCTGGCTCCAGAACTTCGGGAACTCGACGCCCTTCTGCTCGAACACCGGGCCGTCCTTGCCCGGGATGACGGCGTCGCGGATCTCCCACTCGATCTCGTCGAACGGGTCGCGCCCGGGGATCGTGAAGTAGCGGCGCACGCCGGCGTTCCGGGCCGCGTCCGCAACGGCGTTCGCGAGGGCCTCGTCGGTGATCACAGGTGCCGTTGTCGTGCGTTCTGCGGACGCCATGGTTCCTCCCGGAGGGTATCGAGTCTGGGGCCGCCTGGATTCAGCGGGGGACCCCAGAGTAGAGAGGGGTTCGGATGGACAGCGAACCCTCCGTTGTGCAGGGAATTTTACCTGCCTCGGGGCGGCCCGCGATGCGCGCCGAACGAGGCTACACTGGCCCTCGACGCTGCACCGCCCGGGGAGACCTCGGCGCGAGGAAGCAGTGGAAGGACGAGCCCTGGCGGGGGGATCCTGCGTGATCGCGCCGGGGGTCGGCGAAAGCAACCGGGAGGATTCCATGCAGCACGACCATGACCACACGCACGAGCACGGCCACCCGGCCGCGACGACCGAGTTCCCGCGCGAGACCGAGGGCCTTCCGGCGGCGACGTCGCCCGAGGTCGTCGAGCTCGAGCGACGGGGACGTCGTCGACCTGCGCGTCGCTCCGGCGACCAAGCGCATCGGCGACGCGACCGTCCGCATGCTCGCCTACAACGGCTCGATCCCGGGCCCCACGCTGAAGGTGCGCGAGGGCTCCGAGATCGCCGTCAACTTCATCAACCAGGGCGATCTCGAGGGCACGATCCACTGGCACGGGCTGCGCGTCGAGAACCGCTTCGACGGGACGCATGAGACGCAGCCGCCGGTGCCGGTCGGCGAGGGCTTCACGTACCGGCTCCAGGTTCCCGGACCCGGGCGTGTACTGGTACCACCCGCACATCCGCCAGGACTACGGGCAGGAGCTCGGCCTGTACGGGAACATCGTCGTCGTCCCGGCCGAGGAGGGCTACTGGCCGTCGGTCAACCGCGAGCTCGCCCTGACGCTGGACGACGTCCTGCTCGAGGACGGCCTGATCGCGCCGTTCAGCCCACACGAGACCACGCACGTCGCGATGGGCCGCTTCGGGAACGAGTTCCTCGTCGGCGGCGAGACCGATCCGCGGTTCGACGCGCGCGCCGGCGAGGTCGTGCGGCTCTTCCTGACGAACACCGCGAACACGCGCGTCTTCAACGTCGGGCTCGCGGGCGCGCAGATGAAGCTCGTCGGCGGCGACAGCGGCCGCGTCGAGCGCGAGGAGCTCGTCGACGAGGTGCTGCTCGCGCCGTCCGAGCGGGTCGTCGTGGACGTCCTGTTCGCCGAGCCGGGCGAGGTCGTCCTCGAGCACCGGACGCCCGGAGCAGACCTACGCGCTCGCGACGTTCACCGTGGCCGAGGAGCGGGCCGAGCCGCAGCTCGAGGGCGGGTTCCGCGACCTCCGGACGAATCCCGAGCTCGTCGCCGAGCGCGAGCGGATCGCGCCGTACCTCGACGCCGAGCCCGACAAGACGATCGCGCTCGTCGCCGAGATGAACCTCGAGGCGCCCGAGGGCCCGGTCGTCTACCAGTGCCCGATGCACCCCGAGGTGGTCAGCGAGGAGGAGGGCAGCTGCCCGAAGTGCGGGATGAAGCTCCTCCCGGTCGCGGCGCCGACGACCTACGTCTGCCCCATGCACCCCGAGGTCGTGAGCGACGAGCAGGGCACCTGCCCGAAGTGCGGGATGAAGCTCGTCCCCGCGCAGCTCGCGGGCGGGCACGAGGCACACGGCGCCGGGGAGCACGAGCACCACGGCGGACGCGGGCACGAGCCACGACCACGGTGAGGGCCCGGCCCCGATCGAGTGGGAGGACGACATGGTCGAGGTCAACCGGATGACGACGACGGCGAACACGCGCTGGACGATCGTCGACCGCTCGACCGGCGCCGAGGGCCACGCGATCGACTGGACGTTCCGCGTCGGCGACCGCGTGAAGATCCGGGTCGAGAACACGCTCGACTCCGACCACCCGATGCACCACCCGTTCCACATCCACGGCGCGGGGCGGTTCCTCGTCCTCGCCCGCGACGGCGTGACCGAGCCGAACCTCGTCTGGAAGGACACCGTGCTCGTCCGGACCGGCGAGACCGTCGACCTCCTGCTCGACGTCACGAACCCGGGGCTCTGGATGGCGCACTGCCACATCGCGGAGCACCACGAGGGCGGGATGATGTTCAGCTTCCGCGTCGAGGAGGCGGCATGACGGTCGACGTCGCGGTGATCGGCGGCGGCCAGACGGGCCTCGCGATCGGCTACCACCTGAAGCGGGCCGGCGTCTCGTTCGTGATCCTCGAGGCCGGGGACGCGATCGGGCCGGCCTGGCGCGAGCGGTGGGACTCGCTCGTCCTCTTCACGCCGCGCCGCTACGACGCCCTGCCCGGCCTCGACTTCCCGGGCGACCCGGACGGCTACCCGACCCGCGACGAGGTGATCGCCTACCTCGAGGACTACGCGGCGCGGTTCGACCTGCCGGTCGAGCTCGGCGCTCGCGTGCGGGCGGTTCGGCGCGCGGGCGAGCGCTTCGAGCTCGAGCTCGGACGGGCGGACGATCGACGCCGGCCAGGTGGTCGTCGCGACCGGACCGTTCCAGACGCCGCGCGTGCCGGGGCTCGACCGCGAGCTGGCGCCCGACCTCTACCGGACGCACAGCACGGGCTACCGCAAGCCGGGCGACGTCCCGGCGGGAACGGTGCTCGTCGTCGGCGGCGGGAACACCGGGTTCCAGATCGCGAAGGAGCTGTCCGGCTCGCACGAGGTGCACCTGGCCGTCGGCTCCAGGCAGATGCCGCTTCCGCAACGGCTGCTCGGGCGGGATCTCTTCACCTGGCTCGAGCGGTTCGGCCTGATGGGCAAGACGGTCGACTCGCGGCTCGGGCAGCGCCTGAAGGACCGGGACACGCTGATCGGGTCGAGCCCGCGCGAGCTCCGGCAGCGCTACGGCGTCCGGCTGCGGCCGCGCGCGGTGCGGGCGTCGGGCCGGACGGTCGGGTTCGCCGACGGGAGCGAGGTCGAGGTCGACGCGGTGATCTGGGCGACCGGGTACGGGCTCGACCACGGCTGGATCGACGCGCCGATCTTCGGCGAGGACGGCCGGCTACGGCACCGCCGCGGCGTGACGGACGTGCCGGGCCTGTACTTCCTCGGCCTGCCGTGGCAGCACACGCGCGGCTCGGCGCTGCTCGGCTGGGTGAAGGACGACGCGGAGCACATCGCGGAGCGGGTGCTCGACGCGGGTCGAGCACGCGACCCGAAGCCGCGGCGGCCTGACGCGCCTCGGCAGCGCAGGCGCTTCGGCGAGGCGCGGCATCGCGACACAGACTCGCGGCCCGTCCCGCCGACGTTCCCCTCTCGAGCCCACGCGTGAAGCTCCACCCCGGGGACTCACCCTCGGAATACCCCTCACCGGTCACGGTAGCTCGGCGCAGCTCGCGCGTGTCTGTGACGCGGTGCGCCGGATCTGTGACGAAGCGCGCACCGATTCGGTCAAGCCGAAGCCCCGCGGAGCCGACATCTTTCCTATGGAGCCGCGGCCCTCCCCTCGGGTTGGCGTCGTCGTCGTGAACTGGAACGGCGGGGACGTCCTGACCCGTTGTCTCGACGCCCTCGCGGGGCAGACGCTCGCCGCCCGCGCGGATCATCGTCGTCGACAACGCCAGCACGGACGGCTCGGTCGACCGGCTCGAGGAGCGGCACCGCCGCGTCGAGGTGATTCGGCTCGCGAGCAACGTCGGCTTCGCGGCCGCGAACAACCTCGCCGTGCGGGCTGCGGACGACTGCGACTGGGTCGCGCTCCTCAACCCCGACGCCTTCCCGGAGCCCGGCTGGCTCGAGGCGCTCCTCCGCGCCGCCGCCGACGAGCCGGACTTCGACTTCTTCGCCTCCCGTCTGCTCCAGGCCGACGTCGCCCGACACGCTCGACGGCACCGGCGACGCGCTCCACGCGAACGGCCTCGCCTGGCGCCGCGACCACGGCGCGCCGGCCGCGGGCACCGCCCTCGCGCGCGAGGAGACCTTCTCGGCCTGCGCCGCCGCCGCGCTCTACCGCCGCGACGCCTTCCTCGAGGTCGGCGGCTTCGACGAGCGGTTCTTCTGCTACTTCGAGGACACCGACCTCGCCTTCCGCCTGCGGCTCGCGGGCCACCGGTGCCTCTACGTGCCGGACGCGGTCGTCCACCACGTCGGCTCGGCGCTCGCGGGCGCCATGAGCGACTTCACCGTCTACCACTCGTACCGCAACCTCGCCTGGACGTGGGCGAAGAACATGCCGCGCGGGCTCGCCTGGCGCCACGCGCCCGAGTTCGCGCTCGCCAACGTGCTGCTCTTCGGCGCGTTCCTCGTGCGCGGGCGGCCCGGCGTCATCCTGCGCGCCCAGTGGGACGCGCTGCGCGGGCTCCGCTGGGTGCGGGCCGAGCGCCGGCGCCTGCAGGCCGAGCGGCGCGCGACCACGGACGAGATCGACGACGGCGCTCACGACCGGCTTCGACGTCTACCTGACCTCGTTCACGCGCTGGGGGCTCCGCCACCACGGCCGGCTCGCGGAGGCGGCCGAGTGAGCGCGCTCCCGGTCGCCGTCGTCGGCGCGGGCGCGATGGGGACGCACCACGCGCGCACGCTCGCCGAGCTTCCGCACGCCGATCTCCGCGCGATCGTCGACGTCGACATCGAGCGCGCCGAGCTCCTGGCCGAGCGCTTCGACTGCTGCGCCTACCCGTCGGTCAAGACGACTGCTCTTCGGCGAGCCCGGGCATCGCGGCCGCGACCGTCGCCGTCCCGACCCCGCTCCATCACGACGCTCGCCGCGCGCCTGCTCGAGGCGGGCAAGCACGTCCTGGTCGAGAAGCCGATCGCCTCGACCGTCGCGGAGGCCGAGGAGCTCGTCGCGCTCGCGCGCGAGCACGGCCTCGTCCTCGCGGCCGGCCACGTCGAGCGGTTCAACCCGGCCGTCCGCGCCCTGAAGACGCGGCTCGAGGCGCACGCGCTCGGCGACGTCCTCTCGCTGCTGGCACGGCGCGTCGGGCTGATGCCGCCGCGCGTCCACGACGCGAACGTGATCCTCGACCTGGCCATCCACGACGTGGACGTCTTCCGCTACCTGCTCGGCGCGGGCGAGCCCGACGACGTCTTCTGCAACGCGGGCAAGGCCGTGAACGGCGACCTCTTCGACTACGCCGACGTGTTCCTGCGCTTCGGCAAGGTCGGCTGCCTGCTCCAGGCGAACTGGATGACGCCGGTGAAGATCCGCTCGCTCTCGGCGACCGGCACGCGCGGCTACGCCGAGCTCGAGTACGTCCGGCAGGAGCTGGACGTCTACCCGGCCGCGCACCCCGTCGCGGCCCAGTCGTTCGCGCAGCTCACGCGCTACAGCGAGGTCGAGCCCGAGCGGATCGCGGTCGAGCACGCCGAGCCGCTGCGGCTCGAGCTCGACGGCTTCGTGCGCGCCGCCGCCGGCGGACCGGGCGAGATCGTGTCCGGCGCCGAGGCGACGGCCTCGCTCGCGGTCGTCGAGACGATCGTCGGCGCGGTGGGGCGCGTCTGATGGATCCGCTCGTCTCGATCCCGATCCTCTGCCACGACTACGGCCGCTTCCTCGCCGAGGCGATCGAGAGCGCGCTGGCGCAGAGCTACGCGCGCGTCGAGGTGGTCGTCTGGGACGACGGCTCGACCGACGACACGCGCGAGGTGGCCGGGCGCTACCCCGAGGTCGAGCTCGTGAGCCACGAGAACGTCGGCCTCGTGCGGACGTGCAACCGCGCCGTCACCGCGGCCCGCGGCGAGTGGTTCTGCTTCCTCTCGGCGGACGACCGGTTCGCGCCGACGCTACGTCGAGGAGCTGCTCGAGTCGGTGCTCGCGTCCGAGGGCGCGTCGTTCGCGTACTGCGACGCCTCGCTCTTCGGCGCGCAGTCGGGCGTCCAGCGCTCGCTCGCCTTCGATCCGGTCACCCTCGCGCACGTGAACTTCGTCAACGGCTGCGCGCTCACCCGCCGCGCCGACTACATCGCGATCGGCGGCTACGACCAGGAGCTCGAGACGGTCGGGTTCGAGGACTGGGACTTCTGGCTGCGGATGGTCGGCAACGGCCGCCGCGGCGCATACCTCCCGAAGCCGCTCCTGCACTGGCGCCGGCACGAGTCCGGGAGCCGGAACCCGACCACCGACCCCGAGGTCGCCCGCGCGGCCGCGATCGTGCGGAAGCGGAACGCGAGCGTGGTCGAGCGGCTGTCGTCGGTGCGCGCGCAAGCGCCTGGCACGGCGACTCGCCGTGCACCCGCGGGTCGTGAGCTCGGCGATCGCCAGGCGGGCGCGTCGAGCGGCGCCTCTGGCGCGCCGTCAGCGCCCGAGGATGAGCCGCAGGTCGGCCCGCCGCACCGCGACGAGGCCGCCGAGCTCGAACGGGTAGGCGCGCCGCGCGAACCAGGCGACGAGCGCGACGCCGACGATCTCCGAGACCACCGTCGTGACCGCGGCGCCCGTGTAGCCGTAGGCCGGAATCGCCCAGAGGTTCATCCCGACGTTCAGCGCGAGTCCCGCGACGCTCGCCGTCACGAGGTCGCGGCGGCGGTCGAGCGCGACGAGGAGCAGCGCGAGCGGGGCGTTCACGAAGGCGGGGACGATCGCGAGCGAGAGGATCCGGAGCGGCGCGATCGCGCTCTCGAAGTCCTCGCCGGCGACGAGCCGCACGAGCGGCCCGGCGAAGACGAGCAGCACGAGCGTGAGCGGCACGGCGACGACGAGCAGGAGCGAGACGGCGCGGCCGAGGATCGCCTTCCCGTCGGGCGAGCGCTGCTGCACGGCGCGCACGAGGAGCGGGAAGACCGCCGCCATCAGCAGGCCGGGCAGGATCAGCGCCTGCTCGAGGAAGCGGTACGCGACCGTGTAGACGCCGAGGTCCTCGGCGGGCCGCATGACCGAGAGCATCAGCGAGTCGACCTTGAAGTGCAGGAGCCCGAGGATCGTCACGAGCCCGAGCGGCAGCGCGCTCTTCACGAGCGGCGCCGCGTCGCGCCAGCCGCGGCGCAGGTTGACGCGCCAGAAGCGGCGCGAGAGCGCGAAGGCGGAGGCGCCGGCGACGAGAGCCGCGGCCGGCAGCGTCGCGACCACGGCGTAGAAGCCGAGGTCGAGCCGCGTGACGGCGAGGAGGAGGCCCACGGAGGCGACGGCGGCGACGATGTCCACGAGCGCCGCCAGCTCCAGGCGGACGTGCAGCTGGAAGAACGCCGTCGGGATTCCGGCGATCGCCGCGACGCCGACGCCCGCGGCCGCGACCGCGAGGCCGACCTTCACGTCGTGGCCGTACGGCAGGAACGGAACCGCCGCGAGGAAGACGAGCACGAGCCCGAGCGACGAGGCGATCCGGACCCCGAGCATCGTCCCGCCGAGCTCGTCGGCGCGCTCGGGCGAGCGGGCCAGCTCCCGGCCGAGGACGAGCGGGATCCCGAGGTCGGCGACGACCGCGAGGAACGGGACGAGCGCGAGGACGATCGCGAACTCGCCGAAGCCCTCGACGCCGAGGTAGCCGGTCGTCAGGCGCAGCGAGACGATCGCCGCAAGGCCGAGGGCGACCTTGCCGCCGACCTGGGCGAGCGTGGTCGCGAGGACGCGCTGCGGGAGGTTCACAGGGCCCTGCGGGCGAGCCGCCAGTAGAGACCGAGCAGGCGGTTCGCGGGCCCGACGAAGCCGGGGAGCGTGATCGCCGCAGGGTCGAAGGTCGGGGTGAGCACGGCCGCGAGCTCGCGCTCGGAGACGCGGCGAAGCGCCTGCGTCTCGCGCCGGTGGCGCCGGATCCAGCGGAGGTGGCGCAGGCACCAGCCCCAGCCGCGGGCCTTCTCCTTCAGCCAGCCCTCCTTGAGGGCGAGCAGCGAGACGGCGACCTCGGCCGCGACCAGCAGGGGCGAGAGCAGGGCGAGGAGCCGCGGGCGAGAACGAGGAGAGGACGAAGACAAGCCGGTTGCGCTCGAGGAAGTAGCGCTTCGAATCGTTGCGGGTGAACTCGTAGTCGTGGAAGACGTCGGCGCGCGGATCCATGACCACGCGCAGCCCCTGCAGGCGGGCACGCCAGGCGAGCTCGACGTCCTCGCCGTAGAGGAAGAGCTCGTCCGTGAAGCCGCCGAGCGCGCGGAAGGTCTCGGAGCGGATCGCGAGCGCGGCGCCGCTGGCGGAGGGGACGTCGACGAGCTCCTCGGCCGTCTCGACCGGCTCGCCGAGCCCGCCGACCCACGCGAAGCCGGCGACGTGGACGACGTTGCCGCGGGTGTTGAGGAGCGTCGGGGAGTCGAGGAGGCGGACGCGGGCCATGGCGATCCCGATCTCCGGGTCGGAGACGGTGTCGGCGAGCGCGTCGATCGCGCCGTCGCCGGCGACCGTGTCCGGGTTCAGGAAGACGAGCACGTGGCCGCCGGCCTGGCGGGCGCCGACGTTGCAGCCCGCGGCGAAGCCGAGGTTCCGGCCCGGATCGACGACACGGACGGTCTCGCGGGCCGCGGCGCGCTCGACCTCCTGCTCGGCGGCGCCGTTCGCGACCACGATCGTCTCGAGCGGGACGTCCTGGCGCTCGAGCGAGTCGAGGCAGCGATCGAGCGCCTCGCCCGCCCGGTAGGCCACGACCACCACGGACACTCTGGGCCGCGCGGGCCGGGTCCTTCCTTGCAACAGTGTGTTACTTGCCGGGTCCGGCGCGCCGCTCTCGTAGGCCGCGGCGGCCACCGAGGCCAGCAAGAGATTGTCGAGAGCGTCGTTCGGCAGCGCCCCTCGTGGGGGGCACGTGCGTCGTCCAGGTTCGGTGCGGCGGTGCGCTCATCTACAGGGTCTGGTATCGGCTGCCGATACCAGCCGCATGAGCACGCCCGCGCCCGTGCGGCCCGCGCGCGTGGCGCCTCCGCCGCGGCCTGTTCCGACCCTCGCCGAAACGCCGTCGCGGCGGCCGCGCCGCCGCCCGTCCCCGACCGTCTTGCTGACGGCGATCTTCGCCGTTGCCGCCGCCTACCACGCGGTCCAGGGGACGATGCACGTCACCCCCGCCGTCTTCACGGACGAGCTCCTGCACGGCGGCCTCGCCCGCGCGTTCGCCGCCGGGACGCCGTTCGAGATCCGCGACGCGACCGCGTTCTTCCCCGCCTTCCTCCCCGCGCTCCTCGCCGCGCCGGCCTGGCTCCTCGGCGACATGGAGACCGCCTACGCCGTCGCGAAGGTACTGAGCGCGCTCGTCATGAGCGCCGCCTGCTTCCCGGCGTACTGGCTCGCGCGCCAGGTCGTCCGGCCGACGTACGCACTCCTCGCCGCCGCCGCGACCGTCGCGGCGCCGGGGATGCTCTACAGCGCCTACCTCCTCTCGGAGCCGCTCGCCTACCCGGTCTTCCTGCTCGCGGTCGCGGTCTACGTCCGCGCGCTGACGCGGCCCTCGCCGCGCTGGTGGATGGCCGCCGGCGCCGTCTCGCTCCTCGCGGTCGGGACGCGGATGCAGTTCGTCGCGCTCCCGGTCGTCCTCGGCCTCGTGTTCGCCCTGCGCCGGCGGAGCGCCCTGCCCGGTGCTCGGCCTGCTCGCGCTCGGCGCCGCCGCGGTGCTCGGCGGGACGGCCGTCCTCGGGATGTACGCCGGGATCTTCGACCTCGACGTCGGCGCGCTCGACGTCGCGCGCTGGGCCGGCAGCACCGCCGTCCTCGTGCCCTTCGCCGCCGGCCTCGCGGTCGTGCCGGGCGCCGTGCTCGGCCTCGGCCTGCTGGCCGCCCGCCCGCGCACGGACGCGGAGCGCGCGTTCGCCTGGCTGACCGTCGGGCTCGCGGCGGCGTTTCTCGCGCTGATCGGCGTCGTCGCCGCGGGCGACTCGGAGCGGCCGCTCGGGCGCTACGCGATCTACCTCGTCCCGCTCGTCGTGATGGCGTTCCTCGCCTACCTCGAGCGCGGCGCGCCGCACCGCCGCGCGTA
The DNA here is from genome assembly GCA_963696365.1 of uncultured Actinomycetes bacterium. Lineage (GTDB taxonomy): Bacteria > Actinomycetota > Thermoleophilia > Gaiellales > Gaiellaceae > CAVOKD01. The sequence goes on from CAVOKD010000008.1 coordinate 67,209, forward strand.
CATCGGGATCGCGGTCGTCGTCGCCGCGCTCGGCTGGCTCGTGCCCTTCCCGACCCTCGCGGACAACCGCTTCTCGTTCGACTCGCCCGTCCTCTCGGCGTACGGCGAGCTCGCGCACCTCTTCGGCCACGCGAACGCGGCGACCGTCTTCGGCGTCGCGGCCCTCGTGCTCATGGGCGTCGTCGTCTGGCGGCCGCGGATCGCGGCGCCGCTGACGATCGGCGTGATGCTCGCGACCGGCGTCGCCGCCTACGCCGGCGACCACGCGATGACGGAGCGCTCGCGCGCGGCGTTCGCGCCCGCGCAGCCCGACTGGCTGGACGAGGGCGGCTACGGCCGCGCCGACTTCCTCGGCCTCGCGGGCGGTCCGGCGTTCTTCGCGCTGGACGTTCGAGGCCTGGAACCGCGACGCCGGCCGGCCGGTCTGGCTCGGCGTCGACGCGCCGAAGGTCGATCCGTGGCCCTCCGGCCGCGCGAAGCGTCGCCGACGACGGGACGCTGACCGTGGACGGAAAGCCCGGCCGCCGCCGGCCTCCTCGTCGTGAACGACTTCGGCACGCGGATCGGCCTCGAGGGCGAGGTCGTCGCCCGGCCGCGCGACGGGCTGACGCTCGTCCGTGTCCCCGACGGCGCCGCGCGTCTCCTCGCTCGCCGAGGGCCTCTACTACGACGGCTGGGCGCGCGGGAACCTCCGCTACCGCACCTGGCCGGCCGACGCCGGGCCGGGCGCCTACCGCGTCGTGCTCTCGCTCCCGGCGGGCGCCGACGAGCGCGAGGTGCTGGTCGAGGTCGAGGGCGGCGCCAGGCGCGCCGTCACCCTCGCCGGCGGCGAGTCAGTGGAGGTCGCGCTGCCCGCCGACGGCGCGGCGCGCACGCTGCACGTCACGTCGAACCGCGCCGAGATCCTGGACGGTGGCACCGCCAGCCCCCGGATCGTCTCGTTCCGCGTCGACCGCCTCGAGTACCTGCCGGGGGCGCGGTTCACCCGCACCGGCAGCCGCAGCGGCGTGCTCGGCCTCTAGCAGCGCGAGCCGCTGCGCCAGGATCGCGTTCTCGTCGGAGAGGCGCGAGATGACGGTCGAGTAGTGCAGGAGCACCGCGACGCCGAACACGCCCGCGACGGCGAAGAGCGCCGACGGCGCGTACGAGATCCCCGCAGCGCCGGCGATCGTGTCCAGCCCGCCGCGCCAGAGCGACAGGGTCAGCAGCACGACGGCCGTGAGAAGCCAGAGCAGCGCGTAGCGCTCGCGCAGCCGGCGCGAGCGGATCAGCTCGAGCACGACGAGCAGGAGCGCGAACGAGACGAGCGCCGCGACGATCGAGACGCGGAACGGCGTCATGCCCGCTCCGGGCTCGGCGCGCGGAAGAGGCCGACGAAGAGCGCGACCATCACCTTCGTGACGTAGTAGGCGGAGCGGGCGGCGGTGATCGACGAGCGGCCGGCGGCGCGCTCGCGCATCGTCACGGGCACCTCGACGAGGCGGAGGCGCTCCTTCACGACCATCACGGTCGTCTCGACCTCGGGGTAGTCGTGCGGGTAGTCCTCGGCGAAGAGCTCGATCGCGCGCCGGTTCGCGGCGCGGAAGCCGGAGGTCGTGTCGGTGACGCGCTGGCGCGTGATCCGCGAGATCGTCCCGGCGAAGAGCCGGATCCCGAGCCGTCGCGCGAGCGGGGCGCGATACGAGCCGGTGCCGGCGAAGCGCGAGCCGACCGCGAAGTCGGCCTCGCCCGCGAGCACGGGGCGGATCGAGCGCCGCGAGCTCGGCCGGATCGTGCTGGCCGTCGGCGTCCACCTGGACGGCGAGCTCGAACCCGTGCGCGCGCGCATAGCGGTAGCCGGTCTGGACGGCGCCGCCGATCCCGAGGTTGAAGGGGAGCGAGACGACTTGCGCGCCGTGCGCGCGGGCGACCTCGGCCGTGCCGTCGCGCGAGCCGTCGTCGACGACGAGGATCTCGAAGCCGGGCTGGGCCGCGCGGATCTCGTCGATCACGCGGCCGACCGAGGCGGCCTCGTTGTACGCGGGCACGATCGCAAGCAGGCGCAGAGGCGTCACATGGGAGGGATCGGCTCTCTGAGCGGCCCGCTTGAGCGCCAGAATGGGCGCGATGATCGACTTCGCGATCGTCGGCGAGCCGAAATCGGGCACCACCGCGCTCGCCGAGTTCCTGAGCGGGCATCCCGAGATCTGCATGTCCGTGCCGAAGGAGCCGGCGTACTTCGCCACCGACCTGATGGCCGAGAGCGACCGCTTCCACGGCGCGCCGACGTGGTTCGAGTTCCGGACGGAGGAGGACTACGCGGCCGTCTTCGCAGCGTGCCGCGCCGGGCAGCTGCGCGGCGACGGCTCGACCGCGTACCTCCACTCCCGCGACGCGGCCGCGAACATCCACCGCGCGAACCCGCGACGCGCGGATCGTCGTCATGCTCCGCGAGCCGGTCTCGTTCATGCACGCGCTCCACGCCCAGTTCGTGAACGAGACGACCGAGGACGAGCCCGACTTCGCCCGCGCCCTCGCAAAGGAGCCGGCGCGCCGGGCGGGACGCGAGATCCCGCCGCGCGTCCGCTGCCCGTCGTTCCTCCACTACCGCGAGCGGGCGCGCTACGCGCCGCAGCTCGAGCGCTACTTCGCCGCGTTCCCGCGCGAAGCAGGTGCTCGTGCTCGTCTTCGAGGAGTTCCGCGCGGACAACGCGGCGCGGGTACCGGCAGCGTGCTCGAGTTCCTCGGCGTCGATCCCGGCGCACGAGCCGGACTTCCGCGAGGTGCACGCTCGCAAGGCGCCGCGCAGCGCCCGCCTGAACCGGGCGCTCAACTCGCCGCGCCTGAAGCGGGCCGTGTTCCGCGTCCTCGGCCCGAGGCGCTACGACCGGGTGAGCAAGCGGGTCGCCGGGACGGTGATGCGGCCCGCCGCCGGCAGCGCGGATCCCGCCGGAGCTCGAGGCGGAGCTCCGCGAGGAGCTGCGGCCCGACGTCGCGCGCACCTCCGAGCTCGTGGGGCGCGATCTCGCGGCGATCTGGGGCTACTAGCGCAGCCGCACGAGCCGCGCGCCGAGCGCGACGCCCGCGTACACGAGCGAGGCCGCGGCGGCAACCGTCAGGAACCACACGGCGCCCCCCGGCGCGAGGAGCGTGAGCGCCGCCAGGGCCGCGGCGACGACGATCGCAACGAGCGCCCGGCCGGGGACGAACGGCCCGATGCGCACCCAGAGCGCACCCGCGTGCACGAGCGCGGCCAGCGTGGCGGCGCCGGCGACGAACCAGGCCGCGCGCGAGGTGTCCGAGCCCTGCCCGCCGATCGCCGCCGCCGCGGCGACGAGGACGCAGCCGACGACCCCGGTCGCGACGGCGATCTTGAGCGTCCCGAGCGCGGTCTCCACCGCGACGAGGACGGAGAAGATCGTGATCGCCGCGGTCGCGATCGCGAGCGGCGCGACGACGAGCCCGTCGACCGCGTACTGCTCGCCGAAGATCAGCTCGAGCGCGCGGTCGCCCAGGCTGATGAGGAGCGCCGTCGGCAGGGCGAGGAGCACGAGCGCGTCGCCGACCCCGCCGCGGATCGCCGCGTTCGCGCCCTGCCGCCGCGCCGCGGCGACCGCGGGGACGATCACGATCGGCGCCGAGCGGAGGAGGAAGAACGGGACGTGGGCGATCGTCGCGGCCGCGGCGTAGCGGCCCGCGTCCCCCGCGGTCGCGACCCGCTTGAAGGCGAGCAGGTCGAGCGTAAGGAGCAGCGAGACCAGCCCCGCCACGATCACGAGCGGAGCGGATCCCCGCAGGAGCCGCCGGGGCGTCGCCGGTGGCAGCGAGGGCCGCGCGCCGCTCCCGCCTCGAACGCCTTGCCGCGGAAGCCGCCGAGCGTCGCGAGCACCGCGATCGCCGGCGCGAGCACGAAGCCGGCCACCGCCCCGTTCAGCCCGGCGAGGAGCGCGCCGCCGATGATCGCGCCGAGCCGCGAGACCGCGTACCAGCTCTGCGCGACCGCCTGCCGCCCGTGCCGGTGCCAACCGGCGAACCACGCGAGCGGCATCGCCTGCGCCGCGTAGGTGATCGCTGCGATCGAGGCGATCAGGAGCGCGTCGTAGAGGCCGTCGTCCCCGAGCACCTGCGCGATCGGCCAGGCGGCGAGCGCCGCGACCGCCGTCACGCCGAGCGCGAGGGGGACCATCACGCGCACGGCCGTCCGCATCGTGCGCCCGGCCGCGCCCGGGTCGGCGGCGATCGCCCGCGTGGCCGCCACCGGGACGCCCCGCGTGACCGCGATGCTGACGAGCGTCGCGATCGCCGTCACGACGCCGTAGCGCCCGAAGTCGTCCGTGCCGAGGTGGTGCGCGAGCCAGACGGTGATCGCGTACGCGGTCGCGATGTAGAGCGCGTTCGAGAGGGTGAGGACGAACATCCCGCCCGCGCGGCTCGCCGGCTCGGGCGGCGTCTCCCGCTCGGCCTCGCGCTCGACGCCGAAGTCGGGTGCGAGCGGCTCGCTCACCGGATCCTCGCCCGCCGTCACCGGCGGAACGGTACTCGCCCGGTACGTCGCGATCGTCCGCTCCGTGACCCGGTCCCAGGCGCAGAGCTCGGCCACGTGGGCCCGGGCGGCGGAGCCGAGGCGGTCGCGGAGCTCGCGGTCGGCGAGCAGCCGGTCGAGCGCGGCGCGGAGAGCCGCGGGGTCGCGCGGCGGCACGAGCAGCCCGGTCTCCCCGTCGCGGACGAGGTCGAGCAGCCCGCCCACCGCGCTCGCGACGACCGGGCCGCCCGTACGCCATCGCCTCCGCGCACGTGAGGCCGAATCCCTCGCGCCGCGAGGGTACCGCCACGACCGCGGCGCCCGCGAGCAGCCGCTCGTACTCCTCGCGCGGGACGAATCCCAGCGAGTCCGGCACCAGGTCGCGCAGCGGCCCGTCGCCGGTGACGACCGTCCGCAGCCCACGCGTCGCCTCGACGAACTCCTCCACGCCCTTCTCCTCGGGACAGACGGCCGGCGAAGAGGACGTACGGCGGCTCGGCCTCGACGCCGGGCTCGGCCGGGATCGAGACGCCGTTCGGGATCACGGTCACCTCGCGGGCGCCGAGCCGCCGGGCCTCGTCCGCGAGCGCGGTCGAGACGGCGATCACGCCCCGCGCCGCGCGCAGGATCCCGCGTGCGAGCCGCGGCGCCCGCTGCGCCAGCGCGATGTCCGAGCCGTGCAGCGTGACGACGTACGGCACGCGCGCGAGCCGCGCCGCCTGCGCCGTCGGCAGCCAGTGCGCGTGCACGAGATCCGCCTCCGGCCCGCCCGCCGCACCGCCCGCGTCATCGCCGCCAGCAGGAACGGTGCCGCCCACGGCCGCCGCCGCACGCCGGCGAGCACCCCGTCCGCGAGCCCGAAGTCCCGGAACCCCTGCCCCGGCGCGAGCACCGCGACCTCGATCCCGGCCGCGCGCAGGTGCTCGACCGCGTCGGCGACGAACCGGCCGGCGTGCTCGCGGCCCGGCGCGGGATACGACGTGGTGAGGACGACGACGCGCACGCGCGCCGATCCTAGGCGGAACGGCGGAGCGCTAGGCGGTGGCGACGGGGCTGTCGAAGCCCTGGCCGGCCAGCGTCCGGCGGAGACCCTCGTCGAGCCCGATCTCCGGCTCCCACCCGAGGATCTGCTTCGCCCGCGTGATGTCCGGCTGGCGCACCTGCGGGTCGTCCACCGGAAGCGCCTCGAAGACGATCTCGCTCTCGGAGCCGGTCGCGCGGATGACCGCCTCGGCCAGCTCGAGCAGCGTCATCTCGCTCGGGTTGCCGATGTTCACCGGCAGGTGCTCCCCGCTCGTCGCGAGCAGGAAGAGCCCGCGGATCAGGTCGTCGACGTAGCAGAACGACCGCGTCTGCGACCCATCGCCGAAGACCGTGACCGGCTTCCCCTCGAGCGCCTGGCGCATGAAGGTCGGGATCGCGCGGCCGTCGTGCGGGCGCATGCGCGGCCCGTACGTGTTGAAGATCCGCGCGATGCACGTGTTCACGCCCTGCTGGCGGTGGTACGCCATCGCGAGCGCCTCGGCGTAGCGCTTCGCCTCGTCGTACACGCCGCGCGGCCCGATCGGGTTCACGTTCCCCCAGTAGGTCTCGGGCTGCGGGTGCACCTGCGGGTCGCCGTAGACCTCGCTCGTCGAGGCGAGCAGGAAGCGCGAGCGCTTGAACTTCGCGAGCCCGAGCATGTGGTGCGTCCCGTACGAGCCGACCTTGAGCGTCCCGAGCGGGAGCCGCAGGTAGTCGATCGGGCTCGCCGGGCTCGCGAGGTGGAAGACGAAGTCGATCGGCTCGTCGACGAAGAACGGCTCGGTCAGGTCGTGGTTCACGAACTGGAAGTCCGCGCCGTTCGCGATGTGCTCGATGTTCTGGAGCGACCCCGTGTCGAGGTTGTCGACGCAGATCACGCGGTGGCCCTGCCCGAGCAGGTGGTCGGCGAGGTGCGAGCCGAGGAAGCCGCAGCCGCCGCGTGACGATGGAAGTCGGCACGGATCTCATCATAGGGACGCCCGCGGAACGGCTGCTCCCATGCGGCCCGGCGCTACCTCAGGTCCTTGTTCGACTCCATGTCGAACCACATGGCGAAGAGCAGGAGCTGGAGCCCCGAGATCACGAGCAGCGCGACGAGGACGACGGTCGCCGGGGTGATCCCGTTCCCCATGAAGCGGAGCACCGTCAGCGCGACCCCGAGCGCGAAGCCGACGCCGAAGAGCAGCAGCCCGAGCAGCCAGAAGAGCACGAGCGGGTGGAAGTCGCGGATCACGTACTTCTCCTTCAGCCGCCAGAGGAAGCCCTTGAGGAGGAGCCAGGAGATCGTCGGGACGACGCGGTAGATGCGGATCCCGCTCCGCTCGCCGACGCCGTAGATCGGCCGGGAGGGGTAGTCGCGCACGCGCCGGTTCCAGACGTTCAGGTGGACGAGCATGTCGTTCGGGAAGCCGTAGCGCCGGTAGATCCGGTCGAGGTCGAGCATCCGAAGCGTGTCGAGGCTCGCCGCGGTGTAGCCGGACTGCGAGTCGGCCACGTGCCAGTACCCGGACGCGATCTTCGTCAGGAAGGAGAGGATCGCGTTCCCGATGTAGCGGCTCCGCGGGATGATCTCCCACGCCTGGCCCGTGAAGAGCCGGTTCGCCTTCGCGTAGTCGCACTCGCCCGCGGCGATCGCGCGCGCGAGCGTCTCGAGGTCGTCGGGATCCATCTGGCCGTCGGCGGCCATCACGCACGTCACGTCGATCTCCTCCGCGACGGCCTGCTTGTAGCCGGAGACGATCGCGGCGCCGACGCCCAGGTTCCGCTCGTGCGGGACGACCTCGACGCGCGGGTCGCCGGCCTGCGCCTTCGCGGCCGTCTCGTCGTTCGAGCCGTCGTCGACGACGATGATCCGGTCGACGAAGGCGGGGATCTGGGCCACGGTCGAGCCGACGAGCGCCTCCTCGTTGTACGCGGGAACGACGACCGCGATGGTCTTCCCGTCGAGCACGGGACCTAGGCCGTGGCCGCGCGGCGGCGGCCGACGAGCGGATCCCAGAGCAGCGCGAGGGCGATCCCGACGAGCAGGCCGATCAGGGCGCCGACGACGATCGAGCTCCTCGGACTCTGGGCCGGCACGCGCGAGGCCTTGGCCTCGGTCACCTGGGTGCCGCGCTCGACCGTCTGGGCGAGCGTCAGGAGCTGCTCGGTGTCCGTGCGCTCCGAGACGAGCTGGCCGCGCCGCTGCTCGGCGAGGCCGATCAGGATCAGCCGCTCGCCCGAAGTGAGCCCGCGCGACCTCGCTCGCGCTCAGCTGGTCGATCCGCCGGTCGAGCTGCGCGAGCTCGCGGTTCTCGGACTGCGAGCCGCTGCTCGAGCGCCTAGATCTTCGCGTCGACGTAGCCGGAGACCTTCGTCACGACCTCGTCCGCGAGGGAGTTCGCCGCCTGCGCGGTCGTGTCGCCGTCCCACGGGCCGCGCACCGAGATCTGCACGAGCGGGTTCTGGTTCGCGCGGCTGGCGGCCGTCGTCCCGGCGGGGACGATCTGGCGGGTCGAGATCCCCGCCCGGAGCTGGCCCGGCCTGATGCCGAGCTCGTCCGCGATCTTGTCCACGACCTCGTCGCTCCGCACGATCTCCGAGACGGTCGCGGGGTTCGTTCCGAGGCTCTGGATCTGCGCGTTCCCCGTGGGCGAGAGCGGCTGGCCGAGGTAGACGGTCGTGCGGGCGACGAACACGTCCCCGCCGCCGACCGACGTCACGTAGCCGGCGAGCGCTCCGAGCAGGACCGCCGCGAGGACGAGCCACCAGCGGCGCACGATGCTGCGCCCGAGCCGGCCGAAGTCGATCTCCCGCTCCTCGTCGGGCTCGTATGCGGGCCGGACGGGCCGGGGCTGGGGGGCGCTCATGGCGGCCGACTGTACCAGCAGGTGACCGGCGGATCCGCGCCTCAACCGTGGCCCGCCCGAGCGCCGATCCGTCGTCGCATTTGACAACGTCCGACCACCCCGCTACCGTGGATCTCGTTCACACACGAGACAACGGGAGGCAGACCGTGCGACGTATCGCGCTCCTCCCGGTCCTCCTCGCAACGCTCCTCGGCGCGCCGCCCGCCCACGCCTGGACATGGCCAGTGGACGGACCGGTGCTACGACCATTCCTCTTCGGGAACGACCCGTACGCGGCGGGGCTCCACCGCGGCATCGACATCGGCGCTGCGCCTGGCACGGCGGTGCGCGCGCCGCGGGCCGGGCTCGTCCGTTTCGCCGGCACCGTGCCCGGCAACGGCCGGACGGTCACGATCGAGACGGCTGACGGGTACTCGGTGACGCTGCTCCACCTCGGCGCGTTCTCCGTCGCACGCGGCGCGACCGTGGCCGAGGGCGACTCGGTCGCGGTGGTCGGGCCGAGCGACGGGATCGAGCACGAGCTTCCTTCCGTCCACCTCGGCGTACGCGTGACCGCCGACCCGCAGGGCTACGTCGATCCGCTCCCGCTCCTGCCCGTCGCCGCGCCGGTCGTTCCCGAGGCGAGCGAGCCGGACGCCGCCGGCCGACCCGGAGCCGAGCGTGCCGGAGACGCCGTCGGAGGCGCCGGAGGCGTCCGAGCCCGAGCCGCCTGCGGCCGAGGAGCCAGCCGTCGAACCTCCCGCTCCCCGTGCAAGTTCCCGCGGCGTCCGTGCCGGAACCTGGCTCACGCGCCGGCGGTCGAGCTCGCCCCCGAGCCGCCGAGCGTCGAGCCGTCCGTTCCGGCTGCACCCGAGATGCCGGTGCAGCAGCCGCGATCCGCGCCGGTCGCGGAGACGGCAGTTCAGGCACGCGAGCGGGACGGCCGCGCCGACGGGCGAGCCGCGCGAGGACGATCGTCCGTTCCGAGCGCGCCACGCCGTCCTCGCGTCTCGCACGCGGACGCACGATGCGAACATCCCGGTCGCGTGCGCCGACTCTCGCGCGAGCGTCGGCCGACTCGGACCGAGCGCGACCGGCTGCCGTGGCGGCCTTCCGGCAGTCGCGCTCGGGACGCCCTCGTTCGCGGCGCTCCTCGGCGTGCGCCGACGGCTCGTGCGCCGGCGCAGCTTGCAGCCGGACATGCACCCGCCGGTGCGGGCCGTGCCGGAGACTTCCGAGCCGCGCCTCGGACGCGCTGCAACGCGCCGTCGCAGTCGCGGAATCCCGTGAGCTCGCCGAGCCCGATCGCCGGCAGAGCCGCGAGGCAGACCTCCGCGGCGCGCCGGGCTCCGACCTGATCCAGACCGCAGCGGGCCCCGGCCGCACCGTGGACGCGGCGCTGGGCGACGGCAGCTCGGCTCGTCAGCCCGTGTCGGCCGTCGGCGCCCGCAGGAGGAGGTAGCGACCGTCCTCGTAGATCGGCTCGAGCGTCGCCGTGAACGCCTTCGGGTACGGACGCGTCTTGTCCACGAGCACGTAGTCCGCGCCGTAGCGCTCGAGGAGCGCCGTCCTCTCCGAGTCAGACAGCTGGCTCGGGTTGAAGAAGCGGATCGCGTCGCGCTGGCGCCGGTGCGGGCGCGTGGCGCCGGTGTCGGCGACATGGAAGGGCAGCGTCGCGGCGACGAACACCGGGCGCGGCGGCCGTCACGCGATACGCCGTCTCGACCGGCGCGAAGACGACCGCACTGTGGTCGAGCTCGTCGAGCGCCCGGACGAGCCCTGGCGACAGGCCGTACGGGTCGGGCGCGTCCGCCCGGTGGAGGTCCGCCAGGCCGGCGACGGCGATCGGCGCGATGAACGCGCAGGCGACCACGGCCGTCCAGCGCGTCTGGACGAGGAATCCGTCGAGCCTCGAGCCCGAGCCAGAGGCCGACGGCGACCCCGATCGGCGCGCCGACGAGCGCGACCCAGAGCGGCCAGATCGGTCCCGGGCGCCTCCACGCCCGGGGTGCTGTCCGATTGGTAGGCGAGCTCGAGCGCGAGGCCGAACCCGAGCGCGGCCGCGGCGCCGACGATCCGGAAACGCCCGACGAGAACCGCGGCGGCAGCGACGGCGAACGCCACGGGCAGGAACTGCGCCAGGCGCCGTCCCTGGGACACGGAGATCGCGTCCACGAAGGCCGTGAACACGAAGGGAACGAGCAGCACGGCCAGCGTGAGCACGGTTCCGCCGACCGCGAACGCGGCCCACCAGCGCCGGACGGCGAGCGCCACCAGCGGAAGGACGATCAGCGCCGCCAGCAGGACCGGCCCGCTCTCGGGTGATCGCGTCCGGCGCGGCACGGAGTCCGTCGCCGACCCCCTGGAGCTGCGCCCCGTAGTGGGCGAGCGCGCGGGCCCGCTCCTCCTCGGCCGTCCGGTGTGACGCGAAGTCCGAGACCGACGGCCAGAGCCAGGCGAAGAACAGCGCCGCGGGCACGACGACCGCGCCCGGCGGCCCAGCCGATCCGGACGGCCAGGTCTCGGCGCCGCGGCCCAACCGCGAGCGCGAGCGCCGCGAACCCGGCGAGCGGGATCGCGACGAGGACGAGGTACGAAGGGTGGACGACGGCTACCGCGAGCGCCGCGGCGACGAGCGGCGGCAGGAGGCGGCGGCTCGGCTCGCGGAGGTACGCGAAGAGGAGCGCGATCAGGATCGAGACGAGCAGGAGGCGAGTCGCCGTCGCAGGGAGCGCGAGCGACGTGAACGACCCGACGCCTGCCCGGGAGAAGCCGACCCAGGCGACCTGTGCGGCGAGGGCCGCGACGCCGCCCGCCCAGTGCCCGAGCACGGCCCTCCCGGCCGCGTAGGCAGCCCCGAACGCGAGCGGCGTCAGCGCCGAGCCGGCGTGGAGGACGACGAGCGAGACGTCGACGCCCGCGAGCCGGGAGACGAGCGCGAGGAACGCGTGCCACAGCGGGAAGGCGTAGCCCGGGTGGTCGCCGCCGTCCCGGAACTCGTTCACGACGGAGAGCGACGAGAGCGAGTCCGCCTCGGCGAGCTTCCGCGCTCGGCCGAGGTGGAAGAGGACGTCACCGGTGCCGAGCGAGTGCTGCACCCACCAGACGACGCCCGCGAACACGACCCCGGCGCCGAGCACCGCGGCAAGGACGACCACCTCCGACCGCTCCGCCGCCGGCGCGTCCGCGCGGGCCGCCGGCACGAGCGCGGCCAGCGCCGCGACGGCGACGAGCCCGAGCGTCAGGTCGAGGCTGCCCTCGACCGACGAACGTGATCGCGAGCGCGACGAAGAGCACGCCGAGGCTGACCGCGATCGACGCGGCGAGCGCGTACGCCGGCACGGAGGGCCAGCCGATCGCCCGCACGATCAGCGCAGCCTGGGAGCACGAGCAGGCAGACCGTCGGCCGCCGCGAGGCGGACGGCCAGCCCGAGCCCGTCCTCCGGCAACAGCTGTGCGAGCGAGCAGCACCGCGGGCGCGGCTGCCGCGGCCGCGAGGACGGCGGGCCGGACGCCCCAGTTGCGCGGCGTCAGCGCTAGCCCGGCCGTCGCCATGACCCCGGCACCGGCCGGGTCAGCGCCGCCCGCGGACGAGGCGCCGCGCATGCGCGAGGGCGGGCATCGGGTCGTCGAGCGCGAGCAGCGGATCGATGTACGGCGGCCGCACCCACGCCGGCCGCTCGCCGCGCATGAACGTGATCGCCCAGCGCTTGCGCGCGCCGTTCATCGTCGCCGCCGGCAGCCGCGCGCCGAGGAGATCCCAGTAGGCGATCAGCGGGAAGTCGACGCCGACCGCGGCCGCGAGGCCGTGCCACTGCCAGAGGCGCGGATTGACCTCCATCAGCTTGTAGGCGCCGTCGCGGGGATCGCGCTTGAACTCGGTCTGCGAGAGCCCGAAGCACTCGAGCCCGCGCAGGTACGCGAGGCCCTGGTCGACCACCTCGTCCACCCAGATCGACTCGCAGATCCGGCCCGACCCGACGCCCGGCGGCGTCTGGAGGAGCTTCCGCCCCGAGAAGACGCCGAGCGCCTCACCGTCGCGCGCCAGGTAGCAGCCGAGCGTGTAGAGCTCGTCGTCTCCGCCCGGGATCCACTCCTGGATCAGCGGCTCGTACGGCTGCGCGCTCTCCCAGGCCTCGTCGAGCTCGGCCCGCGTCTCGCAGCGGAAGGACTGGAGCTTGAACGTCCGCCGGAAGCCGACCGGGTCGGACGGCTTCACGAGCACCGGGAAGGTCAGGTCGTCGGAGGGATCCGTCGTCGTCCGCGGCGCCGGGATCCCGAGCTCGTGCGCGCGCGCGAGCTGGTTGCGCTTGGACTGGATCGGCTCGAGCACGTCCCAGCTCGGGAACGGGTAGAGGAACCGCTCGCCGAGCCGCTCGGCGCCGGCCGCGATCGCGTTCAGGTGGTCGTCGTGCGTCGGGAAGATCGGCGCCGGCCGGCCGATCGTGTCGCCGAGCTCGATCAGCGTGTCGACGTACCCGTCGGGGTCGGCGACCGGGTCCGGAACGAGCACACCGAACGTGTGCCGCGACTTGAACCCGAGCGCGCTGCGCCGGTGGTCGATCGAGATCGCGGGGATCCCCGCGCGCGCGAACTGGCGGATCGCTCCGAGGCCGTTCACCCAGCCGACCTCCGCCACCACGGCGGGCGCGAGCGGGCGGTCGGCGAGGTAGCGCTGCAGCCCGTTCATCCGCGGGATTGTAGGAAAGCCCTGCTCATGCCCGTCCGTCATACGGCGCACCGCGACGACCTCACGCTCGCGCGCGCGACGCCTCCGGACACGCGGTCTGCCGCGAGCCGCGCGGACGTCTGGAAGAGTTACAGGACGCGCGCGGCCGCGCGAATGCGCCCGGCCGCACGCCGACACGATGGCCCAGACGCTCGACGACCGCATCCGCCTGATCTCCGAAGACCGCGTGCACGGCGCCGGCTGGCTGGCGCGCCAGGCGGTCGAGGCGCTCGCCGACGCGGCCGCCGCCGGTGACGATCCGGTCGAGGCCGGTCGCAGGCTCGCGGCCGCGCGGCCCGCAATCGGCGCGATCGCCGCCGCGCTCGGACGCGTGCTCGTCGCCGGGCGGACGACCGAGCAGCTGATCGAGGAGTGCCGCGCGCTGATCGACCGCCGCGACCGCGCCGCCACGTCGATCGCCGTCCTCCTGCGCCCCGAGATCGGCGGCCGCGTCCTCACGCACTCCGCGTCGGCGACCGTCCTCGAGGCGCTCGTGCACGCCGGCCCCGAGCGCGTCGTCTGCACGGTCAGCGCGCCGCACGAGGAGGGCCGCGACTTCGCCGACGTCCTCGCCTCGGCAGGCCTGGCGGTCGACCTCGTCGCGGACGAGGACGCGGCCCACGCGCTCGAGACCGTCGACGTCCTGCTCGTCGGCGCGGACTGCGTCTTCCGGGACGGGTCGCTCGTGAACAAGGTCGGGACGGCCGGGCTGGCCGAGGCGGCCAAGGAGGCGGGGCGTCCGGTCCTCGTCGCGTGCGAGACGATCAAGGTCGCGCCCGTCGAGCCGGCCGCCGGTTGGGAGGACCCCGATCCGGACGAGGAGCCGTTCGACCTGACCGCGCCCGAACTGATCGACCGCTACGCGACCGACGAGGGTCTCTTCGCGCCGGACGAGATCGCCGTGCTCGTCGACCGCACGCCGTTCCTGCACGAGGGCTACTCGCTCGTCACAGGCCGCGCCCGCGAGTCCTGACCGGGCTCCGGGCGCCTACGACCCGCCGGACCCGGCGGAGCGCTGCTTCTTGCTCTTCTTCTTGTCCGTCGCGCTGCTTCGGCGCGTTGTGCGGCTGGAGGCCGACGACGCGCGTCGAGCCGACGAGGTAGATCCGCTGCTCGTCGGCCACGACCGGCGAGTACATGCCCATGCCCGGCCAGTCCCAGACGAGCCTCCCGGTGCGCGCGTCGAGCGCGTAGCTGCCCCGCGGCCCGCGCTTGACGTAGCGCTTCGCGCGCGGGGCGATGTTGCTCGAGAGCGTCGAGAAGTAGACGAGGCCGTTGAGGACGGTCGCCGCGCCGTGGATCGCGCTCGGCATCTCGCGGCGCCAGACGACGTCGCCGGTGGCGGCGTCGAACGCGGTGAAGCGCCCGTCGTACGTGCCGAGGTAGATCTTCTTGTCCCAGATCGCCGCCGACGCGTACACGTACGTCCCGGCCGACTGCGCCCAGAGGAGCTTCCCGCTCTTCGCCCCGAACGCGTACAAGGTGCCGTCGGAGTTCCCGATGTACACGCGCCCGTACGCCACGGCCGGCGTGGCGTAGAAGTACTCGCGGCTCCCGAAGCGGGAGAACGAGGAGGCGCGCCACTTGACCGAGCCGTTCCAGGCGTTCAGCGCGTAGAGGTAGCCGTTGTCGGTGCCGAAGAACACCGTCCCGTCCGCGAACGCGCCCGAGCTGTTCACCTCGGCGCCGGCGTCGAACGACCAGCGGACGCGGCCGTTGCGCGTGCTGAGCGCGTAGATGCGGTGGTTCCACGACCCGACGTAGAGGAAGTTGCCGACGATCAGTGGCGACGACTCGACCGGCGTCGTGTCGAACCGCCAGCGCTGCTTGCCCGTCTTCGCGTCGACGGCGAGGACGTAGCCGGACTGGGTGGAGCGGCTCGACGCGCGCTGGCACGGGAGCGGGTTCATCACGCCGATGTAGACCGTGCCGTTCTTGAACGCCGGCCCCGACACGACGCAGCGTCCGAGCTCCTTGTGCCAGAGCACCTTGCCGTCCTTCCCGCGGATCGCGAGGAAGTCGCCCTCCTGGTTCGCGACGAAGACCCGGCCCTCCGCGACCGCGGGCGGGTACTCGATGTACTTGTGCGTCTGGACGTTCCAGAGACGCTTGAACGGCGGGCGGTGCTTGAACTCCGGGGCGAACTTCGTGCGGGCCGGGTCGTAGCCGTACATCGGCCAGGGGATCCGCTTGACCTCCTCCTTCGGCCGCGGCGGCGCGGCCTCCGGGGCGTCGGTCGTGACGAACTCCTCGGTCGAGGATCCGCGCACCACCTTCTCCTCCGTCTGGTCGCGGTACCAGAGCGCACCGAGGACGCCCGCGGTGGCGATCCCGGCGACCACGACGACGGCGACGATGATGAAGATGCGCTTCTTCACGGAGCGTGGGCCAGGTCGACGGACATGCCCGAGGAGACGGTAGGCCGCCTGTCAGCTGTTCCCCGGGGACCCGCCAGATACGTTACCCGCGTGCCGGACGCCGTCGCCTCAGTCCACGCAGACGTCGGCGCCAGGGGATGACGAACGCCGCGGCCGTCCTCGCGTCCCTGGGGGCGCTCGCCGCGCTCCTCGGACGGTCGCGTCTCCTTGTCGCGGCCGGGCTCGTCGCGCTCGGCGCCGGGGAGCTGCTCTTCGCGCGCGAGCTCGTGCCGGGCGGCCTCGGTGACACGATCGCCTCCTCCGCCGGCGCCCTGGCCGTCGCGCTCGGGGTGCCCCTCATGGCCGTGCTCGCGTGCGGTGTTCGTCCGCTTCCCGGCCGTGGTCGTGCCGGCGATCGTCGGCGCGGCGCCGTTCCGGCTCCCGTTCGAGGTCGGGAGCGACAACCGCTTCTTCGTCGGGATCGGCGAGGACGGCGCGCTCGGCCGCCTCGTGCCGCTCTACGTGGTCGTCGCCGCGGCCGGGCTCGCGCTCCTCTGGCGCCTCGCCCGCGGCGAGAACCCGAGGACGATCGCACCCGCGCTCGGCGTCCCTGCGGCGCTCTTCGCCGGCCTGATGATCCTCTCGTACCTCTGGGCCGAGGACCCCGCCGCCGCGCAGGACCGGCTGGCGTTCTTCATCGTCCCGTTCGCCGCCGTGCTGGCGATCATCGCGCGCGCCCCGTTCAAGCCCTGGCTGCCGCGGGTGCTGGCGCTCGAGGCGTTCGCGCTCGCCTCGCTCTTCGCCGTCGTCGGCCTCGTCGAGTCGGCCACGCGGACGCTGATCTTCTACGACCCGAAGGTGGCGGTCGCGAACGAGTACACGAGCTACTTCCGCGTCACCTCGCTCTTCTCCGACCCGTCGATCTACGCGCGTCACGTCGCGGTCGCCCTCGTCGTCCTCGTCGCCCTCCTGTGGCTCTCGCGCATCCAGCTCCTGCCCGGGATCGCGTTCGCCCTCTTCCTCTTCGCCGGGATCGTCGTCTCGTACTCGCAGTCGACGATGGTGGCGCTCGCGGCCGGAATCGCCCTCGTCACGTTCCTCGTCGCCGACCGGCACGCGCGCAGGCTCATGGCGGTGACGGCCGGGGTCCTGCTTGTCGCGGGTGCGCTCGCCTTCGGGGGGCTCCTCGCGGCCGGGTGGGACAGCGAGCGCGTGACGAGCGGCCGAACGACGCTCGTGAGCGAGACCTGGGACGCGTTCGCGGCGAAGCCGATCGCGGGCGTCGGGATCGCGTCGCAGCCGGCCGCAAGCCGCGATCTCACCGGCGGCCCACGCTCGGCCCGCCGCCACGTCTCGCACACGGCGCCGCTCACAGTGAGCGCGGAGCTCGGGATCCTCGGCCTCGGGCTCTACCTGACTCTGCTCGCCGGCGCCTTCGTCGCCTTCCGGCGCGTGAGACGCCTCGACCCGCCGCTCGGGCTCTCGCTGCTCGGCGCCTTCGTCGTCCTCTTCGTCCACTCGCTCTTCTACGGCGTGTTCTTCGACGACCCGCTCGTCTGGGCGATCCTCGGGATCGCGGCCGCGGCGCTCCAGGCCGAGCGCGAGCCCGTAACGTCGCCGGCTCGACCGCAGCAGCCGTCCGTGACGCGAACGCCGGCCCCCGCCCCTTCATGACCGACCCGCGGCTCACCGAGCTCGATCCCGGGGACGACGGCCGGCTCGGCCCGGTCGCCGTCTGGTCGCTGCTCGGCGCGCTCGGGCTGGTTGTCCTCGTCGCCGTCCCCTTCCTCGGCGCCGAGCCGTGGGACTTCCGGCCGGGTTCGGTCGATCCGCGTGGGCCGTTCGCGTGGCTCGTCCGCGGGACCGACGGGGAGTGGGACACCGAGGCGGTCCGCGCGCCCGGGCTCCTGGCCGGCGTGTTGGTCGCGCTTGCCGCAGCTGCGACGCCGCTCCTCCCCCGCTGGCCGCGCTGGCTCGCGATCGCGCGTGACGACGGCAGTCGTCTGCCTGCTCGCGGCGCCGGCCGTCGCGCTCCAGACCGGCCTGCGCCAGTCGACCGACCCGTGGTTCCACGTGAACGACTCGACGTACCAGATCGAGCTGGCCGGCGAAGCTCCTGCGCGACGGCGAGAACCCGTACGGCCACGACTACTCCGACTCTGGCCTCGAGCGCTTCTACTCGCTCGACGGGACGGTGTCGGAGGAGACCCTGCGCGACCAGGTCGCGCTCCGGCACTTCGCGTACTTCCCGGGCACCGTCCTCACCGGCGCGGTCTGGACGCTCCTGCCCGAGCCGTGGGACGACTACCGCTTCTTCGTGCTCCTGGCGACGCTGGCCGGGATCGCGGTCGCGCTCGCCTTCCCGGGCCCGCTCGTCTGGCGACTCGCCGGCGGCGCGCTACTCGCGGCCAGCCCGGTGGTGCTGCGCGCGGCCTGGTTCGGGACGGCCGATGCGCCGAGCGTGGCGCTCACAGTCCTCGCCTTCGCGCTCGTCGCGCGGCGGCGGTTCCTCTGGGCGGCCGCGAGCCTCGGAGCGGCGATCCTCCTGAAGCAGTTCGCGCTCGTCGCCCTGCCGTTCCTCGCGGTGGCGGTCTGGCAGCTGGGCGGACGCAGGCAGGCGCTCAGAGCGGGAGCGCTCGTCGCCGGGATCCTCGTCGCGGGATTGCTGCCGTTCTTCGCGTGGGATCCGGGCGCGTTCTGGGCGGACACGATCGAGTACGGCGGCTCGACGTACCGGATCGTCGGCTACGGGCTCTCGGGGCTCCTGCTCGAGGCCGGCCTGCTCGACTCGCGCACGGGCTCGTACCCGTTCCTGCCCCTCCTCGCGCTCGTCTGGCTGCCGGTGACCGCGTGGCTCGTGTGGACCGCGCGGCGGGCCGGCGCGCTCTGGCGCGCGGCGGCCGGATTCGCGATCTCGGTCTTCCTGCTCGTCTGGCTCGGCCGTGTCTTCCACGGCTCGTACCTCGTCTGGCCGCTCGCCGGGATCGTCGCCGCTGGGCTGCTCGCCGCCGGACCCGACCCGCGAGATCAGCCCGTGGACTCGACCGGCTCCGCGCCCGGTAGGCCGGGAAGAACCCGGCCGTCGAGTCGGTGCCGGCGAGCTCGCGGTACGCCGCCTCGTCGTGCACGAGCTTGCCGATCCAGAACTCCCGGCCCGGATGGTCGGAGAAGCGCTGCTTGAACTTCCAGAGCGAATCCTCGCTCCCGCCGAGCCCGCTCCCGAGATGGAGCTCCGCCAGCCCGCGGGCCTGGCCCCAGCGCGCCGCCTCGAGCAGGAGCAGCTTGCTCGCGCCGAGCTTCCGGCCGGTGTCGTCCATCGCGGCCAGGTGGTAGTGGAGCCACGGCTCGGTGGCAATGCAGAGCGTCGACGCGATCAGCTCGCCCTCGATCCGGGCGTCGAGGCGCAGCAGCCGCTCGCCGAGCCCGGCGGTGAGCGCCGCCCAGTACTCGGGCGGGAAGAAGTAGAAGTCCGCCGCATCGCGGTCGCGCATCGTCGCCTCGTAGAGCGTCACGAACTCGTCGAGCGAACCGCCTTCCTCGACCGTCACCTCGACGCCGGCCTGCTCGCACTTGCGCACGTCGCTGCGGTGCTTCGCGTGCATCTCTTCGTAGAGGTCGCGCTCGGCGTCGAGCGGCCAGGTGGCGGTGTCGGCGAGGCGCTCGAGCTCTGCGCCGGCGCGGCGCCAGGCGCTGGTTCCCGAAGAGCGGGTGGAAGCGGACGAACGTGGTCAGCGCTCCGGCTTCGGCGGCCCAAGCCTCGTACCCTTCGGCGAAGCCGTCGGCCGGCGGATCCTCCCCCGCGGCGACCGGCCCGCCGTAGCCGTACGGCGTCGTCACGTCGACGCGCCCGTCCACGCCCGGGACGTCGCGTACGAGGCAGGCGAAGACGACGTCGCCACGGTCGCCCGCGAGGTGCAGCAGCACGGCGCGGCCCGGATCGAGGACGGCGGCGGACTCGAGGTAGCCGCGCAGGAGGTACGCGTCGGCCAGCCCGAGCCGCTCGAGGAGGGGATCCCAGGCCTCGGGCTCCACCTCGCGGAGCGCGGTCACGCCTCGCGCTCCTCCGGCGGCGCCCTTCGCCTTGGCGCGCTCGATGTTGTGCGCGTCGACGACGGGCACCGGATGCGCCCGGAAGAGCTGGCCGATCGTGCGGACGAGGATGCCCGCGTCGATCCAGAGGTTCCAGTGGTCGAGGTACCAGTGGTCGAGCCGGAAGCGCTCAGGCCAGGTCATGTCCTCGCGGCCGTGCACCTGCGACCAGCCCGTGATCCCGGGGCGGACGAGGAGCCGGCGGGCCTCGTCCGGCGTGTAGTGCTCGGCCTGCTCGACCAGGTCGGGCCGCGGGCCGACGAGGCTCATGTCGAGGCGGATCACGTTGATGAGCTGCGGCAGCTCGTCCAGCCCCGTGCGGCGGAGGAAGCGCCCGCCGCGCGTGAAGCGGGGGTCGTCCTGGACGAGGCCGAACGGGTCGTCGGTGAGCTCGAGGCGCCGCCCGACCTCGAGCGCGTCGGGGACCATCGAGCGGAACTTGAGCATCCGGAACGGCTTGCCGTTACGCCCCGCACGCGGGCGGACGAAGAGCACCGGCCGGCCGGAGCTGACGAGGATCGCCAGCGCGATCGCGAGCAGGAGCGGCGAGAGCACGACGAACAGCAGCGCGGCGAGCACCGGGTCGAGCACGACCTTCGTCCGCGCCTGCCAGGGATGCCGCTCGAGGCCGGTCACTTCCGCTCCGCCAGAAGCTCCTCGTACAGCCGCTCGTGCTCGGCGGCCGCCGTCTCCCAGGTGAGCGACCCGCGCGCCGCGCGCGCGCCCGCGGCGGCCTCAGCCAGGCGGGCCTTGTCCGAGAGGAGCTCGACGCACGCGGCGGCGAGCGCCTCTGGATCCTCGGGCGGGACGACCAGGCCGGCGCCGTACTCGCGCACGATCGTCCCGAGCGAGCCGACGTCCGTGACGACGGCCGGGCGGCCGTGGCCGAGTGCCATCGCGAGCACGCCGGACGAGTCCAGGTCTCGGTACGGGAGGACGGCGCACGCCGCGTCCGCGAAGAGCTCGGCCATCTCCTGCTCGCGGACGAAGTGGAGTCGCCACTCGACGGCGCCGTTCAGCTCGAGCTCGTCGGCGAGCGCGAGCAGCGGCTCGGCCGGCTCGAGCGGCTCGCCCGCGACGACGAGCCGCGCGCCCGGCACGCGCCCGACGATCTCGGGCAGCGCGCGCAGGAGGACGTCGAGCCCCTTGTACTCGCGCACGAGGCCGAAGAAGAGAAGCGTCTGCCCGGCCGGCTCGCCGGTCGGCTCCGCGCCGGCGCCTTCGGTGAAGACGGGATGGAGGATCCGCGCCAGGCGCCGCTTCGCCACGCCGATCTCCTCGAGCTGCTCGACGGCGCGGTCCGAGTGGACGACGACGCGGTCGACGAGCCCGAGCGCCGCACCCCACGCCTCGGCGCTCTTCGGCCGTCGCGTGAAGACGTCGTGCGCGGTGAAGACGGTCGGGTAGCGGCCGACGACGTTCGCGAGCCAGCGCACGTCGAAACGCGGCGAGGGCAGCCACTGCACGTGGACGACGTCCGGCTGGAGCCGCGCGAGCGCCCGCTCCGTCCGCCAGACGCTCGGCGGGTACTCGGCGCCCTTCACGTACCGGCGCACACGGGCGCGGGGCCAGCGGCGCAGGAGCCGCGAGCTGAGCGGCAGGAACGTCTCGTGCCGCGTGTAGCCGTCGGGCGCACGGGCGGATCCGTGCAGGTCCGGCGCGGTGAAGAGGTGGACGTCGTGTCCGTGCTCGCCGAGGGCCGCGGCCAGCGAGTGGTCGTACGGTGGCGTGAAGCCCGGCGGGTCGAGGAGCGCGATCCTCACGGCGACGCGCCTTCGGTCACGGCACGCGCAGGCACGGCAGGCCGCTCAGGGCCCGCCCGGCCGCGCGTCGCATTTGGCCGCTCGTCACAGCGACGGAGCGTACCGGTCTGCCCGCCCGGGAGCGGCATGCATGCCTAGAGTGAGCGGCGGTGCCGACCGAGCAGCCGCCCTTCTTCGTCGTCGGCGTCGACCGGTCGGGAACGACCCTGCTGCGGCTCGTGCTCGACCGCGGCGACGTCGCGATCCCGCCCGAGTCGATGTTCCTCGCCGACTTCGCGTCCGTCCGCCGCGCCGGCGGGCTCGACGACCCGGAAGCGGCGGCGGCGTTCATGGAGCGCGTGTGGAGCCACCCGCGCGTGCGGGCCTGGAACCTCCCGGGCAGCCCGCCGCAGGTGCCGCTCGGGCTCACCCACGAGCAGGCGTACCGGTTCGCGGTCGAGGCGCCGTTCCGCGCGTACGCGCTCGCGCACGGGAAGGACCGCTGGGCCGACAAGACGCCGTACTACCTCGGTCATCTGGACGAGCTGGACGCCGTCTGGCCCGACGCGCGGTTCGTCGTCCTCGTCCGCGACGGGCGCGATGTCGCGCGTCTCGCTCCTCCGCCTGCCCTTCGGCCCGAACAACGTCTGGGCCGCCGCGCGCTTCTGGGCGCACGGGATCCGCCGCGGGCGCGAGGCGGCCGAGCGCTTCCCGGACCGGACGCTGACCGTCCGCTACGAGGACCTCTGCGCCGACCCGAAGGCGGTCGCCGACCGACTTTGCGGCTTCCTCGGGCTGCGGCTTCGACGAGGACATGCTCGCCATCGAGCAAACCGACCCGGCGAAGCTCGACCAGGACAAGGCGGCGTGGTTCACCGGCCTCGAGCAGGGGATCAACGCCTCGGCCGTCGGCCGCTGGCGGAGCGAGCTCTCGCCCCACGAGCAGGCGCTCTTCGCCGCGGTCGCGGGACCCGAGCTCGAGGCGGCAGGCTACGAGCCGGGCCCGGCGCAGGAGCCGACGCCGGTCGCGTCCGCGCTCTACCGGGCACAGGACACGGCCATGAAGGCCGTCAACTTCGTGCGCCTGCGACTCGTCGCCGAGCGCGGCCGCGAAGTGCGATACGTGCTCGGGCGAAAGCTCGGCCGGGGCTAGCGGGTCCCGACGGCCTTCTCCCAGACCGCCGGCACGCCGAAGCGCAGGTAGCGGACGCAGGAGACGACGGTCGACCAGGTGACGAGCGTGTAGTAGAGGGCGACGCCGGCGCCCGGGAGCGGGAGCCTGCGCGCGGCCGGCGGCGGCGAGGCCGAGGAACCCCGCCTGCCCGACGAAGCGCGACCGCGTAGATCCCGCCCGAGCCGACGAGCGCGACGCTCGACCCGAGCAGGACGAGGTGCAGCCAGCCGCTCGCGTAGCGCAGGTGGCGGTGGGAGACGAGCTCGACCGCGTAGAGCGGCGAGACCCCGCGCAGCATCCCGCCGCGGAAGAGCATCAGCCAGGCGTGCTCGAGCATCCGCACCTTGCGGCGGTACTCCTCCTCCGTGTCGTGCGCGGGCTTCTCGAACGCGTGCGCCTCGGGGTCGTAGCACCGACCGCCGGCCGCGCTGCGCGAGCGCGTACGGGAAGGACAGGTCGTGGCCGAAGCGCGGGTCGACGTCGATCCAGTCCGAACGCCGAACCGCGTAGATCGAGCCGTTCCCGCCGGTGATCGAGCCGAGCTGGGACTCCTGCTCGCGCAGCCACATCTCGTAGCGCCAGTAGAGGCCCTCGCGATTGGAGCCGTCGGGCGCCAGGAGCTTCAGTTGGCCGCAGACGTACGCGACGTCCGGATCGGCGAGGCTGCGGACGAGCAACCGGAGCGCGTCCGGCGACCAGACGGAGTTCGCGTCGGAGCAGACGACCACCTCGGCGTCCGTGGTCGAGACGGCGAGGTTCTGCGCCGCGACCTTGCCCCCGCGCGGGCACGGGACGAGCCGGACGCGCGGGTCGCGCGCGGCGACAGCACGCACGAGCTCGTCCGTGCGGTCGGTCGAGGCGTCCGAGGCGACCACGATGTCGAAGCGCTCCGCCGGATAGTCCTGCTCGACCAGGTTCTCGAGCCGCCGCTCGATCACGCCCTCCTCGTCGTGGGCAGCGACGACGACCGTGACGGACGGCGTGACATCGTCCCTCCGCACCGGCCGCGGCCGCACGCGCGCGAGGGCTGCGGCGGCGAGCGGGTAGCCGACATGCGTCCAGGCGAGCAGCCCGGCGCTGCCCCAGAAGAGCACCTTGAGCGCGGTCACGGCGACACCGTATCCCGCTCCTCGCGCCGCGCGGCCTCGCGGCCGAAGACGACCGGCGCGGCCAGGATGAGGAAGGCGAAGACGAAGAAGTAATAGAACTGCATGGTCAGGTAGAAGACGTTCGCGGCGAGCGTCCCGAGAAGCGCCGCGGTCATCCCCCAGGCCAGCGGCCGGACCCTCGCGGCAAGCGCGTCGCCGCGGCGGGCGAGCTCCCGCCCCAGCCGGCGGAGCACGCGCAGGCGGCCGAACAGGTAGACGAGCCAGGCGCCGTAGAGCGCCGTCCCGACGAGCCCGGTCTCCGTCAGGAGCGCGACGTAGTACGAGTGCGGCCCGTAGTTCGACTCGCCGGTCAGGAACTCGTAGTACGAGGCGAACGTGTTCAGGCCGAGGCCGAAGAACAGATGCTGCTCGAGCGCAGGTCGGATGAGCGAGTAGAACTCGAGGTGCGTCTGGGTCGAGCTCCCGCCGGGCTGCGTGCGGGCCTCGATCACGGTCTGGAAGAAGCCGGCCCGCTGCGCGATCACGCCCGCGAGGACGAGCGCGAGCGCGCCGAGCGGGACAAGCACCCGCGGCTTGGCCAGCATGTGCCGGTAGGGGAACGCGAGCACGAGGGCCCCGACGCCGAGCCCGAGCAGCGCGCTCCGCGAGAGCGTCGAGAGCTGGACGAGCAAGAGGAACGCGAGCAGCACGGCGAGCGGCGTCCGCAGCGGATGGCCGCGCTCGAGCCGCAGGTAGATCGGGAAGAGCACGAGCAGCGGCAGGATCAGCATCACGCCGAGGTGGCTCGGGTCGAGCGTGAGCCCGGTCGTCCGGTAGACGTCCGCGTCGCCGACCGACCCGAACACGTTGATCCCGGTCGAGTCGTAGAGCCCGATCCGGCCGAGGATCATCTGGTCGAGGTTGCGCCCGCTCGTCTCCGCGAGCAGCAGCTGGAAGAACCCGTAGACCGCGTTGGCCGCGATCCCGGCCATGAAGCACCCGAGCGCCTGCCAGTACACGCGCGGCGTGCGCCGCTCGACGTACGCGATCGCGCAGAGGAGGAGCGCGAAGTGGATCGACTGCTTGCCGATCCCCTTGACGAAGAGGTCGCGGTCCTGGGTGGTCTCGAGGTTGAAGAACCCGATCAGGTAGACGACGAGGAAGGCGAGGACGAAGGCGCCCGTCACGGCGACCGTGCGCGAAACGACCCAGTCGCGCCGCGCGATCCGGTGCGCGAGGAAGCCGGCGACGAAGAGGGCGGCCGTGACGTCCGAGATGTAGAGCTCGTTGTCGCCGCCGAGATCGATCCGCACCTTCGTGAACGTGATCAGGAAGGCGGTCGTGAAGAGCATCGCCTCGAGCACGCGCGAGCCGTCGTAGGCGGAGATCGCCGTCGGGCGGTGCGGGAGCGCGCCGGCGGTCGTCACGCGACCCTCCGGATCAGCGCGGCGAGGCGCTCGGCCCGCTCGCGGCGGGAGAGACCGGCCCGCTCCGCCTCGGTCAGCGCGGGCGGCTGCAGGCGGCCGTCGCGCCAGCGGCGCTCGAGCTCGTTGAGCGCCGCCGCGATCCCGGCAACGTCGCCCGGCGCGACGACCGGCCCGGCGCCGAGCTTCCGGACGAGCGCGGCCGCCTCCCCGTCGGGCGGGACGACCGCGAGGATCGGCCGGTCGGCGGCCAGGTACTCGAAGAGCTTGGCCGACTGGATCTTGAGGCCGGCCTCGCCCCAGTCGGCGAGGAGCAGGAGCAGCGCCTCCGAGTCGCGCTGGAGCCGCACGACGTCCTCGTGCGGCTGGAACGGGACGATCTCGAGCTTGTCGCCCAGGCCGAGCTCGTTCACGAGCGGCTCGTCCGCGGCGCGGAACCCGCCCACGAAGCGCGCGACGACGTTCCCATTCACGCGCGCGAGTGCCTCGAAGAACGGCCGTGCGTCGCGGCGGCTGGCGAAGCTGCCGGTGTGGGTGAGCCGGAAGCGCTCGCCCGGCTGGTACTCGAGCCCGTCGAAGTCCTCGAAGTCGCTGCCGTTCTCGATCACCTCGACCGGGCCGCGCGGCCGGAGCGCGCGCATCTCGTCCGCGAAGCCGTCCGTGGCGGCGGTGACCGCGTCGGCGTGCCGGGCGACGAGCCGCTGGAGCCGCGCTTCGCCGCGCACGTGCCGACGCCGGTCCGGCGAGAGGAACGAGTCGCGCAGGTCGGCCACCCACGTCGCGCCCGCCCGCTGGCCCGCGAGCCCCGCCAGGTTGACGGAGATCGGCGGCGAGGTGGTCAGGACGACGTCGATGCCCTCGTTCTTCACGAGTCGGCGGACGGCGGCGGCCGCGCTCAGGCTCCAGAGGACGCTCGCGTCGGGCACGAGCACGCGCCGGAACTGGATCGCGGCGTGGGCGCCGAGGCTCTCGAGCAGCCCGGCGCCGCGGAGCGCGTCGCGGTAGCGCACCTTCGGCCCGACGTTCCGCACGCGGTGGACGGTCAGGCTCTCCGGCACGCGGAGCGAGGGGTCGCGATAGATCCACTTCGGGTCGTCGGGCGCGACCACGTGGACGTCGAAGCCGAGGTCGGCGAGGTGCCCGGCGAGCTTCAGCGGCCGCTGGACGCCGGCCCCGCCCGCGGGCGGGAAGTACATCGCGACGAGGAGGAGCTTCACCGCACCGGCTCCTGGGCCTCCGCGTGCTCGGCGTTCCACTCGTCGACGAGCTCGCGGAGGCCGCGCTCGTCGGGGCCGCGCCAGGCCGAGCGCGCGTGCAGGCGCATCTTCGCCGGGAACGCCGCGTCGAACGACCCCGGACGCACGCGGCGCGCTGCCGCGGAGATCCCGGCCCGCGCGGCGTACTGCGTGCCGGTCAGCAGCGCAGCGGCGCGCGCGCCGGCGGCCGAGTGGTGCTTGCGCCAGTAGCGGTGCCGCGAGCGCCACTCCTCGGCGATCCGCTCGCGCGGGACCTCGGCGCGCAGCGCGCTGTCGTGGTGGACGACGACCGCGGCCGGGACGAACCACGTCTCCCAGCCGGCCTCGGCGAGCCGCCGGCAGAGGTCGGTCTCCTCCGAGAACATGAAGAAGTCCTCGTCGAACGGCCCGACCTGGTCGAGCGCGCTCGCCGGCGCAGCAGGAGCGCCGCGCCCATCGCCCAGTCCACCCGCCGCGGCTCGTCGCCCGTCGACTGGACGACGCCCGGCCTTGTGGAGCGTGACGGCGCCGATCGCCGCCGTCGTGGGCGAGGGGAAGCGCCAGGCGGAAGCCTGCGGGCGACCGTCCGGGTACCGAAGGCGGGGCGCGACTGCGCCGGCGCTCGGCGTCGCGTCGAGGAACGCGAGCAGCGTCCCGAGGGCGCCCGGCTCGAGCTCGGCGTCGTGCGAGAGGACGAGCACGGCGCGCGCCGTCCGTCTCGCGCGAGGATCCGGTTGTGGTTGGCGCCGAACCCGGCGCGGAACGGCTGCTCGATCACCCGGACGCCGGGGAAGCGCTCCCGCACGGCGGCGACCGATCCGTCCTCGGAGGCGTTGTCGAGGAGGACGGTCTCGGCGGACGACGCCGGCCGTCTCGAGCTCCCGCTCGACGGACGCGAGCAGGACGAGCAGCGTCTCCCGCCCGTTGTGGTTCACGACGGAGACCGTCAGGTCGGCGGGCACTTACGCCCCGGTGAAGCCGGCGTGCACACGCCGCAGCGCGTCCACGGCGTCCTGGACGTCCTCGTCGGAATGGGCCGGCGAGAGCGGCAGCGAGAGGACCTCGGCGCCCGCGCGCTCGGCGACCGGCAGCGGCGCCTGGTCGGGGATGAGCTCGCGGTAGAAGGTCAGCTGGTGGAGCGGCAGGAAGTGGATCGAGCTCGAGATGTTCTCCTGCTCGAGCGCGTCGCGGTACGCGTTGCGGTCGGCTCCCGCGAGCTCAGGATCGATCCGGACGACGTAGATGTGCAGCGCGTGGACGTCGCGCTCGTCGCGCGCGAGCGGCTCGATCCCGGGCAGGTCGGCGACCGCCGCGTCGTACGCGGCGACGTGGCGCCGGCGGATCTCGGCGTGCTCCTCGACCTTGTCCAGCTGGACGAGCGCGAGGGCCGCGAGCAGGTCGGGCAGGTTCGCCTTGAACCCGGCGACGCGGATGTCGTAGAGCGCGCCCGCCTTGCGGCGCATGAGGCGCAGCTCCTTCACGCCCGCGGCGAGGTCGTCGTCGTCGGTCGTGAGGATCCCGCCCTCGGCGCCGGCGACGTTCTTCGTCGCGTTGAGCGAGAACGCGGCCCCGAGCGAGCCCTCGATCGACCCGATCTTGCGCCCGCGGTAGACCGACTCGACCGCGTGCGTCGCGTCCTCGATCACCGGGACGCCGAGCGCGAGCAGCGGGTCGAGGTCGGCAGGCTGGCCGGCGAGGTGCACGGGCATGACCGCCTTCGTCCGCTCGGTGATGGCCGCGGCGACGAGGTCGGGGTCGATGTTCAGGTCGTCGTCCTTCACGTCCACGAAGACCGGCGTCGCGCCCGCGTGGACGATCACGTTCGCGGTCGCGGGCCAGGTGATCGGGGTCGTGATCACCTCGTCGCCCGGGCCGATGCCGGCGGCGAGGAGCGCGAGGTGGAGCGCGGCCGTCCCCGAGGCGAACGTGACCGCGTGCTTCGCGCCGACGTACTCGGCGAAGCGCCGCTCGAGCTCGCCGGCGCGCGGGCCGGTCGCGATCCAGCCGGTCTGGAGCGTCTCGACGACGGCGTCGATCTCCTCCGGGCCGATCTTCGGCGGCTGGAAGCCGAGCAGCGTGTCGCGGCGGGTGCGCGGGGTCGCCATCGCCGGAAAGGGTATGCGCTCGGCCGCACGGGACGAGCCGATGCGGCTAGGAGCGGTACTGCGCGACCGTCTCGGCGATCGTCTCGTCGAGCGGGCGGTTCGTGTAGCCCAGCTCCTGCTCTGCCTTCGCCTGGTCGTAGAACCACCAGTTCGTGGCCGAGCGGACCTCGCCCAGGCTTGATCGGCCAGCGGAGCACCTGCGCACCCGCGATCGCGAGGCCGTGCGGCAGCCCGATCATCCGCCGGCGCACGCCGGTCACCTCGCCGATCCGGCGGAAGAACTCCTCGTGGCTCAGGTTCCCCTCCCGGTTCGCGAGGGCGTAGCGCTCGCCGGTGCGGCCGCGGTCGGCGACCGCGACGATCCCCGCGGCGACGTCGTCCACGTGGACGTACGAGAGCCCACCCGGCGTGTGGATCCGGAGCGTCCCCTGGAGGTAGCGCCAGACCGCGAACGTGGAGCTCTTGTTCACGTCGCCGGCGCCGAGGACGAACGCCGGGCTCGCGACGACGACGTCCTTCCCCTCGCGGGCCGGCCGCGAGCGCGACCTGCTCGCCCGCCCGCTTCGAAGCCGGGTACGGATAGGCGTTCGCGCGCTCGGGCCACGGCTGCTCCTCGTTCGCGGGCCGGTCGCGCGCGGGCGCCGGGCCGATCGCGGCCACGCTCGAGACGTGCACGAGGCGCGCGCTCCGTCCGGCAGCGCCGCGACCACGTTCCCCACCGAGTCGACGTTCAGCGCCCGCAGGCGGGGGATGTCCCGCCGCTCGTACGCGACGAGTCCGGCCAGGTGGACGATCCGCGCCGCGTCGGCGGCGGCCCGAGCGCACGTCCTCGGGGACGAGCACGTCGCCGCGGACGACCGTCGCGCCGAGCTCCTCGAGCGCCCGCGCGTCGGAGCCCTCGCGCACGAGCGCGGCCACGTCCTCGTCCCGCTCGCGCAGCAGCCGGACGACCGAGCGCCCGAGAAAGCCGGTCGCCCCGGTGACGAGCGTCGTCACCGCGGCCGGGTGAACACGACGAGGACGCGCGAGCGACTCGTAGGCGGTGAAGCGGTGGTCGGCGCCCGCCTCGACGAAGATCGCCTCGCCGAGCTTCACCGGCACCTGCTCGCCCTCGACCTCGAGCACGCCGTGGCCCTCGAGCG
Organism: uncultured Actinomycetes bacterium; assembly: GCA_963696365.1. Classification (GTDB taxonomy): domain Bacteria; phylum Actinomycetota; class Thermoleophilia; order Gaiellales; family Gaiellaceae; genus CAVOKD01. The sequence goes on from CAVOKD010000008.1 coordinate 96,646, forward strand.
GGATGTAGATCTCGTCGTCCGCGTGCGGCTGCTGGCGGTCCGGCTCGGGCGCGACGAGCACGTAGACGCCGATCTCGAGCCCCGGCGACTCGTGGACGATCTCGTAGCCGCCGTTCACTCCTGCAGCCGCCGCATGGCGGCCTCGACGCCGAACGTGTGCACGCGGCGAGCCTACCGCGTCCCGCGCGGCGTACGATCCGCGCGTGCCGGACGAGAGCGCGGAGGTGGTGGTCGTCGGCGGCGGGGTAATGGGCGCGAGCGCCGCGTTCCACCTCGCGCGGCTCGGGATCACCGACGTCGTCCTGCTCGAGCGCGACACGCTCGCGGCCGGCTCGACGAGCAAGTCGGCCGGCGGGATCCGCGCCCAGTTCGCCGACGAGCTGAACGTCCGGATCGCGCAGCGCTCGATCGCCGAGTTCGCCCGCTTCGAGGAGCTGACCGGCGCGACGATCGACTACGAGCAGTCCGGCTACCTCTTCCTGCTCGACTCCGAGGGCGACCTCGAGCGGTTCCGGGCGGCGCTCGAGCTGCAGGCGCGGCTCGGCGTGCCGTCGGAGGAGCTCACGGTCGACGAGGCGCTCGCGATCGTCCCGCAACTCGACCCCGACGGCCTCGTCGGCGCGACCTGGTGCCCGACCGACGGGCGCGCGACGCCCGAGGCAACCGTCGCCGGCTACGCGGACGCGGCCCGGCGCGCCGGAGTGCGCGTCCGGCAGGGCGAGCCGGTCGAGCGGATCGACGTGAGCGGCGGCCGCATCGAGGCGGTCGTCACGCCGAAGGGCCGGATCGCGACGGACACGGTCGTCTGCAGCGGCGGGCGTCTGGACGCGCGACGTGGGCGCGCTCGCCGGGCTCGAGATCCCGGTCGAGGGCCAGCGCCGGCACATGTGGTACACGCCGGAGCGCGGCGGCCTGCCGAGCCCGCTCCCGCTCGCGGTCGACTTCACGACCAGCTTCTACTTCCACGGCGAGGGGCCCGGCGTCGCGTTCGGCGGCCGGGAGGAGTCCCTCGAGGACGTGGCCGAGCACGTCGCGCGCCGGCTGCCCGTCCTCGCCGAGCTGCCGATCCAGTCGACCTGGTGGGGCTACTACGAGATGAGCCCCGACCACAACGCGATCGTCGGCGAGGCGGCCGAGCCGTCTCGCTTCCTCTACGCGACCGGCTTCTCCGGCCACGGCTTCCAGCAGGCTCCGGCCGTCGGTGAGCACCTGGCCGAGCTCGTCGCGGGCCGCACGCCGACGCTCGACCTCTCGCCGTTCGCGCTCGAGCGGTTCGAGCGCGGCGAGATCCGGCGAGGAGGCCTTCGTCATTTGACCCGGCTCTTCGTCGTCGCCCGCCACGCCGAGTCGACGCTCAACCACGAGCGGCGCGTGAACGGGGACCCGACCGTCGCCGTGCCGCTGACCGAGCTCGGCCACGAGGAGGCGCGCGAGCTCGGCGTCCAGGTCGCGAACATCCCGATCGACCTCTGCGTCCACACGCGCTTCCCGCGCACGCGCGAGACGGCGGAGATCGCGCTCGCCGGCCGCGGGATCCCGACGCACGAGGAGCCGCTCCTCGACGACATCGACGTCGGCGACCTCGAGGGGAAGCTGATCGAGGAGTACCGCGCCTGGAAGCACGGCCACCCGCGCGACGTCCCCTTCCCGAACGGGGAGAGCCTCGACGCGGCGGCCGCGCGGTTCGCCGACGGCTGGGAGGCCGTGCTCGCGCGCGACGCCCGCGTCGTGTTCGTCGTCACGCACGAGATCCCGCTGCGCTACCTACTGAACGGCGCGGGCGGCTCGCGACGAGCTCGACGGCCCCGTGCACGAGCTGCGCAACGCGACGCCGTACCTCTTCGACGAGGACGGGCATGCGGCGCGGAATCGACGGGATCCGGCGGGTGCTGGCAGCGCGCTAAGGTGCCCGGGCCGGGGAGCCGCCGCGCCGGCGGCTGAGAGGAGGCGAGGCGAGCCTCGACCCGTGAACCTGATCTGGGTAATGCCGGCGAAGGGAGCGCGATGAGCATCGAGGGAGGAAGCTGGGGCGTCACGCCCGTGCCGGAGCGCCTGCGGACGCTCTCCGGCCTCGACCTGACCCTCCTCTGGGGCAACCTCGGCGTCTCGCTGCTCGTGATCGTGACGGCGGCGTTCCTCGTCCCGGCCATGTCGCTGCCGGACGCGCTGCTCGCGATCCTCGTCGGCAGCCTGATCGGGAACGCGATGCTCGGCGCGGCCGGGCTGATCGGCGCCGACGCGCCGCGTCCCGGCGATGGTGCTCCTGCGCGCGCCGCTCGGGCGGCGCGGCTCCTACGCGGCGACCGGGCTGAACGTCGTGCAGTGCCTCGGCTGGGCGACCTTCGAGATCATCATCATCGCGGCCGCGCTGACGGCGCTCTCCGACGAGCTGCTCGGCATTCGGCGGGAACGCGTTCTGGACGCTCGTGACCGGCGCCGTCGCGCTCCTGCTCGCGCTGCTGGGCCCGGTCGGCGTCGTGCGGCGCGTGATCCGCAAGTTCGCCGTCTGGATCGTGCTCGCCTCGCTCGTCTACCTGACCTGGTGGGCGCTCGAGGACGCCGACCTCGCGGCGCTCTGGAACGCGCCGGGCGAGGGCGGCACGCCGTTCCTCGTCGGCGTCGACCTCGTGATCGCGATCACGGTCTCGTGGATTCCGCTCGCGGCCGACTACACGCGCTTCTCCCGGTCGCGCCGCGGCGCGTTCGTCGGGACGGGGCTCGGCTACTTCCTCGGCGGCGCGTGGATGCTCGGGCTCGGCGCGCTGCTCGCGCTCGGGCGCGGGAATCGGCGAGGCCTCGGAGCTGCCCGCCGCCGTCGCCGCGGCGGGCGTCGCCAGCGCGCTCGCGCTCCTCGCGGTGACCGTGGACGAGGCGGACGAGGCCTTCGCGAACATCTACTCGACCGCGGTCTCGCTCCAGAACCTCGTGCCGGCGGCGGCCCAGCGACTGCTCGTCGGCGGCGTCGCGGTGATCGCCACCGTCGGCGCGCTGACGATCGAGCTCGCGAACTACGAGCCGTTCCTCTTCCTGCTCGGCTCGTTCTTCGTGCCGCTCTTCGGCGTGCTGCTCGCGGACTGGCTGCTCGCCGGCCGCTCGTACGCGGGCCACGACTTCTTCGGCGCGACCGTCGCTCCGCCCGGGGCTCGTGGTCGCCTGGCTGGCCGGGTTCGCGCTCTACCAGTGGCTGCACCCGCTCGGCCCGGCGTGGTGGGTCGACCTGCTCGAGCGGACGAACCCGCCGGAGACGCAGATCGGCTCGTCGCTCCCGAGCTTCGCGCTCGCGTTCGGGCTCGCCGTCCTCGCGGTGCTGGTCGAGCGCCGCGGCCGCTCGGTCTCCGTGCCGGCGTGATCGCGGTCGCGCAGTGCGAGGACGGGCTCTGGCTCGTCGAGGTCGGCGAGACGGTCGAGGACGACGACCTCGTCGGCCGCGAGCCCGGCGGCACCGTCGAGCGGGCGCGGCCGACCGACCTGGCGCCCGAGTTCGTCTCCGCGCTACTGCGGGACGTCGACGCCTCCGGCCCGAGCATCGCCGTGCTCGTCGCGCGCCGGCCGCCGCTGCTCGTCTCGCACGACGGCGGGATCACGTGGGCCGAGCGTGGCTCGGGCCTGCCGCCGGGTCAGGCGCTCGCGTTCGGCCCGACGCCGGACGACCTCCTGTACGGCGCGCGGAACCGCCTGTACGTCTCGCGCGACGGCGGCACGTTCTGGCGCGCCCTCGGCGTCGAGCTGCCCGAGATCCTCGACGTCGGCCTGGGGCTGAGCTCGTTGCACTCTGTTACAAGCGGGCTTCGGCTCGCTTAGTCTGCGCGCCGTGGAGCGCGCGGAGATCGAGCCGACGCTGGCGTTCGTCGCCGAGCGGGCCCGCGCGTACCTCGCGGGACTCGACGACGCACCGCTCCACGGGCCGGAGGTCGAGGAGGCGGCGTGGCGGCTCGACGCGCCGCTCCCCGAGGAGGGCGACGGCAGCCTCGCGGTGCTCGAGCGGCTGCTCGGCGAGGGGCTCGACGCCTCGGTCGCGTCGGCGGGGCCGCGGAACTTCCACTTCGTCACCGGCGGCGTGACGCCCGCCGCGCTCGGCGCCGACTGGGTCGCGTCGATGCTCGACCAGAACTCGTTCGCGTGGATCGAGTCGCCGCTCGGCGCGCAGCTCGAGCGCACGTCGATCGCCTGGCTGCTCGACCTCTTCGAGCTCCCGTCCGAGTGGGGCGGCGTTCTGACGACGGGCGCGACGATGGCGAACTTCACCGCGCTCGCCGCCGCGCGGCGCTGGTGGGGCGGCCGGCACGGCGTCGACGTGGACGCCGACGGGCTGACCGGGCTCCCGCCCGTCCCCGTCTTCTCGAGCGGCTACGTCCACGCGACCGCGATCAAGGCCCTCGGGATGCTGGGGATGGGCCGCGAACAGCGTGACGACGTTCGCGCGCGACGACGCGGGCCGCCTCGACGTCGACGCGCTCGAGCGCGCGCTCGAGGAGCTCGGCGGCGCGCCCGCGATCCTGATCGGCAACGCCGGCGAGGTGAACGCGGGCGACTTCGACCCGATCGACGAGCTCGCCGACCTCGCATACACGTACGGCGCGTGGCTCCACGTCGACGGCGCCTTCGGCCTCTTCGCGCGGACGACCCCGCAGGCGGCGCACCTCGCGCAGGGGATCGAGCGCGCCGACTCGGTGATCGCCGACGGCCACAAGTGGCTGAACGTGCCGTACGAGTGCGGGTTCGCGTTCGTCCGCGACGCGTCGCAGCTCCCGCACATCTTCCAGCGCGACGGCGGCGTACCTCCCGGAGCACGACGAGGAGCGGCCGAACTTCGGGCTCAGCGGGCCGGAGAGCTCCCGCCGCGCGCGGACGCTCGCGGTGTGGGCGACGCTCGCCGCGTACGGGCGGCGCGGCTACCGCGAGCTGGTCGAGCGGAACCTCGGCCACGCGCGGCACCTCGCGGAGCGGCTCGACGACGCGCCCGAGCTGGAGCGGCTCGCGGACCCGCAGCTGAACATCGTCCCGTTCCGCTTCCGGCCGGACGGCGTCCCCGACGGGGAGCTGGACGACCTGAACGCGCAGCTCGGCGAGGCCGTCCTCGCGGACGGGCGCGTCTACGTGGGCACGACCCGGTACGCCGGCCGCATGTGCTTCCGCCCGGCCTTCGTCAACTGGCGGACGCGCACCGAGGACGTCGACCTGCTGGTCGAGACCGTCCGCGAGCTCGGCGCCGCCTTGGTTCGCTAGAGACGGAACTCGCCGCGGGCGATCGATCACGGCGGAGCCGCCGACCTCGACCGTCGTCGGCGTATCGCCGTCGCCCTCGACACGGACGTAGAGCTTCGACGGGCGGCCCATCTCGACTCCCTGGTCGATCTCGATCTCGTCACCCCACGCGATCCGTCCGTGCCGTGCGAGGTGGACTCCCAGCGGCCCGGCGGCCGAGCCGGTCGCAGGATCCTCCGTGATCCCGTCGCCGGGCGCGAACATCCGGACTCGCCACCGAGAGCCTTCGCCGGCGAAGACGACGGCGCCGACGTACCCGGTCAGCTTCGCGAGCGCCGTCATATCGGGGTCGAGCCCCGCCACGTCCTCGACGGATGCGAGCCCCACGAACGCGTGACGGATGCCGTTGTCGTAGAGGAGCACGGGAAGCTCGGGCCGCTCGACCCCGAGCGCCGCCAGGAGCTGCTGCTCGTGCTCGTACGGCTGCGACGCGGGAAGCGGCTGGCTCATCCGGCCGAACACGATTCGCGCCCCCTCGCGCTCGAGGCGAATGGGAACGACGCCCCTTCCGGTGAGGAGGCGGATCTCCTCGAGCTGGAGCGGCCCGCCGAGCACGAACGCCGTCCCGAGCACGGGATGCCCGGCGAAGTCGAGCTCGCTGCCCGGGGTGAAGATCCGGACGCGGACGTGCGCCTCGCTCCCCTCGTCGGCCGGGTAGACGTAGACCGTCTCCGACAGGTTGAGCTCGCGCGCAAGCGGCTGGAGCTGCTCCTCCGGGATGTCGCGCGCGTCGGTGAAGACCGCGAGGCCGTTGCCCGTCAGCGGCGTGTCCGTGAAGACGTCGCAGAGGACGTAGCGGAAGGTGCCGGCCACGGCGTGAGTAAATCAGCTCGGGTGCCCTCGCTCGACCACGCGATCGGCCTGCGCTTCCCGCCCGCCTCGCGGAGAATCCAGTCCGATGAAGGTCGTCGTCCTCGGTGCCGGTGGCACGATCGGCCGCTCGCTCGTTCCGGCCCTTGCGACCGAGCACGAGGTCATAGCGGTGTCCCGGCGGCCGCACGACCCGGACCCGAACGCGGAATGGCGCGTCGCAGACGTGACCGATCCCGCCGTCGCTCGGGCAGGCGCTCGCGGACGCCGACGTCGTCTACCACCTCGTCCACTCGCTCGGTCGGGCCGACTTCGCCGAGCGCGACCGCCGCGGCGCCGGCAACGTCGCCCGCGCCGCCGCCGAGGCAGGAGCGCGCCAGATCGTCTACCTCGGGGGGCTCGGCGACGACGCGCCCGACCTCTCCGAGCACCTCCGCAGCCGGGCCGAGACGGCACAGCTGCTCGCGGAGGGCTCCGTCCCCGTGACGACGCTTCGGGCGGCGATGATCGTCGGTCGCGGAAGCGCCGCGTTCGAGACGATCCGAGCACTCGTCGACCGCCTGCCCGGGATGATCTGCCCGCGCTGGGTGCGCACCGAGACGCAGCCGGTCGCGCTCGGCGACGTGGTGCGCTACCTGGCGGGCGTCGCCGGGCGCGAGGAGGCCTTCGGCGAGACGTACGACGTGGGCGGCCCCGAGGTGATGACGTACCGGACGATGATCGAGCGGATCGCGCGGCTACGCGGCCGCCGGCCGCTGATCGTGGAGGTTCCCATCCTCTCCCCGCGGCTCTCGTCGCTCTGGCTCCACCTGGTGACGCCCGTGCAGGCGAGCGTCGCGCGCCCGCTCGTCGAGGGCCTCCGCACGCCGACGGTCGCTCACGAGACGCGGATCCGCGAGCTCGTTCCGTTCGACCCGACGCCGTTCGACGCCGCCGCCCGCCTCGCGCTCGCATCCGAGTGAGCTGCAGCGCCGGGCGGCTATCCTCGCCCGGCTGTGACGAGCGCGATCGAGGTGAGGGGCCTGCGCAAGGCGTACGGCCCGAACGAGGTGCTCCACGGCCTCGACCTCGACGTCCCGACGGGCGAGGTGTTCGCGCTGCTCGGCCCGAACGGCGCCGGGAAGACGACCACGGTCGAGATCCTCGAGGGCTACCGCAAGCGCGACGGCGGCGACGTCCAGGTGCTCGGCACCGACCCGAGCCGCGCCGACCGCGCGTTCCGGTCCCGGATCGGGATCGTCCTCCAGTCGGCCGCCGTCTACCCGACGCTCTCGGTCGACGAGATCCTGCGCCTCTTCGCGGGCTACTACGACCGGCCGCGCAGCACGGACGAGGTCGTCCGGCTGGTTGGCCTCGAGGAGAAGCGCAAGGCCCGCGTCCGCACGCTCTCGGGCGGCCAGCTCCGGCGGCTCGACCTCGGCCTCGCGCTCGTCGGCGACCCCGAGCTCGTCTTCCTCGACGAGCCGACGACCGGCTTCGACCCGGCCGCCCGCCGCCGCGCCTGGGAGACGATCCGCGGCCTCCGCGCGCTCGGCAAGACGGTCCTCCTCACGACGCACTACCTGGAGGAGGCGCACGAGCTCGCCGACCGGCTCGCGATCCTCCGCGACGGACGCATCGTCGCGACCGGCTCCCCGCAGGACCTCCTCGCCGACCACGGGACGGTCGAGATCCGCTACCGGGAGAACGGCCGCGAGGTCGTCCTCGAGACCGACGAGCCGACCCGAACGCTGCACGAGCTGACCGCGACCGCGCTCGCCGCCGGCCGTGAGCTGGACGGGCTCGAGGTGCGCCGCCGCTCGCTCGAGGACGTCTACCTCGAGCTGACCCGCGAGGACGACGCGTGATCCGGCTCCTCTTCCACGAGCTCCGCGCGCAGCAGCTGCTCTTCTGGCGCAGCCGCGAGGCGGCGTTCTTCACCTTCCTCCTGCCGATCATCTTCCTGCTGCTGCTCGGCTCGGTGTACGGCGACGAGGAGATCGACGGGATCAACGGCTCGACGTACCTGCTCTCCGGGCTGCTCGGCTACGGCGTCGTCGCGACGGCGTTCGCCGGACTCGCGATCAGCCTCGTGCTGCGCCGCGAGTCGGGGGTGTTGAAGCGCGTCCGCGGGACGCCCCTGCCGACGAGCGTCTACCTCGGCGCCGTGATCGCCTCGACGCTCGTCGTGATCGCCGCCAACGCGGTGGCCCAGCTGCTCGTCGCCCGCTTCGTGCTCGACGCGCGCTGGCCCGCGTCGCTCGGCGGCCTCGCGCTCGCGCTCCTCCTCGGGGCGCTCGTCTTCGCCGCGCTCGGGATCGCGCTGACGGGCGCCGTGCGGAGCGCCGAGGGCTCGTCCGCGCTCGTCAACGCGATCTACCTGCCGCTGACGTTCATCTCCGGCGTCTTCTTCTCCGTCGAGGGGCTGCCCGGCTTCCTGCAGGCGATCGCGGACGTCTCGCCGCTCACCTACCTGCTCGACCTGATCCGCTCCCTCGTCCTCGAGGGAGACGCGATCTACGACGCGGGCGAGGACCTCCTCGTCCTCGGCGCCTGGGGCCTCGCCGGCCTCGTCGTCGCCGTGCGCGTGTTCCGTTGGGAGCCGCGCGAGGCATAAGGGAGAGATGACCGACTCCACGCTCGTCTTCACCGCGGAGGCCGACGGGCGTCCGGCGGTCGTCTGCAACTTCGGGTTCACGCGGGACGCGAGGCCACGCCGGCGGAGATCGACCGGCTCGGCATCGCGCTCGTCGAGGAGCTCGAGCCGCTCGACATCGTGTCCGAGCGTCGCTACCGCTTCGACCGGAGAGCGCCGCCGCCGTCTACCAGGTACGTATCGAGCTGCCGTCCGAGACGATGCCCGAGCGCATTCCCGCGTCGCCGGCACGGTCGAGTCCTGGGCGCGCGACTGCATCGACGAGCGCCGCTCGTCACGCCCTGACGGGCCGACCGTTCCGCCGGACGCGGAACTGCCGCATCCGCACGCCCTCGTACAGGTGCGGCCCCTCGTAGCGGAAGCCGACCTTCTCGAGCACCCGCTCGGACGCCCCGTTCTCCGGATGCGTCACGGCCACGATGGTCGCGAGGCCGAGCTCGTGGAGCCCACGCTCCGTCCAGGCCGTCGCCGCCTCGGTCGCGTACCCCCGGCCCCAGTGCGCCTTGCCGAACCGGTAGGCGAGCTCCACCTCGGGCCCGCGGAACGCGAACTCGATCAGCCCGCAGTCGCCGAGCACCGTCCCGCTCTCGGCGGTCGGCCACGACCCAGAGGCTGAAGCCGTGCCGCTCCTGGTGGGCCAGCAGCCGGGCGAGCCGGCTGCTCGCTCTCGTCGACGTCCTTCGCATGGGCGTTGCCGGCGCCGACGTAGCGCATCACGTCGCGGTCGCCCCAGATCTCGTGCAGCGGGCCGAGATCGGCCAGCGTCGGCGGCCGCAGGACGAGGCGCTCGGTCTCGAGCTGAGGGAGTTCGGCCATCTGATGCGGCGCTCCTCACGGGCCGGAAAACGGACCCCGAAAAGCGTCAAGCCCTGTGGACCCGGAGGCCCTCAGGACTTGACGCAGGCAATCTTTCAGATCGCGTCCGGGCTGTCAAGCGGGTCCGGAACCTTCGTCCGAAACGCCTACCGCGCCGGTGCCGCCACAGCGGACGCGGCGCGTCCCTGACGCCGCCGCAGCAGCGCGATCCCCAGCGAGAGGAGGAAGGCGAAGAAGCCGAAGAAGCCGATCGTCGTCAGCCCCTCGATCACGCTCGAGGCGGGGGCGAACAGCCCGAGCCAGCCCGCGAAGAACGCCGTGACGAAGCCGAGCCACGCGATCCAGCGGGGCACCGCACCCGTCCGGAGGATCGCCCACGCGTAGAGCGGCACGACCACGCCCCAGTTGAGGACGTTGCCCGCGTAGTTCGTGATCAGGGCGAGCGACGCGAACGTGTCGGCGGTGACGTCGAGCGTCTCCTTCCCGGCGTCGCCGGCGCTCACGTAGCCGGGCACGAAGTCGTAGGCGAGCGCGATCGGGACGAGGTGCGAGAGGGTCACGAGCGTCAGCCCGACGGCGCCCAGGATCGGCGCCAGCAGCAGAACGGGCCCGGCGTCGCGCAGGGCGTCGTAGAAGCCGATCAGCGCGACGAGCCCGAGGAAGCCGCCGAAGATGATCAGCCACGCTCCGACGAAGAAGATGTCCCCTGCGCCGTCGACGTCGGCGATCCACTCGCGCCCCTCGGCGCCGGTTTCCGGGATGAGCACCTGGACGCCGCTCGAGGCCGTCAACGCGATCCCGGCGACGAAGAGTCCGACGGTGAGTACGGCGCAGACAGCGCCGACCGTCGAGAGCCTGACGTTGGCCATGGGAAGCTCCCTTCCACCCCCGCCGCGTCTCGCGGCCATCATCCTCCGGCCGCTCGCGGTGGTCAACGCTAGGGCGTCGTGAAGCCGATCCGGCGGTGGCTGCCGTCGCAGAACGGCTTGTTCCGGAGGCGCCGCAGCGGCAGAGCGCGACGCGCGTGTCCTCACGGAGGACGCGGCCGTCCGGGTCGACGATCCGCACCGCGCCGCGCACGAAGAGCGGCCCGTTCGGCCGCGGCTCGACGACCGGGGGCTCGGCAGCCTCCTCCTGCGGCCCGCCGTCGAGCCGGCGGAAATGGAGCGCGCCGGTCGGGCACGTGAGCACAGTCGCCGCGATCGTGTCCGCGTCCTCGGCGTCGACGTCGATCCACGGCCGCCGGTCGGGGTCGAACACGGTTCCCAGCCGGTTCACGCAGTTCTTCACGTGGATGCAGAGCCGCGGCTCCCACTGCACCTCGATCCGCTCGTTCGCGTAGACGCGAGACGGCCCGCGCTCCCGCTCGGGCGGAGGATCAGGCGCGGGCGACGAGATCGCCGTACTCCGGGTGGCGCTTCAGGTAGGCGCGCACGAAGGGACAGAGTGCAACGACCCTGAGCCCTCGCGCGCGGATGTCGTCGAGCGCGCCCGAGACGAGCGTCGAACCGAGCCCGCGCCCCTCGATCGACCCGTCGACCTCGGTGTGGAAGAGGATCACCTCGCCGTCGCGCTCGCCGTAGATGATGTACCCGGCCTCGAGCTCGCCGACGAGCAGGAGGTACTTGTGCTCGCCTTCGCTGCGGGTGACGCGAAGCTCGGCCATGGCCTTGCGCCTACCGTACCGGCGCGAGGGCGCGTCGCGGCCGATGAGTTCCGCGGCCCGGCGCGGTCTCACTGGCGACGAAGGAGGACGAGATGCGCAAGCTGGTGGAGTCGACGTTCATGACGCTGGACGGCGTCATCAACGAACCGCAGAACTGGAGCCCGCCGTACTGGGACGAGGAGCATGCCGCCTACGCGAGCGACCTCCTCGCCGCGGCCGACGCGCTGGTCCTGGGACGCAAGACGTACGAGGCCTTCGCGGAGGCCTGGCCGACCCGCTCGGGCGACCGGTACGCGGACCAGATCAACGCGATGCCGAAGTACGTCGCGTCGCGGACGCTCGAGAACCCGACCTGGAACGCCACCGTCCTCGAGGGCGACGTGGCGGAGGCGGTCGCCGCGCTGAAGGCGGAGGACGGCGAGAACCTGCTCAAGTTCGGCACGGGGGGCTTCTCGACGACGCTCCTCGAGCACAAGCTCGTCGACGAGTACCACTTCTGGATCTTCCCGGTGCTCGTGGGAGCGGCACGCGGCTGTTCGAGGGCGTGGAGGCCTCGCTCGAACTCGTCGACACGACGCGCTTCGCGAGCGGGATCGTCGTGCACGAGTACGCGCCGAAGTAGGCTCTACACTGCGAAGCGGGGCGAGGCGAGAAATGCCTGCAAACCGCCCCTTTCGCCCCCGTAGCTCAGTGGATAGAGCAGCGGTTTCCTAAACCGCGTGCGCAAGTTCGATTCTTGCCGGGGGCACTGATGCCCCGGCGGCCGCGACGCCGGCTAGGCGCCCGCCCGGCCGGGCCGGGGCATGTGCGCGTAGATGCGGCGCGCGGTCTCCGAGCGCCTGAGGCGCCGGCGTGCGCGGACGCCGGCCACGAGCAGCTCGGCGGCGACGCGCCCTCGCGGCGTCGACGGCAGCCCGATCGCCTGGTGGAGCGGCTCGAGCCGGTCGGTGAGGGCCCGCTTGTACGGATCGGCGGCGCCGAGGAACTCGACGCGCTCCGCACCCTCCTCGACGGCGAGCTCGAGCGCGCAGAGCAGGGTCTCGGTCCCGGGCGCGAGCCGGGCGAGCTCGGGGTCGAACCCCATCGAAACGCCGTAGACCGTGCGCTCGAGGAGCAGGTGGAGCGAAAACGCCACGGGCCGCCCGCCGACCGTGAGCGTCACGAGCCGGGGCACGTCGTCCTCCGCGAGTCGGCGCAGCGCAGCACGGTGGAACGCCCGGCCGATCGACGTCGAGAACTCCGGCCCGGGGTGACGTCCCTGCCAGCGGAGCGCGTGGAGCCGGAACGCGTCCTCGAGCCGAGCGGCCAGCTCGTCGGGGCTCCGCGCGACCGAGATCCGCACCCGGCCGAGAGCTTCGAGGCGGCGGCGCCGGCGGGCCCGCTCACGGCGCGTCCGGGACGAGAGGCGTCGCTCGTAGATCGCCTCCCATCCGCCGCGGAGGTCGAGGACCGGCGCCTCGATCCGCTCGAGCACGGTGAGGGAGCCGGCGGGGAGCGCCCGCGCGAGGCGGCTGCCGCCCGGGAGCCCGAAGAGATCCGCGAAGTCGCCGCCCGTCGACGGGATCCGCTCCGCGAGCGCGGCGGCGACGGCGGGATCCTCACCGGGCGCCAGCACGAGGTCGGCGAGCGGCGCGCCCGTTCCGCCCATGAACTCGGTCACGCGCAAGCCCGTACCTCGAGCTCACGCAGAGGGGCAGGGCGCCCACGAGCCGGCCGTCGCGGCGCGCGACGTGGATCGCGAGCGCCCGGCCCTCGGCGTGGTGGCGCCACCATTCGAAGAGCCACCCGTGGAGGAGGAACGGACACGGCCGCGGCATCGCGCGCACGAGCGCGTCCCATCCCGGCCACGGCCCCGCGAGCTCCGACTTCGGTCGTGGCCGTCTCGAAGCCGATCACGGCCCTCGGCGCCCGCAGCTCATCGCCCGGGCCGCAGGAAGAGGGAGACGAACGTCTTGGCGCAGATCGCGAGGTCGACCGCGAGCGTGCGGTGGCGCAGGTACCAGAGGTCGTACGAGAGCTTCGCGGCCGCTCCTTCGCAGTCGGAGGCGTAGTCATGCCGCAGCTGCGCCCAGCCCGTGATCCCCGGCTTCACGAGCAGACGGCGCGTGAAGAACGGAACCGCCTCCTCGAGCATCGGGACGAACTCGGGCCGCTCGGGCCGCGGGCCGACCACGGACATGTCCCCGCGGAGCACGTCCCACAGTTGGGGGAGCTCGTCGGCGTGTGTCCGGCGCAGCACGCGGCCGAACGTCGTCACGCGCGGGTCGCGCACCTGCGCGAACGCCGGCCGCCCGGACTCCTCCGCATCCACGCGCATGGTGCGGAACTTGTGCATCGTGAAGGGCCGCCCGCCCTCCCCGACGCGGGTCTGGCGGTAGAGGACGGGCCCCGCGGTGCAGCCGGAGGGCGCCCGCGATCGCGAGCATGAGCGGGAGCGGCGAGGAGGAGGACGATCGACGCGGAGGCGACGTCGAACGTCCGCTTGGCGAACCGCGTGTACGGCCGCTGCCAGACGTGGAGGATGCTCATGAACCACGTCGGCGTCAGGTCCTCGAGCGGGATCCGGCCGAAGGCGTGGTCGAAGAAGTGCGCCCGTCCGACGACCTTCACGCCCGAGCCCGGCGCCGCGAGGAGGCGGTCGAGCGCCTTCATGGAGCTCTCGCCGTCGGTCAGGAGGACGAGGTCGGGGCGCTGCTCGTCGATCACGCGCGCCAGCTCGGCGACCGAGCCGAGCCGCACGCCTGTCGCCCGGCTCGTCGTCGACCGCGCCGACGACGGCGAACGGGGCGCGCCCGTCGACCTCGACCGCGGCCGCGACCGCCTCGGCGCAGCTCGGCGCGCCGACGACGAGGACGCGCCGCTTCCCGACGACCCGCCGCGCGACGATCTCCCAGCCCGTGACGAGCAGGAACACCGCGGCCCCGAGCGCGAGGATCGTCGAGAGGTTCATCCCCATCCCCGGGATCCAGAGGGCGACCGCGGAGACGCCGACGAGCCCGATCGCCGTCCCGACCGCGCAGCGAATCGGCTCGCCGAGGGTCAGGTGCACGGCGTCGAACGCGCTGCGCAACGAGACCAGCCAGACCGCCGTGAGGAGCGACGCGGCGCCGAACGCGAGCGCGGGCGAGTCGAACCGCGGGCCGATCAGGGCGAAGCACGGCACGAAGACGAGCGCGGCCCGGCCGAGCGCGACCCGTGGCCAGGTCGGATCGGCGGCCCGGTCGGCCGTGGCGAGGTCCAGGCCCACCAGCGACGAGCGGGGATCACGCCGTCGTCTGCGCGCGCGCCCACACCAGAAAGGTTCCCCGCCCAGGACTCACCGAGTCCGGAAGTGGAGACCTACCCGGTACAGGTGAAGCGGATCGCCGTCACCGGGCCGGCCGGGGCCGGGAAGTCCCGGCTCGCGCGCGAGATCGGCGACGCGTACGGGATCGAGGTGCTCCATCTCGACGCCCTCTTCTGGAGGCCCGGCTGGCTGGAGACGCCCGCCGCGGAGTGGGAGGAACGGCAGCGGCGCGAGCTCGAACGCGACTCCTGGATCGTCGACGCGCAGTACGACGACATGATCCCCGACTGGTTCGACGCCGCCGACCTCGTGGTGGTCGTCGACGCATCACCCCTCCGCTGCCTCTGGGGGGTGAGCAGGCGCAGGCTCGGCGGAGCGGACGGTCCCGACGTTCCGCCCGACTCCGAGCCGGCCCCGGCCCACCGCGCGCTCGCCAACTTCACGCGGGGCCAATGGCACTACCGGAGAAACGTGCGCCCACGGCTCCTGGCGACTGTCGCCCAACGCCGGGCGCGGCAGGGAGTCGTCCTGCTGCGGAGCGGCGAGGAGACGAGACGGTTCATGGCTCACCTGCCGCGCCGGGGGGAACCTTCTTGATGTGAGCCCGAGCGCGCCTGCAGGCGACCTGAGGCTCGAGACTGTCTCGACCGCCGACGCGTTCGCCCGGCTGGCCCCCGACTGGGACCCGCTCGTGCGGGCGATGCCGAGGCCGAGCCCCATGCTCCTCCACGGCTGGCTCCGGGAGTGGTGGCGCCACTACGGCGACGACGGCGAGCTGCGGATCCACGTCGCGTACCGGGACGGGCGACTCGTCGGCGCGCTGCCGCTGTGCGTGCGCACGCAGTCCGGCCTCCGCGTGCTCACCTTCCTCGGGGGCGCCCACTCGGCGCTCGCCGACCTCCTCGTCGCCCCCGGGGAGGACCTGGCCACGGCGGAGGCATTGGCCCGGCGCATCACCGGCTCGGAGCAGGATTTTGCGGATCTCTTCGGCCTCCCCGGCGACAGCCTGCTGGCGCGGGCGCTCGGAGGCGCAAAGCTCCGGCTGGTCGAGCGCGGCGAGGCGCCCGTCCTCGACCTCGAGGGCAGCTGGGAGGACGTGTACCGCGCGAAGCTCTCCTCGAAGAAGCGTGCGCAGAACCGGCGGCGGAAGCGGAACCTCGCCAAGCTCGGGACGATCGAGGTCGTGGTCGCCCGGACCAAGGACGAGCTCGCGCCCGCCCTCGAGGACGCCTTCGCCCTGCACGAGCTTCGCTGGAACGGGAGGCCCGACGGCTCGGATTTCGCGACGCCGGCCGGCCGCCGCTTCCACCGCGCGGCGCTCTTGGCGCTCGCCGACTCCGACGTGCCGCGGATCGTGACCTTGAAGGTCGCTGGGCGTCCCGCGGCGTTCCACTACTTCTTCGCGCTCGAGCGGCGGATGTACGTCCACCGGATGGGCTTCGACCCGGCGCTCGCCCAGTTCTCGCCCGGCTGGCTCAACACGCTCGACACGATCGAGCTCGCGGCCGCGGAGGGGCTCACGCGGGTCGAGTTCCTCGGAGGCGCGGAGCGCTACAAGCGCGAGCTCTCCGACCGGTTCGAGCCCCTCTACGAGGGGTTCGGACTGGCCGGAAGCCTGCGCGGGGCGGCCGCGGCGAGGGCCCGGGTGAGCGCGATCGAGCTCCGGAAGCGCCTCAAGCGGTCGGAGGCGCTTCGCCGCTTCTACTTCGACGGGCTCGCTCCCGCCCGCCGGTTCGCCGGACGGTTCACATGATCCGCTACGCGATCAAGGGAGCCGCGACCCGGGCCCGCTCGATCGCCTGGTCGCGCCGTGGCGGCAGGAGCCCGGGCGAGGGCGTGCGGATCCTCTTCTACCATCGGGTGGCGGACGATCGGGACGAGCTGGCGGTCAGCCCGCGCAACTTCCGCCGCCAGATGGACTTCCTCGCAACCGAGGCCTACCGCGTCGTCGACGTCGTGGAGGCCGCCGAGCTGCTCGACCGCGGCGAGCCGGCCGGACACACGGTCGGCCTCAGCTTCGACGACGGGTTCCTCGACGTGGCCGAGCAGGCCATGCCGCTCCTGGCCGAGCGCGGATTTCACGCGACGGTGTTCGTCACCCCGGCGGTGGTCGAGGGCTGGGCGACGTTCGGCTGGTACCGGTCGCAGCAGCCGCCCGTCCTCGGGTGGGAGGAGATCGTCGAGCTGGACGAGGCCGGGACGCTCCGTTTCGAGGCCCACTCGCTGACGCACCCGAACCTCCTCGTCCTGAACGAGGAGGAGGCGCGGGAGGAGATCGCAGGCTCCAGGATGTTGCTCGAGACGCGCCTCGGGCGCCCCGTCCGTGCGTTCTCCTATCCGTCCGGGCTCTTCGGTCCGCGCGAGCGCCGCCTGGTCGCCGCGGCCGGGTTCGGCGTCGCGGTGTCGTGCGAACCGGGCGTGAACACCGGCGACACGGACAGGTTCGCCCTGCGCCGCCTGCAGATCGACCGCCGCGACGGCCTGCTCGACTTCCGCGCCAAGGTGGGTGGCGGCCACGATTCCCCGCTCCCCTTGCGCGCGGCGTATCGGCGGCGTCGCTACGGCGTCGGGGTCGAGCCGCTCCATCTCGCGAGCTCGCGGGAGTAGAGCTCGACGTGCGCACGCCGGAAGGCATCGAGATCGAACGTGTGCTCGGCGCGCTCACGGCCCGCAGCCCCCAGCCGGAGCCGCAGCGAAGGGTCCGTCGCCAGTCGCCGGAGGGCGGCCGCGAGCTCGTCGGGATCGCCGGGCTCGACGAGCAGCCCGGTCTCCCCGTGCGACACCTGTTCAGGGACCCCGCCCACGCGCGAGGCGACCACGGGCAGGCCCGCTGCCATCGCCTCGAGGATCGCGACGGGATGACCTTCCGACCTGCTCGGCAGGACGAAGACATTCGCGTCCGCGAGCAGTTCGGGAACGTCGCGGCGCTCGCCTGCGAGCCGAACCCTGCCCGCGAGTCCGAGCGCGCCGATCTCGTGCTCGAGCGGACCCCGGTCCGGGCCCTCTCCCACGATCACGGCGTCGAACGACCCGGGAGGGAGCTTCCCCAGCGCACGGACGAAGGTCATGAAGTCCTTGGGGGCCCTGAGGCGGCCGACCGCGAGGAACAGTGGACAGCTCTCGCTCCGTCGAGCTCGGCCGGCGCACGGCGGGCAGGTCGACCGCATTCGGGATCACGATCGTCCGCTCGGCCGCACAGGTCTTCGCCGCGAGCCCCGCGAGGCGGTCGTTCTCCGACACGCAGATCGTCACGGTCGTCAGCGGCTCGACCAGACGGTCGACCAGACGGTAGAGCCGCGAGGCGGCGCCGGAGTGCGCCGCGAACGCCCAGCCGTGCACCGTGAAGATCCGAACGGGTACGTGGGCGACGACGGCGGCGAGCCGGCCGAGCACGCCCGCCTTCGAGCTGCTGGCGTGCAGGATGTCCGGCCGCTCGCGGCGGAGCAGCCGCACCAGCTCGACGAGCCCGGCGGCGTCATGCCACGGGCTGACCTCACGGCGGACGCCTCGCAGCGCGTGAAAGCGGGCACCCGCGGCCTCGGCGGCGTCGCGGAGCGGGCCCGGTCCGTGCGCCGCGACCGCCACGTCGAAATGAGGAACGAGCGCCGGGAGCAGGGAAGCCACGTACGCCTGAGCGCCGCCGACCTCGGCCAGCGTGACGACCAGGAGGACGCGCGGTCGGCGCAGCCGACCGCCTGAGGAGCTTCCGTGGAGATCGCCCAGACGACGCGCGTCCCCCGCCGCATCGAGCTCACGCCGATTCTCCTCTGGGCCGCTGCGGCAGTCGGGCTCCTCGTCGCGTTCCTGCTCCTCGGCGTGACGATCGGCCGTCACCCGCTCCCGGTCCCGGTCGTCCTGGGCTTCGGCGTGGGCGTCCTCGGGACGCTTGCCCTCGCGCTCGCGCGCTACGACGCCGCGGTCGCGCTCGGCATCCTGCTCCTGGCCGTCGTCCGAATCGAGCCCGCGCCCTCGGACCTCGTCTTCGCGGTCGTGATCGGCCTGGCCCTCGTGACCGGGCGACTCGGCCTCGAGCGGGTTCCGCTCAGCGTCACGCTCCTCGTGACCGGATTCCTCGCCCTGAACCTGCTCGCGGCGACGGCGGCCGTCGACGGCGCCCGCGCGGCCACGTTCTTCGGGATCACGTTCTACCTCGGGCTCTTCGCCGTCTGGCTCGCCGCCTACGTGTGCTCGGTCCCGCGGGCGCGTCTGGTCCTCATCGCGTACCTCGGCGGCGCGACGCTCTCGGCCGGCCTGGCCTGCCTGGCGCTGATGGCGCCGTTCCCCGGCGCCGAGGCGTTCGTCGACGGCCCGAGGGCGCAGGGCCTGTTCAAGGATCCGAACGTCTTCGGACCGTTTCTCGTGCCCGCGCTCCTCATCCTCATGGAGGAGACGGTCGCGCCGCGGCTGCTCAGGCTCGGGCTGGCGACGAAGCTCGTCATGCTCTCCGTCCTCACCGTCGGGGTGGTCTTCTCGTTCTCCCGGGCCGCCTGGCTGAACCTCGTCCTCGGCGCGCTCGTCCTCCTCGTCGTTCTGGCCGTCCGCCGCGGCGGAAGCAGGCGCGCGCTGACGCTGTTCCTCGTCACGCTCGTCGCCGGCGGCGCCCTGCTCGGGGTCATCACGGCGACCTCGTCGCTCGACTTCCTCACGGAGAGGGCCGCGCTCCAGGACTACGACACGCAGCGGTTCGACACCCAGGCCTACGGCCTGGAGATCGCCGCCGAGCACCCGCTCGGGATCGGCCCGGGCCAGTTCGAGCGGGTCTCCGACCTCTCGGCGCACAGCACGTTCGTCCGCTCGCTGGCCGAGGAGGGCGTGGTCGGGGCCTTGCTCGATCCTCGGCCTCCTCTTCTTGACGCTCGGCTTCGCCGCGCGGAACGTCGCCCGCGGAGCCGACACCTACGGGATCGGCTCGGCCGCCCTCTTCGCCGCCTGGTGCGGCCTCCTCGCGAACAGCCTCTTCGTCGACACGCTCCATTGGCGGCATCTGTGGCTCGTCGCGGCCTTGATCTGGGCCGGAACCGCGCTCCGCGCCGGCTACCCGGGGAGGTAGGAGTGGGTCGACGCCCTCGCACCCACGACCACCACGCCGAGCGGCTGGACCTCCAACCGTTCGAGCAGCTCGCGGAGGGCAAGCGCCGTCTCGGGCGTCTGGCGGTCGGGGCGGCACACGATCAGCACGTCGTCGACCCGCTGCGCGAGCACCTGGCTGTCGACGAGCCCGAGCAGCGGCGGCCCGTCGAGCAGCACGTAGTCGTACTCCGACTCCTCGACCTCCTTGAAGAACGAGTCGAGCGCGTCGCTGGCGAGCAGCTGCGCGGGGTCGGACGGCGTGTGTCCGCTCGCGAGCACGTGCAGGCGTCCGGAACCGGTCCGCGCCGCGCTCAGCTCGAAGATTCCTTCGGACCCGCCGTTGTGCGCTCCCACCAGGACCTCCGAGAAGCCCGGCGTCTGATCGACGTCGAAGAGTTCGTGGAGCTTTGGCCAGCGCATGTCGGCGGAGACGAGCCAGGTCCGGTGGAGGGCCTGGGAGAGGACGAGGCCGAGCGCCGCGGTCACCTCGGTCTTGCCCTCGCCGTGGAGAGCGCTCGTGATGAGCACGGTGCGCTGTCCCGTCTCCGGCAGACGCTGGCGGAGGGAGGCTTGGAGCGTCTGGTACGCCTCGTACTCGGCCGAGCTGAGCGCCCGAGGGCGGTGTCCGAGCGGGCGCCGCACGTAGGGGACCTCCGCGAGGACGGGGAGATCGAGCAGGCGGCTCATCTCCCTGGCGCCGCTGACCCGCGGCTTCAGCTGCGCGCGCGCCAGAACGACGAGCGCCGCGATGAACAGCCCGGCGAAGAGGGCGAAGACCGCGTTCCTGATCGGGCGCGGCGAGAACGCCGCCTTCGGCGGTTGTGCGGCCTCGGCGAGCCAGAGCTCCGAGCCCGAGCCCGCCGCGCCGACGTTGAGGTCGGTCATGCGCTCCCGGATCGCGGCGCGCTCCGTCTCGGCCTGCTGCCCCAGCCTTCCCTCGAGCTCGTCGAGCGCGCCTGCGCAGGGTCGCTCGCGCCCGGTTCAGGCGTTGCTGCTGCACCCGGCGCTGATCTGCGAGGAACGTGGTGGCCACGGCGTTCGCGATCGTGGCCGCCCCGTCGGGCGTGTCATCGGTGGCGACGACGTCGACGATGTCCGCCCTGGGGTCGACCGACGATGCGACCTTGTCCTCGAGCGTGTCGGCGGTCTCGCCGGGGATCCTCGTCGCCGCTCGGGCGCGCGCCTCACGCGTCGTCAGAAGCGCGTCGATCGTCGCGAGGCGCCTGTCGACCGAGTCCGTATCTCGGGTCTGGAGTGGGTTGCCGGCGCTCTCGAAGACGATCCGGGCCGTCGCGCGGTAGGTCTCGGGGAGCATCAGGGAGACGCCGACCACCGCGGCCACGAGCGGCACGACGATCGCGGCGATCAGCAGCTTGCTCCGCCGAAGCGCATCAAGGTAGCGACCCGTCTCGACCGGCTGGTCGGGCGGGAGCGCCGGCGCCGGGTACCGGACGTGGCCGTCCACGCGATCGACCATTTGCTACTAGCTACCGTCGCGAGAGTCCGTCGAACCCTGCTCTTTGCGCTCCCCGGACTGCTCGCGCTGGCGGCCGGCTGCTCGTCGTCCTCCCCACCTTCCCCCTCCGCGGGCCCGCCGCCGGAGCCGCCGAGCGTGGTGTTCCTCGGCCCGACACGACTGACCGGGCCGACGACCCTCGCCGCACGGGCGCGCGCGTACTCGAGCAGGGTCGTCGCGGTGACGTTCACGCTCGACGGCCGCCCGCTCGGCTCCGACACGACGAGGCCCTACGAGCTCGACGTCGAGCCCGAGCTGCTCGCGCCGGGACGCCACCGCATCCGCGTGGTCGCAGTCGACAGCCTCGGGCGACGCGCCGGGACCGAACCGAAGGTCGTGACGGTCGCGCCGTCGGGCACGAAGGTGATGGACGTCGGGCCGGGGCCGAGCTTCGCGGGCGTGATGGACGCGCTGCGCGGCGGGAATGTCACCGTGCGCCTCGCGCCGGGCAGGTATGAGGTGGGCGAGCTCGAGCTGGGCAGCGGAACGCGGCTGGTCGGCTCCGGAGCGGAGACGGTGATCGCCCCGGCCGGCGACGCCCGCTACTGGGCACTGCTCGTCGCCAGGGGAAGCCGCATCCGGATCTCGGACCTCACGATCGACGGCGGCGGCGGCCCCGCCGACCGCCTCCTCGAAGGACGGCGGGATCGCCGTCGCCGTGTTCGACGGCTCGCGCGACGTGCGGCTCCAGCGCCTTCACATCCGGGCCGTGCGGACCGACGGCGTGAACGCCTGGGGAGCGCATTCGAGCGTCTCCGTCCAGGACTCCGTGATCGAGGGCGGGGGAACCGGACGCGCCGGCGTGTACACGCTCGGCTCCGACGACTCGCGGGATACGAGCGTGATCCGCACCCGGATTCGCGGCTTCCGCTCGCTACGGGATCCTCCTCGGCCAGAAGGAGTTCGGCAGGCCGAGGCGCGGCGCTGCACGGGGTCGCGCTCGACAACGTGATCAGCGACGTCCGCGATCCCGCCCGGGACGCGTGCGTCACGGACGCGCGCACGACGAACGGCTGCGGGACGAACGAAGGTGGCATCTGGACCGGCGGAGTCGAGGCGGCGATCATCGGCAACTCGATCCGCCGGGCGCGGTGGGACGGGATCGAGACGGTCGGATCCTCGACCCGGACGACGATCGTCGCGAACGAGATCCGCGAGACCCGGACCGGGATCTACCTCGAGCACTCGACGAACGATTCCGTGATCAGCCGGAACCTGATCGTCGACGCCGAGACGGGCATCAACGTCGAGTGGCTGCACGACGGGGTGGGGTCGAGCCGGAACACGTTCACGCTCAACCGCGTGGTTCGCGCCGAGTCCGGCCTCTTCGTCGACGTCGGGAAGCGATCGCAACCGCATCGTCCGCAACCTCTTCGTCGGCGGAGCGCGGCCGGCGATCACGCTCCAGGGCTCGTCCGAGAACGTCGTCCGAAGACAACCTCGGGTGCGGCGGCTCCGGCGACCCCGCTCGTCGGGTTCGAGAGCGCCAGGTGGGACAGCGGCGCGCTCGCGCGCTCGACCCGAAACCGGCTCTCCGGGAACCGGAGCGTGAGGCGATGCTGACCGGCGACTCCGTCGCGCGGGACTCGGCGCTCCTGCTCTGGGCCAAGATCGCCGGGAACGCCGGGTTCTTCGTCGCCGTGTTGATGCTGGCGCGCGGGCTCGGGCCCGTCCGGACGCGGGACGATCGCGTTCATCACCGTCACCGCGCTCGTGCTGGCGCGTGTCGCGGGCCTCGGTGTCGGTGAGGCGACCACCGTCTACGCGGCGAAGGCGCCCGAGCGGCGCGGGGCGCTCCTGTCCAACGTCGTGCTGTTCATGCTCGCCAGCTCGCTGCTCGCCGCGGGGCTCGCCTGCGCAGCGCTCCTCTTGCTCGGCGGCGACGACCAGTCGGCGTAGGGCGACCCGAGCTCGCGCTCCTCGCCGCCGGAACGCTCGCATCGGCGCTCGTCGAGGCAGGCGCCGCGTTCCTGCTCGGCTGCGGTCGCATCCGGCGGCTGGCGTACATCACGGCGACCGCCTCCTGGGTCTATCCGCTCCTGCTCGCGGCCGTTTGGTCGATCGGCGGCCTGACGGTCGCCGGCGCGGCGCTGGCCTGGCTGGCGACCGAGGCGCTGCGCGCGGGCCGCCTGCTCCGGCACTCGGCCGACGGGCTCGACGTGGTCGGCCCGCGGCTCGGCCTCTTGATCGAGGAGGTTCGGTTCGGGATCCGCGCCTGGGTGGGAAGCTTCGCGCGCTTCCTCAACTTCCGCATCGACCAGATCCTCATGGGCCTGCTGGCCTCGGAAGCGGCCCTCGGCATCTACGCCGTGGCGGTCAATGCCTCGGAGGTGCTCCTGTATCTGCCGGCCGCAACGGCCACGGCGCTGCTCCCGGCCGCCTCCCGGGTCGACGCGAGCCGTCGGGGGCGACAGACGCTCCAGGCGTTCCGCTCGGCCGCGCTGGTCACGACGGGCGCCGTGGTGATCGCCGCGATCCTGGGGCCGCTGCTCCTCCCGGTCGTCTTCGGGGCCGCGTTCACCGGGTCGGTCGGACCGTTCCTGTGGCTCCTGCCGGGCGCGCTCGGATTCGTCGCCATGGCGGTGTTCTCGAACTCCTTGATGGCGTCGAGATCACCGGGGCTGTCCTCCTTCGGGCCCGTCGTGTCCCTCGTCGTGGGCGTGGGGCTCGACCTCGTGCTCATTCCGCGCTTCGGGGCCACGGGCGCCGCGGCCGCCGCCAGCGCCGCGTTCCTCGCCGGCGGCGCCGTCGCCCTCGCCGCGTACGCGCATCGGAATCCGTTCGCCTGGAGCGCGCTCCTCCTGCCGCGGCGCGACGACCTCGACGTCCTCAGGGCGATCGCCCGGCCCCTGCGGGCCCGGCCCTAGCCCCGGCCTACGCGGCCGCGGCAATCAGGACGATGATGGCGACGATCGCGGCCAGGCCGACGATCACGAAGTTCGCCGTCAACGCTGCGTTGCAGGCGCGACCCGTCCCGCCTCGACCACCGGCGTCCACCGGGCTGCGCCGGTCAGCCCGTCCGCTCCGGGCGCCTGGCTGATGGTCGGCACGGCCGCGTCGTCCCGAGGAGTCTCCGCACCGCCTCGCCAGGCGACGGCGGCGGCCAGGACGTCGGTGATGAACTGGTTCAGGCTCACGCCCTCCCGCTCGGAGGCACGCGTCAGCTCCGCGTGGAGCGTTCGCGGCATGCGCAGCAGCAGTCGACCGCTGTAGCTCTCGACGGGCCTCGGCTCCGGGATGTCGCGCCCCTCTGCAACCGCGACCGAGATCCAGTTCGCCATCACGGCCTCGATCCCCGTGAGCGCCTCGCCCGCGGTCCGGCCGCGGGTCGTGCAGCCCGGAAGCTCCTCCACGGACGCCGTCCACGGCTTGCCCCTGTCCTCGCCGTCGCGCACCACCAGGAGGTGGTAAGGCAGCGCCGTGTATCCCTTGCCCGTTTCGCCAGCGCGTTTTCGAATGGTGCTCAAGCGCTTCGTCCCTCGACGGTCGGTGTCAGTGAAGAAGTTCTGCCCCCGATCGTAGTGCGGAAACGCACGGAGTTTCAGCCCTGATGGATCGGTCTGCCCGATGGACGCGCGGAGCTTCCCGAGCGCCCTGCGGGTCAGCCGCGACACGTGGATCTGCGAGATCCCGACTCGGCGTGCGATCTGCGCCTGGCTGAGCCCCTCGAAGTAGGCGAACCGCAGCAGCAGGCGCTCCCGCGCATCGAGGACGTGGAATCCGCCCGCGAGCGCGACTCGGTCCTCGCCCAGCTCGTACCCGTGCTCGAGCGCCCCGTCGCGGTCGAGCTCGCCGCTCTGCGCATCCACCAGCTCAACCACCCGGGCCCTCAGCCCGGGGTCGAGCTCCTGCAGCCGGCGTGGAATGCGAACCGGCCATGCCCGATCCCGAAGATGGCGCTTGATCTCCCCGTCGATCGTCGGGATCGCGTAGCTCGCCAGATCGACGCCTCGGTCGAGCTCGAACCGGTCGACCGCCTTGATGAGCCCGATCGATCCGACCTGGACGAGATCCTCGAGCTGCTCCCCGCGCCCGGCGTAGCGGCGCGCCAGCTTCCCGACAAGCGGGAGGTACTGCTGAATCACCCGTGCGCGGGCGCCGAGGTCGCCGTTCCGGTGGTACGCGCGCAGCAGCATGCGGACCTCCGCGCTGCGAGCCGGCGTGGCCGTCGCCGCGAGTCTTCGGGCGCCGACCAGAACGGATGCGCGCGGCGTGCGCCACGCCTGACGCTCTCCTTCCCGTCTCCACTGCAGCGGCGGTAGACATCCCCTCGACCCTTCAACGTTCCTCGTTGATCTGCGTTTGGCTAGCGACAATACCGATCACACCGCGAAAATGCCAAAGGAATTTTTCGGCTTGTATTAGATTTTGCAATTCAGACTCCGCGAGACCGCTACTGCGTGGCGAGAGACGCACGTGTTTTCGATGAGCGCACCGATGCCATCGTCGTGTGAAACGCGCGATTTGCAGGTGATATCACCACTATCGAAACGCAGTATCACCCGGACGGATTTTAGTATCAAATGTCTGCATACCTCTCGTCGAATCTTCCATTCGACCTCTTCCAGTTTCAATCTTGGTATCGTGGAAAGTAAATCGGAATGGACGTCGCGAACGCAGGGCCGAGACCTACCGCGCGTCTTCGCCGCGGGCTGAGGCGTGCCTAGTCGAGCGGTTCGGCTCGGAGACTGCCGCAGAGGCGACCCGAGCCGCCGATTGACACGATGTGGCGGATCGGCTACTACAGACGGTGGTACCAACCGGGAGAAGGCTTCTTGACGCGCTCGGGTAGATCGTTGCGGCGGCGGGCACCGGTTCTCCTCGTGGCGTGCTGCCTCGCTGCCGCCCCGGGCGTTCCGGCGGCGGCCCAGAGCGGCCCGGCACCAGACCCGGGGCCGTCGGGTTCCGGAGAGCTGAGCCCGGATCCCCCGCCCGGCAGCAGCTCTTCTACGCCTGCGAGCGGTTCGTCGTCGCCGACGACCGTTCAGCCGGCTCCGCCACCTCCACCGTCGCCCGTAACCGTGCAGCCGACGGCGTCGTCGACCGAGACGCCGGAGCAGACCGGCGGAAAGCAGAGACAGAGGGAGAAGGTGGAACGGCGGGACACTCCACCCGAGTGGACGTCGAAGGAAGTGACGCGTCAGGCCGTTCCGAGCATTGGGCGGATCGACGACTCGAGCTCCGCCACGCTGATGCTGGGTGGACTCGCTCTCCTCGCCCTCGTCATCTGCGACACCGTCTTCCTGACCCTCTCGACGCGCGCGATTCGACGCGCGGGCTGAGCCCGCCGGTCGCGAGCAAGCCCGACGACCTCTACTGCGACACGGTGAACGTGCTGGTTCCGAGCATGCGCCCGTAGCGGGCCGACGTGATTCGGCCGAAGCCGGGCCAGACGTACCAGCGGTATCCGCCGTCCCGCAACCGATACCGCCGCCCCTTGTACCTCCACGTCTGGTGCAGCTGGAAGGTGTGGCGCGTAGGCCACGCGCTCAGGACCTTTCGACCCCGATAGAGCAACTGGAGGTTGTAGTACGACGCCTGCTTGACGACGGTCCAGACGAGCCTGGGCGCGCCCACCGATCGTCTGGCCTGGGCCCGGCTTCAAGAGCGCTCCGGTCGCCACGGCGTCGACCGTCTTCGTGGTCCCGTTCCGCGCCTGATCGAGGAGCGGTCACGCGGTAGTCGTACTCGCGGCCGACGGCCAGTCCCTTGTCGATGTACCGGGTCGCGAGACCGCGAAAGACCAGGGTCTCGGCGGCACCGTTTCGACCCGGCGTGCGCACGATCTCGACGACGCGCGTGTCGCTTGCCTTCTTCCACACGAGCTCGATCGCCCGATTCCGCGGTTTGGTGTCCAGGCGGGAGAGCCAGGGGGCGGTCGCGTCGTACTTGATCGAGAGCGAGGTCTGCGCCGTGTTGCCGGCGATGATCCGTGCACGTGCCCTTGACCACGGCGCCCGCGTTGTCGGGCCCCGAGTACCCGGCCGAGGAGCACGCTCCCATTCCGGACAGGCCGTCCGTCCCGGACGAGGTGACCGTGAGCGGGTGGTTGTACCAGCCGTTCGCGTCGGGCGCGCGGTCGGCCGTCGCGGTGGCGGAGGGCGCCGTCTTGTCGAGCTTGATCGTGACGCTCTTGACCGTTTCGTCCGGACCGCTCTGGGCCGAGCACGTGAACTTCGTGCCGGGCGTATCGGCGGTCAACGTGACCGTGTCGCAGCCGGACGACGAGGTTTCGCCCACGACCTGCCAGTCGATCGTCACGTCGCTCCGGTACCAACCGTCCAGCCCGAGCGTGCCGGTGATCGTCAGGGTGATCTCAGGCGGGAGAGCAGACGCGCCCCGCTGCAGCAGCGGCGCTCCGGCGCGCGGCGGAAGGGCCAGGAGGCCGGCAAACGAGCAGAGAGCGAGGAGGCTACAAACCAGTCGCCGCCTCTGCCGCAGGAACGTAGGCCCCACAATCACGCAGATTCCCCCTCCGCGACTTTCAGAGTCCACGCGCGAGGCTATCCCCTTGCAACAGGGGTGTCAATCTGCGCGGCAACCTGCCATTTCCTGCCGTTCCGGGCGGCCCCCGTGAGGGGCCGCCCGGACGCCTACTCAGTCCTGGGTCGCGTCCTCGCGGCGCTTCCGGCGCCGGCGGAGCGCGTACCACGTGCCGGACGCGGCGAGCGCCGCCGCGGCGGCGGAGCCGACTGCGGCCAGGACGACCGGCTTGCGCGTCAGGCGGCGCGACGTCGACCTCGACCCGTGCGCGTCGTCAGCGCGAGCGCGAGCTCCTCGGCGCCCACGATGGCGTGCGGCAGCCAGTGGCGCGTGCCCTTCTTCGCCGAGCCGCCGATCCAGGGCGCGACCGCGAGGGCGAGGCCCGTCGCGGCGTCGAGCGCCAGGTGCGCCTTCATCGGCATGACGCGCCGCACGGCGAGCTCCTGGTCGCTGAGCGCGGCGGCGACCGCGCCCGTGACGCCGGCGACCCTCGGCGGCAGCGAGGCCGACTTGCCGTCCTTCATCCGGAAGAGCTCCGGCGCCAGCGCGAGCGCAGGCGCCATGCCGTAGTCGATCGCACCGTGAACCTTCGCGGGTACGACTCGCATCTCCATCGTGACTCCCTTCGTTGCTTCCTCCTTAGTCCTGCGCGACCGGGCCGTGCTCAAACACGGGAACCGTCGCACCACCAGGAGCGGCGGGGCCAGGCGACGGCGAGCATGACTCCACATGCCTGCCGTCGCCCTGAGTCAGAAAGACGCTCAGACGATCTGACCTCGCGTTCGGCGTCAGTGGACGACGAGGACGTCCGTCTTCGACTTGCGGGTGACGCCGGCGCTGACGGAGCCCTCGAGCAGCCGCTCGAGCAGGTTCTTGCCGTTGGAACCGACCACGATCAGGTCGGCGCCGGTCTGCTCGGCCTCGGCCGTGATCACGGCTGCCGGGTCGCCGATGCCCTCGACGACGACGGCGTCGACGCCCAGCTCCGCGAGCCGTGCCTTCGCCTCGGCGAGGTGGCGGGCGCTGTCCTCGTCCTCGATGGGGTCGATGGTCTGCCCGGCCCGGGAGACGAGCGCATGTGCCGCGCTCACGACGATGACCTTGCCGCCCTCGGCGAGCGCGGCCGCCCGCTCGAGCGCGTGCTTCGACGGCTCGGAGCCGTCGTATCCGATCACGATGGTGCCCATCGTTTCCTCCTTCGTTTCGACGCCGTAATCGTGCCCGCGGACCAGGGGCGGAACCATCGGTGCGGCCTCGGAGCGCGCGTGTGGGAAAGCCGCAGCTCAGCTCGACCCCGAGCAGCCGAGAGCCGCCACGAGGCCGGAGCGCGACGGAGGCCCGGACCCCGACGGCTCCACGACCGCGGCGCGAGTCACTCGCCCCAGGCCCCGGCCCAGGCGGGCTCCTCGCTCCGGACCCAGACGTACTCCTCGCGCGTCAGCCGCGGGATGCCGTCCAGGATCGGCTCCCACTCGGCGAACGCGGCCGTGCCGGCTCCTGTCTGAGCGACGGCGCGGACGAGCGCGTTCACGCGTCCGCCCTCGAAGACGAACACGACGTGGTCGTCCGAGAGGAAGACGGTGTGGCGCTCGAGGCGGAGCGCCTCCGGGTCGAAGGGCGGGCCCTGGTGGATGAGCTCCCGGGCCCGCTCGGTCGTGTTCGGCTTCAGCTTCGCGACTACGGCAACGCGTTGCATGACGACTCCTTTCGGTCGGTGTCCAGCTCGATCTCCACGGCGACGCCGGTATCCGGGCGGCTCGGGCTCGCGGACACCGCGCTCGGCGAGGAACGGGGTCAGGTAGCGGCCGACGATCTTCGCAGGCGGCCACCAGAGCGGATCCGGGTCCGCGAGCGCATGCCCGCGGCCGCCGCTCAGCTCCGTGCGGAGGAACTGCGGCGTCCGCCCGGTCAGGAGGAGGCCGCGCAGGACCGGCCTGAACGGCCTCGGCTCGACGTCGGCGCCCGGCAGCGGCGGCGATCGCCTGCGCGACCGCGTCGGCCTGCTGCGCGGCGATCCCGCCCTGCTTGACGGGGAAGGCCGAGGCGTCGCCGCACACGTAGACGTCCTCGAACCCGACCACGCGCCCGTGCGCGTCGGTCGGGAGGAAGCCCGCCGAGTCGCTCGGGAGCCCCTCGATCGCGGGGCCGACCAGGCGCGGGAGCGAGACGACGCGGTCGGCCGCAATCGTATCGCCGGGAACGACGGTGAGCCCCTCGGGCGTGACCGCGACGGCGTAACGGCTGGTGAAGAGGTAGATCCCGCACTCCTCGAGCAACTCCTCGACCGCGCGCGAGGCGGCCGGCCCGAAGAGGGCCAGCGGGAGCCTGCTCGTGGGTCACGAACGCGAGCGACGTGTCCGCGCGCGCAACCTCCTGCAGCCGCCGCGCGGTCATGAGCGCGAGCTCGTAGAGCGGCAGCGGCCAGACGTTCCCGGCCGGGAGCGCGAAGGCGATGCGCTCGACGAGCCCGGACTCGGCCGCGCGCAGGAGCGCGCGGAAGGCGTCGCTGTCGGCCGGGCCGCGGAAGGTGAGCGCGCCGCGGAGCGCCGGCTCCGGCCGGGCGCCGGCCGCGATCACGAGCGCGTCGTACTCGAGTTCGGCGCCGTGGGTCGTGACGGCGACCTTGCGGGCCGTGTCCACACGCTCGAGCTCGCCGGGAGTGAACTGCGCCCCGGCCTCCGCCGCGAGCGCGGCGAGCTCGAACGAACCCGCCGTCCCGAGCCCGAACGGCTCGGCGACCGCGAGCGGCCGGTACCAGAAGTGGTGCTCGGGCGCGAGGAGCTCGACGTCGACGAGCCCCGGCGCGAGCGATCGGAGCGCGAGGATCGTCTCGAGCCCGGCCACGCCCCCGCCCACGACGAGGACGCGCTGCGTGTGTGTGCGCCCGGTCATGCTCCGATGGTCGGCGCCGGCGCGAGCGCCCGGCATCGGGGGAGACGGCGCCGAAGGTTGCGGCGAACTACGGAACGAGGCAGATAATGGAGGCCTCGTGGCGGAGGAGCCTCGGATCGAGGGGGCGGTCGGCGGTGAGCACGAGCGCCTCCGGATGCTCGTCGACGCCGGCATCGCGCTCAGCTCCGAGCTGTCGCTCGACGCGCTGCTCCAGCGCCTCGTCGAGGTGGCCGCCGAGCTGACCGGCGCGCGCTACGCGGCGCTCGGGGTGATCGACAGCTCGGGCCGCGAGCTCGAGCGCTTCGTGACCACGGGCCTCGACCCCGAGACCTACGCGGCGATCGGCGAGCTTCCACGCGGCCGCGGGATCCTCGGCGCGCTGATCCGCGACGCCGCGCCGCTCCGCCTGCACCGGATCTCGGACGACGAGCGCTCGGTCGGCTTCCCGCCGAACCACCCGCCGATGACGACCTTCCTCGGCGTGCCCGTGCTCCTGCGCGGCGTGTCCTACGGGAACCTGTACCTGACCGAGAAGCAGGGCGCCGCGGACTTCACCGACGAGGACGAGGAGCTGATCACGCTGCTCGCGACGCAGGCGGCGGTCGCGATCGAGAACGCGCGGCTCTACGCGTCGTCGACCGAGTGGTCGCGCCAGCTCGAGTCCCTGAACGAGATCGGGACGGCGATGGCGAGCGAGATCGAGCTGCCCCGCCTGCTCGCGCTGATCGCCGCGCGGCTGCGCGAGATCGTCGGCGCGAGGCTGGTCACGATCGCGCTCCCCGCATCCGACACCGAGCTACGGATCGAGGCGGCCGAGGGCGAGTCGGCGGAGGCGCTGGTCGGCACGACGCTGCCCCGCGACGCCTCGAAGCACGGCCGCGTGCTCGACCGGCGCGCGGAGCGAGCGCGTCGACTCGGTCCTCGACGACCCGGAGGCCGACCCGGCGCTCGCCCGGCGCCTCGGCGCCCGCGCGGCGCTCTTCGTCCCGCTCCTCGTCCGCAACCGCGCGATCGGCGTGGTCGCGGCGCACGACAAGGAGGGCTACGACGCGCGCTTCGCCGACGGCGACCTCCGCATCGCGGAGCTCTTCGCCGCGCGGGCGGCCGTGGCCGTCGACCTCTCACAACGGGTGGTGCGCGACGCCTTCGCCCGCGCGATCCGCGCCCAGGAGCTCGAGCGCGGCCGGCTCGCGCGCGAGCTCCACGACCAGACGGGCCAGGATCTGACATCGGTGCTGCTCGGCCTCAAGGCGGTCGAGGAGGCGTCCGACGCGGATGAGCGCGAGCGGGCGCTCGCGGCCCTGCGCGCCCAGGTCGTGGAGACCCTGAACGACGTCCGCCGCCTCGCGGTCGAGCTGCGGCCGAAGGCGCTCGACGACTTCGGCCTCGTCCCTGCCCTCGAGCGCCTCGTGTCGACGTTCGCCGAGACCAGCGGCATCGCTGTCGATTTCGAGCCCCAAGTGCGCGACCGCCTCCCGGAAGACGTGGAGACCGCGCTCTACCGGATCGTGCAGGAGGCCCTCACGAACGTGGCCCGCCACGCGGAGGCCCGCTCGGTGAGCGTCGTCCTCGCGCAGGGCCCCGGCTCGGTGAGCGCGGTGATCGAGGACGACGGGCGCGGGATGGCGGGCGGCGGTGACGGTGACGGCCTCGGACTCCTCGGCATGCGCGAGCGGCTCGCGCTGATCGGCGGCGTGCTGAAGATCGAGTCGAGCGAGGGCGCCGGCACGACGATCGTCGCGGAGGTACCGACGCCGTGAGCGACCGGATCCGGATCGTGGTCGTCGACGACCACGCCGTCGTGCGGAGCGGACTCAGGCGCGTGCTCGAGGCCGAGTCGGACCTCGAGGTGGTCGGCCGAGGCGAGCGACGCGCGCGGCGCGGTCTTCGAGGTGCGGAAGGAGCAGCCGGACGTCGTGCTCGTGGACGTCGTCATGCCCGGCAAGAGCGGGATCGAGGCGATTCCCGACCTCCTGGCCGAGTCCGCCGAGACGCGGGTCCTCGTCCTCTCGATGCAGGACGACCCGCGCTACGTCCGCGAGGCGTTCGAGGCGGGCGCGGCCGGCTACGTCCTCAAGGAGGCGGCCGACACCGAGGTCGTCGCCGCCGTGCGCGAGGTGGCCGGCGGCGGGCGTTATCTCCACCCGGAGCTCGGCGCCCGCATGGTCGACGCCGACACCGCCGAGCGGAAGCGCGCCGAGGCCGACCCGCTCTCCGACCGCGAGCGCGAGGTGCTGCGCCTCCTCGCCCTCGGCCACACGAACCAGGAGATCGCGAAGATGCTCTTCATCTCCGTCCGCACGGCGGAGACGCACCGGGCGCACATCATGCAGAAGCTCCGCCTGGGCAGCCGCGCCGAGCTCGTCCGGTACGCACTCGCCCAGGGCATGCTCGAGACGGACGCCGAGGACGCCTAGCCTGGCGGCCGGCGCGGCCCTTCCGCATTGACCGCTACCAGGTCTTGAGCGTCGGGCGCGCCTCGGCCCGGCGGACGCGCACGCGCGCGTCGACGGCGACGCAGCCGTCCGGCCTCGCGACGATCGGGTTCAGGTCGAGCTCGGCCACCTCCGGCAGGGAGACGGCCAGGTGCGAGAGGCCGTGGAGCAGGCGGATGAGCGCAGCCGCGTCGAGCGGCGGCTTCCCGCGGAACCCGCCGACGAGCCGACCGGCCTTGCCGCCGGTCACGAGCTCCTCCGCGTCCACGTCCGTGAGCGGCGCGATCCGGAAGACCGCCTCGCCGATCAGCTCGGCGAGGACGCCGCCGGGGCCGAAGCCGACGAGCGGGCCGAAGACCGGGTCCTGCACGACGCCGGCGAGGAGCTCGGCGTCGCCGTGCGCCATCGCCTGGACGAGCACGGGCGGCCCGATGCGCGCGGCGGCCTCCTCGACGGCCGCCTCGTCGCGCAGGTCGAGGGCGACGCCGCCGGTCTCGGTCTTGTGCGCGCCCGGGACGGCCGACTTCACGACCACCGGGAACCCGATCTCGCGCGCCGCCTCCACCGCCTCGGCCGCGGTCGCGGCCACGCGCTCCGCCGGGACCGGGATCGCGTGGGCCTGGAGCAGCGCGCGCGTCTCCTCGGGCGTCAGCCACACGTCGTCGGCGCGCGCGAGGGCGGACTCGACGATCGCCCGCGCCGCCGCCTCGTCGAGATCCGGAAGGACGGGCACCGAGCCGACCGGCCGCCGGAGCCATTCGGAACGCTCCGCGGCGCGGGCTAGCGCGCGGGCCGCCGAGTCCGGGTAGGCGAGCGACCCGGGCGGCCTGCGCTCGGCCATCAGGACCCGCGCGACGGGCTTCTCGCGCCCTGCTGCGCTGCGGTCGATCGCGGCGGCCACGTCCTCCGCGGTCACGTCCGCGGCGGGGACGAAGAGCACGATCACCGCGTCCACCTCGGGGTCGCCGAGCAGGAGCGGGACGGCCGCCTCGAAGAGCTCCGGCGTGGCCGAGCCGAGCACGTCGACCGGGTTCGCGACGCTTGCCGCGGCCGGCAGCAGGCGCGCGAGCTCCTCGCGGGTCGTGTCGGTGAGCGTCGCCAGCTCGAGCCCCTCGGCGTCGCAGGCGTCCGCGCAGAGGATCCCGAGGCCGCCCGCGTTCGTGAGCACGGCGACGCGCCGGCCCTGCGGGAGCGGCTCGCTCGCGAGCACGGTGGCGACCTCGAGCAACTCCTCGACGGAGCCCGAGCGGATCACGCCGGCCTCGTGGAAGAGCGCGTCGACGGCCGCTTCCGAGCCTGCGAGCGCCGCCGTGTGCGACGCGGCGGCCCGCGCTCCGGCGCGGCTCACGCCGCTCTTCAGCGCGAGCACCGGCTTGCGGCCGCTCACGCGCCGGGCGAGTCGCCGAACTTGCGCGGGTTCCCGAACGACTCGAGGTAGAGCAGCACGAGCCCGGTCTCCTCGTCCTCCTCCCAGAACTCGAGCAGGTCGTTCGAGGAGACGTCGGCCTTGTTCCCGACCGAGACGAACGCGGAGAAGCCGAGGCCGCGCTCGTTCGCCTCCTCGAGCAGCACGAGCCCGAGCGCGCCGCTCTGCGATGCGAACGAGATCGACCCGGGCGGGAACGCGCGCGGCGCGAAGGTCGCGTTGAGCCGCGGCCGCGCCGCCGAAAGGCCGAGGCAGTTCGGGCCGATCATCCGGGCGCCGTGGGCACGCACGGTCGCGAGGAGCTCGGCCTCGCGCGCCGCGCCCTCGGGCCCCACCTCGGCGAAGCCGGCGGAGATGACGCAGAGCGCGCGGGTCCCGCGCTCGAGCGCCCGCTCGGCCCCCTCCCGGACGACCTCCGCGGGGAGGCAGACG
The DNA here is from genome assembly GCA_963696365.1 of uncultured Actinomycetes bacterium. Taxonomy (GTDB): domain Bacteria; phylum Actinomycetota; class Thermoleophilia; order Gaiellales; family Gaiellaceae; genus CAVOKD01. The sequence goes on from CAVOKD010000008.1 coordinate 131,378, forward strand.
ACGGCGAGGTCGACCGTCTCGGGCAGGTCGTCGACCGATGCGAACCCCGCGACGCCGGCCACAGGCTCGCCGCTGCGGTTGACGGCGTAGAGCCGCCCCTCGTACCCGCCCTCGGCGATGTTCCGCAGCACCGTGCCGCCGATCGAGCCCGGCCGCGGCGAGGCGCCGAGCACCGCGACGCTCGCGGGCGCGAAGAAGGGCTCGAGCGACGCGACGACCGCCGCATGGTCGCGCTCGTCGACGCGCTCGCGGAACTCCTCGGTCGGCGCGATCGGGAACGAGACCTCGACCTCGCCCTCGGCCGACTCGCCCGCCACGTCGAACCCGGCGCCGAGGAAGACGTCCAGCATGCGATGGTTGTCCGCGAGGACGCGCGCGACGAAGCGCTCGATGCCGGCCCGCCCCGCGAGCTCGGCGAGTTGCTCGAGGAGCCGCGTGCCGACGCCGCGCCCCTGGAAGTCGTCCGCGACCGCGAAGCTGACCTCGGCGCGGCGCGGATCACGCAGGCGGGCCCACGTCCCGAGCGCGACGAGCCGCTCGCCGCCGTCCTCCCCGACGGACCCGACGAGCGCGCCGCGCTCGCTCCAGTCCGGGTCGACGAACGAGGCCGCGAGCCGCTCGCCCACCTCGGGCAGGCCGTGGAAGCGCAGGTAGCGGCTGCGCTCGGACAAGCCCTCGAACAGCGCGAGCACGGCCGCCGTGTCCGCCTCCGTCGGCGCGTGGAGGCGGAGGGCCGTGCCGTCCCGCAGGAGGACGTCGCGGATCGTGAGGGCGGTACTCATGCGTCGCGCACGTTAAAGCGCCGGGGAGGCCGCAGTCGGGACCCGACCGGGCCTCCCCGGACTCGAGCCCACGGAGGAGCGTGGGTGAGAAACGCTCAGTGCGACATCGTCCCCTTCGGGTTCCCGACCTGGAGGAGCCCGACCTGGCCGAGATCGACGTGCGCGAAGGCGTGCGAGACGAACGGGTAGAGGCCCTCGTCGTCGATCTTCACGTCGAAGACCGCGCCGCCGCCCGAAGGGACGCCGACGGTCTGGACGCCCTGCTCGAACTTCGTCATGTCGCCGTCGACCCACGCGCGGTCGAGCACCGTGCCGACGACGTGGAAGTTCGTGTCGAGCGTCGGGCCGGCCGCGACGACCCAGAACCGGGTCGTGTCGCCGGGATCCGCCTTGAGCGGATGGGTGACGTACTGGTTCGCGTAGCCGTTGAAGGTCGTCCAGTCGGGAGTCATCTGCCGGGCCTTCGCCATGTCGAGCGAGGCGGGCTCGTCGATCCCGTCGCCGTTCAGGTACCACTCGCTCGCCACGAGCACGTACTCGTTGTCGACGGCCGGCAGCCCCTCCTTCGGCTCGACCACGATCGCGCCGTACATGCCGTTCGCGATGTGCGCGAGCACCGGCTTGGTGCCGCAGTGGTACATGAAGACGCCGGGGTCGCCCGCCGTGAAGCGGAAGGTGAACGAGTCGCCGGGCTGGACGTCCCTGAACGCGACGTTCGGGAGCGATCCGGGCGGCGTGGAAGTCGATCGAGTGCGGGATCGCGCCGCCGTTCTTCAGCGTCATCTCGACCGTCTGGCCCTCGCGGACGTGCACGACCGGGCCCGGGCGCGCCGTGGCCGTCGAACGCCCAGGTGTTGTAGTGCACGCCCGGGGCGATCTCGACCACCATGTCCTTCAGGGTCATCTGCACCTTGACGAGGTCGCCCGCCGGGATGGGCGGCAGCGTCGCGTCGTAGGCCTTGTGCGCGGCCGCGAGCTCCTGCGCGTTGTCGGGGACGACGCCCGCGAAGCTCTCGATCGGCAGGGCGGTGTTGTGGTCGGCGTGCGCCGCGGAGTCGGCGGCGGCGCCGCCGCCGGGGCCGCGTCGGCCGCGTCGCGCGAGTCGCGCGCGTCCGCCCACATGAGCAGCGCGAAGAACGCGACCACGCCGAGCCCGAGCCCGAGGAAGAGCGCGACGACCTTCACGAGCGCGCCCGAGTCGGGCGGGCGGGGCGGGCGGTACGAGGTGGCGGAATGCGAGGTCATCGGTCTCTCCTCCGTGGCTTTTCCTCGCACGCTAGGCCGCGCCGGCGCTCGGGCGACCTCGCCCCTTCCCCACACGCGTCCTGCGGGTTTCCCGCAGGGTCTAGGCGGCGAGGATCAGCGCCTGGAACGCGACGAGCGCGGCGGTCGCGACCGCGCCCGACACGAGTACGCGCCCGACCGGCGCCGCCCGGAGCGCGTCGGGGAGGAGCTCCGCCGCGACCATCCAGAGCATCGCGCCGGCCGCGAATCCGAGCCCGACCGGCAGCAGGCCGGAGAACGCCGCGACGAACGCGAACGCCGGGACCGCGAGCAGCGGCTGCGGCAGGCTCGAGACGATGCTCCAGCCGGCCGCGTGCAGGACGCGGACGCCCCGCGGCACGAGCACGAGGCTGATCGCGAGACCCTCGGGGATGTTGTGGACGGCGATCGCGAGCGCCGTCGCGAGCCCGAGCGACTGCGTGTCGGCGAAGGACACGCCGACGCCGATCCCCTCGGCGACCGAGTGGACGGTCATCACGCCGACGATCAGGAGCGCCTTGCGCGCGTCGGCGGCGCCGAGCGCCTCGAAGCGGACGTCCGGCCGGCCGGCGATCGCGCGCGCCGCGAGCGCGGTGAAGGCGAAGCCCGACGGAGAACCCGGCCGCCGTGCCCCACCGCGCCGGCGGCAACGCCCTCCCAGAGGAGCAGACCGCTCGCGGCGACCATGCACCCGGCCGCGGCTGCGTTCGCGACGCCGACCGCCGCGCCCGCGAGACGCGGGGCGAACGCGAGCGGCACGGCGCCGAGGCCGGTCGCGAGCGCGGTCACGAGCGCGGCGAGACCGACGACGAGCAGGTCGAACGGGTCGGAGGCGCTCACGGGATCACCCCATTCTGGTCAGAGAAACACCGAGGGCGGCCGGAGCCGCCCTCGGCAGGTGGCACGAGCTGAGATCAGCCCGCCGGGGCGGGGGTCGGTGCCCCCGCAACCGCCTTGTCCGGCTCGCGGTGCCGGAGGGCACCGCCGAGCGCCAGGATGATGAAGCCGATGCCTGCGAGCAGGAGCGCGACGCCGACGACGATGCCGAAGATCGCGAGCTGCTCGGCCATGTAGGACATGCTGAGCGCCGTCGTGAGCGCGGTCTCCGTGACCCAGAGGTTGCGGAGGCCGTTCTCGACGGGCTGGCCGTCCGCGGTCTTCGCCGCCTCGGCCTCGTCGCTCGTCTCCTCGCCGGATGCGGTCAGGAAGCGGCCCATCTCGGCGTACCGCTGGCCCTCGGTCGACTCCAGCGCGTGGAACTCCATCACGTCGGCGAACGCCTTCGCTCGAGCGCCGGTCTTGATCGCCTGACCGGGCTCGAGCTTGCCGTTCGTGATCTCCCCGGCATCGGGGGTCGCAGTGATGTTCTGCTCCGCGATCGCGTCGCGAACCTCGCTGCGCGCGTTGACGCCCATCGCAATGGCCGCGATGCCGAAGGCGATCAGCACCACACCTGCAACGACGCCGCCGATTTCCAGAATCCGTCTCATCTCGTGCCTCCTTCGGTTCGTGACGCCTCGAACCGTAGGACGGGTGCGAGGACGGCGCCATCGGGGCCTGGGCGCACGAGTCGCTGCGGGTTTCCCGCGAGGTTCGGCGCGGCGTCCGCCCAGACGAGCGCAGGCGAGGCCAGGCATGCTTCGGCCATGGATCAGCTCGTGATCGTCGTCCCGCTGAAGCCCGGCTCGCGCGAGGAGGCCCGCCGGCTGATCGAGGAGGGCCCGCCGCTCGCACTCGACGAGACGACCTTCACCCGCCACGAAGTGCACCTGAGCGACAACGAGGCCATCTTCGTCTTCGAGGCGCCGACCGGCCCGACGCTCAGCCTCCCGGCCGACGACCCGGCGCTCCAGCGCCTCGCCGAGGCGTGGGAGGCGATCATGGACGGCCAGCCGCGCAAGGCGGAGACCGTCTTCGCCTGGACGCGCTGAGCGCCCGAATCACCCCGTCCGGACGATCAGTCCGACACCCCCGGGCAGTACGGTCGGCCCGTGGGAATCGCGCTGGCGACGCTGATCGTCGTGCTCGCGGCGGGCATCGCCGTCGCGGCGATGCTGCTCGTCCGGCGCCGCGCGCCCGCAGGGCAGCCACTTCAAGGACGGCGATCGTGCGGCCGGCGTCTTCGGCGTGCTCGCGACCGGCTTCTCGATCCTGCTCGGGTTCGTCGTCTTCCTCGCCTTCACGAGCTACGACAACTCCCGCAGTGGCGCCGAGCGCGAGGCGGTGCTCGTCGTCCAGCAGTACGAGATCGCGCAGTTCCTGCCCGACTCGGTCAGTGACGACCTGTCGGGGGAGGTCGCCTGCTACGCGCGCTCGGTCGTCCACGACGAGTGGCCGGCGATGGAGAACGGCACGCTCGGGGACACGTTCAACCCGTGGGGATTCCGGATGTTCCAGACCCTGCTCGAGGCCGACCCCGAGACTCCCGCGGAGGAGACCGCCTACGGCAAGTGGCTGGACCAGGCTGGCGACCGCCAGGACGCGCGCAACGACCGGGTGCACGGCTCGGAGGGCGTCGTCCCGACGCCGCTCTGGATCGTGCTCTTCCTGACGGCGGGAGTGATCTTCGTCTTCCTGCTCTTCTTCGCCGACAGCGAGGAGCACGGGGTGGTGCAGGGCATGCTGGTCGGCTCGGTCGTGACGGTGATCGTCGCCTCGATGTGCCTCCTCTGGTTCCTCGACAACCCGTACCACGAAGGTGTGGGCGGCCTGCAAGCCGGTCGCCATGGAGCGGGCGATCGAGCTGATCGACGACGCGCGCACGGCGATCGGGCAGGACGAGCCGCTCCCCTGCACGCCCGAAGGACAGCCGCTTGGAGAGTGAGCGCGGCCGGCCCCGCTGGATCGAGTTCGTCTCGACGATCCTGCTCGCACTCGCGACGGTCGCCACCGCCTGGGCGGGGTACCAGGCATCGCGCTGGGGCGGCGAGCAGGCGAAGGCCCAGGCGCGGGCGAACGCCGCACGGATCGAGGCGAGCCGCGCGGCGAACCTCGCGAACGGCCAGACCCAGGTCGACGTCGCGACGTTCATCCAGTGGGTCGACGCGTACGCGCACAAGGACGACGAGCTGACCGACTTCTACGACGCGCGCTTCCGCCCTGAGTTCAAGCCGGCCGTCGACGCGTGGATCGCCACACGTCCGCTCGAGAACCCGGACGCCCCGCTGACGCCGTTCGCCATGCCCGAGTACGAGCTGGCCGCGAACGCGGACGCCGAGCGGCTCGAGGCCACGGCGAATGCCGAGTCGGCCAACGGCGCGCCGCAACATCGACCGCGCCAACCGCTACGTCCTCTGCGTCGTCCTCTTCGCCGCCTCGCTCTTCTTCGCCGGCATGAGCACGCGGATGCGCTCGACCGCGGCGGAGACCGCCGTCCTGGTCATCGGGTGCGTCCTCTTCCTCAGCGCGCTCACCTGGATGGCGACGTTCCCGGTGAGCGCGTCGTTGTAGGCGGCCGACCGTGGAGGACTTCCAGACGAGGGACGCGACACGACGCACACGGCTTGCGAACGAACGGACCTATCTCGCCTGGTGGCGAAGCGGCCTCACGGCGCTCGCCGTGGCGATCGGGGCGGGGAAGCTCTTGCCGGAAGTGACGGGTGGGGCCGCGTGGCCCTATGAGCTCGTCGGCGTGGGATATGCGGTACTCGGAATCGGCTTCATCGGCTATGGGCAAATCCGGCAAGCGAGGGTGGAGCAGGCGCTAGCCCGCGACGAGTTCTCACCGATGGACGCGCGGGTTGCGTTCGGCTTCGCCGCTCTCGGCGTCGTCCTTGCGGTCGGGACGATCGTGCTCTTGTTCGCCGAGTAGCCCCGCGGCACCGCCGGCAGATCACAGGCCTTCTCGCAGGTTCGCGATGAACCTGATGGCCGTGACGCTCGGCAGGAACACGTACGCAGCCGCTTTGGTCGTAACGAAGCTCGAGAGACCTGTCACTCTGATCGGCGGGCTCCCGTCTGCCTGCGGTATGACGAAGACGCTCTCCGTTTCGTCCTGAGTGCCAATCAGTGGATCCTTCGACGTCGGATCGAGCCTGACGGCCCCAGCGTATTCGCCGTCATTGGCCCACCGTCGCAGCACGAACTCGTATTGGTTCTCGATGTTCGCGTTGATGAAATAGAAGAGCATCCCGCGCTCGACGCCATCGTGACGGCTGCCCTGGATCATAGACCGGCCCGTACGGCATGCCGCGGCGAATTATCCGGTGAGAATTGTTGCTGCCGCCGGGCACCCCTTGGCCCGCGATTGGCTGGCCCCGCGGATTGACGCGGCGTATGTGTGCGCCGACGGGACAGTGGAGCCCCTTCGGATCTCCCGAACCATCGCCATTCACATACTCGAAGTCGTTCAACTGCTCGGGCCGGGTCCCTCCCGTCGGGCTGTCCGTGTCCGGTGACAAAGCGAGAGGAACGCCGTTGCGCCATCGTCCGCACATCTTCGCCGCCAGCAACTCGGGGTCGATCGTGTCCTTGTTCGACTGCAGAAACTCTTCGAAACCGACGACATCGGTCTCGACCTTCATGAAGACTCCAAAGCTCCCGTTCAGGCCCAGCTCGAGCGGCTCAGGCACCATGTAGTTCTCGGCGTCCTCCCGCAGGACGAAGAGCCATGGCTCGCAGGGTTGCTGGTGATCGGGGGGATACTGTTCCGGGCCGCCGCGAATGGTGGGCGTACTGATGCCGTCGGTGTATCCGAAGTGAACCTTTGCCGTGGGCACGGGTTGGCCATCGTGCATCTCCATCAACGCCATCCCGTCCTGCCGCCCGATCTCTCGAAACGCGTTTTCCTCGGCGAACAACGCACAGAGCCTGTCGCTATAGCTCGTCATCGCGTCCGGGCTGATCGCATGCAGCGTCACCAGGACGTGGTCGTCCTCCTGCCCAAACCCGCCGACCCAGTCCTTGGGTGAGCCCAGCCCGGCGTCTCCGATCCGCTCCGCTCGCTGCGCGGCCCCTTCGATGAACGCACCGAACGACCTGAACGAGAGCGTCGGGACGCGTTCTTCCACCTCCAGCGCAACCAGTCCGGGCCAGGTGATACCGACGTTGAGGCAATAGTCGGGCTTGTGACGCGGGGACTCGGCAGGATCGTCTCCCGGCCCGGGCGCGAAGCCCACGTGCCAGTCCTCGGCGGTCGTGACTTGCGGGGCGTCGGATTCGTCGCCGCTCACGAGCCGTCCGAGTTGCCTCCGCGCTTGTGCCGGAGCTTCTACCGTCAATAGGAAGTGCCGCACCATCGGCATTCGGTAACCGCGGAGAACGAAGCCCTGAATGTCCGCCAGGTCGAGCGCAGCGCTCTCCCACGGCCCCCGAGGCACCCTCGGCTCTAAGGCGTTCGTGCCGCCTACGATCAAGCAACCGGCTGACGCAACCCCACGCGCTATCCAGCAGTGGCCGGCGCTGACTGTGCGATCGGCCAGCAAGGCTCGAATGTCTTGAGTCGCGAGACCTGGATAAGCGGTGTAAAACCCAATGGCCGGATAGTTGTTCTCCAAAGCCCACTGATAGAACGCCTGGGCGTTCTTTGCCACTGGGGTTGGCGGCCCGCCCACGATGTGTGGAAAGACAGCATCGAAGGCGAACGAGGTCTTGTCTGCGAAGTCTTGGATGTACTTCGCGAAATCACCGTCGAAGATCGTAAAGAACCCTAGGCGGTTCTTCTCAAAAGCCACCCAACCGAAGAAATGCAGCGTGCCAATAGCATCTGATGCGTCGTGCCCCTTCTTTCCCACCAGAGCCGGCGCGACCTGCTTCGCAGCAAAACCTCGCACACGTGACTTGAAGGTCATGTATGTCAGCAAGCAGCCCTGCGAGGTATTGCCCGTGACGCCCGCCGCCCGCGCGCACTCCTTGATGTCCTGAACCGACGCATCCTCGTACGCGGAGTATTCATCGATAGGCTCGCGGACCTGACGCTTCAGCCATTTGCTCACCCGCTCACGGTTATCAGCCACCGGCGTCGCTGGAGGATCGTCCACGTGCTCGAAGATGCCATCAAGCACCGGGCCGGCACTCTCCACGAGCCGCTCAATATGCTGGTCGACCTCGCCGTCAATGTCCGAAATGAAGAGAAGCTTCTCGTCTCCCTCGACCATGAAACGGGAGAAATGCACGGTACCGAGGTCGTCCTGCGCCTTCGCGAGATCGGGCATCAACGGAGGCAGCTCCTCGGGTAGCGCCTTGGCGTTGGCGGGACCCTTGATCGGGAAGTCAATGACTAGATGACTCTGGTTCATGGTTCTCCTTTCTCGTACTGTCGATCACGAACGCCGCCGCCTAGGCGCTCACCCCCTGGGCCGCGGCGACCTGCACGCCGGCCTCGTGTAGCGCCGCGGAGCACGAATCCCTGAATGTCCGCGAGTCGAGCGCGGATCCGTACTGGTCATCCGAAACACCCTGAGTCGATGGACGTTCAGGGCCCCTTCGGCGAAGTCGTCGGCGAAGAGCCACAGCCGCTATCCAGCGTGGGCCATTGGTGACTCGCGATAGTCGGCCAACAGGGTCCGGATGTCTAGAACCGAGAGGCCTGGATAGGCGCTGTAAAACCCGATGGGCGGATAGTTGTTGTCCAATGCCCACTGATAGAACGCCTGAGCGTTCTTTTCTACTGGGGTTGGCGGTGCGCCAACGATATTTGGAAAGAGAGTATTGAAGGTGAATGACGTCTTGTCCGCGAAGTCCTGGATGTACTTCGCAAAATCACCGTCATAGACGGTGAAGAAGCCTACGTGGTTGTCTTCAAAAGGCACAAAGTGTGCAAGATGCAGAGTCCCAAGCGCATCCGACGCTTCTTGTGCCTTGTCATGCAATCAGGGTACTCCCGACCAGCTTCAAGGCAGCGCCTCGAGCACGTGACTTGAAGGACATGAAGGTCAGCAGGGTGCCCTGCGAGGTATTGCCCGTGAAGCCCGCCGAACGCGCGCTCTCCTTGATGTCCTGAACCGAAGCGTCCTCATACGCGAAATACTCATCAAGAGGCTCGCGGACATGATGCTTCAACCATTTGCTGGCCTCGTCACGGTTATCAGCCACGGGCGTGGCTGGAGGGTCGTCGACGTGCTCGAAGATGGCGTCGAACACCGAGCCGGCACTCTCCACGAGCCGCTCAATATGCTGGTCGACCTCACCGTCGATGTCCGAAAGGAAGAGAAGCTTCTCGTCTCCCACGACCATGAAACGGGAGAAATGCACGGTACCGAGGTCGTCCTGCGCCCTCGCGAGATCGGGCATCAACGGGGGCAGCTCTTCGGGTAGCGCTTTGGCGTTGGCGGGACCCTTGATCGGGAAGTCGATGACGAGATGACTTTGGCTCATCGTGGGCTCCTTTCTCATACGGTCGATAGGTGACGCCGCCCTCTAGGCGCTCACCCCCTGGGCCGCGGCGACGGCCGCGCCGGCCTCGTGCAGCGCCAGCTCGTCCTCGTGCGTGCCCGGCTTGAGGTCGAAGACGACCTTCTTCACGGTGCCGGTGAAGGGATAGGGCGACTTGCCCGCGTAGGCGCGGTCGACGGGCAGGCCGTTGTCGCGGCCGATGTCCATGCCGGCGTAACCGGAGAAGCGGACGGCGACCGTCTTCTCCATCCGTCCTTCGCCGATCTGCTCGTCGTTCGCGTACAGGTAGACGGTTCCGCCGGCCATTCGTTCCTGCCGGTCGGCGTCGAACTGCATCCGGACCGTGACGTCCCCGGTCGGGATGGGCCCGGTCGAGACCTGCTCGTACCGCTCGACGCCCATCAGCGAGTAGCTGTGGTGCAGGAGGCCGTTCTCGTCGACCCAGAGCGAGAAGCCGCCCATCTCGTCCGCCTCGGCGACGATCACGCCCTCGGCGCCGTCCGTCGGGCACCGAAAGCTCCGCCTCGATCGCGTACGAGCGGCCGTAGACGCGCGGGATCATCCCGGCCGCGATGTTCTCGACGTCGCCGTAGAAGGTCTGGGTCGTGGTCGTCGGCATCGGCGGCAGGATCCCGAAGAAGACCGAGAGGGCAGCCAGCAGCGGCAACACATTGTGCTTCTCGGCCTCCTCCCAGAAGAGCTCCTTCAGCTCGGCGAGCTTCTCCGGGTTCTCCGCGGCGAGGTCCTTCGCCTGGCTGAAGTCGTCGGGGAGGTAGTACAGCTCCCAGGTGTCCTGCTCCGGGTCGTACGTTCCGGGCGCGAACCTCGCCATCGTCGGCGGCGAAATGTCCCACGGGATCCGGTCGAGCTTGCAGGCGGCCCACCAGCCGTCCTTGTAGATCGCCCGGTTGCCGATGATCTCGAAGTACTGCACGGTGTGGCGCTCCGGCGGCGTTCGCGTCCTCGAAGGTGTAGAGGAAGCTCGTCCCCTCCATCGGCTTTTGGGCGGTCCCGTCCACGACCGTGGGCTCGGGGATGCCGGCCGCTTCGAGGATCGTCGGCCCGACGTCGATGACGTGAGTGAACTGGCTGCGCAACCCGCCGGCGTCCTCGATCCGCTCCGGCCAGGAGACGACCATGCCGTTGCGCGTGCCGCCGAGGTGGGAGGCGCACTGCTTGCCCCACTGGAACGGCGCGTTTCCGGCCCACGCCCAGGCGGCCGCGTAGTGCGGCGCGTACGCGTCGGTGCCCCAGGCGTCGAGCCCGCCGTACTCCTCGATCAGCGAGAGCTGCTGCTCGGGCGTCAGGGCGATCCCGTTCTGCATCGTCAGCTCGTTGAAGGAGCCGGTCAGCGTTCCCTCCAGGCTCGCGCCGTTGTCGCCGAAGATGTAGATGACGAGCGTGTTGTCGAGCTCGCCCAGCTCCTCGATCGCGTCGAGCAGGCGGCCGACGTTCCAGTCGGTGTTCTCCTGGAAGCCGGCATAGACCTCCATCTGCCGCGCGTACAGCTTCTTCTCTGCGTCCGAGAGGGAGTCCCAGGCGGGGAGCGCGTCCGGTCTCGGCGTGAGCTCCGCGTCCGGCGGGATCACGCCCAGCGCCTTCTGCCGTTCGAAGGTCTCCTCGCGGAGCACGTCCCAGCCCTGGTCGAACTTGCCGCGGTACTTCTCGCTCCACTCGACCGCGACCTGGTGCGGCGCGTGCGAGCACCCGGTCGAGTAGTAGACGAACCACGGCTTTTCCTGGTCCTGGGCGCGCACCCCGTGCAGCCAGCCCACCGCCTGATCGGTGAGGTCGTCCGGCCAGTAGTACTCCTTGCCGTCCTCGGCCTCCGGGACGCCGATGATCGTGTTGTCCTGCGTGATGAGCGGGTCGTACTGGCCCGCCTCGCCGCCGAGGATGCCCCAGAAGTGGTCGAATCCCCACGCGTTCGGCCAGCGGTCGAAGGGCCCGGCTGCACCCTGGACGTGATCGGGGGTCATGTGCCACTTGCCGAATCCGGCTGTCGTGTAGCCGTTGGCCTGGAGCGCGCGGACGAACGGCGCGCAGTCCTTCGGCACGTTCGCGCGAGTAGCCGGGGAACGGTCCGGGGAACTCGCCGATCGACCCGAAGCCGACCGTGTGGTGGTTGCGGCCCGTCAGCAGGGCGGCACGCGTGGGCGAGCACAGCGCGACGACGTGGAAGCGGTTGTACCTGAGGCCCTGCTCGGCGACCCGCGTCATCGTCGGGGTCGAGACGGGCCCGCCGAACGTCGACGGGTTGCCGAAGCCGGCGTCGTCGATCAGCACGACCAACACGTTCGGCGCGCCCTCCGGCGGCGACGGCGTCATGGCGATCGTCCAATCGGCGACGGACGCGTCCAGGGTTCGCCCGATCGCGCCGCCGAAGTTCGGATCCGGGATCGGCAGCACCGTGCGGTCCGGGCTGAACTTCCCCATCGCCTCGCCGAGCGACTCCTTCAAGTGCGCCCATGCCCTTCTTGTCGCCCTGGACGACCGACCGGAGCAGCGCGCCCGCGAGCGCCTGCTCGACGGCGAGCCGCTGCTCGTCGTCGAAGATCGCGATGATCCCGGCCGACCCCGGCGGCAGGTTCTCGCCGATCTTGTCGCGAAGCTCCTTCTCGACCTTGTTGCCGGCAAATCTGCCGATCGACCCTGCCCGCGACCGCCCCGACGGCGACCGACGCGAGCATCGGCGGCGCGAACAAGCCCACCGCGAGCCCGACGCCACCTCCCCAGCCCGTCCCCTTGCGGCCGAGGTTGTCGCCGGTCCGCTGCACCGCGACGCTGCCATCCTCCGCGTGCGTGACGAGGATGACGCCCTCGATCGAGACCTTCTTCTCCTTGACGAGGGCCACCAGCGCCTCGAAGTCCTTCGTCGCCTCGTCGATGTCCTGGTAACCGGCAACGAGGACGTCGGTGGGTGTCTCAGCCATCAGCCCGCTCCCTCTGAGCTCATCTGGTCGATGCAGACCGTCGCCGCGAGGATGAGGGCGTCCTCCTGCTCCGGCGCGACCTCGATCCCGTAGGTGTCTCTGACTCGGAACCAGCGCTTGGACACCTCGGCGACCTTGTCGCCGTCACGCTCGATCTCGTACTCGTGATCGACGATGTTGCCCTTCGCCTCCAGGTCATCGCCGTCCTCGACCTCGATCGAGAAACGGTCCCGGACAGGCGAGATAAGCGCCTTCTTCACCGTCGCGACCGTCCGGCCGCCCCGTTCGATCTCCATCGTGTCCCGCACGTGCAGCTTCTTCTCCTGAATCGAGAACAGCTCGGCGCCGGAGACGTCCTCCAGCACCAGCGTGTCGCGAACCCGCAAGGCCTTCCCGTCGACCTTGAACGCCCGCTCACCGGCGTCGTTCTCAATCCAGAAGTCGTCGCCGATCGCAAACACCTTCTCGCGCATCCGGTACTTCGTCCCACCGTCGTCGCGATCGCGCCCGCGCAACAGGCCCATGTCTCCTCCTTTGCCGAGACAAGGGCAGGCTAGGAGGAAGCGAGGGCGACCCACATCATCCGCTCCGGATGATTCGGCCAAAGGGGCGGTGGCGTAAACCTGGGGACGCAGCGCGTCGGACCCCGCTCACGACGTAGGGCGTGTGGGAACGGAGACAGCGACGGACCCGCAGATCGAACCGAAGCCGGGCAAGGAGCCGCCGAGAAGCTCGCTCAAGGCACGGGGTGAGGCGTTGCGAGCCCTCGGTCTGGAGACGCTCAACTCCCTCGAGGAGAAGCGACCCAGGCACGCCTCGGTGGAGGTCGCGTTTCGCTGGGTGCTGCGCGACAAGGAGATCGCCGGCGGCGTCCTCGGTGGCGGGCTCGCCTACCGGCTCTTCTTCTGGGGGCTCGCGCTGACCTTCCTCCTTGCCGGCGCGCTCGGCTTCGCGTCTTCGGCTGGTGCTGATGTCCAGTCGGGGGCCGAGGAGACAGGACTGACGGAGCCGATTGCTGCGACGATCGCGACAGCCGCGGAGCAGTCCGAAGCAGCCCGTTGGTGGCTCGTGATCTCAGGTGCGGGGCTCGTGCTCTGGTTCAGCTTCGGGCTGCTGCGTGCACTTCGGTTGGTTCACGCCGCAGCGTGGCGCGTACCGGCTCCGCCGCTTAGCAACCTTCCCAACGCGATTGCTTTCGTGATCGTCGCGCCGATTGTCCTGATCGCAGCGTCCACATTTGCAAGTTGGGCGCGCGCGAATGCGGATCCGTCGGTCGGAGCTCTCGTGACGCTGACACTAGGGGCGGTTTTTGGGGCCGTCTGGCTTTGGGCCTCGATGCGGCTTCCGTCGGAAGACGTCCCCTGGACGGCGTTTCTGCCGGGTGCGATCGTGGTCGGCCTTGGCCTCGAGGCGATGTACGTGTTCACCGTCTACTTCCTGCAGATCAAGCTGGAGAACGCTTCAGAGCTCTACGGCGCGCTCGGATTGGCGACGACCACGCTCTTCTGCCTCTTTCTCATCGGTCGCAGCGTCGTGTGGGGCGCGGAGTTGAACGCGGTCACCTGGGACGTGAGGAGCGAGAGGCGCGCGAGCCCTGACTAGGGGCTGAGATTGTGCAGATGGAGGCGTCTCCCACGCGCGCTCCGCGATCGCCACTCAGGCGCGCGCTCAGGCACGCGCTACTGCTGGTGGCTCTCGCACTCGTGTTCGGGTGGCTGCTGCCGCAGTTCATCGACTACCGCGAGGTTTGGGAGGCACTCGCTGAGCTGGATCCGTGGGAAGTGGTCGTCCTGCTCGCGCTGGGGCTTGCGCGCGTTCCCACCGAGGCCCTGATGTATCGGTCGTTCCTGCCGGGGCTCGGTCTGTGGCGCGGAAGCGAGGCGTACCTGTCCTCGAACTTCGCCGGGCAGCTGCTCCCGCCTCCGACCGCCAGCGTCGTTCAGTACGGCTACTTCCGCGGCGGAGGCCACTCGGCGGACGCCGCCGGCCTCGCCGCGCTCGGCTCGTTCCTGTTCCCGACGATCGGCCGGTTCCTGCTTCCGCTCGTGGCGCTCGTGGTGCTGCTCCTCACCGGTGAGATCAACGACTCAGTCGTGCTGGCGGGCGCGCTCTCGCTCGTGATCACGGTCGGTGTCGGCATCGCCGGCTACTTCTTCCTACGCGCAGAGCGTTCCGCCCGCTGGCTCGGAGCGAAGGCGCAACGGCCGCTTGACTGGATCCTCGTGAAGGTGAAGCGCGACCCGATCGAGGACGGTGCAGCGAAGGCGGCCGAACTGCGTGCACAAGCGCTCGCCGTCCTGCGCGAGGGCTGGGCGCTGGGGTCGATCGGGGTCGCCGCCAATCTCTTCCTCACCTACCTGATCCTGCTCGCATCGCTCCGCTTCGTCGGCGTCTCGAGCGCCGAGCTCTCCGCGCCCGATGCCTTCGCCGCCTTCGCGATCGCCTTCTGGGCCGGGGCCGTCTTCCCGATCACCGGAAGCGGTCTGGGAGTCGTCGACGCGGTTCTCATCGCCATGCTCATCGAGCTGAGCAGCGCCTCCGACGACGCGCTCGTGGCCGCGGAGCTTCTGTGGCGCGTCTTCTACTCCGTCCTGACGTTGCCGCTCGGAGCGATCACTCTTAGCCGCTTCCGCAAGGCGACCCCCAACGCTCTGCCGGACGGAACGGTCGAGACCACATGACCCAGCTGCGCCGGACCCGACTGGACAGGCGGTATCGTCACCCCAAGGGGATGAACGTCATACCGTTCGGACGATGAAGGCCTCGAGGGGCTCGAAGAGCATGGACGCGATGCGATGCTGCGCTCCAAGTCGCAGCGAGGGGCACGAGGCCCCGCGCGAGTTCGTGCAGGAAGGCGCCGCCGGCAGCACCGAGGGGATGATCCTGGTCGAAGGCGGGTCGTTCCTCTATGGCAGCGAGGACGCGCTCGCCTACCCGGCGGACGGCGAGGGGCCCGTGCGGCGGGTCGAGCTCGGCGCGTTCTGGATCGACGTCTGCGCGACCACGAACGACCGGTTCGCGGCGTTCGTCGCTGACACCGGCTACGTCACGGAGGCCGAGGCCTTCGGCTGGTCGTTCGTCTTCGCCGGACTGCTCCCGGACGACTTCCCCCCGACGGAGGCGGTCGCGGCGGCGCCCTGGTGGCGCAAGGTCGAGGGGGCGAGCTGGCGGCATCCTGAGGGCCCGGCGTCGTCGATCGAGGGCCGCGGCGACCACCCGGTCGTCCACGCATCGTGGAACGACGCCCAGGCGTACTGCGCGTGGGCCGGCGCCCGCCTCCCGACCGAAGCGGAGTGGGAGTTCGCGGCCCGCGGGGGCCTCCAGGGACACGCCTTTCCCTGGGGCGACGAGCTCGAGCCGGGCGGCGAGCACCGGATGAACGTCTGGCAGGGCTCGTTCCCCGGCGAGAACACCGCGGCGGACGGGTACGTCGGAACGTGCCCGGCCGACGCCTTCCTACCGAACGGTCTCGGCCTCCACAACACGACCGGAAACGTCTGGGAGTGGACGGCGGACTGGTTCCACCCGAGCTTCCGCGCCCGCGAGCGGGCGCACGCGCCGCAGGGGCCGCCGAACGGGCGCTTCAAGGTCCAGAAGGGCGGCTCGTACCTCTGCCACGAGTCGTACTGCCGGCGGTACCGCGTCGCCGCGCGCCAGGGAAACTCGCCGGACAGCTCGACCGGGAACCTCGGCTTCCGCTGCGCCCGCGACGCCTAGCTCACAGATCGACGCGCCTTCCCACCGCCTCCACCACGCGACCGGCGTCGAGCGTGACGACCTCGTCCATGCGGTCGACTCCTTCGGAGCGGTGCGTGATCAGGAGCACCGCGCGATCATCGGCCGCCTCGAGGACGTCGTCCATGAGCGCGTCGGCCGTGGCGGCGTCCAGGTGGGCGGTCGGCTCGTCGAGGACGAGCACCGGCGCGTCCGCGAGGAGCGCCCGCGCAAGCACGAGCCGCTGACGCTGGCCACCCGAGAGGCGCGCTCCCTCCTCGCCGACCAGCGTGTCGAGCCCGTCCGGCAGCGACGCGACCCAGTCGCCCAGGCGCGCGCGGGCGAGCGCGGCCTCGAGCTCCGCCGTCCGAGGCGCCCGGCCGGGCAAGCAGGAGGTTCTGGCGGATCGTGGTCGCGAAGAGATGGGCCTCCTGCCCCGCGAGGGCGACGAGGCGGCGCACGTCGGCCTGGCGGTGTTCGCGCACGTCGCGCCCGCCGGCCGTCACGCGTCCGGCCGCCGGATCGAGGAAGCGCAGGAGCAGGCGCGCGACGGTCGTCTTCCCGGCGCCGCTCGGGCCGACGAGCGCGACCTTGCGCCCCGGCTCGAGGCGCAGGCTGACGTCGCGGAGCACGGGCTCCTCCTCCCCGTAGCCGGCGGTGACGGACTCGAGCGCCAGCGGCGGCGCGGCGGGCGCCGGCGGCCGGATCGGCCGGGTCGCGGATCGCCGGGACGCGATCGGTCACGTCGAGCACGCGGCGGCCGGCGGCCGCGATCCCGGCCAGCTCACGGGCGGCGCCGGCGAGCGGCGTCGACCGCCTCGAACGAGGCGAGCGCGAGAAGCGCGAGCGTCGCGACGAGGACGCGGTCGACCGGAGCGGCGACGGCGGCCGCGAGCACGCCCGCGACGGTCGCGCCCGTGACGAGGATCGAGAGCCCGTCTGCAAGCCCGGCCGTGAGAGCGTCGCGCCGCCCGAGCCGCACGAGCTCGGCGTCGGCGCGGCGGACGCGGGCGAGCGCGTCCTCCTCGCGCCCGTAGACGACCAGCTCGGGCGCGCCGCGCTGGAGCTCGACCAGCTCGGCGGTCAGCTCCCCGCGCGCGGCCGCCTGGCGCCGGCCGGCGTGGCGGCCCTGGAGCGCGGCGAGGGCCGGAACCGCGACGCCGGCCGTGAGGAGTCCGAGGCCGAGCACGAGGCCGGCGAGCGGCAGGATCGCCGTCGCCACGCCGACGCAGGCCGACGCGGCCACGAGCGCGACGAGCGGCGGCGCGAGGCCGCGGAGGTAGAGCCCCTGCAGCGCGTCGACGTCGCCGACCATCCGGGCGAGGAGGTCGCCGCTCCGGTAGCCCGAGACCTCGCCCGGGGCGAGCGGCTCGAGGCGGCGGTAGAACCGGGCGCGGATCTGCCCGAGCGACCGAAGCGCGACGTCGTGCGACGCGAGCCGCTCGAGGTAGCGGGCGGCCGGCCGCGCGAGCCCGAAGAAGCGGACGGCGACGATCGTGACCGTCAGCGAGAGGATCGGCGGGTGCTCGGCGGCGCGCGAGATCAGGTAGCCGGCCGACGTCATCAGGCCGACCCCGAAGAGCACGACGAGCGCGCCGAGGCCGACGGAGACGGCGAGCCCGGCCTTCGGGACGCCCGCGAGCGCGACCAGCCGGCGCAGCGTCGCGGTCATGCGGCCACCGCCTCGCCCGCCGCGACCTCGGCCAGCCGTCCGTCCTCGAGCGCGACCACGCGGTCGGCGAGGGGCAGCAGGTCGGCGCGGTGCGTGATCAGGAGCACCGTCCGCCCCTCGGCGACGTGCGCGATCGCCTCGCCGACGGCCTCGGCCGTGGCCGGGTCGAGATCCGCGGTCGGCTCGTCGAGCACGAGCAGGTCGGCGTCGCGGAGGAACGCCCGCGCGAGCGCGAGCCGGCGCGTCTGGCCCGCGGAGAGCGCGCGGCCGCCGTCGCCGACCACCGTCGCGTAGCCCGTCCGGCAGCTCCCGCACGAACGCGTCCGCGCAGGCGAGGCGCGCGGCCTCCTCGACGCGCGCGTCCGAGGCGTCGGGATCGCCGAGCCGGATCGCATCGGCGACGGTGCCGCGGAAGAGCGTCGGCCGCTGCGGCACCCAGGCGATCCGCGCGCGCCAGGCCGCCGCATCACACGTCGCGAGATCGACGCCGCCGGCCGTGACCCGCCCGGAGCTCGGCTCGGCCAGCCGCAGGAGCAGCGAGGCGAGCGTCGACTTCCCCACCCCGCTCGGGCCGACGAGCGCGACCGTCTCCCCGGGGGCGAGCTCGAGGTCGGCCGCGCGCAGGACGGGCTCCGGCCGCGACGGGTAGGCGAACGAGACCGCCTCGAACCGGACCGGCGCCTCTCGCGGCCGCGGCGGCACAGCCGTCCCCGACCGGACGGCGACGGGAGCCTCCAGCAGGTCGAGGATCCGCCCGGCGACCGCGTGGCCGTCCGCGCTCGCGTGGTACTGCGCCGCGAGCGAGCGGAGCGGCGCGTAGAGCTCGGGCGCGAGCACGAGCACCGTGAGCGCCGTCTCGAGCCCGAGGCCGCCGTCGACGAGCCGCACGCCGACCGTCACCGCGACGAGCGCGACCCCGACCGTGGCGGCGAGCTCGAGCACGGCCCCGGAGAGGAACGCGACCCGCAGCGTCCCCATCGTCGCGCGGCGGTAGCGGTCGCTGACGCGCTCGACCTCGTCGGCCTGCGCCTCGGCGCGGTTGAACGCCCGCAGCGTCGGCAGGCCGCGGACGACGTCGAGGAAGTGGGTCGAGAGGAGCGCGAGCGCCTCCCAGCGCTCCTGCGTCCGCCGCTCCGTGTGCCGGCCGACGAGCCACATGAAGACCGGGACGAGCGGGAGCGTCAGCAGCATCAGGCCGGCGGACAGGGGGTCGAGCCAGGCGACGAGCACGATCACCGCGACCGGGACGACGAGCGCGAGGACGAGCTGCGGCAGCAGGCGGGCGAACGAGGCCTCGAGCGCGTCCACGCCGGACACGGCCGCGGTCGCCACCTCCGCGCTCTCGGCGCCGTCGAGCGAGGCCGGGTCGTCGCGGAGCCGCCGCGCGACCAGGTCGAGCCGCAGGCGCGAGAGCACGTCCGCGGCCGCGCGGCGTCCGACGCACCTCGAACCCCCAGGCCGCGGCCCCGCGCGCCGCGACGACGGCGACGAGCAGCGCGAGCGGCGCGGCGACCTCGGCGAGCGACGCCCCGCCGAACCCGCGCGCGGCGACGCGCGCGATCAGCACCGCCTGCGCGAGCACGAGCAGCGCGGCCACGAGCCCGAGCGCGGATCGGCGACGAGGAGCCTCCGCACGGCCCGCGCACGCCCGAGGAGCCGCGGGTCGAGCGCGCGCACGGCTAGCGGCCGGCCGGCGTCCGCGCGACGAGGTCGACCGGCGTGCCGACGTCCTCGCCGCCGATCCGCGCCCGGAAGACGTGGTACGTCCAGGCCTGGTACAGGAGGACGACCGGGAGCAGGATCGCGGCCGCGACGGTCATGACCGTGAGCGTGTAGTGCTGCCGAGGACGCGTTCGAGACGGTCAGGCTGTTCCCGAAGTCGGGCTGCGAGACGAGGACGCGCGGGTACAGGCTGACGAAGAGCGTCACGACGACCGCGACGATCGCGAGGCCGGTCGCCAGGAACGCCGGCAGCTCCCGCCGCGAGCGGGTGAGGACGATCGCCGCAACGACCGCCGCCGCCGCGACCGCCACCGGCAGGATCCCGGGGAAGACGCTCTTGTCGTTGCGGTCGGACGCGACGACGAGCGTCCAGACGAGGAAGCCCGCGCCGACCACCGCGGCGATCGGAGCGAGCCGCGCAGCCGTCCGCATCGACCGCGCCCGCAGGTCGCCGAGCGTCCGCAGCGAGAGGAAGACGGCGCCGTGGAGCGCGAAGAGCAGCACGACCGCGATCCCCGCGAGCACGGTGTAGAGGTGGAAGAGGTCGCCGAAGCTCCCGGCGAACGTCTGGTCCTTGGCGATCGGCACGCCGTAGAGGAGCGACGAGAGCGCGACGCCCCAGAGGAACGGCGCCCCGACCGAGCCGAGCGTGTTCAGCCAGGCCCAGCCCGCCTTCCAGCGCGCGTGCTCGCCCTTGCCGCGCCACTCGAACGAGAGGACGCGGACGATCAGGCAGGCGAGGATCAGGAGCAGCGCGAGGTAGAAGCCCGAGAACATCGTCGCGTACCAGACCGGGAACGCCGCGAACGTCGCCGCCGCCCGCGATCACGAGCCAGACCTCGTTCCCGTCCCACACCGGGCCGATCGTCTCGAGCATCCGGCCGCGCTCCTCCTGCGAGCGCCCGACCACCGGCAGGAGGATCCCGACGCCGAAGTCGAAGCCCTCGGTCAGGAAGTAGCCCGACCAGAGGACGCAGAGCAGGCAGAACCAGAGGATCTCGAGCGTCATCTCAGAGCACCGGGGCCGGTTCGGGCGCCCGCCTCGGCCCGGCCTCGCCGCCGGCCTCCGGCGGGTCGAGCCGCGCGTAGCGGCGCATCAGGTAGACGTCGATCACGAACAGGACGGTGTAGAGCGAGACGAAGACGCCCAGGCTGAGGCCGACCGTCCACGCGCTCACGGAGCCGGACACCGCGTCCTCGGTCCGGAGCAGCCCGTAGACGACCCAGGGCTGGCGGCCCGCCTCGGTGAGGATCCAGCCGGCGAAGCTCGAGAGGAACGGGAACGTGAGGCCCACGAGCGCCGCACGGTGGAACCACGTCGCCTGCTCGAGCCGCTTGCGCCGCAGGAGCCAGGCGCCCCAGAGCGCGAGCAGGAGCGACAGCGTCCCGAGGTACGCCATCACGCGCATGCTCCAGTACACGAGCCGCACGTCCGGGATGTAGCTCCCGGACCCGTACTGCTTCTCGTACTGCGACTGGAGCTCGTTCATGCCGACCACCTCGCTCCCGAAGTGGTTCGTGGCGAGGAACGAGAGGAGGCCGGGGACCGCGATGTCGAACGAGGGCGTCTGGTCGTCCTCGGTGAAGCCGCCGATCTGGAAGAGCGAGAACGCGGCGGGCTGCTCGGTGTCCCAGAGCGCCTCGGCCGCGGCGATCTTCATCGGCTGCGCGTCCGTCGTCGCGACGCCGAGCTCGCTCCCCCAGCCGAGCTGGACGAAGGAGACCGGGAGCGCCACGATGATCGCGAGCCGCGCTGCGGCCGCGAAGACGTCCACGTTCCGCCCGGCGCGCAGGTGCCAGCAGGCGACGCCGAGGACGAGGAAGCTCGCGGTCATGAGCCCGGCGAGGATCGCGTGGCCGAAGGCCATGAGCGCGAAGCCCTGGGTGAGGATCGTGAGGATGTCGTTCGCCTCGGCGCGGCCGGTCGACGAGTTCAGCTCGTAGCCGACCGGGTGCTGCATCCACGAGTTGGCGACGATGATGAAGTAGGCGGAGAGCCATGTCCCGACCCAGACGAGGTAGATCGTCGCCAGGTGGACGCGCGGGGAGAGCCGGTCCCAGCCGAAGATCCAGAGGCCGATGAACGTCGCCTCGAGCATGAACGCGCCGATGCCCTCGAGCGCGAGCGGCGAGCCGAAGACGTCCCCGACGTAGGCCGAGAACGCCGACCAGTTCATCCCGAACTGGAACTCCATCACGAGCCCGGTCGCGACGCCGATCGCGAAGTTGATGATGAAGAGCGTCCCGAAGAACTTCGTCAGGCGGAGCCACTTCTCGTCGCCCGTCCGGTGCCAGCGGGTCTGCATCACGACCAGGAGCGGCGCGAGCCCGAGCGTGAGCGGGACGAAGATGAAGTGGAAGAGCGTCGTCAGCGCGAACTGCCAGCGCGCAAGCTCGAGCGCCGTGGAGGCGAGCGTGCTCACGCGCGCCATCGTCCCGAGGCGGCCGCGGAGGCGTCGTCACCCGATCGGCATGAACCGTCCGAGCGCGTCACGCGGCGGCGATCCCCCAGGCGCCCGTCCACGAGGCTCCGGGCTCCAGGCGGACGAGCGCCTCGCCGGTGCGGAACGCGTTCGGCGGGCAGGTCATCGGCTCGACCGCGAGGCTCCGCCGAGCGACGTCCGGGAGCGGGTCGCCGGTGAAGACCTGGAGGTAGCCGTACGCCTCGTCCGCCCAGAGCACGACGCGCGCGCCGGCCGGGGTCCTGGAGCTCGACGCGCACGAGCCCGTCGCCGTCGCGCTCGAGCCCGGTGAAGGCGTGGTCGAGGACCGTCGTCGCCGATCGCCCGCGGCTCGCGGAAGTCGAGCCCGCGCTCCTCGACCGGCGCCGAGCCGGTCGGGATGCCCCGCGCGTCGGCGTCGAGCACGGTCGACGCCGGCAGCCGCAGGACGAGGTCGTCGACGAGTCCGCCGCCGGCGCGGAGGTACGGGTGGTTTCCGGCCCCGAAGGGACACGCGTCCGGCCCGAGGTTCGTCGCGCGCGTCCGCACGGTCAGCCCGTCCGCGGAGAGCGCGTAGTCGACCTCGAGGTCGAGCGTGAACGGGTAGCCCGGCTGCGGGTGCAGGACGTGGGCGAGGACGACCCGCTCGGCCGTCCGCTCCCGCACCGTCCAGGCGTCCCAGCGGACGAGCCCGTGGATGGCGTTCCCCGCCTCCGGCTCGGTCAGCGGCAGCCGGTGGTCCCGGCCGTCGAACGAGTACGCGCCGTCCTCGATCCGGTTCGGCCAGGGGAGCAGCACCTGGCCGCGCCCGGACGGGCACATCTCGTCCTCGCCGTAGCCGTCGAGAATCTGCGCGCTCGCCGGCCGCGAACGTGCGCAGCCCGGCGCCGACCTCGACCACGGTCGCGCGCTGGTCGCCGTGGACGAGCTCGAGCTGCTCCCCCGACGGGAGCGTCGTCACGCGAGGCGCGCGAGCAGGCGGTCGCCGACGCGCAGCGAGTTGGCCATCGCGGTCAGCGCCGGGTTCACCGCGCCGATCGACGGGAAGACGCTCGTGTCCGCGACGTAGAGGTTGTCCAGCTCGTGGGCCTTGCAGTCCACGTCGAGGGCGGACGTCGCCGGATCGGTGCCGAAGCGGCAGGTGCCGGCCTGGTGCGCGCAGCCGGCGACCGGGATGGCGTTCTTCATGTAGGCGAACCGGTGGAAGAGGTTGTCCTCCTGCATGCCGAGCTTTCCGAGCATCGAGTGGAGCTTGGCATTGAGCCGCTTCTTCGCCTCCGCGTTCGTCTCCGTGTAGCTCAGCGTCAGCCTTGCCGTCACCGTCGACCGTCACCCGGTTCTCGGGCGCCGGCAGGTCCTCCGTGGAGAGCCAGAAGTCGATCGCGTGCCGGGCGACTTTGTCCAGGGTCCACTCCGGCGCGAGCTTCGTCTCGCCCGGCTTCTCGCCGCGGAACATGGGCGCCGAGGACTTGCCGACCATCTGGATGTTTCCGAGCGGGTACTCGAAGTCGTCGCTCGAGAAGTAGAAGTCGTTGAGCGCGAGCGTCTTCTGGAAGACGGTCGGGTTCTCGTCGCGCGAGAGGGCCAGCACCGCCGTGCTGTCGTGGAACATGTAGTTGCGCCCGACCTGGTCCGAGCCGTTGGCCAGGCCGTTCGGGTGCTTCTCGCTCGCCGAGACCAGGAGCAGCTTGGCCGTGTTCGCCGCACCGCAGGCGACCACGACGAGGTCGCCGCTGACGGTCTCGGTCCCGCCGTCTCCGCTCGACGACGACGCCGGTCACGCTCGTGCCGGCCTCGTTCGTCTCGAGCCGGGTGACGTGCGCATTGGTGCGCAGCTCGACGTTCGGGTGCTCGAGCGCCGGGCGCACGCCGAGCACCTCGGCGTCCGACTTGGCGTGGACGAGACAGGGGAAGCCGTCGCAGGTCTCACACCTGATGCACGTGCTGTGCGGCATGTCCGACTCGTTGAGACGAATCCCGCACGGCGCGTGGAAGGGGTGGTAGCCCGCCGCCTCGAGGTCGTCCGAGAGCTGCTGGATCCGCGGCTCGTGCGAGACGGCCGGGAAGGGGTACGGCGCACTCGAAGGCGGCTCGGTGGGGTCCTCGCCGCGCGCGCCGTGCACCTCGTACATCTGCTCGGCCTTCGTGTAGTACGGCTCCAGCTCGTCGTACGAGATCGGCCAGGCCGGCGAGACGCCGCCGTGGTGGCGGAGCTCGCCGAAGTCCTCTGCGCGGAGCCGGTAGAGGGCCGCGCCGTAGAACTTGGTCGCGCCGCCCACGAAGTAGTGGATCTGCGGCTGGAACGCCTTGCCCTTCTCGTCGTACCAGGTGTCGGGCGAGATGTAGCGGTTCTCCGCGAACACGTCCTGGGCCTGCCAGTTCTGCTTCTCGCGCGGCAGCCAGTCGCCCCGCTCGAGGAGCAGGATCTTCTTCCCGGAGGGCGCGAGATGGCGGGCGAGCGTGCCGCCGCCGGCGCCGGTCCCGACGATGATCACGTCGTAGTCGCTCATGAGGTGACCTCCTCCATCATCTCGGCGAGGATGATCCGCCCCGCCGCCTCGATCAGCGCCAGGTGGGAGAACGCCTGCGGGAAGTTCCCGAGGTGGCGCCCGGTGTCGGCGTCGAACTCCTCGGCAAAGAGCCCGAGCGGCGACGCGACCCGGAGCAGGCGCTCCATCAGGTCGCGCGCCCGCTGGAACTCGCCGATGACCCCGAGCGCCGACACGAGCCAGAACGAGCAGATGAGGAACGTGCCCTCCTTGCCCGAGAGCCCGTCGTCGGTCTCGTCCGTGCGGTAGCGAAGGACGTAGCCGTTCTCCGTCAGGTCGTCCGCGATCGCGAGCACGGTCGCGCGCATCCGCTCGTCGTCCCCGGGCAGGAAGCCCGCGAGCGGGGCGAGGAGCACGGACGCGTCGAGCGAGTCGGTCTCGTAGTGCTGGCGGAGCACGCCCGCGTCCGAGACGCCGTGCTCGAGGATGTCGGCCTTGATCTCGTCGGCGACCTCCTGCCAGCCCGCCTGGAGCTCGGAGTCCCCGCGGATCTCGGCGAGCCGCGCGGCCCGGTCGAGCGCGACCCAGCACATGAGCTTCGAGGAGACGTAGTGCTTGGGGTCGCCGCGGGCCTCCCAGATTCCCTGGTCCGGCTCGCGCCAGATCTTCGTCGCGCACGCGGCCTGGGCCTGGACGATCGGCCACAGCCGGCGCGGCAGCCGTTCGCTGCGGCGCGTGTGGAGCAGGATCGAGTCGAGCACCGCGCCGAACACGTCGTTCTGGCGCTGGTCATACGCCCCGTTCCCGATCCGCACGGGCCGCGCGCCGGCGTAGCCCGAGAGGTGGTCGAGCGTCGACTCGGTCAGGTCCCGCCGCCCGTCGATGCCGTACATGATCTGGAGCGCGCCGTCGTCGTTCGCCTCGAGGTCGGCGACGAACTGCATGAACTCGTCCGCCTCCCAGTCGAGGTTGAGCCAGTGCAGGGCCTGGAGCGTGAACGTCGCGTCGCGCATCCACGTGTAGCGGTAGTCCCAGTTGCGCTCGCCGCCGGGCGTCTCCGGGAGCGAGGTCGTGAGCGCCGCGACCGTCGCGCCGGTCGGCATGTAGGTGAGGCCCTTGATCACGAGCGCCGAGCGCTGGAGCGGGTCACGCCACTGGTGGTCCGGGATGCGGGCTCGGCCGAGCCAGGCGCGCCAGAAGCGCGACGTCGCCCCGATCCGCGCGTGCGCGTCCTCCGCGTCGGTGGGCCCCGCGAGCTCCTCGCCCCAGGAGAGGGCGCAGAAGATCCGCTCGCCCGCCTTGAGCACGTGCCGTGCACGGACGCGGTTGCCCTCGATCCCGATCGCCATGTCGGTCGTCAGGCGAACGGTCTGCCCGCCTCCGGTCGCGTCGGCGGCGTGGCGGCTCCCGTCGACGAGCGACCACGAAGCGTCCTCGCGGCCGTAGTCGAAGACCGGCTCGCAGACGAGCTCGACCTCGACGGCCCCGTCCACGCACTCCACGGTGCGGACGAGCAGGTGGTCGGCGTCGTCGTCGGCGGGCGGGCGCGTGTGCGGCGTGATCCGGTCCTCGTGGTCGGTCGGCCCGATCGTGAGCGCGTCGCGGACGATCAGCCAGCCCTGCGGCGTCTTCCAGACGGTCACGAGGACGTTCGTGCCGGCCTCGTAGCTCCTGGCGGTCGGGTGGTTGATCCCGAACGGCCCGAGGCGGAACGTCCCGGCCTGGCGGTCGAGGAGGTTGCCGAAGATGCTCGGGGCGTCGAAGCGCGGCACGCAGAGCCAGTCGATCGACCCGTCCGGCGCGACGAGCGCGCCGGTGTGGCAGTCGGAGAGGAACGCGTAGTCCGCGATCGGCGGGAACGGCGAGGGCGCCGCGGCGCTCTGCGGGGCTTTCTGCGTCGGCTCGGCGCTCATGCGGCGATCCAGGGTCCGTGCCAGCGACCGTGGCCGGCGACGAGGGCGTCGGCCGCCTCGGGGCCCCACGAGCCGGGCGCATACGGGTGCACCGGCGGCGGATCGTCGAGCAGCGGCTGCATGACCCGCCACGTCTCCTCGACGCCGTCCTGGCGCGTGAAGCGCAGTGCTCTGGCCGACGAGCGCCGCGTGGAGGAGGACCTCGTACGGGGTCGCCCCCTCGCCGCCCTCCTCGGCGAACTCCATGTCGAGCGTGATCGGCTGCGCCTTCTCGGCGGTCGCCCGCCGCGCGTCGAGCGTGATCTGGACGCCCGTCGAGGGGTCGAGCTTGATCACGAACTGGTCGGGCGGGGCCGACGACGAGTCGATCGCGCTGAATCCGAGCCGCGGCGGATGCTTGAAGACGAGCCGGACCTCTGTCTGCGTCGCCGGCAGAAGCTTCCCCGCGCGGATGAAGAACGGGACGCCCGACCAGCGCCAGTTGTCGATCTCGAGCCGGAGCGCGGCGAACGTCTCGGTCGTCGAGTCGGCCGCGACGCCGTCGACATCGAGGTAGCCGTCGTACTGGCCCCGGACGTAGTGCGCCGGATCGGCCGCGCGCACGGCGCGGAAGAGCGCGACCATCGAGTCCTTGATCGTCGCGGGGTCGCCGCCCGCCGGGCGGCTCCATCGCGGTCGCGGCGACCACCTGCATGATGTGGTTCACGACCACGTCGCGCAGCGCGCCGACCGGGTCGTAGAAGTGGCCGCGGTCGGAGACGCCGAAGTCCTCGGCCATCGTGATCTCGACGCACTCGACGTAGTTCCGGTTCCAGACCGGCTCGAGCATCGTGTTCGCGAAGCGGAGGAAGATGATCTCCTCGATCCCCATCTTCCCGAGGAAGTGGTCGATCCGGTAGAGCTGCGACTCGTCGAGGTACGCGTGCAGCTCGTCGGCGAGCTCGCGGGCGGACTCGAGGTCGTGGCCGAAGGGCTTCTCGACCACGACGCGCCCGGTCTGCGTCAGCCCGGCCTCCGACGAGGCCCTTGACGACGCGCCCGAAGAGGAACGGCGGGATCTCGAGGTAGAAGACCGGCCGCTGCGCGCCGTCGATCGCCTCGGCGACCCGCTGGTACGTCGCGTCGTCGCCGAAGTCGCCCTGCACGTAGGAGAGCCGGTCGGTGAAGCGCTTGAAGACCTCCGGGTCGATCGTCTCGCCGGTTCCCTCGATCGACTCCCGGGCGCGCTCGACGAGCTGGTCGAGCGTCCAGTCGTCCACGGCGACGCCGACGATCGGGCAGTCGATCAGCCCGCGCTGCTCCAGGCGGTAGAGCGAGTGGAAGGTCATCACCTTGGCGAGGTCGCCGGTGATCCCGAAGATCACGAAGACATCGGCCGCTCCCTCTGACTCGGTGCGACTCGCCCGCCGGCTGGGGGCCTCGGCTGGGGCTTGAGCGCTCATGGCAGGTCCCTTTCGTCGGCCGCGATTGAGGCTACGAGCGGGCAGAATCACGACATCACCCGGATCGGACGATCGGCGATTTCGCTCGGACGACGAAGGACGGCTCGATCATCCCGCTGGGATGAGGCGACCGCGGCGGGCTGGGTCGTAGCCTTGGGAGCGTCCTCGTGCCCTCCGGCAACGGCCAATCCGAGCGCCCGCGGGTGCTCATTCTCGGCGGCGGCTTCGCCGGCGTCGGTGCCGCGAACGCACTCAAGGACGCGGACGCCGAGGTCGTGCTGGTCGACCGGCACGACTACCACACCTTCCAGCCGCTGCTCTACCAGCTGGCGACCGGCCTGATCGAGACGACTGCCGTGGGGCACTCCCTGCGCGACCTGCTCGGCCGCCAGAAGAACGCGGTCTTTCATCAGGCGACCGTGACCGGCGTCGACCTCGAGGCACGTGAGGTGCGCTTCGAGGATCTCGCGCCGATGAGCTACGACTATCTCGTGTTCGGCCTCGGCGCCAAGGTCAACTACTTCGGCACCGAAGGGGCGGCGGAGCACGCCTTTCCGATGTACACGCTGCCGAACGCCGTCCGGCTCAAGGATCATCTGCTCGAGCGCTGGGAAGCGGTCGATCACGACCCGAGCCTGATCGAGGACGGCGCCCTCAACGTCGTGGTCGTCGGCGGCGGGCCGACAGGGGTCGAGACCGCCGGCGCGGTCACCGAGCTCTACCGCGCGCAATTCGTCAAGGACTATCCGGACATCCCGCAGGATCAGGCGCGCGTGATCCTGGTCGAGGCAGGGCCGGAGCTGTTCTCGATGTTCAAGCCCAACCTGCGCGAGTACGCGACGAAGGCGCTCACTGAACGCACGGTCGAGGTCCGCACCGGCGACGCAGTCGCCTCCGTCTCACCGACTCGGGTCACGCTCAAGTCCGGCGACGTCCTCGAGGCCCACACGCTCGTCTGGGGCGCCGGACTGCAGGGCAACGAGCTCGTCCAATCGCTCGGAATCGAGCTGGAGCGCGGGAACCGCGTCGGCGTCGGCCCAGACCTGACGCTCGCAGACCACCCCGAGGTCTACGTACGTCGGCGACATCGCCGCGATCGTCGACTCGAAGACCGAGCAGGTGCTGCCCCAGCTTGGGTCCGTGGCGCTCCAGTCCGGCGAGCACGCCGGAGAGACGATCGCCCGCCGGATCGCCGACAAGACGACCAAGCCCTTCGCCTACAAGGACAAGGGCACGATGGCGGCGATCGGACGCTGGGCCGCATGCGTCCAGTTCCTCGGTGGGCGAACGATGACAGGCAGGAAGGCCGCGCTGGCCTGGCTGACCGTGCACGCGGCGCTGCTGCCGACGAACGAGGACCGCGCGAGGGCCGTCGTCGACTGGGCCGGCGCAGGGCTGACACACCAGCGCGCCGGACGCTTCACCGTCGGAGACGAGTAGGGAGGGGCGCTCGAGGCCTGAACCGGCGGCCGGGGCGGGCTCGCTCGGTGCAGCCGGACGGGACGCCGAGCTCCGATCCTCGGCGGCGTAGGCGGCGAGCAGGTCGCGCTCGGCATCGCGCTTCGGGAAGCGGAGCGCGACGAGCGCGGCGCCGAGCGAGGATCGCGACGATCCCGGCGAGGTAGGCCCACTGGTCGCCCTGCGAGGAACGACTGCCTTCGCGGCGGCGGTGATCTGGTCGGCGTACTGCGGGTACTGCTGCGGCGATGTCCTCGGCGCCGGCGAACGACTTCGTAGCTGCGACTCGACGCTCGTCGGAGACGTCGCGTGCTCGAGGCGCGAGACGGCGGCGCCCGCCGCGGCCGCGTAGCCCGCGGTGAGGAGCGCGCCGAAGATCGACTGCATGATCGCGCCGCCGAGGTCGCGCTGGAGGTCGGCCGTGCCCGACGCCATGCCGGCGCGGTGGACCGGCACCGACCCGGTCAGCGAGTGCGAGGCGGGGGTTCCCGCGAACCCGACCCCGATCCCGACCAGGGCATAGCCGAGACCGACCTGCCAGTACGAGCTGTCCTCCTTCCAGAGCAGCAGCATCGCGAGGAAGCCCAGCAGGCACGAACACGTAGCCGACGAGCAGCGTGAAGCGCGCGCCGTGCGCCTCGACGAGCTTCGCCGAGCGCGGCGCGACGAGCACCATCAGCAACGCCGCCGGGAGGATCGACGCCCCGGCCTCGAGCGTGGAGTAGCCGAGCACGTTCTGCAGGAACTGCTGGCCGATGAACATCGCGCCCATGAGCGAGCCGAACACGATGATCCCCGCGACCGCGGCGACCCAGAAGATCCGCCGGCCGCGACGTCAGGTCGTAGAGCGGGTTCGCCGCACGGCGCTGGCGCAGGACGAACGCGACGCCGGCGGCGAGCGCGATCGCGGCGAGACCGAGCGCGAGCGCGCCCTCGTTCGGGACCGGCGCGAAGTTGATCGCCAGGATGAGCGCGCCGACCAGCAGGATCGAGAGGATGCCGCCGAGGTTGTCGACCGGCTCGGTCGTCTCGTTCACGTGGGCCGGGACGTAGACGCCAGGCCATGCACGAGCGCGACCACCGCCAGCGGCAGCGTGACCAGGAAGACCGAGCCCCACCAGAAGTGCTCGAGCAGGAAGCCGGACGACCAGCGGCCCGAGCGCGGCGATCGCGCCGCCGATGCCCGACCAGAGCGCGATCGACTTGGTCCGGCCGGCGCCGGACCAGAGGGCGGTGATCAGCGCCAGGGTGGTGGGGTAGGCCATGCCGGCGGCGAGGCCGCCGAGCGACCCGCGCGACGAAGAGCACCTCGTCGGTCGGCGCGTACGCGGCCAGCAGGCAGGCCGGCACCGACGAGCAGCGATGCCCGAGCGAGGAGCAGGAGCTTGCGCCCGTAGCGGTCGCCGATCGCGCCCAGCCAGAGCACCGACGCCGCGAGGCCGAGCGAGTAGCCGACCGCGATCAGGTTGAGCGTCGTCTGCGACGAGTCGAACGCGCTCGCCGATCGACGGCAGGGCGACGTTCGCGACCGACAGGTTCAGGTTCGCGACCGCCGCGACGAGGATCAGCGCGACGAGGACGAGCGGGGCGCGCGACGGGGCGGCGGACGGCTCGGCCGTCTGCGCCGTGCCGCCCGCCTGCGCCCCGGAGCGGTTCATGCCGCGGAGCCCGAGGCGGCCTCCTCGGCCATCGCGCCCACAGCGATCAGGTCGCGCGGGTGGATCCACTCGTCGGCCAAGGCAACGCCGCCCGCCTCGATGATCTTGTCGCGGAGCGGGATCGCCCAGCGATGCTCGAGAAGTGCGATCGCCGCAGCAGTGCCGGGCGGGATCGCGTCTCCGAGGTACCAGACCTCCGCGTCGTCGAACACGTGGCCGTCCTCCAGCTCGGCCGCCCCTGCGACCGCGGCAATCGTGGCCTCCTCCTCGCCGCCCGCGCCGAAGCCGACCAGCGCGCCGATCAGGGCGCCGAACTCCGTCGCCTCGTCCTGGGTGAGGTCGCTCTCCTGCAGGATCTCGAGCTCGCCGTCCTGGCTCTTCCGCACTGCGAGCAGGTCGATCACGCGGACGACGTCCTGCTCCTTGAGCCGCTTGAGCTCCTCGCGGATCTTGCCCGTGAACTCGTCGGTGTCGAAGCCCACGACGAGCATCTGAACGGGTCCGAACGTCATTGACTCATCACCTCCCGTCCCCGGCTCAGCCGAGGAGCTTTGCCTTCTGGGCCTGGAACTCCTCGTCCGTGAGGACGCCGGAGTCGCGCAGCTCGGCGAGCTGCTTCAGTTGCTCGATCGTGTCGCCGCCCGCGGCCGGCGCTGCGGCCGGGGCCGCCGGCGCGGCCGGCTGCGCAGCCGCCGCCTGCTGGGCCTCAAGCTCTTGGAGCCGGTACTCCTGCTCGTCCTCGCGTTGCTGGCCCTCCGCCCTTCTCTTGCCGCCGTAGTACGCGGCCCCGCCCACCATGGCGGCCCGCGCCAGCGGACGCCTTCTGCGCATCATCATTGCGGTCTCCCTTCTCTCGCTCTCGGAGCTCCTTCGAGGATTGCCTCGAGGGTAGTAGCGCACATCATCCGATGCGGGTGAACGCCTGTCGAGGCGGATCTAGCGCCGCGCGCCCCAGAGGTCCGTCGGGCCGAACTCCTCGAGCGCAGCGGCGACGTCGTAGCCGAGCGCGAACCCGAGCTTCGGCGCGGCCGACACGACCCGGGCGACGCCGACCACGGGCATGAGCGCGACGAGGGAGCCGACGATCTCCTCGCGGCTCAGCCCGGCCGCGAGCCCGGCCTCGACGCTCGCCATGTACGACGGCGGCGCGGCGTCCAGCGCCACGAGGCCCGCGATCCGGACGAGCGCGTGCTGCTTGCCGTCGAGTGACGAGGCGTTCTCGTTC
This sequence comes from uncultured Actinomycetes bacterium, assembly GCA_963696365.1. GTDB lineage: Bacteria > Actinomycetota > Thermoleophilia > Gaiellales > Gaiellaceae > CAVOKD01. The sequence goes on from CAVOKD010000008.1 coordinate 163,422, forward strand.
TCCTGTTCGCAGGCGAGCACCGTCTCGATGAACGAGTCATCCCGGATTGCAAGCTTCCGGAGTGTGGCCTCGTGGTCGTCCACGGTCTCCCGTGGAGGTCTATCGCCGCTGCGCGACCGGCGCATCACCCCGGAGGGATGACGCAGCCACGGGCACCGCCGAGTGAACGAGCCCGAGGCTCGTGGCCCGTTCGATCGCGTCGCTCCGGCTCGAGACCCCGAGCTTGCGGTAGACGGCGATCGCCTGGGTCTTGACCGTGTTGCGCGACACGTGCAGCTGCTCCCCGATCTCGCGGAACGACATGTGCGTCGCGAGCAGCGGTACCAGCCGGAGCTCGGCCGGCGTCAGCATCGACTCGCGCGCGCTCGGCCCATGCATGAGGGCCCGGAGCTCCTTGCGGAGCGCCTTCGTCCGAACAGGCAGAACTCCGAGTCCGGGCCGCCGTCTGAGGATCGCCTCCGCATCGGCCAGAAGCGAGCAGGCCTCGGGGAGGTTGAGCAAGCCGGCGTGCGCCTGCGCGAGCTCGAGCAAAGCCTGCACCGAGTACCACGGAAGCGCGTAGGTCAGCTGGGAACGCAGCCGGTCGGCGGCGTCGAGGTCCGCGCGCGCCCGCTCGGAGTTCCCCCGCCGCAGCTCGGCCCGCGCGGATGCCGCCAGCTGGAGCGCGCTCGTCGCGTAGTCCGCGAGCCGCTCGGCGTCGACAAGCGCGCGTGCTTCGAGTGCGAGGGCGAGCGCGTCATCGTGCCGGCCCTCCGCCCCCGCGAGGAGCGACCCCTCGCTCAGCGCCACGATGCGAGTGTCGGTCGCGCCGACGCGCCCGGCCGCCTCCGCGGCCTCGGCCAGCGTCCTGTCGGCAGCGGCACCGTCGAGCAGGAGCTGCGCGACCCCGCGCAGGAGCGACGCCGCGGGACGCCACTGACTCTGCGGCGCGAGCCCGCGCTCGGCGTCCTCGGCGTCGGCGAGCATGGCCTCGGCGCCATTCGCGGCCAGCGCGGCGCGCAGGAGCGAGAGCCACGGGGCGATCGTCTCCGTGCCGTCCGGAAGACTGCCCTCGAACGCTCCGCGCTCGGCCGACTCGAGCCAGCCCTCGGCCGCCTCGGGCCGCCCGCGCACCGCGTGCGTCCACGCGCCGAGGACGGCGACGGCCGGGTAGCGATCGAGCGGACCGGTCGCGTCGAGCAGGTCGAACCAGCGCTCCGTCGTGAGGATCCGTCCCTCGTGGTACGCCGGCAGTGCAAGCAGCCCGACGAGTCTCGCGACGCCGTCGTCGTCCCCGGCCGCGGCCACGTACCCGAGGGCGTCCTCGTACGCGCCGTGGGCCTCGCACCAGTCGGCCGCGCGGCGATGCACCTGGAGGGCACGGTCCGGCTCGCGGCGGGAGAGCTCGGCGCGCAGCACGCCGCGGAAGAGGCGGTGGTAGCGGTAGCCGTCGCGACTCCGGTCGAGCGGGAGGACGAAGAGGTTCCGCGCCTCCAGCCTCTCGAGCGCGTCGGCCGAGCCGCTGCGGCGCAGGACGGCGTCGCAGAGCGGCCCCGAGAGCGTCTCGAGCTCGGACGAGCGCGTGAGGAAGCGAAGATCGTCGGCCGAGAGACCCGCGAGCAGCTCGAGCCGGACGTAGTCGCGGACGAAGCGGTCCCGTCCGCCGAACTCCTCCGGCGTGCCGCCGGCGAGCAGCGACAACGCGGCGAGGTAGAGGCCGGCGGGCCACCCCTCGGTGCGGTCGGTCAGCTCGACGACCGCAGGCTCCTCGAGGACGACGCCCGCCCCGCGGAGCAGAAGGTTCGCCTCCCGGCGGCTGAACGCGAGATCGGCCGCGCCGAGCTCGAAGAGCCGGCCCTCCGCGCGGAGGCGGGCGGGCGGCAGCTCGGGCAGTTGGCGGCCGGAAAGAACGAGCGTCGATCCGGCCGGCATGTGCTTCGCCAGCTGCGCGAGCGTCTGGACGGCGTCGCGCGCGTGAATCGCCTGCACGTCGTCGAGGACGAGCACGAACGGCTCGGAGCGCGCGGCCAGCGCGGCACAGAGCCGCGGCGCAGCGGAGCGCCAGACGGAGGTGCGGGCCCGGTCGAGGGCGGCCTGCACGTCCAGGTCCAGCGATTCGATTCGGTCGAGCGCCGCCGCGACGTAGCGGAGGAGCGTGAGCGCGTCGTTGTCGCCCTCGTCGAGCGTGACCCAGGCGAACGGGCGCTCGTCACGTGCGGCCCACTGTGCGAGGACGGTCGACTTCCCGTAGCCCAGCGGCGCCGACACCGCGACCACGGGGCTCCCCTCGGCGGCGCGCAGCCGGTTGACGAGGCCGGGGCGCGAGACCGAGCCGGGCCGTGCCTCGGGCGGGGCGAGCTTCGCCTCGAGGAGCTCGTTCGGCGGCGTGCGACGCGGCGGATCCGGGGCGTGAGCGCGGTGCCTCGGAGTGGCCTTGGTGCGCGGCACGACGCTTCGCGTGCGCGTCCGCTCAGCCTTCATGCGCGATCCCTGCGATTGGGTGAGGCAACAGCGCGTGCACCTCCGGCTCGACGCACCGAGTCAAGCGCAGCCCGCCGGGGCGGACAATGGGGCCCGCAGGGGTCTTTCCGGGAGTGCACGCACCGGTGTCCCGGCGCGTGCAGGCCGCATCAGGCCGGAGGTTCGCCATGCCCGTCCTCCGCAAGAAAGAGCAGCGCGGCCTTCACGCGCTTGCTGACATCCCCCGCATCGGACAGGTCCAGCTTCAGGAAGATCGAGTTGATGTGCTTCTCGACGGCGCGCTTCGTCAGGACGAGCGAGTCGCCGATCGCCGCGTTCGACTTCCCCTGGGCGATCTCGCCCAGCACTTCGAGCTCGCGCGACGTCAGCGCCGCGAGTGGCGAGTTCTCGGACCTCGTGCTCGCGCTCACGAGCGCTTCCACCACGCGCGGATCGATCACCGAGCCGCCGTCCGCGACCGTCTCGACCGCCTCACGGAGCTGCGCGCCGTCGTGGACGCGCTCCTTGAGCAGGTAGCCGCGCCCGTCGGAGCCGCTCTCGAGCAGCGCGAGCGCGTAGCTCGGGTCGACGAACTGGCTCAGGACGATCACGCCGGGCGCGGGCGAGCGCTCGCGCAGGAGCCGCGCTGCCTGAATGCCCTCGTCCCGCTGCGAGGGCGGCATCCGGATGTCGGTCAGCACCACGTCGGGCTGCTCCGCCTCCACGGCGGCGAGGAGCGAGGGGAGGTCTTCGCAGGACGCCACGACCTCGATCCCGTTCCGCGCCAGGACCTGCGCCAGGCCCTCGCGTACGAGAAGGCTGTCGTCCGCCAGAGCAACGCGCAGAGCCACGAGGCCACGATAACTCCCGTGGAGCGGCCGGGGGTGGTGTACACACCACCTGGGACCCGCCTGTACACCTCCCCGAAGACACCGGAACGCCTGGTTGCGGGGGAGCCCGCTCGTGACGACCCTATTCACCTCGCGCGCGCACGCGCCACGACCCCCATGCTGCTGACCAGCCCACCGATGACGCAGGACCCGAGCGACCGCTCCTTCGTGGGCGTCCTGACCGTCGACGACCAGGCGATCTTCAGGAGCGTCGCCCGCGACGTGATCGAGGCGACACCGGGGTTCGTGCCGCTCGCCGAAGCGGCCTCCGGGCCCGAGGCCGTCGCGCTCGCCGCCGAGCTCCGGCCCGACCTCGTGCTGCTCGACGTCCGCATGCCCGAGATGGGCGGGCTCGAGGCCGCCGCGCGGATCCACGCGGCCGCCCCGAACGCGACGATCGTGCTGCTCTCGACCGAGGAGTACGAGGGCATCCGGTCGGTGCGCTCCTGCGGTGCCGCCGCGTTCCTGCGCAAGCAGGCGTTCGGGCCAGTCGCGCTACGGGCGCTCTGGGCCGACCACGGCCGCCGCCCGGCCTAAGGCCGACGCCGCAAACTCGCTAGATTTTTTGGCGTCTTCCGTCGTGGAAGACCAAGGGAACGGAGCGGGTGATGCTCGCGAGTGAACGGGCTGCGGCGGGGGTCGCAGAGGCCCGCCGCAGGCGGGTCATGCTCGCCGTGGTCGCTGCCGGAGGCGTCGCGGCAACCGCCCTCACGATCGCGCTCGTCCTCACGTCACCCGACGTGTCGAACGCCGGCCTCGTCGCCCTCGGCCGCTCGCTTGTCGTCGCCGTGCCCGTCGCGGTCGGGATCTGGGCCTGGGCAACGCAGCCCGACCGGCGCTTCGGCCCATTGCTCGTGCTCGCCGGGTTCGTCTGGTCGCTCACCGGCCTGACGGAGTCGGACGCCTCGGTTGCCTACAGCCTCGGCCGGATCGCCGAGTGGATCGCGGAGCCGCTCCTCCTCGTGCTCGCGCTGAGCTTCCCCTCCGGCCTGCTGCGCCGCCGCGTCGACCGGCTGATCGTCGCCGGGGCCTGGCTGACCGTTGCGCTCCTCTATTTCCCGACCGCGCTGCTCGTGGAGCACTACCCGGAGCCGGCTCCCATCGGCTGGTGCGAGACAGGCTGCCCGGACAACGCGTTCATGGTCGTCTCGTCGCAGCCGGCGTTCGTCGACTCGGTCGTGGTCTCGCTGCGCGAGGCGATCGCGATCTCGCTCTTCGCGGCGGTGATCGTCGTCCTCGTGCTGCGCGTCCGCAACGCGACGCGGCTGATGCAGCGGGCTCTCGTTCCCGTCCTCTCGGTCGCGCTGGTACGGGCGGCGGCCCTCATCCTCTACTTCCTGATCCGCCGTGCGGCCCCAGACTCGGCAGCGCTCGACCTCCTCGGCTGGATCTACGTCCTCACCTTGCCGGGGATCGCGCTCGCCTTCGTCGTCGGCCTCGTACGCGCGCGGCTCACGGCCGGAAGCGCGCTCGCAGGGGCTGGCGCTGCAGCTGGCCCAGCACCCGCAGCGCGACGAGCTGACCGACGTGCTGCGCACGACCATGGATGACCCGACGCTCGAGCTCGCCTACTGGGTGGCCGAGCCGGAGGGGCGCTGGGTGGACGGCGGCGGCCGGCGGATCGACCTGCCCGCGGAGGGCTCGGGGCGCCTGCTCACCGAGGTGCGCGAGGGCGACCGGCGAGTCGCGGCGCTCATCCACGACGCGGCGCTCGAGGACTCGGCCGGTTCGTCCAGGCGGCCGGGGCGCTTGCACTCTCGAGCCTCGAGAACCAGCGCCTCACGGCGAAGGTCGACGCGTCGCTGATCGAGCTGCAGGAGTCGCGGGCGCGGATCCAGGCGGCCGCCGACAGCGAGCGGCAGCGGATCGAGCGCGACCTCCACGACGGGGCGCAGCAGCGGCTCGTCGCGCTGCGGATCAAGCTCGGCCTGGCCGGCGACGTGATGCGCGAGGACCCCGCCCGCGGCGCCCGGATGGTGACCGAGCTCGGCGACGAGGCGGAGGCCGCGCTCGAAGAGGTGCGCTCGCTCGCGCAGGGCGTGTACCCGTCGCTCCTCGCGGACGAGGGGCTCGCGGTGGCGCTGCAGGCCCTCGGCCGGCGGAGCGCGCCGGTCGCCCGCGTGACGACCGACGGCGTCGGCCGCTTCCCGCCCGAGATCGAGAGCGCCGTCTACTTCTGCTGCCTCGAGGCGCTCCAGAACGTCGCCAAGCACGCGCCGAACGCGCGGTCGGTCTCGATCTCGCTCCACGTCGACAACGCGCTCCTCTTCGAGGTCCGCGACGACGGAGGAGGGTTCGCCCGTGAGGCGGTCCGGCCCGGGTTCGGCTTCACGAGCATGCACGACCGGATCGCCGCGGTCGGCGGGCGGCTGACGATCCACTCTGAGCCCGGCGGCGGCACGACCGTTGCGGGCTCGGTGCCGCTCGAAACCGCATGAAATCCGGCCCGCCGTTCATCCTGTTCGGACGATGCAACACCGGCTGATTTTCGGTGAGGTGCCAACGATCGCCGTGCCGCGCCCCGCGGCCGGCCGAACGCCGAGTCAAGGGAGGCGATGCACGTGGGAATGATGGACTACGACGACGCGGCCACTCAGGCGCGTGGCGCAACGTTGCGCCAGGATTACGGCCCGCCGGGCGATCCCGGGGCCGGCTGGGTGACCTTCGCGGCCCTGATGCTCGGGATCGCGGCACCTTCAACGCCATCGCGGGGATCGCGGCGATCGCCGACTCGCGGGTGTACGGCGAGGAGGCCACGTTCATCTTCAGCAACCTGAACACGTGGGGCTGGATCGTGCTGCTCCTCGGGATCGCGCAAGTCCTCGCCGCCTTCGCGCTCTTCGCCGGCAGCGAGTTCGCGCGCTGGTTCGGGATCGCCTGCGCGGGCGTGAACGCGATCGGCCAGCTCATGTTCGTCCACGCCAATCCGTTCTGGGCGATCTCGATCTTCGCGATCGACGTCCTCGTGATCTACGCGCTCACGGTGTACGGGGGCCACAAGCTCCGCGGCGCCTAGAGGTGCGCCTCCCGCGCTGCGGCCGGGAGGCGATCGGCGGCGGCTCGCCGGACTCGCCAAGGGAGGAAGCGGCGGGATACGGCGGGCCGCCGGTCTCAACGACAAGAACGAGAATCACCCCGATTGCACGACGCCGACGGGCGCGAGGGTGAGAGTATTGCCGCACCAACGCGCATGCGTACGAAACGCACACCGAACAGGAGGCCTCAATGCTGATCGCGGCCGATTACCCGTTCCTCGAGGTACTCGGGACGTTGCTCATCTTCTTCGCCTGGGTGATCTGGTTCTGGCTCCTCATCACGATCCTCGCCGACCTCTTCCGGCGGCGGGACGTGGGCGGCGGGACAAAGGTGCTCTGGGTGATCTTCCTCATCATCATCCCGTTCGTCGGCGTCCTCGCGTACCTGCTGATCAACCACGACGAGATGG
>CAVOKD010000009.1:0-514684 GCA_963696365.1 uncultured Actinomycetes bacterium
GCGCAGAGCACCTAGAGGCACGATCCAGTCGCGAGACGTGGCCGCCGGAGCGATACTTCCGGCGGCCACGTCGTCTCGAGGAGGGAGCGCGCGATGTCGGTGCTGATCAAGGGCGGCCGGATCGTCACGGCGGCCGACGACTACGTCGGCGACGTCTTCGTCGAGGGGAGCGCATCGCGCTGATCGGCGAGTCGCTCGACGTCGACGCCGACCGCGTGATCGACGCGGCGGGGAAGTACGTCCTGCCGGGCTGCGTCGACCCGCACACCCATCTGGACATGCCGTTCGGCGGCACCGTCACGATCGACGACGTCGAGTCGGGCCAGACCTCCGCCGCCTTCGGCGGGACGACCTGCCACGTCGACTTCGTCATCCAGCCGCAGGGCGCGACGTTCGCCGCAGGCGCTCGACGAGTGGAAGGCGAAGGCCGACGGCAAGCAGGTGATCGACATGGGCTACCACATGGCGATCACCGACCTGGAGGAGGGCGGCACGCTCGAGGAGCTCGCGTCGCTGCCCGACCAGGGCATCACCTCCTACAAGCTCTTCATGGCCTACAAGGGCGCGCTCATGGTCGACGACGAGACGCTCTTCCGGGCGATGGAGGTCGCGTCCGAGTCCGGCGCGCTCGTGATGGTGCACGCCGAGAACGGCGACGTGATCGACATCCTCGTCCGCCAGGCGCTCGAGGCCGGGAACACCGAGCCGCTCTACCACGCGCTCACGCGCCCGCCCGAGGCGGAGGGCGAGGCGACGAACCGCGCGATCCAGCTCGCGCACCTCGCCGGCGCGCCGCTCTACGTCGTCCACGTCACCTGCCGCGAGGCGGTGGAGCCGATCGCCCGCGCGCGCGAGGCGGGCTGGGACGTCTGGGGCGAGACCTGCACGCAGTACTTCTTCAACTCGCTCGACGACATCGCGAAGCCGGACTTCGAGGGCGCGAAGTACGTCTACTCGCCGCCCGTCGCGGGACAAGTCCAACTGGGACGTGCTCTGGAACGCCGTCCGCTCGGACGCGCTCTCGGCGATCTCGACCGACCACTGCGCGTTCCTCTGGGACGGCCAGAAGACGCTCGGCAAGGACGACTTCTCGAAGATCCCGAACGGCGGGCCCGGCCTCGAGAACCGGCTGCACATGATCCACGAGTTCGGCGTGCGCGCCGGGCCGGATCACGCTCAACCGGATGGTCGAGCTGCTCGCGACGAACCCGGCGAAGCTCTTCGGGCTCTATCCGCGCAAGGGCACGGTCGCGGTCGGCTCCGACGCCGACCTCGTCGTCTTCGACCCGGAGCGGCGGCACACGATCTCGGCCTCGACGCACCACTCGAAGTCGGACTACAACCTCTTCGAGGGCACCGAGGTGACGGGGACGCCGGAGCTCGTGCTGCTCCGCGGCACCGTCCTCGTCGAGGGCGACGAGCTCGTCGCGTCGCCGGGGATCGGCCGGTTCGTCGAGCGGGCGCGCTTCGGCGAGCAGCTCACGGGACAGCCGGCGCGCGCGTAGGCGAGGATTAGCCCGTTGCCTTCGCCGGGTACAGCGGGGGTGTCGTTCGAGAAGCCGCTGCGGCGGCGGGAAAGGAGTGTCGCGTGGGCGGAATCTCCGTTGGCGGGATCCTGGTGATCGTCGGGATCGTGCTCATGATCGTCTGGAGCTTCTGGATCGGACTCATCATCGCGCTGATCGGGCTCATCGCGTTCGGCGGCTTCGCCCGCGGACGCTGGTACTGAGCGTGTGAGCGGCGGGCCGGCCGGTCGCGGCCGGCCCGCGCCTCATCCGACCGCGAGGCCGGGGCGGACGAGCCGGGCGGGGCGGCGCAGGCTCGCGTCGTTGACGCTCGGGTTGAGCGGCTCCGCGAGCGGCGGTGCGCCGAACGAGCGGGCGGTGCGCTCGGGCGGCGGCGTCCCGTAGAGCGTCGTCCGCTGGCGTGGGGTGCGCCCGATCGCGCGGATCGCCGCCTCCATCGCCTCGGGCGGGAACTCCTGGCCGTGCTCGGCGCCGGCGGCCCGTGAGATCGACTCGTTCATGAGCGTCCCGCCGAGGTCGTTCGCGCCGGCCCGAAGCGCCGCCTGCGCGCCGGCGACGCCGAGCTTCACCCACGACGCCTGGACGTTCGTGATCCACGGGTGGAGCGCGAGGCGCCCGACCGCGTGCATGAGGATCGCCTCGCGGAACGTCGGGCCGGGGCGGGCGCGCCCCTTGAGGTAGATCGGCGCCTCCATGTGCACGAAGGGCAGCGGGACGAACTCGGTGAAGCCGCCGGTCGCGCGCTGCTGGTCGCGCAGCGCGAGCAGGTGGCGCGCCCACGAGCGCGGGCCCTCGACCGAGCCGAACATGATCGTGGTCGTCGAGCGCAGCCCCGCGCGGTGGGCCGCGTCGTGCACCTGGAGCCACTGCGCGGTCGTGACCTTGTCCGGGCAGAGCGTCCGGCGGACGTCGTCGTCGAGGATCTCGGCCGCCGTGCCCGGGAGCGACGCGAGGCCGAGGTCGCGCAGGCGCGCGAGGTAGTCGGCGAGCGGCAGGCCGAGCGTGGCGGCGCCCTGCCAGACCTCGAGCGCGGAGAACGCGTGGACGTGCAGGTCGGGCAGCTCGCGTTTGACGGCGGCGCAGATGTCCGCGTACGTGTCGCCGGTGAAGGCCGGGTGGATCCCGCCCTGGAGGCAGATCTCGACGGCCCCGCGGTCCCAGGCCTCGCGCGCGCGGCGGACGATCTCGTCGAGCGGGACGAGGTAGGGCGCCCCGCGGAGGTTGGCGGCGAGCTTTCCCTTGGAGAACGCGCAGAAGCCGCAGCGGAAGTAGCAGACGTTCGTGTAGTTGACGTTGCGCGTGACGACGTAGGTGACGGTGTCGCCGATGGTCTCGCGGCGGAGCTCGTCGGCGGCGGCGGCGACAGCGCGGAGGTCCGGGCCCCGCGCCTCGAAGAGCGCGGTGACGTCGTCCTCGTCGAGCTCGATGCCCTCGGCGACCTTGGCGAGCGCGTCCCGGATCGCGGGTGCCTGCGCGCCGTCGCTGTGGGCCGATCGGCGCGCGTCCGGCGCACTCCCGTTTCCCACGCGCGCGGGTTCCGCCGATAGCGTTTGAAGCAGGGGCGGGGGCTTCCTCCCGTTACCGCGGGTCCCGGGGTCGAGCCGGCGAGAACGGCGGCGGCGGGGTCGCGGCGCCCGCGGCCCAGGCGTCCTCCCGCGCGAGGCCGCTCGCGTCGGAGCGGTGGCGGGCCGCGGTCGCGACCCGGGCGCTCGTCCAGCGGTCGAGGTCGCCGACGTACTCCGGGTAGAGGGCCAGGCGCGGCGCGAGCGTCAGGCCGCGCTCCTCGGTCGCCGCGCGGAGCCGCTCCACCTCGGGCCACGGCGCCTCAGGGTTCACGTGATCGAGCGTCACGGGCGAGATGCCGCCCCAGTCGTTGATCCCGGCGTCGAGCAGGCGCGGGAAGTCGTCGTACGAGAGGTTCGGCGGCACCTGGATGTTCGCGGCCGGCCCGAGCACCACGCGCGCGGCCGCGGCCGTCCAGAGCAACTCGTCGAGCGCCGGCTCCGGCGCGTCGGCCATCTTCGTCCCCGGCTTCGCCCGGAAGTTCTGGACGATCACCTCCTGGACATGGCCGTGGCGACGCATGGACGTCCCGGAGCGCGACGAGCGCGTCGAGGCGCTCCTCGCGCGTCTCGCCGATCCCGATCAGGATCCCGCTCGTGAACGGCACGGCCGTCCGTCCGGCGGCCTCGAGCGTGGCCAGGCGGGCGGCCGGGAGCTTGTCCGGCGAGCCGAAATGCGGGCCGCCGCGGCGCGACAGCCGCTCCGACGTCGTCTCGAGCATGATCCCCTGCGAGACCGAGACCTCACGGAGCGCCAGCAGGTCGGCGTCGTCCATCACGCCCGGGTTCGCATGCGGGCAGGAGGCCGGTCTCGGCGAGCACGAGGTCGCACATGCGCGCGAGGTACTCGAGCGTCGTCTCGCAGCCGAGCTCGGCGAGCTCGTCGCGCGCCGCCCGGTAGCGCAGCTCGGGCTTGTCGCCGAGCGTGAACAGCGCCTCGTGGCAGCCGGCCTCTGCGCCTGCGCGCGCGATCGCGAGCACCTCGTCGGCACGCAGGAACGCGCGCTCGCCGCGCCGCGGCGGGCGGGCGAACGTGCAGTAGTGGCAGACGTCCCGGCAGAGCTTCGTCAGCGGGATGAAGACCTTCGGCGAGTACGTGACGAGCGTTCCGTGGCCTTCGGCGCGCAGTGCCTGTGCCTCGGCAAGGAGGTCGTCGAGCGGACGCTCGAGGAGCTCGGCCGCGGCGGTCACGCCGCGAGCAGCTCGCGCGCCCGGGCGAGGTCGGCCGGGCGGTCGAGGTCGAACGTGAGCGTCGCCTCGGCGAGCACGGCCGGCTCGATTCCGGCCGCGTGTGCCCGCGCGACGGTGACGGCCGCGCTGCCGGCGACGCCGAACGCCGGCTCGAGCAGGGTCGGATCGGTGAGCGCGAGCGCGTTCGTGCCGCCGTCCGCCGCCGGGACGAGCGCGAGCGGGCGCGCGGCGGCGACCAGCCGGTCGAGCGCAGCCGCGGTCACTAGCGGAACGTCGGCCATGACGACGAGGACACCGTCGCGGGCGCGCGGGTCCTGCAGCCCGAGCTGGATGGCCGGGCCCTGGCCTTCGCCCTCGTCGACGAGGACGTCCCGATCGGGCACGAGCTCCGGGTGCGGCGTGACGACGAGGACGTCGTCGACGGCCGTCGCCGCGTCGCACGCGGCGAGGACGCGCTCCAGCATCCGGACGACGAGATCCGCGCGCGCCGCCGGCGAGAGGGCGGGCGCGAGCCGCGTCTTGGCCCCCTCGAGGCCCTTCACCGGGACGACGGCGAGCACGGCGTGAGCATACGCACCGCGTCCGGCGTCGCGCGACCGCCGTCCTAGCGCCCGATTGCGTCGACGATGCTCTTGAGCTGCGCCGCCGCGCCGTGCGGGATCGGCGGCCCGTGGCCGACGCCGACGGCCTCCGGCTCGGTCTCGGCGAGACGCCGAAGTGTCGCTCGGTGGCGCGGCCAGTTGAGCGTGAAGGAGTCCCAGCCGCCGGCCAGGCCGCCGGGCCAGGTCGAGACCGAGTCGCCTGTGAGCAGCACGCGTCGGTCGGGCCAGAGGAAGGCGAGGTGGCCCGGGGAGTGGCCGGCCGCGTCGACGACCTCGAGCGGCCCGAGCCGGTCGCCGGCCGCGACGTGCTCGTCGACGGGACACGGCGGATGGGCGCCGAGCCCGACCGAGGCGCAGAACTGGAAGGGGAAGTAGACGCGGAGCGGCCGCTTCGGGACAAGGCTGACGGCCTGGGCCTTCCGCTCGCCGGCGATGATGTCCGCCTCCCACGGGTGGGCGTAGACGGTCGCGCCGGTCGCCTCCTTGAGGGCCGCGAGCCCGCCGAGGTGCGAGCGGTGCCCGTGCGTCAGCACGATCCGCTTCACGTCCGACGGCTGCCGCCCCATCCGGTCGAGCTGGCGCAGGATCCGCGCGCCGTCGGTGTCGTAGAGCGTGTCCACGAGCGTCAGCTCGTCGTCCTCCTCGCAGAGGAACGCGTGCACGCGGCCGCCCTTCTTCTGCCCGAGGCACCACAGCCCGGCCGCGAGCTGCGTGACCTCGTCGCTCACGCCACCGCGCGCCAGGGCGCGAACGGGTTGTCGACCCCGCGCAGGGCGGGCTCGAGCTCGGGGTAGTGCCGGAGCAGGACGTCCCGCATGGTCGTCTCCTTCACCCAGCGGAAACCGGTGGGCGAGTAGACCTCGGGCCGGTAGTCGTGCGTGAAGAAGCGGTCGCTCTTCAGACGCCGCGAGGCCATGAGGACGAAGACCCGGAAGGCCGTGTCGCTGAAGCCGAAGCCCGCGGGCAGCGGCTCGGAGTAGAGGCCGACCATCAGGTCGACGCGGTCGACGTCGCCGTAGACCTTGCGGAGCGCGTCGGCCTTCGCCTGGTCGCCGCCGGTGAGCTCCTCGAACGACCCGGCGCGGCCCTTGTGGAAGAGCTCGCGGAAGTCGTTGTAGCGCGGGACGCCGCGCTCGCGGACGCGCATCACGTCCGTCGCGGCCAGGTCCATCACCTCGCCGTTCGGGCCGCTCGAGATGCTGCAGGAAGCGCGGATAGTTGTGCAGCGTGATCGCGCCGGGATGGGAGCGTCCGAACGAGTAGAGCGCGTTCGCGAGGCCCAGCTCTTCGAGGCGCGAACGGGTCTGGAGCGCGCCGATCTCCGGGAAGGTGCGCTCCTGGAGGACGCGTGTCGTCGGCGAGCGAGCGGAAGGTGAAGTCGTCCGGCAGGAGCGGGTGCATCCGGTAGACGGCGACGAACTCCTCCGTCAGCGAATACGGCGCCGCGTGGTGGTTCGCGGGCGAGCCGGGGATGCCGCTCAGCACCTCGCCGCGCCCGATCCGGCCGAACCGGCGCGTGACGCGCTCGCCGACCACGCCCCACCAGTTGGCGTTCATCGCGAGCTTCGTGGTCGGGTGCGCGATGATCGCGGGCGTCCACTCGACCGTGTGGATCTTCGCCAGGAGCGCCGAGTTGACGAGCCGTGCCGTGTCGTAGATGCGGTCGTCGTCCCAGTCGCGGTTGTCCTTCGCGAGCGCGTCGCAGATCGCGTTGTGCTCGTGGGTGAAGAGCGTGTGCAGGATCCCGAGGCCGACCCAGAAGTTGGCCGCGACGCCCTCGAGGTCGACGTGCTGCTCGAGGTCGGCCGGCAGGAGCCCGCGCTCGTCGAGCCGCAGCTTGCCGCCCTCGCCGGAGCGGATCGCATCGGCGAAGCCCTGCTCGCTCCCGTAGATCTGGGACGCGTCCCACCAGTGACTGTCGGCCGTGACGTAGGTCGGAGGCGTGGTCGGGTCGTCGTCCGACGTCGGGTCGCGCCGCGTGCGCGGGATGCGCATCGGGCTCTCGCTCCAGTCGTCGCCGTCCGCGAGCGCGACCTCCCAGGGCGTCTCGGCCTCGTTCTTGCCGTGGCTGAACCAGTCGTGCACCTCGAACTGGAGCCAGGCGCCCGCGAGCAGGTTCAGCGTGGTCGCCGGGATGAACTCGTGGCGGGTGAGGAGCTCGCGCGAGACGACCCGCGGGCTCGGCTCGAGGAGGCCGGGCGGCTCCTCCGGGAACGTCCGGTCGACCGGGACGTTTCGGCCGAAGCGGGCGCCGATCGCGCCCATGCGCGGCGAGGACAGGTCGTTGTAGCTCCCGTCGATCGTGCGCGCCCGGAGGGCGCGCTCCGGCGGGTCGCCCGCGGGCGGGAGCGGGTGCACGGTCTCGGTGTCGTAGAGGTTCTCGTGCCGCAGGCGGCTGCGGATGCCGACGAGCGCGAGCATGGCAATCCACTTGGGCAGCTTGTCCCAACCTCTGCGGCGGTCGAGCCTGGCCGCGGTTCTCTCGAGGAGGGAACCGAGCACGTCGCCGATGCTTGCGCCTCCGGGCGCGCCGTGTCAACGCCGAGCGTTCGGAGCTCGTCCGCCCTTCGGGGAGGAATCGGCACAGGCTTGGCGCGGATCGGTTCCAGACACGCGCGGACTTCCTCGATAGCGTCTTAAGTGGGGTGGCGGGCGGGGGAGCCCATCACGACGCGCGTCTATTCGTTGCGTGGCGCGGGCTGCGCGACGGAGCCGGGCCGGGTAGCGTCTCGGCCCACATGCGGATCACGGTGCTCTGCGGCGGGCTCGGCGGCTCGCGGCTCGTGGACTCGCTCGCCCGCGCGGCCGGCGCCGACGCCGTCACGGCGATCGGGAACGTCGGCGACGACGTCGAGATCCTCGGCCTGCACGTCTCGCCGGACCTCGACACCGTCCTCTACACGCTCGCCAACCTGCTCGACGAGGGGCGCGGCTGGGGCGTGCGCGACGAGACCTACGGCGCGCTCGGCCTGGCCGGCGAGCTGGGCGGCGAGACGTGGTTCACGCTCGGAGACCGGGACATCGGCCTCCACCTCGTCCGGACGGCGCTCCTGCGCGAGGGCCGGCCGCTCTCCGAGGTGACCGCGAGGCTCGCGGCCTCGCTCCGCGTCGCGACGCGCATCCTGCCCGCGACCGACGACCGCCTCCGCACGTTCGTCGCCACGCCCGACGGCGAGCTGCCGTTCCAGGACTGGTTCGTGCGGCGGGGGCATCGCGACCCCGTGCGCGGCGTCCGGTACGAGGGAGCCGAAGACGCACGTCCGGCGCCCGGCGTCGTCGAGGCGATCGAGGAGGCGGAGCTCGTCTTCCTCGCGCCGTCGAACCCGTTCGTCTCGCTCGGCCCGATCCTGGCCGTGCCCGGGATCGCAGAGGCGCTCGCGCGCCGCGCCGGCCCCGTCGTCGCGGTCTCCCCGATCGTCGGCGGCACGCGCGCTGCGCGGCCCGCTCGCGGAGATGCTCGAGGCGCAGGGCCTCGAGCCGAGCGCGATCGGCGCCGCCCGGCTCGTGGCCGAGCACGCCGACGCGTTCGTCCTCGACGAGGAGGACGCCGGCCTCGCGCCGGAGATCGAGGCGCTCGGGCTCCGCGTCTTCGTCGCTCCGATCGTCATGGTCGACCCCGCCTCGCGCGAGGCGGTCGGCCGGGGTCTGCTCGACGTCCTCGACCGGGAGGCGGCCCGCCCGTGATCGCCGTCGTCGGCGGCAGCGGCGACTTCGGACGCGGCCTCGCCGCACGGCTCGAGCGGGCGGGGGAGGAGGTCGTGCTCGGCTCCCGGACGCCGCGCGACGATCTCGTCGCGAACGACGAGGCCTGCGCGCGCGGTGACGTGATCTTCCTCTCCGTCCCGCCCGTCGGCGTCGAGGAGACGGCCCGCGCGCTCGCGCCGCATCTGGCGCGGGAAGGTCGTCGTCAGCGTGGCTGCCCCGATCGTCTTCCACGACGGGCTCCCGGGCGCGGTGGTCGGCGAGCTGCTCGCTCGCGGAGCTGGCCGCGCGCGGCGCGCCGGAGGCGCGGGTCGTGGCGGGCTTCCACACCGTCAGCGCGAAGGGCCTCGCGCGGGCGGACGAGCCGCTGCGCGAGGACGTGCTCCTCGCCGGAGACGACGCGGACGCGAAGGCCGAGGTCGCGCGGCTCGCGGAGCTCGTCGTCGAGGGCCGCGCGGTCGACTGCGGCCGCCTCGAGGTGGCGCGCTGGCTCGAGCCGCTGACCGCCGTGATCCTGAACGTCAACCGCCGCTACCGCGCGAACGCCGGCGTCGTCGTCACCGGCATCGGTGACTGAGCTCACGATCACCCCGCTCGAGGGCGTGCCCGAGATCGGCCCCGGCGACGACCTCGCACGGGCTGCTCGGCGATGCGCTCGAGCGCGCGAGTGGCCTCGCCGAGGGTGACGTCGTCGTGGTCGCCCACAAGGTCGTCTCCAAGGCCGAGGGCCGGATCGTCGAGTCGGCCGACGACCTCGCGGTGATCCTGGCCGAAGCGCGGACCGTGCGGCGCCGCCGCGGCGACTTCGTGATCGCCGAGACCGAGCACGGGCTTCGTCTGCGCGAGCGCGGGCGTCGACCGCTCGAACACGCCCGGCGACGGCCTGCTCGTCCTGCTCCCGCGGGATCCCGACGCGCTCGGCCCGCGCGCTCCGCGAGGCGTTCGGCGCGCGGTTCGGCGTGGCACCCGGCGTGATCGTGAGCGACTCGTTCGGCCGCGCGTGGCGGCAGGGCACGACCGACGTCGCGATCGGCGTCGCCGGGCTCGCGCCGCTGCTCGACCTGCGCGGCGCCGTCGACGCGCGCGGCCGGCCGCTCAGGCGACCGTGATCGCCGTCGCGGACGAGCTCGCGGGGGCCGCGGAGCTCGTGCTGGGCAAGGCCGCACGGGGTGCCGGGCGCGCGGATTCGGGGCCTCCGGCTCCCGCCCGGCGACGGCTCGGCGCGCGATCTCGTCATGCCGCCGGAGCGCGACCTCTTCCCGTAGCCTCCGCGCCGTGCTCGAGTCGCTGACCGACGTGGTCTCCGGGTCGCCGTGGACGTACGCGTTCCTCTTCGCCGTCTCGGCGCTCGACGCGGTCATCCCGCTCGTCCCGAGCGAGACCTCGGTGATCGCCGCCGGCGTGCTCGCGTCGAGCGGCGACCTGATCCTCTGGCTCGTGATCCTCGTGGCCGCCTGCGGCGCGATCCTCGGCGACAACACGTCGTACGCGATCGGGCGAACCGCAGGCAACCGGATCGCCGAGCGGTTCTTCGTCGGCGACAGGCACAAACGACTCGAGCAGGCCGAACGCGGCCTGGACGAACGAGGCGGCTATCTGATCGTCGTCGGACGGTTCATCCCGGGCGGGCGCACGGCCGTGACGCTCGCGGCGGGCACGCTCGAGTACCCGTGGCGGCGGTTCATCGCCTTCGACTCGCTGGCCGGGTTCATCTGGGCGTCCTACGCCGCGTGCCTCGGGTACTTCGGCGGCAAGACGTTCGAGGAGAGCCCGCTCAAGGGCCTCGCGCTCGCGTTCGGGCTCGCGCATCGTCGTCACCGCCGCCGTCGAGGCGGTCCGCTGGATCCGTCGCCGCCGCGCCGCCGCGCGCCTGAGCTAATGCCCGCGGCAGATGCGCTCGCCCATGTGCCGGCGCTCGAGGCGCAGGCCGCAGCGGCCGCACGTGGGCGGCAGCTTGTGGGCGAAGACGAGCATGGCGCGGGCCACGGTTCCCCAGGCGAGGATCAGGAGAATCGGCATCCAGAGGTCCTGGCGCATCTTCCTCTGGCTATCGGCGCCCCCGCGGCCTGGGGTTGACCCCCTCTTGGCGGCCTCAGGGAGAAGACTGACGGCCTTCTCTACAATGAGATTCGTGGGGATCTTCGGGTTCGTGCTCCTCACTCTGGCCGTTCTGCTCGTGATCGGAGCCGAGTGGCCGAGGCTGGCCGGTCGCGTCGGCGGCGACGGTCGCCGATCACGCGCGCGCCGACGCCGCAAGGCCAAGCTGACCGTCGTCGAGGGCGAAGGCGACGACCGCAAGGACTTCGCCGCGAGCGTCGAGCGCGACCTCGCGAACCTGCCGGTGATCGAAGAGCGCGACGACCGCTCGCGCCGCTAGGCGCCTTCGGGGTAGCCGCCGGGCGTCCCGGCTAGAATCGAGAGCCGCTGCGGATGTGGCGGAATTGGTAGACGCGCACGGTTCAGGTCCGTGTGGGCTTCGGCCCGTGGAGGTTCAAGTCCTCTCATCCGCACTGGAGTTCCTCTGCGGCATTTCTCACCACCTCACCCGGCTTCGCGCGACGAATCTCCCCCGGACGCGGGTTTCTCCTGGCCTGCCGCCGGCCGATGGCTTCCTGGTGGGACTCCTCCAGGAGATGCGGACCTGGTCGCGGCGCCGGCTCGCCCTGAACGCCGCCTCGCTCGTCTTCGCACTCGTCGTCGCCGCCCTCGCGGGACGCCATTTCGCCGAGAAGGGCTGGCCGCTCGCGGGCGCGAACCCGCGGCTCGCGGCCGGGGCGGGGCTGCTGTTCCTCGTCGCCTTCGCCTTCAAGGCCTACGGCTGGCAGCGCCTCTTCGTCCCCCACGAGCGGCCCGGCTCGCTCGCCCTCGCGGCTGCGAGCGGCGCGGCCTCCGTGAGCGGCGCCGCGCTTCCCGGCCGCGTCGACGACGCGATCCGCGTCGCCGTCGTGCGCCGCTACCCCGGCTGCCCCGCCGGCGTCGGCACCCTCTGCCTCTCGCTCTTCATGCTCGGCCTCGTGGACACGGTCGCGCTGATGCCGTTCGCCTCCGCCGCAGCTGCGACGGGCGAGGTTCCCGTCGCGATCCGCGTCGGCCTCGCGATCGTCGCGTTCGCCGGCCTGGGCGCGGCGGCGGTGCTCGTCGGGCTGCCTCGGCTCGCGTCGCATCCGCGGCTCCACCGCTTCCGCGTCGTGCGCTGGCTCGACGCCCGCGCGACGTGCACGCGCGACGCCTGGAAGGCAGCCGTCTTCGTCCTCTTCTCGTGGCTGATCCGCGCGGCTGCGCTGCTGCTCCTGCTCGGCGCGCTCGGCTTCGGGCTGTCGTTCCCGCTCGCACTGCTCTTCCTCTGCGCCGCGGCGGCCTCGGGCGCGCTGCCGATCGCACCGGCCGGCGCGGCGACCCAGGCGGGCGCGGGCGCGGCGGTGCTCGTCGCCGGCGGGCTCTCGACGACGCAGGCGATCGCCTTCGCCGTCGCCGCCCAGGTGCTCGTGATCCTCGCCGGCGCGGCCGTGTGCCTGTTCGCGCTCGCGTGGAGCGGCGGCCGGCGGCTCGCGCTCCGCTACGCCTCCGCCTAGGGAAGGGCCGCGAGCACGCGCTCGGCGTGCCCGTCGGGCTTGACGTTCCGCAGCGCCTTGACGAGCGTCCCGTCGGGCCCGATCACGAACGTCGAGCGGATGATCCCCTCGTACGTCTTCCCGTAGTTCTTCTTCTCGCCCCAGGCGCCGTACTCGGCCGCGACGGCGTGGTCGGGATCGGCCAGCAGCGTGAACGGCAGGCTGTAGTTCTCCTTGAACTTCGCGTGGGAGGCCTCGTCGTCGGGCGAGACGCCGAGCACGACGGCGCCGCGGGCCTGGTATCGTCCCAGGCGTCGCGGATCCCGCAGGCCTGCGTGCGTGCACCCGGGCGTTTCGTCCTTCGGATAGAAGTAGAGGACGACCGGCTTGCCGCGCAGGTCCGACAGCCGGACGCGCTCGCCCGAGTCGGACGGGAGCTCGAAGTCCGGCGCCTGCTGTCCCTCCTCGACCAGGCGGCGAGTCTAGATGCTCAGAGCCGAGCGGCTGCGCCACGCGGGCCCGTGAAACCGTGCCCGCGAGTCCTGCGTTAGGGTCGCGACGGATGCCGGTCGCGGCCGTCGATCAGGAGCACCGCGTGACGCCACGCGAGCTCTTCTTCGACCTGGTCTTCGTCTTCGCGTTCACGCAGGTCGCGACGCTGCTCGCCGACGAGCCGACGTTTGCAGGGATCGGGCGCGGTGTGCTCGTCCTCGGCGCCCTGTGGTGGGCCTGGGCCGCGTACGCCTGGCTGACGAACACGGTCGACCCCGAGGACGGCGTCGTCGGCGCCGCGCTGCTCGTTGCGCTGATCGCGATGTTCGTCGCAGCGCTCGTGGTTCCCGACGTGTTCGGGGACGAGGGCGTGCTGTTCGGCGCCGCCTTCCTCGTCGTCAACGCCATGAACATTGCGCTCTACGCGCTCGCGGGGCGTGGGAACCGAGACCTGCTCGGCGCCGTTCTTCGGCTGGCACCGTGGACATTGCTCGGCTCCGGGCTGATCCTTCTCGCGGGCTTCGCAGACGGGGCCGCCCGGACGTGGCTCTGGGTCGCCGCGCTCGCGTGGACGTACGTCGGCGGTCTGCTGAGCGGATCGACCGGATGGCGGCGTGCACCCGTCGCACTTCGCGGAGCGCTACGGCCTCGTGATGATCATCGCCCTGGGCGAGGCGTTCATCGCAATCGGGATCGGCGTGACCGGGACGGACATCGGCCTGGGCGAGGTCGTCGCCGCGGTCCTCGGGCTGCTCGTCGCCACATCGTTCTGGCTCGCCTACTTCGACTTCTTCGCGATCCGGGGCGAGCGAATCTCGTGGAGGCGCAGGGGGAGGAGCGGGTCGCCTTTGCCCGCGACGCGTATGCGTACCTGCATTTTCCGATGATCGTCGGGATCGTCCTGTTCGCGTTCGCGATGAAGACGATCGTGGGGCACGTCGGGGACGAGCTCGACTCCGCCGCGGCGTTCGCACTTTGCGGCGGGAGCGCGCTGTATCTCTTGACGTACTCGGCGATCCGGATCCGGGTCGAGCGGCGATGGCATGTGAGCCGGGGCCGGTTCGTCGCGGCGATTCTGCTCCTGCTTCTCCTCCCGGTCGCGACGGTGGTCTCGGGGCTGGCCGCGCTGGCGCTCGTCACCGCGGTGTGGCTGGGGTTGCACGCGTACGAGCTCGTGCGCTGGCGCCAGGCCCGGTCGGAGTCGCGCTCGGCCCTCGCCTCGTCGTTCTGAGCGCGGGAAGCGCCTCTCCCGAGCGGTGCTCGTTACGCTGCGCCGATGCGCGACCTCCACGCCTGGAACGCGGTGCTCGTGATCGCGGCGAACGCCCTCGCGGTCGGCTGGGGCGCCGTGTTCCTCGTGCGGCACCGGTATCCGGGGCGCATCTACGCACACCTGCTCGCGGCGGCGCAGGCGCTCGTGATCGCGCAGGTCGCGCTCGGGCTGCTGCTCCTGTCCGACGACCTGCGGACGGCTGACCGGCTCCACTACGTCTACGGGACGCTCGCGCTGCTCGCCGTTCTCTCGCCGTGGCTCTACGCGCCCCCGGTTCCGGCGCGGCGACTCGCGTGGTTCGTCGGCGCGAGCCTCGTCGCCGGCGCCCTCGCCGTGCGCGCGTACACGACCTCCTCGTGACCGACTGGAACCCCCGCACGAACGGCACGCTCCGCGGCTTCCTGATCATCCTCGCGGTCGCGGCGGTGATCACGGCCTCGGGCTCGGCGGGCGCGATCGGTCTTTCGCTCGTGCTGCTGCTCCTGCGGATCGCGTTCCTCGTCGTGATCGCGATCGTGGTGTTCCGCTTCTGGCGCTCGCGCCGGGACGAGATCGGGATGTGGCCGACGCGGGCGCGCGTGGTGTTCTACGGCGCGGCGGCGGTCGCGCTGGTCGACCTCGCGGCGACGTTCCTGACGCCGTGGCCGCAGGGCGGGGCGGAGGCGCTCATCTTCTTCGGCGTGCTCGGAGCCTGCGCGTTCGCGATGGCCCGCGTCTGGCGGGACCAGCACACGTACGGGTACTGAGCTAGGTCGCGACGCGGGCCGACGCGCCGTCGAGCGCGTCGAGGATCGCGCGGACTGGCATCGCCTCGCCGACGAAGATCGGCGTGTCGCGCTCGGTGTAGCGGCTCGCCTCGGTCTCGCGCAGCGTCATCATCAGCTCGAGGAAGTCGGACGGCGCCTCGCACTCGAATGCGGTCATGAACTCCTGGTCGTCGATCCCGAACGAGTACGTGGTGTGGTTGGTGATCGTCGGAAACCGCTGGCCGACCTCGGCGTGCTCCCGCATCGCGCGGCCGCGGTCCTCCATCGAGAGCGCGTACCACGGGCGCACCTTCACGAACGGGTAGACGACGAGGTACGGCGCCCCGCGCGGGATCACGCGGCGCGGCGGCCGGCGCGGGTCGCGCTCGAAGTACTTCGACGGACGGGTCGCGGCGAGGTACGAGTACGGCGTCTCGAGCCAGCCGGCGAGCGGCGTCGCGTTGAGGTCGGTCGCCAGCTCGCGCAGATCCTCGAAGCGCTCGGTCAGCTTCCAGAGCATCAGGTCGGCCTCGGGGCGGACCCCGACGAGGCTGTAGGAGCGGAGCCCCATCCGTTCCGCCCATGTCTCGATCACCTCGGCGAACGCCTCCTTGTGCGCGTTGCGCTCCTCGATCGGCAGCCGGCGCCACGCGGGGTCGAGCCGGTACAGGGTGTATGCGATGTACTGGTCGGCGGGGCGCTCGTCGGCGGCCATGCGGAAATCGTATCGGCGTCGTTTCGCTCTCTCGACGTTTCGTCTGTCACGTGTGCGGATTCCGCGCGTACGGTGGAACGGTCGGGGCGTGCGCGCCGAGCGGGCAGGCGGGCGCGCCCCGCTCCTACGATGGCCGCGTGAGCGAGCGCCTCGCCGAGCTGATCCGGGACCGCCAGCCGGTCGTCGTCCTCACGGGGGCGGGCATCTCGACCGAGAGCGGCATCCCGGACTTCCGGTCGCCGACCGGGATCTGGGCGACGATCGATCCGCTCGAGTACGCGACCGTCACGGCGTTTCGGCGCGATCCCGAGAAGGTCTGGACGTTCTACGCCGGCCGGTTCGCCATGCTCGCCGGCGTCGAGCCGAACCGGGCGCACAGGGCGCTCGCGCAGCTCGAGCAGGCGGGGCTCGTCCAGGCGGTGATCACGCAGAACATCGACCTGCTCCACCGGCGGGCGGGGTCGGGGGAGGTCGTCGAGGTGCACGGGTCGGTCGCGGTGTCGACGTGTCCGGCGTGCGGGACTGAGCACTCGCTCGAGACCGTGCTCGAGAAGATCGGCAAGGACGCCGAGCACGCGCCGCACTGCGACGCCTGCCTCGCGATTCTGAAGCCGGGGATCGTGCTCTTCGAGGAGATGCTTCCCGAAGACGCGATCGCACGGGCGTTCGAGCTGGCGCGCGGGGCCGGGCTGCTGCTCGTGGTGGGGACGTCGCTCGAGGTCTACCCGGTCGCCGGCCTGCCGTCGGAGACGCTTGACGCGGGCGGCAAGGTGGCCGTTGTCAACCGCGATCCGACCTGGGTCGATCAGCAGGCGGAGCTCGTCATCCGCGCGAGCGCGGGGGACGCGCTGGCGGAGGCGGCCGCGCGGCTGCTCCCGTCCGGCGGCCCGGCCGAGCTCGCCGACCCGGATCCGGAGTGGGCCGAGCTGGGGGCGAGAGAGGCGACGGACGTGCAGCGGGCGCTCGGCGCGCGCGCCGTGGAGCACATCGGCTCGACTGCCGTGCCCGGTCTCGCGGCGAAGCCCGTGGTCGACCTGCTGGCGGGCCTCGAGTCACTCGACCTCGCACCCGAGCAGATCCGCGCGATGGAGGCGCTCGGGTACGAGGCGCTCGGGGAGTACGGGCTCCCCGGCCGGCTGTTCTTCCGCAAGGGGGGCGAGTCGCGGACGCACCACGTCCATGCGGTCGAGCTCGGCGGCGAGCACTGGCGCCGACACCTTGCGGTCCGGGACTACCTGAGGGCGCACCCCGCGGAGGCGGACGCGTACGCGGCGGAGAAGCGCCGGGTCGTGGCGACTGCGTCCGACCGGGACGAGTACACGGTGGGGAAGGCTTCGTTTGTCGAGGCGCTCGAGCAGCGTGCGCTCGCGTGGCGTGACGCGACGCCGGAATAGTCCCGCCTGCGGAAACCGGCACGGTTCCGGCTGGAAATCGGCACGAAGTCGACCGCTCCGGCAGGCGCCGAAGCCGTAGGCTGAGCATGGGCGGCGGGTGGGCTCCTTCCCCTCCCAGGGTGGGGCCGTGGCTGGACATGTCCCGCGGACGGCGGCCGGCGGGGCCGCGGCTACGCTCCTGGGACATGGCCGCAACCGCCGAAACACGGGAGGAGCGCATCGAGGCGCAGCTCGCCGGTCTGCCCGCGAAGCCCGGCGTGTACCTCTTCCGCGGCGCGCGCGACGACGTCCTCTACGTCGGCAAGGCGAAGTCGCTCCGCTCCCGCGTCCGCTCGTACTTCCGCGCAGGCGACACGCGGCTCGGACTCGACCGGATGGTCGCCCGCGTCGAGCGGCTCGAGGTGATCGTGACCCAGACCGAGGCCGAGGCGCTCCACCTCGAGCAGAACCTGATCCGCCGCCACCGGCCGCCGTTCAACGTCCGGCTCCGCGACGACAAGACCTATCCGTACATCGCCGTGACCGTCGAGGACGAGTACCCACGGGTCATGTTCACGCGGGAGCGGCACCGCCGCGGCGTCGTCTACTTCGGCCCGTACGCGAACGCGAAGAAGGTGCGCGAGACGCTCGACGTCCTGAACCGCGTCTTCCCCTACCGGCCGTGCGAGGGGCCGCAGCCGGGCCGCCACTCCGGGATCCCGTGCCTCGACTACCACATCGAGCGCTGCCTGGCCCCGTGCGTCGGCTACGTCTCGAAGGACGACTACCGCGCGATCATCGACGGTGTGATCGAGTTCCTCTCGGGCGAGTCGCGGCCGATCCTGCGCCAGCTCGAGGAGAAGATGAACGCGGCCGCCGAGGCGCATCGGTTCGAGGAGGCGGCGCGCTACCGCAACCGGCTGTTCTCGGTCCGGCACCTGGCGGAGCGGCAGGCCGCAGACAAGCGCGCGATCGGCACGGTCGACGTGATCGGGATCGCCGCCGCGGACGATCGCGCGGCCGTGCAGGTCTTCCCGCTGCGCGGCGGCCGGCTCGTCGATCGGCACTCGTTCCACCTCGAAAACACCGCCGGCCAGGACACGCCCGAGCTGCTGGAGGCGTTCTGCCTCGAGTACTACGGGAGCGCGCCCGCCGTACCGCCGCAGATCGTCGTGCCGCGCGACGCCGGCGAGAACGAGGCGCTCGAGCAGTACCTCTCCGAGCTACGGGGCTCGCACGTCGAGGTCCGGCCGGCCCGGCGCGGCGAGAAGCGTCGGCTCCAGGAGCTCGCGACACAGAACGCCGAGCTCGCGCTTCAACAGGACGCGGCCGAGTCGGAGCGCAAGCGGCTGCGGCGGGTCGAGTCGATCGAGGAGCTCCGCGAGGCGCTCAACCTCGAGAGCTTGCCGCTCAGGATCGAATGCTTCGACATCTCGAACATCCAGGAGACCGCGCCCGTCGGCTCGATGGTCGTGTTCCAGGACGCCGTGCCCAAGAAGGCTCACTACCGCAAGTTCGGGATCCGGCACACGGCCGGCCAGGACGACTTCGCGATGATGGCCGAAGTGGTCACCCGCCGGTTCGCCCGCGCGAGCACGGTCACGGCCGACGAGTACGACGAGGGCTTCTCGACGCTCCCGAACCTCGTCGTCATCGACGGCGGCAAGGGCCAGCTCTCGGCCGCGCTCGCGGCGATGCAGCAGTTCGAGCTTCCGCGCGTGGCCGTCATCTCCCTCGCGAAGCGCGAGGAGGAGGTCTTCCTCCCGGGCCGGCCCGACCCCGTCCGCCTCGACCCGAGCTCCCCCGCCCTCCAGCTGCTCCAGCGGATCCGCGACGAGGCGCACCGCTTCGCGCTCGGGTTCCACCGGCAGCGGCGCGACACCCAGGCGCGCGAGTCGATCCTCGACGCGCTCCCCGGCGTCGGCCCGGCCCGCAAGCGCGCGCTGCTGCGCCACTTCGGCTCGCCCGAGCGGCTCCTGGCGGCGTCTTCCGAGGAGCTCGAAGGCGTGCCCGGCGTCCCGGCCAAGACGGGCCGCGCGATCTACGAGGCGCTGCACAAGGCCGGGGGTGCCTAGACGCGGCCGGACGGGTAGGAGTCCGTCATGACTGCATACACGAAGCAGAACCTGAACGAGGTCGAGGACGCGGCGCCGAAGTTCGGCCTGGACCACATCGGCGAGGCGCGCTTCGCCCGCGGCGACCTGGACGCCGAGCGCTCCGGCCTCAGCCTCCAGCGGTTGAAGCCGAACATGCGCCAGGCGTTCGGGCACAAGCACGAGGGCCAGGAGGAGACCTACGTCGTCATCGCCGGATCCGGCCGGATGAAGCTCGGCGACGAGATCGTCGACGTGACCCCGCTCGACGCGATCCGCGTCGCGCCGGATACGGTCCGCTGCTTCGAGGCCGGGCCCGACGGGCTCGAGTTCCTCGCGTTCGGCGAGCGTCCCGACCCCGAGCAGCCGGACATGATCATGGGCTGGTGGAGCGAGAACGGCTCCGGCTCGGACTCCTAGTCGAGCGAGAGCAGCCAGAGGCCGCCGACGGTGTAGGCGATCATCAGGACGAGGAAGGGGTACTGCGTCCGCAGCGCGCGCCGCGGCTCGCCCGGGAAGAGGGCGAGTGCGCGGTCGTGCGCGAGACAGAGCCCGGCGACGTGTCCTGCCACGAGCGTCCCGACCTGCACGTACCAGATCGTGTTCGGCGTGAAGGGCGCCAGGTTGGGCCGGTAGTCGATCGTCCCGAAGAGATCCCAGCCGAAGCCGAACGGGTCGGAGGCGAGGGTGAGCAGGAACTGGCTCTCGACCACGAGCAGCGTGAAGTAATGCGAGACCGCGTAGACGAGCGCGATCGGCACCAGGCTCCCCACGAACGCGGACGCGAGGTCGAGCTCGGTGCGGGCGAGCACCTTCGCGACCCATACGGCGAGCAGGTACGCGGCCGCGACCGCGAGCACCGCGCCGAGCAGCCCGCCGACGCGCGCGAGCGTCCCCGAGCCGTCGCCGAGCGTGATCGTCTGGTCCTGCCAGACGGCCGTCCGGCTGAAGCCGTCGAAGGCGACCGAGCCGAGCATGACCGCGACGAACGCGACCGTCCCCGGGCCGGGATCCCGCATATGCGCCAGGCCGACGAAGGGCGGCCGCAGGACCACCCGCCCATCCTCGACCGCGAGGGGCGCGATGCGGGACAGGAACCCGAAGTAGTTCGAGAACCCGTCGCCGCGCTGGAACCAGGCCTCGCTCCCGTAGACGAGCGCGCCGATCCACGTGAGCAGCGAGTAGATGGCGATCGCGAGGGCGAGCGCTCGGGGGTCGGACGGGTCGAAGTACGCGAGCTCAAGCGCGGCGAAGAGGAACAGGCCAACCGCCGCCGGCCAGCGTCCCAGCCGCTCGGGGTACGGATACGGCTCCGACTGGCCGCCCATCCGGGCGACGAGCCACTCCGCGGCGTCCGCGCCGGCCTTCCACGGGCTCAGCGCCGACCAGACGTTGCCGAACAGCACGACGACCGGCACGAGCCCAAGCCAGAAGGCGACGTAGATGAACGTGGGGGCGAAGTTCGAACCGGCTGAGCGCTCGCCGACGAGCGCCGTCGCGAATGTGAGCACGAAGAGCGCGAACCCGAGCGCGCCGAGCGCGATCCGCACGCCGCGGGAGAGGACGAAGCGGGAGAGTCCCTCCGGCAGCGCCTTTCCGCCCTCCCATGACTCGAGCACGGGCCGCCGCCAGAGCAGCGCGAGGGCCGCGAACGAGACGATCAGGACGATGCCGGCGCCGTAGAGAAAGAGCCACTGCGGAACCGGCAGGTCCTGGACGCTGCCGACCCCGTGAGCCAGCAGGCTCACGGGTTGACGCGAAGCTCGGCGATCTGCGTCGCGGTGTCTTCGATCTCGATCTCGAAGCTACCGGGCGTGTCGGCGCGGAACTGGAAGCGGGCGGGAGGGAGGCCCGGCCCGGTGTGCAGCTCGATGTCGTATCCGTGCAGGTGGATGTTCCAGTGGTCGCCTGTCGTCACCACGATCGTGACCTGCTGGCCCTGGTTCACGTCCAGTCGCTCGACCGTGGATGGGCCCTCGGCGGGCACGTTGACCCTGAAGGTGGGGTTGGCCGGTGCCGTGTCGGTAGGCGTCGTCTCGCCCGAACCGGTGTCGGTCGGGGCGGTCGTGTCTGCCGGCTCCGTCGGCGTGTCCTCGGTCGACGTCGCGACGGAGGTCGTCGCCGACGCGTTCGAGGCCGAGTCGTCCTCCCCGCCGCGAAGGACGAGGAAGAGGACGACCGCCGCGACGACCACCGCGGCACCGATGCCGATCCGCCACGCGTTTTGCACGGGCGTAAGTATGGCGACAGCGGTCCGCGGCCTGAGGCAGTCGCGCCGCTCAGGCCGTGGAAGTCGCTAGCCGGTGCCGTCGGCCCCGTCGGGGCCTAGGAAGGGGTACCGGTAGTCGGTCGGCGGGATGAACGTCTCCTTGATCGTGCGCGGGCTCACCCAGCGGATCAGGTTCCACATCGAGCCGGCCTTGTCGTTCGTCCCGGACGCGCGCGAGCCGCCGAACGGCTGCTGGCCGACCACGGCGCCGGTCGGCTTGTCGTTCACGTAGAAGTTCCCGGCCGTGTAGCGGAGCGCGTCCTCCGCCTCGATCAGCGCGTCGCGCTCCTGTGAGAACACCGCGCCCGTCAGGCCGTAGGGCGCCGTCGAGTCGACGAGCTCGAGCGTCTCCTCCCACTTGCCCTCCGGGTAGACGTAGGCGGTCACGATCGGGCCGAAGAGCTCCTCCTTCATCGTGCGGAAGCCGGGATCCTTGGTCGCGATCACGGTCGGCTCGACGAAGTAGCCCTCCGAGTCGTCGACCCCGCCGCCGACGACGATCTCGCTGTCGGCGTTGGCCCTGGCCTCCTCGATCGCGTCGCGATGGCCGGCGAGCGCCTTGCCGTCGATCACGGCGCCCATGAAGTTGCCGAAGTCGGCCACGTCGCCCATGCGGATGGAGGCGACCTCCGCCTCGAGCCGCTCGCGCAGCTCCGGCCAGAGGTTCGACGGCGCGTACACACGCGAGGCGGCCGAGCACTTCTGGCCCTGGTACTCGAACGAGCCGCGCACAATCGCGGTCGCGACCTGCTCCACGTCCGCGGACGGGTGCGCGACGATGAAGTCCTTGCCGCCCGTCTCGCCGACGATCCTCGGGTACGAGCGGTAGTTGGCGATGTTCGAGCCGACCGTCTTCCACATGCTCTGGAACACGGGCGTCGAGCCGGTGAAGTGGATCCCGGCGAGGTGCTCGCTCGCGAGGGCGGCGTTCCCGACCTCGGCGCCCGGCCCGTAGACGAGGTTGATCACGCCCGGCGGCAGGCCCGCCGCCTCCCAGAGCTTCATCAGGTAGTGCGCGGAGAGCATCGCGGTCGTCGCGGGCTTCCAGACGACCGTGTTGCCCATCAGCGCCACCGAGCTCGGGAGGTTGCCCGCGATCGCCGTGAAGTTGAACGGCGAGACGGCAAAGACGAAGCCCTCGAGCGGGCGGTACTCCAGCCGGTTCCAGACGCCAGGCGAGGAGATCGGCTGCTCCTCGTAGATCCGCGTCATGAACTGGACGTTGAAGCGGAGGAAATCGGTCAGCTCGCAGGCCGCGTCGATCTCGGCCTGGTGAGCCGTCTTCGACTGGCCGAGCATCGTGGCCGCGTTCAGCGTGTCGCGCCACGGGCCGGCGAGCAGCTCGCCCGCGCGGAGGAAGATCGCCGCGCGCTCCTCCCACGGCATCCGGTGCCAGTCCTCCCACGCGTCCGCGGAGGCGGTGATCGCGTGCTCGACCTCGGCCGCTCCGCCCTGGTGGACGTCCGCGAGGACATGGCTCTTGCGATGCGGCATGACCGCTTCGGCCGTCGTGCCCGTGCGCACCTCCTCGCCGCCGATCACCAGCGGGATGTCGAGGCGCTCGTTCTCCATCTGGCGGATGCGCGCGAGCAGCCGCTCGCGCTCGGGCGATCCGGGCATGTAGTCGTGCACCGGCTCGTTCACGGGCGGAGGCGGGCGGAAGATCCCCGGGGCCGACATCGGGGGGCATTCTACGACGGTGCAAGTGATCCGGTACGAGGTTCCCGCGTGGGGGACGGGCGAGCTCTGGATCCGTGACGGCGTGGTCGTGAACCACGACGGGCCGGTCGCGCGGCCGGGCGAACCGGACGGCGGCCATCCGCTCGTCGACCGTGTGCTCGCGTACTTCGGCGGCGCGCGCGACGACTTCGTCGACGTCGAGCTCGAGCTCGACTGGTGCACCGACTTCCAGCGGGCGGTGGTCGATGCGCTGCGTGCCGTTCCGTACGGCGAGACGGTCACGTACGGCGAGCTGGCCGCGCTCGCCGGGTACCCGAACGCCGGCCGCGCGGCCGGGTCCGTCTGCGCCCAGAGCCGCTACGCGCTCTTCGTCCCGTGCCACCGCGTCGTCGGCGCCGACTCGCTCGGCTCGTACGGCTCGCTCGGCCTCGACTACAAGCGCCGTCTGCTCGAGCTCGAGGGGGCGCTGTGAGGCTCTCCGAGGACGTCCGCTCCGAGCTGGCGGCGATCGAGCCGCGCAAGGCGCACTGCCGGCTGGCGGAGCTGTCGGCGCTCGTCCGCTCGGCCGGCTCGGTCCACCTGCGCGGCGGGGGAAGGATCGGCGTGCACCTCGAGGTCGGCAACGGCGCGGTCGCGCGTCGCGCGGTCGGGTTGCTGCGCGGCTACGGCGTCGCGTGCGAGATCCGGACGTATCGCCGGCGCGCCTTCGACCGCCCGACGCGCTTCCAGATTCACCTCGAGGACGACGCGCGCTCGGTCCAGGCGCTGAACGAGGCCGGGATCCTTGGCCCGCGGCTCGAGCCGCTCGAGCGGCCGCCGCGCCGAGTGGTCGCCCACTCGTGCTGCCGTGCCGCCTACCTGCGCGGGGCCCTGCTCGCCGCCGGTTCGGTCTCCGGGCCGCGCGACGCGCACCTGGAGCTCCGCACCGAGGAGCCCGAGGGCGCCGCGTTCCTCGCCGAGCTCGCCGCCGCCGACGGCTTCACGCTGGGCGTTGCGACGCGGCGCGGGCACGCGTTCGCGTACGCGAAGGGCGGCGAGGCGATCGCCGACCTGCTCGCCTATCTCGGCGCGAACGAAGCGGCGCTCAGGCTGGGCGAGGAGGCCGTCGTCGCGGCCACACGCGCGCGCGCGAACCGCCTGGCGAACGCGGACCACGCGAACCTCGGCCGCGCCAGCCGCGCTGCGGAAGCGCAGCTCCGTGCGATCGAGCGCCTCGAGTCGAACGGCCGCCTCGCCGAGCTCGCGCCGGAGCTCCGCGAGATCGCGCGCCTCCGGCGCCGCCATCCGACGGTCTCGCTGCGGGAGCTCGCGGCCCGCTGCCGCCCGCCCGCCACGAAGATGGCCGCCCACCGCCGCCTCGCGAAGATCCAGAAGCTGGCAGACGTCTGACTCGTCCGGGATGCTCGCAATTTGCGGCTGAGGCGTCGTAATCGCGTCTTGAAACGGGCCGAAACAATCGTCAATACTCAGGGCCGAGCGGGTCCGCGCTCGTCCGGTGTTGGATTCAGACCCCGTCCGACGCCTACGGTCCGGAGCGCGGTCAATCCGGAGGGGGAGGTCGTCCTCGGAGCTTCCCCTCCGGCCCGCTCGCCCCCTGCGTTCCGGGACGCCGTCGCCCGGATAGACTCGCCACGCGGGCGACCAGGAGGGCTGGATGAGCGTTCGGGTAGGGATCAACGGGTTCGGGCGGATCGGGCGGAACTTCTTCCGCGCCGCCCGCAAGCGGGGCGCGGACATCGAGATCGTCGCGGTCAACGACCTCGGGGACGCCGAGACGATGGCGCACCTGCTCAAGTACGACTCGGTGCTCGGCCCGCTCGACGCCGAGGTCGAGGCAGGCGACGGCGTGATCCGGATCGACGGCGCGGAGCTCAAGCTCCTGAACGAGAAGGACCCGGCCGCGCTCCCCTGGGGCGACCTCGGCATCCAGGTCGCGCTCGAGTCGACGGGCATCTTCACGAAGCGCGACGGCGCGCAGAAGCACCTCGATGCCGGCGCCGAGAAGGTCCTCATCTCCGCGCCCGCGACCGATCCGGACGTGACGCTCGTGCTCGGCGTGAACGACGACGCCTACGACCGGGAGCAGCACCGGATCGTGTCGAACGCCTCGTGCACCACGAACTGCGTTGCCCCGGTCGCCAAGGTGCTTCACGACGCGTGGGGCATCGAGAGCGGCTTCATGACGACCATCCACGCGTACACGAACGACCAGCGGATCCTCGACCTCCCGCACTCGGACCTCCGCCGCGCCCGCGCCGCCGCGATCAACCTGATCCCGACCTCGACCGGTGCCGCGAAGGCGATCGGGGTGGTCATCCCCGAGCTGCAGGGCAAGGTGGACGGCGTCTCGATTCGGGCGCCCGTCCCGACGGGGTCGATCACGGACCTCGTCGTGCAGGTCGGCAGTGAGGTGACTCGTGACGAGGTGAACGCGCGCTTCGAGGAGGTGGCGGACTCGGGACCCCTCGAGGGGATCTTGCGCTACTCGACCGACGCCCTCGTCTCCTCCGACATCGTCGGCGATTCGTATTCGTCGATCCTCGACGCCGACCAGACGATGGCGCGCGGCTCGCTGGTGAAGGTCATGAGCTGGTACGACAACGAGTGGGGCTACAGCTGCCGCCTCGTCGATCTCGTCCAGCGCCTGTAGTGCATCAGCCGCGCTCGGTTCGCGACGCGGACGTCGCGGGGAAGCGCGTCCTCGTCCGCGTCGACTTCAACGTGCCGCTCGAGGACGGCCGCGTCGCTGACGACACGCGGATCCGTGCGGCGCTGCCGACGCTCGAGCTGCTCCTCGAGCGCGACGCCTCGGAGCTCGTGCTGATGTCGCACCTCGGGCGCCCCAAGGGCGAGGACCCCGCGTTCTCGATGGAGCCGGTGCGCGCGCGGCTCCGCGAGCTTCTGCCGGACGCCCGTGTGCGCCTGCTCGAGAACACGCGGTTCAACCCCGGCGAGACGAAGAACGACGCGGAGTTCGCGCGCAAGCTCGCCGCGCACGGCGACCTCTACGTGAACGACGCGTTCGGGTCGGCGCACCGCGCCCACGCCTCGACGGAGGGCGTCGCACACCTGCTCCCCGCGTACGCCGGGCTCCTGCTCGAACGCGAGCTGGAGGAGCTCGGTGCCCTGCTCGACGCCCCCGAGCAGCCGTTCGTGGCCGTGGTCGGGGGCGCGAAGGTCGAGGACAAGATCGGCGTCCTGCGCTCGCTCGCCGAGCGGGCCGACCGAATCCTCGTCGGTGGCAAGATGGCCGAGGAGCGGGAGACGCTCGCCGAACTCGGCGACACGGCCGTGCTCCCGACCGATGCGGTGGCGGCGGCGGCCTTCGAACCGGACGCCGAGTCGCGGGTGGTCGCGGTCGACGACGTGCCGGACGGGTGGCTGGCTCTCGACATCGGGCCGGAGACGCGCGCGCGCTTCGCCGAGGAGATCGGCCGTGCACGGACGGTGTTCTGGAACGGGCCGATGGGCGTCTTCGAGTGGCCGCGCTTCGCGGAGGGGACGACGGCTGTCGCGCAAACCGTCGCCGCGGCGGACGCCCACACGGTCGTCGGTGGAGGCGACTCCGTGCGGGCGGTCGAGGAGCTCGGGCTCGCCGACCGGATCGACTGGGTCTCGACCGGCGGCGGTGCCTCGCTCGAGCTGCTCGAGGGCAAGGAGCTACCCGGCGTGATCGCGATCCCGCCCGCGAGCTAGGAGACGATCCGCAGCAGGAGGGTGTGGCCGTGCGGGGCGAAGGCGGTGTCGGGCTCGAGCATCCCGTCGCCGGCTCCCAGACCGGCTCGGCGCCGTCGGCCTAGCCCGAGGCCGCTCTAGGATTCGCCGCGATGCTCGTCGCCGGCAACTGGAAGATGCACAAGACGCGGACCGAGGCCGCGGCGTTCTGCCGGTCGCTGCGCGAGGCGGTCGGCGGCGTGGAGGGCGTCGAGATCGCCGTCTGCCCGCCCTTCACGGCACTCGACGCGGCCGTCGAGGCGCTCGCCGGGAGCAACGTCGCCGTGCTCGCGCAGAACGTCCACTGGGCGGACGAGGGCGCGTTCACGGGCGAGATCTCGCCGGGGATGTTCCTGGAGCTCGGCGTCGACGGCGCGCTGACGGGGCACTCGGAGCGGCGTCAGCTCTTCGGCGAGACGGACGAGGGCGTCGGACGCCGCACAGCCGCCGCGCTCGAGGCCGGCCTCCGCGTGATCGCGTGCGTGGGCGAGACGGACGAGGAGCGCGAGGCGGGCCGGACGGAAGAGGTGCTCGCGCGGCAGGCCGACGCGATCCGCGCCGAGGTCGGCACGCACGAGCGGCTGACGCTCGCCTACGAGCCTGTCTGGGCGATCGGCACGGGCAAGACCGCCACGCCCGAGATCGCCCAGGAGGCGCACGCGTTCCTGCGCAGGATCCTCGACGTCCCGATCCTCTACGGCGGCTCGGTCAAGCCGGACAATGCGGCCGAGCTCTGCGGGCAGCCCGACGTGGACGGCGCGCTCGTCGGGGGCGCCTCGCTCGAGGTCGAGTCGTTCGCCGCCATCTGCGCGGCGGCGGCCTCCGTCGCGTGACCGAGGGGCCGGTCGTCCTGGTCGTCCTCGACGGCTGGGGCTGCGCGCCGCCCGGGCCGGGCAACGCCGTCGAGCTGGCCGAGACGCCTGTCTTCGACGCGCTCTGGAGGCGCTATCCGCACGCGACCCTCGACGCGTCCGGCCTGGCCGTCGGCCTGCCGCCCGGGCAGATGGGCAACTCGGAGGTCGGCCACCTGACGATCGGCGCCGGCCGCGTCGTCTTCCAGGACCTCGTGCGGATCAACCGTGCGATCGAGGACGGCTCGCTGCTCCAGAACGAGGTCTTGCGCGCCGCGTTCGCCCGGGCGCGGGAGCGCGGCGGACACGTGCACCTGCTCGGTCTCGTCTCGTACGGCGGCGTTCACTCGCACATCGACCACCTTCGGGCCGTGTGGGAGCTCGCCGGGCGCGAGGACATGCGCGAGCGGACGGTCGTCCACGCCTTCACGGACGGCCGGGACGTCTCGCCGACGTCGGCGCGGAGCGACCTGGCGGAGCTCGTCGCGGAGGGCGTCCCGATCGCGACCGTCTCCGGCCGCTACTACGCGATGGACCGGGACGGACGCTGGGAGCGAACCGACCGGGCCGTCGCGGCGCTCCTCGACGGCGAGGGGCGGCAGGCAGACGACCCCGTCGCCGAGCTCGAGCGCTCGTATGCCGCCGGCGTCACGGACGAGTTCGTCGAGCCGGTCGTCCTGCCGGGCCCGCGGATCGGGCCGAACGACGCGGCGATCTTCTTCAACTTCCGGCCCGACCGGGCGCGCCAGCTCTCGGAGCGCCTCCTCGAGCGCGGGAACGACCTGACGACGATGACGCGCTACCGGGCCGACTTCCCGTTCCCGGTCGCGTTCGAGGAGCACACCGTCCGCGAGACGATGGCCGAGGTACTGGCCGAGCGCGGCGTCCGGCAGCTCCACCTGGCGGAGACCGAGAAATACGCGCACGTCACGTACTTCTTCAACGGCGGCGACGAGCACGAGTGGGAGGGGGAGACGCGGATCCTCGTCCCGTCCCCGCGCGACGTCCCGACCTACGACAAGAAGCCGGAGATGTCCGCGCCGGAGGTGGCGCGGCGGTTCGTCGAGGAGATCCCGAAGGACTACCGCTTCGCGATCGTGAACTTCGCGAACCCGGACATGGTCGGCCACACGGGCGTGATCCCGGCCGTCGTCCGGGCGGTCGAGGCGGTGGACGCGTGCCTCGGGCAGGTCCTGGATGCGGTCGAGGTGCTCGGGGGCGTGTGCGTCGTCACCGCCGACCACGGAAACGCCGAGCAGCAGCTCGAGGAGGACGGCGTCAGCCCGCACACGGCGCACACGACGAATCCGGTTCCGGTGGTCGTGACGGAGGAGGGCCGGACGCTCCGAGAGGGCGGCACCCTCGCCGACCTCGTGCCCACCTGCCTCGACCTGCTCGGGCTCCCCCAGCCGGAGGAAATGAGCGGCGTTCCCCTAATGGAACCGTAACCGGCAAGCCGATGGACGCTCCTATACTGCGGCCACCACTCGGAGACCAGCCTGTCGCTTCCTCAGCCTGATCAAGCACTGCTGCGCAAGGCGCAAAAAGGGGACGAGCGCGCGTTCAGCGTGATCGTGCGCATGTACGAAGTGCCGGTCTACAACTACGTGCTGCGCACCGTCGGCGACCGCGGGCTGGCCGAGGACCTGACCCAGGACATCTTCCTGCGGGTCTTCCAGGGGCTGCCGCGCTTCTCCGGACGCTGTCTTTTCACGACGTGGCTCTTCCAGATCGCCAAGAACCGGATGCTCGACGAGCTCCGCGCCCGTGAGCGCAAGCCGCAGCTGGCGGTGGCGCTCGAGGACGCACCGCCGATCGACGTGGTCGACGCGCCCCGGAGCGGATCGAGACGATCGACGCCGTCTGGCGGGCCGTCGCGGCGCTGAACCCCGACCTGAAGATGGCGCTGCTCCTGCGGGACGTGGTCGGCCTCGCGTACACGGAGATCGCCGACTCGCTCGAGATCACGCTCGCGACCGTCAAGTGGCGGATCTACAAGGCGCGCGAAGAGGTGCAGCTCGCCCTCGAGCGCGAGGGGATCACGCTGTACGGCCGCGAGGGTGGCGTCGTCACCCGCGAAGACGCCGTCTCGACCTAGGGCTCCTCGGGGTCGCACGCCGGCCGTGGCGCGTGCGCATCTCGGCACGGTTCCGGTACAGACACGCGCGGATTTCCGCGCTAGCGTCTACAGCGGGGGCGAGGGGCCGAAGGCCCCGGGGGTGAGGATCACGCGCGAGGCGGCTACCCGCCGGCGGTGTGGTCGCGGATCCACTGCTCGAGCTGCTCGGCCTGCTGCGCGGCGTCGTCCGCGGACGGGGCCGGCTCGACCTGCGCGCGGGCGGGCGTCTCGCGGCCTCCCTGCGACCCGCCGCCGTCGTTTCCGCCCGAGGTGAGCGCGAGCGACGACGGCGACGACGACCGCGGCCACGACGACCGCGGCGAGCGCGAGCGGGCCGGTTCGCGGGCGGCCGCGATGGCGTCGCGGCTTCTCGTCGAGCAACGCGGTCGGCGCGTCCGGGCCGGGGACGTCGGCGCCCGCCGGCGCGATCCCGGGCATCGCCACCGTCGCGCCGGTCTCGGCCGAGCCGCCCAGCTCGCGCCGCAGCGCCTCCGCGTCGGGCGGCCGGTCGGCCGGGTCGTACGCGAGCGCGTGGGCGACGGCCGCCTCCAGTCGGGGTGGCACGCCCTCGGCGAGCGACGCGACCGGCTGCGGCGGCGTCCGGCCGAGCTCCGCGAGCGACGCGAGGCCGTCGACCGGCCACGGCACCCGGCCTGCGAGCGCCTCGTAGATGACGACCCCGAGCGCGAAGACGTCGGCGGGCGCCTCAGCGGGCTCCCCGCGGGCCTGTTCGGGCGCGAGGTATGCGGCCGTGCCGAGGATCGTCCCCGCCTGCGTCAGCTTCGTCGCCTCGTCGCCGGTCGCGCGTGCGATCCCGAAGTCCGTCACCTTCAGCACGCCGTCGTCGCGCAGGAGCAGGTTGGCCGGCTTCACGTCGCGATGGACGACGCCCGTCGCGTGCGCATACCCGAGTCCGGCCGCGGCCTGGTCTGCGAGGCGAAGCACCTGCGCCGGGTCGAGCCGCTCCTCGCGCGCGAGGAGCGCGTCGAGCCCCTCGCCCGCCACGCACTCCATCACGATGTAGAGCCGCCCGTCCTCCTCGCCGGCGTCATACACGGCGACGACGTTCGGGTGCTGGAGCGACGCCGCCGTGCGCGCCTCGCGCCGGAAGCGCTCGCCCCGGTCGCCGTTCCCCTCGAGCCCGCCGTCGAGCACCTTGACCGCCACGGGGCGGCCGAGCTCGAGATCCTCGGCCAGGAAGACGGTCGCCATCCCGCCGCGGCCGAGCGTGCGCTCGACGCGGTAACGGCCGCCCGCGAACGTCTCTGCGGTCGTCCCGCTCACGGCCCCGTCACCGTCGTGTCGGTCGTGGGCGTGGTGTCGGTGGTCGTGCCGGCGCTCTCGTCCTCGTCACCCTGCTCGTCGCCCTTGTCCTTCTTGTCGTGGCCCTTCGCCTTGCCGTTGTCCTTTCCCTTGCCCTTGTCTTCCTCGGGCGGCGCCGGCTCGTCGGGGATCAGACCCAGGAGCCGCTCGGCCGCGGCGCGCAACTCGTTCGCGAGCGCGCCCGGGACGTCGCCAGCGGCGATCGCGGCCTCAATCGTGTCGAGGAGCTCCTGCGCCTCCGCTCGCGCGGCAGCAGTGTCGCCGCCCGCGAGCGAGTCGCTCACCTCCGCGGTCGCGGCCGCGAGTTCCGTGCCGAGCGCGGTCGGAAGCTCCGGCCCCGGCGCAGATTCCTTGCTCGAGCCGCCGCACGCCGCCGCGAGCAGGACGAGCGCGAGGGCGAGGCTAGAGGCCGCCCTCGAGGCGAAGCGCGAGCGCCTCGGGCAGGCCGCGCTCGCGGATCTCAGCCTGCGTCCGCTCGACCGCATACTCGACACGCCGGAACGTTGCCCGTCTCGCATCGAGATCAAGCACGAGGTACGACGCGCGCGGGTCGCCGTCCCGCGGCTGCCCGACCGAGCCGGGATTGAGGAGCCAGCGCTCCGCCGAGGCGAGCTCGACCTCCGTTCCCTCGGGTGCGAGATCGCCGGAGAGGACCGTCTCCGAGAGCGAGAACGCGAGCGCGAGATGGCTGTGCCCGACGAGCGTCAGGTCGGTGGGCCCCTCGAGGATCGCCGCCACCGCAGCCTCCCGCGTGAGCACGTACTCCCAGACCGGGTCGCGCGGGCTGCCGTGGAAGAGCCCGGCACCTGCGCGCTCTCCCTTCGGCTCGAGCGGTTCGAGGTAGGCCCGCGCGTCGGCGTCCAGGATCCGGATCGTCCAGCGGGCGCTCGAGGCGGCGTCCTCCGTGAAGTCCTCGAGCCCGATCCGCTCCAGCACCGCGAGGTCGTGGTTTCCGAGGAGGCAGAAATCGGTGCGCTCCTGCGCGAGGCGGCAGCACTCGTTCGGGCGCGGGCCGTAGCCTACGAGGTCCCCCAGGCACCAGATCTCGTCCGGGGCCTCGGCCGAGATCGCCTCGAGCACCGCGTCGAAGGCGTGGAGGTTCCCGTGGATGTCGGAGAGGACGCAGACGCGCACGGCAGCCGCGCAACGCTAGCGCGGGTCGCGGTCGGGGCCGTGCTCGTTGCGGTGTGGGTCGCCACCGCGCTCGTCCTCCTGCGGACGGAGGTGCCGAGCGATCTCGCGCTGTCGTCGCTCGACCCACGCGCGTACTTCAGCGCGGCGTTCCTCGAGCGGGCCGATCACGTCCGCGCCGTCACGCGGGCGCTCTTCCTCGGATCGACCGTTGTCGAGCTCGCCGCCGGCGCGCTCGTGGTCTGGCAGGCGACGCAGATCGCGCGGGCCCTCCGGCTCCGCGGCCGCTACCGCACCGGACTTGCGCTCGGGCTCGTCACGCTCGCGGCCGCGTGGGTCGCGACGCTTCCGTTCGGCGCTGTCGGCCACTGGTGGGCGCGCCGTTACGGCCTGTCGCACCAGGGCTACCCGGCCTGGCTCTGGGACTCGCTCGTCTCGCTCGCCGTCCGCGCGGTACTCGTCTCGCTCGCCGTCGCCGGCGTGCTTTGGCTGGCCGGGCGGTTCGGCGGCCGCTGGTGGATCGCCGCCTCGCCGGCGATCGCCGCGCTCGCGGTCGTCGTGATCCTCGTCCAGCCGCTCGTGATCCAGCCGCTCTTCAACCGCTTCGAGCCGCTGCGCGACCCGGCGCTCGCGGCCGAGGTCGAGCGCGTGGCGGCACGGGAGGGCGTGAGGGTCGACCGGGTCGAGGTGGCCGACGCGAGCCGCCGGACGACCACCGCGAACGCGTACGTCGCGGGCATCGGGCCCACGAAGCGCGTGGTGTTCTACGACACGGCGCTCGACGGCCGCTTCTCCGAGGCCGAGCTCGTCTCGCTCGCCGCGCACGAGCTAGGGCACGTCGCGCGCAACCACCTCTGGAAGGGGATCGCGTGGTTCGTGCTCTTCGCCGTGCCGGGCCTCGCGGTCGTCGCGTTGGTGACCGAGCGCCGCGGCGGCCTGCGCGACCCGCTGAACGTGCCGCTCGCGCTGCTCGTCGGCTTCCTCTTCTTCCTCGTCACGCTGCCGCTCCAGAACGCCGTCTCGCGCCGCTACGAGGCGGAGGCGGACTGGCTCGCGCTCACCGCCACCCGCGACCCGGAGGCGGCGATCGGCCTGGAGCGCGGCTTCGTCATCACGGCGATCGGCGATCCCGAACCGCCCGCGTGGGTGCGGCTCTGGCTGGGGACGCACCCGGCGGCGATGCAGCGGATCGCGATGGCAGAGGTGTTCGCGGCCCGCGAGAACGAGGGTCGCCGGCGCCGCTAGCGCGGACGTTCGTACGATGTGCGCCATGGCGAACGACGGAGAATTCGCGGTCGAGCGGGTGGCGAGCGAGCTCGCGCGGGCGGCGGGTGCGCCCGTCGTGCTCGAGCGGCCGCGCGACGCGGCGCACGGCGACTACGCGACGAACGTCGCGCTCCAGACCGCGCCCGGTCGCGGGCTGAAGCCGATGGAGCTCGCCGAGGAGCTCGCGGCGCTCGCCGCCGACCTCGAGGGCATCCGGAGCGCCTCGGCCGCCCCGCCCGGCTTCCTCAACCTCGAGATGGAGACGGCGTGGTACGGCGCCGCCGTGGACGAGATCCTCGAGGCCGGGCCGATGTACGGCGCCGGCACGCCCTCGCCGCGGCCGCTGAAGATCCAGGTCGAGCTGGTCTCCGCGAACCCGACCGGCCCGCTGACGGTCGCGTCGGCCCGAAACGGGGCGTACGGCGACGCCGTCGCGCGCGTTCTCGAGTTCGCCGGCCACGCGGTCGAGCGCGAGTTCTACGTCAACGACACGGGCGAGCAGATCGAGCGCTTCCGGGCCTCCGTCGAGGCGCTGGCGCGGGGAGAGGAGCCGCCCGAGGGCGGCTACCACGGCGACTACCTGCTCGAGGTGGCCGAGAAGGGCAGTGACCCGGTCGAGACGATGCTGGCGATGATCGAGGACACGCTCGAGCGCTTCCGCATCCACATCGTCAGTTGGGTGCGGCAGAGCCAGGTAGAGAACGAGCTCGAGGGGACGCTCGCCGAGCTGCCGCTGTACGAAGAGGACGGCGCGCAGTGGTTCCCGAGCACGAAGTGGGGCGACGACAAGGATCGCGTCGTCGTCCGCTCGGACGGCAGGACGACGTACTTCGCGAGCGACCTCGCCTACATCCGGCACAAGTTCGCGCGCGGGTTCGACCGGCTCCTCTACGTGCTCGGCGCCGACCACCACGGCTACGTCGCGCGGCTGCAGGCCGCCGCGGCGGCGTTCGGGCACGAACCGGAGGACGTCGAGGTGCTGATCTACCAGCTCGTGAACCTCAGCGAGGGCGGCGAGGCGCGGAAGGTTTCGAAGCGGCGCGGCGACGTCGTGCTCCTCGACGACCTGCTCGACGAGATCGGCGAGGACGCCGCGCGCTGGTTCCTGATCTCGCGCGGCCACGAGCAGGCGATCGAGATCGACGTCGACCTGGCTCGCGAGAAGTCGGACTCGAACCCCGTGTACTACGTCCAGTACGCGCACGCGCGGATCGCGGGGATCCTGCGGAACGCCGGCGACGCGCCGGTGGGCGGGCCTCCGCCCGAGGAGCTCGCCGCGGAGGAGCGCGAGCTGATCAAGCGCCTCGCCGACTTTCCCTTGGTGGCCGCGGAGGCGACGCACCGGCGCGCGCCGCACGCGATCCCGACGTACGCGATCCGGCTGGCGGACGACTTCCACCGCTTCTACCACCACCACCGCGTGCTCGAGAGCGACGCGGAGGCGTTCCGCCTCGGCCTCTGCCGCGCGACCCAGATCGTGATCCACCGGAGCCTCGACCTGATCGGCGTCGAGGCGCCGGAGCGGATGTAGCCGCGTGTCGGCGGCTCACGGCGCTCGCCGGCGATTGGCACAGATTCGCCACACGCCCGTGACACATCCGCGCGCTTTTCCGCGCTAGCGTCAGAAACGGGGGCGAGGGGCCGAAGGCCCCGGGGGAGAAGGATCACGCGAGGCTCATTTAGGATCGGCGCGTGACCGCCGGCCCTTCGCCTGTCGCGCCAGACCGGAACCTCGCGCTCGAGCTCGTGCGCGTCACCGAGTCCGCTGCGCTCGCGGCCGGGCGCTGGGTGGGGCGCGGCGACAAGAACGCGGCCGACCAGGCCGCGGTCGACGGGATGCGGGCCGTCCTGGACACGGTCGCGATGTCCGGGATCGTCGTGATCGGCGAGGGTGAGAAGGACGAGGCCCCGATGCTCTACAACGGCGAGGAGGTCGGAAACGGCCAGCAGCCCGAGGTGGACGTGGCCGTCGACCCGCTCGAGGGCACGCGGCTCACAGCGACCGGCCAGCCGAACGCGATCGCGGTGATCGCCGTCGCCGAGCGCGGCACGATGCTCTTCCCGGGCGCGGCCGTGTACATGGACAAGATCGCCTGCGGCGCGGCCATCGCCGACGCGATCGACCTGGACGCGTCACCTCAGGACAACGTGCGCAACGCGGCCAAGGCGAGAGGGGTCAAGCCGAGCGAGATCACCGCCGTCGTCCTCGACCGCGACCGCAACCAGCAGCTGATCGCCGCGCTCCGCGAGGTCGAGGCCCGCATCATCCTGATCACCGACGGCGACGTCGCACCTGCGATCGCGGCCGCGAACCCGCGCCGCCCGGTCGACCTGCTGATGGGCATCGGCGGCACGCCCGAGGGTGTGATCGCCGCCGCGGCCGTGAAGGCGCTCGGCGGCTCGGTGCAGGGACGGCTCTGGCCGCGCACCGACGAGGAGCGCCAGGCGCTCGTCGACGGCGGGCTCGACCCGGACAAGAAGCTCGCGACCGAGGATCTCGTCGGCGGCGACAACCTCTTCGTCGCCGCGACCGGAGTCACCGACGGCGCGCTCCTGAACGGCGTCCGCTACACGACGAACGGCGCGGAGACAGACTCGCTCGTGATCCGCTCGCGCTCCGGCACCGTCCGCCGCGTCCAGGCCTGGCACGAG
Organism: uncultured Actinomycetes bacterium; assembly: GCA_963696365.1. Classification (GTDB taxonomy): domain Bacteria; phylum Actinomycetota; class Thermoleophilia; order Gaiellales; family Gaiellaceae; genus CAVOKD01. The sequence goes on from CAVOKD010000009.1 coordinate 35,832, forward strand.
CTGGACAAGCTCGAGCGCTTCTCCGGGCGCGAGTACCGCTAGCGAGCGCGCTAGGCCGCGACCGCCTGCTCCATGTCGCTCGAGTAGCTCCCGGTCGTGGCGGCGCCGTTCAGGCGGGCTCGGTGGAGGTACGCCTCCTGCGCGGCGCCGACGTTGTCGGTCGAGCCGCGCCAGGCCTTCAGGGCCGGGGCCTGGAGCGCACGCCCGTACGAGAAGGAGAGCGCCCACGGGTGCGGGCCGCGCGCGTTCATCGCATTCAGGTGAGCGGTCGCGTCCTCGTCCGTCTGGCCGCCCGAGAGGAACACGATCCCCGGCACCGCGGCCGGCACGTGCTTGTAGAGCACCTCGAGCGTTGCGTCGGCCACCTCGTCCGCGCCCGCGCGGTCGGACGCCTCGTAGCCGGTCAGCACCATGTTCGGCTTGAGGAGCGTCCCCATGAACTCGACCCGCTGGTCGTGCAGCTCCGTGTACACGGCCTGGAGGGCGCGGCCGGTCGCCTTCGCGCTCTCCTCGATCGTGTGCGTCCCGTCCTGGAGCACCTCGGGCTCGACGATCGGGACAAGGCCGGCCTCCTGGCAGAGCGCCGCGTAGCGCGCGAGCGCGTGGGCGTTCGTCCAGACGCAGTACTCGCTCGGCAGGCCGCCGCCGATCGAGTACGTGGCGCGCCACTTCGCGAAGCGTGCGCCCAGGCCGACGTACTCCTCGAGCCGCTCGCGGAGCCCGTCGAGGCCCTCGGTGACCGTCTCGCCCTCGGCCAGCGCGAGCGGCTTCGCCCCCGTGTCGACCTTGATCCCGGGCACGATCCCCTTCGACTCGAGGAGCTTCGGAAACGGCGTCCCGTCGCTCGAGCTTTGGCGGATCGTCTCGTCGTAGAGGATCACGCCGCTGATGTGCTGCTCGGCGCCCTCGGCCGTGAAGAGCAGGTCGCGGTAGGCGCGCCGGCTCTCCTCGGTCGACTCGACGTCGATCGAGTCGAAGCGCTTCTTGATCGTCCCCGAGCTTTCGTCGGCGGCCAGGATCCCCTTGCCCTCGGCGACGAGGGTCTTTGCAGTCTCGTGGAGCCGTTCGACGTCCATGATCCCTCCCTTTGCCTCACGGCAGTCGTCTCCCGCGATTATCCCCACTCGTGCCGAACGGGGCACTATCCGCGGCGCCCCGAAGGCGTTACGATCCCGCCAAGACGGGGGGACAGCTTTGCGGCGGCTGTCCTCCCGTTTCTTCTTGGGCCATGCCGGGCGCCGAAACATTCCATGGGCCAGCCGATGCGTACGACCGCTTCGTCGGTCGCTACGGCCCCTCGCTCGCCGCGGCGCTGGTCGAGTTCGCCGGGGTCGAGCCGCCGATGCGCGCCCTCGACGTCGGTGCCGGCCCGGGCGCGCTCACGCGTGTCCTCGTGGAACGGCTCGGCGCGGAGAACGTCGCGGCGGCCGAACCGTCGGAGCCGTTCGCGGCCGCCCTGCAGGAGCGCCTGCCCGGCGTGGAGCTCGCCGTCGCGCCCGCCGAGAAGCTCCCCTTCGAGGACGGCCGCTTCGAGGCCGTGCTCTCCCAGCTCGTCGTCAACTTCATGAGCGACCGGGAGGCCGGGGTGGGCGAGATGGCCCGCGTCGCTCGGCCGGGCGGCCTCGTGGCGTCGTGCATCTGGGACTACGGCGGCGAGATGACACTCCTGCGAGCCTTCTGGGACGCGGCCGTCGAAGCCGCGCCCGAGCGCGGCGCCGCGGCCGACGAGTCGGTGACGATGCGGCCGCGCAGCGAGGACGAGCTGGCCGACCTCTGGCGGCGCGCGGGCCTGGAGGACGTCCGCAGCGGCCGACTCCTCGCGCACGCCTCCTACGACGGGTTCGAGGATCTCTGGGAGCCGATCACCACCGGCATCGCGCCGGCGGGCGCGTTCTACACCTCGCTCGACGAGGCCGGTCGCGCGGCGCTGCACGACGCCTTCCGGCGCCGGCTGGCAGTCGGCGACGAGCCGTTCACGCTCGACGCCGTGGCGTTCGCGGTCGTGGGCCGCAGCCGGTCGTGATCTAGAGAAACGCCCGCACGAAATCGAGCCGCGAAACGACCCGGTCCGAGAGGAGCGCGAATGCCGCGATGAGCGGGGGTGTGATGACGGCGAGCACGATGGCGTACTCGCTCATCGTCTGGCCTTCGTCCCGTCTCAGCGTGCGAACCGCTCGCATGCGTCCACCTCCATCGTTCGGCGGCCGCACGCCGAGTGTTCGTCGTCCTACAGCATTGTCGGAAACGCCGGGGAAAAGAGCTATCCCTCAGTAGAATGAGTCGCGCGCGGACGTAGCTCAGTTGGTAGAGCATCAGCTTCCCAAGCTGAGGGTCGCGGGTTCGAACCCCGTCGTCCGCTTAGGTTTGCGGCGCACTCACCGCGGCGGGGGTAGCGAGGGGGTAGCGGCCCGTCACGCGAACGCTACGTCACGCAACTGCTCGAAAGCCGCCGGCTCAGAAACGAGACGAGACGGAGGCGGGCAGCGTGAACGAGCCGTACGGGATCGCATTGTGGATCGGGGAGGAAGCGGTGGCCGAGCTGCGGCAGGGGCGCGCCGACTATGCGTCCGGGTCTGCCGAAGCTAGCTCGTAGTCGTGCGACACGTGCAGCGAGCCGCTGTGCGTGTCCGGAAAGATGGTCGTCTTAGTGGTGCCTCGCCTCGGCTCCGCGTGTTCTGCGTACTCGACGGCTGCGGCTGCGCCCCCGTCCCTGAGGAACGCTCGAGCCTCGTCGTCTCCGCTGTCGAGGATCACCGCTCGCGCCGTGTCGTGCGCCGAACAGTCCACGGTCACCCGAGCGCCATCGTTGCGCGTCACCTCGTAAATGACTTTCCAGCTGTCGTCGGTCGGTTCGGTCAGATCGCGTACTTCGCTGATCTTCGTCATACAGCGACGTTACAGCGCCCCGGCCGTGCCGGCGGGCGAGTGGGTCGCCCGCCCAGGTTCCTGCCTCGTCGCTGCGGCGCCTACTTCGCCGCGACGAGGATCGCCAGAACCGTGACCAGGTTCAGGAAGGTCAGGCTGAGAATGAGTGCTGCTGTCTTCACGCCGTTGCTGATCGTGCCGAGCGCCCTTCACCGGCCGGGGGTAGCGCGGGGTAGCGAGAACCCTTCGGAACCGCTCAGGACGCCTCTCGACCCGACCAGGCAGAAAGCCAGCAACCACGCCGAATGGACTCAACGAGGCCGAACCCTGCGGAACCCCTCAGAACCGGGGAGGCAGTTTCCCAAGCTGAGGGTCGCGGGTTCGAACCCCGTCGTCCGCTCTTAGGATCTATGCGGCATCCGCCCCCCGGCTGGTGAACGGGCCGCCCCGCTAGTCAGGTTCTAGTCAGGTCTGAGTGTCGCCCGAACGAGCGGTGCCGATCTCGACCGCCCACGCCATCCTCCACCGCGACGGCGGACGCTGCTGGTGCGGCAAACCTGCGACCGAAGTCCATCACCCCACCCCAGGCCGGCGCATCACCGTCCCCGACGACGAGCTCCGCGCCGTCTGCCACCAGCACAACCCCCCGAGATGCAGCGGCTCCTCTCGAGGTTCCGCCCACGAACCAGAGGCCCCGCAACCACTACTGTGCGGCCCCGAATCCGCCTCCACCCGGCGTCTCGATCGTGATGATGTCGCCAGCGGCGAGGTCGAGCGTCGCCTTGGCGGGCACGGGCTTACCGTTGATGAGATTCCGCCCGCGCGCCCCGTCGGCGCCGCCGTGGGAGCCACGCGGAGGTCTGGTGCGCCGCTCCGTCAGTAGCGACAGCCGGCATGGCTCGAGGACCCGCAGCTCGCGAACCACCCCATCGCCCCCGGTTCGCATGCCGCTGCCGCCGGTCCCCAGACGCAGCGCGTAGCGCTCGACGCGTAGCGGGTACTGGAGCTCCAGCGCCTCGATCGGCGTCGAGAGCGTGTTCGACATCGCTACGTGGACACCGCTCGGTCCGTCCGCGTCCGGGCACGCTCCCTGGCCGCCCCCGAGCGTTTCGTAATACGTGAACCGATCGTTGCCGAGTGTGACGTTGTTCACCGTCCCCTGCCCCTGAGCGGGAAGCTCGATCGCCTGCCCGAGCGCAGCGAAGAGGACGTCGACGATCCGACTCGAGGTCTCGACGTTGCCGGCCGCAACCGCCGCGGGCGGGCGTGCGTTGACGAGGCAACCCGGCGGCGCCACGATCGTCACGGGAGCGAACGCTCCTCCGGAGGCGGGAAGGTCGGGATCGGTTGCGCAGCGGAGGACGAAATACGTTGCCGAGCGTGCGACCGCAAGCGGGCAATTGAGGTTCCCCGCGTGTTGTGCGGCCGTGCCGGTGAAGTCGACGGTCAGGCTGTCTCCATCGATCGTGACGGTGACGGCTATGACGAGTTCGCCGTCTCGGGCCTCGAGCACGTCGGTCGCCGGGTAACGGCCGTCGGGCAGCCGCCCGATCGCCTGCCGCACGACCCGCTCCGAGTAGGTGTAGAGCTCGTCCATCGCCGCTTCGACGACGGTCCGGCCGCGGCGTGCGCAGAGCTCGTCGACGCGCAGCTCGGCGAGTCTGTGCGCTGCGCGCTGCGCACGGAAATCGCCGCGTCGCTCCTCCGGGTTGCGCATTCGCGCGATGAGCGAGTCGAGCACGGACTCATCGAGGCGCGTCGGCGGGATGACCACCCCCTCTTCCTCAAGCGACCGCGACTCGGCGGGCATCGAGCCCGGCTCGGTCGCGCCCACGTCGGCATGGTGGGCGCGCGAGACAGCGAACCCGAGTGCTGTGCGCGACACCATCGTTACGTCCGGCAGGTGCGTCCCTCCCTCGAAGGGATCGTTCAGGATCCACACTTCACCAGGGGCTGGTTCGTGTGCGGCGACCGCGGCGACCGCCTCCGGCATTGCGCCGAGGTGGACGGGGATGTGTTCGGCCTGGGCGATCATGCGCCCGCGCTCGTCGAAGATCGCGGTCGAGCAGTCGCGGCGTTCCTTGATGTTCGCGGAGAACGCCGATTGGATCAGAGCCGCGCCCATCTCCTCCGCCACTGTGCGCAGCGCCTCGCCGAGCACCTGCAACTCGATCGGCACGGTCTCTGCGTTTCTCACGCCTTGGTCACCACGAGCGTGCGTGGACCTATCGCGAACCCCCACCCACCCCGGGGAAATGAAGCGCGGTGGCGCCCGCGAAGCTCGAGGACGCGCGGCCCGGTAACGCGGAGCGGACGCGCCTGCGGAAGCTCGACGACCGGGCCGCGGCGGACCTCCGCCGTTCGCACGGCCACGAGCTCGATCTCGCGTTCGGTGTCGGCGTAGCCGTACCGCTCCTCGTGTGCCCGGTGGAACGCTCGCGCGAGATCGTCCTCGAGCGGAACGGTCAGCTCGAACGACTGGCCGCGGTATCGGAGGTCGACCTCGCCGCCGAGCCGGAAGCTTTCCAGCCTCCGCGAGCGGCACAAGGACGGCTTTCGACGCGGTCTCGCCGTTCGTCGCTGGCGACGAGACCGAGCGCCGACAGAACGCCGGCCGCGGTCGGGTATCAGCACAGTTCCGATCCCAAGCTCGTCGGCGAGCGCGCACGCGTGCAGCGGGCCGGCACCGCCGAACGCGACGAGAACGAAGTCGCGCGGGTCGAGGCCGCGCTCAACGGAGACGACGCGCAGCGCCCGAAGCATCTCGGCATTTACGACGCGCGAGGACTGCCTCCGGGTCAAGTGACCCGAAGGCGCGGGCGGCCGCGGCCCGGTCGAGTTCGACGCCCCCCGCCAGACGTGAGGGCAGTCGGCCGAGAAGGAGATTCGCGTCGGTGACCGTCGGCTGCGTTCCGCCGCGCCCGTAGCAGGCCGGCCCCGGATCGGCGCCGGCGCTTGCCGGGCCGACTCGCACCGCTCCGCCCGAGTCGAGCAGCGCGATCGATCCGCCTCCTGCTCCAACCGTGTGGATGTCCACGGTTGGAAGGCGAATCGGCAGCCCGGCAATGACGCGCTCGCTCGACCGCTGCGGCAGCCCCGCCCGGTGATCAGGCAGACGTCGGTCGACGTCCCGCCCATGTCGAAAGCGATCGCGTTCGAAACCCCGCTCGATGCGCAACACGCGCCGCCCCCACCGCGCCCGCGGCAGGCCCGGAGAGGAGCGCCACAGCCGGGTGCGCCGCGGCCTCCTCGACGCTCGCGACGCCACCCGACGAGCGCATCACGAGCGGCTCGGGCAGGCCGGCCTCCGCCGAACGGCGTCGGCGAGTCCTCGCAGGTACCGCGACATCACGGGCCCCAGGTACGCATCGGCAGCGGTGGTCGACGCGCGCTCGTACTCGCGAAACTCCGGCGCGATCTCGTGTGACGCGACGACGTGCGCCTGCGGGAGCCGCCGCCGCAGTTCGTCGCTGACGGCACGCTCGTGCTCCGGATGCGCGGTAGGAGTGCAGCAGGCACACGGCGACCGCCTCCGCCTCGAACGTCCGAGCGACCCGAGGTCGAGCTCCTTCGAGAACACCGTCCGGCCCCATCCGTTCGCGCACGCCGAACGAACGCTCGAGGGGAACGAGCGGCTCAGGGTGCGTCGCGCAGAGCCGGTAGAGATGAGCGCGGGCCTGTCTCCGGAGGTGGAGGACGTGCTCGAATCCGGCGGTTGTCACCAGGGCGGTTCGGGCTCCCGACCCTTCGAGGAGCGCGTTCGTCGCGACCGTCGTTCCGTGCGTGAAGCGGTCGACGCGATCCGCCTGAGACGGCCCGCGCGGCTGCGGCGACCGACTCCTCCTGCCGGCGCAAGGTCGGAACCTTGGCCGTGCGGAGCTCGCCGTCGGCGAGGAAGAGGGCGTCGGTGAATGTGCCGCCCACGTCGATGCCGAGAACTCGCATCACCGGCTCCTTAGCTCCGAGCGGTGACCGCAGCCGCGTCCATGTGCACGGTCGCCGCGAGCGTGATCACCGTTTTTTTAGGGGCCGGGGGCAGTGTCGTTCTACCCGGCGGATGATGCCGCTGCGAACAACTCGTGCTCCTTATCCAGACCCTTGAGGCGGTATCGCCCGCGCGACTCGAACGCCAGCCCTGTAGCGCCCTCGGCTAGGTCACGCGTGGTGGCGGACACGAGCACTTCGCCCGAGGCCGCCTCGGCCAGGATTCGAGCCGCAGCGTGAACCGCCACGCCCCGGACACGTTCGCCGGACAGTGCCACCTCCCCGCTGTGAATGCCGACGCGGATGGAGACCCGGATAGCCTCCAGGGCCTCAACGAGCTCCAGTCCGCAGCGAATCGCGCGCTCGGCGCCGTCGAACACGATGAGAAACGAATCCCCCGCGGTCTCGACCTCCCGGCCGCCGAAGCGGACCAGCACGGTGCGGACGACGTCTTCGTGCATGGTCACGGTGCGCTTCCAGGCCGCGTCGCCCGCCGTTCGCGCATGGACCGTGGAGTCGACGATGTCGGTAAAGAGGATGGTGGCCATCACGCGTAGTCGCCCCTGCCCGGCGGCGGGTCGAATCCGGCGCCCCCGGCCCAGTCGACCATCACCAGCTCCTCGTCGCCCTCCACCCAGGTGACGTGACCGGGTGGCAGGTCGAACACCTGGTTGGGCCCGATGACCACCTCCTCGCCCTCGTCCGTCCGGATGCCCATCCGTCCCCTGATGACCACACCGCGGTGAAAAAGCTCGCAGGAGGCCGTGCCGACCTCCGGCTGGGCGTGTTCCTCCCAGCTCCAGCCCGGCTGCAGGACATGGCGGGTGACCACGGTTCCGGCCAGGCGCACCTGGGAAGTTGCACCTAGCGGATAGGTCACCACCGCCTCGGGCTCGCCGAGGTCGCGGACCTCGACCGGGCTCACGGTGATCCTCCCCGCCGGGACTCCGTGCCCCCGCGCATCACATCGAGACGGTAGCGCGTCGAGGGCTCATGCGAGATGATCTGCATCAGGCGCGAATAGCGATCCCGGGGTAGTCAACGATCAGCCCGTCGGTGCAATACTCGAGCACGGTGCGGAAGCCGTCGTAGTGGCTAACGTAGTCGTAGCGGCGCTCGTCCAGCCGTGTGTACGTCTGTTCAAGGCGCTCGACGGTGAGGTCGGCCCGAACCCAGGCGGCAAGCGCGCGTGCCGTTTCGCCGACCTCGAGTCCTAGCCGCGCAACCGGCAGCGCGTTGGTGACAACCGAGGACTCGAGATCGACGTCGGGGCACTCGGAGAGATCCGGTCGAGCGACGCCATCGATCAGCCAACTGGCACCGGCTCGCGTCAACGCAATTGCGCGGTTCAGCGAACGGATCGTCGCCGTCGAGGTGCTGCCGTCCGAAGCGAGCGTGATCTCGTAGGCGATGTGATGTGCGGCGCCCGCCTCGACGAACGTCGAGCCGCCGCGGAGCAGCGTGGGCGGCGTGAACCACGCGACTTCGAAGCCGTCCCGTACGCCGATATGGCGGAAGGCAACGAGTGTGCCCATATTGGCCTCTTCGTCGCGCAGCGCGAACCCAGCTTTCCGCGAGAGAGAGCCGAGCCACCGCACACGGGTTCTGTGGACGTGTTGGCTCGGGCGGCAGGAGCCGGGTTCGGCGTCTAGCGGCTAAGGCTCGCGGAAATCTCGCCCCTGGACGTGCAGCCACGCCTTGTGCTCGGGCGCAACCGGTGTGTGGAATCGGCCGGGGATGTACCAGCGAAACACGCGACCGAGAGCCGAGCGTTGGCAGACGCACTCTGGAGGGCAACCGCACAGCGCGACCGCCCGGATTGTGGAGACGCGCGGCGACACCCATGGCCTGAGTCTACGCGCCGCATTCGCCGTCAATCCGTGCAGTCAGGTTCCGCAGTCAGGTCGCGCGTCAGCTGGGTGACGCTTCGAGTCGTTCTCGCCGGAATGAGGGTCTAGCGTTCATGCGGGTTGTCCCCTGGGGGCGGAACCGGTCGCCGCGCGGGCGCACCTTCCCAAGCTGAGGGTCGCGGGTTCGAACCCCGTCGTCCGCTTTCCTCCTCTCGCGCGCTCGGTCTAGACTGGCCCGGTGACCACCGCCGACAAGCTGAAGGGCGTGCCGCTCCTCAGTTGCCTCAACAACCGTGAGCTCAAGCGCGTCGCGCGGGACGTCCGCGAGAGCCGTTTTGAGGCCGGTACGACCGTTCTACGAGAAGGAAAGATGAGCGGTGTCGGCTTCTTCATCCTCGAGGAGGGGGAAGCCAGCGTCAGCGTCGGCGGGGACGAGGTCGCGCGGCTGCACCCCGGCGATCACTTCGGTGAACTCGGCCTGATCAGCGACCGCCCAAGGACGGCAACGGTGACGGCGGTGACGCCGATCACGTGTCTCGTCATGGACTCTTGGAATCTTCGGAGCCTCGTCCAGAGCAGTCCCGAAACGGGATGGAAGCTCCTCCAGCACGTTGCCGATCTGCTCGACGAAGAGCAGGCCCGCGCCAGGGCGCTCACGCCAGCACGTCCCTCCTAGTTCCTCTCCCGGCCGAACGTTGGTAGGCGGCGGCTCGGCACGCCGCTGCGTCCGGGGCCCACGCCAGGATCCACGGATCACCACCGTGCGAAGAGCGGCTGCTTGATGGGGGAGGCCTTCTTCTGGGGGCTCGTTGCCGGCTCCTCGCTGGTGATCGGGGGATTGGTGGCCCTCCGGGCGCCGATCACGCGCCGCCAGGTCGGCCTGATCATGGCGTTCGGGGCCGGGGTCCTTCTGAGCGCGGTCGCCTACGAGCTCGTGCAGGAGGCGTTCGAGACCTCGGCCGGCGACGGCGGGATCGCGCTCGGGCTGCTCGCCGGGTCGCTCGTCTTCTTCGGCGCCCAGGTCGGAATCGACCGCCTGGGCAAGCGACGGCCCGCGCCCGCCGGCGAGGGCGCCGGCGAGACGGCGCAGGCCGGCCGCGCGCTCGTGCTCGGGATCGTCCTCGACGGCATCCCGGAGTCGCTCGTCCTCGGCCTGACGGTGCTTGAGGCCGGCACGGTCAGCGCCGCGTTCCTCGTCGCCGTCTTCATCGCGAACCTGCCCGAGGCGATCGCCGCGACGGCGGCGCTCGAGCGCGCGGGCCGCGACACGAAGCGGATCATGCGGTTCTGGGTGCTCGTCGCCCTCGGGTTCGGGCTCGCGTCGCTGCTCGGCTACGTCGTGCTCGACGCGGCCTCGCCGCGGACGGTCGCGATCGTGCTCGCGTTCGCGGGCGGCGCCGTCCTGACGATGCTCGCGAACACGATGATGCCGGAGGCCCTCCACCACGGTGGCAGGCTCGCCGGGCTCCTGACCACGCTCGGCTTCGCCCTCGCGTTCGGGATCAGCTCGCTCCAGTAGCCGGAGGTAGGGTCTCCGCGTGGACGTCGACCGAGGCGCTCCGGTGATCGTCGAGAAGAGCGTGGAGTTCGATGCTCCGCCTGACGCCGTCTGGGACGTGCTGGTCGACGTCGACTCGTGGCCGGACTGGAATCCGGACGTCAAGTCCGCGTCGCTCGACGGGCCCTTCGCACAGGGATCCCGCTTCAAATGGAAATCGGGCCCCTCGACGATCACCTCGACGATCGAGCGCGCCGACCGGCCCAAGGTCGCAGGCTGGACCGGGACGACGCTCGGCGCGCGGGCGACCCACGTCTGGCAGCTGGAGCCGACCGAGCGCGGCACCCGGTTGACGACGCGAGAGTCGATGTCGGGCGTCGTGCCCCGGCTGTTCTCCGGCTCGATGCGGCGGACGCTCGAGAAGTCCCTCGACAGGTGGTTCGCGGAGATGTCGGGCGCAGTCGCGCGACGCCGGTCGAGCTGACGGGCTAGCGTGCCCGGGCGGCGCCGGCCGCCTCGTGCGGACCGCCCTCGACCTCCATGTGCGGCAGCCAGTCGAGCCAGCTCGGCAGGTACCAGTTCCATTCCCCGAGCAGGGTCATCGACGCCGGCACGAGCACCGAGCGGACGATCGTCGCGTCGATCAGGAGCGCGACGGCGATCCCGAAGCCCATCTGCTGGAACATCACGAGGTCGCCCATCGCGAAGCCGAGGAACACCGCGACGATGATCAGCGCCGCGCCGGTGATGAGGCGCGCGGTCGAGCCGATCCCGAACGCGATCGCGTCGCGCGTGTCGCCGGTCTGCGAGTAGCGCTCGCGGATGCGGCTGAGCAGGAACACCTGGTAGTCCATCGAGAGCCCGAAGAGGACGGCGAAGAGGAAGAGCGGCACCCAGGCCTCGATGATGTCGACCTGCTGGAAGCCGAGCAGGTCGGCGCCCACGCCGTGCTGGAACACGAGCACCACGAGCCCGTAGGTCGCCCCGACCGAGAGCAGGTTGAGCAGGATCGTCGTGCCCGCGATCACGACCGACCGGAACGCGACCGTGAGCAGGATGAAGCTGAGGCCGAGGACGAAGACGAGCACGATCGGCAGCCAGTGCTTCATCACGTCGAAGTAGTCGATGTTCTCCGCGGTCGTGCCGCCGACGAGCACCTCCGCGTCGACGCCCTCGAAGGCGCGCGGGACGTAGTCGGCACGGAGCTTCTCGACCGCAGCGACGGCCTGGTCGCTGAGCGGGTCGGCCGAGACCGGCACCGACACGAGCGCGACGCCCGCCGTCCCCTCCTCGAGCGTCGGCCGGCCGAAGGCGGGGTCGTCGGCGAGCTCGCCCTCGAGCGTCGTGATCGCGGCCTGCACCTCCTGCGAGTCCGCGTCGCCGGCGATCACGATCCGCGCGGGCTCGGATCCCTCCGACGGGAACGAGCGCTCGAGCGCGAGGAGGCCCTGCTTCGAGACGAGCGAATCCGGGAGGGTCGAGATCCCGGCCGCCCCGATGTTCATGCCGAGGAGCGGGAGCGCCGCGGCGATCAGGAGCGCGGCGGCGAGCGCGAAGTAGAGAGCCGGCCGGCGCATCACTCGGCGGACGATCGCGCTCCAGAACCGGCTCTCCTCGGCGGCGCCGCCACGGCCGAAGTACGGGATCCGCAGCCGGTTGACGCGGTCGCCGAGCAGGCTGAGCACGGCGGGGAGGAGCGTGATGGCCGCGACGACCGAGACGATCCCGACGAGGATCGCGCCGACGGCGAGGCTGCGCATGATCGTGCTCTGGACGAGCAGGAGGCCGGTCATCGCGAGGACGAACGAGGTTCCGCTGAAGAGCACCGCACGGCTGGCGGTCGCGCCGGTGACGGCGATCGCGTCGTGCTTGTCGCGCCCGCGGGCCCGCTCCTCGCGGAAGCGCGACACGACGAAGAGCGCATAGTCGATCCCGAGCGCGAGACCCATCCCGGTCAGCATGTTCACGACGAAGATCGAGAGCTCCCACTCCTGGGCGACGAGCGCCGTCAGCCCGAGCGCGACGAGGATCGACACGATCGCGAGGACGATCGGCAGGAGCCCGGCGACGACGGCGCCGAAGACGAGCAGGAGGACGATCAGCGCGGCGGGCAGGCCGAAGCGCAATTCGCCCTCCTCGAGATCCTTCTGAGAGACCTCGTTGAAGTCGCGGTCGGTCGTGAAATCGCCGGTCACCGCCACGGCGAACCCGTCGCGGCCGTCGGCCTCCTCCACCGTCTCGATCAGATCCTCGACCGTCACCTCCGCGTCCGGGCGCAGCTGCACCGGGACGAGCGCCGCCTGGTTGTCCTCGGAGAAGAGCCCCTCCGCCTCGTAGGGCGAGACGACCTGTTCGACGGCGCCGGTCGCCTGGAGCCGGTCGACGAAGCGCTGCACCTCGGCGCGGAACGCCTGGTCGTGCGCGGTCGGGCCGTCGCTGCGGATGATCACGAGCTCGGTCGGCTCGTCGCCGACCGGTAGGGACTGCTCCTCGAGCCGCTCCGCGCGCACCGACTCGGGGTTGTTCGTGACCGCGCCCTCGCTCGTCAGGTTGTCGCCGAGCAGGGCGGCGACGAAGCCGAGCGCGATCACGATGGCCGCGATCCACGCGCCGATCGTCCGCCACGGATGCGCCGCGGCTGCACGGGCGAACCGTTCGGTCACGGGGACGTTGTAACAGACGTTCCCGGCCTGCCGCACGGCGGCGGGTGGTAGCGTCACGCCCGTGGGGTCGAACGGCGAAGGACCGGCGCTCGTCCAGATCGGAGTGTCGCACCGCACGGCCGGGCTGGACGTCCGCGAGAGCGTCCACCTGACGCCCGAGGATGCCGGCGCCCTCGCCGCGCGCCTCGCCCGCCAGGGCGTCGAGGCGGTCGTGCTCTCGACCTGCAACCGAACCGAGCTCTACCTCGCCGGCGACCGCGCCGAGCGGCTCGAGTCGCTCGGATGCGAGGCGCTCGACGAGCGCTCCGGCTTCGTGCTCGAGGCCGTGCTGATGGAGCGCCGCGGCGCCGACGCCGCGCTCCATCTCTTCCGCGTCGCCGCCGGGCTCGACTCGCTCATGCCGGGCGAGGCGCAGATCCTGGGCCAGGTGCGCGAGGCGTACGAGCTTGCCGCCGCGGCCGACGCGACCGGCCGCGTCCTTTCGCGGCTCTTCGAGCACGCGTTGCATTCGGGCAAGCGCGTGCGGCACGAAACCGGCGTCGGCACGATGCCCGCCACGATCCCGGCCGCGGCCGCCGACCTGGCCCGCCGCACACTGGGCGAGCTCGCCGGCAAGCGGATCCTCGTGATCGGTGCCGGGAAGATGGGGCAGCTCGCGGCGACGAGCTTCCTCGACCGCGGCGCCGAGCGGGTCTTCGTCGCCAACCACCGGATCGAGCGGGCCGAGACGCTCGCCGCCCGCTTCGGCGGCGAGGCGGTCTCGTTCGACCACATCGTCGAGGAGCTCGAGCGCGCGGACGTGGTTCTCTCCTCGACGCGCTGCCCGCAGGTGATCCTCCACGCGGAGCAGGTCGCGGCGGCGCTCCCGAGCCGCGACGGACGGCCGCTCCTGCTCGTCGACATCGCGGTGCCACGCGACCTCGATCCCGCGATCGCCGAGCTGCCGGGCTGCCGGCTCTACGACCTCGACGCGCTCGGCCCGGAGGCCGGCGCGGCGCTCGCGCACCAGGCGGGCCAGGTGGACGAGGCGGAGACGATCGTGGCCGCCGAGGCCGCGGAGTTCGGCCGCTGGTTGCGGTCGCTCGAGGTCGTCCCCGTCGTCGCCGCGTTGCGCAAGCGCGCGGACACGATCCGCGAGCGCGAGCTCGCGCGCGCCGAGCCGCGGCTGCGGACGCTGAGCGACTCCGACCGGCGGAACGTCGAGGCCCTGACGGCGAAGATCGTGAACGAGCTCCTCCACGAGCCGACCGTGCGCGTGAAGGAGGCCGCCGCTGTGGGGGCCGAGGCGTACGCCGACGCGCTCCGCGAGCTCTTCGCCCTCGACGAGGAGCGCCGCTGAGCGCTCCCCGCGCGGGGTCGGCCGAGCTCTACCGGCGGGCCCTCGCGCGCATCCCCGGCGGGGTGAACTCGCCGGTCCGCGCCATGCGTGCGGTCGGGCTCGAGGCGCCGCTCTTCGCCGCGCGCGGCGAGGGCGCGTACCTGGTCGACGCGGACGGCAACCGCTGCGTCGACTGGATCCAGTCGTGGGGCCCGCTGCTCTTCGGCCACGCCGACCCGGAGGTCGTCGAGGCCGTCACGCGCACCGCCCGCAGCGGCACGAGCTTCGGCGCGTCGACCGCGGCCGAGGTCGAGCTCGCGGAGGAGATCGCCGACGCGGTGCCGTCGATCGAGTCGGTGCGACTCGTCTCGTCCGGGACGGAGGCCTCGATGAGCGCCATCCGGCTGGCGCGTGCCGCAACGGGGCGCGACCGGATCGTCAAGTTCGCCGGCTGCTACCACGGCCACGCGGATGCGCTCCTAGCCGAGGCCGGCTCCGGGCTCGTGACGCTCGGGCTGCCCTCGACGCCGGGTGTGCCCGCGGCCGCGACCGCGGACACGATCGTGTGCGCCTACAACGACGCCGAGGCGGTCGGCGCGGTCTTCGAGGCCGAGCGCGAGACGATCGCCGCCGTCCTCGTCGAGCCGGTCGCGGGGAACATGGGCGTCGTCCCGCCCGCGCCGGGGTTCCTCGAGGAGCTGCGCCGCCTCTGCGACGACGCGGGCGCGCTGCTCGTCTTCGACGAGGTGATCACCGGGTTCCGGCTGGCGCGGGGCGGCGCGCAGGAGCGGCTCGGCGTGCTGCCCGACTTGACGGTGCTCGGGAAGGTGGTCGGCGGCGGCCTGCCCGTGGGCGCGTTCGGCGGCTCGCGCGGCGTGATGGAGCTGCTCGCGCCGGCGGGCGACGTGTACCAGGCGGGGACGCTCTCGGGGAACCCGCTGGCGACGGCCGCAGGACTTGCGACGTTGCCGCGGCTGCGGGATCCGTCCGTGTACGAGGGCCTGGAGACCCGGGGCGCGCGGCTCGAGGACGGGTTGCGCGCGGCGGCGGGCAACCGCGGTTGTGTGCAGCGCGTCGGCGCGATGGCGACGCTCTTCTGGCAGCCCGGACCGGTGCGGAACCTGGCGGAGGCGCGGCGCAGCGATGTCGAGCGCTACGGCGCGTGCTTCCGCCACGCGCTCGACCGCGGGATCCTGCTCGCGCCGTCGCAGTTCGAGTGCATGTTCGTCTCGCTCGCGCACGGCGACGAGGAGATCGACCGCACGGTCGAGGCGATCGCTGAGTTCGCGGGCTCGCTCCCGGGCTGATCGAGCGCACTGCCCGCGCGCGTCCGGCCGGCGCGTTCCGGCACGCTTCCGTCACCCACGCGTGCGGATTTCCGCGCTAGCGTCTAGAGCGGGGGCGAGGGGCCGTAGGCCCCGGGGGAGGTCCCGCGCGAGACGCGCTAGCGGAGCACGCGCACGGGGAGCGTCGTCGAGGCGGTGCGGTAGCCGGCCTTCGTTGCGCGGACGTAGATCGTGCCCTTGCGGCGCGGCGTCAGCTTGAACTCGGCGCGGCCCATGGAGGTCGTCTTCTTCACCCGTGGGCTGAGGCCGGCGCCCCAGACGCGGATGTTCACGCCGGGGATCCCGCTGGCCGACGTGCGCGTGAACACCGTCAGCACGCCCGGCCGCCGCTTGTAGAGGACGCCGTACGCCTGCAGCCGCATCGTCCGGATCAGGCCGACGAGCTGAGCCGGCGAGTAGTCGCCGCGGTTCGCGTCGGCGTCCACGACCGCGACGCGCCAGTACAGCGGGCCGCCGTCGATGTACGCCGGGTGCTTGAGGAGCGGTGCGTAGTTCGTGTTCTGCACCGTCACCGTCTCGACCGTCGTGCCGAAGTCAGGCCGGGTCGAGACCTGCACGCGGTACGACTCGGCGCCCGCCCGCGCGAGCCACGAGAGGAGCAGGTGGCTCGGGCTGACCGTGCTGGTCGGGCCGTTCGGCTCAGGCATCGTCCGGGTGAACTCCATGAGCGGCGAGTACGGGCCGTCCACGGTCGGGCCGGTCTCGGTCGGGAAGTTGGCGCGCACCTTGAGGTGGAAGATCCCGAGGCCCGTCATCCCGGTCGGCGTGAACGCGTGCGACGGGACGTTGGAGAACGTCTGCTGGTCACCGTCCGACTCCTCGGCGTGGACGTCGTAGGAGACCGCGCCGGGCACCGAGCTCCAGCTCCACGTCGGGATGAGCGCGCCGGCGGTCGGGTTGGCCGGATCCGGCACCGGAGTGGGGAGCTGCTTCTGGAACGTGCGCGTAGCCGACCACGTGAGCGCGACGTAGCCTGTGCCGCTCTCCATCTCGGCGCGCACGCGCCAGTAGAGCGTCTTGTTCGCCGGGTAGGTGGTCGTGCTCGTGTACGCGGTCGAGTCGGTCGACTTCGCGTCGATGACGGTCGAGAAGGCGGCGTCGGTCGCGACCTCGAGGCGGTAGCGCCGCGCGCCCTCGGCGAGCGTCCAGCGGAAGGTGGTCGGGCCGTTGCTCGTCGCGCCGTCGGCCGGTGCGACGAGGTCCGGGGGAGTCGCCTGCTTCTGGAATGCGGGCGGGGTTCCGTCGAGCGGGTTGGCCGAGACGCCGCTCCCGTCTGCGCCGGACGCGGGCAGGACGGCCCAGTAGTAGGAGGTCAGCTCGTCGGGGTAGGACTTCGTCCCCGTGCTCGTCCGCGGCGCGTAGGCCGGAACCTTCGTGAACGCGTAGTCGACGATGTTCGTGAAGGACGGGTCTCGCGCGACGAGGACGTAGTAGCCCTGCGCGCCGGTCAGCGGCTGCCACGTGAAGAGCGGCATGCGCCCGACAGTCGAGCCGCGCTGCGGAAGGAGGTAGGCGGAGTCGGAGAGCGCGCACGGGGTGCACGAGCCGGCCGGGATCCCGCTCCAGGTGAAGGCCGGCGTGTTGTTCTGCGGCAGGTAGGTCCAGTCGCCGTTCACGGTCGGCCCGGACGTGGACGACGGGCCGTCCACGGGCCGGACGCGCGCGCAGTACGAGGCGCCGTTCGTCAGGTGCGTGATCTCGTTCGCCACCGGCGCCTCGCTCGGGTACGGCTTGACGTTGTTCCAGCCCCAGCCGAGCGGCGTCCACGCCGGCGCGGTGACCTCCTTGACCCAGTGGTCGAACTGGTTGCGGGCCCAGTCGCACGCCCCGTCGACGAAGAGCGTCACGTCGACCTCGTAGCGCGCGGCGCCGGGCACCGGGTTCCACCTGAGGATCGGCGTGCCGGTCGTCACCGGGTACGGCACCGTGCTCGGGTCCTGGCCGTCGTAGGGGTCCGCGGCGTGGTCGCGCAGGCGGAGGTTCTTGACGCTCGGCGCCGGCGTGACGGGGACGTTCGCGAAGGTCTTCGTGAAGGACGGGCCGATGCTCCAGTCACCGGCGTTCCCGCTCGGGTCGACCGGACGGACCCGCCAGTAGTACGTGTTGTTGTCGAGCTGCACGAGCGGGGCGAGCGAGAGCCCGAGCGTCGAGATCGGCGAGCCCGCGCGGAGCGCCGAGCAGCAGACCCGCGAGCCGGCCGCCCAGTCGGAGGAGGCGTTGACCTCGACCTCGTAGCCCGACGCTCCCTCGACGCGCGTCCAGGAGAAGAGCGGGTCGTACACCTCGGGCGCGTCGGCCATGTCGGTCACGCTCGGCGTCGTGCCGGACGGCCAGAGCCACTCGAAGCTCGCGGTCGCGGACGGCGTGCCCGCGTGGCCCTCGGCGTCGAGCGGCGTGACCGCCCAGTAGTACGTGCCAGGCGAGAGCGGCGCGGTCAGCGTGAAGCTCGTCGCGGCCGTCTCGACGGGACCGCTCGCCCACACGACGGAGCTCAGGTCCGGGTCGGTGGCAAGCGTGACGGAGTATTCGGCCGCGCCGGGGAGGACGTTCCACCGGAGCCGGAAGTCGTCGTCCGGGTAGACGAGCGTCTCACCTTCGGCCGGGCTGAGGAGGGCGGGCTGCGCCGTCCAGGCCATCGTCAGGGTGTGCACGTCCGACCAGGTGCCCAAGGCGCCCGCGGCAGTGACCGCGCGCACCCGCCACCAGTAGTCGCCGTTCGCGACCACCTTCGGGAGCGAGGCGCGCGTGTTGCGCGTGGAGACGTTCGCGATGTCGGAGTTGAAGCCCGGGTCGGCGGAGAACTCGAACTCGTAGTGGTCGGCGCCCGCGACGGCCGTCCAGGCGAACGCCGGCATCGTGTCGACGGACTCGCTGTCGTTCGGGCCGAGGAGCCCGGGCGCGGCCGGGCCGGCGCCCGCGGCGCCCGTCAGGGTGGCGGCCAGCGCGAGCGACGCGACTAGCGCGAGGAGAAGTGTTCGGCGTCCGGACCTTGGCGGCATGGGAGCAAGTGAGCTCGTGGAGGCCCTGCCGCTGGGCGTCCGTGTCGTTCTCCCTCACAGTCGCCAGCGGGCCCGGATGGCGCTATCCCTCGCGCGAGGGGCTTCGATCCCCGGTGCGTAGCATGGGTCGCGTGGAGTCGGGAGCCCTGACGGGAGCGGCACTCGGCGGCCGGGCGGCGCTCGGCCGGCTTCCCGCGCCCGCGCTCCTGATCGCCGCGGCGTTCTCGGTGCAGAGCGGCGCCGCGCTCGCGACCACGCTCTTCGACGAGATCGGCCCGATCGGCACGGTCTTCCTGCGGAGCGCCTTCGCGGCCGTCGTGCTCGCGCTGCTCCTGCGCGCCGGCGGCCGGCGGGCCCGGAGCGGGCCCTGGCGCTGGCCGATCCTGCTCGGCGTCTCGCTCGCCGGCGTCAACTGCCTCTTCTACGAGTCGATCGAGCGGATCCCGCTCGGGGTCGCCGTTACGGTCGAGTTCCTCGGCCCGCTCGCCGTTGCGGTCGCCGGGTCGCGTCGGCGGCTCGACTTCGCGTGGATCCTCCTCGCGGGCGCGGGCGTGGCGCTTCTCGGGAGCCCGACCGTGGACGTGGACGGCGTCGGGATCGTCCTCGCGCTCGCGGCAGGCGTGTTCTGGGCCGCGTACATCGTCGTCGGGAAGCGCCTCGGCCAGACGTGGCCGCTCCAGCTGGGGCTGACGTACGCGATCGCCATCTCGGCCGCGCTCGTCGCCCCGTTCGGGGTCGCCGCCGGCGGGCTGGAGCTCGTCGAGCCGCACCTGCTTGCACTCGGGCTGGCGGTGGCCGTGCTCGCCACGGTCGTCCCGTACGTGCTCGAGCTCGTTGCGCTTCGGCGCATGCGGACCTCGACGTTCGGAATCCTCATGAGCCTCGGTCCGGCCGTGGCCGCGCTCGCGGGCGCGATCTTCCTCTCCCAGCACCTCGGGCCGGTCGAGCTGCTCGCGGTCGCGTGCGTCGTGGTCGCGTCGATCGGGGCGAACCGGGGCGCGAAGGGGCCCGTCGCGCGGGAGGCCTGAGGGGTTGTTAGCCACCCCCGCGAGGGGGGATAGTCACGACATGGCACCCGATACCGCACTGGACGAGACGACGAAGGCACAGATCGAGGCGCTGCTCGACCGCGGCGAGGACTGCGGCTGCGTGAACCTCGGCGAGGTGAACGAGCTCGTGCAGTCGCTCGACCTGGACGAGGACCAGGCCGACGCAGTGCTCCAGCAGGCGGAGGAGCGCGGCATCCGCGTCGACGACGACTGTGGCCACCAGGCCCCCGAGTCGACCTACGTGAACGGCGACCTCGCCGTCGCGACGACCGACGCGCTCCAGCTCTTCATGAACGAGGTGGGCCGCTACCCGCTGCTCACCGCCGAGGAGGAGGTCGAGCTCGCGAAGCGGATCGAGCGCGGCGACGAGGAGGCGAAGGACCGGATGATCAACTCGAACCTCCGCCTCGTCGTCTCGATCGCGAAGCGCTACCAGGGCCACGACCTCGCGCTCCTCGACCTGATCCAGGAGGGGATCATCGGGCTGATCCGCGCGGTCGAGAAGTTCGACTGGCGCCGCGGCTTCAAGTTCTCCACCTACGCGACGTGGTGGATCCGCCAGGCGGTGCAGCGCGGCGTCGCGAACAAGTCGCGCACGATCCGGATCCCGGTGCACATCGTCGAGCGGGAGCAGCGGATGCGCCGCGCCGAGCGCGAGCTGGTGACGCAGCTCGGCCGCGAGCCGACCGACGAGGAGGTCGCGAAGGTCGCGCGGCTGACCGTGCCGCAGGTGCGCGAGGTGCACTCCGCCGCCCGGGCCGTGACGAGCCTCGACAAGCCGGTCGGCGCCGACGAGGGCACGTCGCTCGGCGAGCTCGTCTCGGGCGAGGCGGAGGCGCCGGAGGAGGAGCTCTCCGTGAGCCTCAGGCAGGAGGCGCTCGAGCAGGCGCTCGCGGATCTTCCCGAGCGTTCCCGCGAGGTGCTTCGCCAGCGCTACGGGCTGGGCGGGACCGACCCGCAGTCGCTCGAGTCGATCGGCCGCGACCTGGGGATCACGCGCGAGCGCGTCCGCCAGATCGAGGCCGACGCGCTGTCGCGGCTCGCCGTCAGCCGCGAGCTCGAGTCGCTGGGCGAAGCGGCCTAGCGGCTTCCGACGCGACACGAACACCTGTTCTATACTGCCTGCATGGCGCGGGTTTCGTTGCTCGAGGACACCTGCAAGACGGCGCTGAACAAGGTGCCCGACATGGCCCGGGTGCCGTTCCGCTGGACGGTCAACCCGTACCGCGGCTGCACGCACTCGTGCCACTACTGCTTCGCGCGGGCGTTCCACCGCTACCTCGACCTCGGGGTCGGCGAGGACTTCTCCTCGAAGATCGTCGTGAAGACGAACGTGGTCGAGGTGCTCCGGCGCGAGCTCGCGTCGCCGCGCTGGCCGGGCGACCCGGTCGCGATGGGGACGGCGACCGACCCGTACCAGCACTGCGAGGGCCGCTACCGGCTGACGCGCGGAGTCGTCGAGGCGTTCGCGGACTTCGGCAACCCGATGTCGATGCTGACCAAGTCGACGATGGTCGTCCGCGACCTCGACCTCTTCTGCCGGCTCGCCGAGGTGGCGGAGACGAGCGTGGCGATGAGCGTCGGGACGCTCGACGAGGACGTCCGCAAGGTGGTCGAGCCGGGGACGCCGCCCGGCCGCAAGCGGCTCGAGATCCTCGGCCGCTTCGCCGCGGCCGGGATCCGCACGTTCGTCCTCGTCGCGCCGGTGCTCCCCGGCCTCACGGACGACGACGCGCACCTCGAGGAGGTGCTGGCCGAGGCGGCGAAGGCGGGCATCCACGGCGCCGCGGTCATCCCGCTGCACGTGCGGCCGGGGATCCGCGACCACTTCGTCCCGTGGCTGCGCGGCGCGTACCCGCACCTGGCCGACCGCTACGAGCAGCTCTACGGCACCCGGGCCTACGCGCCGCGCGCGTACCAGGAGGACCTGTCCGCACGGTTCCGCGCGCTGCGCGACAAGCACGGCCTCGGCGGCACCGGCTACCGGCCCGGGCGGCCGATGCCGCGCAGCGAGCGCGGCCAGCTGGCGCTCGCCGTGTAGGCACCCGAGTTCCGGCCCGCGCCGGAGCGGACACAATCGCGCCATGCCGCTCCCGCTCGAGGACTACGCGCTGCGTCGGGGACACGCAGACCGCCGCGCTCGTGGGCCGCGACGGCTCGATCGACTGGATGTGCATCCCGCGCTTCGACTCGCCGTCGTGCTTCTCGGCGCTCCTCGGGACGTCCGACCACGGCCGCTGGCACCTCGCGCCGGAGGGCGAGGCGCGGACGTCGTGGCGCTACGTCGACGAGACGCTGATCCTCGAGACCGACCCACGAGACGGACGAAGGGGCCGTCCGCGTCCTCGACTTCATGCCGCCGCGGGAGAAGGCGCCCGGACATCGTCCGGATCGTCGAGGGCGTCCGCGGCCGCGTCCCGATGACGATGGAGCTCGTCGTCCGCTTCGACTACGGACACGTCGTCCCGTGGGTGCGGCGGATCGACGGCGCGCTCTTCATGGTCGGCGGGCCCGACTCGCTCACCCTGCGGACGCCGGTCGAGACCCGCGGCGAGAACCTGACCACGCGGGCCGAGTTCACGGTCGCCGAGGGCGACCGGATCCCCTTCGTCCTCACCTGGAACCCGTCGCACGAGCCGCATGCCGCGCGAGGTCGATGCCGTTCCACGCGCTCGAGGACACGCGCCGCTGGTGGGCGGAGTGGGCGGAGCGCTGCTCCTACGAGGGCGAGCTGGCGCGATGAAGTCGCTCCGCTCGCTGACCGTCCTCAAGGCACTCACGTACGCGCCGACGGGCGGGATCGTCGCGGCGCCGACCACGTCGATCCCCGAGCAGCTCGGCGGCGTGCGCAACTGGGACTACCGCTACTGCTGGATCCGCGACGCGACGCTCACGCTCAACGCGCTCATGCTCTCCGGCTTCCGGGACGAGGCGGTCGCGTGGCGCGACTGGCTGCTCCGCGACCGTGGCGGGCGACCCGGCCGACTTCCAGATCCTCTACACCGTCAGCGGCAAGCGGCGGGTCACCGAGCTGGAGGTTCCCGTGGCTGCCCGGCTACGAGGGCTCGCTGCCGGTGCGGATCGGCAACGCGGCGGCGAGCCAGCTCCAGCTGGACGTCTACGGCGAGGTGATGGACGCGCTCCACTTCGCGCGCCGCGGCGGCCTGCCTCCCGACGACGCGTCGTGGTCGCTCCAGCGCCTCCTGCTCGAGTACCTCGAGGGCGAATGGCGCGCTCGAGGACGAGGGGATCTGGGAGGTTCGCGGCCCGCGGCGGCACTTCACGCACTCCAAGGTGATGGCGTGGGTCGCGTTCGACCGGGCGGTGAAGGCGGTCGAGCACTTCGACCGGCCGGGCGACGCCGCGCCCGTGGAAGCGGCTGCGGGACGAGATCCACGAGGAGGTCTGCCGCAACGGCTTCGACGTCGAGCGGAACGCCTTCGTCCAGTACTACGGCGCGAAGACCCTCGACGCGAGCACGCTGCTCATCCCGCTCGTCGGCTTCCTGCCGCCGACGATCCGCGCGTGCGTCGGCACCGTGGAGGCGATCCTCGCCGGAGCTCGTCGAGGACGGGCTCGTGCGCCGCTATCTCGACGACGAGAAGCTGCGCGAGGTGGACGGCCTGCCGCCCGGCGAAGGCGCGTTCCTCCCGTGCTCGTTCTGGCTCGTCGACAACCTCTCGCTGCTCGGGCGCCAGGACGAGGCGCGCGCCCTCTTCGAGCGGCTGCTCTCGCTGCGCAACGGACCTCGGGCTCCTCGCGGAGGAGTACGACGCCCGCGCGGGCCGGCTCGTCGGGAACTTCCCGCAGGCGTTCTCGCACGTCGGGCTCGTCAACTCGGCCTTCAACCTCTCGACTGGCCGAGACCGGCTCCCGGGAGGAGTGGCCGGCCGTCCCGGTGCAGGCGACCGCGGCCGAGCCCGGACGCCGGCTAGAGCGTCTCGAGCGAGGCGCGGCGGCGGCCCTCGGCCTCGAAGAGCCGGAACAGGAGGAACGCCCCGGCGGCGTAGAGCGCGCCGATCCCGGCCTCCTTCCAGACGAGGCCGCTCACGGACGAGAGCGGCTCGCCGGCCGCCACCTCGCGCGCGGCCGCGATCCCGTGCGTGAGCGGCAGCCACGAGCCGATCGCCTGCATCCAGCCGGGCATCTCGTCGAACGGCACGTTGACGCCGCAGAAGAGGAGCAGCAGGTAGTACGCGAGGTTGGCCGCGAAGAAGACGTCGCGGGCGCGCAGGCCGACCGAGCCGAGCACCATCCCGAGCGCGGTGCACGAGCAGACGGTCACGACGAGGACGAGGCCGAGCGCGGGAATCGACCCGGCGGCCGGCTCGAAGTCGAGGAAGAGCCACCCGACGAAGAAGCCGAAGATCGAGACGAAGAGCCCGTTCGCGATCACGGGCAGCGCGCGGCCCATGAAGAGCGCGAAGCGGTTGGCCGGCGTGGCGAGGAGCGGCGTCAGCGTCGCGAACCACCGCTCGTTCGCGATCGTCATCGTCATCGCGTAGATGCACGACATCCCGCAGACCTGGACGGCGTTCCCGACCACGAAGAACGCGTCGTCCTCGACGCCGGCGAAGCGGCCGAGGTAGGCGAAGAAGAGGATCTGGAAGAGCGGGCTCCCGAGCATCGTCGGGATGTAGAGCCAGGGCGAGATCCAGTTGAAGAGCGCGCGGTACGCGATCTGGCCGCCGACGAAGAAGATCCGGAGCGAGGTCACGAGAGCGAGAGGGTCGCGCGGTCGCGGGCGAGTCGCTCGAAGATCCGCAGGAAGAACGCGGCGAGGACGACGTAGAGGACGCCGAGCGCGAGGCACATCCCGATCGAGGTCCACGGATCGCCCGCCGAGCGCCGACTCGCGGATCGCCCGGACGCCCCAGGTCGGCGCGAGCACCCAGGAGATCGGCTCGACCCAGACCGGGCAGGAGCGAGATCGGCACGAGCAGGCCGGTGATCGAGCCAGACCGGGTACTCGAGCAGGTTCGAGAGCGCGTTCGCGTAGCGGTAGAGGACGAAGGTCGTCGCGAGCAGGAGCCCGAGGAGCCCGAGCCCGATCACCATCGCCGGGATCGCGACGACGAGCGCGACCGGGTGGGCGACGTCGAGCGGCACGCCGAAGAGCACGCGGCCGAACACGAGCGTCATCGCGAGCGAGTAGAGCGCCGACCGTCGCCGACGCGAGCGTGATCGGCAAGAGCACGAGCAGGAACGGCGAGGGCGTGGCGACGAGCAGCTCGAGCGTGCCCTGGTAGCGCTGCCACTGGATCGCCCCGCCGGAGCCGAAGAGCGTCGACGACCAGACGCCCATCATCCCGGCGCCGAGCGCGGTGTAGAGGAGCGTCCCCGGCCGGCCGCCCGGCCTCGACGAGGAAGAACGCGATCGAGGCGAAGATCGCCGGCAGGAGGAAGGTCGTCAGGAGGAAGAAGTTCGAGAGCGTCAGCGTCTTCACGTGGAAGCGCAGGCCGCCCCAGACGACGCGGGCCGCCGTCATCGCGCGCCCTCGTCCCCGCCGACGAGCGCGACGTAGGCGTCCTCGAGCGTCGGCTCGCGCGCGGCGACGCGGCCGACCGACGTCCCGTCGAGCGCGCCGAGGAGCGCCTGCGTCAGCTCGAGCCCGCGCGGCGACTGGACGAGCAGCACGTGGCGCCCGTCGCGCTCCTCGACCGAGACCGACTCGACGCCCGGCGACGCCGCGCACCCGCGCGATCCCGTCCTCGGCGAGGTCGAACGCCTCGATCTCGACCACGGTGCGGTCGGCGACCTGCGCCTTCAGCTGCTCGGGCGTCCCCTCGGCCACGATCGACCCGTGCGCGATCACGGCGATCCGGTCGCAGAGGCTGTCCGCCTCGAACATGTAGTGCGTGGTCAGGAGGACGGTCTTGCCCTGCGCGACGAGCGAGGCGATCGTGGCGCGGAGCTCGCGCGCGCCGACCGGGTCGACGCCGATCGTCGGCTCGTCGAGGAAGACGACCTCGGGGTCGTGGATCAGCCCGCGCGCGATGTGCAGCCGCTGCCGCATCCCGCGGGAGTAGCCCTCGACCCGCTCGTTCTCGCGGCCGGTCAGCCCGACGAGCTCGAGCAGGTCGGCGATCCGTTGGCGCTGCTGCCGCGGCGGGACGCTGTAGAGCTCGGCGAAGTAGCGCAGGTTGTCGAGCGCCGAGAGCCGCTCGTAGAGGCCCTTCTCCCCGCCGAACACGTAGCCGATCCGGCGCCGCACCTCGCCGCGGCTGCTCGACCACGTCGAGCCCGAGCACGCGCGCCGACCCGGACGTGGGGAGGAGCAGGGTGATCAGCATCTTGATCGTGGTCGTCTTGCCGGCGCCGTTCGGGCCGAGCAGGCCGAAGAGCTCGCCCTTGCCGACCTCGAAGGACACGTCCCGCACGGCCTCGACGTCGATCGCGCGGCGGCGGAAGATCCCGGTGCTCGTCCGGTAGGTGCGGCGGAGCGCGTCCGCCTCGATCACGGCCATGGCGCGAGGCTATCTACAGGGTGCGCGACGACCAGAGCACGCCGGCGAGGAGCACGCTCACGGCCGAGACGACGAGCGCGATGATCCAGGCCTGCACGTCCTGCGTGCCGAGGATCGCGCCGAGCGCCGTGCCGATCCCGACGATCCCGGCGGTCGCCACGAGGCGCATGGCGAACGACTCGACCCGGAGCCGCGTCGCGCGGTTCGGCAGGAACGGGCCGCGCTCGTCGCGCTCCTCGCGCTCCGGCTCCCGCTCGGGGGCGGGCTCGAGCTCCTGGCTCGGTCTGCGGCTCGTCGGCCATGGGCGCGGATTCTAGGACGGCTCCCGGGTTAGGGGTCGTGGAGCGTCGGGTAGACCCGAGCGATACGAACGTGCGGTGCAGGACTTCGCCGTGACCAACGCAGACAAGGGGGGACACACACATGATGGAACGCAGTCGCACGATGGACCCATGGACATACGGTGACGTCGACACGATCGGCGTCGACATGACGCGCGGCCTCGATCTCACGGGGTTCAGCGTCGAGGCGACCGACGGCGGCATCGGCAAGGTCGACGAGGCGACGTACGAGACGTCGTCGAGCTACATCGTCGTCGACACCGGCCCGTGGATCTTCGGCAAGAAGGTCCTGCTGCCGGCCGGCGTCGTCGAGCGGGTCGATCTCGACACGGAGACGATCTTCGTGAGCCGCACGAAGGACGAGATCAAGGACTCGCCCGAGTTCGACGAGAGCACCTACCGCGACGAGGACTACCGCCGTCGCGTCGGTGCCTACTACACGACGGACTCGGATATCCGCTAGCACGGACACGAACCGGGGCGGCGGCCGACTGTGGCCGCCGCCCTTCTTCTATGCATCGAAGGGTCTAGGGCGCGCACGTCGCGCCCTCAGCTGCTGGAGGCATTTCCCGCCTTGCATCGTCCTGCGATACCCCTAAAGATCACGGGGTCGCCCGTCCTAAGAGAAAAGGGGGTTTCCAGTGAGCTCAGATCAACGGGCTGCGCGGATCTTCGGCGTGCTGTTCCTCATCACGTTCGTCACGTCCATCGGGGCGCTGGCGCTCTTCCAGTCGGTGCTCGACGACCCGGCCGGCTACATCGCGGGCGGCGGGAAGGACACCCAGATCTACCTGGGGGCCTTGCTGGAGTTCCTGCTCGTCCTGGCGAACGTGGGAACGGCCGTCGTGCTCTATCCGATCGTGAGGAGACAGAACGAGTTCCTCGCCATCGGCTACGTCGCGGCGCGAATCATCGAGTGCGTCTTCATCGCGGCGGGCGATCATCTTCATGCTCGGGGTCGTCACGCTGCGCCAGGACTCTCCGGACTCGGGCGACCTCGCCGTCTCCCTCGCTGCGCTCAAGGATTGGACGTTCCTCTTCGGCCCCGGGCTGGCCGTCCCCTTCGGGAACGGGCTGATCCTCGGCTACCTGATGTACCGCTCCGGCCTCGTCCCGCGGCGCCTGGCCTGGCTCGGACTGATCGGCGGCCCGCTCCTCCTGATCGGGAACGTCGGCGTGCTCTTCGACCTGTGGGACCAGACCGGCCCGGTGAGCCTCTTGGTCGTCCCCGAGTTCCTGTGGGAGCTCTCGCTCGGGATCTACGCGGCCGTGTGGGGCTTCAGGAAGTCGTCGCCGATCCTCAGGGACGACGTCGATGCACCCTCGCGCAGACGGTCTGAGCTCGCGCTCGAGACCTGAGTTCGCAAGCGAGCCGAGGTGTGGATAGGCGATTCAGGCCGCGAGCGCGGCCTGAATCGCCTTGTCGCTCTCGAGGTCGGGCGACTCGGAGATGACCGTCGCCGGGCGGTCGAAGCGCGCGAGCGCCTCCGCGAGCGGGTCGGCGCGGAGCGTGCCCTCGCCGTAGGGCAGGTGCTTCGTCTCGTTCCGGTTCGCGAACGCGATGTCGGAGAAGTGGATGTGGAACGGAGCGTCCGGCTCGAGCAGCTCGTCCGCGAGCGCGAGCACGCCGTGGAACGCGTCCACGTCCGTGAAGGCCCCGTCGGTGACCGCGTGGAGGTGGGCGAAGTCGATCACCGGCCGCACCCAGGGCAGCCGGGCGGCCAGGTGGAAGACGTCCTCCGCCGTGCCGAGCTCGCGCACGCGGCCCATCACCTCGACCCCGAACGGGACGGCGCGCTCCTTCGCCTCGAGCCGCTCGCGCAGCGCGACCAGATCCGTCACGACGCCCTCGAGGGCGTCCTCGCGCGAGCGGCCGAGCAGGAACCCGGGGTGGACGACGACCACCTCGGCTCCGACCGCGACCGCGACGCCGGCGGTGTGGTCGAGCATCCCGAACGCCCGCTTGCGCTTGCCCTCGTCCCCCGGCAGGTGACCGGGGAAGGCGGCGATCGGCGCATGCACCGAGAGAACGATCCCGGCCTCGCTGGCCGCCTCGCCGAATCGCGCCGCCCACTCCCACTCGGGCTTCATCCAGAAGCCGCCCTCGAAGTCGATCTCGTTGGCCGTGAACCCCCGCTCGAGGAGCAGCTGCGACGGCCTCCTCGGGGCTCTCGCGGCTGGGAACCCGCGCCGGGCCGAAGCGGATGGCACCCATCGGCGGAGGGTATCCGCGCGTCGTCCGATCGCGGTCCTATCGTTTTCGCCATGAGCAAGCGTCCGACACGAATCGAGCTCCTCGAGCTGGACATCGACGTGCGCCTCGCCGACCTCTGGGCCGAAGCGTCAGAGGTGGGCGAGTGGAACCTCGAGGTGGTCGCCGCCTTCATGCGGGCCGCCTACGGCAAGGGGTACTGCGACGCCCTGACCGAAGACGACCAGGGCTCGCTCTGCCGCGACCACGGGTACCGCATCCCGCTCCGCCGGCCCGCGCCCCTTCCCGAGTAGGTTCCGGGCCCGCCCGGGTACACTCGAACCGTGGCCCGGCGGCGGAATCCTGCGCGCCTCGTCATCGCGCTGTCGGTGGCGGCAGTCCTCGCGATCTTCCTCGTCTACACGAGCTTCGCGGGCGGGTCGACGCCGAGCGTCCAGCCGAGCGAGCTCGCCGGCCAGAGCGGCACCGTGCTGCTCGGCGGCATGGTCGTGAACGACGTCACGGGGGACGCGCGCGGCGAGGGCCTTCGCTTCTCGCTCAAGGACCGCGACGGGCCCGGGATCGTGAAGGTGGTCTACACGGGCTCCGTGCCCGACCTCTTCAAGCCGGGCCGGGAAGTGATGCTCAAGGGCAAGCTCGAGGGCGACACGTTCGTGGCCGAGCCGGACTCGCTCGTCACGAAGTGCCCCTCGAAGTACGCGCCCGACGAGGACACCTAGGGGCCGCAGGTGCCGCTCCTCGGACGGGCCGCGCTCGTCGTCGCCCTCGGGCTCGTCGCCTACGCGGCCGTCGCCGGCGCGTACGCCGCCTACACCGGCAAGCGGCGCCTGATCGAGTCGGCCCGGAACGCGCTCTACGGCGCCCTCGCCGCGACCGGCGTCGCGTCGCTCGTCCTCCTCGTCGCGATGGGGACGCGCGACCTCTCGTTCGCCTACGTCGCCGACCACACGAGCAAGGAGCTGCCGCTCCGCTACGCGCTCTCCGCGTTCTGGAGCGGCCAGGAGGGCTCGCTCCTCCTCTGGCTGCTCGTCCTCCTGGGGATGAGCTGCGCCGCGATCGCGCTGAACGGACGGCTGACGCGGCGCGTGCTGCCGTGGACGGTGCCGATCCTCGCCGGGATCGCGACCTTCTTCGCCGTCCTGCTCGTGTTCATCGCCAACCCGTTCGCCACGCAGGCCGCGCCGGCCGACGGGGCCGGGCTCAATCCGAGCCTCCAGAACCCGTACATGCTCGCCCACCCGCCGCTCCTCTACCTCGGCTACGTGGGGCTCACGATCCCGTTCGCGTTCGCCATGGCCGCGCTCGCGTCGAAGCGGACGGACGAGCGGTGGATCATCGCCACGCGCCGCTGGACGCTCGCCGCCTGGACGTTCCTCGGCGTCGCGATCCTGCTCGGCGCGAAGTGGGCCTACGAGGAGGTCGGCTGGGGCGGCTGGTACGCCTGGGATCCGGTCGAGAACGCCGCGCTCATGCCGTGGATCGTCGCGACCGCGTACCTCCACTCCGTGATGATCCAGGAGAAGAAGGACATGCTCCGCGTCTGGAACGTGATCCTCGTCACGGGCGCGTTCGCGCTCTCGCTCTTCGGCACGTTCCTCACGCGCAGCGGGATCCTCAGCTCGATCCATTCGTTCACGGAGTCGTCGATCGGACCCTGGTTCCTCGGCTTCATCACGCTCGTCCTGGCCGGGTCGATCGCGCTGATCATCTGGCGGCTCCCGTACCTGCGCTCGCGCACGCGGCTCGAGTCGCTGGTCTCGCGCGAGGCGGCGTTCCTCTACAACAACCTCTTCCTCGTCGCGTTCGCGCTGACGGTGCTCTGGGGCGTCCTCTACCCGATCCTGTCGGAGGCCGTCCGCGGCGTGACCGTGACGGTCGGGGCGCCGTACTACGACTTCTTCGCGGTCGCCTTCGGGCTGCCGATCGTCCTGCTCATGGGCCTCGGGCCGCTCGTCGCGTGGCGGCGGGCGTCGCTCCATGCGCTCGGCCGAGCCGTCGCGGTCCCGGCCGCCGCCGCGCTCGTCGCGGGCTTGCTCCTGCTCCTCGCGGGGGCCGGGTCGAGCCCGGCCGGGCTGATCGGCTACACGTTCGCGGTCTTCGTCCTCGCCGCGATCGTGCTCGAGTTCGCGCGCGGCACGCGCGCGCGGAAGGCAACCGGCTCGGAGACCTGGCTCAGCGCGTTCTCGGGTCTCGTCGGGCGGAACCGGCGCCGCTACGGCGGCTACGTCGTCCACGCCGCGATCGTCCTGCTCATGATCGGCGCGATCGGGATCGGCGCGTTCGCGAGCACGACCGAGGGGAGCCTCAAGCCCGGCGAGCAGATGACGGTCGGCGACTACACGCTCACCTACCGCGGCTCGACCGAGACCCGTGGCCCGAACGCGATCGAGCGGCGGGCGCAGATCGACGTCGAGCGCAACGGACGCGACCTCGGGACGATCGAGCCGGGCAAGAACAGCTACCTGGCCGAGCAGCAGGTCTCGAACGAGGTGGCGATCCGCTCCGACCCGCTGCGCGCCGAGGACCTCTTCCTGATCGCCGACCAGTTCTCCGGCGAGGACGTGTTCCTGAAGGCGATCGTGAACCCGCTCGTGAACCTGATCTGGCTGGCCGGGCTCGTCTTCCTCGCCGGCGCGGCGATCACCATGTGGCCGGACGCGCGCGAGGCGAGACGGCTCGCCCGCCGCTTTGCCGCCGAGGACCCGGCGCTCGCGCGCGCCTGATGGAGGCCCTCGCACTCGCCCTCGGGGCGGCGCTCGCCGTCGCCTGCGTCGTGCTGGTCGCGCTGCCGTTCTTGCGCGAGCCCGGAGCCGACGACTCGCTCCCCGAGCCGACCCCCGCCGAGCGCGAGCGGCTGCGTCACGAGGAGGAGCGCGACCGTGCCCTCGCGGCGCTCAAGGAGCTCGAGTTCGACCACCGCACCGGCAAGGTCTCGGACGAGGACTACCGCGCCCAGGTCGGCCGGCTGCGCGCCGAGGCAGGGGCCGCGCTGAGGGCGCTCGACTCGGCCCCAGAGATTGGAAAAACCCCTGCAGAATTGCCCTAACGGGCCGTTTCGGGTACAACACCGAGGTCAACCGCCCGGGGCAGGGACGTCAGGCCGCCCCGCGAAACTCGTTTCCGGTGGCAGCCCCCAGAAGGACACTCCGCGTCGTACTCGCTCTCGGCATCGCCGCGCTGGCGGCGGCAACGGGCGCGTCCGCGCAGTCGCTCACCGACCAGCAGGCGACGCTCGACGGGAAGATCTCGTCGCTCCGCACGAAGATCTCCTATGCGAAGAACAAGGAGGGGATCCTCTCGAGCCAGATCTCGTCCGCGACCGACGAGATCTCCTCGCTCGAGGGCGACATCGAGGACCTGAGCGGCCAGCTGACCGTGCTCGAGGCCGACCTCGCCGAGCACCGGGCGCGGCTCGCCGTCCTCGAGGAGAAGTTCGACCGCCAGACCCGCCACCTCGCAGCAGCTGCGCCGTGACCACGAGAAGGCGCAGCGGATCCTCGACCGGCGCCTGGTCGAGCTCTACGAGACGGGCGAGGTCGACAGCGTCGCGATCCTCCTTCAGGTCGAGAACCTCACGGAGCTGATCCAGCAGATCGACTTCATGAACGACGTCGGCGAGCACGACCAGCGCCTCGCCGCGACGCTCAAGAAGCTCAAGATCGACCTCGCGCACGCGCGCCGGGAGACTGCCCAGATCCGCACCGAGGTCGCCGAGGCGACGTCGGTGATCGAGGCCAAGGCGGCAGAGGCGGAGGCGGCGCGCGCCGCGCTCGTCTCTCGCCAGAGCTCGCTCGCGGCCGCGAAGGAGAGCAAGACGGCCCTGCTCTCGGACGTCGAGGGTTTCCGGGACGAGGCGGAGGAGGACCTCGACTCGATGCTCGCGGCGAGCGCCTCGCTCGCCGATCAGATCCGCGCCGCCCAGACGCCGGCCCCGACCAGCGGGAGCAGCGGGGGTGGCGCTCCGTCGGCGGCCGGGTTCATCTGGCCGGTGAGCGGCACCGTCACGAGCGGCTTCGGGATGCGCTGGGGCCGCATGCACGAGGGGATCGACATCGCCGCGCCGACCGGCACGGCGATCCACGCGGCCGCCGGCGGGACGGTCATCTACGCCGGCGTCATGAGCGGCTACGGGAACATCGTCGTGATCGACCACGGCGGCGGCATCGCGACCGCCTACGGCCACATGTCCGCCATCTGGGTCGGCGGCGGCCAGGTCTCCCAGGGCCAGGGCATCGGCGCCGTCGGCTGCACGGGCCACTGCACCGGCCCGCACGTCCATTTCGAGGTCCGGGTGAACGGCTCGCCCGTCGACCCGATGGGCTACCTCTAGCGCGCCCGCGCCGCGAACTGCTCGACCCGGCGAGCCGGATCGACGCCGCGGTCGATTGTCGCGATGTCGATCCCCGTGCCGCCGTCCACGAGCCGGTCCGGGCCGTTCCCGGAGGAGAAGAGGATGTCGCGTCCCGCCCCGCCGCGGAGGAGATTCGGCGTCGGGCCGTCGGGCACGTAGTGGCCGTTGTTGTCGAAGCCCGCGAAGATCCAGTCGCCTCCGTCGCCGCCGGCGATGGCGTCGGGCCCGAGGCCTCCTTCGAGCTGGTCGAGGCCGCCGTACCCGCGGATCACGTCGCCGCCCGATGCCCCGGTGATCGTGTTCGCACGGGCGTTGCCGAGGAGCACGTCGCGTCCCTCGCCGCCCAGGAGGTCCTCGACGTCCCGACCCACGAGATCGCGCTCGCCCGGAGCTCCGTCGTCTCGGGCGCCGTCGAGATCGACCCGGACGCCTCCGTGGCGCAGGAGGTACGAGACGAGGTCGGCGGTGCCCTTCCCGCCGCGGAGGACGTCGGCGCCCCAGCCGCCGACCAGGAGGTCCGATCCGACACCGCCGAGCAGCACGTCGTCGCCTGGGCCGCCCTCGAGCTGTTCCGTCGGCTCGAACGAGTACAGGCGCTCGCCCGCATGGCCCTCGAGCCGATCGTCGCCGCGGCCGCCGAACAGGCAGTCCGCATGGCTGCTCCCCGAGAGCAGGTCGTTCCCCCGGCCGCCGTGAGCCGTGAGCAGGCACTCGCCCGCCGTGTTCCGGCCGGCGCCGAGCACGGTCAGCGAGTCCGCGCCGCGGCCCAGGGTGAGCTCGAGCCGCATGACGGGTTCGCACATGACCTCGTTCGGCGTGACGGCGCTGCACGCGCCGCCGGGAGTGATCGACGCCCCGGCGTCAGCGACCGTGACGGCGTAGTCGTGGGTCGCGCTCCTGTAGACAAGCGTGACGGCGACGTCGTTCGACTCGCCGGCGGCCGACTCGTAGAAGAGTCGGCCGTTCGTCGCGGCAGCGGTTGCCGCGCGGGCGTCCGGGGCGAGGAATCCGACCAGCGCCGCCGCCAGCGCGAGAGTCATGCCGATAACTCGTCTCACCGCCGGATTGAAGCACCGGCTCAGGAGCGCCACAAGACGCCGGCTAGCGGCCGAGCAGGTGCAGATCGGGCAGGCCGCGGTAGCGGCCCTCGATCTCGAAGCCGTAGCCGACGAGGAACTCGTCCGGGGCCGGGAAGCCGACGTAGCGGATCGGCAGGTCGTCGACGAGCCGGCGGTTCGGGCGGTCGAGGAGCGTGCAGATCGCCACGTCGCGCGGCCTGCGCAGGGCGAGCGCCTTCAAGAGGTAGTTGAGCGTCAGCCCGGTGTCGACGACGTTCTCGACCAGCAGGACGTCGCGGCCGGCGATCGGCGTGTCGAGGTCCTTGAGGAAGCGCACGGCGGTCTGCGGCCCGCGGCGGTAGCCGACGATCGAGACGAAGTCGAGCGCGTGGAGGAGGGGCACGGCGCGCGAGAGGTCGGTGCCGAAGACGACCGCGCCGCGCAGGATCGTCACGAGCAGGAGGTCGCGCGACGCGTAGTCCTCGGCGATCTGGGCGCCGAGATCACGGATGCGCGCGGCCAGGTCCTCGCGCGACAGGTAGACGTCGCCGAGGCGGTCGGGCTGCTCGAGGTGGGCGGGGACGCTATGCAGCGAAATCGAGGCCGTACTTCTGGACGAGCCGCTCGACGTCGCGCTTGTACCAGAGCCTCACCTTGAGGTCCGGGTAGCGCTCCCGGAGCTTGCGGATCTTCCGGTTCTTGCGCGTCACGAGCGACTGCTTCATGGTCGTGATCTCGACGTACAGGTCCTGGTCCGGGAGGTAGAAGTCGGGGCAGGCGGCCTCGATGACGCGGCCGTCCTCGTCCGTCTCGAGCGGGAACGAGTGCGGCTCGTACTCCCAGGGAATGCCGTAGTAGTCGAGGAGAAGGGCCACCTCGCGTTCAGAGGTGTTCTGGAAGCGAGGCGGTTCGGTCCCCCGAAATGCCTGGAAACCGTGGGTTTCCCGGATCACGGGGACTCAAAGTACCAGCCGCCGCGGACGGCCCCGTCGTACCATTAGGCCACGGCGCACACGCCGCCGCCGCCGCCCATGAGCTTCCGAATCGCGCACATCTCCGACCTCCACACGGGCTCCCCGCACTTCGTCCCGAACCTGCTCGAGCGCGCGATCATCGAGGTGAACGACCTGAAGCCCGACGTCGTCGTCTGCTCCGGCGACCTGACGACGAACGGCTTTCGGCAGGAGTACGCGGAGGCGGCCGCCTACCTGGAGCGGCTCGAGTGCGAGGCCCTCGTGGTCATCCCGGGCAACCACGACTCACGGAACGTCGGCTACGTCCACTTCGAGGATCTCTTCGGCGAGCGCAGCTCCGTCCTGCACGTGAACGGCGTCACCGTCGTCGCGGTCGACTCCTCCGAGCCCGACCTCGACCACGGCCAGATCGGCCGCGGGCGGTACAAGTGGATCGCGGAGCAGTTCTCGGCGCCGGCCGACTTCCGGATCTTCGTCCTGCACCACCACCTGCTGCCCGTGCCCGGGACCGGGCGCGAGCGGAACGTCGTCTACGACGCCGGCGACGTGATCGAGGTGCTCCAGGACTCGAAGGTCAACCTCGTCCTCTCCGGGCACAAGCACGTGCCGTACGCCTGGCGGCTCGAGAACCTCTTCGTCGTGAACGCGGGGACGGTCTCGTCGCTCCGGCTCCGCGGGCGCGGGAGGCCCTGTTACAACGTGATCGAGATCGAGGGCCGCCACGTGGACGTCTTCCGGCGGTACCCGTTCCACGGCGAGGAGCGGATCATCCAGTTCTCCGCCGACACGCTCGAGTTCGAGAAGTACACGCGGCGCATCGAGGACGAGGTCACCTCGCGGCGGTGAGAGCTCTGGCGCTCATCGACGGCGAGCACTACGCCGACGTGGTCGTCGCAGGCGTTCCGCGAGCTGCCGTACGAGGTCGTCGGCGCGGTCGGGCTCGGCGGGACGGAGAAGCTCCGCGGCGGCGAGGACTACGGCGTGCCGCTCTACGGGTCGCTCGAGCAGGGGCTCACGGAGGCTGGCGCCGAGGTGGTGGTCGACCTCTCCGACGAGCCGGTCGTCACCGCGCGCGACCGGATGCGCCTCGCGAGCCGCACGCTCGCGGCGGGGCTGCCGTACGTCGGCGCCGACTTCCGCTTCGACCCGGTCGAGCTTCGCGCCGTTCGAGCTGCCCTCGCTGGCCGTGATCGGGAGCGGCAAGCGCGTGGGGAAGACGGCCGTCGCCGGGCACCTCGCCCGGCTGCTCGCCGAGACGCGCGACGTGGTCGTCGTCGCGATGGGGCGGGGCGGCCCGCCGGACCCGGTCGTCGTCGAGGAGCCTCCTGACGCCGCGGCGCTCCTCGAGCTCGCCCGCGCCGGCTCCCACGCGGCCTCGGACTACCTCGAGGACGCCGCGCTCGCCCGCGTCACCACGGTCGGCTGCCGGC
This sequence comes from uncultured Actinomycetes bacterium, assembly GCA_963696365.1. GTDB lineage: Bacteria > Actinomycetota > Thermoleophilia > Gaiellales > Gaiellaceae > CAVOKD01. The sequence continues at coordinate 72,238 of CAVOKD010000009.1, forward strand.
GCTGCGGCGGCGGGCTGGCCGGCGCGCCGTTCGTCTCGAACGTCGAGGCGGGCGCCCGCGCGGCCGCCGAGCTCGGGCCGGAGCTGGTGATCTTCGAGGGCAGCGGCGCGGCGCTCCCGCCGGTCGAGACGAGCGCGCGGGTGCTCGTCGCCGGCGGCGCGCAGGATCCCGAGCTCGTCGCCGGCTACCTGGGCGCCTACCGGATCCTGCTCTCCGACCTCGTCGTGCTCACGGGTTGCGAGGAGCCGCGCGTCACGCCCGAGCAGGTCGCGCGCCTGCGCGAGCGCGATCGCCGACGTCGATCCGGACGTCCCGGTCGATCGCAACGGTCTTCCGGCTGCGCCCGACCGAGCCGGTCGAGGGCCGGACGGTCGCGCTCTTCACGACCGCGCCGGAGGAGGTGCACGACCGGCTGCGCGAGACGCTCGAGCGACGACCACGGCGCCGCGCGTCACGCTCGTCTCCGGCAACCTCGCCCGCCGCGACGCGCTGCGGGCCGACCTCGAGCGCGCCGGGCGACGCCGACGCGTTCCTGGTCGAGATCAAGGCGGCGGCGATCGACGTGGTCGCCGAGGAGGCGGCGCGAGCGCGGGATCGACACGATCCTCTGCGACAACGCCGTCGAGGCGCTCGCGGGCGAGCCCGACCTGGACGACGCGCTCGCGGCGCTCGCCGACGCGGCCGCGCGGACGGGAGCGGCGGCGTGAGCGGCCGGCGCGTCTCCGACCTGCCCGTCGGCACGGCCGACGCGCGGCTGCCGTACTCGAAGGGCCTGATGGCCCGGGCGCTCATGGGCACGGGCCTCGCGCCCGAACGCGCGTACGAGCTGGCGCGCCTGATCGAGACGGCGTTGCACCAGACGCACGGCGAGGCGACCGTCACGCAGGAGCAGGTCTACGACGCCGCGGCCGGCGTGCTCGCGGAGCACGAGGACGACCACGCGGTCCGGCGTTGCGCCGCTACCAAGGGCTCCAGGAGATCGAGAAGCCGCTGATCATCCTCGTCGGCGGCGCGACCGGGACCGGGAAGTCGACCATCACGACCGAGGTCGCGCACCGGCTCGGGATCACGCGCGTCACGTCGACCGACTTCGTCCGCCAGACGATGCGGGCGTTCTTCTCCGAGGCGTTCATGCCGTCGCTCCACCACTCGAGCTTCGAGGCGGGCGCGTCGGTCTCGCCGGCGGTCGGCGGCTCCGAGGACCCCAACCTGCGCGGCTTCGTCGATCAGACGCGCAACGTCCTCGTCGGCGTCAAGGCGGTCATGGAGCGGGCGCTGACCGAGAACCACTCGATGGCGCTCGAGGGCGTCCACCTCGTCCCGGGGATGGTGCCCGGGTCCGAGCTCGACGGCGCGATCGTCTCGCAGTGCGTGATCGCGATCCCGGACGAGGCCGAGCACGCGCGCCACTTCTTCGTGCGCGACGCCGACTCCGAGGGCGTGCGGCCGGTCGAGAAGTACCTCAACTCGCTGCCGGAGATCCGGCGGATCCAGGCCTACCTGCTCGAGCGCGCCGAGGAGGCCGGCGTGCCGGTGATCGAGAACTCGGACCGCGAGGGCGCGATCGACGCGGTGCTCCGGCTCGTGCTGGATACCTTCGAGCGCGTGGCGGGGAGCCCGTGACCGGACGCCGAGACCTTCTGCCGCTGCGAGAGCTATGCGGCGGCCACGGAGCGCGCCGCAGTCGCCGCGGGCCGCTGGCTCGGGCGCGGGGACGTGGCGGGCGCCGAGGCGGCCGCCGCGGCCGGGATGCGCGCCGCGCTCGACGGCCTCCCGATCGAGGGCAAGGTCGTCGTCGGGAGCGGCGACCCGGACGGGCCGCTCAGCACCGACGCCGTCGTCGGCTCGGGCGGGGAGCGCGTCGACCTCGCCGTCGACCCGATCGAGGGCGCGGCACTCGTCGCGCGCGGCGACTTCGGCGCGATGTCGATGATCGTCGCCGGCGACCCGGACACGATCCCGAGCCTCCCGAACATGTACATGCGCAAGATCGCCGTCGGGCCGCCCGCGCGCGGCCAGATCGACCTCTCGCGCCCGATCGGCGAGACCGTCGAGGCGATCGCCGAGGCCTACGGGCGGACGCCGCAGGACATCACGGCGATCGTCCTCGACCGGCCGCGCCACGAGGACCTGATCGAGGACCTCCGCAACGCGGGCGCCCGGATCAAGCTGATCGCCGACGGCGACGTCTCGGCCTCGATCTCGACCGCGATCCGCGGGACGAACGACCACCTCGCGATCGGGATCGGCGGCGCGCGCCAGGCCGTGATCGTCGCCGCCGCGCTCCGCTGCCTCGGCGGCGAGCTCCAGGCCCAGCTCTGGCCGACGACGCGGACGGAGATCGAGCAGGCCGCCGAGCAGGGCATCCCGGACGTGAACCGCGTCTTCACCACCGACGACCTGGCCCACGGGGAAGTGATCGTCGCCGCCACGGGCGTCTCGAACTCCGACCTCCTGCGCGGGGTCCGCTACCTCGCCGACAGCGCGCGCACGCACTCGGTCGTCATGTGCACGCGCCACAACTGGGTCAAGTTCATCGACGGGATCCACTTCTTCGCCCGGGAGCGGCGCGAGGAAGTGCGCCTGCTCGGGTAGCCTCGGAGCCATGCCTTCACGTGAGCAGATCATCGACGCGCTGCGGGTCGTCGAGGACCCGGAGCTCGGCATGGACATCGTCGAGCTCGGGCTCGTGTACGACGTCGAGGTCGACGACGAGGGCAAGGTCAAGGTGACCTACACGCTCACCTCGATGGGCTGCCCCGTCGGCCCGATGATCGAGCAGGAGATCTCCGAGACGGTCGCCTCGATGGACGGCGTCTCCGAGGTCGAGAGCGACCTCACCTGGGACCCGCCGTGGTCGCCGGACAAGATGTCCGACGACGCGAAGTTCGTCCTCGGCTTCGGCTAACCAGCCCTGGGCGGAGCCGCCGGACTCAGGCGATCGTCAGGACGACCTTGCCGACCTGCTGCCCGCTCTCGAGGTACTCGTGGGCGGCGGCGGCCTCCTCGAGCGGGAACGTCCGGTCGACGACCGGCGTCGCGCGGCCGGTGGCGACGAGGTCGAGCACCGCGGCGAAGTCCTCGCGGGTGCCCATCGTGGAGCCGAGGATCGAGAGCTGCTTCCAGAAGACGCGGTGGAGCATCGCCGGCGGGTTGGGCCCCGAGGTGGCGCCGCAGACGGTGATCCGCCCGCCCGGGCGAACGGCCTGGAGCGAGGACTTCCAGGTCGCCTCGCCGACGTGCTCGACCACGACGTCCACGCCCTTGCCGTCGGTCAGCTCGCGGGCCTTCGCGACGACGTCGTCGTCCGTCCGTACGACCGCGTCGGCACCGAGCTCCGTGGCCCGCTCGAGCTTCTCGTCGCTCGTCGACGTCGCGAGCACGTTCGCCCCGAGCGCCTTCGCGATCGCGAGCGACGCGGTCGCGACGCCGGCGCCGATGCCCCAGACGAGCACCCACTCGCCCTCCTGGAGCTGCGCCCGCGTGGCGAGCATCCGGTAGGCGGTCGCGAACACGAGCGGGAACGCGGCGGCCTCCTCGAACGAGAGCGCCTCGGGGATCGCGTGGACGTACTCGGCCGGGATCGCGATCAGCTCCGCGTGCGTCCCGTCCATGTGCTCGCCGACGATGTGCGCGCCGTCGTCGAGCCCGGGGTTGATGACGACGCGGTCGCCCTCGGCGAAGCCGTCCGCGCCGGCGCCGAGCGCGGCGACGACGCCGGCCCCGTCCGCGCCGAGGATGCGCGGCTTCGGCACCGAGGGGAGGCCCTGGCGGAGCCAGAGGTCGAGGTGGTTGAGCGACGCGGCGTGCAGGCGCACGAGCACCTCGCCGTCGCCCGGCTCGGGATCGGGCACGTCGTCGAGCCGGAGGACCTCCGGGCCGCCGTCCTCGTGAATCCGAATTGCCTTCACGAGCGCGAACTCTAGACTCGAAAAAGGGGTATGTCCGAACGCGTGACACACGGCGAGCTGGAACGGCTCGCGGCCGAGCTCGGACTCGACGCGATCGGAGCGGCTCCGCCCGCGCCCTACGAGGACACGGAGCGCCACATCCGCGACCGCCGGGCGCGCGGCCTCTTCGGGCGGATGCGCTTCACGATGGCGCGGCCCGACGTCTCCTGTCACCCGGAGCGGCTCCTGCCCGGCGCGCGCACCGTCGTCTCCGCCGCGCTCTCGTACTACGTCCCGGGTCCCGGAGCCCGGGCCGGGGGAGGGGCGGCTGCCGCGCTACACCTGGAACGACCGCTACGCGGAGCTGCGCGAGAAGCTCGACGCGCTCGGCCGCGCGCTCGGCGGCGCCTACCGCGTGCTCGTCGACGCGAACCAGCACGTCGACCGCGAGGGCGCCGTCCGGGCGGGGATCGGGTTCTACGGCAAGAACACGATGCTGATCACGCGCAGGCACGGCTCGTGGGTCGTGCTCGGGACGCTCCTCACCGAGGCGGAGGTCGAGCCGGCGCCGCCGCTCTCGCTCGACTGCGGCTCGTGCCGCCTCTGCATCGACGCCTGCCCGACCGGCGCGCTCGACGAGCCGGGCGAGCTCGACGCGACGCGCTGCCTCTCGTACTGGACGCAGGCGTCCGACCCCGTGCCGGAGGAGTACCGCGAGGCGCTCGGCGTCCAGGTCTACGGCTGCGACATCTGCCAGGACGTCTGCCCCTGGAACCGCGGGACCGAGAAGCGGCGCGCGGGCGAGCCGCTCCCCGCGGGCGCCGAGCCGGTCGTCTCGCTCGCCGACTGGCTGACCGCGACCGACGAGGAGCTGGGCGAGCGCTACGAGCGGCTGTTCGTCCCGCGCAACGACCCGCGCTACCTGCGCCGCAACGCGCTCGTCGCGGCCGGCAACTCCGGGGACGAGACCCTCGCGCCGCTCGTCGACCGCTACGCGGAGGGCGACGACCCGCTCCTGCGCGAGCACGCCGAGTGGGCGGCCGAACGGCTCGCGGAGGGCGCGCGTGACCCGCGAGCGCCTCCGCTCCCAGGAGATCTGGATCGCGTGGATCAGGCTCGTGGCGGTCGCGCTGACGATCGTCCTCGTCGTCATCAGCGCGTACGTCCAGGACGACGTGAACGCGGCGCAGGCCTGGGTCGTGACCGCGTTCTTCGCGCTCGGGGCGGGCGTCCTGGCGGTCCTCGCGCGGCGCGACTGGAGCGAGCGCGAGCTCCGGTCGCTCGGGCTCTGCGCGCTCGCGTTCGACGTCGCGATCATCTACGCCTACGCGTTCACGCACACGCTGACGACCGGGAACGCAGTCGACGCGGCTCGTCGTGCTCGTCGTCGCCGAGGCGGCGGTCCGGTACGGGATCGTCGGCGGCGTCGGTCTGACGGTCCTGAACGCGCCGCTCCTCGTCCTGCTCGAGTTGCAGCGCGCCGCGGACGCGCCGCCGGGGCCGACCGACTCGTTCCAGGCACGGAACGTCGCGATCACGCTCGTCGTGCAGCTGCTCACCGGCCTGATCGTGGGAGGCCTCGTGCGCCAGCTCCACCACGAGACGGCCCGCGCTGAGACCCGCGCGGCCGAGGCCGAGGCGCTCCGCGACGAGATGGGCCGCCACGCCGACCAGCTCGAGATCGTCAACCGCTGCGCCCGGGCGCTCTCGTCCTCGCTCGAGCTCGACGAGGCCTTCCGCCGCTTCGTCCAGGAGGTGCGGAGCGCGCTTCCGTTCGACCGGCTCGCGCTCGTCCTTGCGGACGGCGGCCGGGCGCGCGTGATCGCCGACGCCGGGCTCGGGGAGGAGGAGCCGCAGCGCTCCGAGTGGATGCGGCCGGTCAGCGAGACCGTGCTGGCGCAGCTGCTGCGCGACGGCGCGACGATCGTGAACGACGACATGGCCGAGAGCCCGCACTACCCCGAGGAGCTCGAGATCGCCGGCCTCGGCCTGCGCTCCCGGGTCGCCGCGCCGCTCTCGCTCGCGGGGCGGACGCTCGGCGCGATCTCCGTCTCCCGTGTCGATCCGGCCGCGTTCACGAAGGACGAGGTGCACCTCGTCACGCTGCTCGGCCGCCAGCTCGCGACCGCGATCGAGAACATGCGCGCGTTCGAGGCCGAGCGCGCGGCAGGGGAGGAGCTTCGACGGCTCTCCGCCCTGCGCGCCGACTTCGTCTCGCTCGTCTCGCACGAGCTGCGCGGGCCGATGGCGTCGGTGGTCGGCTGCGCCTCGACGCTCCGCCAGCGCTGGCGCACGCTCACGCCCGAGCAGCGCGAGTCGTTCCTCGCCCTGATCGACGAGGAGACGACGCGCCTCGCCGCGCTGATCGGCGACGTCCTCGACACCTCGCGCGTCGAGGCGGGCACCTTCAGCTACTCGTTCGCCGACATCGACCTCGCCGAGCTGCTCGAGGAGACCGTGGCCGTCGTCGACCTCGGCACCGAGGAGGTCAGCCTCAGCACGAGCCTCTCGACGCCGCTTCCGACCATCCGCGGCGACCGCGAGCGCCTCCGGCAGCTCGTGATGAACCTGCTCACGAACGCGGTCAAGTACACGGTGACCGGGGACGAGGTCGAGGTGCGCGCCGCGGCGACGCGACGGGTCGTCGAGGTGAGCGTCGTCGACAACGGCCCCGGGATCACCTCGGAGGAGCAGCGCGTGATCTTCGAGAAGTTCGGCCGCGGGTCGCGTGTCGGCGGCTCGATCCCGGGCGCGGGCCTCGGGCTCTTCATCGCGCGCTCGATCGCCGAGGCGCACGGCGGCTCGCTCCAGGTCGAGTCGCGGCCCGGCGAGGGCGCGACCTTCATCGTCCGCCTGCCGCTCTCGAGCTAGGCCGGAGTGCCGAGCGGCGCCGGCGGAAGAGCTCCTTGCGGAGCGTCTTGGCGCGGCTCGCCACGGCGCGGCGGATCTCGGTCGGCTCGAGCACGATCGCCTCGCCGCGGAACGAGAGGATCTCGCCCACGAGCCACTCCTCGCTCCCGTGCCGCATCTCCTCGAGCGCGGTGCCGTCCGTCAGCTGGCGCGCGCCCCGCTCGATCCGCCGCTGCGCCTCGGGCTTCGTGAAGAGCACGCGCGCCGTCTCGACCTCGCGGAGCTTCACGGGCACGAGGTCGGGCCGCTGCTCGAACTGCTCGTCGAGGAGCTTGACGCTGCGGATGCGGTCGAGCCGGAAGCTCCGCTGCGCGTCGCGCGAGCGGTCCCAGGAGTGGACGTACCACCACGGCAGCTCGCGCTCGAACGTGTGCGGCTCGATCGTCCGCGTGGTCGGCTCCTCGCCGACCGCGAGGTACTCGATCTCGACGAGGCGCTGGCCCTCGATCGCCTGCGTGAGCGTGTGGAGCGTGCGCTCCTCCTCGCTCGGCTCCTCGGGCTCCGACTCGTCCGGCTCGCCGAACTGGCCGAACGTCTCCTCGAGCTTGCGGCGGACGCGGTCGAGCGGCGTGTGGGCCGACGCGGCGATCATCGGGCCGACGAACTCGAGCGCCAGCCGGATCGCGCGCGCCTCGAGCGGCGTCAGGCGCGGCGCCCGCCGGAACGCGTCGCCGAAGAGCTCCTTCTGGACGTGCACCTCGTTGCCGGAGACGTTCGCGTAGACGGCGTAGCACCCGCCGCCGAAGTTGACGAGGTTCAGGAGCGCGAGGTGCTCGGCCGAGCGCGTCGCCCGTCAGGTGGAAGCGCTCCGAGAGCTCCTCCGCCGGGATGACGACGCTCGTCTCGTCGCCGCAGCGGGCGAGCAGGTAGGCGAGCAGCGCCTGGAGGACGGCGAAGCGCTCGGGTGCGACGGGGCCGACGGGGCGCTCGGCCGGCTCGCCGCCGGTCCGGCGCCGCGACTCGCGGGCAGGTTGGGGTGCGTCGCCCGTGTGCGCCTCCGTGACGGCGTCGAGGCCGCGCTTCACCTCGTCGACGAGCTGCCTTCGGCGCGAGAGGCCGCGCCCGGCCGTCCTGGCGGAGCACCCACGACGCGAGCTGCCCGACGATCCGCGTACTCGGTGCGGAAGACGCCGTCCTCGATCTCGCCGCGCTCGATCGTCCGCTCGACCCACCAGGCCGTGTCCGGGTCGAGCTCGATCTCGGCCGTCCCCTGGAGGTCGCCGAACTGCCAGCGCTTCGCGGCCGCGGTAGCCGGTGATCTCGAAGTCCTCCGGCGCGCGGAAGTCGCGCTCCCGCCTCGTCGCGAAGCGGATGTCGCCGCGGATCCGCGAGACGCGGTACGTGCGCACCTCGTGCTTGTCCAGGTCGACGGCCGATCAGGTACCACGAGCCGCGCTCGTTCAGGAGCGCGTACGGGTTGACCGTGCGCTCGGCCTCGCGGTCGCGGCTGATCGTCCAGTAGCGGAACTTGATCGTCCGCTGCTTCGAGATCGCGTTCTCGAGCTTCGTCAGGCGGCCCGACATCTCGACCGAGTAGTCGGGATCGCGCATGTCGACGCGCACGGCCCCGCGCGTCGGCGTGTCGAGCGGCCCCGGGCCGGCCGAGCGCGAGGTTCTGGAGCGCGAGCCGCAGCGGCTCCGAGTACGCGAACTCGCCCTCGAGCAGGAAGAGCGCCGTCTGGAGCGCGGCGAGCTCGTCGTCGTCCAGCTGGAGCTCGTTCAGGAAGTACTGGTCCGACTTGAGCGTGTACAGCTCCTCGCCCGTGAACTCGTCGCGCTGCGAGTGCAGCGGCACGCCGAGCTGGATCAGCTCCGCGCGGTCGGAGTAGAACCGCCGCGCGAACGCCTCGTCGGACATCTCCGAGTAGCCCTCGACGTTCCCCTTCACGTCGCGCGCGGTCAGCGGGCGGCGCTCGGCCATGAGGAAGGCAACGAGCGAGAGCTGGCGGATGAGCTTGTCGGTGTCGTGCGACATGGGAACGGCAACGGGCGCCGGTCGGCGCCCTCCCTATTCTTCACGACCCATGCCCTCCGGTGCCGTGATCATCGGACATCTCGACCTGGACGCGTTCTTCGCCGCCGTCGAGCAGCTCGACCGGCCCGAGCTCGCGTCGGTCCCGCTCGTCGTCGGCGGCGACCCCGACGGCCGCGGCGTCGTGGCGACGGCGAACTACCTCGCGCGCCGCTTCGGGATCCACTCGGCGATGAGCTGCGCCGAGGCGCGGCGGCGCTGCCCGGAGGTCGTGTTCGTGCGTCCGCGCCACCCGCGCTACGCGGAGGTCTCCCGCACGGTGTGGGCGGCCGTGCGCGAGGTCGTCCCGACGGTCGAGCGCACCGGCCTCGACGAGGGCTACCTCCAGCTGGACGAGGTGGCGGGCGACGTGCGCCAGGCGCGCCGGATCGCCGAGGCGGTGCAGGCGGCCGTGCGCGGTGCGAGCGGGCTCACGTGCTCGATCGGCATCGGCACGTGCAAGGTGGTCGCGAAGGTGGCGAGCGACCGGCGCAAGCCGGGCGGGATCGTCGTCGTCGCGCCGGGCGGGGAGGCCGCGTTCCTGGCGCCGTTCGACGTCCGCGTGCTCCCGGGCGTGGGGCCGCGGGCCGAGGCACGGCTGCGCTCGGCCGGGGTCGACTCGGTCGGCGACCTGGCCGCGCTCGCCGACGCGGATCTGGCGCGGCTCCTGCCGGGATCGATCGGAGCGCTCCTGCGCGACCGGGCCCGCGGCGTCGACCCGCGGCGGCTCGAGTTCGGCGTCGAGAACATCTCGATCAGCCAGGAGGAGACGTTCGCGCGCGACGTGGACGACCGCGCGGCGCTCCACGACGAGCTACGGCGGATGGCCGAGCGGCTCGCGGAGAAGCTGCGGAGCGGAGGCCAGGCGGCCCGGACGGTCACGACGAAGCTCCGCTACCCGGACTTCGCCACGCGGACCCGCTCGCAGTCGCTCCCGGTCGGCACGGACGACGCGGAGCGGATCGGGACGCTCGCCTGCACGCTCCTCGACCGGGCGCTCGACGAGCGGCCCGGCGCGCTCCGGCTCGTCGGCGTGACCGTCTCGAACCTCGAATCCGGCGTGCAGCTCGCGCTCGTCGGGGAGGCGGCCGCGTCGTGAACGAGCGACGGTGGGAGGCGGTCGACCAGTACCTCGCGGACGCGCTGATCGGCGACGATCCCGCGCTCGACGCGGCGCTCGCGGCGAGCGACGAGGCCGGCCTGCCGGCGATCGCCGTCTCGCCGCTCCAGGGCAAGCTCCTCCACCTGCTGGCGCGGATGCAGGACGCGCGGGCGATCCTCGAGATCGGGACGCTCGGCGGCTACTCGACGATCTGGCTCGCCCGCGCGCTCCCGGCCGACGGGCGGCTCGTCTCGCTCGAGTTCGAGCCTCGTTACGCGGAGGTCGCGCGCGCGAACGTCGCCCGGGCCGGCCTCGACGCGATCGTGGACATCCGCGTCGGGCCCGCGCTCGAGACGCTCCCGGACGTGGAGGGCCCGTTCGACCTCGTCTTCATCGACGCGGACAAGCAGACGACGCCCGCGTACTTCGAGGCGGCGCTCGAGCGGTCGCGGCCGGGCGGGCTGATCATCGGCGACAACGTCGTCCGCGGCGGCTCGATCCTCGACGGGACGGACGCGAGCAGCGAGGGCATGCGCCGCTTCGTCGACCTGATGGCCGCGGAGCCGCGCGTCGAGGCGACCGTGATCCAGACGGTCGGCGTGAAGGGCTACGACGGCTTCGCCGTCGCGCTCGTCGACTGCCTAGGCCGCCGCGGTCTCGAGGTGCTGGTGCGAGGGGCAGTACTCGCGCTCGGGCAGCGGCGTGCGCTGGCACGGCTTGCCCTTGCGCGTCGTCGCGCGGCAGCGGGAGACGCCGCCGTCGAACGCGCCGGCCTCGATCTGCTCCTCGATGTACTCGACCGCCGCGCCGATTCCCCGCGTGATCGCCCAGTTCACCTGCGCCTGGTACGCGATCGGGAAGTAGCGGCGGACGTCCTGGAAGAGCGCCCGCTCCGGCTTCGAGAAGTAGCGCGGATCCTTGGCGAGCCGCTCGACCGTGTCCTCACACGCGGCGAGGACTGCGCGGCGAGCCTCGAGCTGCGTCTCGCGGTCGGCGTGGGGCTCGATCAGGTCCTTCACGGACCGGTAGATGGCCCGGGAGTACTGATACATGCGAGGGAGAAGTCCGTTCTGCATGAGTTCCATGGTCATTATCCGGCGCGGCGATTAACTAGCTGCAAACGAGTGTTAATTTCCCGTTAAGAGGGCGCCGAAGCGCCCCGAGGCCGTGAGTCTAACGTGCCTCGCGCCCTGTTACAAAGTCGCGCTCAGTTGACGGCCTTGGCGTAGGCGTCCGGGTATTGACGCCTGCGCGTGCGAGAGGTGGGCTCTGCGCCTCGCTCTTCGTGTCGTCGACGCCGCTGAACACGGCGTAGTAGCCGTTGGTGATGCTCGCGTACGGAGTCGCCGTCGAGGACGCCGACCTCCGGCAGGCCCTTGTTCTTCGCCTGCTGGGCCTTCGACTCGGCGGTCGCGCGGCCGTCGCTCTTCGGGACGGAGGCGACGATGATCGTCCAGCCGTCCGTGTTCGCCGGCCACTGGGTCAGCCCGCCGGCGGTGGTCGTCGTGCCGTGGTCCCGTCGTCGTGCCGCCGTCGTCGTGTTCTGGAAGGTCGGCACGGTCGTCGTCGGGAACGTGGGGACGGTCGTCGACTGCGTGGGCGGCGCGACGGTCGTCGGGAGGGTCCCGGTCGTGATCCCGGTGGTCGGCGGCACGATCGGCACGGTCGTCGGTGCGGAGCCCGAGGACGAGGCGGCGCCGGCCTTCGTCGTCGTCGCGCGCGGCGAGGACGATCCCGGCGGTCACGAGCGCGATCGCGAGCAGTCCGAGGAACGCGGCCCAGAACCAGAAGGACGAGTCGCGCTGGAAGAGCGTCGAGCGCGTCAGCGTCCCGGGAAGCGGGACGAGCCGCGCGCCGCACTCGAGGCAGTACTCCTGGAACGGGTCGTGCGGGTTGCCGCAGCGGTAGCAGCGCGGCTCCGGAGGCCCGGCCTCGGCGACGGGCGGCGCGTCGGGCTCGGGGGCGTCGGGTGGGCGCTCGGTCATCCGATCCGCGTGTTGTCGTCGGGCGGGGGCTCGACCAGGGTCTCGTCGATCCCGGACTGCGCAAGCTCCTCGGCGGCGACGGCGTTGCCGCACACGGAGCAGAAGTTCGCCTCGGCGGGCAGCGGGTTCCCGCAATGGCTGCAGACGACGACCGGCGGCGTCTCGGGCGCGGGCCGGCCGCAGTGGGCGCAGAAGTGCGCGCCCTGGACGATCGGGGCGCCGCAGCGGCACTGCGCGACGGGCACGCCGCGCTCGGCCATCTCGGAGGCGGCGATCATCGCGTCGAGCTCGTGGATCCGCTCCTCGAGCGTCAGGACGTCGGCGGTGCGGCTGCGCAGGAGCGAATAGCGCCAGTCGTTGCGCCGCGCCATCTCGACCGCGAGCCCGCCGACGTCGCGCAACTCGATCTCACGGATCCGGATCAGGTCGCGGCGCTCCCGCTCCGGGGCGGAAGCGGCCGCGGAGCAGCGGGCGGTGGCGGAGGCGGCGCTGCGGCGGCCCCCGGCGCAGGACTCGGGCGGCGGCGGTGCATCGGATGGCGGACCGTCCAACGGAGGCCCGCCGCGCGCGAAGAAACGGCCCGGCATGGTCGGCGAGTCTAGCCGAGGTTCCTCGGCGTTTACCCGGCGTTTGCGAGCACGACCAGGCGTTCCTCGGTCATTTCGCGCACGGTGTGCGGCGGGCCTTCCTTCGTGTTCCCGGAGGCCTTCACGCCGCCGTAGGGCATCTGGTCGGCGCGGAAGGTCGGGGCCTCGTTCACGACCACGCCGCCGAATTCGAGCTCGCGGCCCGCGCGGAGCGCCGTCTCGACGCTGCCGGTGAAGATCCCGGCCTGGAGGCCGAACTTCGTCCCGTTCGCGAGCGCGAACGCCTCCTCGAGCGAGTCGTACGCGGTCACGGTGCAGACCGGCCCGAAGACCTCTTCGCAGACGACCTTCATCTCCGGCGTCACGTCGCCGAGCACGGTCGGCCGCAGGAGCCCGTCCTCCTCGCCGCCCGCGAGGACGGTCGCGCCCTGCGCCTTCGCCTCCTCGATCCAGGCGGCGATGCGCTCCTTGTTGCCCTGGTCGATCACGGGGCCGACGTCCGTCTCCGGGTCGGTCGGGTCGCCGACCTTGAGCGCCTCGACCTTCGGCACGAACGCGCCGAGGAACGTGTCGAGCGCGTCGCGGCGGACGTAGATCCGCTGGACGGAGATGCAGCTCTGCCCGGCGAAGGAGAACGCGTGCTGGGCGAGCCGCGCGGCGGCGTCCTCGACGTCCGCGTCGGCCTCGACGAGCACCGGGGTGGAGTTCCCGAGCTCGAGCGTGACCTTCTTCTGCGCGGCCCGCGCGCGGATGTCCCAGCCGACGCCGCTCGAGCCCGTGAAGGTGATCATCCGGACGCGCTCGTCCTCGACCAGAACGTCCCCGATGTCGGACGCCTTGCCGACGAGCACGTTCAGCCAGCCGGCAGGAAGGCCCGCCTCGTGCTCGAGCTCGGCGAGCAGGAGCGCCGACATCGGCGTCTGCGACGCCGGCTTCAGCACGACGGCGCAGCCGGCGGCGAGCGCGGGCGCGATCTTGTGCGCGACAAGGTTCAGCGGGAAGTTGAAGGGGCTGATCGCGCCGACGATCCCGATCGGCTGCCGCAGCGTGAAGGCGAGCTTGCCGGCGCCCGCCGCCGATGCGTCCATCGGGATCATCTCGCCGACCAGCGTGCGCGCGACCGTCGCGGAGACGGTGTAGGTCGAGACCGCGCGCTGCGCCTCGATCCGGGCCGCCTTCATCGGCTTGCCCGGCCTCGGCGCAGATCGTCTCGGCGACCTCGTCCTCGCGCTCGGCGAGCAGCTGCGCGACGCGGTCGAGGATCTCGGCGCGCCGGTGGGCGGGGAGCGGCTCGCGCATCGCCGCCTCGGCCGCGTCGACCGCCTGACGCGCGTGGTCGGCGCCGGCCTTCGCGATCCGGCCGACGACCTCGCCCGAGTAGGGCGACTTGACCTCCTGCCACTCGCCCGTCTCGACCCATTCGCCGGCGACGAGCAGTGGCCGCTCACGTGCCGCGACCGCCATGGAAGTATTCAACCATGGCCGAGATCCGCACGGTCGGCGTCGTCGGGCTCGGCACGATGGGCGCCGGGATCGCCCAGGTGTGCGCTCAGGCCGGCGTCGAGACGATCGGGGTCGAGGTCACGGACGAGCTCGGCGAGCGCGCCCGCGAGCGGATCGGCCACTACCTCGGCCGCGGCGTCGAGAAGGGCCGGCTCACCGCGGAGGAGCGCGACGCCGCGCTCGCGCGCTTTCGCACGCACGACCGACCGCGCCGACCTCGCCGGTTGCGACCTCGTGATCGAGGCGATCGTCGAGGACCTCGACGCGAAGCGCGAGCTCTTCGCCGAGCTGGACGGGATCGTCGCGCCCGACGCGGTGCTCGCGACGAACACCTCGGCGCTCTCGGTGACCGAGATCGCGCGCGCGACCGCGCACCCCGAGCGCGTGGTCGGGATGCACTTCTTCAACCCGGCGCCCGTGTTGCCGCTCGTCGAGATCGTCCGTACCGAGCTCGCCGCCGACGAGCCGTACGAGCGCGCCTACACGTTCGCCGAGCGGGCCGGGAAGGAGCCGGTGCGCTGCGGCGACACGCCGGGCTTCATCGTCAACCGGATCCTGATCCCGCTCCTGAACGACTGCGTGCGCGTGCTGGACGAGGCCGGCGTGACGCCGGACGACCTCGACCGCGCGATGCGCTTCGGCGCGGGCTGGCCGATCGGTCCATGCGCGCTCGTCGACCTGATCGGCGTGGACATCCACGTCCACGCGTCGGAGGCGCTCCATGCCGCGCTCGGCGAGGAGCGGATGGCCCCGCCCGAGCGCCTCGTCCGCATGGCCGAGGCGGGCGACCTCGGCCGCAAGACCGGGCGCGGCTTCTTCACGTACGGGAGCGTCTAGGGCGCGAGCCGCTCGACCGTCCAGCCGTCGCCGTCGCGGCGGTAGCGGAGCCGGTCGTGCAGGCGGTCGTCCTGGTGCTGCCAGAACTCGACCGCGTCGGGCCGGACGCGGTAGCCGCCCCAGAACGGCGGCGCCGGGATGTCTGACTCGCCGAAGCGCTCCTCGGCGGCGGCGACGAGCGCGTCGAGGGCCTCGCGGTCCGGGATCACCGTGCTCTGCGGCGACGCCCACGCGCCGAGCTGGGATCCGCGCGGCCGGGTCGCGAAGTAGCGCTCGACCTCGTCCCGCTCCGCCCGCTCGACCGTCCCCTCGACGCGCACCTGCCGGCCGAGCGACGGCCAGAGGAAGACGAGCGCCGCGTGCGGATTCGCGTCGAGCTCGCGGCCCTTGCGGCTCTCGTGGTTCGTGAAGACGACGAAGCCGCGCTCGTCGACGCCCTTGAGGAGCACGGCCCGCGCCGAGGGGACGCCGTCGGCCGTCGCCGTCGCGAGGACGACGGTCTCCGGCAGGCGCTCACCCGCCTCGCCGGCCTCCGCGAACCAGCGCCGGAACTGCTCGACGGGCTCGGCGGCGAGGTCGT
Organism: uncultured Actinomycetes bacterium; assembly: GCA_963696365.1. Lineage (GTDB taxonomy): Bacteria > Actinomycetota > Thermoleophilia > Gaiellales > Gaiellaceae > CAVOKD01. The sequence continues at coordinate 87,643 of CAVOKD010000009.1, forward strand.
GCTCGGAGAGGCCGGCAGGGGTCATCGGGACAGGCTCTTACGAAGTCTTTACCTCGTGCTCACGCACTGAGGATGGCGGGGGAGGACACTACGGTATGGCTGTGCGGCAGCTCCTTGCATCGACCGCCATCGTGGTGGGACTCACGTTGGCCGCGGCGGCATCCGCCTCCTCGGCCATCGAGCTGCGGGAGCCTGCCGGCTCGAGCAGCCGGGTGCAGCTGACCGGCGGCAAGGGGATCGCGATCATCCACAGCGAGGACGGTACGGCGTACGGCCGCGTTGCCAACGGCCGGATCAAGGTCGTCGACCCACTTCGGGGCAAGGACACGAAGGTCTCGCTCTCGAACTGCGACGAGCGACGTCATCCAGCGCCGCGGACGACGGTCTGCCTCGGCGACAGCATCGGCTTCACGGTGCAGTACGGCGTCTGGACGGTCACGCTGCGCGGCGGCGGGATCAACGCGAGCGCCGTTGCGCGCGGGTGGCTCGAAGCTCAAGGGAACGCGCGGGCGCTACTCGATCGACGGCGCCCCGTCGAAGCGCTGGCCGCGCATCATGCGCACCTTCAAGCTCGGCTGAGCCCGCCTCCGATCGACCTGCCACAATCTGACGTGCCCATGGTCGAGACCGGGCGCCAGCGCATTCTCGTCGTCGAGGACGAGGCGAACATCGCCTCGTTCGTCGCCATGTACCTCCAGAAGGCGGGCTTCGAGGTCGGCGTCGCAGCGAACGGCACCGAGGCGCTCGAGAAGGCCGGCGGCGAGCCGCCCTCGCTGATCGTCCTCGACCTGATGCTCCCCGACCTGGACGGGATCGACGTGTGCCGCCGGATCCGGGCGCGCTCGGACGTCCCGATCCTGATGCTCACCGCGCGCGACGACGACGTGGACAAGATCATCGGCCTCGAGGTCGGCGCCGACGACTACCTGACGAAGCCGTTCAACCCGCGCGAGCTCGTCGCGCGCGTGAAGTCGATCCTGCGCCGCTCGACCGCCCGTCGGACGCTCCTCGAGGGCGGCGCCCTCGAGCACGGCACGCTCCGGATCGACTCCGGCCGGCGGGAGGTGACGGTGGAGGGCGAGGAGATCCAGCTCGCGCCGAAGGAGTTCGACCTCCTGTGGGAGCTGCTCGACCACCGCGGGCTCGTCCTCACGCGCGACCAGCTGCTCGAGCGCGTCTGGGGCTACACGTTCGCCGGCGACACCCGGACGGTCGACGTCCACGTCGGCCAGCTGCGCCGCAAGCTCGGCGAGGCGTGCCCGATCGTGACGGTCTGGGGCGTCGGCTACAAGGTCGCGAGCGAGCCGAAGGCGGCCGGCGCAGGCCGCACCTAGGGCCCGGCGATGCGGTCCCTCCGCTTTCGCCTCCCGGCGCTCTTCCTCGCGGGGATCATCCTCGCGGGCATCGTCGCGGCCGTCACTGCGGCGCGGCTCTTCCAGGAGGTCACGCGCGCGGACTCGCTCGACGAGCTGCGCACGCAGGCGGCCGGGCTCGCCGACCTCTACGCGGAGCAGGCGCTCCAGACGGCGGGGGAGGGACGCAACGCGCCGCGCTTCGCGGCCGCGCGGCTCGAGCGGGCGACAGGCACCACGCTCTACTACGCCGGCCTCGACCTCTTCCCCGGCACCGAGTCGGGCCTGCGGCGGCTCTCGCCCGACGTCCTGCCGGACCAGAACGCGTTCGAGGCGGGACGCGCCGCAGACCTTCGAGTTCCAGCCGCCCGGCCAGGACCGCGTCTACCTCGCGGCGGCGGAGCCGCTCGAGATCGGCGGGCAGACGTTCGGCTTCCTCGTCGCGGCGAAGCCGCGGGCCGAGATCCGCGAGCGCTGGCAGCCGCTCGTCGAGCGGCTCGGGCTGGCCGTGCTGCTCGGGCTCGCGGTCGCGGGAGGGCTCGTCTGGTACCTCTCGCGGCGGCTGACCGCGCCGGTGGTCGCGCTCACGCGCGCGACCGACGAGGTCGCGCAGGGCCATTACGACGTGGAGCTCCCCCGCACGCGCAAGCGCGACGAGATCGGGCGCCTCACGGACAGCTTCCGCGACATGACGCGCCGGCTCGCGGAGGCGGACGCGCGCGAGCGCAACTTCCTGATGAGCGTCTCCCACGAGCTGCGGACGCCGCTGACCGCCATCCGCGGGCACGTCGCGATGCTCGAGGAGGGCGTCGTCGACGACCCCGAGGCGTCCCAGGCGTCGCTCGACGTGATCCGGAGCGAGACCGACCGGCTCGCCCGGCTCGTCGGCGACCTGCTCGACCTCGCCCGCTTCGACGCGCACCGATTCACGCTCGCCGAGGACGAGGTCGAGCTGCGGCGCCTCCTCGAGGGCGCGTTCCAGTCGCGCGCCGAGGAGGCCCGGCGCCGCGGGATCGACTACGAGCAGCTGTTCCGGGCCGACCCGATCCTCCACACGGACGGCGACCGCGTGCTCCAGATCGTCACGAACCTGATCGACAACGCCTTCCACTGGACGCCGGACGGCGGCCGGATCGCGCTCGGGCTCGAGTCGGCGAACGGCACGGTAGCGGTGTCCGTCTCGGACAGCGGGCCCGGGATCGCCGAGGCCGATCGCGAGCGGATCTTCCGCCCGTTCTTCTCGGGCGAGAACTCGGGCGGGACGGGCCTCGGGCTCGCGATCGCGCGGGAGCTCGCCCAGGCGCTCGGCGGTGAGCTGCGGCTCGACTCCGAGCCCGGAGCCGGCTCGCGGTTCGAGCTTCGGCTGCCGGCGCGCTAGGCGCCGCTGCGCCGGTCGAAGCGGTAGACCTCGCCCGGCGGGCGATCTTCCAGCGCGCGCTCGAGCCGGTCGAGGGAGCGCTCGAGGCGGTCGAGGCGCCGCTCGACGCCATGCCAGCCGGACGCGATCAGGTCGACGAGCAGCGCGAGGTCCTCGACTCGCGCGCGGCGCTCGGCGTCGAGGTCGTGCTGGACGCCGCTCGAGGCGGCGGATCGTCCCGTTCGAGAGCCCGCGCACCTCGGCGAGCTGGCGGCCGATCGGACGTGCCTCCGTCCGAAGCCCTTCGCGGATCGCCGAATCGAGCTTCTCGGGCACCGAGCTCTCGAGCTCGGCGGTCTGCGCCGCGAGCGTCTCGAGCGCCAGGCGCGCGCGCTCGATCGCCGTGTCGAGCGTGGCCGGGTCTGCCGCGGTGCCCGCCTCGGCGAGGCGCTTCCTGGCGCGGTCGAGCGCTCTCGGGCTCCACGGGCGGGACGCTAGCGTGTCTCCCGGACGACCGTGCGGACCGACGAGCTCGACTACGACCTGCCGCCTGAGCTCATCGCGCAGCGTCCCGCCGAGCGCCGCGACGAGAGCCGCCTGCTCGTCTACGAGCGGGCCTCGGGCGCGATCCGCCACCGGACGTTCCGCGACCTCCCGGAGGAGACCGGAGACGCGCTCGTGGTCGTCAACGACACGCGCGTTCTGCCCGCACGGCTGCGGCTGCGCCGGCCCGGCGGCGGCGAAGCCGAGGTGCTGCTCGTCGAGCCGCTCGGCGGCGGAGAGTGGGAGGGGCTCGCGCGCCCGACGCGCCGGCTGCGGCCGGCGATGCGGCTCGGCCCGGTCGAGCTCCTCGAGCACCTCGGCCGGGGCCGCTGGCGGCTGCGCCTGGACGGCGAGCCGGACGGCGAGGCGCCGCTGCCGCCCTACATCACCGAGCCCCTGGCCGACCGGAGCGCTACCAGACCGTCTACGCCGACCGGCCTGGCTCGGCCGCCGCGCCGACCGCCGGGCTGCACTTCACGCCTGAGCTGCTCTCGCGGCTCGACGTCGAGCGCGTCACCCTCCACGTCGGGCCTCGACACCTTCCGGCCCGTCACCGCGGAGACGCTGGACGAGCACGCGCTCCACAGCGAGCGCTACGAGGTCGAGCCGGAGACGTGGGAGCGGATCCGCGACGCCGAGCGCGTCCTCGCCGTCGGCACGACCACGACCCGCGTCCTCGAGTCGCTCGCCCGCGGCGCGCCGCCCGCCGGACGCACCGATCTCTTCATGACGCCCGGCTTCGAGTTCCGCCGGGTAGACGCGCTCCTGACGAACTTCCACCTGCCGCGCTCGACGCTCCTCGCCCTCGTGATGGCCTTCGCCGGCGTGGAGGAGACGAGGCGGATCTACGCCGCGGCGATCGCCGAGCGCTACCGCTTCTACTCGTTCGGCGATGCGATGCTGGTGCTGTGACGCGCTTCGCGCTCACCGCGACCGACGGCGCCGCGCGCGCCGGCGTGCTCCGGACCGCGCACGGCGACGTGCCGACGCCGGCCTTCATGCCGGTCGGGACGAAGGCGACCGTCAAGGGGCTCCACCCGGAGCGGCTGCGGGCGATCGGCGCCTCGATCGTCCTCGGGAACACGTACCACCTGTTCTTCCGCCCGACTGTCGACGTGATCGAGGAGCTCGGCGGCCTGCACCGGTTCATGGGCTGGGACGGGCCGATCCTCACGGACTCGGGCGGCTTCCAGGTGTTCTCGCTCCGGCACACGATCGCGAAGGCCGACGACGACGGCGTCACCTTCCGCTCGGTGTACGACGGCGACCTGGCGCGCTTCACGCCGGAGCTCGCGGCCGAGGTGCAACGTCGGCTCGGCTCGGACATCGCGATGTGCCTCGACGTCTGTCCGCCCGGCGACGCCCCGCGCGCCGAGCTCGAACGGGCAGTCGAGTGGACGAGCGCCTGGGCGCGGCGCCAGCTCGCGGCGCCGCGCGCCGACGGGCAGCTGGTGTTCGGGATCGCGCAGGGCGGAACCGACCCGGAGCTCCGGCGCCGCTCGATCGAGGACGTCGCGTCGCTCGGCTTCGACGGCCACGCGCTCGGCGGGCTCTCGGTCGGCGAGGACCGCGACGCGATGCTCGAGACGGTCGCGTGGGCGGCGCCGCTCCTGCCCGAGGAGCGCGCCGCGCTACTTCATGGGGATCGGCGACCCGCTCGGCGTCCTCGACGTGATCGAGCGCGGCGTCGACATGTTCGACTGCGTCCTGCCGACGCGGCTCGGCCGCACCGCGACCGCGCTCACGTGGGAAGGGCGACTCAACCTGAAGAACGCGCGCTTCGTCCGCGACGGGCGGCCGCTCGACGAGGACTGCGACTGCCTCGCCTGCGAGCGCTTCTCACGTGCGTACCTGCGTCACCTGGTAACCCAACAGGAGCTGCTCGGCTTGATACTTTTGTCCGAGCACAACGTGCGGTTTCTACTCGAATTGACCGCCGGGGCGCGATCCGCGATCGAGCGTGGGGAGTTCGGCCGATACCGGTCGGACGTCCTGGAACGACTCGGCTCGGAGGCGGCGGCCGGCCAGGAGGTGACGACGTAAACAGATGGACGGTGGCTTTCTTCTCGTCATCGTCGTGCTGTTCGCGTTCATGTACCTCCTCCTGATCCGGCCGCAGCGCCAGCAGCAGGCCCGCCAGCAGGAGATGCTGAACGCGCTGAAGCCCGGCGACGAGGTGATCACGGTCGGCGGCATCTACGGCGACATCGTCGAGGTCGAGGACGACCGCGTCGCGCTCGAGATCGCCGAGGACGTCGAGATCGAGGTGTCGAAGCGCGCGATCGCGAGCGTCGTCCCGCCCGAGCCGGAGGAGCCCGAGGCCGAGGAGGCCGAGGAGGAGCCCGAGCCCGAGGCGGACGCGACGCCCGCCGAGGAGGAGGCCGATCTCGAGGCCGACCCGAAGGCGCAGCCCGACGCCGAGCAGCCCGTGGCCCAGGAGGAGACGGCCGGCCGCTAACGCGGGCTCCAGGATCTGATGCGCAGGTACGTCCTCACCCTCGTCGCGCTTCTCGGCGCGGTGGCCGCCGTCGGCGCGCTCGCCGTCTTCAGGACACCGACGCTCGGCCTCGACCTCCAGGGCGGCCTCGCGATCGTCCTCCAGGCGGAGGCGCCGAAGGGCGAGTCGGTCGACTCGCAGGGCATGGACCGCTCGCTCGAGATCATGCGGAGCCGCGTCGACAAGCTCGGCGTCGCGGAGCCGGAGATCCGCAAGCAGGGCGAGGACCAGATCATCATCGAGCTGCCCGGCGTCCACGACGCCGCGCGCGCCGCCGAGATCGTCGGCACGACCGCCCGGCTCGAGTTCTACAAGCTCGAGGACGACGTCGCCGGCGCCTCGAAGGGCGACGCGTCGAACCCGGTCATTCCGAACGAAAGCGTCCTGCCGCTCCTCACGCCCGAGTCGCGGATCAAGGAGGGCGAGGAGCCGAACGCCTGGTACCTCTACGACAAGAACGACAAGCTCCTCGCCGGCCCGGCCGACACGAAGGAGGAGCTCGAGACGAGCCTCGACGGCCCGGTGCCGAAGGGCGCGCAGTACTACGTCGTCCCCGAGGGCCAGATCATCCTCACCTGCGGCGAGGAGCAGCGGTTCTGCCCGGGCATCGGGGCCGCGCCGACGCAGACCTACTACTACCTCTTCAACTACCAGCCGGACAACGCCGAGGATCCGATCCCCGAGCTGACCGGCGAGGACCTCTCGCTCCGCGGGACGCAGAAGGACTTCGACCGCGGCCAGCCGGTCGTGACGCTCGAGTTCACCGGCTCCGGCGGGGACAAGTTCCACGAGATCACGCGCGAGCTCGCGCAGCGCGGCCGCCAGGTGGCGGCGCAGCTCGGGCTCAGCACCGGGACCGAGGCCGGGCGCCAGCCGGCGCTCCAGCGCTTCGCGATCGTGCTCGACCACGAGATCCGCTCCTTCCCGACGATCGACTTCGTCGACAACCCGGACGGGATCGCCGGCGGCCGCGCGCAGATCAGCGGCCTGGACGGCAGCGGCGAGGCCGACGACCTCGCGCTCGTCCTCCAGACCGGCGCGCTGCCGTACACCTTCACGCAGCTCGAGCGGACGGACATCTCGGCGACGCTCGGCGAGGACTCGCTCCGCCAGGCCCTCATCGCCGGCATCGGCGGCCTGATCGCCGTCGCGCTCTTCCTGCTGATCGTCTACCGCTTCCTCGGCGTCGTCGCGATCATCGGCCTGACGGTCTACGGGATCTTCCTCTACGGGACGATCCTGCTCTTCAACGTCACGATGACGCTGCCGAGCTTCGCCGGCCTGATCCTGACAATCGGGGTGGCGGCCGACGCCAACATCGTCATCTTCGAACGGATCAAGGAAGAGGTGCGCGCCGGCAAGTCCGTGCGCGCGGCGATCGGCACCGGCTACCGCAAGGGCTTCCAGACGATCATCGACGGCAACGTCGTCACGATGATCACGGCGGCCGTGCTGTTCCTGATCGGCACGGGCAGCGTCCGCGGCTTCGCCCTCATGCTGCTGCTCGGGACGGCGCTCTCGATGGTCACGGCCGTCGTCGCGACGCGCGCGCTGCTCGGCGTGCTCGCCCGCTTCCGCTGGTTCGAGAACCCGGTCTTCATGGGCGCGAGCGCGGCGAAGATCCCGAACTGGCAGAAGATCGACTTCATCGGCAAGACGAGGATCTGGTTCGGGATCTCCGGGGCCGTCGTCCTCATCTGTCTGGCGTCGCTCGCCATCCAGGGCCTGAACCTCGGGATCGACTTCCGCGGCGGGAGCCAGGCGACCTTCAACACGCCGCAGCCGCACTCGGTGCAGGAGGTGCGCGAAGACGCGGCCTCGGTCGGTCAGGCCGACGCCATCATCCAGGGTCGCGGCAGCGCAGAGAACGGCGACGAGTACTCGAGCTTCTCGCTGCGCACGGAGTCGCTCGACCGCGCCGAGCAAGACAGCCTCCAGGCGACGCTCGAACGCGACCTCCAGGCGGCGGACTTCGGCTTCAAGAACGTCTCGGCGAGCTTCTCGAGAGTGATCCTGCGCAGCGCGATCATCGCGGTCGTCGTCTCGCTGCTTCTGATCTCGATCTACGTCTCCGCGCGCTACCAGTTCACGTACGCGATCCCGGTGCTCGTGGCCCTCTTCCACGACCTCTTCATCGCGATCGGCGTCTACTCGCTCACCGGCCGGGAGGTGACGGCGTCGACGGTCGCGGCGCTCCTGACCATCCTCGGGTACTCGATCTACGACACGATCATCATCTTCGACCGCGTTCGCGAGAACACGGGCCTCATGAAGAAGTCGAGCTTCGCGGCGATCGCGAACCAGTCGCTCTGGGAGACGATCCGCCGCTCGCTCGCGACGACCTTCATCACGCTCCTGCCGATCGCCTCGCTGCTCGTCTTCGGCGGCGAGACGCTCAAGGACTTCGCGTTCGCGATCCTGGTCGGGGTCGCGTCGGGTGCCTACTCGACGATCTTCATCGCGACGCCGCTCCTCGTGAAGCTCAAGGAGCGCGAGCCCGAGTACGCGCGCCGCAAGGACGCGGGCCTCGTGGAGAAGGTCGGGATGTTCGACACGCCGGCAGAGCCCGTCACGGACGGCAACGGCGACGGCGCGCGCGAGCCCGAGGTCGAGCCGGAGCCCGCCCTGGCGCCGGTCGCGGCCGAGCGGGACGCCGAGCCGACGGCCCCGACCGACGCGGCCGCCCGGCGCGAGGAGCGGCGCAAGCGGCGCCGCGCGAGGCCGCATGGCCGACGCTGACAACGAGCGGCGCGGCGCCCGCGGCGCGGCCGAAGAGCTCTTCCTCGCCGGGGTCGGCGCGGTCGCGCTGACGAAGTCCCGCGCCGACGAGCTCGTCGACGAGCTCTCGGGCCGCGGGCGGATGACCGGCGAGGAGGCCAGGCGCCTCGTCGACGACATGACCAGCCGCTGGCGCGGCGAGGCCGTTCGCGCGGGCGAGCGTGCGTCGGCCGGGCTTTCCGGCGTCTTCCGCGAGCTCGGCCTCGTGACGCGGCGCGAGTGGGAGGAGCTCGAGCTGCGGCTCGCCCAGGTCGAGCACCGGCTCCGCCTGCTCGAGACGCCGCCCGACGAGCAGCCGACCTCGCCCGGCCTCTAGCCCGCCCATTCGTCTGGTTGAAACGCGCGCGGGTCGCGCCAGACTGCGTGTAGCTACGAAGGGAGCAGGATCATGCGCTTGAAGAAGCTCGCGCCGTCGCCCGCGCTCGTGATCGCGTGCGTCGCGCTCGCCATCTCGCTCGGAGGGGTCGGCTACGCGGCCGTCACGCTCCCGCGAGGCAGCGTCGGAACGCCGCAGCTCAAGGACAACGCGGTGACGGGCGCGAAGGTGAAGAAGGACACGCTGACCGGCCTGGACATCAACGAGGCCTCGCTCAAGGGCCTCCTGAAGACGGGCGCAGTCGCGGCGGAGAACGGCTCGCCGGCGTTCATGTACCCGGCACCGGACTCGACCGAGACCGACCTGACCACGACCGAGATCACGCTGGCAAAGCGCGGCCGCATCCTCGCGCTCGGCCGCGTCATGACCTCGCTCACCTGCACGGCGGACGGGCCCTGCAACACGGTCTACGCGCTCTTCGTCGACGGAGAGCTGATGTCGGGCAGCGAGACGCCGCTCTTCGCGGACGTCGGCGCTCCCGCGACCTCCGAGCGCCTGACGCTCCTCGCCGTCTCGCCGCCGCTCGCCGCGGGCGAGCACGCCGTCACGATCAAGGCCGACACGACGCACCCGTTCATCGCCTCGCTGGTGCCGAGCTCGCGCAACCTGGCCGCGATCGCGATCGGGGGCTGACGCCGAGCGCGCCCGTAGACTGACCGCATGAGCTCGCGGCCCGCCGTCCGGCAGCTCGGCCGTCTCTCCGAGATCGCGCAGGTCGCGGCGAAGCACGGCTTCGGCTACCTCTTCGACTCGCGCAGGGGCTCGAACGGCAGCCGCCGCGAGGCCGAGATGGAGGCGCTCGCTGAGGAGGGCTCGACCCGCGGCCAGCGCGTGCGGGCGATGCTCGACGAGCTCGGCCCGACGTTCGTCAAGTTCGGCCAGCTCCTCTCGACCCGGCCGGACATCGTCCCGCCGGACATCGTCTTCGAGCTCCGCAACCTCCAGGACGCGGTGACGCCGTTCTCGGCCGACGAGGCGGAGGCGGCGATCGAGGAGGCGCTCGGGCTGACCGTCAACCAGCTCTTCCTCGAGTTCGAGCGCGTGCCGATCGCGGCGGCGTCGATCGGCCAGGTGCACGGCGCGGTCCTCCCGAACGGCAAGCGCGTCGTCGTCAAGGTGCAGCGGCCCGACGCGCCGCGCCAGATCGAGGCCGACCTCGAGCTCATGTACCAGGCCGCTCGGCTCGCGCGCGACCGGAAGGCGCTCGGGTTCGTGGACACGATCGCGCTCGTGGACGAGTTCGCGCGCACGATCCGCGCGGAGCTCGACTACCGGCTCGAGGCGCGCAACGCCGAGCAGTTCCACCGCAACTTCGCCGGCCACCCGAACGTCCGGATCCCCCGCATCTACTGGCAGTACTCGGCGCTCGAAGGTGCTGACGCTCGAGCGCCTCGAGGGCCAGCAGCTGAAGGACGTGGACCTCGACTCGTACACGATCGAGGAGCGTGCACGCCTCGCCGAGACCATGGCCGACGCGTGGATGGCGATGATCTTCCGCCACGGGTTCTTCCACGGCGATCCGCACCCGTCGAACGTCCTCGTGCTCGGCCGGCCCGACCGGATCGGGATCATCGACTTCGGCATGGTCGGGAAGCTGACCGACGACGACATGTCGAAGGCGACCCGGCTCTTCATCGACGTCGTCAACCAGAACGTCGACCGGCTCGCGCGCGACCTCGCCGCACTCGGCGTGCGCTTCGACCGTCAGAAGGAGGAGGAGTTCAACGCCGAGCTCCGCGACCTCTACTACCGCTACTACGGCGCGCGCCTGAACGAGATCGACCCGGTGCAGGCGATCCGCGACGTCTTCGGCCTCATCTTCCGCCTGCACCTCGAGCTGCCGACGCGCTTCGTGCTCCTCGACCGCGCGATCGCGACGCTCGCCTCCGTCGGCCTCGAGATCTACCCGGACTTCAACGTGTTCGAGGTTGCGAAGCCGTACGCGCGCGAGCTGATGCTCGAGCGGTTCACGCCGCGCCGGCTCGCGCTGCGCGCCCGTCAGATGGGGACGGACTACGCCCTCATGGCGATGGAGCTCCCGTACCAGATCCACGACACGCTCGAGCAGGTCCGCGACGGCCAGGTCGAGGTCGGGTTCCGCCATGAGGGGCTCGAGGAGCTCTTCGCCCGCCTCGACCACATCTTCAACCGGCTCGTGGTCGCGGTGATCGTCGCCGGCGGGCTGATCGGCTCGGCGCTCCTCGGGGTCCTGGCCAACGACGGGCCGCAGATCTTCGGCTTGCACTTCCTGTCCGTGATCGGGTTCGTGATCGCCAGTGTCATGGGCATCTGGCTCGTGTGGGGCATCCTGCGCTCGGGCCGGCTCTAGGGTGGCCGTCTTCGGCGGGGGCAAGATCGAGGCGTACCTGGGGCCGACCGAGCTCGGCGGGCCCGACGACCTCGAGGCGGTGATCGTCGACTTCTTGGCCGGGGCGAAGGAGTCGCTGGACGTCGCCGTGCAGGAGCTCGACTCGATGCCGATCGCGCAGGCGCTCCTCGACGCGCGCTGGCGCGGGGTGGACGTCCGCGTGTTCCTCGAGCAGGACTACCTGCGGACGACGCTCAAGTCCGACCCCGACCCGCCCAAGACGCAGCCGGGCGAGACGCCGGAGGACGCGCTCATCCGGGTGCAGTGGCGCCGCGACGAGCTCGACCTCGACCGCGACTCGACACTCGCGCGCAACCGCTGGATCCTGACCGCGCTCCTCCGCAACGGCATCGAGGTCCGCGGCGACTTCAACCCGGAGATCTTCCACCAGAAGTTCGTCCTCCGCGACTACCGCGGGCGGGCGCGGAAGACGTCGGCGCTGCTCTCCGGCTCGGCCAACTTCACGATCACGGACACCCACCAGAACCTGAACAACGTCTTTCTCTTCCACGACGCGAACGTCTGCCGCCAGTACCGGGTCGAGTTCGACCAGCTCGAGCACGGCGAGTTCGGCCGCGGCCGCCACGGCGAGGTGCCGAAGACCTACGACCTCGGCGGCGTACCCGTGAAGGTGCTCTTCGCGCCCGACCATACGCCCGAGCTCGAGTTCATGAAGCAGATGCTCAAGGTGCGCACGAACGGCGAGATCCGCTTCGCGATCTTCACGTTCGCCGGCTCCTCGGGGATCGACGACACGATGCTCGCGCTCGCGCGCGGGGGCGTGACGATCAAGGGCGTCCTCGACCCGGCCCAGGCGCGCCAGAAGTGGGCGGCGCCCGCGTGGCTCAAGCACCCGAACATCGAGCTGCGCGTCCCGAAGAAGGAAGGTGACCTCGCGGCGCTCCGCAAGGTGCACCACAAGCTGATGGTGATCGACGACCGGATCGTGGTCGCCGGCTCCTTCAACTACACACAGCCGGCGAACGACTACAACGACGAAAACCTGTTCGTCCTCGGCTCGCCGCACAGCGAGGCGTCGGGCGTCGACGTCGAGCCGGATCCCTGCCGCGCGCTCGCGCTGCACGTCCGCGCGGAGCTCGACCGGATCTTCGACGGGAGCAAGGCCTTCGTGCCCTCGTAGCCGGCCGCGGCCGGCCCGGACGCGTGTCGATACCGCGGCACGGTTCCGGCGCAATGGACATCTGGCGGCCCCCGCGGGGCGGCGGCTAGCGTCGCCCGCATGGCTGGCGAGGCGGTGCTGGTGGTCGAGCAGGAGGCGCCGGTTCGTGCGTTCCTCGAGCAGCAGCTCTCGGACGACGGGTTCGAGGTGCTCTCGGCCGAGGAGGGCCGCCGCGCGCTCGAGCTGGTCGAGCGGGCGCGCCCCGACCTCGTGCTCCTTGACCCGGCGCTGCCCGACGTCTCGGGGTTCGAGCTCTGCCGCAGGCTGCGCGAGGGCGAGCCCGGCCGGATCTGGAACCGCGATGTGCCCGTGATCATGGTCAGCGCACGCTGCGAGCCGACCGACCGCGTCCGCGGCTTCGCGCGGGGCGCGGACGACTACGTGCCGATGCCGTTCGTGTACGAGGAGCTGATCGCACGGATCCGCGCGGTGCTCCGCCGGGCCAACGGCAGGCATCGCCGGACGCTCGCTGTCCGCGATCTGACCGTGGATCTGACTGCACGCGCCGTGCGGATCGCCGGCCGCGCCGTGGAGCTGTCGGCGAAGGAGTACGACCTGCTCGTCGCGCTCGCCGAGGAGCCTGAGCGCGTCTTCCGCAAGGAGGAGCTCCTGCGCGACGTGTGGGGGTTTCGGAGTCCGGGCCGCACGCAGAACGCTCGATTCGCATGCGAGCCGGCTACGCCGGAAGCTGAACCGGGAGGAGGGCGAGGGCTATGTCGTGAACGTCTGGGGCGTCGGCTACCGGCTCGTCGCGGCGGCGTAGCGCCCGCGCCGCCGGGCGGCGCCGCCAGGTCGAAACGCGCCGCTGACTGGCATACGATCCGTGCGGACATGGGTCGGCGCGGAGTGGCCTGGGTGGTCTCGTTCGCCTGCGCGGCGCTCGGCGGGCTGCTCGCGCACGCGCTCACCTACCGGCTGATCGACGCGAACGCGGGTCATGCCGGCCCGCTCCATTCCGGCCATCACCACCACGGCGACGCCGCCGTCTCGGCCGCGGCGGGCACGTCGCACTGGACGCTCTGCTTCGCGCTCTGCGGAAGCCTCGGGCTCGTCGCGGTCATCGCGGCCGCGCTCCACCACGTCGGCACGGGCCGCTCGGCGCGCCTGCCGCTCTGGCTCTTCGGGCTCGTCCCGCCGGTCGGGTTCGCGCTCCAGGAGCACCTCGAATGGCTGATCGGGCGCGGCTCCGTGCCGTACGCCGCCGCCCTGGGCGCGTCGCTCGTCGTCGGCGTCCTGCTCCAGATCCCGTTCGCGCTCGCCGCGTACGTCGCGGCGCGTGTGCTCCTGGCGCTCGCCGGGTCGATCGTCCACGTGCTGCGTGCGCGGCCGCGGCTTCGACTTGTCCCGCTCGCGCCGTCGCTTCGCCCGAGTCGGGCCCGTACACGGCCTCGGCTCTCCCTCCTCGCGCTCGGCTACGGCCAGCGTGGGCCTCCGCTCGTCGCGCGCTAGCGACCAAGCGGAACCCAACGAAGGAGGGACACATGACCATGCGAACCCTGCTGCGCGCGCTGGTGCTGACCGCGCTCGCAGCCCTGATCGTCGTCCCGGCCGCGTCGGCGCACGTGACCGTCAACCCCGCGAGTGGGAGGCAGGCGGCTTCGCCCGCTTCGCCGTCCGCGTGCCGAACGAGCGCGCCGGACGCCTCGACGACCGAGGTCGACCGTGCAGTTCCCGGACAACGTCATCTCCGCCAGCTTCCAGCCGGTGCCAGGCTGGACGCGCACGGTGAAGATGGCCCAGCTCGACGAGCCCATCGAGGGCGAGGACGGGCCGATCACCGAGAAGATCGACAGCGTCACGTGGTCCGGCGGTGAGATCAAGCCGGGCGAGTTCCAGGAGTTCGGCGTCAGCTTCCAGGTGCCGGAGGACGCGGCCGGGTCGAGCCTCGTGTTCCCGGCCGTCCAGACGTACTCGAGCGGCGAGGTCGTCCGCTGGATCGGGGACGAGTCGGCGGACGAGCCGGCCCCGGCGGTCGCCGTGCTGGCGGCGGCCTCCGAGGAAGAGGCACCGCCGGCGACGGACACGACCGCGAGAGAGACCGCGCCGACGAGGGCACGTCCGGCGAGGCGGCCGCGGCGACCGACGACGACGGCGAGGACGGCGACGGGCAGGCGACGCTGGCCTTGGTCCTCTCGATCGTCGCGCTCCTCTTGGGCGGCGGAGCGCTGGCGTACGTGCTGTTCCGGCCGCGCCGGACGACGGCGTAGAAGGCGGATCGCGGGGGCCCGGCAACGGCCGGGTCCCCGCTCCGCGTTTCCAGGGCGGGCGATCCGGTACAACACCGAGCGTGAGCCTGAGGGAGCGGCCAGCGGAGGGCACGACGGAGCTGCCCGACGGACGTGACGTGACCGTCCGCGTCGAGGTCCCGGACGACGACTACCTCCCCCAGGACGAGCTGCGCGCCGTCGCGCTCCTCGTGCACACCGATGACCACGTGCTGGCCGCGATCAACACCGTGCTCGCGCCCGAGCAGGAGGAGGAGGCCGCAGCGCTCGTCCGCGAGGCGCTCGCCGGCCTCGCGTCCGGCGAGCTCGAGCCGACCGCCGGCTCGCTCGAGCGCCTCGGGGACAGGATCCCCGACATCCGCGCCGGGTCCTAGGCTTTCCACATGAGCCCGGAGCGGTGTCTGCGCTGCAGCGCCGAGATGGAGTGGCGCCACCAGACGTGGCAGTGCCCGCGCTGCCGCTTCAAGGTGGGGTGCTGCGAGGGTCGAGACCGCGGAGCTCTGCGAGCCGCGGCCGCGCTACGCGGCGTTCTCGTCGACCCAGCCGCGGGTCAGCAGAAGCCAGAACGCGAGCCCCGCGTACGGCCCGTAGCGGCGGAAGCGCCGCTCGATCGTCGTGTCCTTCTTCGCGCCGTCCGCCCGTGAGGCGCGCGTACGTCGGCCGCGTCCACGAGTCGAGCACGAGCCGCGAGTAGCGGCCGAGAAGCATCATCACGTGCGCCGCGGCATAGGGGCCGACGCCAGGGAGGGCGAGCAGCTCCGCGGCGAGCTCGTCGTCGGGCAGCTCCTCGCGGGTCGCGCGGCCGAGCGCCTCGAGGTCGAGCTCCCCGCCCGCGACCGACTGCGCGAGCGACTGGAGGTACGCGCCGCGGTACCCCGCGCGGACGACGTCCTTGTAGAAGTCGAGCTCGGCGGCCGCCATCGCCTCCGGCGTCGGGAAGGTCCGGCCGAGTGGGCCCTCCGACGGCGCCCGGGGGGCCCGCTCGCCCAGGTGCTCGACGAGCGCCGACACCATGCGCACGGTCCCCGACCACGCGCAGTTCGTCGTGCAGATCGTCTTCACGACCTCCTCGAAGACCGTCGGGTTGCGGATCAGCCGGCCTGCGCCGGCCGTTGCCCACGCGAGGTCGGGGTCCTCGGCGGCCAGCTCGTAGAAGGGGGAGAGGTCCTCGTCGAGCCGCAGGACGTAGGCGACCATCCGCTCGAGCGGCGGCCGCCTCCGCTCGCGTGACGCCCTCGATCGCCGCCCACCCGGGCCGCGCCTCGCGCACGCGCACCGTTTTCGGGCCGCGCGGCAGCGGCAGCGTCACCTCGAGCGTACGCTCGTCGTCGTCGATCCGCATCGGCGGGAGGTCGACGAGCCCGTGCGACTGGATCGTCCGCCAGAGGTCGACCGGCTCGCCGCCGGCCCCGCGCAGCTCGAGCTCGAGCGCGCTCACGGGATCTGGACGCGGTCGCCCACCTGGACGCCCCACTCTTCGAACGCGCCCTTGTTCACCTCGAGCGCGTTCCGGTACGGCGCGTCCGAGCCGTAGACAGGACACGGGTCGGCCTTGCATGGCTCCATGTCCCGGATCGTCACGATCTCCCCGTCCGCGGCGATGAAGGCGATCGAGAGCGGGATCAGCGTGTCCTTCATCCAGAACGCCGCGTCGACGTCCTCTTCGAAGACGAAGAGCATCCCGCCGTCCTCGTCGAGCGAGGTGCGGTTCATGAGGCCGGTCTCGCGCTCGGAATCCGAGTCGGCGATCTCCGCGTGCACCTCGACCGGCCCGCCGTCGGTCTGGATCACGAGGCTCTCCCGGCCGGCCACAGTCGCGGTCGGCGCGGCGGCTGGTCGTTGCGGGGTCGTCCTCGCCGCAGCCGGCCAGGGCGACGACGACGAGGGCAAGAGCGAGCGGGCGCACGGCCGAATCGTGACAGGCCCGGGACCTGCCGCGCTCAGACCAGGGACGCTCGCCCGCTCTCGAGGTCGAGGAGTGCGCGCTTGATCTCGAGGCCGCCGGCGTAGCCGACGAGGCTCCCGGTCGAGCCGACGACGCGGTGGCACGGCAGGACGATCGGAATCGGGTTGCGGTTGAGCGCGCCGCCGACCGCGCGGGCGGAGCGCGGCTTGTCGATCCGCTGTGCGAGGCCGCCGTACGTGGAGGTCTCGCCGTACGGCACCCGGGCAAGCTCGTCGAGCACGAGCCGCTGGAACGGCGCGAGCGTCGTCACGTCGAGCGTGAGGTCGAACGTCCGGCGGCGCTGGTCGAAGTACTCGTCCAGCTCGCGCCGGATCGGGTCGACCGGCTTCGCCGACCGCAGGACGCGCGTTCCGAACGTGCGGGCGAGCGTGTCGAGCTCCTCCTCGGGCTCCGGCGAGAACGAGATTCGGCAGAGGCCCCGCTCGGTCGCGGCGACGAGCAGCGGTCCGATCGGCGAGTCGGCGAGGTCGTAGGCGACGTCCAGCAGTCCCTGCTCGGCGGCGGCCGAGCGGAAGCGGTCGTCGAGTGCGGTGGGGACGGTCATGCTGCTCCCTTCTTGCGCAGCCGGCGGACGCCGGAGGAGGCGGCCTGGCGGGCCGCCTCCTCGGACGAGTCGAGCGCCTGCGCGATGTCTGCGTAGTCGAGGTCATAGCCGTAGCGCAGCACGACGGCGGCGCGTTCGGTGCGGGGGAGTTCGTCGGCGAGATGGGCGAGCTCGGCGTAGGCCGGGCGCGCGTCGTGGGTGGGGAGGTCGGGGAGATCGGCGGGCAGTCGGCTTCGTGCGCCGACGCTCGTCGAGGGCGACGCGGGTCGCGATCGTGAACGCCCACGCGCGGAGGTGGTCGGCGTGGCGGAGCTCGGCGTAGCCGCGCAGCGCGCGGAGGAACGTCTCCTGGAAGGCGTCCTCGGCCAGGTCGCGGCCGAGCAGCCGCACGAGGTAGCGGAAGATCTCGTCCCGGTGCGCCTCGTAGAAGCGCTCGAACGGCGGCGCCGCGGCTCCGGCCCGGGTTCGTTCGTGCTCGCACGGCTTCCATCATGAGGGTGAAACGCGCGCGGGGCCGTCCGTGTGAGACTGCCCGGCGTGCGGATGGCCGTCGTCGGACACGTCGAGTGGATCGACTTCCTCGTGGTCGAGCGGGTTCCCGGGCAGGGGGACATCGCGATCGCGGAGGACTCGTGGGGAGAGCCCGCGGGGGGCGGGGGCGTCTCATGCGTCCGGCTCGCGGAGCTCGCGGGCGAGTCGACGCTCTACACCGCGCTCGGCGACGACGACTTCGGGCGCGACGCGGCCGCGCAGCTCGCGAAGCTCGGCGTCCGCTGCGAGATCGCCTGGCGCGACGAGCGCCAGCGGCGCGGGTTCTGCTTTCTCGACGGCGACGGCGAGCGGACGATCTCGCTCCTCTCGGAGAAGCTGCGCCCGCGGCTGAACGAGCCGCTGTCCTGGGACGAGCTCCACGACTTCGACGGCGTCTACTTCACGGGTGGCGACGCGGGTGCCCTGCGCGCCGCGCGCGAGGCGCGCGTGCTGGTCGCGACCGCCCGGGAGCTGCCCACGCTGCAGGAGGCCGGCGTCGAGCTCGACGCGCTGGTCGCGAGCTCCGATGACCCGGCCGAGCGCTACGAGGACGGCGACCTCGACCCGCCGCCGCGGCGTGTGTTCCTGAGCGCCGGCAGGGAGGGCGGCCAGATCGAGCCGGGCGAACTGCGCTGGGAGGCGGCCGAGGTTCCCGGGCCGGTCGCGGACGCCTACGGCGCGGGGGACACGTTCGCCGCGTGGCTCACCTTCGGGCTCGCCCAGGGGCGCCCGCCCGAGGAGGCGGCCCGCTTCGCCGCGGGCGGCTCCGCCGAGCAGCTCACGCGCCGCGGCGCGCACGGCCTCCACTAGCCGCTCGAGCGCATTCTCCGACTGCGGGTCGCGGCGTGGTCCGCCGGTATTGCGCAGTGGCCGATAGTGGGGTAAAGTGGGGCGAAGTGGTGGACGAAGGAGACCGGCCGGAATGCTCCTCGGGGAACACGAACACTCGCTCGACGACAAGAACCGCGTCACCCTGCCCGCCAAGTTCCGGCAGGCGTTCGCTGATGGCGTGTTCGTGGCGCGCGGCATCGATCCCTGCCTGCTCGTCTTTCCGCCCGAGGGTTGGCACCGCCTCGTCGAAGGGCAGATGGAAGGCCTCAACCCGTTCAGCCGCGAGGCCCGTCAGATGAGCCGCTACCTCTTCGCCGGGGCAATCGAGACCGAGCTCGACAAGCAGGGCCGCGTCATGCTGCCGGCCACGCTCGTCGAGCACGCGCGGCTCGCGAAGGAGATCGTCGTCGCGGGCGTCCGCGATCACCTCGAGCTCTGGTCGCCGGAGGCCTGGCGGCAGGAGCTCGACGACGTGGGAAGGAGTGCGGAGCATGTTGCAGAGCGCCTCGCATCGGCACAGCGCTGACCACGTCCCCGTCCTCGCCGACGAGGTGCGCGACCTCCTCGCCGTGCAGCCGGGGGAGACGGTCATCGACGGGACGTTCGGCGCCGGCGGCCACGCCCGGCTGCTCTGCGCCGAGCTCGGCGGCAAGGGCCGGTTCATCGCGGTCGACCGCGACCCGGACGCGCGCGCCTACTTCGACCGCTTCGCGCGGGGATGCGGCGCCCAGGCCCGCTTCCTGCGCGGCGACTTCGCGACCGTGCTCGGCCAGCTGGCGCAGAACGGTCTGCGCGCGGACGCGATCCTGCTCGACCTCGGCGTCTCGAGCATGCAGATCGACCGGCCCGAGCGCGGCTTCTCGTACGCGGTCGACGCGCCGCTCGACATGCGCATGGATCCCTCCGAGCCGCGCTCGGCGCGCGAGTTCGTGAACGAGGGGAGCGAGCGCGAGCTCGCGGACGTGTTCCGCCGCTACGGCGAGGAGCGCTTCTCCCGCCAGATCGCCCGCGCGATCGTCCGCCGCCGCCAGGAGGAGCCCTTCGAGCGCACGTCGGACCTGGTCGAGGCGGTGCGCGGGGCGATCCCTGCGCCGCGGCGCTTCGGCGACGGACATCCGGCCAAGCGCGTCTTCCAGGCGCTGCGCATCGCGGTGAACGACGAGCTCGGCTCGCTCGAGCGCGCGCTGCCCGAGGCGCTCTCGGTGCTGCGCCCGGGCGGCCGGATCGTCGTGATCAGCTTCCACTCGCTCGAGGACCGGATCGTCAAGCGCTTCTTTGCCGCCGAGGCGCGCGGCTGCATCTGTCCGCCCGACCTGCCGGTGTGCGGCTGCGGCCAGGAGCCGCGGCTCCGGCTCGTCACGCGGAAGGCCGTCCGCCCGTCCCCGGCCGAGGTGGCCGGAAACGCGCGCTCGGCGTCGGCACGGCTGCGTGCCGCGATCCGCACGGAGGTCGAGTAGCGCCGTGGCCGCGGCGGCTCCCGCCACTGCCCGTCCCCGCCGCGCCGCGGCGCCGGCCCCCGCGCGCCGTCCTGCTCGTCAGCCCGCCCGTCGGCCCCGCCCGGTCGCGCGTCCGCGCGTCGCCGGCGGCGTCGTCTGGATCGTCCTCATCGCCGCGCTCCTCGCCGGCATCGTCGCCCTGAACGTCGCAGCCCTCCGCTTGAACCTCGAGACCCAGCGCCTCGACCAGCGGAAGGACGAGCTCCTCACCGACACGGCGGCCGCCGCTTCCGAGCTCTCGAGCCTCGGGGCGGCGACACGCGTCGAGTCGGTCGGGGTCCGGGAGCTCGGCTTGGTCGAGGCGGATCGTGTGACCTACGTCCGCGCCCGCCCCGGCCGCCCGTGACCACCCGCGTCGTCAATCGCCGCCTCCGCCTGCTCGTCGCCGTCTTCGTGCTCGCGTTCGGAGTCGTGCTCGTGCGCGCCGGCTACCTGCAGGCCGTCCGTGCCGGATCGCTCGACCAGCTCGCCGCGAACCAGCACCGCGAGACGATCTCGATCCCCGCCCGGCGCGGGACGCTGTACGACCGTTCTCGGCGTCGAGCTCGCGATCGGCGAGCGCGCCGTCACCGTGTACGCGAACCCGCAGCAGGTCACCGATCCGCGCCAGGTCGCGATCGCCGCCGGACGCGCGCTCGATATCGAGCCGACCAAGCTCTACTCGCTCCTGACCGACCGGTCGAAGGGGTTCGTCTACCTCGAGCGCCAAGCCGACCCGCAGAAGGCCGAGCTGCTGCGCGACCAGGATCTCGCCGGCGTGGGCTTCTATCCCGAGGAGCGCCGGACGTATCCGCTCGGCGACGTCGCGTCCGAGGTGGTCGGGTACGCCGGCGTCGACAACAACGGCCTCGCCGGGCTCGAGCTCTCGCTCGACAAGGTGCTCGGCGGCGTGGACGGCGAGAAGACGGTCGTCCGCGACCCGATCGGCCACGAGCTCGAGGTCGTCGACTCGAAGGACGCCGAGGACGGGCACGACGTCTACCTGACGATCGACAACACGCTCCAGCGGCAGGTCGAGCGGATCCTCCAGGAGACGCGGCGGAAGTGGAACGCGGTCGCGACGACCGCCGTGATCCTCGACCCGAAGACGGGCGGCATCCTCGCCATGGCCGTCGAGCCGGGCTTCGACGCGAACCGGTTCTCGAAGGTGCCGCGCGACCGGCAGCGGAACCGTGCGGTGACCGACACCTACGAACCGGGCTCGACCTTCAAGGTCGTCACGGTGACCGGCGCGCTCGAGACCGGGATGGTGACGCCGTCGACGAAGTACACGCTCGCGCCGACGATCGACGTCGCCGACCGGACGATCCACGACGCCGAGCCGCGCGGGACCGAGACGATGACCGTCTCGCAGATCATCTCCCACTCGTCGAACGTCGGCGTCGTGACGCTCGCGCTCGGGCTGGGGCGGCAGACGCTCGCCGACTGGATCGACCGGTTCGGTTTCGGCCACACAACGGGGGTCGAGTACCCGGGTGAGACGCCCGGAATCGTCCTCCCGCCGGAGCAGTGGTCGGGCTCGACGATCGGGAACGTGCCGATCGGGCACGGGATCGCGGTCACGCCGCTCCAGATGGCGAGCGCCTACGCGGCGATCGCCAACAACGGCGTCGAGGTCTCGCCGCACCTGGTCGAGCGCGTCGTCGGCGGCTCGGTGGCGAAGCCGAAGCGGCGCCGCGTTCTCTCGGCGAAGACGGCCGAGCAGGTGACGGCGATGCTACGCGGCGTGGTCGACGAGGGCTCGGGGATCGAGGCCCACGTCCCGGGTTACAAGGTGGCCGGGAAGACGGGCACCGCCGCGAAGCCGGATCCCGTCAACGGCGGGTATTCCGAGAGCCGCTACGTCGCCTCGTTCGTCGGGTTCGCGCCGATCAGGAACCCGCGCTTCGTCGCCCTCGTGACGGTGGACGAGCCGCGCGGGACGATCTGGGGCGGGACGGCCGCCGCGCCCGCCTTCCGCGAGATCGCCGAGTTCGCGCTCCAGTACTTCCAGGTGCCGCCGGACGTGCCGGCGGAGCTCGGGACCGGCTGAGCCAGCGCGCGCGGCGACCGCCGGTGACGCCTGAAAGCTAGACGTACGCGTGTAACCGGCCCCGCCGCCGCCCACCAATGATCCTACCGGCGAAACCCGCGCGTGTCTGTCACGCGGGTGTGCCAAAAGTGTGCCGGTTTGCAGGGGTTTCGCGAGCTCCGACAGGGCAGGAGGGCACGGGGCGCTCCGGTAGAATCGCTCGCCATCGAACTGCAGCGTCTGAGCGAGGCCGTGCGGGCCGCCCGCACCGTGAACGCCGCTTCCGTTGACGTCGCCGACCTCGCCTACGACGCGCGGGCGGTCGCGCCGGGGGCGCTCTTCGCCTGCATCCCCGGGTTCCGCGCCGACGGCCACGACTTCGCCCCGGATGCGGTCGAGCGCGGCGCCGTCGCGCTCCTCGTCGAGCGCGAGCTGCCGCTCGACGTCCCGCAGCTCGTCGTCCCGGACGCCCGCGAAGGGCTCGCCCGCGCCGCCGACGCGTTCTTCGGCGAGCCGACGCGCGAGCTCGCGGTCGGCGGCGTCACCGGGACGAACGGGAAGACGACCACCGCCTTCCTGCTCTACGCGATCCTCGCCGCGGCCGGCCGCAGCCCGGGCCTCCTCGGCACGATCGAGAGCCGGGTCGGCGGCGAGCGCCGGGCGGTCACCCACACGACGCCGGAGTCGGTCGACCTCCAGCGGACGCTCCGCGAGATGCTCGACGCGGGCGACCGCTCGGTCGCGATGGAGGCGTCCTCGCACGGCTCCGAGCTCCGTCGGCTCGTCGGCGTTCGCTTCCGCGCGCTCGCGTTTACGAACCTCTCGCCCGAGCACCTCGACCTGCACGGCACGCTCGAGGCGTACTTCGACGCCAAGCGCCGACTCTTCGTCGAGCCCGACGTGGACGGCAACCGCCCACCCGCGGCCGTCAACCTCGACGACCCGTACGGACGGCGGATCGCCCAGGAGCTGGTCGCGCTCGGCGACGCGCCGCTCACGTTCGCGATCGACGCCGAGGGCGCCGAGCTCCGTCCGACCGAGCTCGAGATCGGGGTCGGCGGCTCGCGCTTCCGCCTCGGCGAGCTCGCGCTCGAGACGCGCCTGCGTGGCCGGTTCAACGTCGAGAACATCCTCGCGGCGACGGCCCTCGCGCGACTCCTGGACGTCGACGACGAGGCGATCGCGCGCGGGGTCGAGCACCTCGCGGGCGTGCCCGGACGGTTCGAGGCGGTCGACGAAGGGCAGCCCTTCGCCGTGCTCGTCGACTACGCCCACACGCCCGCCGCCCTCGCCAACGTCCTCGGCGAGGCCCGCGCGCTCGCGACCGGCCGCGTGGTCTGCGTCTTCGGGTGCGGCGGCGACCGCGACCGCGAGAAGCGCCCGCTGATGGGCCACGTCGCGACCGACCTCGCGGACACGGTGATCGTGACCTCCGACAATCCGCGCAGCGAGGAGCCGGAGGCGATCATCGCCGAGATCCTGGCCGGGACGGACGGGAGCGCCGAGGTCGAGCCCGACCGCGCCGCGCGATCGCGAGCGCCCTCGAGCGCGCGGGCGAGGGCGACGTCGTGCTGATCGCCGGCAAAGGCCACGAGCCGGGCCAGACGTTCGCCGACCGCACGATCCCCTTCGACGACCGCGAGGTGGCCCGGGACGTGCTGCGGCGCCTGCGGGCCCCGGCGTGATCCCGCTCGTGCTCGACGAGATCGCGGCGCTTGCGCCGGGAGCGCTGACGCGTGCGGAGGGCGCAACGAGGGCGACCGGCCTGACCGTCGACTCGCGGCGGGTCGAGCCCGGTGATCTCTTCGTCGCCGTCGGGCGCGGCCGCGACTTTGCCGGCGAAGCGCTCGCGGCCGGGGCGGCAGCCGCGCTCGTCCCGGACGACGCGTTCGCAGCACTGGCGGCGATCGCGCATGCGGTCCGCATGCGCAGCGATGCTCGAGTTGTCGGGATCACCGGCTCGATCGCCAAGACGACGACGAAGGACATCCTCGCCGCCCTTGTCCGGCCGCACCGGCGCACGGTCGCGGCGGAAGGGAGCCAGAACAACGAGGTCGGCCTGCCGCTGACGCTCGGCCGCATCGACCCCGACACCGAGGTCGTCGTGCTCGAGATGGGCATGCGCGGGATCGGGCAGATCGCCGAGCTCTGCGCGATCGCCCGCCCGCACATCGGGCGTGATCACGAAGATCGGCCCTGTGCACCTCGAGCTCCTCGGCACCGTCGAACGCGTCGCGCAGTCCAAGGCCGAGGTCGTCCGCGAGCTCGAGCCGGGCGGCACGGCGGTCGTTCCCGCAGGAGATCCGCTGCTCGAGCCGTACCTCGACCGCACCGATGTCGATGTCCTGCGGTTCGGGCCGGGAGGCGACGTTCAGCTGGCGGAGTACACGCCCGCCGGCAACCGCTCGACCGCTGTCGTGGAGGCCTTCGGCGAGCGGCTCGACTTCGAGCTGCCGTTCGCGTCGCGCTACAACGCCGAGAACCTCCTGCCGGCGCTCGCCGCCTACCGCGCCCTGGGGCTTCCCCTCGCCGACGCGCCCGCCGGCGCGCCCGACATCCGGCTCTCCCGCTGGCGCGGGGAGGAGCTGCCGCTACCCGGCGGCGGTCTGCTCATCAACGACGCCTACAACGCGAACCCGCTCTCGATGACCGCGGCCCTCGAGCACCTGCGCGAGCGCGCGGCCGGCCGGCGCACCGTCGCCGTCCTCGGCGACATGGCCGAGCTCGGCCCCGACGCGCCCGCGTACCACGTCGAGGTCGGGAAGGCCGCGGCCGAGGCCGGCGTGGCGGCGCTCGTCGCGGTCGGCGAGCTGGGCGCGCCGCTACCTCGAGGGCGCGAGCGGGGTGGAGGAGACCCGCTGGGCGCCCGACGCCGAGGCCGCGATCGCCGAAACGCAGGCCGTGCTCCGCCCCGGGGACTGCGTCCTGCTCAAGGCCTCGCGCGCCGTGGGCCTCGAGATCCTCGCCGACGCGCTCGCGGTCGAGCCCGCGGCGCACTGAGCGGAGCGCCACGTGGAACGCGTCCTCCTCTCGGGCATCATCGGCATGGTCATCGCGATCGCGGCGGGGCCGAAGTTCATCGAGTTCCTGCGCCGGAACGAGCTCGGCCAGCACATCCGCGAGGAGGGCCCCGCCGGCCACGTCGCCAAGCAGGGCACGCCGACGATGGGCGGCCTCCTGATCATGATCGCGATGTCGATCCCGTTCCTCGTCTTCACGCAGCGGACGCTGCCCGCGCTGACCGCGTTCTTCGTCACGCTCGGCTGCGCCGCGATCGGGTTCGTCGACGACTGGACGAAGCTCACGCACCGCCGCTCGCTCGGGCTCGCCGGGCGCTGGAAGCTGCTCCTGCTCGGCGTGATCACGCTCGTCGTCGCGCTCGTCGTCTACGACGCGGACTTCAAGACGAGCATCTACCTGCCGCTCGTCGACTGGAACCTGCCGCTCGGCTGGGCCTGGTACGGGCTCCTGTTCGTGATCATCGCCGGGGCCTCGAACGGCGTGAACCTGACCGACGGGCTCGACGGGCTCGCGGCCGGCACCTCGACGATCGCGATCTTCACCTACACCGCGATGGGTGTCGTCGCGTACCTCGTGAGCGTGCGCGCCCGCTCGCCCGACCCCGAGGACCTCGACCTCGCGATCCTCGGCGCCAGCCTGATCGGGGCCTCGATCGGGTTCCTCTGGTACAACGCCTTCCCCGCGCAGGTCTTCATGGGCGACACCGGCTCGATGGGGCTCGGCGGCGCGCTCGCGGCGTTCGCGATCATGACGAAGACCGAGGCGCTCCTCATCCTGATCGGCGGCGTCTTCGTGATCGAGGCGCTCTCGGTGATCATCCAGGTGATCGCCTTCAAGTGGACCGGCCGGCGTGTGTTCCTGATGGCGCCGCTCCACCACCACTTCGAGATGAAGGCCTGGTCGGAGACGCGGATCATGGTGCGCTTCTGGATCGTCGGCGCGATCCTCTGCGCCTGCGCCTTCGTCCTCTACTACCGGTACTTCAGCGAGTTCGCCGCCTAGCCGTCGGCCATGCCCTCGAAGTAGGGCGCGGTCTCGTCGGGCGAGTGCAGCGAGAGGACGTATTCGTCCGCGTACATGTCCGCGTCGGGCATCCCGCTCGCCGCGGATCAGCTCGGCGGCCGCCTCGAGGTCGTACTCGGTGCGCCGGAGCTCGACGTCCGGGCCGAGGAGCGCCCAGCGCGCGCCCGGCTCGTGCTCGTACGGCATCCCGACGCTGCCGCCGTTCACCCAGCGGATCCCGCCGACGACGCGGTCGATCTGCGAGTGCGTGTGGCCGGCGAGGACGACGTCGGCCTCGACGCCCTCGAGGATCGCCGCGAGCCGCTCGTCCGGGGTGACAAGCGTGACGATCTCCGTGTCGCTCGCCGGCGTGCCGTGGCAGAGGAGCACGCGGCCGAGCCCGTCGATCTCCACCTCGGCCGTCGGACGGCAGCGCGGCGATCCGCTGGAGCTGCGCGTCGCTGAGCCGGTCGGCGCACCAGGCCGCGTCCTCGCCTTCGCGCGCGACCACCATCCGCTCGCCGTTCCCGTGGATCTCGACCAGGCGGTCGTCGAGCCCGGCGAGCAGGTCGAGGCACTCGCGCCGGGAACGGTCCCGCGACCGTGTCGCCGCCGCAGAGGACGAGGTCGGCGGCCGGCCACGTCGGGCTCCGCGAGCACCGCCTCGAGCGCGGGAAGATTCCCGTGGACGTCGAAGAGAGCGGCGACACGCACGCAGCCCATGATGACGCCCTCCGACCTCCCGCGCCGCGCCCTCGTGGTCGGCCTCGCCCGCTCCGGGCGGGCCGCCGCGCTGGCCCTCGCCGCGCGCGGGGTGGAGGTCGTCGCGACCGACCGCGACGAGGAGCTCGACGCCGGGAGGCTTCGCGCGGCAGGCGTCGAAGTGCGACTCGGCGCGGACGACCCCGCGCTGCTCGACGGCGTGGACCTGCTCGTGAAAAGCCCCGGAGTCCCGGCGGAGGCTCCCCTCGTGGCCGCCGCGCGCGAGCGTGCCGTCCCGGTGTGGAGCGAGGTCGAGCTCGCGTACCGATTCCTGCCCGGCAACCCGGTGCTCGGCGTCACCGGCACGAACGGGAAGACGACCACGACCGAGCTCCTCGGCGCGATCTTCCGCGCCGCCGGCCGGCCGGTGGAGGTGGCCGGGAACGTCGGCCGCCCGCTCAGCGCCGTCGCAGACCCCGATCCCGAGGCCTGGGTCGTCGCCGAGCTCTCGAGCTTCCAGCTCGAGGACATCGAAGCGTTCCGGGCGACCGTCGGCGTCCTCCTGAACGTCACGCCGGACCACCTCGACCGCCACGGCTCGCTCGACGGCCTACACGGCCGCCAAGCTCCGGCTCTTCGAGAACCAGACGGCCGAGGACGTCGCCGTCGTCCCGCGCGGGTTCCCGGCCGTGCCGGGTGCCGGGCGCCGCGTCGAGTTCGGGCCCGACGACGAGCTCCCCGCCGAGCCGCGCCTGCCGGGGACGCACAACCGCGAGAACGCCGCCGCCGCGACCGCCGCCGCGCGCGCCGCGGGCATTCCCGACGAGGCGATCGCCGAGGCCCTCCGCACGTTCGCCGGCGTTCCGCACCGGCTCGAGCAGGTCGGCGAGGTCGGCGGCGTCCGCTACGTGAACGACTCGAAGGCGACGAACCCCGAGGCGGCCGAGCGCGCGCTGACCGCCTACGACCGGATCCGGCTCATCCTCGGCGGCTCCCGCAAGGGCGCGTCGTTCGACTCCCTCGCCCGCGCCGCCCGCGAGCACGGCGTGCTGCGCGCGTATCTGATCGGCGAGTCCGCGCCGGAGATCGCGGCCGCGCTCGACCGCGAGAACGTCCCGTACGTCGATGAGCGGCGACCTCGAGACGGCCGTCCACGCCGCGGCCGCCGACGCAGAGCCCGGCGACGTCGTGCTCCTCTCGCCCGCGTGCGCGAGCTTCGACCAGTTCCGCGACTACGAGGACCGCGGCGAACGCTTCCGCGCTCTCGTGGAGGCCCTGTGAGCCAGGCCCGGACCCGCCGCGTCGCCGGGCAGCTCGAGTTCCACCTGCTCGTGCTCGTCACGCTCGGCCTCGTTGCGTTCGGGCTCGTGATGGTCTACAGCGCGAGCTCCGGACGGGCGGCGGTCGCGAACGGCGATCCCGCGTACTTCCTCAAGCGCCAGGCGCTCTACGCCGTCATCGGGCCTGGTCGCGATGGCCGTGCTCTCGCGAGTCCCGTTCCGCCGGCTGAAGCCGCTCGCCGGGCCGCTCCTGCTCACGAGCTTCGTCCTCCTCGTCGCCGTGCTCGTGATGGGGACGAGCGTGAACGGCGCGCGCCGCTGGCTGCCCGTCGGGATCATCGACTTCCAGCCGTCCGAGCTCGCGAAGCTCGCGCTCTGTCTCTGGCTGGCCGGGCTGCTCGCGCGCCGCGCGGCGCCGCAGACGCTCGGCGAGCTCTCGCGGCCGATCGGCCTCGTCGTCCTCGCAGCGTGCGGCCTGATCATCGTCGAGCCCGACCTCGGCACCTCGATCGCGATCGTCCTGATGGCGAGCGCGATGCTGGCCGTCGCCGGGACGCCGTCGCGCGTCCTCGCCGGCGCGGGGGCCACGCTCGTCGGCCTCGCCCTCGCGGCGATCTGGCTCGAGCCCTACCGGCGCGAGCGACTCTTCGCGTTCATGGATCCCTGGGCCGACCCGGAGGGCGCCGGCTTCCAGACCGTCCAGGCGATGATCGCGCTCGGCTCCGGCGGCGTGTTCGGCGTCGGCCTGGGGGAGAGCGTCCAGAAGATCAACTACCTGCCCGAGGCGAACACGGACATGATCTTCGCGGTCATCGGGGAGGAGCTCGGCCTCGTCGGGAGCGGGGCGGTCGTGGCCGCGTTCGTCGTCTTCGGCTGGGCCGGGTTCAATGTCGCGCTCCGCTGCCGCGACCCGTTCGGGAAGCTGCTCGCGGCGGGCATCACCGCGCTCGTCGCGGGGCAGGCGCTCGTCAACCTGGCCGCCGTCCTCGGCCTCGCGCCGCTGACCGGGATCCCGCTTCCGTTCGTCTCCTACGGCGGGTCGAGCCTCATCGTCGGGCTCGCCGCCGTCGGGATCCTCCTTAACATCGCCGTCAACCATGCAGCAGTCGAAGCGCCAGCCCGTGTGCCTGATCGCCGCCGGCGGGACAGCCGGACACGTCATGCCGGCGCTCGCCGTCGCCGAGTCGCTTAGGGCCCGCGGCGCCGAGGTGGTCTTCGCCGGCGCCGAACGGGCGGAGGCCACGCTCGTGCCCGCGGCGGGCTTCGAGTTCGAGCAGTTCCGGGTCGAGGGGCTGCCGCGGCGGCCCAGCCGTCGCCTGGTGAAGGCGCTCGCGCTCGCCGCGGCTGCCGTCCCCAAGTGCCTCGGGATCGTGCGACGACGCCGGCCGGACGTCGTGCTCGGCGGCGGCGGCTACGTCGCCGGCCCGGTCGCGCTCGCGGCGCAGGCGCAGCGGATCCCGCTCGCGCTGATGGAGGCCGACGCGCACCTCGGGCTCGCCAACCGGCTCGCCGCGCCGTTCGCCGAGCGCGTGTTCCTCTCGTTCCCCGTTGCCGGCCGCGACGGAGAGAAGTACCGCGTCGTCGGCCGTCCGATCCCCGCGCGCTCCCGCCCGGTGCCGCGCGAGGAGGCCCGTGCCCGCTTCGGGCTCCCGGCGGACGGGCCGGTCGTGGTCGTCTTCGGCGGGAGCCAGGGGGCGAGCGCGCTGAACGAGGCGGCGCTCGAGGCCTGGGCCGGACGAGGGCCCGGCCGTCCTCCACCTCTGCGGCGAGGCTCATGCGGAGGCGCTCGCACCGCGCGTCCGCCGGCCGGACTACGTCCTGCTCGGGTTCACGGACGACTTCGGCGCCGCACTGTCGGCCGCAGACCTCGTGGTCGCGCGCGCCGGCGGCTCCGTCTGGGAGATCGCCGCAGCCGGGAAGCCGGCGCTGCTCGTCCCGTACCCGCACGCGACGGCCGACCACCAGGCGCGCAACGCGCAGTTCTTCGCCGCCCGCGGTGGCGCGGTCGTCGTCGCGCAGGACCAGCTCGACCTGCGCCGCCAGGCCGGGGAGCTGCTCGACGACCCCGACCGGCTCCGGCAGATGGGCGAGGCGATGTCGTCGCTCGCCCGGCCGGATGCGGCCGACGTCGTCGCGGAGGAGGTGCTCGCGCTTGCAGCCGCTCGCGGGTAGGCGCCTCTGGTTCGCGGGCATCGGCGGCGCGGGGCTCTCCGCGTACGCCGTGATCGCGCGCGCGTGGGGGGCAGACGTGACCGGCTGGGACCGGAAGGAGACGCCGTACCTCGCCGCCGTCCGCGAGGCCGGGATCCCCGTCGAGATCGCCGAGGAGCCGCCGGTGCCGCCGCACGACCGCGAGGCCATCGTCTCGACGGCGTACGCGGGGCGGATCGACGGGATGCCCCGCGCCGCGTTCCTGGCCGAGCTCGCCGGGCTCGCGCCCTCGATCGTCGTCTCGGGCGCGCACGGCAAGACGACCACGGCGGCGATGATCGCGTTCGTGCTCGAGCGCCTCGGCCGCGACCCGTCGTACGCGATCGGCGGGCGAGATCCCGCAGCTCGGCGGCAACGCGCGGGCCGGAACCGGGTGGTTCGTCGTCGAGGGAGACGAGTCCGACCGCACGGTCGCGTCGCTCCCGGCCGAGATCGCCGTGATCACGAACCTTGACCTCGACCACCACGCGACCTTCGGCTCGCGTGCCGAGGTGGAGGCGCTCTTCGACGGCTGGCTCGCCGGGCTGCCGGACGCGCAGGTCGTACGCGGCGAGGAGCTCGATCCGCTCGACGCGGAGCTCGCCGTCCCCGGCGAGCACAACCGGCAGAACGCCGCCGCGGCGCTCCGCGCGCTCGAGCTCGCCGGCGTGGCGCGCGAGGAGGCCCTGCCGGTGCTCGCCGAGTTCCGGGGCGCCGGACGGCGGCTCGAGCCGCGCGGCGAAGCGGGCGGCGTCCGCGTCCTCGACGACTACGCCCACCATCCCGCCGAGGTTGCAGCGTCGCTCCGGGCAGCGCGTGACCTCGCCGGCGAGGGCCGCGTGCTCGTCCTCTTCCAGCCGCATCTGCCGTCGCGGACGCAGCACCTCGCGCGCGAGCTGGCCGGCGCACTCGCGCTCGCGGACGCGGCCTGCGTCACGGACGTCTACCTCGCGCGCGAGGAGCCGATCCCGGGCGTGACCGGGAAGCTCGTCGCCGAGGCGCTCTGCGAGGAGCGGCCCGGCATGCGGGTCGGCTGGGCGCCGACGCCGGCGGAGGCGGTCGAGGTGGTCGCGTCGTGGGCGCGGCCGGCCGACCTCGCGCTCACGGTCGGCGCCGGCGACGTGGACGCCGTCGATCCCTGACGCTGCTCGAGCGACTGGGGAAGCGGTGAACCCTCCCGGCGCCGAGGAGAACGTCGCGCTGTCCCGCTACACGACGCTCGGCACGGGCGGGCCCGCACGCTGGTTCGCGAAGCCCGAGACGGCGGAGCACCTGGTGGAGCTCCTGCGCTGGGCCGCCGAATGGGGCGTTCCGGTCGCGCCGGTCGGGCTCGGGTCGAACATGCTGGCCGCCGACAGCGGCTTTCCCGGGGTCGCGCTCAAGCTCGCCGGTGACCTCGCCGCGCGCGGCGGCCGAGGACGGCCGGCTCGTCGCCGGCGGCGGCGCGCCACTCGCGGTCTGCCTCCACCGGGCGCGCGCAGCGGGACTCGGCGGGTTCGAGTTCGCGTGCGCGATCCCCGGCACGGTCGGGGGAGCTGTCTGGATGAACGCGGGCGCGTACGGGAGCGACATGTCGGCCGTGCTCGCCCGCGCGCTCGTCGCGGACGCGGAGGGGACGCGCTGGCTGACGCCGGAGGAGCTCGGGCTCCGGTACCGCCGCTCGGCGCTCGAGCGCGGCCAGGTGGTCGCCCGGGCGGAGATTCGGCTCGAGCCGCGGCCCGTCGACGAGATCAAGGCGACCGTCGCCGAGATGCAGGCCAAGCGGAAGGCCGCGCAGCCGACGAACAAGCGGACGTTCGGGAGCGTCTTCAAGAACCCCGACCACGAGCTCACAGCCGGGCGGATGCTCGAGGCGTGCGGCCTGCGCGGCTTCGCGATCGGCGGCGCCTGCATCTCGCCCAAGCACGCGAACTTCATCGAGAACGCAGGCGACGCCCGCTCGGCCGACGCGGTCGCCCTGATCGCCGAGGCGCGCCGCCGCGCGCTCGAGCAGTTCGGCGTCCGTCTCGAGCCCGAGGTTCAGCTGCTCGGCGCGCTCGAGATCCCGCCCTTCCCGGACACGTAGGAGCGGCGCGCGAAGCGGCGAAGGGGACGCCATGGCACGCCGGGCTGCCCTGGCTCTCGCGCGCACGCCGTCGGCTCGGCCTGCGCTCCCATCGTCCCTGCGCCCGGGCCGGCGCGCGCTCGCGCTAGCCCTCGCCTGCGTCGGCCTCGTCGGGCTCGGCTACCTCGGCGCCCGCGAGACAGGCGTCTTCGCCTTCCGCACGGTCGAGGTAACCGGTGTCCCTCGTCCCGTGGCCGCCGACGTCCGCGAGGCCCTCGCCCCGCTCGAGGGAACGAGCCTCGTCGCGCTCGATCCGAGCGACGTCGAGCAGCTGCTCGAGGGCGTCCCGACCGTCCACTCGGCGCATGTTGATCGCGCGTTCCCGCACGGCCTGGCGATCGACGTCGAGCCGGAGCAGCCGCTCGCCGTCTTCCGCGACGGCGCCCGCGCCTGGCTCGTCGCCGCGAGCGGTCGCGTGATCGAGCCGATGGAGCCGACGGCGCGCCCGAAGCTTCCGCGCGTCCGGATCGACGTGTCGCGCACGCCGACGGTCGGCGCGCAGCTCCCGGGCGAGGACGCCGAGGCAGCGCTGGCCGTTCTCTCGGCGCTGCCGAGCCGCTTCCCAGGGCGCGTCCTCTACGCGACCGCGGAGGAGGAGGGCGTCGTGCTCGCGCTCGCCGACGGGCCCGAGATCCGCCTCGGCGAGCCGACCATGCTGGCCCGCAAGCTGGCCGCCGCGGCGGCCGTGCTGCGCTCGCTGCCGGAGGAGGAACGGATCCCGCTGGGCTACCTGGACGCGAGCGTTCTCGAACGGGTCGTCGCCGGGATCGACTCTCAACCCTCAAGTGAACCTTCAGACTTGAGGCACTAAGTTCCTGCAAACGTCCCATTTGACATCGGTTCCGGCTAGGCCTACGCTCACCGGACGCTCAACTCGAGGTTCAGGGAGAGACGAGGAACCATGCGCGATCAAACGGGCACGTATCTAGCGGTCATCAAGGTCGTCGGCATCGGCGGCGGCGGGTCGAACGCCGTCAACCGGATGGTCGACGCCGGGCTCAAGGGCGTCGAGTTCATCGCCGTGAACACGGACGCTCAGGCGCTGCTCATGTGCGACGCCGACCACAAGCTCCATATCGGCGCTGCCGCTACGCGCGGGCTCGGTGCCGGCGCGAATCCCGAGGTCGGCCGCGAGGCCGCGTGGGAGAGCCGCGACGAGATCAAGGAGGCGCTCAAGGGCGCGGACATGGTCTTCGTCACCGCCGGCGAGGGCGGCGGCACCGGGACGGGCGGCGCGCCCGTCGTGGCCGAGATCGCCCGCGAGATCGGCGCGCTCACCGTCGGGGTCGTCACCCGCCCGTTCTCGTTCGAGGGCCGCAAGCGCGCCGAGCAGGCGCAGGTCGGGATCACGAACCTCCAGGAGAAGGTCGACACGCTGATCGTCATTCCGAACGACAAGCTGCTCCAGGTCGTCGAGCAGCAGACTTCGGTCGTCGAGGCCTTCCGCATGGCGGACGACGTCCTGCGGCAGGGCGTACAGGGCATCACGGACCTGATCACCGTCCCCGGGCTCGTCAACCTCGACTTCGCCGACGTGCGCACGATCATGCGCGACGCCGGCTCGGCCCTCATGGGAATCGGCGAGGCCGACGGCCCGAACCGCGCGGCCGAGGCGGCGCGCGAGGCCGTGTCGTCGCCGCTCCTCGAGGCGTCGATCGACGGCGCGACCGGGATCCTCCTGAACATCAGCGGCGGCGCCGACATCGGCCTCTTCGAGGTCAACGAGGCGGCCGAGGTCGTCACCGAGGCGGCCGACCAGAACGCGAACGTGATCTTCGGCGCCGTGATCGACGACGCGATCGGCGTCGGCGTCCGGGTCACGGTGATCGCGACCGGGTTCGGCGAGATCCGCCGGCGCCGCGAGCGGGAAGAGCGCGAGCCGCGCGAGTCGACCGAGAACGGCACCGAGGCGCCGCGCCAGGGCTTCGACGTCCCGGCCGACATCCTCGAGGTCCCGAGCTTCCTTCGCGACGACTGAGCCCGCGCTGCGGCGCGCCGCGACGTACGCTCCCCGCGTGGATGCCTCGCCCGCCGAGCTCCGCGTCCTCGGCTGCCTGATCGAGAAGCAGCGGACGACGCCGGACGCCTACCCGCTCTCGCTGAACGGCCTGCGGCTGGCGTGCAATCAGGCCACGAACCGCGACCCTGTCGTGGACTACGACGAGGAGACGATCCGTGCGGCGCTCCAGCGGCTCGGCACGCGCGGCTGGACGCGCCTCGCGAGTGGGCCGGGCAGCCGGGCCGTCAAGTACCGGCATCTCTTCGACGACGCGATCGGCCTCGACGACGCGGAGCTCGCGTTGCTCGCGCTGCTCATGCTCCGCGGCCCGCAGACGCTTGGCGAGTTGAAGGGCCGGAGCGACCGCCTGCATCGCTTCGAGTCGGTCGGTGAGGTGGACGAGACGCTCGCCGGGCTCGCGCGGCGTGAGCTCGTGGAGCGGCAGGCGCGCCGGCCCGGCCAGAAGGAAGACCGCTTCGCGCAGCTCCTCGGCAGCGCGGAGGACGCTTCGAGCGAGCCGGTCGCGCATCCGGCGTCGGAGGAGCACGCCGGCCTCGACGAGCGGGTCGCCCGGCTCGAGCGCGAGGTCGCCGAGCTGCGGTCGCGTCTCGACGGCGAGCCGTCTTCGCGAGGCGGGCTAGCTATGCGACCGCCTCGCGAGCCGTTCCGGATCAAGATGGTCGAGCCGATCCGCGCGACGACGCGCGAGGAGCGCGAGAGCGCGCTCGCGACTGCCGGCTGGAACGTCTTCCAGCTCGCCGCGCGCGATGTCGAGCTCGACCTCCTGACCGACTCGGGCACGGGCGCGATGAGCCAGTCGCAGTGGGCTGCGTTACTGCTCGGCGACGAGTCGTACGCCGGCTCGCAGAGCTTCGAGCGGTTCCGCGTGGCGGTGCAGGACGTGCTCGGGTTCCCGTTCGTCGTCCCTGCGCACCAGGGGCGCGGCGCCGAGGGCCTCTTCTTCGGCGCGATCATCGACCCGGGCGAGATCGTTCCGTCGAACGCGCACTTCGATACGACGCGCGCGCACATCGAGATCCGCGGCGGCGTCGCGCTCGATCTCCCGCTTGAGGGCGCGCTGGACCCCGGGCTGGACGCCCCGTTCAAGGGCGACATGGACGTCGACCGGCTCGTTGAGCTCCTCGAGGGCCCTGACGGCGAGCGCGTCTCGATCGTGATGCTGACGATCACGAACAACACCGCCGGCGGGCAGCCGGTCTCGCTCGGGAACATCGAGGCGGTCGCCCGCGTCGCGCGCGAGCACGACAAGAAGTTTGTGATGGACATCGCGCGCTTCGCCGAGAACGCGTGGTTCGTTCGCGAGCGCGAGGGGCGCGGCGGCACCCTCCCGGAGATCGTGCGCGCGCAGGTCGCCGAGGCCGACGCGATCCTCATGAGCGCCAAGAAGGACGCGATCGCCAACATCGGCGGGTTCGTCGCCATCCGCGAGGACGTGGAGTTCTTCCGGATCCTGCAGGCGCGGGGCGTCGTCAGCGAGGGCTTCCCGACGTACGGCGGCCTAGCCGGGCGGGACCTCGACGCGATCGCGGCCGGACTGCGCGAGGTGCTGGACGAGGAGTACCTCCGGCACCGGATTGAGCAGGTCGCGTACCTCGGGCGGGTGCTGTCGGAGGCCGGCGCCGTCGTCGTCCTTCCGACGGGTGGGCACGCGGTGTACGTCGACGCCGGCGCGACGCTGCCGCACCTCGCGCCGGCCGAGTTCCCTGCGTGGGCGCTGTCGTGCGCCTTGTACCTCGCGGGCGGGGTACGGGCGGCCGAGATCGGCTCCGTCATGGCCGGGCGCGATCCCGCGGGCGAGAACCGCCACCCGCCGCTCGAGCTGCTCCGCCTGGCCGTGCCGCGGCGCGTCTACACCTCCCGCCAGCTCGAGCACGCGGCCGACGCGATGGCCGAGATCGTGCGCGAGCCGGAGAGCGTCCGCGGCTTCGCGTTCGAGTACGAGGCGGAGGTGCTCCGGCACTTCACCGCCCGCTTCCGCCCACTCGACCCCGCCCTCGCGCGGCTCTCGTAGCGGCGGCTCGAGTTGGCACGATCCCGTGGGCCTCTTGGCACGGTCCGCGCGTCTCACGCGTGCAGATTTCGCGGGATAGGCTGAAACCAAGGGTGGGGGTCGTCCTCCCGTTACCCGCGCGCGTCTAGATCGACTCGAGCGCCGACGCGCCACGCAGGCCGTCGCCAAGGCACTAGGATTGCCCGCGGCCTGGTGCAGACGCTCCGACGCACACCGCTGTTCGAGCGCCACGCCGCCCTCGGCGCGCGCCTCGTCCCCTTCGCCGGGTGGGAGATGCCCGTCCAGTACACGTCGATCGCGGACGAGCACCGCGCGGTTCGAAACGACGCCGGGGTCTTCGACGTCTCGCACATGGGCCAGCTCGCGCTCGCCGGCGACGGTGCGCACGCCTACCTCCAGGCCCGGCTCTCGAACGACCTCGACCGGATCGAGGACGGCCAGGCGCAGTACACGCTCCTCACGAACGAGCGCGGCGGAATCGTCGACGACCTGATCGCCTACCGGCGCGGGGCCGACGACTGGCTGCTCGTCGTCAACGCGTCGAACCGCGAGGGCGACCACGCCGCGCTGCCCGACACGGACGACGTCTCGGACGACTGGGCGCTGCTCGCCGTCCAGGGCCCGCGCGCGCTCGAGCGGCTTGGGATCGAGCTCAAGCCGTTCACGTTCCGCGAGGACGAGGTGCTCGGCGTCCGCTGCCTCGTCGCGGGCACCGGGTACACGGGCGAGCGCGGGTGCGAGCTCGGCTGCTCGCCCGACGATGCCGAGCGGCTCTGGGACGCGATCCTCGAGCGCGGCGTCACGGCCTGCGGCCTCGGCGCGCGGGACACGCTCCGGCTCGAGGCGTGCTACCCGCTGCACGGCAACGACATCGGCCCGGACCGCACGCCGATCGAAGCGGGGCTCGGCTGGGCGTGCGCGCTCGACAAGGACTTCACCGGCGTCGAGGAGCTCCGCCGCATCCGGGAGCAGGGCCCGGAGGAGAAGCTCGTCCCGATCCTCATGGAGGACAAGGGCATTCCGCGCCAGGGGATGGCGATCGAGGAGGGCGGCGAGATCACGTCGGGCACGCTCTCGCCGATCCTCGAGCAGGGCATCGCCCTCGGCTACGTGCGCGCGGATCGCGCGGAGCCGGAGACCGAGGTCACGATCGATCTGCGCGGCCGGCCTCGCCGGGCGCGTATCGTCACCAAGCCGTTCGTCCGTGGAAGGGAGACCTAGTGGCAGCCGACGAGAGCTACCCCGACGACCTCAAGTACCACGCCGAGCACGACTGGGCCCGGATCGACGGGGACACCGCCACCCTCGGGATCACCTGGTACGCGCAGGACGCCCTCGGCGAGATCGTGCACCTGGAGGCGCCGGAGAGCAGGCAGCTCCGTCGCGGCCGGCGAGAGCTACGGCGAGGTGGAGTCCGTGAAGGCCGTCTCCGATCTGATCGCGCCGCTCTCGGGCGAGATCCTCGAGGTCAACGCTGCGCTCGCCGACGCGCCGGAGACGATCAACGAGGACCCGTACGGCGACGGCTGGCTGATCAAGATCCGCCTCGGCGACCCCGCCGAGGTGGCGAGCCTGCTCGACGTCGATGCCTACCGGAAGCTGCTCGAGGAGCAGTGACCGCCCTCCCGTTCCTCTCCCTCACCGACGAGGACCGCGACGCGATGCTCGACGCCATCGGCGTCGGGTCGGTCGAGGAGCTCTTCCGCGACATTCCGGACGAGCCTCCGGCTGCGCCGCGAGCTCGACCTCGAGCCGCCGCTCTCGGAGCAGGAGATCGTCGCGCACCTGAGCGAGCTCGCCGGCCGGAACGCGCACACGGGCTCGGAGCTCTCGTTCCTCGGGGCCGGGATCTACGACCACTACGTGCCGGCGTTCGTCGACGCGATGCTTGCGCGCGGCGAGTTCCTGACCGCCTACACGCCGTACCAGCCCGAGATGAGCCAGGGCGTCCTGCAGGCGATCTTCGAGTACCAGACCGTGATCTGCGAGCTGACCGGCATGGACGTCTCGAACGCGTCCGGCTACGACGGCCCGACCGTGACGGCGGACGCCTGCTACGTCGCGAAGCACGCGACGGGCCGGTCGAAGATCGTGCTCTGCGAAGCCGTGAACCCGCAGGTCCGGCAGGTCGTGAAGACGTACGCGCCGGGCTTCGGGCTCTCGGTCGTCGAGGTGCCGCACCGCGGCGGGACGACCGACCCGGACGAGCTGCGCGAGGCCGCCCGCGACGCGGCCGGCGTCGTCTTCCAGCAGCCGAACTTCTTCGGCTGCCTCGAGCCGGCGCCCGAGCTGGCCGCGGCCGCGAACGAGCAGGAGGCGCTGCCGATCGCCTACGTCGACCCGCTCTCGCTCGGCGTGCTCGAGGCGCCCGGCGAGTACGGCTGCGCGATCGCGGTCGGCGAGGGGCAGGGCGCGGGGAACTACCAGGCGTACGGCGGGCCGCACTACGGGTTCCTCGCCGCGCGCAACGACTACGTGCGCCGGATGCCCGGCCGGATCGTCGGCGAGACGACCGACCTCGACGGCCGCCGCGCCTTCGTCCTCACGCTGCAGACGCGCGAGCAGCACATCCGCCGCGAGAAGGCGACGCACAACATCACCACGAACCAGACCCTGCTCGCGCTCGCCGGGCTCATGTACCTCTCGTGGCTCGGGCCGCAGGGGCTGCGCGAGGTGGGCGAGACCTGCCTCGCGCTCGGCGCCTACGCGAAGGAGCGCCTCGGGCTGCCGCTCGCCTTCCCGGACAAGCCGACCTTCAAGGAGTTCGCCGTCCGCGCCGGCCGGCCAGGGCGCGAGGCGATCGCGGCCGCGCGCGCCGAGGGCGTCCACCCGGGCTACGCGCTCGGCCGCGACTACGAGGGCCTGGAGGACGCGCTGCTCGTCGCCGTCACCGAGAAGCGGACGACCGCGGACATCGACCGGCTCGCGGAGGTGCTCGCCGCATGAGCGCTCCCGTCCCGGAGATCCCGATGGAGCTTCTGTTCGAGAAGTCGCGCCCGGGCCGCCGGGCGGCGACGCTGCCCGCGCACGACCTGCCTGTGCCGGAGGTGCCCGCCGAGCTCGCCCGCGATCGCGCGCGCCGCGCCTGCCCGAGCTCGCGGAGCCCGAGATCGTCCGCCACTTCACCGGGCTCGCCGACCGGACGTTCGGTGTCGACACGGGCTTCTACCCGCTCGGCTCCTGCACGATGAAGCACAACCCGCGGATGAACGAGCGCGTCGTCTCGCTGCCCGGGTTCCGCGACCTGCACCCGCTGCAGGAGGAGGACGGCGCGCAGGGCGCGCTCGAGCTGATGTGGCGCCTGCAGGAGATCCTCGCCGAGGTCGTCGGCCTCGACGCCGTCACGCTCCAGCCGGCGGCCGGGTCGCAGGGCGAGCTGACCGGGCTGATGCTCATGCGCGCGTACTTCGCCGACCGCGGCGAGGGCGACACGCGCGACACGATCTTCGTCGCCGACACGGCCCACGGGACGAACCCGGCCAGCGTGACGATGGCCGGCTACAAGCTCGAGAAGGTCGGCACCGACGCGCGCGGGAACCTCGACCTCGACGCCCTCCGCGAGCGCGTGAACGAGCGGACGGCCGGCCTCATGCTCACGAACCCGTCCACGCTCGGCCTCTTCGACGAGTCGATCGAGGAGGTGGCGCGGATCTTCCACGACGCCGGCGCGCTCCTCTACTACGACGGCGCGAACCTGAACGCCGTCTGCGGGATCTCGCGGCCCGGCGACATGGGCTTCGACATCGTCCACTACAACCTGCACAAGACCTTCTCGCAGCCGCACGGCGGCGGCGGCCCGGGCGGCGGGCCGGTCGCGGTGCGCGGGATGCTCGAGCCGTTCCTGCCCGTGCCCGCCGTCGTGCGGGACGGCGATCGGTTCCGGTACGACTACGACCGGCCGAAGTCGATCGGGAAGGTGCGCGGGTTCGCCGGGCCGTTCGGCGTCTTCGTCCGCGCGTACGCGTACATCCGCTCGTACGGGCCGGAGCTCAAGCGGATGTCCGAGGTGGCCGTGCTGAACGCGAACTACCTGCTCGCGCGGCTGCGCGACGCGTACGACCTGCCGTTCGACCGGCTCTGCATGCACGAGTTCGTGCTCTCGGCGCGGAATCTGAAGCGCGAGCACGGCGTCACGGCGCTCGACGTCGCCAAGCGGCTGATGGACTACCGCTTCCACCCGCCGACGATCTACTTCCCGCTGATCGTCCCGGAGGCGCTCATGATCGAGCCGACCGAGACCGAGCCGAAGGAGCGGCTGGACGCGTTCGTGGACGCGATGCTCGCGATCGCGCGCGAGGCGGCCGAGGACAAGCAGGTCGTGAAGGACGCGCCGCACCGGCGGCCCGTCAAGCGCGTGGACGAGGTGCAGGCCGCCAAGCGGGCGATCGTCCGTTACCGCTTCGAGGAGCATCCGCAGCTCTCGGCCGGCGCGTCCGCGGGCGCCGCGGTCGAGGCGCAGAAGGGCGCCTAGGCGTGGAGGTGCGCTCGCGCGCCGACGCCGAGCCGTTCACGACGGCGGACGGCTCGACCATCCGCGTGCTGCTCGACGCCGAGGCCGGCGGGGCGCGGAACCAGAGCCTCGCGGAGGCGCTGCTGGCGCCCGGCCAGGCGACCGAGCGGCACTACCACGCGGAGACCGAGGAGCTGTACGTGATGCTGGCGGGCGCCGGCGAGATGGAGATGGAGGGCGAGCGGCGGGAGGTGGGGCCGGGCGACGCGATCCTGATCCCGGCCGGGCGCGTGGCACCAGATCCGCGCGGGCGCGGAGGAGCTCCGGTTCCTGTGCTGCTGCGCCCCGCCGTACCGGCACGAGGACACGTTCTTCGCCTGAGCACCGGCGCGGCGTGTGGGCCGATTGGCCCGAAATCGGCGCAGACCCGACACAGACACGCGCGCGCTTCCGCCGGTAGCGTCGACAGCGGGTGGCGGGTGGCCCACTCCCCACCCAGGGTGGGGCTGTGGCGAACTACGCGATCGCGGCTCAGGCCGCGGGCCCGGCGAGCTCGAGGGTGCGGATCCCGTCGAGGCTGACCCAGGTGCGCTCGCGCGCCTCGACGACGCGCAGGAGCACCGCGCCGCACGACGGGCAGCGGGCGACGGTGCCGGGACAGCGGACGTAGACCTCCACCTCGGCCAGCGCGCCGCGCGCGCCGCACGACCCGCACGTCGCCATCGCCACGGTCATCTCGACGCCGAAGACGCCGAGCAGCTGGCCGCCGATCGCGTTGCCGTCGAGCTTCATGTCCGCCGTGTGCGCCGTCATCTCAGCCTCCCGTCGGTCCGAACCGCTCGGTCTTGACCCGCCCCGGCTCGTAGCCGAGCTCGACGAGCCCGCGCGACACCGACTCGACGAACCCGGTCGGCCCGCATACGTACGCACGCGCGCCCGCGTGGGCCGGCCACGCCACCTCGCGCAGCAGCTCCTCGTCCACGCGCCGCGCGTACCCCGACCAGCCCTCCGGCTGCTCGCGCGTCAGCGTGTGGAAGAGCTCGAACCCGTCGCCGCGGCCCGCGAGGTCGGCGAGCTCGTCCCGGTAGATCACGTCCTCCCACGTGCGCGACGAGAAGAGCAGCCGCGCCGGCACGTCGCTCGCGGACGCGGCCCGGTGCCTGGCCATGGCCATCAGCGGCACGACGCCCGAGCCGCCGGCGACGAGGAGCAGCGGCCCGCCGTCCTCCGGCCCCCACACGAACCAGCCGCCGATCGGGCCGCGCAGCTCGATCCGGTCGCCCGGCCGGAGCTCCTCGGCCAGGTACGGCGAGACCTCGCCGTCGTCGAGCTCCTCGACGGTGATCTCCGGCCGCTCGCCCGGCGCCGAGGCGATCGAGTAGCTCCGCTGCGCCTGGTAGCCGTCCTCGGCCGTCAGGCGGACGTCCAGGTGCTGGCCGGCGCGGTGGCCCGGCCAGTCGGGCACGTCGAGGACGATCGTCCGGACGCGCGGCGTCTCCTGCCGGGTCTCGACCGCGTCGGCCGGGAGCCAGCCGGTCGTCAATCGCCCCAGTACCGCTGCTCGCGCCACGGGTCGCCGTAGAGGTGGTAGCCGTTCTGCTCCCAGAAGCCGGGCTCGTCGTCGTCGAGGAGCTGCAGCCCGCGGATCCACTTGGCGCTCTTCCAGAAGTACAGGTGCGGGACGAGCAGGCGCGCCGGGCCGCCGTGCTCGGGGTCGAGCGGCTCGCCGTCGTAGCCGTACGCGACCCAGGCCTTCCCGCCGGTCAGGTCCTCGATCGGGACGTTCGTCGTGTAGCCGCCGTCGCAGAACGCGAGCGCGTACGCCGCCTCGTGGTCGACCGCGTCGAGCAGCGTGTCGACGGACACGCCCTGCCAGGTCCGTGTCGAGCTTCGACCAGCGCGTGACGCAGTGGATGTCGACGGTCACGTCCTCGCTCGGGAGCGCCTGGAACTCGTCCCAGGTCCAGCTGGCCGGCTCGGCGCCGCCCTCGATCGTGAACGTCCACCGTTCGAGCGGCGTCTCCGGCGTCGGGCCGGCGGAGAGCACGGGGAAGTCGTCGGTCAGGTACTGGCCCGGGTGGGACGCGGCCCTCCGGGCCCTCGTCGCGCCGCCTGCCCTTGAACCCGCGTGAGACGAACCCCATCGCCTCGCAACCGTACACCGGGAAGAGTTCGCCCCGGACGTCGCGTTCTGACGACCGTGCTGCGGCTCTACCGGATCCCGATGTCCACGAACGTGGAGCGCGTCCAGCTCGCGCTCGGGCACAAGGGCATCGAGGTCGAGTGGGTCGACGTCGATCCCGACGACCGGACGCCGGTCCGCGAGGTCAGCGGCCAGGACCTCGTGCCCGTGCTCGTCGACGGCGACGAGGTCGTCCACGACTCGACGCGCATCCTCGCCTGGCTCGAGGCAGCACTACCCGGACCCGCCGCTCTACCCGAGCGACCCGGCGCGGCGCGCCGAGACCGAGCTCTTCCTCGACTGGTTCAACCAGGTCTGGAAGCGCGCGCCGAACGAGCTCGAGGAGGAGCGGGAGAAGGCGAACCCCGATCCCGCGCGCGTCGAGGAGCTCGGCGCGGAGATCACCGCGTCGCTCGACGTCTTCGAGGGCCTGCTCGCCGGCCGCGACTACCTGCTCGGCGACTTCTCCGTCGCCGACTGCGCCGCGTTCCCGTTCCTGCGCTTCGCCCGCTACGAGCACGAGAACGACGAGTACCTCTACCACCACATCCTGATCGAGCGGCTGCGCCCGCTCGACGGGCACCCGCGCGTCGCGGCCTGGATCGAGCGCTGCGAAGCGCGCCCGCGCGGCTAGCGCCTACGCGCCGACGATGTAGACCGGGGTGCCGACCTCGACGTGGTCGAAGAGCCACTCGGCCTCGGGAATCGCCATGCGGATGCAGCCGTGCGAGGCGGAGTAGCCGAGCGAGGCCGCGTCCGGCGTCCCGTGGATGCCGACCGCCGGCGCCGAGATGCCCATCCAGCGCGTGCCCAGCGGGTTGCCGGGGCCGGGCGGGATCGGCTTCGCGTCCTTCGCCCAGTCGGAGTCGGGCGGGTTCCAGGTCGGGTTGCGCTCCATGACGACGATCTCGAACGCGCCGGTCGGCGTCGGGTACTGCGCGGCGCCCGTCGCCACGGTGAAGTCGCGCACGCGCGCGGCGCCCGTCGAAGAGCGTCAGGTGGTTCGAGCCGCGCTTGATCACGATCATCGGGCCGAGATCCTCGGCGCCGACCTCGGGCTGAACGGGGACGGTCGGCACGGTGATCCGCAGGCCGCGGTACTCGGAGCGCAGCGCCGCGAGCAGGTAGGCGGTCAGCTTCTTGCGGTCGACCTCGCGCCCGGTCTTGGCCTCGCGGATCTTGGGCGCGTAGTTCGGCCGGAGCCCGATCAGCGTCGCGTTCTCGGCGGGCGTCGCGATCTGCCGGTCGACCTTCCGCACGAACTTGCGGAGCGCCTTGCGGTCGACGGGGACGTCGAGCGGGACCTCGGCGTTCGGCTTCGCCTCGATCGCGGCGTCGACCGCGTCGTCCATCGCGGCGGTGGCGCCGAAGCGCGCCGGCTTCACGCGCCATTGCTTGTCCTGGTACGCGAGGTTGATCGTCTGGCCGTAGGTCTCGGCGAGCTTCTCCTGCGCCTGGACGGCGATCAGCCCGCCGACGTTCACCCCGCCGACCTCGACACCCTCGGGGACGATCGGCAGGGAGTGTCCGCCGGCAGGCGCGGCGGCGCCGAAACCGACCACGATCGCCAATATGAGGAACCCCCGCTGCAGCACTCCGCCGCAAATGGTAGGCAAGACCCTCGGAAGGCGGTAGGGCGCGGGTTTTTCGGCCGCTAGGCTGGGCGCGTGATCGACCTCCGCTCGGACACGCTCACACAGCCGACGCAGGGTATGCGGCGCGCGAT
The DNA here is from genome assembly GCA_963696365.1 of uncultured Actinomycetes bacterium. Taxonomy (GTDB): domain Bacteria; phylum Actinomycetota; class Thermoleophilia; order Gaiellales; family Gaiellaceae; genus CAVOKD01. Next base: position 132,386 of record CAVOKD010000009.1, read on the forward strand.
GGCGGAGGCCGTCGTCGGCGACGAGCAGAAGCGCGAGGACCCGACGGTGATCGCGCTCGAGGAGCGCACGGCCGAGCTGCTCGGCCAGGACGAGGCGGTCTACCTGCCGACCGCGTCGATGGGGAACCAGATCGCGCTGCGCCTGCTCTCCGAGCCCGGCGACGAGGTGATCGCCGAGGGCACGTCGCACGTCTTCCGCTACGAGCTCGGTGGGCCCGCCGTCCACTCCGGGCTCGTGATGAAGCCGCTCGAGACGGACGACGGACGGCCGACGCCCGGAGCAGATCCGCGCCTCGATCAACCCGCCCGGCGACCTGCACATGGCGCCGACGCGCGTGCTCTCGCTCGAGAACACGCACAACGGGGGCGGCGGACGGGTCTGGGCGCCGGGCGACTTCCGCGCCGTCGTCGCCGCGGCCCGCGAGCACGGGCTCGCGGTGCACCTCGACGGCGCGCGGCTGCTGAACGCGGCCGTTGCGGCCGGCGTCCCGGCGGCGGAGTGGGGGCGCGAGGTCGACACGGTGACGCTCTGCCTCTCGAAGGGGCTCGGCTGCCCGCTCGGCGCGGTGATCGCGACCTCCAGCGACCGGGCGCACCAGGCACGGCGGTTCAAGCACCTCTTCGGCGGCGCGATGCGCCAGGCGGGGATCGTCGCCGCGGCCGGGCTCTACGCGCTCGACCACCACGTCGAGCGACTCGCGGACGACCACGCGAACGCGCGGCGGCTGGGGGAGGGGCTCGCCGAGGCGGGCTGCCGGTCGACCTGGCCACAGGTCGAGTCGAACTTCGTCCAGGTGGACGCAGGCTCGCTCGGCTACGACGCCGACGACGCGGTGGCCCGGCTGCGGGCCGAGGGCGTCCTGCTCTCGTTCGCCTCGAAGCCCGGCGTCCTCCGGGCCGTGACCCACATGGACGTCTCCGCGGCGGAGATCGAGGAGGCGATCCCCGCGATCGCGCGCGCCCTCAGTGGGCGCGAGGCCCCGGTCGAGCTTGGCGACCGAGGCCCCGACGCCGTACTGAGGCCCCTTCCTACTCGTACTGGAGCGCCCGTAGGACGTTGAGCTTCGCGGCGCGGCGCGCCGGCGCGATCGCGGCGAGGATCCCGACGATGATCGCGATCACGGCGAAGACGATCAGCTGGCCGGTCGGCAGCTCGAAGCGCACGTCGAACTCCCCGAGCGCCTGGGTGACGAGGAAGGCCAGGAAGATCCCGAGCGGGAGCCCGAGGGCCGCCCCGATCAGCGCCGTCACGATGCTCTCGTGGCGGATCATCCGGCGCGTCTGCCGCCGGGTCATGCCGATCGCGCGGAGCATGCCGAGCTCGCGCGTCCGCTCGAACACGGTCAGGATCAGCGTGTTCACCATCCCGAAGAGCGAGATGATCACCGCGAGGGTGAGCAGCACGTAGAGCAGCACGAGGAACTGGTTGAAGTCCTCGTCCTGCTTCGTGATCCACGCCTCGCGCGTCTGCACCTTCGCGTCCGGGAACTCGGCGACGGCCTTCTCGAGATCGCCCTGCGCCGCCTCCGGGTCGCCGGAGACGTTCACGAACACGTACTGGTCCCGCGGCCGCTCGTAGAGCCGGTCGAACGTGTCGATCGGGATCGAGACCGCGCCGAGGATCGGGTAGAAGGGCGGCGGCTCGTAGATGCCCTTCACCTCGAGCAGCGCGTCCTTCCCGTCGGACGACGTCACCTTCACCGGGCTTCCGACCTTGAGGTCGTGGTCCTCGGCGAACTCCTTCGACACGATCGCGCCGTCGACGCCGAGGCCGGCGAGCACGGCCTGCGGGTCGTCGATCCCCTCGAACGTGTACGAGTTGGAGATCGTCTTCGGGTCGATGCCGGTCAGGTAGCCGCCGTCGCCGTCGATCTCCGCCAGCTCGGAGCGGACCGGGCTGACGTCCTCGGCCTCGGGCGACTTGGCGATCGCGTCGCCGGCGCCGGCCACGAACGGGCTGAAGCCGTCCGTCGCGGTGACGACGAAGTCCGCCTGCACCTGATCCTCGATCGCGCCGCGGTTCGACGCCTTCATCCCGTTCGCGAGGACGGAGACGAAGGTGACGAGCGCGATGCCGATCATGAGCGCCGCGGCCGTGGCGGCCGTGCGCTGCGGGTTCCGCATCGAGTTGCCCTTGGCCAGGCGTCCGGCGGCGCCGCCGATCTTCGTCGCGGGCCAGCCGACGACGGCGGCGAGCGGCCGGACGAGGTGGCGGGACACCATCGCGACCCCGACGAACAGCAAGAGGACGCCGCCGGCGATCGAGAGGAGCCGCTGCGCGGTGCCCATGTCGTCCTTGAAGAGCGACAGCCCAAGCAGCGCCGACCGCGAGCGCGATGATCACGAGCGCGATGTAGGGCACGAACGGGGCGATCCGCGACTTGGGCAGCTCGGCGCCCTCGCGGACGGCCGCGATCGGCGGCACCCGCGTCGCGCGGATGGCCGGGAAGAGCCCGGCGAGCACGGTCACGCCGATGCCGATGATCATCGACACGACGATCGTGCGGGTGGCGAAGACCGTGCCGGTCGTGGGCAGGTCGAGGTTGAGGGCCTCGAACAGCTTGTTCAGGCCGACTGCGAGGCCTAGGCCGACGAACAGGCCGATCATCGAGGCGATCAGCCCGATCACGAAAGCCTCGATGATCACCGACGTCAGGAGCTGCCGGCGCGAGGCCCCGATCGTCCGCAGCGTTGCGAACTCGCGCGTGCGCTGGGCGACCGTGATCGAGAGCGTGTTGAAGATGACGAACGCGCCCACGAACAGCGCGATGCCGGCGAACGCGAGCAGGAAGTAGCGGATGAACTTCGTGAACTCGACCTGCTCGAGGTCCTTGTCCGCCTGCTCGGCGCCCGTGCGCACCTGCGCCGTCTCAGGCAGGGCGGCGGCGATCTGCTTCGTCAGCTGCTCGGGCGAGACGCCGTTCACGGCCGCGACCGAGATCGAGTCGTACTGGCCCTCGCGGTCGAGCAGCTTCTGCGCGGTCGGGATGTCGAAGACGGAGAACGTCGCGGTGCCCAGCGAGCCGACGTCGCCGTAGTTCGCGAGGCCGACCAGCTTGAAGTCCTGCACCGGCTGGAGCGTCGCGATCTTGACCGTGTCGCCGATCTTGAAGCCCTGCTCGTCCGCGGTCGAGGCGTCGAGTACGACCTCGTCGCTCGCCTGGGGCCATTTCCCCTCGACGAGCTTCAAGCGGGTTGAACTGGGCCTCGGCCGGGTCGAGGCCGATCCCGAACGACGGCGCGCCGTTCGTGTTGATCGCCTTCCCGTCCTTGCCGATGATCTTCGTCGCCGTCTGGTCGGCGATCGAGCCGGTCGCGGCCTCGACGTCCGGAAGGGCCCGGATCTCGTCGAGGAGGCCCGCGTCGACGGGCGGAGCCAGGGACTGGCTGCCCTCGAAGTTGATCTCCTCGCCCTTGGCCGGACACGACCGCGTCCGTGTTCGCGTAGGAGTCCTGGAAGATCTGGTTGAACGCCTTGTCGATCGTGTCCGTGAGGACGTAGGTGCCGCTCACCATCGCGACGCCGAGGATGATCGCGATCGCGGTGAGCGCCGAGCGGAGTTTCCGTCCGGCGAGGCCTCTGAGTGCGACGCCGATCATCGGACAGTGATCTCGTCGAGCACGCCGAGCAGGTCGGACGGGCTCGAGGCACGCATTTCCTTCACGATCAGGCCGTCGGCGAGGAACATCGTCCGGTCGGCGATGCAGGCGGCGCCGGCGTCGTGCGTGACCATGACGGTCGTCTGGCCGTACTCCTTCACGGCCTCACGCAGTACGGCGAGGATCTCGCCACCCGACTTGGAGTCGAGGTTTCCGGTCGGCTCGTCCGCGAAGACCACAGTCGGCCGCGAGACGAGCGCGCGGGCGATCGCGACGCGCTGCTGCTGGCCGCCCGAGAGCTCGGCCGGCCGGTGCGTCTTGCGGTCGGTGAGGCCGACCCGCTCGATCACGTTGGCGACCCAGGCCTTGTCGTGCTTTCCGCCCGCGAGCTGGAGCGGGAGGGTGACGTTCTCCTCCGCGGTCAGCATCGGGAGCAGGTTGAAGAACTGGAAGACGAACCCGACGTTCCTGCGCCGGAGCTTCGTCAGGTCGGTGTCGTTCAGCTTCGAGATCTCCGTGCCGGCGATCGCGACCTCGCCGCTCGTGGGCTTGTCCAGCCCGGCCATGATGTGCATGAGCGTCGACTTGCCGGACCCGGAGGGGCCCATGATCGAGACGAGCTCGCCGCCCGCGACGTCGAGGGAGACCCCGCGGAGCGCGTCCACGGCGGTCTCGCCTGAGCCGTAGCGGCGGGTCACGTCCTTGACGGCGACGGCGGACGCGCCCGAACTGACGCGCTCCGTCGCTTGTGCGGCTGCGGTACTCGATTCCACGATTACCTCCAAGCAGGGAAAGGCGAATCCCCAGGCTTTCAACCTCTCGGCCGACCTGCAAGGCGGTATTCCACTCTCTTAACGTTCGGCTAACCGAACCCCGCGCCGTCAGCGGTCGCCGGCGATGAAGAATGCGGTCGCGGCGGCCACGTACGCGACGACCAGGGCGATGCCGCGCGCGCGGCTCGAGCGGCCGCTGCCAGAGGAGCGCCGTGGTGAAGACGACGGCGCCCGCGAGCACGGCGATTTCGACCATGCCGGAACGAGAGCGCCAGCGGCTCGATCAGCCACGAGAGGAGCGCCACGGCGGGGATGAGGAACACCGCGACCTGGGCGCTCGAGGCGAGCGCGATCTCGGCGGCGAGCTTCAGCTTCCCGCGGTAGGCGACCACGACCGCGCCGCCGTGCTCCGCGGCGTTCCCGACGATCGCGACGATGACCGCGGCGACGAAGAACTCCGAGAGCCCCACCGAGTCCGCGAACGACTCGAGCGTGTGCACGAGCGACTCGGCCACGAAGGCCGTCACGACCGTCGCGACGCGCGAGCACGAGCAGCGAGTGCTTGAAGGACCAGGCCTGCATCTCCGCCGGCTCGTCGGACGTGTGGAGCTCCCGGTGCCGGCGGAGGCTGACGAACGTGACGCCGACGTACACGAGCAGCAGGACGATCGAGACCGGCACCGACAGCACGGCGAGCGAATGTCGGTCGGGGTCGCCGTCCCAGCCGGGGATCGACGGGATGAGGAAGAGCACCGTCGCGACCGCGACGAGCGCGAGCGACATGAAGCTCGACTCGCGGTCGAGCTCGCCGCGCCCGCCGAAAGCGAGCGAGAACCCGAGGACGAGCAGGAGGTTGCCGACCACCGAGCCGGTCAGCGATCCGCGCACGACCTCGGTCAGGCCCTCGTTGAGGGCGATCAGCGCGATGATCAGCTCGGGCGCGTTCCCGAAGGTCGCGTTCAGGAAGCCGCCGATCCCGGCGCCCGTGTGGTGCGCAGCGTGCTCGGTCGCCTCGCCGATCAGCCACGCGAGCGGGATCAGCGCGAGCGCCGCGAGGACGAAGATCACGAGGTCGTCGACGTCCGTCGTGCGGTCGATCACGATCGTGATCGGGCCGAGCGCGAGCAGCGCGAACAGGATCCTCCGCACCATGGCCCGCGGCACCCTACCCTCTGGGGATGCTCGAGGCCGTGCTGTTCGACTGGGGCGACACGCTCTTCCATTTCGCGTACGAGGACGAGCTCCTCGAGGCCGGGTGGACGGCCGGGCTCGACGCGATGGGCCGCGACGACCTGCCCGAGCCGGCGGCCGCGGCGGCCCGTTTCCGCGAGGCGTACCTGCCGCTGCTGGTCGGCTCGGACTCGCTCGACGAGCTCGAGTACCCGGGCGTGATCCGCGAGGTGCTCGGCGGGTTCGGCGTCGAGCCGACCGACGACGAGCTGGGCCGGTTCCTCTCCGCGGAGCACGCCGTCTGGCGGCCCGCGCGGCAGCTCGGGGCGCACACGCACTCGCTCCTCGATGCACTGCGTGAGCGCGGGCTCAAGGTCGGCCTCGTCTCGAACGCGTTCGACCCCGAGTGGCTCCTGCGGGAAGACCTCGAGGCGATGGGCCTGGCCGAGCGGCTCGACACCGCGGTCTTCTCCTCGGTCGTCGGCAAGCGGAAGCCCCACCCGGAGATCTTCGAGCGAGCGCTTTCCGACCTGGACGTCGCGGCCGAGCGCGCGCTCTTCGTCGGCGACAGCCGACGCGCGGACGTGGGCGGGGCGGAAGCGCTCGGGATGGAGACCGTCCAGGCGTTCTGGTTCCGCGCCGATCCCGACGACGGCGGGCCCGAGCCCGACTGGGAGGCGTTCACGCCGATGGACGTCCTGAACGTCGTCCGCCGCCTGACCGGCGAGTCCTAGCCCGCGGGTCGCGCCTACACCGGCCCGTCGGCGCTGTCAAGTCTTGCGGCGTCCGGGCAGGTCGCACACAATCGTGGCGTGGAGCGCCGTCTCAAGGTGATCTCCGATCTGCCTCTCCGGCCTCAGGACGAGACCGAATGCCGCCGCTGCGACGTCCACTGCGACAAGGTCGTCTACCCGGCCGCGTGCATCAGCGGTGCGTGCCCGTTCCTCTACGCGTTCGAGGAGCACGGGCGGACGTTCGTCGGGTGCATGCAGAACATCTTCGGCGTCGAGATCGACCTCGAGCTGCTGCAGGAGGTCGAGGGGGGCCGCACGGGCTTCGGCGCGGTCAAGGCGAGCCGGCAGCCGCTGCCGATGTGCCGCTCCGAGGTCTCGCCGTGCTACGAGAACCGCGAGGCCGAGCTCGGGTGCGTCAACCCCGAGTTCTTCGAGCTCCCGCAGGGGCGCCCGTCGTTCCGCGTCATCGCGCGCGACGAGATCCGGTAGGGCCGCCTTGGCCCGCGTCTTCACGAAGCCGATGCTCGCGGCCGAGTTCGCGCGCGCCCGGTCGGCCGGCTGGGACCGCGCGTGCGCGAGCGCGGAGAAGGAGAGCAAGCTCCCACCGGGCCTGCTGCTCGCGATCGCGTCCCAGGAGACCGACATGAACGACGTCGTCGGCGACGGCGGCCACGGCCGCGGGCTCTTCCAGATCGACGACCGGTCCCACACGACGTTCCTCCGCCAGCAGGGTGCGAACCGGCCCGGCGGGAAGCCGGCGGTGCCGGCCGCGGCCAAGTACGCCGCGGGGCTCGTCCGCTTCAACTTCGACTTCGGCGTGAAGAACGGCGTGCCCGAGCGCGACCGGCTCAAGTTCGCGCTCTCGGCCTACAACGCGGGCGCGGGCGGCGCCCTCGAGGGGTTCAAGGCCGGCGACTCCGACCGCCGCACGACCGGCGGCGACTACGGCAAGGCCGTGCTCGGCCGGTTCGCGATCTACCAGTCGCTGCTCGGGGTAGCCCCGCCGCCCGTGCTGCAGGAGGGATCCCGCGGGAAGGCCGTCTCGGAGTTCAAGGAGGCGCTCCAGGCGTGGTACGAGCGGCACCTGCCCGGGCGTGTGGGAGACGTTCGGGATCACCTCCGGCCCGCGCTTCGGGGCGCGGCTCGCCGCGGCGGTGTCCGACTTCCAGAACCGCGTCCGGATCGAGATCGACGGCGTCGTCGGCGAGGACACCCGCGCCCGCGCTCGCCAAGGACAAGAAGCCCCGCAAGCCGCGCTGACGGTCCATCCCCGGTCCACAGTTAGACGCGCGCGCCCCACCCTGGGTGGGGAAGCCGCCTCCCGCCACCCACTGCCGAGCCTACCGCCGAAACGCGCGCGGTTCTGTGCCGATTTCGGGCCGATTCAGCGCGCGGCCGTCGCAGCAACGCCGCGCTCGTGGAGCTTCCGCAGCCTGCCGAGCTCTGCCTTGTCGGGTCCGTGGCCGTCCGGGCCGGGGGTTTCGAGCACGGCAGGGAGCCCCTGGAGGCGCGGGCTGCCGAGGAACACGCTCATCCCCTTGCCGATCAGGCCGTCGCCCATGTTCGCGTGCCGGTCGCGGTTCGACCCGAGCGGATCGGTCGCGTCGTTCACGTGCAGGGCGCGGAGCCGGTCGAGACCGATCCGGGCGTCGACGTCGTCGAGCACGCGCTCCCACTCGTCCGGATCCGTCACGTCCACGCCGGAGACCCAGAGGTGGCACGAATCGAGGCAGAGTCCGAGCCGCGGGTGGTCGACGGCCTCGAAGAGCGCGACGAGCTCGTCGATCGAGCGGCCGATCGTCCCGCCCGCGCCGGCGGAGTTCTCGAGCAGGAGCCACGTCGTGTCCGAGCAGCGCTCCAACGCGCGCCGGATCGCCGGCACCGCGCGCTCGAGCCCGGCCTCGAAGCCGGCGCCGAGATGCGAGCCGACGTGGAACACGACTCCGTCGGCCTCGATCGAGCACGCGACGTCGACCGTCGTCTCGAGCGTCGCGACCGACTTCTCGTACAGCTCGTCCTCGGGCGAGGCGAGGTTGACCAGGTAGATCGCATGGCAGATGACCGAGCCGAGCCCGGTCTCGCGGCGCCGCTCTTTGAAGCGCTCGACGTTCGCCGGGTCGTGCACGGTCGGCCGCCACATGCGCGGGCTCTGCGTGAAGATCTGCAGCGAGTTGGCGCCGATCGCCTCCGCCCGGTCGACCGCCGTGTGGATCCCGCCGCTCGTGGACAGGTGGGCGCCGAGCTGCACGCCGTTACCCTAGTGAGCCGATGGCACCGCGAGTCCGCTTTGCGCCGAGCCCGACCGGGTTCCTCCACATCGGGGGAGTCCGCACCGCGCTCTTCAACTGGCTCTTCGCCCGGCACGAGGGCGGCGAGTTCCAGCTCCGGATCGAGAACACCGACCGCAGCCGCGAGGTCGAGGAGTCGGTCGACCAGATTCAGGGGTCGCTCGAATGGCTCGGCCTCGACTGGGACGGCCCGGTCGCCTTCCAGCTCGACCGGCTCGAGCGCCACCAGGAGGTCGCGCGGCAGCTGCTCGACGCCGGCCACGCGTACGAGGACGACGGCGCGATCCGCTTCCGCATGCCCGACGAGGGCGCGACCGGCTGGGACGACGTCGTCCGCGGACGGATCGAGGTGCCGAACGAGAAGCTCGAGGACGTCGTGCTGCTCCGCTCCGACGGCCGGCCGACCTACAACTTCGCCTCGCCCGTGGACGACTGGGACGACGGCATCACCGACGTCGTCCGCGGCGAGGACCACGTCTCGAACACCCCGAAGCAGATCCGGATCCTCGAGGCGCTCGGCGCGACCGTCCCGCGCTACGCGCACCTACCGAACGTGCTCGGCCCAGACGGGCGCAAGCTCTCCAAGCGCCACGGCGCCGTCTCGGTCGAGGAGTTCCGCGCACGCGGGTACGTCCCCCAGGCGCTCGTCAACTACCTCGCGCTGCTCGGCTGGAGCCTCGACGCCGAGACGACCGTGATCCCGCCCGTCGAGCTCGTCCGCCACTTCACGCTCGACCGCGTCGGCACCAGCCCGGCCACGTTCGACTACCAGAAGCTCGAATGGCTGAACGGCGTCTACCTGCGGGAGCTCCCGCCCGAGCGAGTACGCCGACCGGCTCGTCGCCTACCTGCGCGAGACCGGGTTCGACGGCGACGAGACGACCATCCGCGCAGCCGCGCCGCTCGTGCAGGAGAAGATCGCCACGCTCGGCGAGTTCCCCGCGTTTGCGGGGTTTCTCTTCGGGCCCGTCGAGCCGGATCCCGAACAGCTCGACGGCGCCGGGCCGATCCTCGAGGAGGCGTCGCGCGCGCTCGCCGAGGCCGACCCGTTCGAGCCGGAGCAGATCGAGACGGCGCTCCGCGGGATGGCAGAGCGGCTCGACCTGAAGCCGCGGCAGGCGTTCGCGCCCGTCCGGCTCGCGGTCACCGGCTCCAAGGTCTCGCCGGGGCTCTTCGAGTCGATCGCGCTGCTCGGCCGCGAGGAGACGCTCCGCCGGCTCGCGGCTACGGTCGCTTCCCGACCTGCCTGAGGACTCGCCGCGCGGCGACGTGCCGGTCGAGCGCGGCCGTGAAGACGTCCCAGGCGCGCCGCCGAAACTCTTCAGTGGGCTGCGGCAGGCTGGCCGGTGCGGTGCTCCGCAGGAGCAGGATCATGTCGTCCCGTCCATCCCTTGTCATCGTTTTTCCCCCGTGCCGAGTGGGTGCTTCTGCACCGGGTAAACGTCGGGCGCTTGCCGGTGGTTACGGGCGGAAAAGCACGAACCCGCCCCCGAAAAGGGCGAGCCCGGCCGCCCAGAGCGGCCACGCGGCCAGGACGGCGCCCGCGGTGAAGACCAGCGCGCCCACGATCACGAGCGCGGTTGCGACGAGCGCGGACGCGGATGCTTCGTGCGGCTCGGGCGCCAGCCGCTGGAACGGCTCGTCGGCGCGGGGGAGCGGCGTGCGCTCGAGCGCACGCAGCCGGGCCAGGCGCACCCGGAAGAGCGCGCCGCGCCATTCCGGCAGCAGCTTCTCGACCAGCTCGTCATCGAGCTCGTCCACGGCGACCGCTACGTCGGCGGTCGTGTCGCGGGCTTGTCCGAGCGCGTCGACCAGCTCGGCGTGCGCCGGCGCAGCCCGAGGCGGGGGGTGGAGGCCGAGCGCGAGCTCCGCGCTGCGGTGCAGCGTGTACTGCAGGCCGGGCAGCTCCTCGCGCGCGTCTGTGACGATCTCGTCGGGCGGCGTCTCCGCGATCCGCTCCAGCCGGACGAGCGCACGGGCCAGCGGCTCCCACAGATCGGCCACCGCCGCGGCGTAGCCGTGCCGTTCACCACTCCGGACGGCCCGTTCCATCGGCTCCGATGATAACCCGGCTAGACTCGCCCAAGATGGACGGCCCGGGACAGCTCGCCGTTCTCGTGGCCGACGACGACGCTGCCCTTCGCCTCCTCTGCAGGGTCAACCTCGAGCTGGACGGCTACCGGGTCTTCGAGGCGCGCAACGCCGCCGAGGTGGACGACGTGCTGGCGCGGGAGCCAATCGGCGTCGTCCTCCTCGACGTTCACCTCGGCGAGGACAACGGGATCGAGGTCGCCACGCGCCTGCGCACGAGCCGGCCAGACCTGCCGGTCGTGCTCTTCACCGGGAGCGTCGACCGCCGCGATTCCTGGCAGGAGGTCGCGGACGGCTTCCTCGCGAAGCCGTTCAGGCTCGAGGAGCTGGGCGAGACGGTGCGCCGGCTGGCGACCCGTTAGCGGACGGCTCCGGCTCCTCGTCGACCGGCTCGCCGCCCGCCCGCGCCCGGAGCTCGCGGTCGCGCCGGACGTGCTCGCGCCAGCGCACCGTGCCGAGCGTGAGCGCGATCGCCGCAAACCCGATCGCGACGTTCACGGCGAGCGTCGCGACCTGCATCCCGACGCTGAACGAGAGAACGGCGCTTCGCGACGCCCAGTCGGCGAGCGCGAAGACGAGCACCGCCTGTTGCGTGCCGATGCCGCCCGGGGTGAACGGAAGCGTGGTCGCGAGCCCGCCGACCACGAGCACCGCGAGCACCGTCTCGAACGTCGCGGGGACGCCGAACGCCCGCAGGAAGAAGAACACCGAACCGATCCGGAACACCCACGAGAGCGCCTGCCACGAGACGACCTGGTCGACGAACCGCCGCCAGTCGCCGAGGATCGCGAAGCCCAGCTTGACCCGCTCCTTGAAGGCGACGACGTGGCGCGACGCCCAGGTGATGAGCAGGATCGCCGCGGCCGCGAGGATCGAGACCAGGAACGCAGCGAGGCGCGGATGCTCGACCGCGAACGACCAGTCGAACGCGGGCAGGCCGGGCAGGTCGGGGATCCCCGGCAGAAGCCCCATCTGGAGCGCGATCAGGAGCAGGACGGTCGCCAGCGCAAAATCGAACAGCGTCTCGACCACGAGCGTCGAGCCGAGCGTGGGGTAGGTCGTCCCGGGCAGCCGGTGCTTCGACATGTACAGCTTCACGACGTCTCCGCCGCGCGCCGGCGTGATCGCGTTCACGGCGACGCCGGCCCAGTAGGCGAAGAACATCGGCCGGAACGGGATCCGGAGCTCCGGGTACGCGGCGCGGACGATGTTCTGCCACCCGCGCACGCGCGCCGTCAGCCGGAGGAAGTGGAGCAGGATCGCGAGCAGGAGCGGCCCGACCTGCACCGAGGCGAGATGCCCGGCGAACGCCTCGAACGCGTCGACGAAGGAGCGTAGGTCGTCCAACGATCTGAGAGTAGCCCTGTCCCGGGCCGGACGGGGTCAGATCTTCGTCACGGTGCCAAACCGGCACAACACGGTCGCTGCGCTCCGAGTCCTGCGGGTAGCGGTGGGCCGGACTAGCCGACGAGTTCGCTCTCGCCCGTTCCGGGGTCGATCAGGTACGTGCCGGGCGTCCAGTCGGTTGGGCCGCACCCGCCGGCGACGCCCACCCGCGCCCGTCCGTCGGGGCCCAGCCGAATCCGAATGAGTTCGGGCTCGAGTCCCAGTCGAGCTTGCCTGTGACGAGGCGGGGCTTCCCGCCGGCGGCGGGGATGAAGAAGGCGTAGTGGTTTTCGCACTCGGTCGACCAGGTAGCGAGGAGCGTCTTGCCGTCGGGCGACACCTTCACCTTCGACCAGATGCCCCAGTAGTGAGACCCGTGGCGCTTGAACGCTGCTGCGGGCTCCCGCGCGATCGTCTCCCACTCGTCGCCGCGGCGCACCTGGAGCGTCATGGCCACCTGCCAGCCCTTCTTCAGCCGCTCGCAGTAGCGGTAGTCGGACCGGCCGATCGCGTGGCAGCCCTTGTCCGGATCCGGTGCGGTCACGGTCTCAACGACCGTCGTGGTCGGCTCGGGCTCTGTGGTCACAACCGGCTGCTTGGGTGCTGCAGCAGGCGACGGCGAATCCCCGCCGCAGCCCCCCGCGGCGAGCACCAGCACGACCAGGGCGAAGGCCGGCAACACGCGCACGGCCGGAGAGTAGATCCACAGTGTCACGGCCACGTAACAATTCGAACCGCGACGTCGTCTGCCGGTCAGCCGAACTGCGAGCACCGGCTGGAAGGAGCGGCGCGAGCTTAGCTCCATGGCCAGGCGCGTTACGCTCCGGCCTGACAGGAAACCCGGTGTACGCGGACGAGGAGGAACCATGATGGACGAAGAGCGGCGAGACGATCAGGTCGAGAGCGATCCGCTCGAGGATCCAGGCGAGCCGCAGGAGGATTCTGGCGAGGACGAGGGGGAGCGGACCGGCGAGCGAACGGGCGAGTAACCCGCTCGATACGGCTGCGCCTCGCTCGCGCGAAGCCAAGCGATGGAAGCAGTTCGAGACCTGAGCTGGCAGCCCAGGTTCGAAGCAGTTGCTGAGGAGGCGCATACGGGATTCGAACCCGTGTTACCGCCGTGAGAGGGCGGCGTCCTAGGCCCCTAGACGAATGCGCCGTGGGGTCGCAAGCCTAGCATCCGTCCCGTTTGCCGTTCGGTGCGATCCTCCAAAAGGGGGAGGCCGTGCGCTGCCGCGATGAGCAAGCTTCGTGGTGCCCCTCGTCCATGTTGGACTCTTCCCCTCATACCGCCGTCGGAGGCGTCCTGGCGCAGATCGCGGGCGCGGTCGAACGCCTGAGCCTCGAGAGCACGCCTGCCTCGCTGCTCCAGGCGGCCGCGCGCGAGCTGCAGGAGCGGTTGGACGTGCGCCTGGCGATCATCTCGCGGCGCGACGGGGAGCGCCTGCGCGAGGTCGCGTCGTGGACGCCCAACGGCATCACGACCCGCTCGCCGCTCGCCGACTACGCCTACCTGCTCGACGACTACCCGACGACTCGCAGCGTGATTGAGACCGGGCAGGCCGGCGACGGTCGCCGTCTCCGATCCGGACGCCGACCCGACCGAGACGTTCGTCCTGCGCGAGATGCACATGGACTCGCTGCTCATGCTCGCCGCTCCGGTCGGGCGGCAAGGTCTGGGGGCTGATCGAGGTCTACGACCTCGGCAACCGGCGCTTCGACGAGGACGAGGTCGCGCTGGCCAACTTCTTCGCCCACCAGGCCGGCGGGCTGCTCTCCCAGATCGAGCACACCGAGGCGGTGCAGCGCCTGTACCGGGAGACGCTCGCGTCGCTCGCGAACGCGCTCGAGGAGAAGGACGCATACACGCACGACCACACGCAGGAGGTCGTCGCGCTCGCCCTCGACGTCGGCCGTGCGCTCAGGCTGGGGCCCGAGGAGCTCGACCTGCTCGAGCTCGGCGCGCTCTTCCACGACATCGGGAAGATCCGCATCCCGGAGTCGATCCTCAACAAGCCCGGCCCGCTCGACGACGCGGAGTGGGGGATCATGCGCAGCCACACGATCGCCGGCGAGGCGATCCTCGCGCCGATCACCTCGCTGCGCGAGGTGCTCCCGATCGTCCGCTCGAGCCACGAGCGCTGGGACGGCCGTGGCTACCCCGACGGGATCGGCGGCCACGACATCCCCGTCGGCGCCCGCATCGTCTCGGTCTGCGACGCGTTCCGCGCGATGACCGAGCGGCGCCCGTACCGGAACCCGCTCAGCGAGCGGGAGGCGGTGCGCGAGCTGCGCCGCAACGCGGGCACGCAGTTCGACCCGCAGTGCGTCGGGGCGCTCCTCCAGGTGCTCCGCGGCCGGCGGCTCGAGACCGGCGAGGTGCGCCTGCACCGGCCGGCGCACGCGGCGTAGCCTCCCAGGGAGGAGTCCGCCGGTGGGGTCCCAACTCTCACCCATTGAAGCGTTCCGAGACGCGCGCTAGCTTGGGGCGGCGGTGGCGTCCGGACGGAGCGGCGGTCGCGGGGGCTCGTGCCGTCGCGCTCTGCATGGCCGTGGTGCCCGCGTGATCCGCACGATCTGCCTCGCGCGCGCTCGTCGCGGCGCTCGTCGCCTGCGGCCTCGCGGCGTGGCCGCTCTCGCCGATCGCCGAGCAGCAGCCCGTCCGCGGCGGGTTCCTCGACCCGCGCTGGGGCGGCCCGAAGAAGAGCTGGACGTTCCACGGCGCGGTCGACGTCGCCGTTCGCGAGGACCTGCCGACCGACGCGCCCGACGGGTTCGTCCGGCAGATCTACGCGATCGCGCCGGGGATCGTCCGCCGGACGACGATCAGCCCGACGCACCGCTGCGGCAGCGTCCGGATCGGCCCGGTCCAGTACGGCCACGTCGACCTGCTGCGGGTTCGCGGTCGGCGAGTACGTCCCCCGCGGCCGCTGGATCGCGTGGTCGTGCCGCGGCGAGTGGCACGTCCACATCGCGGAGTTCGACCGCCGGGGGCGCAAGCTCAACCCGCTGCGGCCGGGCGGCGTCCTCCAGCCGCACGACGACATCGCGCCGCCCGTGATCCGCGACGTGCGGGTCGTCGACGGCGAGCTGCGCGCGCGGATCGAGGACCCGCAGAGCTTCATCGGGTGGTTCTCGGCCATCCCGCGCCTCTACAACGACCTGCCCCCGTACCGGATCGCGCTCGACGGCATGACCGTGCACTCCTTCTACCGCGTCCCCGACGCGCCCTTCACTTCGGTCTACGCGCCCGAGACGTTCAAGAACCTGTCCGCGGCCGCGTGCCTCGGGACCGAGGCGAACTGCGCGGGCGAGCACTGGTTCCGCCTCGGCATGGTCGAGTACGGCAAGCACGTGCTCGAGGCCTGGGATGCGAACGGGAACCACACCGGCCTGAACCTCGTTCTCGCCCAGCCGCCGCGCACGGTCGGCGGCGGCTAGACCGCTCGCGCACGTTTCGGTTTGCACGATCCGGGCAGAGCCTGCTCGTGGGAACGCGTTGGGGGGTCATTGCGGCCATGCTCCTTGCGGTGACTGCGTTCGCCGCGCCGTCGGCTGCCCAGCTGCCGGACCTGCCCGACATCCCCGACCTGCCCGGAGATCCCCGATCTGCCGCCGGTGCCCGTGGTGCCGGACGAGCCGCCTCCGCCGGTCCCGGTCCTGCCCGGGTCGAGCGGCGAGTCCGGATCAACCGCGGACGACGGCGGTTCCACGACTGCCGGGAGCGGGTCGGGCGCGACGCTCCTCCGGCTCGCGCGAGCGGGCGGGCGCGCGGCGGTCGAGCGGCGAGCAGACACGGTTCGACCGCCTGCCGCGCCGCTACGAGGCGCTGCTCGAGCGGATCCTGCGCGGCCGGGGCGTCAACGCGAACCTGCGGCGGCTCGAGCGGGCGCTCGCCTCGGCCTCGCCGGAGCTGCGCGCGCGCATCGAGCGGCTCGTCCGGCGGGAGATTGCGGCGCTCAGGCGCGGCGACGTCACACCGCAAGACCGGCGCCGGATCGAGCGGCTGCGGCGCGTCGAGGCGCTCTTCGCGCCGGCGGCGGGGGCGCGGCCGCGGGGGACATCGCGTCGCCCGTCGTCGCGGCCGACGACTCGGCCGTCGCGCGCGTCCTCGGACTCGCCGGTGCGCCTGCCACCGGCAGCGGCACGGCGGCCTCGGAGGTCGCGCCGCAGGTGACCGAGCCGAAGGCGGACGCCGGCTCGGTGCTTCCGGGCCTCCCGCTCCCCGACGAACTCACGCTCGGCGCAGTCGTCGTCGCGCTCGCGATCGCGCTGCTCGTGCTCGCGGGGATCGCCTTCGTGCTCGCGGCCACGCCGGGCGGCGCGGTGCCGGCAGGCCGCGCGCGGGCGTTCGTCACGTCCTCGCGCTCGAACCTCGCGTTCACGGGCCTCGTCGCTCTCGCGGCGACCATGCTCGTCGTGCTCGCCGGCACGCTCTTCTGACCTCAAGGGGAGACTCGAGCCGGCCCGCGACTCAGGCGGAAGGGCGAGCCGGCTCGTCATCTCGCGGCCGCTTCGAAGGAGGGGGAACAACGAGGGCCGCTCGGGTCCTGCGTGGCCTGAACCCTATGAAGGGCCGGCCGCGGGACGAAGGCCTCCGCCGTGGAAGTGCCTGCACTCCGCCTCGCGCTGGATGCGCTCTGCCTCCGTTCGGCGGTGCGCCGGCCCGCAGAGAAAAACCCCCGCACATGCAGGGGTTTTCGAGGCTGCGGGGCTAGGACTCGAACCTAGACTACCTGATCCAGAGTCAGGCGTCCTACCATTAGACGACCCCGCACCGGGCCTGCATTGTAGCGGCCTCGGAGGGCTCTCAGACCTCGGCCGGAGGGGCCGGGGGACCGCCGTCGCGACCTCCGTTTCGCCCTGCTCGGCCTTCAGCGCGTAGTACGCGAGCGTCAGCGCGAGAGCGATGAACGGCGTGAAGATCGTGTTCGAGACGAGGTTCGCGATGAACGACGCGAGGGCGTCGTCGAGCGGCGCGAGGATCAGGCCGAGGACGATGCTCGCGCCGAGCAGGATCAGGATCACGACGATGATCAGCCCGAGCACGGGCCAGAAGTTGCCGGCCACGAGCTGGCGGCTCCGGCCGAGCGAGTCCGAGAGGCCGAGCCCCTCGAGGACGATCGCCGGCACGAAGACGGCCCACCAGGTGAGCAGGATCAGCCCGGGGACGACCAGGAGCAGGAGCCCGATCGCGATCGCGATGCCGGCGACGATGCCGGTGAGGACGAGCGTCGCGAGCTGGGGCTGCACGCGGCGGAGCGTCTCGCCGAGCGAGAGGTCGGCGCGTCCGTCGCGCACGTCCTGCACGGCGACCGTGACCGCGCCCTGCACGAGGTAGAGGCCGACCAGCGACACGATCGCCGAGAGGATCAGCCCGAACCAGCCGAGCAGGACGACGAGCAGCAGGTTCAGGAGCGCGACGACCACGTAGACGGCGAGCGCGATCGCGAGGAAGTGCCCGACGTGCCGCCGGTAGAGCCCGAATGCCTCGCCGAGGACCTCGCCGACCATGGCGCGCGACTCTACTGAACCTACGCCGCGGCTGCGGCCCAGTCGCCGTAGAGCGCGAGGTAGCGGCCGCCGCGGGCGAGGAGCTCGTCGTGCGTGCCCTGCTCGACGACCTGCCCGTCCTCGAGCACGACGATCAGGTCGGCGCCGCGGATCGTCGAGAGGCGGTGGGCGATGATGAAGGACGTCCGTCCCGCGAGGAGCGTGTTGAGCGCGCGGTCGATCCGGCGCTCCGTGCCGATGTCGACGCTCGAGGTCGCCTCGTCGAGGATCAGGATCCGCGGGTCGGCGAGGAGCGCGCGGGCGAAGGCGACGAGCTGGCGCTGGCCGAGCGAGAGCCGCGAGCCGCGCTCGGCGACCTCGGTCTCGTAGCCGTCCTCGAGCTCGAGGATGAACTCGTGGGCGCCGACCGCCCGCGCGGCCGCGGCGACCTCGTCGGGGGTCGCGTCGGGACGGCCGTAGAGGATGTTCTCGCGGACCGTGCCGGCGAAGAGGAAGCCCTCCTGCGGGACGATCCCGAGCTGGCCGCGCAGGCTCTGCTGCGTGACGTCGCGCAGGTCGGTGCCGTCGATCGTGATCCGGCCCTCGCGCGGGTCGTAGAAGCGCGCGAGGAGCTTCGCGATCGTCGACTTGCCGGCGCCCGTGTGGCCGACGAGCGCGACCGTCGTGCCGGGCTCGACGGCGAGGTCGATGCCGTGCAGCACCTCCGGGCCGCTCCCGTAGCCGAAGCGGACGTTCTCGAACGCGACACGGCCCTCGACCGCCTCGAGCTCGCGGGCGTCGGGCGCGTCGGTCACCTCGGGCGCCTCGTCCATCACGTCGATGATCTTGTCGAGCGCGGCGACCGCGGCCAGGAACGTGTTGTAGAGCTGCGAGAGCTGCTGCACCGGGTCGAAGAAGTTCGACAGGTAGCCGATGAACGCGAAGAGCGTTCCGATCGTGATGTCGCCGTCGAAGACGAGGTAGCCGCCGTAGCCGAGCACGATCGCGGTCGCCGCCGACGAGAGGAAGTCGACGAACGGGAAGTAGAGCCCGTTCAGGACGACGGTCTCGTGGTTGGCCTCGCGGTAGTGCTGGTTGATGCGAGCGGAACTGCTCGGCGTTCTGCTGCTCGCGCGTGAAGGACTGGAGGACGCGCATGCCCGAGATGTCCTCCTGGAGCGCGGCCGTCACGGCGCCGAGGCGCTCGCGGACGCGCCGGTACGCGCGCGAGGAGCGGCGGCGGAAGATCGCCGTCGCGAGGCTCATGAGCGGGAAGACGAGCAGGGTCGCGAGCGCGAGCCGCCAGTCGAGCAGGAAGAGGATCACGATCGTCCCGAAGAGCATCAGCGTGTTCTGGACGAGGCTCGTGACGCCGTCCGTGACGAGCTGGTCGAGGGCCTCGATGTCGTTCGTCAGGCGGGAGATGATGTTCCCGGCGCGGTTGCGCTCGTAGTAGCCGAGCGAGAGCCGCTGCAGATGGCGGAAGAGCCGCTCGCGCAGGTCGGCCAGGATCCGCTCGCCGACCCAGCCGGTCAGGTACGTCTGGGCCATGCTCGCGCCCCAGTTGAGGAGGCCGACGGCGAGGAACGCGGCGACGACCCAGCCGAGCAGCGTCAGGTCGTCCTCGCGGATCCCCTGGTCGATCGCGATCTTCGCCAGGTACGGCGGAATCAGGGCGGTGATCGTGGCGGCGAGGAGCGCGGCGATCGCGAGGATCGTGCGGCCGCGGTAGGGCTTCGTCAGACCGACGAGGATCCCGATCCGCCGGGCGGTGCGCGCCCAGCTCCAGTCGTCGACCTGGGCGCCGCGCGCCTGCGTCAGATGCCCGCCGGGCTGGTGGACCCTCACGCGGTCGCCTCCTCGCGCTCGGTCATGACGCGCGCCTCGACGAGGCCGTGCTCGACGATCTCGCGGTAGACGGCGCTCGTCTCCTCGAGCTCGGCGGCCGTCCCGCGCGCGGCGATGCGACCGTGCTCGAGGACGACGATCTCGTCGGCGAGCGAGATGGTGGAGAGGCGGTGCGCGACGATCAGGGTCGTCCGGCCCTTCATCGCCTCGCGCAGCCCGAGCCGGATCTGCGCCTCGGTGGTCGCGTCGACGGAGGCGGTCGCGTCGTCGAGGATCAGGATCCGCGGCTCCAGCAGGATCGCGCGCGCGATCGCGAGCCGCTGACGCTGGCCGCCCGAGAGCGTGATCCCGCGCTCGCCGATCACCGTGTCGTAGCCGTCCGGGAGCGCGGCGACGAAGTCGTGCGCCTGCGCCATCCGCGCCGCGCGCTCGATCTGCTCGTCGGTCGCGAGCGGGTCGCCGAAGGCGATGTTCTCGCGCACGGTCGTGGAGAAGAGGAACGGGTCCTGCGAGACGACGGCGATCGAGCGGCGCAGGTCCGTGATCTGCACGTCTCGCACGTCGGCGCCGTCCAGGACGAGGCGTCCCTCCTGGACGTCGTAGAAGCGCGGGACGAGCGCGGTGAGCGACGACTTGCCCGAGCCGGTGTGGCCGATCAGCGCCACCGTCCGGCCGGCGGGAATGTCGAGCGTGATGTCGTGGAGCACCGGGCGCTCGGGGTCGTAGCCGAACGTGACGCCCTCGTAGACGAGCTCGCCGGCGCCCTCGGGGAGCGGTTCGGCGTCGGGCCGCTCGGTGATCTCCTCGCGCTCGTCGAGGATCTCGAAGACCCGCTCGCCCGAGGCGACGGCGCGCTGGGACATGCCGATCCACATGCCGAGCATCCGCAGCGGCATGATCAGCATCAGGACGTAGACGTTGAACGCGACGAAGGCGCCGATCGCGAGGCTCCCGTTCACGACCTGGTGGCCGCCGGCGAGGAGCACCGCGGCCTGCGCGAGCAGCGGCAGGAACGAGAGCACCGGCACGTAGAACGCGCGCTGGCGCGTGGCGCGGACGGACTGGTCGAAGACGGCCTCGGAGCGCGCGGCGAACTTCTGCTCCTCGCGCTCCTCCTGCGCGAACGACTTGACGACGTTGACGCCGACGATGTTCTCCTCGGCGACCGTCGTCATGTCCGCGAGCTTCTGCTGGACGTCCTTGAGGATCGGGTGCGACGCGCGCGAGTAGACGTACGCGACCGCGACGAGGATGGGCGTGATCGCGAGCGCGATCAGCGCCAGCTGCCAGTCGTAGAAGAAGAGGATCCCGGTCACCGCCACGACCGTGAGGATGTGCTGGCCGAAGAAGATGAGGCCGTAGCCGAGGAAGAACCGGACGGCCTGGAGGTCGACCGTCGCGCGCGACATCAGCTGGCCGGTCTGGTGCCGGTCGTAGAAGCCCCACGAGAGCCCGAGCAGCCGGCCGTACAGCGCGTTCCGCAGGTCGAACTCGACCGCGAGCGACTGCTTGCCGGCGATGAAGCGGCGGCCGACCATCATCGCGCCGCGCAGGAGCCCGAGGACGACGATCGTCGCGATGATCAGCTCGAGGAGCTGCTCGTCGTGGTCGGGCAGCGCGTTGTCGATCGCGTAGCCGGTCAGGAAGGGGAGCGCGAGCCCCGCGGCCTGCGACCCGATCGCGAGCACGATCGAGAGGACGACCGACGCACGGTACGGGCGCAGGAATCCGAGCAGTCGGATGAAGGTCGTGCGGAATTTTGGACTCGTGTTAGCCAGGACTAATCTCCAAAACGTCGAGTCTAGCCTGCGCCTTCCGGGCCGCCGTTCGCGCAGAATGGAGCCGATGGCGAAGGCGAAGCGGGTGCGGCGGCAGCGGGCCGCGGCGGAGGCCGCGGAGGCGGGAGGGCGCAAGCCGCCGCCCGTCGGCGGGCAGAAGAGACCGCCGTCCACCTGGGCGTGGATCGCGCTCGCGCTCGGGATCGCCGGGGCGTTCGCCGCCGTCCTCATCCTCGCGAGCCGCTTCGGGGCGGACGACGCGCCGAAGCCGCAGGTGTCCGCCGGCGGCGAGCTGACCTACGCCGACGAGACCGAGCAGCTCTTGCGCGGCGTGCCGCAGGAGGGCGTCGCGATCGGCGACCCGGATGCGCCGGTGACGCTCGTCGAGTTCGCCGACCTCCAGTGCCCGTTCTGCGCGCAGTGGGCGACCGAGGCGTTCCCGGCCTACGTCGACGAGTACATCCGCGACGGGAAGGTCCGGGTCGAGTTCCGGCCGCTCACCTTCATCGGCGAGGACTCGGACCGCGCCGCCCGGCTCGCGGTCGCGGCGGGGAACCAGGAGCGACTCTGGAACGTCGTCGAGCTCATGTACCGGAACCAGGGCAGCGAGAACTCGGGCTGGGTCTCGGACGACTTCGTTGCGGCGCTCGGCCGCTCGGTGCCGGGGCTCGACGTCGAGCAGTGGCTCGCGGACGCGGATACGGACGCGGTCGCGCAGGAGATCGACGCCGCCCAGGCCGAGGCGCAGCAGCAGGGGATCAACTCGACGCCGTCGTTCCTGATCGGGCGGACCGGCGAGCAGCTCGAGCCCGTGGACGTCACGTCGCTCGGACCCGAGGGGCTGCGCGGCCCGATCGACCAGCTGCTCGGGCAGTGACCGACGTCCGGCTGCGGCGCGCGATCGCCGTGCTGGCGCTCGTCGGCGCCGGCGATCGCCGGCTACCTGACCGTCGTTCGCGCGCTCGGCGAGGCGCCCGTGTGCTCGACCGGCGGCTGCGAGAAGGTGCAGTCCTCCGACTACGCCGAGGTGGTCGGGATCCCGGTCGCGCTGCTCGGACTGCTCGCGTACCTGGCGCTCTTCGCGACCGCGCTGCGTGCCGGGCCCGCCTTCGCGGCGATCGGCGCCGGGATCGCGCTCGCCTCGCTCGCGTTCGCGCTCTACCTCTTCGTCGTCCAGCTCGTCGTGATCGAGGCGCTCTGCCTCTGGTGCCTGGCGAGCGACGTCGTGATCGCGCTGATCGCGCCGCTGGCGGTCTGGCGCCTCGTGCGCGAGTCGGCAGCCTCACCCTAGGGCGCGGCGGTCATCGTCGGCCGCCGAACTCCCAGTCGTGGATCTCGACGTCGTCGGTCTCGTCTCCGATCCGAGCGTCGGCGAGGAGCTCCGCGACCGCCTGCCTGCTCGCGGCTTGCACGGCCAGCGCGACTCCGACCGGCTCCGCAGCTTCGAGCGCGCTCAATCCCCCGTAGAGGATCAGCCGCTCACGCAACCTCGCGGGCAGGCGCTCCGGCCGGGCGGCCCTGCGCTTGGAGCGGACGACGACGAGGAACCTCGGCTCGTCGGCGGCGCCCGCGAACTCCCACATCGTCCGGCCGAGCAGGTTGTCGAAGCGCCAGACGCGATGCTCTCCGTACACGCCGGCGCGGTTGTTCGGCTCCCGCGCGACGAACTCCCGCGCTGCATCGAGGTCCGGCAGGCCCAGGACGTGAAGGCTGCCGGTCACGGTCTCTCGGTCGGCGGCGAAGGTGGGTCCGCGGGCGATCATCGTTGCCGCGAAGGCGTCCATGTACGACCAGTGCTGCTCGAGCAGCTCGTCGTCGTCGCGAAGGGCCTCCGTTCCAGCTGCGTCGCGGCTGTAGACGAAGAAATCCACGGCACGTCCTTCTACAGGTCTGACGACGAGACGAGCAACTCCCTCGGAGCACGGGCAGGGCGCCTCGAACCAGACCTATGCTCCCGCCCGTGGCGCTCCCGCTCGAGTCGGTGCCGAACGTGTCCGAGGGGCGCGACCCGGCCGCGATCGAGGCGATCGGGGAGGCGTTCTCGGCGTCGGCGCGGCTGCTCGACGTCCACAGCGATCCCGACCACCATCGCTCGGTCTACACGCTCGTCGGGGACGACGACGCGCTCGTCGAGTCGCTCGCCGCCGGGGTCGCCCGCGCCGTCGAGCTCGTCGACCTCCGCGCGCACGAGGGCGCGCACCCGCGGGTCGGGGCGGTCGACGTCGTCCCGCTCGTGCCGCTCCGCCCGGAGGACGAGCCGCGCGCCCGCGCGGCCGCGCTCGCGCCTGGCCGACCGCCTCGCCGGGCTCGACCTGCCGGTGCTCTTCTACGGCCGGCTGACCGAGGACGGGCGCGAGCCGGCGTTCTTCCGCCGCGGCGGAACCGAGGAGCTCGAGCGGCGGCTCGCGTCGGGCGAGCTCGTCCCCGACCGCGGGCCCGCACGGCTGCACCCGACCGCAGGCGCCGTGCTCGTCGGCGTGCGGCGGCCGCTGATCGCGTTCAACGTGAACCTTCGCTCCGACGACGTCGAGGCCGCGCGGGCGATCGCGCGGCTCGTGCGCGAGCGCGACGGCGGCTTCCCGGGCGTGCGGGCGCTCGGGCTCGCGCTGCCGCAGGCCGGGCTCGTCCAGGTGAGCATGAACGTGACCGACTGGGAGGCGGCGGCGCTGCACGAGATCGTGGCGGCGATCGGGGCGGCGGCCGCGGAGCGCGGGGTGGAGGTGGCCGGAAGCGAGCTCGTCGGGCTCATGCCGGCCGGCGCCGCGGTCGAGGCTGCGGGCGCCGCGTTCGGGATCGAGGGGTTCGACCGGCGGCACGTGCTCGAGCTGCGGCTCCTGGACGAATAGCCGGTCAGGCCCGTTGACCTGCCTCAACGCGCCCCGGTCTTGTAAGCGCGCCGGGAAAGCGGGAGGATCCGCCGGTTGGACCCAACATCGCCCCGGGTCAAGGAGGGAGAGGATCAGATGAAGGACTGGGCACGCCGCGCAGGCGGCTCGTCCCCGCGCCGCCGCTCGCTGAGCGCGCTGGCCGGGCTTGTACTCGTCTTCGGCATCGTCGCGGCATTGCCCGCCGGCGCCGGCGGAGCCTCGAGCACCGCCAAGTCGTCGAAGTCGCTCTGGAGCAGCGTGTCCGGCACCACGATCGCCGCCAAGCGGACGGTCGCCAAGCCGGAGATCGCTGCGAAGAAGTTCCAGGCCTACCGGCTCGACAAGGCCGGTATCCAGCGGCTGCTCGCAGGCGCGCCGGCGGAGCGGACGAAGGGCGCGAAGACACGCCCGCTCGTCCTCTCGCTCCCGACGCCGAACGGCGGCTTCCAGCGCTTCTCCCTCGTCCGGTCGCAGATCATGGCGCCCGGGCTCGCGAAGAAGCATCCCGACATCTCGACGTACAGCGGACGCGGCATCGACGACGAGGCGGCGACGATCCACGCCGACATCAGCCACCTCGGCTTCCACGCGTCGGTCCGCTCGCCGAAGGGCGCCTGGTACATCGACCCGTACTACCACCTCGACCAGAGCGTCTACGTCAGCTACTACGGCCGTGACGTCAGGGATACGGACGCCGCGCCGTTCGTCGAGCGCGACGCCGACTCGGCCGAGCTCTCGGTCGACAAGGGCTACTACCACGCGGCCGACACCGTCACGGTGAGCGGCAGCGGGTTCGCGGCGAACGCGGACGTCACGCTCACGATCTCCGACCCGGAGGGCAATGCGGCCACCCGCACGGTGGGCGCGAGCTCCGACGACGCCGGCTCCTTCACGGCCGACTTCGTCGCCGATCCGGACGGCAAGCTCGAGACGCGCATCGTCACCGCCTCCGACGGCGACGCCTCCGCGCAGGCGAGCTACCAGGTCGTGCGCGACGACGATCCGACGAGCGATCCGCCCACGGGCGACGTCCTCCGGACGTACCGGCTGGCCCTCGTCACCGACCCGGGTTACGCGACCTACCACGGCGGGCCCGCGAACGTGACGGCGGCGAAGGTCACGCTCATGAACCGCGTCAGCCAGGTCTACGAGGACGACCTCTCGATCCGGATGCAGCTGATCGCGAACAACGACCTCCTGAACTTCGACACCTGGGACGAGGCGATCGGCCCGAACGGGCCGTGCGGCGTGGCCGCGTGCTACACGCAGGCCCAGGTGACCGGGTGCTCGAACCTCGCCCGGAACCGCACCGTGATCGGCCAGATCATCGGCGCGTCGAACTACGACATCGGCCACCTCGCGCTCGGGCAGCCGGGCGGCGGCGTCGCGAACCTCGGCGTCGTGGGCCGCTCCGCGAAGGCGCAGGGCTGCACCGGCATCCCGACCCCGACCGGGGACTTCTACGCCATCGACTACGTGGCCCACGAGATGGGCCACCAGTTCAGCGGCAACCACCCGTTCAACGGCAACCAGCTCAACTGCTCGGGCGGGAACCGCAGCGCCGCCACGTCGGTCGAGCCGGGCTCCGGCTCCTCGATCATGGCGTACGCGGGCATCTGCATGACCGACGACCTCCAGGCGCACTCCGACCCGTACTTCTCGGAGCGGAGCCTCCAGGAGATCTCGACGTACACCTCCTCCAACCAGGCGGCGATCAACGAGGTGCAGGGCGTCGCCCTCCGCCACTTCGGCGGCGGCAACGAGGTCCAGGTCGTGACGTTCGGCCCGGGCTACTCGCAGTCCTCGACGGTCCAGCCGCTCATCGGTGCCGATCGGCGCAGCCCCGAGCGCGACGCAGCTCGGCGGCCTCTCCGAGACCGGGAACACCGTCACGGTGTCGACCGGCGCGGCGGGCCCGACGCACACGCTCCAGCCGGGCGACGTCGTGACGATCTCGGGCGCACCCGTCGCCGACTACAACGGGACGTGGACGGTCGACACCGTCCCGACGACCGCGTGCGTTCACGTACACGAACCCCGTGTCCGGCCTGCCGCGGACGGGCGGCGGAACGGTCACGCTGAACGCGCCCGGCCTGAGCGAGGTCGGGAACACGGTCACCGTCCGCACGAACGCTGCGCACAACCGGTCGGTCGGCGACATCGTCGTCACCGCCGGCGCGGGCGTGGCGGCGTACAACGGCACGTGGGTCATCACGTCCGTGCCGACCCCGCGCTCGTTCACGTACACGAACCCGACCGCGGGCCTCGCGAACTCGGGCGGCGGGACGTGCCGTCTACAGCTCGCCGTTCCGCGTCCGGATCGGCGGCAACGACTCCGCGATCGTCGGCGGGTCGAGCCAGGCGTACAACACCGCGAACCTCCAGGCGGCGATCAACGCCATCCCGGGCTTCGCGGGCACGGCGACCGTGAGCGGCGTCGCCTCGACGGGCTTCACCGTCACGTACAGCGGCGCGGCCGCCGGCGTCGACGTCGCGAACCTCCAGCTCGTCGGCCTCGCGTGCGGCGGCTGCTTCGCCTCCGTCGAGGAGACGAACCACGGCGGCGCGAACGACTCGTTCACGCTGACCTACGACGGCAACACGACGGTGCCGATCGTGAACGGCGTCAACTACACGGCCGCGGGCATCACGGCGGCGCTCGCCCCGATCCTCCCGGCCGGCGCCACCGCCGCGGTGCAGGCGTTCGGCGGCGGGGCGACCATCAACAACCAGGGCTTCTGGGTCACGTTCGCCGGAACCCTGGCGGCGACGAACGTCCCGGTCATGCTCCAGCTCACGAACCCGAGCGCGGGCCTCACCGGCTTCGTCAACGAGGTCGACAAGGGCGGCGCGGTCGACAACAAGGGCGGCACGATCACGCCGACCGGCAACACGTGGCCGAGCGTGACCGTCCCGACCGAGTTCACCATCCCGCTGCGGACGCCGTTCGCCCTCACGGGCAGCGCGACCGACGCGGAAGGCGACCCGATGACGTTCATCTGGGAGCAGAACGACCGCGGCGGCACCGCCGGGCACGTCGCTCCTCTCGAACACGAAGACGAACGGTCCGCTCTTCGCGATGTTCCCGAACGCCGGGACAGATCAGCGAGACGGACACGCTCCTCTACAACTCGCCGGGCGAGAACCACATCGGCACCAACCCGACGCGGGTCTTCCCGGACCTCCAGCAGGTGATCGACGGGAACACGAACGCCAACACCGGCGCCTGCCCGACGGGGCCGATCGCCCCGCCGGTGCCGATCCCGGTGAAGGAGTGCTTCATGGAGTTCCTGCCGACGACCGACTACGTCGGCTTCACCGGCGTGAACGCGTCGCCGCTCTCGCTCCACTTCCGCTTCACGGCCCGTGACGGCCGCGGCGGCGTGAACGCGGCGGACACGACGCTCCTGCTGGCCCCGACGGCCGGCCCGTTCCTCGTCACCTCGCAGAACGGCGGCTCGGTCAGCGCCGGCTCGACGCAGACGGTCACGTGGGACGTCGCCGGACACGAACGTCGCGCCGGTCAACACGACGGACGTGAAGATCAGCCTGTCGGTGGACGGCGGGCTCACGTACCCGCACGTGCTGGCCTCCTCGACCGCGAACGACGGCTCCGCCTCCGTGACGATCCCGCAGGTCGTCACCGGCGACGGCCGGATCAAGGTCGAGGCGATCGGCAACGTGTTCTTCGACCTGTCGGACGCCGATCTGACGATCGCGGACACGACCCCGCCCGTCCTCACGGTTCCGGGGCCGATCGTGGTCAACGCGAAGTCGCCCGCCGGCCGCGTCGTGAACTTCACGGCCACGGCGACCGACAACATCGACCCGACGCCGACCGTCGTCTGCGTGCCGCCCTCGGGCTCCACGTTCCCGATCGGCACGACGACCGTCACCTGCACCGCGACGGACGACAGCGGCAACTCGACGTCCGCCTCCTTCACGATCCACGTGAAGGGCGCCGCCGAGCAGCTCGCCGACCTCCGGGCGGCGGTGACCGGCGTCGGACCGGGCAAGAGCCTCGAGAACAAGATCAAGGCGGTCCAGGACTACCTGGCCGCAGGCAAGAAGGGGATGGCGTGCTCGATGCTCCAGAACGGCTTCCCCAACGAGGTGAACGCCCAGACGGGCAAGACGATCACCGCGGCGCAGGCCAAGCAGTTCAAGAAGGACGCGGCCCGCATCGCGAACGTGCTCGACTGCTAGCGACGAACGACGTGGTGTGCGGGCGGGCCAACCGCCCGCACACCACGCTTCTTCCCGCTCGTAGACTGGCGTCGTGCCCCCCGTGACCGTCTCCCTGACCGGTGACGACCTCGTCGCGGAGGACGTCTGGGCGGTCGCGGTCGGCCGCGCGCCGGCCGAGCTCTCCGACGCGGCGCGCGAGAAGATCCGCGCGGCGCGGGCGGTGGTCCAGGAGCACGCGGACGGCAGCCGCGGCGAGCACACCTACGGGATCAACACGGGCTTCGGGCGCTTCGTCGAGAAGACGATCCCGCCGGAGCTCTCGACCGAGCTCCAGCTGCGCCTGCTCCGCTCGCACGCGTGCGGCGTCGGCGAGCCGTATCCGGACGAGGTCATCCGCGCGGCGATGCTCTTGCGCGCGAACGCGCTCGCCAAGGGCACGTCAGGCGCGCGCGTGGAGACGGTCGGGCTGCTGGTCGAGCTCCTGAACCGCGGCGTCGTCCCGTACGTCCCGAGCCGGGGCTCGGTCGGCGCGTCCGGCGACCTGGCGCCGCTCGCGCACCTGGCGCTCCCGCTCGTCGGGGAGGGCTCGGCGTGGGTCGAGGGCGAGCGGGTCTCGGGAGCGGACGCGCTCGCGGCGGTCGGGCTCGAGCCCGTCGAGCTGCGGGCGAAGGAAGGCCTCTCGCTCATCAACGGCACGCAGTTCATGTCCGCGATCGGCGCGCTCGCGGTCGTGCCGGCGCGAAGCGGCTCGCGGCCGCGGCCGATCTCGCGTGCGCGCTCTCGCTCGAGGCCCTCCAGGGCTCGCGGGTCGCGTTCCGGCCCGAGATCCAGGCGCTCCGTCCGCTCCCCGGCCAGGCCGACGCGGCGGCGAACGTGCTCCGGCTCGTCGACGGCTCGGCGATCATCGAGGCGCACCGCTGGTGCGACAAGGTGCAGGACGCCTACTCGCTCCGCTGCGCGCCCGCAGGTGCACGGCGCGAGCCGCGACCTGATCGCCTACGCCGAGGCGACCGTCGCCGTCGAGCTGAACGCGGCGACGGACAACCCGATCGTCCTCGTCGAGACCCGCGAGCTCGTCTCGAACGGGAACTTCCACGGCCAGCCGGTCGCGTTCGCCCTCGACGGGCTCGCGATCGCGGTCGCCGAGCTCGCGAACATCTCCGAGCGGCGCGTCGAGCGGCTGACGAACCCGTCGCTCTCGGACGGCCTGCCCGCGTTCCTGACGCCCGACGGCGGGCTCAACTCCGGGTTCATGATCCCGCAGTACGTGGCCGCCTCCCTCGTGAGCGAGAACAAGGTGCTCGCGCACCCGGCGAGCGTCGACTCGATCCCGACGAGCGCCGGCCAGGAGGATCACGTCTCGATGGGGAACGCCTCCGCGCTCACGTGCTGGCAGGTGCTCGCGAACTCGGAGCACGCGCTCGCGATCGAGCTGCTCGCGGCGGCGCAGGGCGTCGAGTTCCTCGCGCCGCTCGAGCCGGGCACCGGGACGAAGGCGGCGCACGCCGCGATCCGGGCGCTCTCGCCGGCGCTCGTCGAGGACCGGCCGCTCGGCGAGGACATCGAGCGCGTCGCCGAGGCGATCCGGAGCGGCGAGCTCGTCGCGGCCGCCGAGGCCGAGGTGGGGGCGCTCGCGTGAGCATCCGGTCGCTCGACGCGGTGGTCGAGGAGCTCTGCGGCGACCTCGGCACGATCCGCGCGCCGCGCGGCACCGAGCTGAACGCGCGCTCGTGGCTGACAGAGGCGCCGCTCCGCATGCTGCTCAACAACCTCGACCGCGAGGTCGCCGAGCGGCCCGAGGAGCTCGTCGTCTACGGCGGCTCCGGCAAGGCGGCGCGCTCGCACGCCGCGCTCAAGGCGCTCGTCCGCTCGCTGCTCGAGCTGGGCGAGGACGAGACGCTGCTCGTCCAGAGCGGCAAGCCGGTCGGGGTCTTCCGCACGCACCCGGGCGCGCCGCGCGTCCTGATCGCCAACTCGCTGCTCGTGCCGCGCTGGGCGACCTGGGACGAGTTCCGCCGGCTCGAGGCGCTCGGGCTGACGATGTTCGGCCAGATGACCGCCGGGCTCGTGGATCTACATCGGCACGCAGGGGATCCTCCAGGGCACGTACCAGACCTTCGCCGCCGCGGGCGAGCGGCACTTCGGCTCGCCCGACCTGCGCGGGCGGACGGTGCTGACGGCCGGGCTCGGAGGCATGGGCGGCGCGCAGCCGCTCGCGGCGACGCTCGCGGGCGGCGCGATCCTCTGCGTCGAGGTCGACCCGACCCGGATCGAGCGGCGCCTCGAGACGCGCTACCTGGACGAGGCGACCGAGTCGCTCGACGACGCGCTCGCGCGCGTGCGGGCGGCCGCGGCCGAGGGGCGGGCGCTCTCGGTCGGCCTGCTCGGCAACGCCGCCGAGGTCGTGCCCGAGCTGGCCAGGCGCGGGGAGGACTTCGACCTCGTCACCGACCAGACCGCGGCGCACGACCCGCTGAACGGCTACGTCCCGTCGGGGCTCTCGGTCGACGAGGCGGCCGCGCTGCGCGCCTCCGACCCGGACGAGTACCTCGCGCGCGCGGCGGCGTCGATCGCCGAGCACGTCCGCGGGCTGCTCGCGTACGCCGATCGCGGCGCGCACGTGTTCGACTACGGCAACAACCTGCGCGGCGAGGCCCGCGACGCCGGCGTCGAGGACGCCTTCGCGTACCCGGGCTTCGTGCCCGCGTACATCCGGCCGCTCTTCTGCCGCGGGATCGGCCCCTTCCGCTGGGCGGTCCTCTCCGGCGACCCGGCCGACATCGCGGCGATCGACGAGACGCTCCGCGGGCTCTTCCCCGACGACGCGCTCCTCCAGCGCTGGCTCGAGCTCGCGCCGGAGCGGGTCGCGTTCCAGGGCCTTCCGGCCCGGATCTGCTGGCTCGGCTACGGCGCGCGGGCGCAGGCGGGGCTCGCGATCAACGAGCTCGTCCGCTCGGGCCGCGTCCAGGCGCCGGTCGTGATCGGCCGCGACCACCTCGACGCCGGCTCGGTCGCGTCGCCCTACCGCGAGACGGAGGCGATGCAGGACGGCTCGGACGCGATCGCCGACTGGCCGATCCTGAACGCGCTCGTGAACACGGCGGCCGGCGCGACGTGGGTGAGCGTCCACCACGGCGGCGGCGTCGGGATCGGGAACGCGATCCACGCCGGGATGGTCGTCGTCGCCGACGGAACCGACGACGCGGCGGAGCGGCTCGAGCGCGTGCTGACCACCGATCCGGGGATGGGCGTCCTGCGCCACGCGGACGCCGGCTACGACGAGGCGCTGGCGGCGGCCGACGAGAGCGGGCTGCCGCTCCCCGGCCGCGACGCCTGACGCCGCGTGGCGCTCCTCGTCCGCGACCTCGCCCAGGCGGTCTCGCCCGCCGGAACCGGCGCGCCCCTGCGCGGCGCCGCGCTCCGCGAGGTGGACGTGATCGAGGACGCGTTCGTCCTCTGCCGCGACGGGCGGATCGAGTCGGTCGGGCCGATGGCCGAGCTGCCGGCGCTCGACGGCGAGGTCGAGGAGCTCGACGGGCGCGGCCTCTGCGCGCTCCCCGGGCTCGTCGACTGCCACACGCACGCCTGCTTCGCCGGCGACCGGGTGGAGGAGTTCGACCTGCGCGCTCCGGCGGCGCCTCGTACGAGGAGCTGCACGCCGCGGGCGGCGGGATCCTCTCGACCGTCCGCGCGACGCGGGCCGCCGGGCGCCGACGCGCTCGCCGAGATCACCGCCCGCCACCGGGAGCGCATGCGCGCCCACGGGACGACGACGTGGGAGGGGAAGTCCGGCTACGGGCTCGACCGCGAGACGGAGCTTGCGCAGCTCCGCGCCGTCCGCGCGGCGGGCGGCGTGCCGACCTGGCTCGGCGCCCACGCCGTCCCGCCCGAGTGGGACGACGCCGACGCGTACCTCGACTTCGCGCTCGCGGAGGTGCTTCCGGCGGCGGCCGAGCTGGCGGAGGCCGCGGACGTCTTCCTCGAGCAGGGCACGTTCGACGCCGCGCAGGCCCGCCGCTACCTCGAGGCCTGCCGCGACGCCGGGCTCGCGCTCCGGCTGCACGCCGACCAGTTCACGGAGGCGGGCGGGATCCCGCTCGCCGTCGAGCTCGGCGCGCGGAGCGTCGACCATCTCGAGGCGACCGGCGACGAGGGCGTGCGCACGCTCGCCGCGAGCGAGGTCGACCGCGGTGCTCCTGCCGGTCGCTGCGCTCGTGCTCGGCCGGCCGATGCCGCCGGGGCGGGCGCTCGTCGATGCCGGCGCGGCCGTCGCGCTCGCGACCGACTTCAACCCCGGGAGCGCGTTCTGCGAGAGCCTGCCGCTCGTCTGCTCGCTCGCGTGCACGCAGCTCGGGCTCTCGCCGGCGGAGGCGCTGGCCGCCGTGACGGTGAACGCGGCCCACGTCCTCGGGCGCGCGGACTCCGTCGGGCGGCTCGCGCCCGGCTTCGCGGCCGATCTCGTCCTGCTCGACGCGCCCGACTGGCGCTACCTCGCCTACCACGTGGGCGGCGCCGACGTCGCTCTGGTCGTCGAGCGCGGCGAGGTCGCCTGGAGGCGATAATCGAGGCATGCCGAGCAGGAAGCAGCGGCGGCGCCGCCAGAAGCTGCAGCGTCACGAGTACGAGTACGTCGTCGAGACGGAGGACGGCGAGGAGATCCCGCTCGAGGAGTACGAGGCGGACGGCGAGACGGTCGAGGGCCCGCGCCGCGGCGCCAAGCCGAAGGGCGAGCCGACCGTCGTCGACCGGCGCGGCCGGCAGGTGCAGCCGCCGTCGTTCGAGCGCGTCATGCGGCGCGCCGCGATCTTCGGGCCGATCCTCTTCGCGGTCGTCTACCTGACGAGCCGCGACCGCCTGAGCGTGGTGGGCGTGGTCCTGAACACACTCATCCTGCTCGCGTTCTTCATCCCGTTCAGCTACCTGGTCGACCGCATGGTCTACCGCACGGTCCTGCGGCGGAGCGAGAAGAACCGCGCGGCGAAGCGCGGCCGCTAGGCCGGCTCGTCGGCGCGGCCGCCGCGGTAGTGGCCCTCGCCGGGCCACGGGGCGAGGATCAGCAGGATCTTCGCGCCGGCGTCGCTGCGCACGGCGTGGCGCTCGTCGGGCTCGAAGTGGACGAGCGTGCCGACCGGCGCGTCGACGGTCTCGCCGCTCGCGGACACCTGCGCGGTCCCGCCGACGACGACGAGCCACGCGTGCTCCTTGACCTGGTGGTCGCCGAGCGCCTGGCCCGGATCGAGGCCGATCAGGACGGCGCGGCCCGAGTCCTCGCTGAGCAGCACGACAGGCGAGCGGCTGCCCTCCGGCGTGTCGATCTCGGGGAGCCTCCACGTCTGCATCGGGCGCGGGGAGTCTAACGGGGCGCGGATAGACTCAACCGCCGATGAGCCTTGAGATCACGCGCCTCGAGCTGGGCCCGATCGGGACCAACTGCTACCTCGTCCGGAGGCCCGGAGCAGCCGAGGCCGTGGTCGTCGATCCGGGCGGCGACGCGCCGCTGATCGAGCGCGAGCTCGCCGCGTGGGGGGCCCGCTGCGCGGCGATCCTGATCACGCACGGGCACTGGGACCACCTCGGCGGCGTCGCCGACCTCGCCGAGGCGACCGGCGCCCCCGTTCACATGGCGGAGGAGGAGCGCGCGCTGCTCGAGCGGCTCGCCGAGCTCGCGCCGCCGGGGGTCGAGCTGCGCTCGGCGACGCCGGACGTCCTGCTCGCCGGCGACGAGACGCTCGATCTGGCCGGCATCGAGTTCGAGACGCTGACCGTGCCCGGGCACTCGCCCGGCCACCTCGCGTTCGCGGCGGACGGGGCGCTCTTCTCCGGCGACGTGCTCTTCGCCGGCTCGGTCGGCCGCGCCGACCTGCCCGGGGCCGACTGGGACACGCTGCTCGCGTCGATCGCGAGCCTGGCCGAGCGCTTCCCGCCCGAGACGACGGTCTACTCGGGCCACGGGCCGCCGACGACCCTCGGGCGCGAGCTGGCCACGAACCCGTTCCTCGCCGAGCTCCGGGCGACGCGGCAGTGACGATCGAGGCACCGCGGGGAACGCTCGACGTTCTCCCCGCCGAGCAGCCGCTGCGCGACCTGATCGTCGGCACCGCCGAGGCGCTGGCGGCGCTGTACGGCTACGGGCGGATCGTCACGCCGGTGTTCGAGGACACGGAGCTCTTCGCGCGGACGTCGGGCGCCGGCTCGGACGTCGTCCAGAAGGAGATGTACACGTTCGAGGACCGCAGCGGCCGCTCGCTCACGCTGCGGCCCGAGGGGACGGCGCCCGTCGCGCGCGCGTACCTCGAGCACGGCCTGCACCGGGAGCCGCAGCCGGTGAAGACGTTCTACGTCGCGCCGATGTACCGCTACGCGGCGCCGCAGAAGGGCCGCTACCGGGAGTTCTGGCAGATCGGCGTCGAGGCGATGGGCTCGGACGACCCGGCGCTCGACGCGGAGCAGATCCAGCTCTTCGCCGAGCTCGAGCGGCGCCTCGGGATCGAGGGGACGCGGCTCGAGCTGAACTCGATCGGCGACCGCGCCTGCCGGCCCGCGTACGTCGAGGCGCTGACGGAGTTCCTTGCCGCGCACGACGCGGAGCTCGACGAGGACGCGCGCGCGAAGGCGCGGACGAGCCCGCTGCGCGTCTTCGACTCGAAGAATCCGGCGGTGCAGGAGGTGCTCGCCGAGGCGCCGACGATCGGCGAGTCGCTCTGCGATGCGTGCCGCGAGCACTTCGAGGCCGTGCGCGCGTACCTGAGCGCGTGCGGGCGTCGACTACGAGGTGAACCCGACGCTCGTGCGCGGGCTCGACTACTACACGCGCACCGTGTGGGAGTTCGTGCACGACGGGCTCGGCGCCGCGCAGAGCACGATCTGCGCCGGCGGACGGTACGACGACCTGATCGAGGAGATCGGCGGCGCGCCGACCCCGGGCGTGGGGTGGGCCGCCGGGATCGAGCGGATCGGCATGGCCGCGGCCGAGGCGCCCGAGCGGGCGCCCGTCGACGTGTTCGTCGTCTGCGACGAGTCGCGTCGACCGGCCCGCGGTCTTCGCCGAGGTCACGAAGCTCCGCCGCGCCGGCCTGAGCGCCGACCTCGACCACGCCGGCCGCTCGCTCAAGGGCCAGATGACGCAGGCCGGACGCCTGCGCGCGAGGATCGTCGTCCGCGTCGAGGGCGGCGAGGCCACCCTCCGCGTCGACGGCCGCGACACCGACGAGCGGTTCCCGGTCTCCGATCTTGCGGCGCGCGTGCTGGGGCACCCCGGCCCACCACCCGCTTTCGATGCTACTTCCGAAACTCGCGCGGGTGGCGCACGGACCGTGCCGGAAGAGGAACAGGCGTGAGCCAGTGGCGTGACCTGATGTGCGGCGAGGTGCGCCCGGAGCACGTCGGGCAGCGGCTGACCGTCTCCGGCTGGGCGGACGGGCGGCGCGACCACGGCGGGCTCGTGTTCGTCGACCTGCGCGACCGCACCGGGATCGTCCAGCTCGTCCTCAATCCCGAGAACGCGCCCGACGCGGCGGCGCTCGGCCACGAGATCCGCAACGAGTTCGTCCTCCGGGCCGAGGGCGAGGTCGTCCGCCGCGCGCCCGGAGGCCGTCAACCCGAACATCCCGACCGGCGAGGTCGAGATCCAGGTCGACCGGCTCGAGATCGTCTCGCGCTCGACGCCGCTGCCGTTCCAGCTCGAAGAGGAGGGCGTCGACGAGACGCTCCGGCTCCGCTACCGCTGGCTCGACCTCCGCCGCCCGCGCATGCAGGCCAACATCGCCCGGCGCGCGCAGATGGTCGGCTCGATCCGCCGCACGATGGAGGAGGCCGGCTTCGTCGACATCCAGACGCCGATCCTCTTCAAGCCGACCCCGGAGGGCGCCCGCGACTTCATCGTCCCGAGCCGCCTCCAGCGCGGCCGCTTCTTCGCGCTCCCGCAGTCGCCGCAGATCCTGAAGCAGCTGCTCGTGATCGCCGGGTTCGACCGCTACTACCAGATCGCGATCTGCTTCCGGGACGAGGATCTCCGCGCCGACCGCGTCCAGGAGATCACCCAGCTCGACGTCGAGATGGCCTTCCCCGACCAGGAGTTCCTCTTCGAGCTGATGGAGCGGATGGTCGCGACCGTCTGGCGCGAGGTGGTCGGGGACGAGCTCGAGACGCCGTTCCCGCGCCTCGGCCACGAGGAGGCGATGGCGCGCTACGGCAGCGACAAGCCCGACCTCCGCTTCGGGCTCGAGATCGAGGACGCGACCGAGGCGACGCGCGGCTCCGAGTTCGGCGTCTTCGCGGGCGCGCCGGCGGTGCGCTACCTGACCGTCCCGCAGGCGTTCTCGCGCGCCGAGCTCGCGGCGCTCGAGGAGCTCGCGAAGCAGTGGGGCGCGAAGGGCCTCGCGTACCTCGTCTACGACGAGTCGGGCGAGGTGCGCTCGCCGATCGCGAAGTTCCTCTCCGAGGCCGAGCTCGAGACGTTCCGCGCCGAGCCGGGCTCGACCGTCCTCTTCGGCGCCGACGAGCCGGCCGTCGTCGCCCGCGTCCTCGGCGCGCTGCGCCTGCACCTCGGCCACGAGCTCGGGCTGATCGACCAGACGGCGTGGAAGCCGCTCTGGGTGACCGACTTCCCGATGTTCGAGTGGGACGAGGACGAGGAGCGCTGGACGGCCGTCCACCACCCGTTCACGCGGCCGAGCGCCGGGTCGGAGGAGCTCGTCCGGACCGACCCCGGCGCCGCGAAGGCGCTCGCCTACGACATGGTCGTGAACGGGATCGAGATCGGCGGCGGCTCGTTCCGGATCCACGAGCCCGAGCTGCAGGCCGCCGTCTTCGACACGCTCGGCCTCGGCCCGGAGGAGCAGCGGACGAAGTTCGGCTTCCTCCTCGACGCGCTCGCGATGGGCGCGCCGCCGCACGGCGGGATCGCCTTCGGGATCGAGCGGATGCTGATGGCGCTCCTGCGCGAGGCGAACCTCCGCGACGTGATCGCGTTCCCCAAGAACCAGGCCGGCGTCGACCCGATGAGCGGCGCGCCGAGCGAGGTGACGGAGGAACAGCTGCGCGAGCTCGGAATCAGGCTCGTGGAGCCCCCGAGCACCTCGGGCTAAACCGGTTTGCCGTCCGCGCCGACGAGTAGCAATACTTGTTTCCAGCCGCATTCGAGCCAGGAGGGTCCGTAGTCATGTCCACGAACGAACCGCGTCGCGCCCCGGCGGCCCCTGCGCTCACGGCGCTGCCGCAGGTGCAGGACCTTCCCGTCGCCGACCACGGGTACGACCGCGCCAAGGTCGAGGAGGCGTTCGACTCGTTCCGCCGGCACGTCACCTCGCTGCAGGCGCAGCTGCGCGTGCTCCAGGCCGCGCCCCGCGGCGCCGCGTCCGAGCCGACCGGCCACGCCGTCCGCATGGACGCGCTGCACCTCGTGCGCGCCGCGGCCGAGTTCGCCGACACGATCGAGCGGGACGCCCAGGAGGCGGCCGCCAAGCAGATCGGCCGCGCCGAGCAGGAGATCCGCGAGAAGCAGATGTCGATCCAGCAGCAGCGAGACCGAGGTCGGCCGCATCCGCCAGGAGACCGAGCGCCAGCGCGTCGAGATCGTGAACGCCGCGCGCACCGAGGCGCGCGACCTGCTCGCGAAGGCCAACCGCGACTCCTCGCAGGAGCTCCGCGAGGCCGAGGCCTCCGGCGCCCGGCTGCTCGAGCAGGCGCGCCACCAGGCGACCGAGCTCACGAACGCCGCCCGCGCCGAGGTCGAGCAGACGCTCGAGTGGGCGCGCGCGCAGGCGGACGTGATCGTGCAGCGGGCCCGCACGGGCGCCGAGCAGCTCCTCTCCGCGGCCGGCCACGGCGACCCGGCGATCGCCAAGGCGGTCGACGCGATCGTGGAGTCGGCCCAGGCGGGCGCACCCAGCCGGCCCGACGGCCAGGCGGCGTCCGCGCCGGCCCCGGTCGCCGAGCCGACCGCGCCCGAGCCGCGCCGGAGGCGCCCGAGCCCGACGAGCCCGAGACGCCCGCGGCCGAGAGCACCGACTCCGACGACGACGAGCCGCAGGCGTCCTAGGAGGCGTCGCCGAGAATCGTGCTCGGCGCCTGGGTAGTCCGCTTCCTCGCGTACTCCGCTCTGATCGTCTCGGCCGCGATCGTCCTCGTCCTCGCGGACGTGACGAGCGTCTGGGCGATCCTGCTCGTGATCGGCGCCGTCTGGCTCTTCGGCGCGGGGCTCGAGTGGCTGATCTGGCGCCGCGAGCAGGCCGGCTGGGGCCCGTACGACGCGAACCGCTGGTCGTCCGCGCAGCCCGCTCCCGCGCCGCGCAGGCCGCGTCCGAGCCTGCGGCTCCCCAAGGTGTCGCTGCGCCGCGCGGCGCCTCCGGCCGAGGCGGTCGTCGAGCCGCCGGGGCCCGGAACCGACGCGCCCGCGCCGCCGGCCGAGCCCGAGCCGATGCCGCCGCCCGCCGAGCCGGAGCCCGCGCCCGCGCCGCCTGAGCCGCCGCCCGCGCCGGAGCCCGAGCCGCCGCAGCCGGAGCCGACTCCGCCCGACCCCGTGCCCGAGCCGGCGGAGCCCGAGCCGCCGGCACCCGAGCCGGATCCTGTTCCCGAGCCCGAGCCGCCGGAGCCCGAGGTCGAGCCGGCGCCCGCCGGAGCCGCGCCGAAGCAGCCTCGGCGCCGACGCCGAAGCCCACGTTCCGACCTGCCGCGCATGGCCCGGCGCCGCGAGGCCGACGCCGTCGTCGAGCCGCCGCGCCGCCCGAGCCCGAAGCTCCCGCCGACCCGACGAGCCGGAGCCGACTCCGGAGCCCGCGCAGCCCGAGCGTCCGAGCCGGAACACGAGCCCGAGGCGGCAGACCGCACGTCGCCGGAGCCCGCGGCCGGCCGCGATGCGCCCGTCCGCGAAAGCGACGGCGGACCGCGCGCCGAGGCGCAGGTCGTGCCGGTCGCGGCGAGCCCGGTGCCCGAACCGGTCGCGCGGCCGCGCCCGAGGATCGTCCCGCAGCCGCCGCGGCGTCCGCCGGCCGTCGTCGCCCTCCCGCAGCGGGCGCCCGTCGCCCCGACCGTGGTGTCGCTCGACGAGCGGCGCCGCGACGAGCCGCGCGAGTGGAACGTGTGGGAGCTCGAGCGCGTCGCGCGCGACGAGTCCAGGCGCTCGCCCGAGCGGGCCGACGAGCTCTCGTTCCTGCTCGTGAACCTGCGGCAGTTCGCCGAGCCGGGCGGCCAGCTCCCCGCCGAGTTCGACGGGCTCGTGCGCGAGTCGTTCGGGGGCGTGCTGGACGAGCCCAACGGGGCATGAGCGGGGCGCTGCTCGAGCGCCAGGCCGCGCTCGCCGCGGTGGCGCTGGTCGCCGCGCTCGCGAGCCTCGCCCTCACGCGCGGCGACGGGACGCCCGCCTCGTCGTCGTCCACCGCGCCGGGCGTGCCCGCCGCCGGGCCGGAGACGTGGTTCGACGCGAGGGTGGGAACCTACGGGCCGGGCCTGTACGGCCAGAGCACGGCGTGCGGGCAGCGGCTGACGCCGACGCTCGAGGGCGTCGCGCACGGCGTCCTTCCGTGCGGCGCGCGGATCGTCGTCGCGTTCGGCGGCCGCGAGGTCGAGACCCGCGTCGTCGACCGAGGCCCGAAGGGCACCGGCCAGGAGTTCACGCTCACGGAGGCGCTCGCGGGCAAGCTCGGGATGTCCGGCATCCAGGCGATCCGGTGGCGCTTCTCCTCCGGGCGCTAAGCTGAGACGGCGTGCCCGACCGCGTGCGAGACGCCGCACGCATATGTAGAACCAACAGCTACATGCGAGGGAGCCCGCGTCCGGTTCGGCATGGCGCCGGCCGGCAGGGCACCCACCTGGCTCGCCAGGTTCCTCACGTGTGGCGTCCATCGGCGCCGGTGGGGCGCGTACCAGAGGGGAGCTTCGGCTCCCCTCTGGTTGTTCACGGCGCTACGGTGGCCGGATGAGGGAGGCCGTCGGGAACGCGGGGCGCGACGGGGAGCTCGCCTGGGTGCGGCTCTCGCTCGAGGGCGACCGGATCGCCGCGGCCGAGGGCGAGGGGCCGGGCGTCGCCGCGCTGCTGCGCGAGGTCGTCGGCCGCTCGACGCTCGACGCGGCCGCCGTCCCGGGAACGCCGCTCGCGACGGACGCGCTCGCCGACGCGCTCGGCCCGGTCGTGCGGGCGCCCGCGCCGCGGCGAGGGCGGGCGCGTCGCCGTGGCGATGAGCGGCGGCGTGGACAGCGCGGTCGCGCTGCTCGCCGCGCGTGACGCCGGCCACGAGCCGGTCGGCGTGACGCTGCGGCTCTGGACCGACCCGGCCGGCCCCGACGGCGAGCGGGTCTGCTGCTCGCCCGCCTCGGTCGTCGCCGCGCGCGAGACGTGCCACGGGCTCGGCGTCCCGCACGTGACGCTCGACCTGCGCCCCGAGTTCCGCCGCGCCGTGGTCGCGCCGTTCGTCGCCGGGTACGCGCGCGGCGAGACGCCGAACCCTGCATCCGCTGCAACGGGAGCTTCCGCTTCGCCGAGCTCCTCGCCTTCGCGCGGCGGGTCGGCGCCGCGCGGCTCGCGACCGGCCACTACGCGCGGATCGTCCGCCGCGACGGCCGCCCGCTCCTCGCCCGCGGCCGCGACCCGGAGAAGGATCAGTCGTACATGCTCGCCCGGCTCGACCCGCGCCACCTCGAGCGGCTCTGGTTCCCGCTCGGCGAGCGGACGAAGGACGACGTGCGCGCCGAGGCCCGCGCGTGCGGGGCTCGCCGCCGCCGGGCGCGCGGAGAGCCAGGAGGCGTGCTTCCTCGCCGGCGACGACTACCGCGCGTTCCTCGCCCGGCACGGCCTCGCCGCGGCCGAGGGCCCGATCGTCGACGAGGCGGGCGCCGAGGTCGGGCGCCACGACGGCTACTGGCGCTTCACGCCGGGCCAGCGGCGCGGGCTCGGCGTCGCGGCCGGCGAGCCGGTCTACGCCCTGCGGACGGACGCGGCGACGAACACCGTCGTGGTCGGCCCGCGGGCGTCGCTCGGCCGCACGTCGGTGACGGTCCGGAGCGGGCGGCTCTACGTCCCGGTGGAGCGCGCCGACGCGAAGCTCCGCTACCGCTCCGCCGGCGTCGCCGGCGGTCGTCGAGGCGCGCTCGCGCGGCTTCCGGCTCCGGCTGGACGAGCCCGCGTACGGCGTCGCGGCGGGCCAGGCGGCGGTGCTCTACGACGGCGACGTCGTCGTCGGCGCGGGGCTGATCGCGTCCGCGGACTAGGCGCGGGACATCGCGACTACACTGGCCGCGGAACCGGGGTCCGAGGACTCGCCGCGGCACGCTGGGATGACCGACACGATCACGCTCACCGTTCCGTACGACCGCCCGTACCAGGGCGTCGTCCGGCTGGTCGTGGGCGGCCTCGCCGCGCGGCTCGAGCTGCCGCTCGAGGAGCTCGAGGACGTCCAGCTCGCGCTCGAGGCGCTCCTCTCGGACGACTCCTACGCCTCCGGTGACACGGTGACGGTCGAGGTCGAGGTGACGGACGGCGGGCTCGGGATCACCGTCGGCCCGCTCGAGACGGACGCGCTCGATGCCGCGCTCCAGGCCGAGCCGGACCCGGAGCGGGGCATCGGCCTCGGCCGCGTCCTCCGCACGGTCATGGGGGGCTACGAGGTCGAAGGGCGCGACGGCGGCGGCTGGCTGCGCATGCGCAAGAACGTGCCGGCCGGGGGGGCGGGCGTGGAGTGAGCGCGCCGGAGAAGAGCGACCGCGAGCTTCTCCGCCGCTATCACCAGCAGGGGGACGTCGAGGCCCGACAGCGGCTGATCGAGCAGTACCTCCCGCTGGTGCGCTCGCTCGCGCGCCGGTACGCGTACCGCGGCGAGCAGCTCGAGGACCTCGTGCAGGTCGGGTCGATCGGCCTGATCAAGGCGATCGACCGCTTCGACGTCGACCGCGGCGTCGAGCTGACCACGTACGCGACCCCGAACATCATCGGCGAGATCAAGCGGCACTTCCGCGACAAGGGCTGGGCGGTCCGCGTCCCGCGCGGGCTGCAGGAGCTGAACGTCCGCCTGTCGCGCCTGATCGAGGAGCTGACCGTCCAGCTCGAGCGCTCGCCGACGATCCCCGAGCTCGCGAAGGCGGCCGGGGTGGAGGAGGAGCAGGTGCTCGAGGCGCTCGAGACGGGCCAGGCCTACACGACCGTGTCGCTCTCGGCCCCGAGCGGCTCGGGCGACGACGGCGACGACCTCGACCCGCTCGAGTCGCTCGGCGAGCTCGAGCACGAGTACGAGGTGAGCGAGGACCGCGCCGTGCTCGCGCCCGGCCTCAAGGCGCTCGACGAGCGCGAGCGCCGCATCCTCCACCTGCGCTTCTTCGAGGGGCTGACGCAGTCGCAGATCGCCCAGCAGATCGGGATCTCGCAGATGCACGTCTCCCGCCTGATCCGCCGCTCGCTCGAGAAGATCCGCGAGGAGATCGCGGTCGACGAGAGCGACCTCGGCGAGCGCCCGTAGCGCCGCCGGCGCGCCTGTTGACCCGCGCCGGGGCGAGGCAGATACTCGACCGGCCGGACTGACCCCCACCTGCGACTCCGCCGCTGGGCGGCGGAGGGACCAGCAGCCACGGCGGACGGTGACCGTCGCCAACGACGACTCCGAAGGGAGGCGTGCCGCATGGCAGATATCGGCATCGAGTGGGTGAAGCAGTACCACGGACGGGCGAACAACCTGTCCAACACCCAGGCGCAGGCGGAAGGGCTGTACAACACCCTCTCGGGCGTGCGCCGCTTCAACTGGGGGGACGACCTGGCCTGGGACCAGGACTTCGAGGAGACCGGCGTCGGCTCCCCGGCGACCGGGACGGACACGAGCTGGATCGACACGGTCAACATCGCGTTCTTCTCCGGCCACGGGAGCGCCGGCGGATTCATGTTCGGCATCGCCTCGAAGGACGACGGCACGGCGAAGCCGAGCGAGCTCAAGCTCGGGAACGGCAAGCTCGACTGGATCGCGCTCGACGCGTGCCAGGTCCTCGAGTACGACAACGGGAACGTCTTCAACCGGATCGGCTGGCCCGTCTTCAAAGGGCTCCACTACATCCTGGGGTTCGACACGGTCGCCCGCGACGAGTCGAAGCGGGGCCGTTACCTGGCCGAGAACCTGAACAGCGGCGACCGCGTCCGCGACGCCTGGCGCAAGGCGTGCCAGGAGACCGAGGACGCCGGCGCACGGTACGCGTACCTGCGGGCCGACCAGAGCGGCACGAACACGTTCGACGACCACTGGTTCGGCAAGGGCTTCGTGTCCGCCGACCCGACGGCGCCGACGACCCTCTACTACCTCCGCGCGAGCTGCTGAGAGGAGGCGGCAATGGCGAATATCTCATTCCCCAAGACTGGACATCGACCGGGACCGGATCACGTTCTTCCGGACGCCGTTCCCGAAGCTCGGCGACGCGAAGGTGGCGAAGCTCGCCGAGGCGCACGGCATGAGGGCGAAGCCCGAGGACGCCGGCTCGCGGATCGTCTTCCGCGACAAGCGGGCGACGCTCGAGCTCTTCCGCGCGAGCGACTCGATCCGCTGGAGCACGCTCGAGAACGGCGAGGCCGAGTTCGTGCCGAACGGCGGCGGCCCGACGCTGCCGGACGACGAGGCGGCCGTGAAGCTGGCGGGGGCGTTCCTGCGCGAGCGCGGCATCTCGACGAAGGGCGCGACGGTGGACTCGGTCTCGCACACGATGTTCGCGCGCATGACGAAGCGGATGAAGCGGCCGGACGAGCGGCCTCTCGCCCTGCACGTCAACTACCGCTACGAACTGGAGGGGCTCCCGGTCCTCGGGCCGGGGGCGAAGATCCAGGTCACGTTCGCCGGCGGGAAGAAGCCGGCGGAGATGTACGCGTTCTGGCGCTCGCCCAAGGCGGACGCCGAGCTCGACCTGCTCCCGGCGGGCGAGGCGATCGAGCTCCTGCGCCGCGACCCGCAGTTCGAGGAGCTCGGCGACGACGCGCAGGTCGAGTACACGAACCCGCGGCTCGGGTACTACGCGCTCCCGCCGCGGGAGACGCAGGGGGCGCTGATCCCGATCTACGCGTTCGACGGGATCGCCTCGACGAAGGAGCTCCGCCGCTACGAGTTCACGCGCTACGTGGTGGCCGTGCGGTACACGCCCGAGGAGGCCAAGCAGGTCGGCGCCGCGTTCCGCGGCGCGGGCCCGATCTTCAGCTGAGGTGCGCATGGCGGGAGGGGCGTCGCCTTGCGCCCCTCCCGCCTCCGGTTCGACGCCGTGCCTGCCGCTACGATCGAGCCGTGAAGACGACGGCCGAGCTGCGCGAGGGATTCCTCTCCTTCTTCGAGGAGCACGGCCACGTGCGCCGGCCGTCGGGCTCGGTGATCCCGCCCGCGGACGACCCGACGACGCTCTTCATCGTCGCCGGCATGCAGCCGATGAAGCGCTGGTTCCTCGGCGTCGAGGCAGCCGCCCGCGCCCCGGATCACGACCTCGCAGAAGGTCATGCGGGCCGGCGGCAAGCAGAACGACCTCGACGACGTCGGCCGCACGGCCCGCCACGCGAGCTTCTTCGAGATGCTCGGGAACTTCTCGTTCGGCGACTACTTCAAGGACGGCGCGATCGACCTGGCCTGGGAGTTCGCGACCGAGCGGCTCGCGTTCCCGCGCGAGCAGCTCTGGGCGACGGTCTTCGCCGGCGACCCGGAGCTCGGGCTCGGCGAGGACGAGGTCGCGGTCGAGGGCTGGCTGCGCGTCGGGATCCCGCGCGAGCGGATCGTCGGGCTCCCGCGCGCGGAGAACTTCTGGCAGGCCGCGGACACCGGGCCCTGCGGGC
Organism: uncultured Actinomycetes bacterium; assembly: GCA_963696365.1. Classification (GTDB taxonomy): domain Bacteria; phylum Actinomycetota; class Thermoleophilia; order Gaiellales; family Gaiellaceae; genus CAVOKD01. The sequence goes on from CAVOKD010000009.1 coordinate 177,373, forward strand.
CGTGCTCGGAGCTCTACCTCGACCGCGGGGAGGAGCTCGGCTGCGACCGCCCGGACTGCGCGCCCGGCTGCGACTGCGACCGCTTCCTCGAGTTCTGGAACCTCGTCTTCATGGAGTACGACCTCGCCGACGACGGGACGCTGACGCCGCTGCCGCAGCAGAACATCGACACGGGCCTCGGGCTCGAGCGCGGGGCGATGCTCCTCCAGGGCGTCGACTCGATCTTCGAGACGGACGGCTACCGGCTGATCATGGACTGGGTCGCGAAGGAGAGCGGCGTCGCCTACGGCGAGTCCGAGCAGGCGACGAAGGCGCACCGCGTCCTCGCCGACCACGGCCGCGCGATGACGTTCCTCGTCGCGGACGGGATCGTCCCCGGCAACGAGGGGCGCGCGCTACGTCCTGCGCCGCGTCGTCCGCCGCGCCGTCCAGCACGGGCAGCGGATCGGGCTCGAGTCGCCGTTCCTCGGTCGGCTCGCCGACGTCGTGATCGAGCAGATGCGCGAGGCCTATCCCGAGGTCGACGCCGCGCGCACGACGATCCACGACGTGCTCGGCGCCGAGGAGGAGCGCTTCGCCAAGACGCTCTCGCGCGGGCTGCGGCTCTTCGACGAGCTCGCGGCGGCCGGGAACATCTCCGGCGAGGACGCCTTCCGCCTCCACGACACCTACGGCTTCCCGCTCGAGCTGACCGTCGAGCTCGCGGAGGAGCGCGGCCTCGCCGTCGACGTGGACGGCTTCCGCGCGCTCATGGAGGAGCAGCGCGAGCGCTCGCGCACGGCGCGGCCCGACCGAGGACGTGCGCGCGGCCGAGTTCGCCCGCGACGCCGGCTTCCGCACCGAGTTCGTCGGGTTCGAGAAGACCGAGGCGCGGACGCAGATCGGCGCGCTCGAGGACCGGCGGCGACGGGACGTTCCTCGTGAAGCTCCGCGAGTCGCCGTTCTACGCCGCCGGCGGCGGCCAGGTCACCGACCAGGGCTGGATCGAGAAGGAGGACGGGCACCCGCGCGGAGCTCCGCGAGGCGTACCGCTTCGGCGACGACCAGGCGCTCCTCTTCGAGGGCTCCGGCTTCGCCGAGGGCGACCGCGTGCTCGCGGTCGTCCCCTGGCGCGTGCGGTTCCCGACGATGGCGAACCACACCGCGACCCACCTGCTGCACAAGGCGCTCCAGGAGGTGCTCGGCGACCACGTGCGCCAGGCCGGCTCGGCGGTGCGCCCGGACAAGCTCCGGTTCGACTTCACGCACGGCCAGGCGCTCTCGGCCGAGGAGCGCGAGCAGCGTCGAGGAGCTCGTGAACGAGCGGATCTTCGAGAACCTGCCCGTGCACGCGTTCGAGACGCCGCTCGACGAGGCGAAGCGGCTCGGCGCGATGGCGCTCTTCGGCGAGAAGTACGGCGACGTCGTGCGCGTGGTCGAGATCGGCTCCGGCGACGGGGCGTTCTCGCGCGAGCTCTGCGGCGGCACGCACGTGCGCTCGACGGCCGAGATCGGGCCGTTCTCGATCCTCTCCGAGGGATCGGTCGGCTCCGGCGTGCGGCGGATCGAGGCGGTCACGTCCGGCGAGGCGTTCGCGCTCCTCCGCGCCCGCGCACACGAGGCGGACGAGCTGCGCGGCGCGCTCGCCCAGGCGAAGAAGGAGACGAAGGCCCGCCCGGACACCGGGCCCGAGGTGATCGAGGAGCGGCGCAACCGCGCCGGCGAGGTCGAGGTGATCGTGGTCGAGGCGCGCGACGCCGGCGCCGACGACCTGCTCGCGATGTCCGACCGGCTGATGCAGGCGCACGCGCCGGCGGCCGTCGTGCTCGGCGCCCGCGAGGACGGCCGCGTCCACCTGGTCGTGAACCTCGACCGCTCGCTCCCCGAGCGCGGCATCGACGCGGTCGCGGTCGTCCGCCAGGCCGCGTCGCTCGTCGGCGGCGGCGGGGGAGGGCGCCCGACGATGGCCCGCGCGGGCGGCAAGGATCCCGAGAAGCTGGCGGAGGCGCTCGCCGTCGCCGAGCGTGCGCTGCTGGACGCGCTCGCGTAAGTACAATCGCCCGCTCGTGAAGGTCCTGGCGCTGGATTACGGCCTCGCGCGCACCGGTGTGGCCGTGTCCGATCCGACCGGAACGCTGGCCCGCCCGCTCGCCGTCGTCGAGCGGGCCGCCTCCGAGGCGGGCCTCGACCGCATCGCGCGGCTCGCCCGCGAGGAGCACGCCGACCGCGTGGTCGTCGGCCTGCCCGGTCACCCTGCGCGGCGAGCGCGGCGAGCAGGCCGAGGCGACCGAGCGGTTCGTCGCCGCCCTGCGCGAGACGCTTCCCGAGGTCGAGATCGAGACCTGGGACGAGCGCTTCACGACGCGGCTGGCGGAGGCGTCCGCCGACGCAGGCGCGCGGGGCGAGGAGGACGCCCTCGCCGCCGCCCACCTGCTCTCGAGCTACCTGGAATGGCTGAGCGCGAGCCGTACGTGAGGCACGGCGCCCGCGGAGGGAGCGGGCACTGGCTGGCCGTCGTCGGAGGCGTCGCGATCGCGGCCGCGATCCTCGGCGGCATCGCGTGGGGCATGACCCGCGCGCTCACTGGAGACGACGCGCCCCCGCCGCCGCCCGTCACCGACACGGCGCCGCAGCTCCCGGTCCTGAAGATCGTCTTCCCGGAGGGCTTCACGCGCGCCGACATGGCGAAGCGGATCGGCGAGGTGAACAAGATCGCCGAGCGCAAGCGGAACATCACGCCGAAGCTCTCGCCGGCCGCGTACCTGAAGGCGACGAAGTCCGGCCCGGTCCCGGCCGACTTCAAGGGCGCAGAAGATCGAGAACCTCGAGGGCTTCCTCTTCCCGGCCACGTACGAGTTCACCCAGGACACGACCTCGAAGGAGCTCTCGCGCAAGCAGCTCGAGGCGTTCGACCGCGCGTGGAGCAGCGTGAACCTCGACTACGCGAAGGAGAAGAACCTGACCGCGTACGACGTGCTGATCATCGCGTCGATGGTCGAGAAGGAGGTGCAGGTCCCGAAGGAGCGCGCCGCTCGTCGCGGCCGTGATCTACAACCGGCTGAAGGCCGGGATGCCGCTCGGGATCGACGCGACGATCCGCTACGGGCTGAACATCCCGCCGACGCAGGCGATCCTCCAGAGCCAGCTCGACTCCGACTCGCCGTACAACACGCGCTGTCCCACGTGCACCGGCCTGCCGCCGACGCCGATCGCGAACCCCGGCCTCGCGTCGATCCAGGCCGCCGCCCATCCGGCCGAGACGGACTTCCTCTTCTTCGTCCGCAAGGCCGACTGCAAGAGCCACTTCTTCACCGCCGACGAGCAGGAGTTCCTGAACTACCCGCGCGGCGGGCTCCAGTGCTGAGCGGCGCGACGCGGCTCGTCGGCCTCCTCGGCGACCCCGTGTCCGGCTCGCTCTCGCCGCGGATGCAGAACGCGGCGTTCGCCGCGCGCGGGCTCGACTGGGCGTACGTGCCGCTGCCCGTCGAGGCGGCGCAGGCTCGGGGAGGCGGTTCGAGGGCTCGTCGCGCAGGGCTTCGCCGGCGCGAACGTGACCGTGCCGCACAAGACCGCGGTCGCCGCGCTCTGCGACGAGCTGGACGCGGTCGCCGAGCGGGCCGGCTCCGTGAACACGCTGGTCGTCCGCGACGGGCGCGTGCTCGGCTCCTCGACGGACGGGCTCGCCGTGACCGGCGCGGTCGACGCGGGCGGGGAGGACGTGCTCGTGCTCGGCGCGGGCGGCGCGGCGCAGGCGGTGGCGGCGGCGCTCCTCGACGCGGGTGCCCGCTCGCTTGCCGTCGCGGCGCGGCGGCCCGAGGCGGCCGAGGCGCTGGCCGCACGCCTGCGCGGGCTGGGCGCCGACGCGGAGGTGCGCGCGGCGCCGTGGCCGCCGGACGCCGCCGCCGGGATCGTCGTGAACGCGACGCCGCTCCGCGACGAGGTGCCGCTCGACGCTCGCCGGCGCCCGCGCCGTCGTCGATCTCGCCTATCGCCCCGACGGGCGTCCGACCGCGCTCGTCGAGGCGGCCCGCGCTGCCGGGTGCGAGACGGTCGTCGACGGCCTCGAGGTGCTCGTCCGCCAGGGCGCCGCGTCGTTCGAGCGCTGGACGGGGATCGAGGCGCCCGTCGACGTGATGCGCGCGGCCCTCCTAGCTCGTTAGTCGAACGGTCGGAAATTGCCTCTTGTTACCGCCTGACGCGAGTTGTAGCGTCTGACGCTAGTCGGAACCACCTGATCGAACGGCGATTGCGGCCGCCGCAAGGAGAGTCCCATGAGGCGGCGGCTCACATCTTTGATCGTTGCCAACGCGGCTGTGCGTCGCGGAAGCGACCTTCCCGTCCTCGCATCCGGAGCGAAATGACATGTCCCTCCGGGGAGACTCGCTGCGGCTCAGCGTGGCAATGCAGATGGAGAGGAGACGCTCATGAGATGGAATCGCGTTCGGTTCGTGCTTGTCGCAGTCGTTGCGGCGCTCTTGCTGGTCTCGGCGCCGGCCACATTCAGTGCCGCTCCGGCGCCGCCCGGCGCTATCGCGGCGGCGATGGATATCGATCCCGCAGTGCTCGTCTCTGCGAGCCTCGGGACGTCTGATCCTCTGGGCGCCGGCACGCACACGGGCCCTTGGGTCTGGCGTTTCCGCAGGAAGGAACAAGCTTCGGCATCCTCGCCACGGGTCTCGTCGCGAGCGCCGACGACCCCGACACGAACAACAGCGAGACCCTCGGCGGCCTGCGGCTCCTCGCGACGACGTTTCGTGCCGAGCTGGTCGGGTTGAACAACGCCCAGGGGAACGACCTCGTCGAGCTGACGCTCGTCCTGACCGCACCGGTCGCGTCGGATTGCCTGCTCTTCCGCTTCGCGTTCTTCTCGGAGGAGTTCCCCGATTTCGTCGGCCGGCAGTTCAACGACACGTTCACCGCCTTCCTGAACGGGTCGAACATCGCGTTCGACACGAACGGCAACCCGATCGACGTCAACACGAACTTCGGGTTCAATCCGGCGAACCCGAACCCGAATACGGGAACGACGTACGACGGGACGACCGGCTTGCTCGAGGCAGCTGGACCCGTCGTGGGCGGGAGCACGAACACCCTGGTGTCTGCAGGATCGAAGATCTCGGCGACTCGATCCTCGACTCCGCGGTCTTCCTCGACAAGCTCCGGTTCGTCTTCACCGGCGGCAAGTGTGCGCCGGGAGCGCAGCAGATCGATCCCACGTTGACGCTCACGCCCGAGGACGCCGACAACCCGATCGGCACGTCTCACACGGTCACCGCGACGCTGCTGACCGGCCCGTTCCCCATGGACGGCGAGAACATCGTGTTCACCGTCACGGGCGCGAACCCGACCTCCGGCTCGGCGGTGACCAACTCGTCCGGTGTCGCGACGTTCACCTACACCGGAACCGTCCCCGGCGTCGACACGATCACGGCGTTCTTCGACGAGGACGGCGACGGGGTCAAGGATGCCAACGAGACGATCGTGGACACGGCGACGAAGGAATGGATCAACGCGCCGCCGGATTGCTCGGACGTCGTCCTCGACGTGACGACCCTGTGGCCGCCGAACCACAAGCTGCGGAAGATCACCGCAAGCGGCGCAACCGACCCCGACATCGGCGGCACCGTCACGCTGGTGATCGACGGGATCACGCAGGACGAGCCCGTGAACGGGCGCGGTGACGGCAACACCGCACCTGACGCGTTCCTGACGAGTCCGCTATCGGCCTCGGCGAAGGTCCGCGCCGAGCGCGCGGGGCCAGGCGACGGCCGGGTGTATCGCGTGCATTTCACGGCGACCGACCAGTTCGGAGCGACCTGCGACGGCACGGCGCTGTCGGCGTGCCGCACGACCGCGGGCGCGACGGCGTCGCGATCGACTCGGCGCCTCCGAGCTTCAACTCGCTCGTTCCGTAGAACGAGGTGCGTGGGGCCCTGCTCGCGGCGGCAGGGCCCCAGCGCTCTCGGTCGGTGCCTCGCGGCCGAAGTCAGCCGCGTAGGCTTGCGGCCGATGACGCTTCGCCTGACCACGGCCGGGGAGTCGCACGGGCCGGCGCTCGTCGCGATCCTGACCGGGCTGCCGGCCGGGCTCGTGCTCGACCGGGAGGCGATCGACCGGGATCTCGCGCGGCGCCAGGAGGGGTACGGGCGCAGTCCGCGGCAGCGGATCGAGCAGGATCGCGTCGAGGTGCTCGCCGGGCTCCGGCACGGGCGGACGCTCGGTACGCCGCTCGCGCTCGTCGTGCGCAACCGCGACCACGAGAACTGGGCGTGGGGGATGAGCCCGTGGCCGCCCGAGGGCGAGCCGGCCGGCAAGGGCAAGGAGCCGGTCACGCTCCCGCGGCCGGGCCACGCCGACCTCGCCGGGCGTCATGAAGTACGGCCTCGACGACGCCCGGAACGCGCTCGAGCGCGCGAGCGCCCGCCACACGGCGGCGATCGTCGCGGCCGGCGCGGTCGCGAAGGCGCTCCTCGCCGAGATCGGGATCGAGGTGACGAGCGCGGTCGTCGGGGACGACCTCGAGCAGCGGATCGACGAGGCGCGGGCCGAGCGCGACACGGTCGGCGGCGTGGTCGAGGTCCGCGCGCGCGGCGTCCCGCCCGGCCTCGGCTCCTACGCGACGAAGGACGAGCGGCTCGACGCGCGGCTCGCGGCGACCCTGATGGGGACGCAGGCCGTGAAGGGCGTCGAGGTCGGCGACGGGTTCGCGCTCGCGGGCCTCCGCGGCAGCGAGGCGCACGACGAGATCCACCGCGACGAGGGCGGCTACCGGCGCGAGACGAACCGTGCCGGCGGGATCGAGGCGGGCACGTCGAACGGCGAGGAGATCGTCGTCCGCGCGGCGATGAAGCCGCTGCCGACGCTGATGCGGCCGCTCGCCTCGGCCGACCTCGAGACCGGCGAGGCGGGGCAGGCGCTCGTCGAGCGCTCCGACGTCGCCGCCGTCGAGGCGCTCGCGGTGGTTGCGGAGGCGTGCGTCGCGTGGGAGCTCGCCCGCGCGGCGCGGGAGAAGTTCGGCGGCGACGCGCTCGAGGACTTCGTCGCCGCCTGGCGGGCCTACGTCGAGCGCATCCCGTGGTCGGCGCGCTAGGCCGGCACCTCGCGCTCGCGGGGTTCATGGGCGCGGGCAAGACGACCGTCGGCCGCGAGGTCGCGCGTCTGACCGAGCGGCCGTTCCTCGACACCGACGCGGAGATCGAGCGCCACTACGGCCCGATCGCCGACCTCTTCGAGGAGCGCGGCGAGCCCGAGTTCCGCGCGATCGAGGAGGAGGTCGTGGCGGACGCGCTCGCGACGGTCGAGCCGGCGGTGATCGCGCTCGGCGGCGGCGCCGTGCTCTCGGACGCGACCCGGCGGCGGCTCGGGCAGAGCGCGTTCACGGTCTGGCTCGAGGTCGGCGTGGACGAGGCGTGGGCCCGCGCCGGCGGCGGCGACCGCCCGCTCGCCCGCGACGAGGAGGCGTTCCGCAAGCTGCACGGCGAGCGGGAGTGGGTCTACCTGGAGGTCTGCGACGGCGTCGCGCAGGGCGCCGACGGCGTCCTCTGCGAGGCGCTCTCCGTCACGGTCGAGCCGGGCTGCGTTCGGGGAGCTCGCGTGGTTCGTGGGCGAGCGGCCGGTCGCGCTCGTCGGCGACGAGGCCGTCCTCGCGCTGCACGACCCGGGCTTGACGCCGAGCGGCACGCGCTCCCGTCGGGCGAGGCGGCGAAGCGCCTCGAGGTCGTGAGCCGGCTCTGGGACGAGCTCGGGATCGGACGGGACGGCGTGCTCGTCGCCGTGGGCGGCGGGACGGCGACCGACGCGGCCGGGTTCGCCGCCGCGACGCACCTGCGCGGGATCCCGTGGATCGCCGCGCCGACGACGCTCGTCGGGCAGGTCGACGCGGCGATCGGCGGCAAGACCGGGATCGACCTGGCGGCGGGCAAGAACCTCGTCGGCGCGTTCCACCTGCCGGAGGAGGTCGTGGCCGACCCGCAGGTGCTCGCGACGCTGCCGCCCGAGCAGCGGCGACAGGGGCTCGCCGAGGTCGTGAAGACAGGGCTCCTCGCGGGCCGGCCGCTCTGGGAGCTGCCCGAGGACGAGATGATCCGCGCGACCGCGGCGTTCAAGTGCGCGGTCGTGCTCTCGGATCCCGAGGAGCGCGGGCGGCGCGCGATCCTCAATCTCGGGCACACGTTCGCGCACGCGCTCGAGGCCGCCTCCGGCTACACGGTCGCGCACGGCGACGCGGTGGCGCTCGGGCTGCTCGCGGCGCTGCGCCTCTCCGGCCAGCCGACCGACGTGGTCGAGGAGCTGCTCGACCCGGAGCCGGTCGCGGTCGATCGCGACGCCGCCTGGGCGGCGCTCGGCCGCGACAAGAAGGGCCGCGGCGGGACGCCGCGTCTCGTGCTCCTCGACGCGCCGGGCGAGCCGCGCTACGGCGTCGAGCTCCCCGAGGCCGACGTCCGCGCCGCGCTCGACGCCCTGATCGCCGGCTGACCTACGGCACGTGCTCGTACGCCCCGATGTCGGGCGGGCCGACGCGCCCGCGCCCGTCCGCGTCGGTGGGCGGCGCGTAGACGACTGAGGCCCGGTCGATCAGGAGCGAGGAGCCGGCGGTCGGCCGGCCCTCGGCCGTGAGCATCGGGTCGCCGAGCCGGTCGCCGTCCGAACAACGCGCGCCGCGCGCCGCGACGTTCCTCACTGAACGCAGCAGCCTCGGGCAGACCAGCGTGTGCCGAAGCCGGGCGATCACGTTGTTCGCGAGCACGGGCCGGATGCGGGGCGCCGCGTCCAGGTAGAAGCCGCTGATCACGACCGACGCGAAGTCGTCGTCGTCGCGGCCCCCGGTGAGGATCGTGTTGTTCGCGATCCGGACGTACTGCGGCAGGTCGCGGGAGACCATCGAGCCGACGACGATCCCGCGGGGCGGGGTCACGCCGGGCATCCGCAGGTTCCCGCCGAGGAAGACGTTGTTGACGATCCGGACGCGGTGGGTCGACTGCGAGAGGAAGATCTGCCCGCGGCCGTACCCGGTCTCGCGGAAGACGTTGCGCCGGATCACGACGCCGTTCCCGAGGAAGAGCTCGATCGTGTCCTGGTGGTTGCACTTCATCGCGGGCCCGTCGCAGCGGGGCACCCGGCCGAAGCGGTTCCTTTCGATCACGAGGTTCCGGCCCGCCCGGCCGTGGATCGAGTCGCAGCCGTAGCAGTCGTGGAACCGGTTCCCGCGGAGCGTCACGTGGGCCGCCCAGCGCGGGTAGACGCAGATCGCGCTCGACGGCCCCCGGTCACCGCAGTGGGCGAACGAGCTCCCCCGGACCGTCACGTCGACCGAGTGGTCGAGGTCGAGCGCGACACGGTGGCCCGTCCGCGCGGCCGTGAACCGGACGCCCGCGATCACGATCGCCCGTGAGCGCTGGGCGAGGATCCCGCCGTCCGGCCGGCCGGCCGCACGACGAGGTTCCGCACGGTCACGGCCTGGGTGCGGTCGAGGCGGAAGGCGTGCACCCGCGTGCCCGGCCGGCCCTCGATCCAGAGCCGCGGCGACGAGCGGGGGCCGACGACGAGGGTGCTCGAGTACGTCCCCGGGAGGATCACGATCGTGCCGCCGCTCGTGCGGAGATCGGACACGGCCGCGTGGAACTGCCCGGCCGTGCGGACGTAGCGCGTCGCCTCCGCGGGCTCCGCGCAGAGCGCCTCCCGCGGCCATCGCCCCCGCCGCCAGCACCGACCGACTCACCGCCCCGACTCGCCGCGTGCCGCTCACACCCCTTGCGGCAATTGTGAATTCTGCAACGAGGAATTCAAGCCCGAGTTTCGAGCGCGCCCACTACACTCGCGCCCGTGCAGGTGGCGGTGCTGAACGGGGTGAACCTGGACGCGCTCGGAGACCGGGATCCCGCGCTCTACGGCGGGCTCAGCCTCGGGCGAGCTCGAGAACCGGATCTACCGCTGGGCGCGCGAGCTCGGGCTCCAGGTGCGCTGCCTGCAGACGAACCACGAGGGCGAGTACGTCGACTGGTGCCACGAGGCGCGCCTCTGGGCGAGCGGCGTCATCCTGAACCCCGGCGCGTGGGCGCACTACAGCTACGCGATCCGCGACGCGGTCGAGCTCTTCGAGGTGCCCGTGATCGAGGTGCACCTCTCCGACATCGCGAAGCGCGAGGAGTTCCGGCGCCACTCGGTGCTGGAGGACGTGGTCACGGCGCGCGTGATCGGCAAGGGGCCCGAGGGGTACCGTGAGGCCCTCGTGCACCTGGCGGAGCAGCGATGAACGCGGCGCGCCTCGCGCGGCTGCGGGAGGAGCTCGACCGGCTCGACGCCGGGAGCTTCCTCGTCACGAACCCGACGAACGTCCGCTGGCTCTCCGGCTTCGAGAGCTCGAACGCGGCGCTCGTCGTCGGGCGCGAGCGGGTCGTCCTCGCGACGGACTACCGCTACATCGAGGCCGCGCGCTCCGTCGAGGGCGTCGAGCTGCACGAGGCCGAGCGGGACGTGGCCGTCTGGCTCGGCACGCGCCTGGGCGAGCTGGCGGAGGGGCCGGTCGCCTTCGAGAGCGACAACGTGACGGTTGCGCGGCACGAGGCGATCGCGGCAGGCGGCGGCGGAGCTCGTCCCGGCGACGGGAATCCTGCTCGCGCTTCGCGCGACGAAGGACGAGGAGGAGCTGGCCGCGATCCGGCGGGCGGCGGATCTCGTGACACTCGCCTACGAGGCGGTTGCCGCGCACGGCCTGGTCGGCCACACGGAGCGGGACCTCGTCTGGCTGATCGAGCGCACGATGCGCGAGGCCGGCGCCGAGGCGGCGTCCTTCGACGCGATCGTCGGCGCAGGGCCGAACGGGGCGCTGCCGCACCACCATCCGGCCGACCGCGTCGTGCAGGCGGGAGAGCTCGTCGTCGTCGACGCGGGCGCGCGCGTGGACGGGTACTGCTCGGACTGCACGCGGACGTTCGCGACGGGCCCGCTCCCGGACAAGCTCGCGCGCGCGTACGAGGTCTGCCGGGCGGCGCAGGAGGACGCGCTCACGGCGATCCGCGCCGGACGTGAACGGGCGCGAGGTGCACGAGCGCGCCCACCGCGTGATCGAGGAGGGCGGGTTCGAGCACCTCCAGCACGGCCTCGGCCACGGCGTCGGCATGGACGTCCACGAGCAGCCGGTCATGCGCGAGGGCGTCGACTCGATCCTCGAGGAGTCGAGCGTCGTCACGGTCGAGCCGGGGATCTACCTCGCCGGGCTCGGCGGCGTCCGGATCGAGGATCTCGTGATCGTGCGCGCGGACGGGCCCGAGATCCTGACGCCGTTCACGAAGGACCTGGTCGTCCTCGACGGCTGAGCCGGAGGCGGGCGGGCGCCTCTAGAATCCTCGGCCGTGGCCGAGCAGGTTTCCACCAACCAGTTCAAGAACGGGATGCACGTCCGGGTGGACGGGCAGATCTGGCGCATCGTCGAGTTCCAGCACGTGAAGCCGGGCAAGGGCGGCGCGTTCGTGCGCACGAAGCTGAAGGCGGTCGACACGGGCTCCGTCGTCGACAAGACGTTCCGCGCCGGCGAGAAGATGCCGCGCATCCGGACCGAGACGAAGAGCGTCCAGTACCTCTACGACGCGGGCGACGACGTGGTCTTCATGGACGAGGAGTCCTTCGAGCAGCTGCACCTGCCGCGCGGGGACGTGGCGGAGGAGCTCGCGTTCCTCCAGCCGTCGGGCTCGGTGCAGCTCCTGCTCGTGGACGGCCGCCCGTCGGGCGTCCAATTGCCCGCGTCGGTCGAGCTCCAGGTGACCGACACCGAGCCGGGCGTTCGCGGCGACACCGTCTCGAACGTGACCAAGCCGGCGACGCTCGAGACCGGCGCCGTCGTGCAGGTTCCGCTCTTCGTGAACGTCGGCGACCGGATCAAGGTCGACACCCGCGAGCGGCGCTACATGTCGCGCGCGTAGGGTCGCGCGATGGCGACCCTCGTCGACACGACGATCCGCCTCCTCTCGCAGGAACCGCTCGCCGCGCGTTTGAGCTCCTCGCGCCTGCTCCAGGTGGCCGAGCTGCTCGATCGCGCCGGGTTCGCGGCGCTCGAGGTGTCGGGCGGCGGCTGCTTCGACGCGGCGGTGCGGCGCGGCGTCGAGAGCCCGTGGGAGCGGATCCGCGCGCTGCGCGACCGCTGCGAGACGCCGCTCGGCATGGCTCTTCGCGGGCGCTTCCTCGTCGGCTCGCGGCCGGTCACGGGCGACCTCGTCCGCCAGTTCATCCGCAGCGCGTCGGACAACGGCATCGACGTCTTCCGCATCCACGACCCGCTCAACGACCTGGCGAACCTGAGCGAGGCGGCCGAGGCGGTCCATTCCTGTGAGCGCGAGCTGGCGATCGGCCTTGTGCACAGCCCGGGCCCGGCCGGCGCGACCGACGCGCTGCTCGAGCGGGCCGAGCACCTGAGCGAGCTCGGGCCGGCGCGCGTCCTGATCCACGACCCGGCCGGGTCGCTCGATCCCGCCGGCGCGCGCGAGCTGGTCGAGCGGGTCGGCGCCGCGAGCGGGCTGCCGGTCGGCCTCCACGGGCAGGGCGCAGGCGGTGCGGCGCTCGCGGCCGCGATCGAGAGCGTGCGCGCCGGCGGCGACCGCGTCGCGTGCGCGATCTATCCCGTCGCGCTCTCGCTCTATCGGGTCTCCGCGGAGGCGGCGACGAGGTCGCTCGCCGGGATCGGCTTCGACACGGGAGTCAACGTCGACCTCCTCTGGGAGGCGTGCGAGCTCGTGGACGAGGCGCTCGGCGACGAGCCCGTCGCCCCGCTCGCGCCGCGCGTTGCCGTGCGCGCCGCGGAGCACAGCCTTCCGGCCGGCCTCGTCGCGGAACTCGACGGCCACCTGCGCGAGCGGGGCGCGTCGGACCGCCTCGACGCCGTGCTCGGCGAGCTGACCGAGATCCGCCGCGAGACCGGGTGGCCGCCGCTGGCCTCGCCGATCGGTCAGATGCTCGCCTCACAGGCGCTCATCCACGTCCTCTCGGCGCAACGCTGGCAGATCGTCGTGGACGAGCTCCGCGACCTGCTCGAGGGGCGGTGGGGGACGCCGCCCGGCGAGGTCGACCCGAACGTCGCACGCGCTGTCGCGCTCCTCGGCCAGGGCGTCGAGCGCGCGGAGGAGGAGCCGGTCGAGCTGGACGACCTGCGCGAGGATGCCGAGGGCGTCGCCGCGAGCGAGGAGGAGCTGCTCCTTCTGGCGCTGTTCCCGCGGCATGCCGAGGGGCTGCTGCGCGCGATCCGGGCGCGCGGGCGCCGCGAGGAGACCGAGGGCGCCGCGCTCGGCCGCGGCGAGTCCGAGCGGCTGCGCGAGCTGATCCGGCTCGTCCAGGAGTCGGGGATCGGCGAGCTGACGATCGAGGAGGGCGAGTGGCGTGTCACGGTGCGCAAGACGCCGGACGGCGGGCCAGCCGCCGCGCCGGTCGGCGTGCCGCAGCCGGTCGCGCCGGAGGAGCCGGCGGTGACCGACGCACCGCTTGCGCCGCCGTCGGACGACACGATCGTGGTCGAGTCGCCGATGGTCGGGACGTTCTACCGGGCCCCAGAGCCGGGCGCGCCGCCGTTCGTCGAGGTCGGCGACGCGGTCGAGGCCGGCCAGACGCTCTGCATCCTCGAGGCGATGAAGCTCATGAACGAGATCAAGGCGGAGCAGGAGGCGCGCGTCCGCCGAATCCTCGTCGAGAACGAGCAGGCGGTCGAGTACGGGCAGATCCTCTTCGAGCTCGAGCCCCTGAACGGCCGCCCGCTGGACGCGTTCTAGGGGAGGCGAGGGTGCTCTCGCCCCGGGGCCGGCCGCTCGCCACCCACCGCGTCGAGCGTACCGCGGAAATCCGCGCGCGTGGGACACGGGAGTGTGACGAAAGCGTGCCGGCGTGAGGCGGGTGCTGATCGCCAACCGCGGCGAGGTCGCCGTCCGGGTCATCCGGGCGTGTCGCGACGAAGGGCTCGAGACCGTCGCTGTCTACTCGACGCCCGACCGCGACTCGCTCCACGTCGAGCTCGCCGACCGCGCCGTCCACATCGGGCCGCCGCCGCCCGCCCAGAGCTACCTCCAGATCCCCTCGCTCGTCGCCGCGGGCGTCACGACCGGCTGCGACGCCGTCCACCCGGGCTGGGGCTTCCTGGCCGAGAACGCGGAGTTCGCGCGGGCGTGCGAGGACAACGACCTCGTCTTCGTCGGGCCGACCCCCGAGGCGATCGAGACGATGGGCGACAAGGTGCGTGCCAAGGAGACCGTGGCCGCGGCCGGTCTCCCGCTCGTGCCGGGCTCCGACGGGCCGGCGACGCTCGAGTCGGCGACCGCGCTCGGGCAGGAGATCGGCTTCCCGCTTCTGCTCAAGGCCGCCGCGGGCGGCGGTGGGCGCGGGATGCGGCTCGTCGACGACCCCGCCGACCTCGCGGGCGCGTTCCGCACCGCCGCGGCCGAGGCGCAGTCGGCCTTCTCGGACGCGTCGCTCTACGTCGAGAAGGCGGTCGTCGGCGCGCGTCACGTCGAGATCCAGGTGCTCGGCGACGGCGAGGGCGACGTGCTGACGCTGGGCGAGCGCGACTGCTCGATCCAGCGCCGCCACCAGAAGCTGATCGAGGAAGGCCCGTCGCCCGCCGTAACGCCCGAGCTCCGCGCCGAGATGGAGGACGCCGCACGCAGCGCGTGCGAGGCGATCCGCTACCGGGGCGCCGGCACGATCGAGTTCCTGGTCGACGCGGAGAAGCGCTTCTACTTCATCGAGATGAACACGCGGCTTCAGGTCGAGCACCCCGTCACGGAGCTCCTGACCGGCATCGACCTCGCGCGGGCGCAGCTGGCCGTCGCCGACGGCCGCGGCCTGCCCGCGACCGGGCGCGCCGAGCTCCGCGGTCACGCGATCGAGTTCCGGATCAACGCGGAGGATCCCGACCCGCGACTTCATGCCCGCGCCCGGGACGGTCACGCGGTTCAGCCCGCCGCTCGGGCCGGGCGTCCGCGTCGACACGCACATCGTGGACGGCTACCGGATCCCGCCGTTCTACGACTCGCTGATCGCGAAGGTGATCGTGTGGGCGGAGGACCGGCCCGCGGCGCTCGCCCGCGGCCGGCGCGCGCTGCTCGAGTTCGAGCTCGAGGGTGTCCCGACGACGCGCGACCTCGCGCTCGCGGTGCTCGCGACGGACGCGTTCCGCTCGGGCGACTACACGACCGGCTTCCTCGCCGAGGCGGCCGACGGACTCGGGCTGGCCGCCGCATGAGCCGGCGCGAGGCCCGGCGGACGGCCGTGTTCCTGCTCTTCCAGTGGGACGTGACCGGCGAGCCGCTCGGGTCGCTCTACGAGGGCGACGTCGACCCGTTCGCGCGCGACCTCGCGGAAGGCGTCTCGGCGGCCGCGCCCGACCTCGACGTTCGACTGACGGCCGCATCGACCGGCTGGCCGGCCGATCGGCTCGGCGCCGTCGAGCGGAACGTCCTCCGCGTCGCGCTCTTCGAGCTCGACCGAGGGGAGCCGCCGACGGAGATCGTGATCGACGAGGCCGTCCGGCTCGCGAAGCGCTACGCCTCCGACGACGCGGCGCGGCTCGTGAACGGGATTCTCGGGAGAATCGCCAGGGAGGCCGCATGACCGACGCACCCGACGCACAGCCCGCCGCCGAGCGCCTGCAGGAGCTCCTCGCTCAGCTGGACGAGACGCTCGCGAAGCTCGAGGCGACCGACGACCCGGAGCACGCGGTCGATCAGCTGACCGCGATGGCCGAGCTCGCCCGCGACGTGCAGGGGGAGATCGACCGGCTCCGCCGCGAGGCGCCCGACGATGCGGAGCCCTGACGAGCTTCGCGAGCTCGTCGAGGCGCGCCTCGCGGAGCTGCCGTTCGCGGAGGAGCTGGGCGCGCTCGACGAGGCGCTCCGCTACTCGCTCCTCGCCGGCGGTAAGCGGATCCGGCCGGTGCTCTGCCTCGCGACCGGCGAGGCGCTCGGCCGCGAGCCGCGCGAGCTCCTGCCCGCCGCCTGCGCGCTCGAGCTCGTCCACACCTTCAGCCTCGTCCACGACGATCTGCCGGCGCTCGACGACGACGACCTCCGGCGCGGGCGGCCGAGCGCGCACGTCCGGTTCGGCGAGGACGTCGCGATCCTGGCCGGCGACGCGCTCCTGGCCGAGGCGTTCCGCCAGGCGCTCGCCTACGAGACGCCCGACGTTGCGCGGGTCCTGGCCGAGGCGACGCTCGGGATGATCGGCGGCCAGTACCTCGACGTGACCGAGGACGACGGGCTCGACGCCGACGGGCTCGCGCGCCTGCACGCGCTCAAGACGGGCCGGCTGATCCAGGCCTCCGTGCTGACGGCGACCGCGGTGGCCGGCCTGGGCTCCGAGGAGCGCGCGGGCTGGGCGGCGGCGGGCGCCGAGATCGGCCTCCTCTTCCAGATCGTCGACGACGTCCTCGACGCGACCGCGACGAGCGAGGAGCTCGGGAAGACGGCCGGGAAGGACGAGGCGGCCGGCAAGGTCACGTACGTGACGCTCCACGGCCTCGGCCGGGCGCGCGAGCTCGCCGACGAGGCGCGGGGCCGCGTGCTCGAGCGGCTCGACGCACTGCCGGGCGACACGAGCGTCCTGGCGGGGATCGTCGAGACGATCCGGGATCGCCGCGCGTGAACGCCGCCGAGCTCGCGCGGGCCGCCGGGACGAGCGTCGAGCGCGTCGAGCGGCTGGCCGACCTCGGGCTCCTCGAGCGGCGCGACGGCGACGCCCCTTACCGCGACACCGACCTCCACCGCGTCCGGCTCGCGGACGCGCTCGATCATGCCGGCATCCCGCTCGAGGACATGGGCCGCGCAGCCGCGGCCGGCGCGCTCCAGCTCGGGTTCGTCGAGGAGGTGATCGGGGCACCCGGGTCGCCGTACGGGACGCGCACGGCTCGCGAGGTGGCCGAGGAAGCGGGCGTTCCACTCGACGTCGTGGCGCAGATGTGGGCGAACTGGTCCCTCCCGGCCCTCGACCCCGACGAGCCGCTCCGGCTGGACGACGCGGCGATCATCGAGGAGCGCGGCCGGCTCCAGCGTGCCGCGGAGCTCGACTGGGAGACGATGCTCGCGGCGACCCGCTACTTCGGGGAGAGCCTGCGCCGGTTGACGACCAGCCAGGTCCGCTTCTTCCGCGCGTACGTGATCGACCGGATGCGGGCCGCGGGCGCGCCTTCGCCGGTCATCCTCGAGCGGATCGGGCCGATGGCGGGGCAGCTGCAGGACGCGTCGTCGAACCTCCGCGCCTGGCTCTACCAGCGGCACTTCGAGTCGCAGGTCTTCCAGGAGTCGGTCGAGCTCGTGGAGGAGGCGATGCGCGAGGCCGGTTTCGCCACGGCGCGCAGCACGAGTCCGCCGGCGATCGCGTTCCTCGACCTCGGCGGCTACACGCGGCTGACCGAGGAGGCGGGCGACCAGGCGGCCGCGGAGCTCGCCGCGGGCCTTGCCGACCTCGTGCAGCGGGCGTCGGGCGAGCACGGCGGCGAGGCGGTAAAGCTGCTCGGCGACGGGATCATGCTCCACTTCCGCGACCCCGCGAGGGCGGTCGCCGGCGGGCTCGACCTCGTCGAGCGCGCGGCCGAGATCGGGCTGCCGCCGGCGCGCCTCGGGATCAACGCGGGCCCGGTCGTCTTTCGGGACGGCGACTACTTCGGCCGCACGGTCAACGTCGCCGCCCGCATCGCCGACTACGCGCGCCCGAACGAGGTGCTCGTGAGCGAGTCGGTCGTCGAGCACGCGCCCGACGCTGCCGCCTTCGAGCCGATCGGCGAGATCGTCCTGAAGGGACTCCTCGAGCCGGTCACGCTGCTTCGCGCCGTCAGTCGGTGACGAGCCCGGCCTTGCGGGCCTCGCCGCGCAGCAGGTAGAGCGCCATGTTCACGAGCCAGATGACGAGGGCGCCGAGGATCGCGGCCCAGAAGAAGTCGGCCACCTCGAAGTCGGGGACGATCGCGCCGGTCAACCAGAGCATGAACGCGTTGATGAAGAGCAGCAGGATCCCGAGCGTGAGGATCACGAACGGCAGCGTGAGCAGGATGATCAGCGGCCGCAGGAAGAGGTTCACGAGCCCGAAGAGGAGCGCCGCGAAGATCAGCCACCAGATCGAGTCGTAGGTGATGCCCTCCACGAGCCACGCAGCGACGAGCAGCGCGACGAGGTTCGAGGCCCACCAGACCAGGATCTGCACGGGGGCGACCCTACCCGGGGCGTGCCGGAATTGCACCCGTTCGCCCTCGGCGCGCGACGAGGCCCGGAACCGGCTGGGCGGCCGACTATCCTGGCCCCACGTGAAGAAGCGCCTTGACGTCCTGATGGTCGAGCGCGGCCTGGCCGAGACGAGGGCGCAGGCCCAGGCGCTCGTGCTCGCGGGGCGCGTCCGCGGGCATGCGAAGGCCGGCGAGCAGGTCGACGAGGCGGCCGAGCTCGAGGTCGAGCCGGGCCGCGGTTCGTCTCGCGCGGCGGCGAGAAGCTCGCGAACGCCCTGGCCGCGTTCGGGCTCGACGTCTCCGGCGAGGATTGCTTCGACGTGGGCGCCTCCACCGGCGGGTTCACGGACTGCCTGCTCCAGGCCGGCGCGGCGCGCGTCGTCGCGGTCGACGTCGGCTACGGGCAGCTCCATCCCAAGCTGCGCGAAGATCCGCGCGTGACCGTCCTCGAGCGGACGAACGTGCGCCATCTCGACTGCGGCGAGCTGCCGTTCGCCCCGACCCTCGTCGTCTGCGACGTGTCCTTCATCGGGCTCGACAAGGCGCTCCCGGCCGCGCTCGCGTGCGCGGCGCCGGGCTGGCGCGCCCTCGCGCTCGTCAAGCCGCAGTTCGAGGCGGGCCGCGCGGACGTCGGCAAGGGCGGCGTCGTCCGCGACCCGGAGGTGCACCGCCGCGTGCTGCGCGAGCTCGTGGAGCGGGTGCCCGACTGGGACGCGCACGTGGTCGGCGTGGCCGACTCGGGCCTGCCTGGGCCTAAGGGCAACCGGGAGTTCTTCCTCTACCTGGCGGACGGGGCCGGCGCCGCGGAGATCGACGATGCTCGGATCGAAGCCGCGGTCGGCTGAGGCGGTCGGCCGCGCGGCGGTCGTCCTCCACGGCAAGCCGGCGACGGTCGGGGACGCCATGGACCGCGTGCGCGCGATCGCGGCCGAGCTCGGGGTCGAGCTGGTCGAGCCCGACGGCGAGCCGGACGTCGCGATCGTCCTCGGCGGCGACGGGACGATGCTCCGCGCCCTGCGGACGTTCCTCGGCACCGACGTGCCGGTGTTCGGCGTCAACTTCGGCCGCGTCGGCTTCCTGACGAGCGTCGAGGCCGACCAGCTCGAGGATGGCGTTTCGCGGGTGCTGCGCGGCGAGTACTCGGTGGTCGAGCTCGCAACGCTCGCGATCGACGTCGGAGGAGAGACCACGCACGCGATCAACGACGCGGTCGCGACGAGCGCGCGGCTCGGCAGGATGGTCGAGCTCGGCTGGGAGCTCGGCGGCGAGGATCTCGGCGTCCAGCCGTGCGACGGGATGATCTGCTCGACGCCGTCCGGCTCGACGGCCTACAACCTCTCGAACGGCGGGCCGGTGCTGATCTGGGGCCTCGACGCGATGGCGATCACGTTCGTCGCGCCGCACTCGCTCCACGCGCGCCCGTTCGTCGTCCCGCGCGGGCTCTCGCTCGGGATCACGAACAGGACGCCCGACGTGCCGGTCGCGGTCCTCGCGGACGGGCACCGCGTGGGCGAGCTCGAGCCCGGCGGGACGCTCTCGGTCGGGCTCGGCGAGCAGCGGAGCCTGCTCGGCCTCCTGCCCGGCGTCACCTTCTTCAGCCGCTACCACGAGGTGTTTCCTTGAGCGCGACCCTCCTCTTGACGATCCGATCGACTCTCGCGGCCGCCGACACTGCGCCGCGCGGCGTCCTCAGTCGCACCCGTATCCGTCCAGATACGAATGCTCCCTGCGTCCTTGCGCGCCTTGGTCGGCGACCGCGAGAGCCGGGGGAGCGCCAAGCGGAGGGCCGCTGAGTGCTCCGTTCATTGCGGATCGAGAACTTCGTCCTGATCCGCGAGGCCGACCTCGCGTTCGGGCCCGGGCTGAACGCGGTCACGGGCGAGACCGGCGCCGGCAAGACGATCCTCGCGCAGGCGCTCGGGCTGCTGCTCGGCGCGCGCGGCGACGCAGGCTACGTCGGGCCGGGCGCGGACGAGGCCTACGTCGAGGCCGAGCTCGATCTGCCGGAGGGCGCGCTCGACGACCCGGAGCTCGCCTCGCTCGCCGACCTGCGCCCCGAGGACGAGCCGACGCTCGTCGCCGCGCGCCGCGTGTTCGCCGACGGACGGACGCGCGCCTACGCGTGGGGGAGGAGCGTCCCGCGCGAGGAGCTCGCCCTCCTCGTCGAGCGCCTCCTCGCCATGTCGGGGCAGTTCGAGCAGCGGCGGCTCGCGCGGCCCGCGTTCCAGCTCGACGTCCTCGACGCGTACGCAGGGGACGAGCAGCTGCGCCGCCGCGCGGAGCTCGCGCGGGCCTGGCGCACGTTCACGGCCGCCCGTCGGCGTCGCGACGAGCTGACGGCCGCGGCGGCTGGACGCGAGGAGCACCTGGCGGAGCTGCGCGAGCTGGTCGAGCGCACCGACGGCCTCGGGCCGGGCGACGACGAGCGGCTGAAGGCCGAGCGGGAGCGCCTCCGCCACGTGACGGAGCTCGCAGCGGCCGCGTCCGGCGCCGCCGAGACGCTCGCGCCCGAGAGCGGCGAGGGCGCCGCGGAGCTCGCGGCCCACGCGGCCGGCGCGCTCGGGCCGGTGACGCAGCTCGCGCCCGAGCTGGCGGCGGTCGAGACGGAGCTCGAGGAGGCGCAGGTTCGCCTGCGCGAGGCCGCGTCGAGCCTGCGGGCCTTCCTCGCCTCGCTCGAGGCCGAGCCGGGCCGCCTCGACGCGGTCGAGGCCGACCTCGACCGGATCGCCGAGGCGCGCCGCCGCTTCGGCGCCGCGTCCTACGAGGAGCTGCTGGCGCGGGCCGAGGACGCCGAGCGCGAGCTGGCCGCGGTCGAGGCGGGGGTCGATCCGCTCGCGGAGGCAGAGCAGGCGCTCGCGGAGGCGCAGGCGGCGGTCGACGCGCTCTGCGCCGACCTGCGCGAGGCGCGCCGCGCCGCCTCGGAGCGGTTCGCCGAGGCCGTGCGCGAGGCGCTCTCGCGGCTCGCCATGGGCGGCGGCGACTTCCGCGCAGATCTGTCCGAGCGCGATCCCGGCCCGACCGGCGCCGACGCGGTCACATTCCTGATCCGCCCGAACGAGGGCCTGCCGTTCGCGCCCGTCGCAGACACGGCCTCCGGCGGCGAGCTCTCGCGGGTCGCGCTCGCGCTCCGCACCGTCGCCCACGCGGGCGCGGCCGAGCCGACGATCGTCTTCGACGAGATCGATGCCGGGATCGGCGGCGAGACGGCCCACGCGGTCGCCGACGCGCTGCGCGACCTGGGCACGCGGGCGCAGGTCGTGACGATCACGCACCTGCCGCAGATCGCCTCGGTCGCCGGCAGCCACTTCCGGGTCGAGAAGGTGCCGGGCGATCCGACGCACACGCGGATCGCGCCGCTCGGCGACGACGACCGGCGCGAGGAGCTCGAGCGGATGCTGGGCGGCGCCGAGTTCATCGCCTCGCTCCGGTGAACACCGCCTCCCGGGAGCTGCTCGCGCCGCGCCAGGACGTCTGGGCGCTCGTCTCCGAGCCGTACAACCTGCCCGACTGGTGGCCGGCGTACGTCGGCGTGCGGCCCGACCGACTCGGGCTCGCCGTCAACGCGCGCTGGACGGTTCGCCGCGCCGACACGCCGGGGCTGCTCCGGCGTCCCGGCGGCGAGGGCGTGATCGTGATCACGCGCGTCGACCCGACCCTCGAGCTCGCGTGGCACGACGTCAGGCAGGGGATCGACGTGTCGCTCGCGCTCGCGAACGCGGGCGAGGACCGCACCCGCGCGACCGTGACCGTGAACGGCGACTGGTGGCGGCTCGTCCTCGAGGGCGCGCGCTCGCTCCCCAAGCGCAGCCTCGACCGGCTCTACGACCTCTGCCAGACCGCGGCCACGCTCGACGACCGGCGGTAGGGTGCGCGCATCGTCGGCTTCTGGCTCCACCGGACGAAGGCCGAGGCCGAGGCGGCCGAGGCGGAGCACTACGGCTGAGCC
Organism: uncultured Actinomycetes bacterium; assembly: GCA_963696365.1. Lineage (GTDB taxonomy): Bacteria > Actinomycetota > Thermoleophilia > Gaiellales > Gaiellaceae > CAVOKD01. Next base: position 199,485 of record CAVOKD010000009.1, read on the forward strand.
GTCCCGCACGGGCCGTCCCGCGGCGCTGGTACGCTTCGAGCCCGTGACGAGGACGCGGGCAGGAGGGGTCTAGGACGCATGGCCGGACGCCCGACGAAATACGTGTTCGTCACCGGCGGCGTCGTCTCGTCTCTCGGCAAAGGCATCACCGCCGCGGCGCTCGGGCGGCTGCTCAAGGCGCGCGGCCTGCGCATCCAGGTGCAGAAGTTCGACCCGTACCTGAACGTCGACCCGGGCACGATGAGCCCGTTCCAGCACGGCGAGGTCTTCGTGACCGAGGACGGGGCCGAGACCGACCTCGACATCGGCCACTACGAGCGCTTCGTCGACGAGAACCTCTCGCGGAACGCCAACCACACGTCGGGCTCGATCTGGAACTCGGTCATCCGGCGGGAGCGCAAGGGCGAGTACCTCGGCTCGACCGTGCAGGTGATCCCGCACGTGACGAACGAGATCAAGGAGCGCATCCGCCGCGTCGGCACGACGAGCGACGCCGACGTGGTGATCTCCGAGATCGGCGGCACGGTCGGCGACATCGAGTCGCTCCCGTTCCTCGAGGCGATCCGCCAGTTCCGCCGCGAGGCGGGCGCGGACAACGTCCTCTACGTCCACGTCACGTACGTGCCGTTCATCGGCACGGCCGGCGAGCTGAAGACGAAGCCGACGCAGCACTCGGTCAACGAGCTGCGCCGCATCGGTATCCACCCGGACATCGTCGTCTGCCGCTCGAACGAGCCGCTGTCGTACGACATCCGCGAGAAGATCGCGCTCTTCGCCGACGTCGACTCGAAGGCCGTGATCGTGAACGAAGACGTGAGCGACGTGTACCTGGTTCCCGTCCGCCTCCGAGACGAGGGCTTCGACGCGCTCGTCTGCGAGCGGCTCGGCCTCGGCGACGACGAGCCGGAGCTCGGCGAGTGGGACGCGCTCGTCGAGCGGATCGGGGAGCGCGAGGGCACGATCGAGATCGCGCTCGTCGGCAAGTACGTGAAGCTCCAGGACGCGTACCTCTCCGTCCACGAGGCGCTCAAGCACGCGGGCATCCACCACGGCGTGAACGTGAAGGTCCGCTGGGTCGACGCCGAGGGGATGAGCGTCGAGGAGGCGACCGCGGAGCTCGAGCGCTCGCACGGGATCCTCGTGCCGGGCGGGTTCGGCGCGCGCGGGTGGGAGGGGAAGATCGTCGCCTGCCGCGTCGCGCGCGAGCGCGGGATCCCGTACCTGGGGATCTGCCTCGGCATGCACGTCGCGATCTCCGAGTTCGCGCGCCACGTCGCCGGGCTCGACGGCGCGAACTCGACCGAGATGGATCCCGAGACGCCGTACCCGGTGATCGACCTGCTGCCGGAGCAGAAGGAGGTCGAGGACCTCGGCGGCACGATGCGGCTCGGCGCGCAGCCGGTCGACCTCGAGCCGGGGACGCGCGCCGCGGGCTCCTACGGCGAGGGGGTCGTGTACGAGCGGCACCGGCACCGGTACGAGGTGAACAACCACTACCGGCCGCAGCTGGTCGAGGCCGGGCTCGTCGTGTCGGGCACGTACCAGGAGGGCCGGCTCGTCGAGATCATCGAGCTGCCCGACCACCCGTGGTTCGTCGCGAGCCAGTTCCATCCGGAGTTCAAGTCGCGGCCCACGCGCCCCGCGCCGCTCTTCCGCGACTTCGTCGGCGCCGCCGCCGAGCGGGCCCGCGACCGGGTCGGCGCCCTCGAGACGACGGCCGGCTAGGCCGCCCGGAACACGAGCTCGACGCCGCGGCCCCGTGAGCGTGAGCGTCGAGTCGTCGACGCGCCAGGCGCGCACCCGCTGCAAGGCGCCGTAGTACCTGCCCTCGGGCTCCGCCAGCGGCTTCTCGCACCCCATCAGCGTCGTGTTGACCATCCCGAACCGGATTCGCCTGCCCGTTACTCGCACGCGCCCGCCGTACGAGTTGCAGGTCGACCTGCCCACCGCGTCGGGCGGTGCGATCTCCAACGTGATCTCCCTCTTCGCCGGGATGGCGATCGACCCGTCGGGCGTGGTCCCGGACTCGAGAGACCACGAGCCTTCCGGCGTCGCGGACCGGCCGTCGGGCGGCGCGGTCGCCGAGCCTCCGCCGGATCCGTTCAGGCCGCCGCCGGGGAACGCGCAGCTCGATAGCGCGCTCGCGATCGCCGCGAGGACGAGCGCCAATGAGACCCGCACAGTCATCTCTCCGTCGGTACGCCGCCGGGCACTGCGTGCGTCACCTCTGTCCCGTGTGATCGGGGCCCCGGCCCCGCCTAGTTCCAAGGCTATCGCTGTCCGCGTCACGTGTCTGTGACGGATCGTGCCGAGGCTGTGACAACGACCGGGCCTAGAATCGCGGCGTGTCCGACGTCCTCGACCTCTTCCTCGAGCTGGCGGCGATCCCGAGCCCGCCCGGGGAGGAGCGCGCGGTCGCGGACCGGGTGCTCGCGGAGCTCCGCGACCTCGGGCTCGAGACCTGGGAGGACGACGCCGGGCCGAAAGTCGGCTCGACGATGGGGAACCTCGGGGCGCGCCTTGCGCCGGCGAACGGGGCGGGCGGCACGCCGGTCTTCCTCTGCGCCCACCTCGACACCGTCCCGCCGACGGCCGCGATCGAGCCGGTCGTCGAGGACGGGGTCGTGCGAAACACCGCCGGGACGATCCTGGGGGCGGACAACAAGGCCGCCGTCGCTGCAATGCTCGTCGCGGCTCAGCGCCTGCTGAACGAGGGGCTGCCGCACGCGGGACTCGAGCTGGTCTTCACGCCGAAGGAGGAGACGGGGCTCGAGGGCGCCAAGGAGCTCGATCTCGACCGCATCGCCGCGCCGGTCGGCTTCGTCTACGACCACGCCGGGCCGATCGGCGAGATCGTCGCCGACGCGCCGGCCTCGACCGCGATCGACGCCGTCTTCACCGGCCGCGCGGCGCATGCCGGCATGCACCCCGAGGAGGGCCGCTCCGCGATCGCCGCCGCGGCGCGCGCGATCGCCGAGCTCAGGCTCGGCCGAATCGACGACGAGAGCACCGCGAACGTCGGCACGATCCACGGCGGCACGGCCCGCAACATCGTCCCCGACCGCTGTGCCGTCGTCGCCGAGGCGCGCTCGCACTCGGACCGCAAGCTCGCCGACCTCGTGCAGGAGATGGTCGACTCGTTCACGTTCGCCGCTTCGCTCGCGGACTGCGAGGTCGACGTCACGCTGGAGGAGAAGTACCGCGCCTACCGGCTGCGCGCGGGCGACCCGGTGTTCGACCTCGCCTCGGCCGGGCTCCGGGCGGCCGGGTTCGAGCCGCAGGGGATCGCCGCCGGCGGCGGCGCGGACGCGAACGTCTTCAACCTCAAGGGCCGTCCCTGCGCGAACCTCGCCAACGGCATGACGCGCATTCACAGCGCCGACGAGCACATCGCGGTCGCCGACCTCGAGGCGATGGTCGAGGTGACGCTCGAGATCCTGGCCGCCGCGCGTGGCTGAGCCCGACTCGGCCGAGCGCGTCTACGAGGGCCGCGTGCTCGGCGTCACGGTCGAGCAGTGGCCCGCCGGCGAGCGGGAGATCGTCGAGCGCGCGGACGCGGTCGCGATCGTCGCCGTCGACGCCGACGGGCGCCTCGTGCTCGTCCGCCAGCCGCGCGAGGCCGTCCGCACACACCTGGTCGAGCTGCCGGCGGGCGTCGCCGACGACGGGGAGGAGCCGCTCGCCACGGCGAAGCGCGAGCTCGCCGAGGAGACCGGCCTCCACGGCGGGAGCTGGCGCGCGGGCCCGTCGTTCTTCTCCACGCCTGGCTACTCCCGCGAGCGCGTCCACCTCTTCTTCGCGGAGGGGCTGGAGGAGGGCGAGCCTGCGCCCGGACGACGGCGAGGAGATCGAGGTCGTCCGGTGGACGGCGGGCGAGGTCGAGGCGCGGCTCGGCGAGCTCGAGGACTCGAAGACGCTGATCGGCGCCCTGCTCTTCCTGCGCGAACAGGCCTGATCCCGCGCTTCGGCCGCTGCGCCCGCGGTATCGTTTCCGCCCCCATGCGCGTCGGCGTCGTCAAGGAGATCAAGCAGGACGAGTACCGCATCGCCCTGACCCCGGCCGGGGCGCGCGAGCTCAAGGCGAAGGGCCACGACGTGCTCGTCGAGGCCGGAGCCGGGGCGGGGAGCATGTTCCCGGACGCCGAGTACGAGGCGGTCGGCGCGCAGCTCATGTCCGCCGCCGAGGTCTGGGACACCGCCGACCTGCTCCTCAAGGTGAAGGAGCCGGTCGAGTCCGAGTACGGCCTCCTCCACGAGGGCCAGGTGCTCTTCACGTACCTCCACCTGGCCGCCGACGAGCCGCTCACCCGTGCGCTGATCGAGAGCGGCACGACCGCGATCGCCTACGAGACGGTCGAGACCGACGACCGGCAGCTGCCGCTCCTCGCGCCGATGAGCGAGGTCGCCGGCCGGCTGGCCGCGCAGGCGGGCGCGTACTTCCTGGAGAAGCCGCTGGGCGGCCGCGGGCTCCTGCTGGGCGGCGTCGCGGGCGTTGCGCCGGGCCGCGTCGTCGTGCTCGGCGGCGGGATGGTCGGCTACAACTCGGCCGTGATCGCGCTCGGGCTGGGCGCCCAGGTACGCATTCTCGACCGGTCGGTCAACCGCCTGCGCCAGCTGGAGCAGATCCTCTCCGGCCGCGTCGAGCTCGTCATGTCGAGCACGCTCGAGGTCGAGCGCTCCGTCAGCGAGGCGGACGTCGTGATCGGCGCCGTCCTCATCCCCGGCGCGCTGGCGCCGAAGCTCGTGACCGCGGAGATGATCCGCGACATGCGCGAGGGCGCGGTCGTCTGCGACGTGTCGATCGACCAGGGCGGCTGCTTCGAGACCTCGCATGCGACCACGCACTCCGACCCGGTGTACGTCGTCGACGGCGTCACCCACTACTGCGTGTCGAACATGCCGGGCGCCGTCCCGATCACGTCGACCGTCGCGCTCACGAACGTGACGCTCCCGTACGTGGAGGCGATCGCCGACCTCGGCGTCCGCGAGGCGGTCGCGGGCGACCGTTCGCTCGCCCGCGGCGTGAACGTGATGCAGGGGAAGCTCACGTACGAGGCGGTCGGCGAGGCGCACGGCCTCGACTCGACCCCGCTCGAGGAGCTGCTGCCGCTCGAGCCGGTCTAGGCCTCGACCGGCTGGTCGTCCTTGCTGGGCGGCTTCTCGGCCGGGCTGATCTTCACGACCACGTACGTCACCGCCGCCGCGAGCCCGACGACGGAGACGATCCACACCACCATGCCCAGGAGTCCGATGAGCGTGTCCATCGAGCGTCCTAGAATAGCTGCACCATGGCGCGCGCCTGCGTGATCGTGCTCGACGCGGTCGGGGCCGGCGAGTTGCCGGACGCGTCCGAGTACGGCGACGAGGGCTCGAACACGCTGGGCAACGTCGCGCGGGCCGTCGGGGGGCTCGACCTGCCGAACCTCGAAGCGCTCGGCCTCGGGAACGTCGAGCCGCTCGAGGGCTGCCCGCCGCAGCCGGGCGCGCCGGCGGTCGCGGGCCGGCTGCTCGAGCGGTCGAAGGGCAAGGACACGACGACCGGCCACTGGGAGCTGATGGGAATCGTCACGCCCGAGGCGATGCCGACCTATCCGCACGGATTCCCGTTCGACGTGATCGAGCAGTTCGCGCACCGCACGGGCCGCGGCGTGATCGGCAACAAGGTCGCGTCGGGCACCGAGATCATCCAGGAGCTCGGGGAGGAGCACCAGCGCACCGGCAAGTGGATCGTCTACACGTCGGCGGACTCGGTCTTCCAGATCGCCGCGCACGAGGAGACGATCCCGCTCGACGAGCTCTACGCCGCCTGCCAGACGGCGCGCGAGATCCTCACCGGGACGCACGCGGTCGGCCGCGTGATCGCGCGGCCGTTCGTGGGGGAGCCGGGCTCCTACACGCGCACGCCGAACCGCCACGACTGGTCGCTCAGGCCGCCGCAGCCGAACTACCTCTCGCTCGTCCGCGCAGCCGGGGCCGAGGTGCACGGCGTCGGGAAGATCCCCGACATCTTCGCCCACGAGGACATCGACCACGAGCACCCGACGAAGTCGAACACCGAGGGGACGGTGAAGACGACCGAGCTCCTGCAGACGATCGAGAGCGGGCTCGTCTTCACGAATCTCGTCGAGACCGACATGCTCTGGGGCCACCGCAACGACCCGGTCAACTTCCACCGCTGCCTGCAGGACTTCGACCGGCGGCTGCCCGACGTGCTCGATGCGCTCCGCGACGGCGACCTGCTCGTGATCACCTCCGACCACGGCTGCGACCCGACCACGCCGTCGACCGACCACTCCCGCGAGCACGCGCTCCTGCTCGCGTACGTGCAGGGTCGCAACGCCGGCGGGCGGATCCACGAGAACGGCGAGTTCGCGGACGTCGGCGCGACGCTGAACGCGTGGCTCGGCGGCGGCTCCACCCAGGGGCTGCCCGGCGAGCCGATCGTCACGGCGTGATCCACCCTGCGGAGCTGATCGAGCGCAAGCGCAACGGCGCCGAGCTTCCCGCCGACGAGCTCGCGGAGCTCGTGCTCGGCTTCGCGCGCGGCGACGTGCCCGACTACCAGATGGCCGCGTTCTGCATGGCCGTGTGGTTCCGTGGGATGACGCCGGCGGAGACGCACGCGCTCACCGACGCGATGGTGCGAAGCGGCGAGACGATCGACCTCTCGCCGCTCGGCCGCAAGGTCGTCGACAAGCACTCGACCGGCGGGGTGGGCGACAAGGCGTCGCTCGTGATCGGCCCCGTCGTCGCGGCGTGCGGCGTGCCGTTCGCGAAGATGAGCGGCCGCGGGCTCGGGCACACGGGCGGGACGCTCGACAAGCTCGAGTCGATCCCCGGCTTCCGGGTCGAGCTCGCCCAGGACGACTTCATCCGGCAGGTGCAGGAGGTCGGGATGGCGATCGTCGGGCAGACCGCCGACCTCGTCCCGGCCGACAAGCGGCTCTACGCGCTGCGCGACGTGACGGCCACCGTCGACCAGGTCGCGCTGATCGCGTCGAGCATCATGTCGAAGAAGATCGCGGCGGGCGCGGACGCGATCGTCCTCGACGTGAAGGTCGGGGACGGCGCCTTCATGAAGACGCTCGACGCCGCGCGCGAGCTCGCCGAGACGATGGTCGAGCTCGGGCGCGAGGCCGGGCGCGAGGTCGTGTGCGAGCTGACCGACATGGACCAGCCGCTCGGCCATGCGGTCGGCAACGCTCTGGAGATCCGCGAGGCGGTCGACACGCTTCGCGGCGAGGGGCCGCCCGACCTCCACGAGCTGGTGCTGAGCGCGTCCGGTCACCTGCTGGCGTTCTCCGATCTCGGCGATCGACGTCGGGGAGGGCCGCCGGCGCGCCGAGGAGGCGATCGCGGAGCGGCGCGGCCCACGAGTCGTACGAGCGCTGGATCCGCGCGCAGGGCGGCGACCCGAGCCTCGACGCGCTCCCGCAGGCGCCGGTCGTCCGCGAGGTGCCTGCGCCCGAGGCGGGGTTCGTCGAGGGGATCGCCACGACCGCGGTCGGCATGGCGTCGCTCCACCTCGGCGCCGGGCGGGCGACGAAGGAGGACGAGATCGACCACGCGGTCGGTGTCGAGGCGCTCGCCAAGCGCGGCGACCGGGTCGAGCAGGGCGCGCCGCTCGCGCGCGTGCACGCACGCACCGACGCGGACGCGGAGCAGGCCGTGCGCGACGTGGCCGCCTGCTACCGGCTCGCGGAACGCGCGCCCGAGCCGGTCCCGATCGTCCTCGAAGTCGTCGGCTAGCCGGCCCGCGCGGCCTCGTCGCGGGCGGTTAGCGTTCGGCCATGCCCGAGCTGCCCGAGGTCGAGACCGTCCGCAGCTCGCTCGAGCCGATCCTTGCCGGACGGCGCTTCGAGCGGGTCGAGATCTCCGACGGCCGCCTCACCCGGCCCGACCCGCCCGACGAGGTGGCGGCCGAGCTCGTCGGGGAGGAGGTCGCCGCTGTGCGCCGCCGCGGCAAGTACGTGATCGTCGCGTTCGCAAGCGGGCGGCACCTGCTCGTCCACCTGCGTATGACGGGCGGCTTCCAGCACCCGGTTGCCGAGGGGGACGACCCGCACCGGCGGGCGGTGGTCGAGCTCGACGACGGCTCCGACCTCGCGTACCGGGACGTCCGCCGGTTCGGGACGTGGCTGCTGCTCGAGCCGGGCGAGCTGGAGGGCTACCTCGACGCCCGGATCGGCGACGAGCCGCTCGAGGACGCCTTCACGACCGCAAGCTTCGCGCGCTCGCTCGCCGGGCGCCGCGCGCCGATCAAGGGCGCGCTCCTCGACCAGAAGGCGGTCGCCGGCGTGGGGAACATCTACGCGGACGAGGCGCTCTGGCACGCGCGGATCAATCCGCTCCGCCCGGCCGGGGAGCTGAGCCCGGACGAGGTGGCGGAGCTCCGGCGCGCGGTGCGGAAGTCGCTTCGACTCGGGATCGCACGCCAGGGCGCGACGCTCCGCGACTATCGCGACGCGAACGGGCGCGAGGGCCGGATGCAGGCCGAGTTCCGCGTCTACGGCCGGGTGGACGAGCCGTGCGACCGCTGCGGCACGCCGATCGCGAAAACCCGCGTCGCCGGCCGCGGCACGTGGTACTGCCCGACCTGCCAGCCGCGCTAGCGGTTCCGGAACCGGCGCGACACGACGATCGTCGCGGCCGAGACGACGGCGGCGATCGTGTTCGGGATGATCAGCGCGGCGTTCTCGATCGCGATCCCGTACGCGAGCCAGAGCACGAAGCCGACGAGCAGCACCTGCTGATACGCGACCGACACGCTCCGGGACGAGCGCGTGGCGAGGATCGCCCGCATCTGCAGGACGGGCGAGAGCGCCATCGCGACTCCCCAGGTGGCGGCGGCGACGGCGAGATAGGTGGCCATGCGTGAAGCTCCTTTCGGACGACGAGGGACGCGGACGGTCCCGGCGTCAGCGAAAGTCGCCGCGGGCGCGGTCCTCGCCGTAGAGCGGCAGGCGGGCAGCCCGGGTCACGCGGCCAGCTCCCCGAGCTCGCCGGTGCGGTCGAGGACGACGAGCTCGGTGTAGCCGCCGCGCGGCTCCCCGTCGATCACGATCTGGGGAACCGTCCAGCCGCCCGTGAGCTCCTCCAGGTGGCGGCGGAACTCCGGGTCCTCGTCGACGCGGATCTCCTCGTAGAGGATGCCGCGTTCGTCGAGCAGGGACTTCGCGCGCACGCAGTAGCCGCACCACGCCGTCGTGTAGAGCTTGATCCTCGCCATGCCGTTCCACGTAGGAACGTACCCGGCGCGCCGGAGATTTCCACCCGAGGCGAGATCTACACTGGCCGTGTGGCCGCCCGCACCTGGAAGACCGAGGCGGTCGTCCTCCGCTCGATCCGCTACGGCGAGGCCGACCGCGTCCTCCACCTGTTCACGCTCGACCGCGGGCGGATCGGCGCGATCGCGAAGGGCGCGCGCAAGACGAGCTCCCGGTTCGGAGCGCGCCTCGAGCCGTTCAGCCACGTCGAGGTCGTGCTGCGCGAGGGCCGCGGCGAGCTGCACCTCGTCACCGGCGCGCACCTCGTGCGCTCGCACGACGCGAGCCGCGTCGACCCGTACCGGCTGGCCGTCGGCCACGTCGGGCTCGAGGCGATGCTGCGGCTCTTCGTCGAGAGCGAGGAGAACGAGCGCGCCTTCTACGCCCTGACGCGGTTCCTCGACCTGCTCGACGAGGCGCCGTCGCAGCTGCCCGCGCGGCCCGCCGTCGATCCGCTTCTCCTGTCGTTCCAGCTGAAGCTCCTCTGGCTCTCCGGCTACCTGCCGCACCTGACCGGCTGCGCGTCGTGCGGGGAGGAGGCGCCGCTCGTCGGCTTCTCGGCCGCGGCAGGGGGAGGCGTATGCGCCGCGTGCGAGGGGGACGCGCTCGCGATCTCGCCGGAAGGATTCGAGGGAATCCGGGCCCTGCTCGAGCGGCCGCTCGCCGATGCTGGGGCCGCCGGCGTGTCGGAGCGCGGGCGGCGCGACGCCCTCCGCGTGGTCGAGGGGTCGTACGAGTACCACGGCGGCTTCCGGCTCCGCACGCTGGCGCAGCGCGCCTAGGCCCCTCCCCGAACGGGTGATCTGCTCGCCGTCCGGAGGCGGCCCGATAGCCGTAGCGATGACGTGCTGTGAGGGGCGCGCGCGATGAGGTGGGTCCTCGTCCTCCTGGTGGCCGCGATCGCGGTCGTGATCGTCGGCCGGATGCAGGCGTACCCGAACCCGCGCGACACCGCCCGGCAGACGGAGGACAACATCAGCGGCGTCGCCGAGGTGCTGCAGGACGCGAGCGACGAGGCCGAACAGGCGCGGAACGTCCTCGACGGCATGAAGCCGACGAAGCAGGAGGCTCGATGGCTCGCTGCCCGGAACGCCGCCTGCGCCGTGCGGGCGAAAGGCGCGGCGGCGCTTCCCCGTCCGCACACGCTCGACGGCATGGCGCACTTCGCGCGCCGCTGGCTCGCGCTCGACCGCGCCCACGACCGGCGCGTCGCGCAGCTTCGGACGCCGGCGGCCTACGCGGCGGGCGCGCGGCGGCTCGCGCGTCTGGACGCCGAGCAGGAGCGCCAGTTGCACCGTGTCGTCCGGGCCGCCGAGCGCGGCGACCCCGCCGGCACGCTCACGGCGATCCGCTCCCTCCAGACGCTTGCCGTCTCCGCGAACGCGACCGTCTCCGACCTCCGGCTCACCGACTGCTACCTCCCGGCCGCCGGCCTCCCGTACTAGCGCCACACGCCCGGGAGGGCCGCCGGGCGACGCCAGTAGGATCGCCGGGATGAGCGAGGCCCCGACCTACCAGGAGATGCTGCTGCGCCTGGAGCGGTTCTGGGCGGACTACGGCTGCGTGATCCAGCAGCCGTACCACACCGAGGTCGGCGCGGGCACGTTCAATCCGGCCACGTTTCTCCGCTGCCTCGGGCCCGACCCGTGGAAGGCGGCGTACGTCGAGCCCTCGCTCCGCCCATCGGACGGGCGCTACGGCGAGAACCCCTACCGCTTCCAGCAGTTCTGGCAGTACCAGGTCGTCCTGAAGCCGGCGCCGGAGAACGTCCTCGACGTCTACTTCGACTCGCTCCGCGCGCTCGGGATCGACACGACCGCGCACGACGTGCGCCTCGTCGAGGACGACTGGGAGGGCCCGACGCTCGGCGCCTGGGGACTCGGCTGGGAGGTCTGGATCGACGGGCTCGAGTGCACGCAGTTCACGTACTTCCAGCAGCTCGGCGGCCTGGAGCTCGATCACGTGACGGCGGAGATCACCTACGGCACCGAGCGCCTCGCGATGTTCCTCCAGGGGAAGCAGAGCGCGTTCGACCTCGTCTGGACGGAGGGCGTCACGTGGGGCGACGTCTTCCGGGAGAACGAGCGCGAGTGGTCGGTCTACAACTTCGAGGAGGCCGACGTCCCGCTGCTCGTCCGCCGGTTCGAGGAGCACGAGCGCGAGTGCGAGCGGCTGCTCGAGCGCGACGACCCGCTGCCGCTGCCCGCGTACGACCAGGTGCTCAAGTGCTCGCACGTCTTCAACCTGCTCGACGCGCGCGGCGCGATCTCGGTGACAGAGCGCGCGGCCTACATCGCCCGCGTCCGGACCCTCGCGCGGCGGGTCGCGCTCGCGTACCTCGCGCGGCAGCGCGAGCCCGAGGAGGAGCATGCCGACGCTCCTGCTTGAGATCGGCTGCGAGGAGCTTCCTGCCGTCGCCTGCGAGGCGGCCGCGCGGCAGCTTCCGGAGCTCGTGCGCGCGCACGTCCCCGGCGACGGCGAGCCGCAGGTCTTCGTCGGCCCGCGGAGGCTTGCGTTCCTCGTCGACGGCGTCCCCGAGCGGGAGGAGGACCGGGTAGACCGCCGCCGCGGCCCCTCCGAGGCGATCGCCTTCGGCGAGGACGGGGCGCCGACGCAGGCGGCCGAGGGGTTCGCCCGCTCGAACGGGATCGCGGTCGACGAGCTCGAGCGCGCCGACGGATTCGTCTGGGCCGAGCAGCGCGTCGAGGGCCGAACGGCCGCCGAGCTGCTGCCCGGCGCCCTCGCGCGGGTCGTCACCGGGCTCGCATTCCCGAAGACGATGCGCTGGGACGGGAGCGGGCTGCGGTTCGCACGGCCAGTTCGCTGGCTCTGCGCGAAGCTCGACGGTGAGACGATCGAGGTGTCGGTCGGCGCCGTTCCGTCCGGCGGGACGTCGCAGGGCCACCGGTTCACGGCCGGAGAGGTCGAGATTCCGCAAGGGGCCGAGTACGCCGAGCGCCTGCGCGAGGCAGGCGTCGAGCCCGACCACGCGCTTCGCCGCGACGAGATCGTGCGCGCGCTCGAGGAGCTCGGCGAGTGGCACGACCCGAACGGCGTCCTCGGCGAGGTCGTGCACCTGGTCGAGCGGCCGCTCGTCCTCACCGGGACGTACGACGAGCGGTTCCTCGAGCTGCCGCTGCGCGTGATCGAGACGGTCATGCAGTCACACCAGCGCTACTTCCCCCTCACGCCGGGGCGGTTCGCGTTCGTCGCGAACGGCGGCGACCCGGACGTGATCCGGGCCGGGAACGAGAACGTCCTCGCGGGCCGCCTCGACGACGCGGCCTTCTCCTATGCCCGGGATCTCGAGCGCGGGCTCGACGCGATGCGCGAGGCGCTGCCCTCGATCACCTTCCACGCGCGGGCCGGCACGTTCGCCGAACAAGGCCGCGCGCCTCGAGGAGCTGTCCGAGCTGCTCGGCGGGGGAGAGGCGTCCCGTGAGGCGGCGCGCCTGGCCAAGGCCGACCAGGCCTCGACGATGGTGCACGAGTTTCCGGAGCTCCAGGGCTTCATCGGCGCGGACTACGCGCGCCGGGCGGGGGTCCCCGAGGCGGTCGCGGCCGCGGTCGAGGAGCACTACCGGCCCGCCGGTGCGGGCGACGAGCTCCCGCAGACCGCCGCGGGCCGCGTGCTCGCCGCCGCCGACCGGGTCGACAACCTCACGACCGCGTTCGCGCTCGGCGAGCGGCCGACCGGCTCGCGCGACCCGTACGGCCTGCGCCGCGCGGCGATCGGGCTCTGCCGCCTCGCGGTCGAGGCGGGGCTCGAGATCGACCTCGCCGCCCTCGTCGAGCGGGACCTCGCGCTGCTGACGGGGCAGTCGGCCGAGGTGACCGACGACCCAACCGACGTCTGGGACTTCGTGCTCGAGCGGCTCGAGGGGCTCCTCGACGTCCCGGTCGAGTACGTCCGGGCCGCGCGCGCCTCCGGGCTGCGCGAGATCGGCGCCGTCGCACGCCTCGCGACCACGCTCGCAGCCGAGGCGCGACTCGGAGTCCTTTGCCGGTGCGTACACGGCGTACGACCGCGCCAACCGGCTCGCCGGCCGGGCGGACGGGGCCGCGCCGGCGCTCGATCCCCGCCTCGCGACCGAGCCCGCCGAGGACGCGCTCGTCGAGGCGCTTGCCGCCGCCGGCCCGCAGATCGAGGCCGCCGTGGCGGCCGGCGACTTCGGCACGGCGCTCGACGCCGCGGCCGAGCTGGGGCCGCCCGTCGACCGGTTCTTCGACGAGGTGCTCGTGATGGCCGAGGACTCCGCCATCCGCGCGAACCGCCTGCGCCTCCTACTGGACGTCCGCGACACGGTCGGCCTGCTGGGCGACCTGTCACAGATCCCGCGCTAGCGTTCCGGCCATGAGCGACCCCGTCGAGCTGCACGTCGTCTCGGACTCGACCGGCGAGACGGCCGCAAAGATGGCCGGCGCCGTCGAGGACCAGTTCCCGGACCTCGAGTTCGACGTCGTCCGGCACCCGCGGATCATGAGCGTGGATGACGTCCAGCTCTCGGCCATGCGGGCTCGCGGGCGGCGCGCCGTGATGATCTACACGCTCGTCGACCCGGGCTTCCGCGAGGCGATGCGGACACTCTGCAAGCGCTACCGGGTCCACTACTGCGACCTGCTCGGGCACCCGATCGACGCCGTCGCGCGGGTCTCGGGGCTCACCGCGAAGATGGAGCCGGGGGCGCGGCCCGTGCTCGACTCCGCGTACTTCAAGCGGATCGCGGCGATCGAGTTCGCCGTGCGCTACGACGACGGCGTCGGGGCGCACGGGCTGCACGAGGCGGACATCGTGCTCGTCGGCGTCTCGCGGAGCTCGAAGACGCCGCTCTCGATCTACCTCGGCTACCTCGGCTACAAGACCGCGAACGTCCCGATCGTCCGCGGGATCGAGCCGCCGAAGGAGCTCTTCGCGCTCGACCCGACGCGGATCGTCGGCCTCACGATCGACGCGGAGACACTCCACGACATCCGCTCCGTGCGCGCGCGGGCGATGCGCGGCCCGAAGCGCTACGCGGAGCTGGTCGAGATCTACGAGGAGCTCGAGCACGCCGAGGCGATCCACCGGCGGCTCGGCTGCCCCGTGCTCGAGGTGTCGAACAAGGCGATCGAGGAGACTGCCCACCGGATCATCCGGCTCGTCGAGCAGCGCAAGCTCGAGGCGCCGGCCGCATCGGCGTGACGACCAAGAAACCCATCCCCGGCTTCTACTGGCCACTCTGGATGCTCATTCTCGGCGCGGCGCTGGTCGTCTTCTACGGGATCCTGACGCCGGTCTGGATGGCGATCCGCGGAATCGCCTGGCTGAGCGAGCACCCGCTCTTCCGCGCCCGCCGGTAACCCGTCGTTTTCGGTCCGGCGAAGCGGGTAGGGCACCGGCACGCGACCGCAGGGGGGACGCCCATGCTGAACCGGGAGACGAACACCGTCGGAGGGACACGCCTCAGCGAGGACGTCGTCGGCTACGACGTCGAGGGGCGAAGTGAACGGCTCGGCCGTGTCGAGCGGGTGAGCTACGACGGCACCTGGGCGATCGTGTCGACCGGCCGGCTGCGCGGGAAGACCTTCGCTCTGCCCGCGCGTGAGGTCCGCCTGGTCGACCCGGAGAGCGAGGCGATCCTCGTCGACCTCTCGAAGGAGGAGCTCTGCGAGTCGCCGCGCTACGACACGCACCAGGGCTTCGACGACGGCTACGAGGAGTCGCTCCGCTCCTATTACGGCTCGCTCCGCGCGGGCCGCTCGCGCTAGCCGGGCCCTTCCCGCCCGCCGGCGCGCCGATCGTTGCGCTTTGCGTGGTCTTCGGGCCAGGTGGGAAGATGCCCGCCTCATGGTGACGTACGTGTACGGCTTCGCCGAGGGCGTCGGCGCAGGCCGCGAGCTGCTCGGGGGGAAGGGAATCGGGCTCGCGCAGATGACCGGGCTCGGGATCCCGGTGCCCGCCGGGTTCACGGTCACGACCGAGGCGTGCGTCGCGTACATGGCGGCCGGCAAGGAGTTTCCGCCGGGTCTGGCCGACGAGATCGACGCGCATCTCGCGCAGCTCGAGGAGCAGACGGGCAAGCGCTTCGGCGACCCGGACGACCCGCTGCTCGTCTCCGTCCGCTCGGGTGCCGCCGTCTCGATGCCCGGGATGATGGACACGATCCTCAACCTCGGCCTGAACGACGTGGCGGTCGAGGGCCTCGCGTCCGCGACCGACAACCCACGCTTTGCGTACGACGCGTACCGCCGCCTCGTTCAGATGTACGGGGACGTCGTCGCGGGCGTCGACTCCTACCGGTTCGAGGACGAGCTCGAGCAGCTCAAGGGCCGGCGCGGCGCGGCGCAGGACGTCGACCTCACCGCCGACCACCTGCGTGAGCTGGTCGAGCGGTTCAAGGCGATCTACCACGAGGGGACCGGGGAGGACTTCCCGCAGGACGCGCGCGACCAGCTCGAGCGCGCCGTGCGGGCCGTCTTCGACTCGTGGGAGACGCCGCGGGCCCAGGTGTACCGTCGCGCCCACGCGATCCCCGACGACCTCGGCACGGCCGTGAACGTCGTCCAGATGGTCTTCGGCAACAAGGGCGAGACGTCCGGTACGGGCGTCTGCTTCACGCGCGACCCGTCCACCGGGGAGCCGGGGATCTGGGGCGAGTTCCTCGCGAACGCGCAGGGCGAGGACGTCGTCGCGGGCATCCGTACGCCCGAGCCGATCGCCGAGATGGAGTCCGCGATGCCCGAGGCCTTCGGGCAGCTCCGTGACACGCTCAGGCGGCTCGAGGAGCACTACCGCGAGATGCAGGACGTCGAGTTCACCGTCGAGGAGGGGCAGCTCTACATCCTCCAGACGCGCACCGGCAAGCGGACCGCCCACGCAGCGCTTCGGATCGCGGTCGAGATGGTGGACGAGGGCGTCATCTCCCGCGAGGAGGCGATCGCGCGGATCGAGGCCGAGCAGCTCGACCAGCTCCTGCACCCGATGATCGACCCGAAGTCGACCTACGAGCCGGCCGCCGAAGGGCCTGAACGCCTCGCCCGGCGCGGCGAAGGGCGCGATCGCGCTCGACGCCGACACGGCCGAGGAGCGCGGACGGGCCGGCGAGGACGTGATCCTCGTCCGCCGGGAGACGACGCCGGACGACATCCACGGGCTGATCCAGTCACGCGGCGTTCTCACGGCTCACGGGGGGATGACGTCGCATGCGGCCGTCGTCGCGCGCGGGATGGGCAAGCCGTGCGTGGCCGGCTGCGAGGGGCTCTCGATCGACCTCGACGCACGGACGATCACGCTCGGCGGCCGCACTCTGAAGGAGGGCGACACGATCACGATCGACGGCGGCTCCGGCCATGTGATCCTCGAGGACGTCGAGCTCGTGCCGCCGCAGATCAACGAGCACTTCGAGACGATCCTCGGCTGGGCCGACGAGGTGCGGCGCCTGAAGGTGCGCGCGAACGCCGACACGCCCGCGGACGCGGCCAAGGCGCGCGAGTTCGGCGCGCAGGGGATCGGCCTCTGCCGGACGGAGCACATGTTCATGGCCGAGGACCGGCTCCCGGTCGTCCGCGCGATGATCCTGGCTTCGAACGACGGGGAACGGCGCGAGGCACTCGCAAAGCTCCTGCCGCTCCAGCAGGCCGACTTCGAGGGGATCTTCGAGGCGATGGCCGGGCTGCCGGTCACGATCCGGCTGCTCGACCCGCCGCTGCACGAGTTCCTGCCGCCGCTCGACGAGGCCGAGTCGCCGCAGATGGCCGCCCGCATCCGCGCGCTCACCGAGGCGAACCCGATGCTCGGCACGCGCGGCTGCCGCCTTGGGCTCATGTTCCCGGAGATCTACGCGATGCAGGTGCGCGCGATCGTGCGCGCGGCGGTCGCGGTCGAGGAGCGGTCGGGCGACGCGCCGCTCGTCGAGATCATGCACCCGCTCGTCGGCTTTGCCGAGGAGCTCCGCCGCCTCCGCGAGCTCACGCTCGACACCGCCTCGGCGGAACTGGAGCAGGCCGCCCGCGAGATCGACTACCTCGTCGGCACGATGATCGAGCTGCCGCGCGCGTGCATCCGCGCCGACGAGATCGCGGAGCACGCCGACTTCTTCTCCTTCGGGACGAACGACCTGACGCAGACCGCGCTCGGCTTCTCCCGCGACGACGCGGAGCAGGGCTTCCTGACGCACTACCTCGAGGCCGACGTGCTCGGGGAGAACCCGTTCCAGCACCTGGACGTGGGCGGCGTCGGCGACCTGATGCGGATCGCGGTCGAGCGCGCCCGCAGCGGTGAAGGCCGACCTGAAGCTCGGGATCTGCGGCGAGCACGGCGGCGACGCGAAGTCGGTCGCGTTCTGCCACGACCTCGGGCTCGACTACGTGAGCTGCTCGCCGTACCGCGTCCCGCTCGCGCGTCTCGCCGCCGCCCAGGCCGCGCTCGCCGAGTCCGGCGTGAAGGCCGTCGCAGTCGGCGGCTAGGCCATGTAGCCGCGCACGCGGAAGTACGCGACGAGCACGCTCCCGACCGCGATCCCGACGAGGCCGAGGACCGTGACCGCGTCGATCCTCGAGTACGCCGGGTGGCCGCGCGAGAAGTGCATGAGCGCGAGGATCGAGAGCGCCCCGGCGGCCAGCCCGCCGAGGTGGCCGCCGAGCGAGATGTTCGAGAGGAAGAGCGAGAGCCCGAGGTTGAGCACGATCACGCCGAGCGCCGCGCCGCCGAAGACCGCGATCCCGCGCCGCTCGAGGATGAAGCCGGCGCCGAGGATCCCGAAGACCGCGCCGCTCGCGCCGACGGTGAACACCTCGGGCGAAAGCAGGAGCGCGCCCGCGGCGCCGCCGAGCAGCGAGAGGAAGTAGACGATCGTGAAGCGGATCCGGCCGAGCAGCGCCTCGAGCGGGCCGCCGAACCACCAGAGCATCAGCATGTTGAACCCGATGTGGATCAGGTTCACGTGCAGGAAGCCGGACGTGATCAGCCGGTACCACTCGCCGTCGGCGACCGCGGGCCCGTAGAGCGCGCCACGTTCGAAGGCCTCGCTCTGCACCGCGCTCGTCGCGCCGCCCTGGGCGATCTCGAGCAGGAAGACCGCGACGTTCACGGCGATCAGCGTCTTCGTGACGATCAGGCCGGTCGAATCGCCGGCGGCCGTCCGGGCGCGCTTCGTCGCGGCGCGCACGCCGGTCGGCTGGCCCGCGCACTCCGGGCACTTGATCCCGACCGCCGTCTGCACCATGCAGTCCGTGCAGATCGGGCGGTCGCAGTTCGAGCACGAGACGAGCGTCTCGCGGCCCGGATGGCGGTAGCAGACCTTCGTCTGCTCGGTCGTGGCCATGCGCCGATCGTATCGGCGGCCTGTAACGTCACGCGCCGTGCGCGTCCACGTCGCCTTCACGCCCGCCGAGGCCGCCTCGGCCCCGACGGGGATCGTCGTCGACGTCCTGCGGGCCACGTCGACGATCGCCCAGGCGCTGTCGTCCGGGCACGAGCGCGTCCTCTGCTGCGCGGAGATCGAGGAGGCCGAGTCGCTGCGCGCGAGCGAGGGTGGCGGCGTGCTCGCCGGCGAGCGGAAGTGCGTGCGGATCCCCGGCTTCGACCGCGGCAACTCGCCGAGCGAGTTCGCCGAGGGCGCCGGCGAGACGGTCATCCTCACGACCACGAACGGCACCCGCGCGCTCGTCGCCGCGACGCAGGCCTGCGAGCGCGTCTTCGCCGCGAGCCTGCCTGAACCTCGACGCCGTGGTCGCGGCCGCGCGCGAACGCGGGCGACGACGTGGCGGTGTTCTGCGCCGGCGTGAAGGGCGAGTTCGCGCTGGACGACGCCTACGTCGCCGGACGGATCGTCGAGCTCCTCGCCGGCGACGGCACGGACGCGGCCGAGGCGGCCGTGCGCCTGAAAGCGCTCGTTCGCATCCGCCGAGGAGGGCCTCCGCGCGAGCCAGAGCGCGCGCAACCTCGTGAACGCGGGCCTCGAGGAGGACATCGCCTGGTGCGCCCGGGAGAGCGTGCTGGACGTCGTCCCGCGCGTGATCGGCTCCCACGGCCCGGCCGTCGAGCTGCGCGCCTAGCCGCGTACCGTGTTCGGCTCGCTGGACTTCGTCTACGTCCCGACCCGGGACGTCGACGAGGACGGCCGGGCGCTATGTGGAGGAGCTCGACGCCGAGCTCGTCTGGAAGGTGCGCGGCGCCGGAACGGTCGTCGCCTGCCTGCGCCTCTCCGGCGACGGCCCGGCGATCCTCCTGAGCGGGCACCTGGAGGGCGACGTGCCGATCCTGATCTACCGCGTGGCCGACTACGCGGCGGCCGTCGGCCGGCTGCGCGAGGCCGGGCTCGAGCTGCGCGAGCTCGAGATCCCGCAGGGGCCGTGCGCGAGCTTCACGGCGCCGGGCGGCCAGCGCCTGGCCGTGTACGAGCTGACGCGCCCGGGCGCCGCCGACCACTTCGCCGGCCGCATCGACGGCTAGCGGTTGTGGCAGACGAGCTCGATGTTGTTCCCGTCGGGATCGAGCACGAAGGCGCCGTAGTAGCCCTCGTGGTAGACGGGCCGCTCTCCCGGGCGCGCCGTTGTCGCGGTACCCGGCTGCGGTCGCGTCGGCGTGGAAGGCGTCGACGATCGCGTTCTCCGCCACGGGAAAGGCCATGTGGAGGCCCTCGGTCGGCGCGGCGCCCTCCGTGACCGAGAACGACGCCCGCTCGCCCGAGAAGTGCGCTCGGTGCCCGACGTCGCTCGTGAGCGCGAAGCCGGCGTGGCGCCCGACGAGCTCGTAGAACGCGCGTGACGCCGGCACGTCGGCGACGCGGATCCAGAGGTGGTCGATCCCCGTGCCTTCAATCGCCCCGTGGTGGACGGCCTCGATGCTGTTGCCGTCCGGGTCGAGGAGGAAGCCGCCGTAGTAGTCGTCGCGGTACTGCGGCCTCGGGCCGGGCGCGCCGTCGCTCCAGTAGCCGGCCTCGATCCCGGTGCGGTGGAAGGCGTCGACGTGGTCGCGCGACGGCGCCACGAACCCGACGTGGAGGCGGCGCGTGACCGGCTTCTCCGCGTCCGTCTCCGCGAGCGAGAAGTCGCCCCACTCGACGAACCAGTCGTCCGCGTACGTCTTCTCGATCCCGAGGACCGGGAGGACGGTGTCGAAGAACCGCTCCGACGCCGCGCGGTCCGAGGCCCGGATCGTCACGTGGTCGAACACGGGACGACTATGCCAGGCGGGCCTCGACCGTCGCGCGCGGCGCGGTCATCGTGACGGAGACGGCCGGTACTCGTAGCCGAGCTGCTCGTTCAGCCGCCGCATGCCCTCGTTGCCGCGCTGCGTCCACGTGACGATCTCGCGGAGCCCGTTCTCGGCCGCCCAGGCGAGCTCGGCCTGCTTGAGCGCACGGGCGATCCCGCGCCCGCGCCACGCACGGCGCACGGCGGTCAGCCCGTCCTCGGCGCGCGCCGGGTTGTCCCGGTCGCGCATGAGGCCCGGAGTAGCCGACGACCTGGTCGCCGGCGAGCGCGACGAAGGAGCCGCCGGGGAGCGTCGCCTCTTCCTCGAGCCACTCCTCGAGCGTCGTCGACGCGGGCGTGTGGTGCGCCATGTCCTCGAAGGCCTCGACGGCGAGGTCGTACGCCGCCCGCAGGAGCTCCGGCCGCTCGGCGATCGTCACGACCGTGAGCTCGGGCGGGAAGTCGGGCTCGACCGCCGGGCGGACGCGGAGCACCTGCTCGACCTGGCGGTCGGACTCGCGAAGCCGAAGCGCTCGGCGAACGCCCGCGAACCGTCGTCGCGGCCGTCGACGTGGGCGACGAGCGAGTCGATCCCGAGCTCGCGGACGTGCGCGACCGCGGCCGCGAGGAGCGTCGAGCCGACGCCTCCGCGCCTTGCGTCCTCGAGCACGCCGGCCCAGACCGTCCCGTGCCCGACGAGCCCGGACGCGGTCGGCGAGCCCGCCGCCGACGATCTCGCCGTCGAGCTCCGCGAGGTAGAGGCCGCCGGTCGGGGCGGACGTTCGACGCGAGCTCGGCGACGGAGGAGACCGGCTCGTCCGGCAGGACGGCGAGATGCAGGCGCCGCCAGGCGTCGAGCTCGGCCTCGGTGGCCGCGGCTCGGACCGACAGGACCATGGCAGCGACGATATCCCTTGCAGGGGAACACCTGTTCGTGTAGAACATGTGTTCCCATGGTCGCATGTCTCTCCATCCCGGTCTTCGCGCTGCGGGCCGCGCTGGCGGGGCGGCCGGAGCTCCGGAGGCGGCCCGTGGCGCTCGCGCCCGAGCCGGGGGCCCAGCCGCTCATCGGCGCGTGCAACGCGGTCGCGGAGGGAGAGGGCATCCGGGCGGGGATGCGCCTGTCCGAGGCGCTGGCCACCTGCCCCGGCCTCGTGCTCGTGGAAGCGGACGAGGCCGGGGCGGAGGAGGCCTGGGAGGCGCTCCTGCGCCGGCTCGAGGACGCGGGCTTCGCGGTCGAGGTCGCGCGCGAGGGCTGCGTCTACTTCGAGACGAAGGGGCTCGAGCGGCTCGCGGGCGGGCTCGAGGCGGCGCTCAAGCGGGCGCTCGCGGCGGTCGGCTCCGAGTGGCAGCCGCGGATCGGCGCCGGCACGCGGCGGTTCACCGCGCTCGCGGCCGCGACGGTCGCGCCGCCGAACCGGATCCTCGTCGTGGACGACGACGAGAGCGCGCTCTTCCTCGAGCCGCTCCCGCTCGATTTGCTCGCGCTGACGCCCGACCGGCGCCGCGAGCTCTCCGACCTCGGGATCAAGCGGCTCGGCCAGCTCGCCGGGCTGCCGGGCGCGTCGGTCGCCGACCGGCTCGGCCCCGACGGCGCGGAGGCGTGGCGGATCGTCTCGCGGGGCGGACGGCGGGCGCGTCGAAGGACGTGCGCCGGCCGCGGAGATCGTGGAGGAGCTCGAGTTCCCCGAGGCGGTCGGGAACGAGCTGACGCTCGGGAAGGCGCTCGGGGCGCTGCTCGACCGGCTGCTCGCGCGGCCGGAGCGGGGCGGACGGGCTCCGCGCCGGGTGGCCGTGTCGGCCAGGCTCGTGGGCGGCGGCTCGTGGCGGCGGGCGCTCACCCTGCGCGAGCCGACCGCGGAGCCCGAGCGCCTGAGCCTCGCCCTCCGTCCGAAGCTCGCGGAGCTGACGGCGCCCGTGCTGGCGCTCCGGCTCGAGCTGGGCGAGCTGGCCGAGGGGATCGGCACGCAGGCGGAGCTCGTCCGCCCGCGCGGCAGCCGGCTGCGCGAGCGGCTCAGCTCGGGGCTCAAGCAGGCACGCGTCGGGGTCGGGATCGACGCCGTGTGCAGCGTCGTCGAGGTGGCGCCGTGGTCGCGGATTCCGGAACGCCGGGCGATTCTCGTTCCGCGCGACGACTGAACGAGCCGCGGCGGGCGCTCGTCGTGACCCAGGGCGTCGGAGGCGCGGCGGCGCCGGTGAACGTCAACCGGCTCGGCGTCGCGCGCGTCCGGGAGGAGTGGCGGGTGGTCGACCGCTGGTGGACGGAGGCGCCCGTGCGGCGGCGCTACTTCGACGTCGTCCTCGAGAGCGGCCAGCACACCGTCGTCTTCCACGACGAGGAGCGGGGCGGGTGGTTCACCCAGCGGGCCTGAGGCTGCTACTCGGCGGCGCGGAAGTCGTACTTGGAGGCGAGCGGCGGCCATCGCGGCCTGGTCCGGCTGGTCGCCGAGGGCGGCGAGCTCCTTCAGGTACCGCTCGAAGCCGGCCGGCGCCATCACGTTCAGCACGCGGACCGGGGCCTCGCTCTCGTTCGCGAACGTGTGCACGGCTCCGGGCGGGGCGAGCGCGAAGTCGCCGGCCTCGAGCGTGTGGCGCTCGTCGCCGACGCCGCATGGTCAGCGTGCCCTCGAGCACGTAGAAGCTGTCGACGAGCGATTCGTGGACGTGCGGGCCCGGGCCGGGATAGCCGGGCGCGAGCGTCGTCTCCGCCATCGAGAAGCGCCCGCCGCCGTCCGCGCTCTCCGCCTTCAGGATCGCGCTCGTCGCGCTGAGGACGAGCACCTCGCCCTCGCCGGGGCCGCGGACGACCGCGTCCTCGGCGGGCAGGCCGCCGTCCGCGGGTGCGTCGGCGGAGTCCCACTCGTAGCGCCGCCCGTCCCGCGCCGCGCGCAGGAACTCGGCGAACCCGCCGTGCGGCGCGTGGTAGTTCAGGTAGCGAGCACGGTCGGGGCCCGGGTTCCAGAACGTGTGCACGACCTCCGGCGGGACGAGCACGAGCGTCCCCGCGGCCGCGACCACCTCCTCGACGGCGCGCGGGCCGACCCCGAAGACGATCGTGCCCTCGAGGATGTAGAAGGCGTCCACGTGGTGGTGGTGGACGTGCGGGTCGGGCCCGCGCTCGCCGGCGACGTACCACGACTCCGTGATCACGATCTGCTCGGTGTCGGCGAGGATCGCGACCCGCTTGCGGTCGGTGTCGCTGATCACCTCGCCGCCGTCGTGCGGGACGATCGTCGGCTCGGCCATGCCGCCACCGTAGAGAACCGGCGCGCGCCGTGAGCCGGTACGTCGAGCTCCACTGCCACAGCGCCTACTCGTTCCTGGACGGCGCCTCGCGGCCGGAGGAGCTCGTGCTCGCGGCCGCGGAGCACGGCTACGAGGCGCTCGCGCTCACCGACCACGACGGGCTGTACGGCTCGCTCGAGTTCGCCCACGCGGCGAAGGAGTTCGGCGTCCGGCTCGATCACCGGGGCCGAGGTGACGCTCGGCTGCGGCTCCCACGTGACGCTCCTCGTCGAGACGCCGGAGGGCTACGCCAACCTCTGCCGGCTCCTGACCGCCGCGCACGCCGGGCGCCGCCTCGAGCCGCGGCTCGACCAGGCGCTCCTCGAGGAGCGGAACGACGGGCTCGTCTGCCTCTCCGGCTGCGCGCGCACCGGGCTCGCGGTGCGCAACCCGAACGGCGCGGCCCGCCTGGCACGGGCGTTCGGGCCGGAGCGGTTCCTCGTCGAGCTCCAGCGGCCGTTCTCGCGCGGCGACGCCCGCCGCAACGCCGCCCTTCGCCAGCTCGCGGAGACGCTCGGCCTGCGCACGGTCGTGACCGGGAACGCGCACGCCCACGCCGCCTCGCGCGTCCAGCTCCAGGACGTGCTCGTCGCGGTCCGGCACCGCACGTCGCTCGAGGGCTGCGAGGCGGAGCGGCGCGGGAACGACGAGTGCGCGCTCCTGCCGCCGGCGGCGGTCGAGGAGCGCTGGCCCGGCGACCGCGAGGCGCTCGCGGCGTCGGCCGAGCTCGCCGACCGGCTCCGCTTCGACCTGACCGCGGAGCTCGGCTACCGCTACCCGGACTTCTCCGACGGGCCCGACCCGGCCGACGTCCAGCTCGCGCGCGTCACGCGGGCCGCGTTCGACGAGCGCTACCGCGACGCGCGGCCCGGCCTGCGTCGGCGGGCGGACGAGCGCCTGCGCGAGGAGCTCGCGCTGATCGCCGAGCTCGGCCTCTCGGGGTTCTTCCTCCTCCACTGGGAGGTGCTCGAGCTCGCCCGCGACGTGGCGGCCGAGGTGCGCGGGCCAGGCTCGCCGCGCCACCTGCTGCCGCCCGGCCGCGGGCGCGGGAGCTCGGTCGGCTCGATCGTCTGCTACCTGACCGGCCTCTCGCACGTCGACCCGGTCGAGGCCGACCTCGCGCTCGGGCGCTTCCTGAACCGCGAGCTCGTGTCCGTCCCCGACATCGACCTCGACTTCCCGCGCGACATCCGCGAGAAGCTGATCGTCGCCGTCTGCGAGAAGTACGGGCGCGAGCACTCGGCGCTCGTCGCGAGCTTCTCGACGTACCGCGCGCGCGGCGCGATCCGCGACGTCGGCAAGGCGCTCGGCCTCCCGGCGGGGGAGCTCGAGCGGCTCGCGCGCCTCTCGGACGGCTGGAACGCCCGGCGCGTCGCGGAGGAGATGGCGCTCCTGCCGGACGCCGAGCGCAAGCGGCTCTCGCCCCGCTGGCGCGCGTTCGCGGCGCTCTGCGGCGAGATCGCCGGCCTGCCGCGCCACCTCTCCCAGCACCCGGGCGGGATGGTCATCTCGACGAAGCGGCTCGACGAGCTCGTCCCGATCGAGCCGGCCGCGATGGAGGGCCGCCAGCTCGTCCAGTGGGACAAGGACTCGTGCTCGGACGCGGGCTTCCTCAAGAT
The DNA here is from genome assembly GCA_963696365.1 of uncultured Actinomycetes bacterium. Classification (GTDB taxonomy): domain Bacteria; phylum Actinomycetota; class Thermoleophilia; order Gaiellales; family Gaiellaceae; genus CAVOKD01. The sequence goes on from CAVOKD010000009.1 coordinate 224,830, forward strand.
CGACCTGCTCGGGCTCGGGATGCTCTCGGCGGTCGAGGAGTGCGTCGACCAGATCGTGCGCCTGCGCGGCGAGACGATCGACCTCTCGCGCATCCCGCTCGACGACGCGCAGGTCTACCGCGAGATCCAGGACGCGGACACGGTCGGCCTCTTCCAGATCGAGAGCCGGGCGCAGATGCAGAGCCTCCTCCGCACACGGCCGGAGAACCTCGACGACCTGACCGTGCAGGTCGCGCTCGTCCGGCCGGGGCCGATCCAGGGCAAGGCCGTCCACCCGTACGTCGAGCGGCGGCAGAAGCTCCGCGAGGACCCGGACTACGTGCCGCCGGCCGACCACCCGCTCCTCGCCGAGCCGCTCCGCGACACGCTCGGCGCGATCATCTTCCAGGAGCAGGTGCTCGACGTCGCCGTCGCGCTCGCCGGGTTCTCGATCGGCGAGGCAGAGGGGCTGCGGCGCGCGATGAGCCGGAAGCGGTCGGAGGCGGCGATCGAGGCGTACCGCGAGCGGTTCGTCGCCGGCTCGCTCGGGCGCGGGGTGCCGCGCGAGACGGCCGAGCTCGTGTTCGAGAAGGTGCTCGGGTTCGCGTCGTTCGGGTTCCCGAAGTCGCACGCGGCCGCGTTCGCGCTGCTCGCGTACCAGTCGGCGTGGCTGCGGAGCCGCTACCCGGCCGAGTTCCTGTGCGCGCTCCTGAATGCGCAGCCGATGGGCTTCTACCCGCCCGCGTCGCTCGTCCGGGATGCGCAGCGGCGCGGGGTGGAGGTGCTCCCGCCCGACGTGCAGCGCTCGCACGCGACGTGCCGGATCGAGGGCGACAGGGTGCGGGTCGGGCTCGGGTACGTGCGCGGGCTGGGGAAGGAGCCGGCGGTCGCGCTGGTCGAGGAGCGCGAGCGCGGCGGGCCGTTCGCGGGCGTGCGCGACCTCGCGCAGCGGGCGCCCGTCGACCGTCCGGCGCTCGAGGCGCTCGTCGTGGCCGGGGCGTGCGACTCCTTCGGCTGGCCGCGGCGGCAGCTCCTCTGGCGGCTCGGGCTGGCGCCGCGGTCGGTGTCGGTGGGGGAGGGCGGCGCCCAGCGCCAGCTCGCGCTCCCGCTCGACCCGCAGACGGCTGTGCCGGCGCTCCCGGCCGAGTCGAAGTGGGAGCGGATGCTCGCCGACTACCGGACGACCGGGCTCTCGGTCGGCCAGCACCCGCTGACGCTCCTGCGGCCGCACCTCCCGCCGGACGTCGTGCGCAGCGACGTGCTGGCCGAGCTGCCGCATCGCGCGCCGGTCGCGTTCGCCGGCCTGGCCGTCGCGCGCCAGCGGCCGGCGACCGCGAACGGGGTCGTGTTCATGCTCCTCGAGGACGAGGTCGGCCAGGTGAACCTGATCGTGCCGCCGCCCGTGTACGAGCGCTTCCGCGCCGTCGTCCGCGGCGAGCCGCTGCTCCTGGCGCGGGGCAGGTTCGAGCGCTACGAGCGGAACCGGAACGTGATCGTCGAGTCGCTCGAGACCCTGGCCCCGCTCGCGCGCGAGGTGGCCGAGGAACCGGAGTTCGTCGCGTCCATGCCCCGCGCCCACCACTTCGGCGGCCGCTGAGCGCGTTGCAATATCGGCACGATTCCGTGACGGACACGTGCGCGTTTTCGCGCTAGCGTCTGAAGCGGGGGCGAGGGGCCGAAGGCCCCGGGGGAGGGTCTCACGCGGAGAGGATCCGCGCCGCTGCGGCACTCGGGCGGGAACCGGCTAGAGTCCGCGCCGATGGGCTTCCTCGACTGGTTCTGGCGCCGCGGGTCGTCCGGCTCGCCGGAGGATCTCGGCGATGCGCCCGCGTTTCGCGACCCACGGCGCGGGCGTGCCGAGCGGCTCCGGGTCGGAGGGATCGCCGGTCGGCGTCAGCGACCCCGGCTCGCGTCAGCGGGGACGACGCCGACGAGGTCGTGGCCGCCGACGAGTCGGACGAGGCCACCGGCGACAGCTCGCCCGCCGATCCGGGCGTTAGCCGGCTACTTCTCGAGCACGCCTAGGCGGAGAGCGCGAGGTCGTCGAACGCGGCGCGGGTGGCCGGCTCCGGCTCCTCGGCCGGCAGCTCCCAGCTCGAAAAGAGCGCGAGGGAGAGGACGATCGGCACGCCGATCGCGACCCACATGGCTCCGTAGCCGTGCGTGGACGCGAAGAGCGGCCCGGCGAGGTCGATCACGGCGCCGACGACGATCGGCCCCGCGATGATGCCGACTGCGCGGGAGAGGTTGAAGAGTCCGGAGACCGCGCCTTCCGAGCCGGCGGGCGTGAGCTGCATGAGCAGGCCGTAGGGCAGCGTCATCACCACGGCGCCGGCGAGGGCGACCACGGGGAGTGCGACGAGAAGTGGCGTCACCGTCGTCATCGCGGCGGCGAGCAGGAGGCCCGCGCCGTAGATCCAGGTGGCGCCGCGCAGCACGCGGACGAGCCCGAACCGGTCGGCGAGCCGCCCGCTGAGCGCGGCCGCGACCACGTAGGAGACCGCGACGACGCCGATCACGGCGCTCGCGAGGGCGACCGAGCGCCCGAGCCCCTGTACGACGTAGAGGACGATGAAAACCCGCAGCCCCATGAACGAGAACTCCCACAGGGCGTTAGCCAGCGCGAACGCCCGGAGGTCGGCGCGCTGCCGCAGGAGCCGGAGGACGCCGGGGCCCGGCAGGGTCTGCTCGGACGGCGTCGGGCTCGTGTGCGGGACGCCGCGAACGAGCGCGACCGTCGTGACGAGCACGGCCGCTGCCCCGAGCAGGAACGGGAGCGGCGCCCACACCGAGAGGAGCACCCCGCCGCCGACGAGCGCGGCGCCGAGCCCGAGCCCGCGCGCGACGCCCTGCGCGCCCTGCGCCCGCCCGTAGTGGCTCGCGGGCACGAGCTCGGCGAACAGCGCCTGGTACGGCGGGTAGTAGACGAAGTACCCGACGTAGAAGAGGGAGACGAGCGCGACCGTTCCCGCGTACGACGAGGAGAACGGGAGCAGCACGAGCGGCAGCGCGAGGAGCGGCGCCGCGAAGACGGCGTAAGGGAGGCGTCGGCCGAGGCGTGAGTGCGTCCGGTCGGAGATCGTCCCGACGAGCACCGGGAGGAAGAGCGCGAAGAGCCCCTCGCCGCCGATTGCAAGGCCGATCGCGGCGCCCGAGTCGGTCGTCTCGCCGAGCAGAACGGGCGCGTAGGTCGTCAGGACGGCGACGGCGAGCGCGAGCCCGAAGGTGGGCAGTGAGAGCGTCCGGAGGAGGCGGGAGAGGTCCGGTGCGTCCATGCCCGAAGCCTCCCTGAGCGCACCCTTCCCGCGTATTCGGCGAGCCTCCGAATCGCGGTTCGGGTACCCGAACGCCGAAGGGCCGCCCCCGTGCGGCCCTTCAACGACTGAGAAGAGGAGTGTCTAGATCGCGGGGCGGAGCCGAGGCGCCGGCCGAAGGATCCGGCGGGCACCGCCGACGATCCAGCCGCCGACCGCGAGGACGAGTACTGCGACTACGACGAGGCTGAGAATGAGTGTGCGGGTCATCGTGTCTCCAAGTGGTCGGCGTTTGTACACGAGCAGCATCGCAAGGCGTGCATCCCGCGGGAATACGGCCTCCCTGCGTCCCGATGGTGTGGCTACCTCCCGGTCACCGAGAGCGGTTTCGCGGCGCTCCGACTACGGCGGGGCCGTGGCGCGACCCGAGTCGTCCCTGCGCAGGAGCTGCAATCCGAGGTAGCCGAGCCAGATGAACCAGACGACCGCCCCGGCTCGGGCGGCCGCTCCCTCGCCGAGCACGGAGAAGACGATGCTCGCCGCGATGAAGACGGGCACGGCGGCGAGGGTCGGAAGCCAGGCGTCCCGCCAGCCCTGAACGCGGCGGAAGGCAAAGGCGAGAACCAGTGGGGCGGCCAAGATGCACAGCGCCGTGACGCGACTCACCCACCGGTGGCCCTCCGACTGCCAGGACGTGTTCTCACACGCGGCATCGATCGCCTGGCAGTCGAGCGGGAAGAAGCCCTCGAGGAAGAGGGCGATCCCCATCAGCGCAAGAAGCCCCGCGCCGACGCGCCCCAGACGGTTCGGCGAGAGCGCCCGCCAGAGCCCGAGCGCGAACACGAACAGGAGGATCCCGGTGAGGTTCGTGCCGATCCGGTTGTAGATCCACGCGCTCGAGGCCGTGTCTGCGCCGAGGTCGCTGGTGGCGTCGTCGGCGCTGCTAAAGCGCGTCACGCTGGGCGAGGCCGCCGAAGAGGAGCGCGGCCGTGTACGTCACCGGCGCGAGCAGTCCGCTCAGAGCGGCGATGCGGGTCGGCACGCGCCCGTACTACCCGGCGTCGGACCGTCCAACCCGCGGGTCGGGCACGGGCTCAGTTCCCGAGATACGCGAGTACGGCGAGGACGCGTCGATGGTCCTCGGAGCAGGCGGGGAGGCGGAGCTTCGCGAAGATGCTCGTGACGTGCTTCTCGACGGCGCGCTCGGTCACGACCAGGCGTTCCGCGATCCCGGAGTTCGAGCGGCCCTCCGCCATCAGACCCAGCACCTCGCGCTCGCGCGGCGTCAGGTCGGCCAGCGGATCGTCGCCGCGCCTACGGCCGACCAGCTGGGAGACGACGGACGGGTCGAGCGCCGAGCCACCCTCGGCCACGCGGCGGACCGCAGCCGCGAACTCGTGCACGTCCGAGACCCGGTCCTTGAGCAGGTAGCCGACGCCCTCGGCGCTGTCGGAGAGGAGTTCGAGCGCGTACTCCGGCTCGACGTACTGCGAGAGGACGAGCACGGCCGTAGTCGGGTACTTCTCTCGGATCTCCTTCGCGGCGACGAGCCCCTCGTCGGTGTGGGTCGGCGGCATGCGGATGTCGACCACCGCGACCTCGGGCGAGTAGCTCCGGACCTTCAGCATCAGCTCGTCCGGGTTGCCGGCCTGGCCGACCACGTCGAAGCCGGATTCCTCGAGGATCCGAGCCACGCCCTCCCGGAGAAGGACGGAGTCGTCGGCGAGCACCACGCGCACGAGCCCGAGTCTAGATGTCCCCGCGGCCGATAATGCGGCATGGCACAGAAGGTCGTCCTCGCGAGCGAACGGCCCGACCTCCAGGAGCGCGCCCACGAGGCGACCTACGGGATCTGGCCGGAGTACAACCTCCACGGCGAGGTGCCGAACGACTACTGGGGGCGCCTCGACGATGTCTTTCCCGAGTTCCAGTTCGTCGTCTGGGACGACGAGGCGGACGAGATCCTCGGCCAGGGCCACTCCATCCCGCTCGCCTGGGACGGAACGGTCGAAGGGCTTCCGGACGGGTTCGACGGGCTCCTGCGCGACGGCTTCGTCCTTCGCGAGGCCGACGGTGCGCCGACGATGCTCTCGGCGCTCGCGATCGAAGTGCCGGCGGCGGGGCAGGGCCGCGGCACGAGCCGGACGATGATCGAGGCGATGGTCGAGATCGCCCGGTCGCACGGGTTCCCGGGGGCGCTCGCGCCGCTTCGCCCTACCTGGAAGGAGCGCTACCCGCTCGTCCCGATCGAGCGCTACGCCGCCTGGACACGCGACGACGGGCTTCCGTTCGACCCGTGGATGCGCGCGCACGTGCGCCTCGGCGGCCGGATCCTCCGCCCGGAGCCGCGCTCGCTCGCGATCAGCGGCACGGTCGCCGAGTGGGAGGAGTGGACGGACATGGCTTTCCCGGAGAGCGGCGACTACGTCTTCCCGCGGGGGCTCGCCACGGTCGCGATCGACCGGGAGGCGGACGTCGGCCGCTACTGGGAGCCGAACGTCTGGATGGTGCACGACGCCTCGACGCGCGCGTCTAGACCGGGAATCTCCGCGCGGATCGTGGTCCCGCCGCCGGGCGGGCTCGTGACGTGGAGCGTGCCGTCGAGCGCCTCGACCCGGTCGACCAGGCCACGAAGGCCCGAGCCTCGTCCCGCGTCGGCGCCGCCGACACCGTCGTCGGCGACCTCGACCACCGCAAGACCGTTGTCCCGCGAGACCCGCACCGTGGCCGCGTTGGCGTTCGCGTACTTCGCGACGTTCGTGAGCGCCTCGGCGACGACGTAGTACGCGGCCGCCTCGACCGGCTCCGGCAGGCGCTCCTTCGGCGCCTCGGCGACGGTGACCGGTACGGGTGTGCGCGTGACGAGCGAGTGGAGCGCGGGCTCGAGCCCGCGGTCGGTGAGGATCGCGGGGTGGATGCCGCGCGCGAGCTCGCGGAGCTCCTCGAGCGCGCGGGCCAGCTCGTCGCTGGCGTTCGTGAGGAGCGTCTCGGCGCCGCCGGGGTCGTCGCGCACCTTGCCGAGCGCCAGGCGGATGAAGAGGGAGAGCGACACGAGGCGCTGCTGGGCACCGTCGTGGAGATTGCGCTCGAGGCGGCGGCGCTCCGTGCTGGCGGCCTCGACGATGCGTGCGCGCGAGCTGCGCAGCTCGTTCTCGTGGCGGGTGCGCTCGGTCACGTCCATCCCGGTCACGAGGAACGGCTGGTCAGGGCCCTCGTCGTGGAGCGGTGTGACCGCCCAGGCGACGTCCATGGTCAGGCCGTCGGCGGCGCGCCAGAGGTTCTCCCGCTCCGGCATTGCCTGGTTGCGCTGGAAGGCGTCGACGATCAGGTCGCGCACCTCGTCGGCCTCCTCGGGCACGGGGAAGAGCTCCCAGAACGCCTTGCCCCGCGCCTCGTCGCCGTCCTTGATCCCGGAGGCGACCTCGAGCGCGCGGTTGAAGCGCACGACGCGGCCGGACTCCTCGAGTACGCAGAAGAAGCTCGGCGACGACTGGACGACGCCGCGGACGAGCTCGCGCTCGCGGTTCAGCTCCTCGAGCCGCACCTCGAGCTGGGTCTGCAGCCGACGCACCTGCAGCTCGCGTTCGCGCCGCTCGGTGATGTCGCGGACGACGAGGACGGCCTCGTCCTCGGCGATCGGGGAGAGCCGGGCCTCGAAGTGCCTGATCACGCCCTCGAGTTCGAGCTCATACTCGACCGTCTCGACCAGGTTGTCCGAGTCGAGGCGCTCGATCGCGGCGACGATGCGACCGGCGGTCTCGGCAGGCAGGACGTCGTGGAGGGTCTGGCCGATCAGCTCGTCGGCGGGCGCGGCGAGCAGCGTTTCGTCGTGGGCCTGGACCGCGAGGTACGTCCCGTCGCGCTTGAGGCGGAACATCAGGTCGGGCAGCGCGTCGACGAGCGCGCGCAGCCGCGCCTGCGACCGCTTGAGCTCGGCGAGACGCCGCTCGTTCTCGAGCGAGAGCCCTGCGGCCGCGCCGACGGCCTCGAGCAGGCCCGGGTCGTTCAGGAGCTGGACGTCGTGGACGAGCGCGGCGACCGGCTGGCCCTGGCGCTCGACCACCGTTGCCCGGCGCTCGCCCTCCGCGAGCGGCTGCGGCATCGGGTTCCCGTCGCGGTCGACGAACGCCTGCTGGTCGGGGAGCCAGTACGCAACCTCGAGCGACGGGTCCCCGAGCGCGCGCGCGAGCGCCTCCTGCAGGCTGCGGGCCTCGGGCGCGTGCTCGAGCTCGACGAGCAGGCGGCCGACGCCGGCCTGCGCAAGGCGCGTCCGCAGAAGGCCGACCGCGAACGCGAGCGGCACGAGGAGCAGCGAGGCGAGCGCGGCCCAGTAGAGCGTCTCGTTCAGCTCCGAGTCGATCGCCTGCAGGAAGACCGTGACCGCGAGGATCACGACGGAGACGCTGAAACTGACGTAGACGGGCGTGAGCGTCCGGCGGAGGGCCGGCGTCGCCGACCGCCAGCGGCGCACGAGGATGACCAGCGCGGCCGCGATCGCGATCAGCGCGCCGATCTGGATCACGCGCAGGAAGAGCTCCTCGAGCCCGGGCTGCTCCGAGAGCTTGAGGCCGTTCTCGGGGCCGCCGCGGTGGTACTCCTCGAGGTCGCCGAAAAAGACCCACATCGGCCGCGCGACGAGCGCGATGAAGAACGCGAGCCCGACGGTCAGCTTGCTCGCGAGGTCCTCGAGCCGGCCCGTCGGGTACGAGAGCACGAGCAGCCCGAAGGCCGCCCACGGAAGGTCGTTGAGCGCCGCACCGAACCCGTAGACGGTCGGGTCGTTCGACTCCGGCAGCACGGGCAGGAACCACGTGAAGCCGACGAGCACCATGATCGCGCCCGTCCGGTTCTCGGGCCGGGCCAGCCAGGTGATCAGGCCGGCGGCGATGAAGAGGAGCGCCGTGGCGATCCCGAGCCCGGCGCGGATCGTGAAGGTGTCCGGCTCGCCGGTCGAGATCAGGAAGGCGACGCCGCCGCCGGCTGCGAGGAGCCCGAGCGTCCAGACCCCGACAGCTGCGCGAACGTTCACCGGACCAGGCTGGCGATGGCGCTGCCGGAGAGCTCGGCCTTGGGCACGAAGCCAGAGACGCCCGACTGCTGGATCAGACGCCCGAAGTCGCAGGCGTCACGGCTCGAGGTGAGCACGATTCTGGGCGCGGCATCAAGGCGAAGCAGGCGCGAGGCCACTTCGAACCCGTCGAAATCAGGGAGCTGCACGTCCAGAAGGACGATATCGGGGGCGAGGTCCCGGGCGGCTCGGAGACCGTCGATTCCGGTCTCGGCCTCACCGACGACGTCATACCCCTCCGCCTCGAGCACCGCCCGCGCGGTGGCCCGAAAACCGGGGTGATCGTCGATGATCAGGACAGTCGTTGCCATCTGGGGAAATCGTCGCATTCAGCCTGCATTCACGGGATACGGCTAGCCACACTCTTTTCCTGGTGCGCGCGGGCGTTTGAGGATTCGAATACGGCTAGTCGTCGAGCTCGAGCGCGAGGTGGGGAAGGCGGACGCGGACGGCGGCTGCGAACGTGGCCGCGTACTCCTCGGCCGCGTCCTCCTCGAGGGTGAGGCGGTAGGCGTCGCGCAGCTCCTCGAGCTCCTCGCGGGCGAGATCGACCCGGTCGACGTAGTCGCCGTAGAGCTCCTCGGCGTCGTCACGGTCGGCGGCGTTGTACGCCTCGAGCGCCTCGTCCACGTCGTCCAGGAGCCCGGCGCTTTCGGTCTCGAAGAGGTCGAGCTGCCGCTCGACGAGGTCGGCGAACCGCGGGCGCCGGAAGGCCATCGCGGGCCTAGACTACGCGGCCCTTGTCGCTCCTCGTTCGCACCTGGAACGTCTACCACGGGCGCACGCACCCGGTCACTCGGGAGACCCAGCTGCGCCGGATGGTCGACCTCGTCACCGCCGACAAGCCCGACCTCGTCGCGCTCCAGGAGGTGCCGCTCTGGGCGCTCGGAAAGCTCGACGACTGGACGGGGATGGCCGTCCGCTGGGCGGTGACCGTCCCGGCGCTGCTGCTCGCACCGCTCGCGAGGCTGGTAACCGACCTCGACGCGCGGCGCGTCCGCTCGTCCCTCACGGGCCAGGCGAACGTGCTCCTCGCCGGCCCGCACGTCGAGCTCGGCGAGCAGCGGCTGCTGCTCCTCAACCCGGAGGTGTCGAAGTGGGACTGGCTCTTCCGGCGCGGGCCGCAGCAGCGCTTCGTGCAGGCCGTGGACGCGACCGCCTACGGGCGGGCGTTCGTCGTCGCGAACGTCCATACGACGAACCGCCCCGAGCAGGCCGTGCGGGAGCTCGAGCGCGCGGCGGCCTTCGTGGCGGAGGCGGAGCGGTGCGTGCTCAGCGGGGACTTCAACGTCCGTCGGCACACGGTCGAGGGCTACACGCCGCCGATCGACGGCGTCGACCAGATCGTCGTGCGCGGGCTCGAGCTCGAGCGCGGCCCCGAGGCGTGGCCGCGCGAGCGGCGGACCGTCGACGGTGCCGTGCTCTCGGACCACGCGCCGGTCGAGGCGGTGATCGCGTGACCCTCGACGAGATCCGCGCCGAGCTCCCCGTCCTCGAGGAGAAGGCGTACCTGAACGCCGGCACGTTCGGCCCGCTGCCGCGCCGGACGGCCGAGGCGCAGCAGGCCTGGACGGACCGGGCGCTGGTCGAGGGACGGGCCGGGCGCTCGTTCTTCGAGCAGGTGATCGGGGACCGGGCCCGCCTGAAGGAGGCGCTCGGCGCGCTGATCGGGGCGCCGCCCGAGTCGGTCGCGCTCACGACCTCGACCTCCGAGGGCTGCAACATCGTCGCCGCGGGCCTGCGGCTCGGGCCCGGCGACGAGGTCGTGACGACGGACTCCGAGCACCCGGGACTGCTGAGCCCGCTCGCGACGTGGGGCGCCGACGTGCGCGTCGCCGCGGTCTCGCAGGCGCCCGCGGAGGACGCGCTCGCCCTCCTCGAGGAGCAGATCACCGAACGGACGAAGCTCGTCGCGATCTCCCATGTCACGTGGACGACCGGCCAGGTCCTCCCGGTCGCGCAGCTGGCGGGGCGGCACTTCCACCTGCTCGTCGACGGCGCCCAGAGCGCGGGCGCGGTGCCCGTCGACGTGACCGAGCTCGGCTGCGACTACTTCACCGTCTCCGGCCAGAAGTGGCTGCTCGGCCCCGACACGACGGGCGGCCTCTACGTCCGGCCCGACCGGCTCGACGATCTCCAGATGGCCTCTGCGTCCTACCTCTCGTGGGCCGACCCGATCGCGCTCGAGCCGGCGCCGACCGCGCAGCGCTTCGAGTCGATCTGGACGTCGGCGGGCTCCGTTGCGGGCCTGCTCGCGTCGCTCGCGTTCGCCGACGAAGCCGGGGAGGAGCGCTTCGCTCACGCCCGTGCGATGGCCGAGCGCGCCCGCGAGCTGATCGGGGCGCGCGGTCTGGAGGTCGTCAGCGAGGCCGACCAGGCGACGCTCGTCTCGTTCGTCCCCGAGGGTCCGGCGGACGAGCTGGTCGCGCGCCTGTACGAGCAGGGCGTCGTCGTGCGCGACCTTCCGCAGACCGGCTGGGTGCGCGCGTCGTGCGGGTTCTGGACGAGCGAGGACGACCTCGCCCGCCTGGCCGAGGGGCTCTAGACCGTCTCTTCGACGTCGCGCGTCGAGAAGGGCAGGCGCCAGTCGGTGTCGCCCTCGCCGTTCACGGTCAGGCGCCACTCGAAGCGTCCGCCGGGCTCGACCGGCGGGCCGGGGAGGTTGATCGCGATCGGGACGTCGAGCGGCGTGCCCGGCTTCATTCCCGGCGGGCGGCCGGCCTCGAACTCGCCCTCGATCACCACCGGCTCCTCACCCTCGTCGGTCGGCGCGAAGACGACGTGACCGTCGGCGTCGACGAGGTCGAGCCGGAAGCGGTGCTTCACGTTCGCGCGGTCCCACGGGACCTCGAAGAGCATCGCGATCGCGAAGGGCACCGGCATCGGCCCCGTCACCGACCACCCGCCGCCGACGATCGTGAGCTTGCCGTCCGCGACCTGCGCGTAGTCGGCGAGGAGCATCGTCACCTTCACGCGGCGGCTTCTCCCGTCCGGAGGCCGAGCTCCGCGGCGACCGGGCGCATGCCCTCGATCACGTTCGCGATGTGCTGGTCGAGCTCGAGCCCGAGGAGCTCCGCGCCCTTGCGAACGTCGTCGCGGTTCACGCCCGCGGCGAACGACGGCTGCTTCAGCTTCTTCTTCACGGAGCGCGGCTCGAGCGTGTCGATCCCGTCCGGCCGGACGAGCCCGCAGGCGTGGACGAATCCGGCCAGCTCGTCACACGCAAACAGCGTCCTCTTGAGCTGCGTGTCGCGCGGCAGGTCGAGGTGCTCGGCGTGCGAAAGGACGGTCTCGACCACCTCCTCGGGCCAGCCCTCCTCGCGCAGGATCGGCGCCCCGTCCTGCGGGTGCTTGTCGAGCGTCGGGTGCATCTCGTAGTCGAAATCGTGGAGGAGCGCGCAGACGCGCCAGAGCTCCTCGTCCTCGCCGTAGTGACGCGCGTACCAGGCGACCGCGGCCTCGACCGCGAGCGCGTGACGCCGGAGCGCCTCGCTCTCCGTATACGTCGTCAGGGTCCCCCAGGCACGCTCGCGCGAGATCTCCATGGGCGGGGTAGGATAGCCCGCCGCGGCCCGCCTGCCGCCCGCGTGCCCGTGGATACCGTCTTGACCGACCCAGTCGTCGCCGACACCGCGTCGGAGTCGTTCGTCATCGAGGGCCGACGGCCGCTCGAGGGGACGATCCGCGCGACCGGCAACAAGAACGCCGCGCTCCCGATCGTGGCGGCCTGCCTGCTGACCGACGAGCCGGTCGTCCTCAAGAACGTCCCCGCGATCACGGACGTCGCGACGATGCTCGCGCTCGCCGTGGCGCTCGGCGTCACGGTCGAGCGGCGTGGGGGCGGCGAGGTGCTCGTGCACGCCGCGAGCACGCCGGGCACCGAGCTCGACGAGGAGCTCTGCCGGCGGATCCGCGCCTCGATCCTCTTCGCCGGACCGCTGCTCGCGCGCGCCGGCGAGGCGATCGTCCCGCCGCCGGGCGGCGACGTCATCGGGCGCCGTCGGCTCGACGTCCACATCGACGCGCTCGAGCGGCTGGGCGTCGAGGTGCACCTGAACAAGAACTTCCGCATGCGGACGGACGGGCTCGTGGGCGTGCCGCTCTTCCTCGACGAGGCCTCCGTGACAGGCACCGAGAACGCCGTCATGGCGGCCGTGCTCGCGCGCGGCGAGACGGTGATCGGGAACGCGGCCTGCGAGCCGCACGTCCAGGACCTGTGCCGCTTCCTCGTCTCGCTCGGCGCGGAGATCGAGGGGATCGGGTCGAACGTCCTGCGTGTCCGCGGCGTCGAGCGGCTGCATGGTGGGGAGTGGGAGATCTCGCCGGACCACATCGAGGTGGCGAGCTTCATCGGCCTCGGCGCGGTGACCGACGGCGAGCTCGTGATCGAGGGCGTGAACCCCGTCGACCTCGTCGCGATCTGGCTCGCGCTCGGCCGCCTCGGGATCGTGACGGAGGTGGACGACACGACCGTCCGCGTCCCGGGCGGACAGGAGCTCGTGATCCAGGACGACCTGGGCGGTCAGATCCCGAAGATCGAGGACGGCCCCTGGCCCGCATTCCCCGCCGACCTCACGTCGATCGCGCTCGCGGTCGCGACGCAGGCGCGGGGGACGATCCTGATCTTCGAGAAGATGTTCGAGAACCGGCTGTTCTTCGTCGACAAGCTCGTGACCATGGGCGCGCGGATCATCCTCTGCGACCCCCACCGGGCGGTCGTGAACGGGCCGGCCAGGCTCTACGGCGAGCGGATGGAGAGCCCGGACATCCGCGCGGGCATGGCGATGCTGATCGCGAGCCTGTGCGCCGAAGGGACGTCGACGATCGGGAACATCGGCCAGATTGACCGCGGCTACGAGCGCATCGACGAGCGGCTGCGCGCCGTCGGCGCCGCGATCGAGCGCGTCGAGAGCTAAGCGGGTTAGGATCGCGCCGTGGCTGTGAAGCACGTGGTGCGGACCGAGCGGGCCCCGGCGCCGTTCCAGGGGGCGCCGTACTCGCAGGGGATCATCTTCGGCGACCTCGTGTGGGTCTCCGGCCAGGTGGCGATCGACCCGGCGAGCGGCAGCGTGGTCGAGGGCGGGATCACCGAGCAAACCGAGCAGGTGATGCAGAACGTCTCGGCGATCCTCGAAGAGGCCGGCTCGGGCCTGAAGCAGCTCGTGAAGACGACGATCTTCCTCGCCGACTTCGACGACTTCCAGGCGATGAACGAGGTCTATGCGCGGCACGTCGGCCCGGAACCGCCGGCGCGCGCCACCGTGCAGGTCGCGTACCTCCCGAGCGGCGTCCTCGTCGAGATCGACGCGCTCGCGCACCTGTAGACGAAGCGGCACGAAACCGCCGCACTTTCGCGCGCCACGTGTGCGAGTTTTCGAGCTAGCGTCAGAAGCGGGGGCGAGGGGCCGAAGGCCCCGGGGGTGAGGTTTCACGCGCGTCTAATCCAATGGGCGCGCGGCCGGCTCGGCGGGCGGCGGCACTACGCTTCAGCGCGTGAACGTGATCGTCACGCACACGAACACCGACTTCGACGCCTTCGCCTCGCTGCTCGCGGCGCGGCGGCTCTATCCGGACGCACAGGCGGCGCTCTCGGGCTCGCTCAACCGAAACGTCCGCGAGTTCTTCCGCCTGCATGCGGACGAGCTGGACGTGGCCGAGACCGGCACGCTCGACCACCGCGCGATCGAGCGGCTGATCGTCGTCGAGACCGTCCATCCGGAGCGGCTCGGCGAGTTCGAGCAGCTCGCGCGCTCGCCTGACGTGGATGTCGTCGCGTTCGACCACCACGAGGGCGAGCGGCCCGACTGGATCAGGGAGGAGAACCTCGTACTTTCCTCGGACGGCGCGCTCACGACGACGATGGTCGGGATCCTTGCGGAGCGCGAGATCGAGCCGACTGTCCTCGAGGCGACGGTCTTCGCGCTCGGCATCCACGAGGACACGGGCTCGCTGACCTACCCCGGCGTCACTCAGCGCGACGCGGACGCGCTCGCCTGGTGCCTCCGGCACGGCGCGCGGCAGGACCTCGTCGCGCAGTACCTCCATACGCCGCTCGGCGCCTCGGAGCGCGCGCTCTTCGAGGCACTCGTCGCGAACCTCGAGGAGCACGAGGTCGGCGGCTTCACGGTGCTCGTCACCGCGGTCGAGTGGCCCGACTACGTCGACGGGATCTCGAATCTCGTCCACAAGCTCGTCGACCTCACGGACGCGCGCGGGCTCGCCGCGCTCGTCGAGATGCAGGAGCGGGTCGTCTGCGTCACGCGCGCCCGTGTCGCCGAGCTCGACGCCGCAGCGATGGCGGCCGCACTCGGCGGCGGCGGGCATCCGCAGGCGGCGTCGGCGATCCACCGCGGGCCGCTGGCCCAGGCGCGCGAGCTGCTCGTCGCCGCGCTCCCGTCGGCGGTGCGAGCGCCACTCACAGCCGGCGCGATCATGTCCCGGCCGCCCCGATTTGTCGATCCGGACGACACGGTCGCGCACGCGATGGTCGTCTGCCAGCGCCACCGCCAGAGCGGCGTCCTCGTCGGCGACGAGGAGCACCTCGAGGGCGTCGTGACCCGCGAGGACCTCGACAAGGCGATCGGGCATGACCTCGCGCACGCGCCCGTCAAGAGCGTGATGACGGCGACCGTGCCGATGTGCGACGAGCGGACGCCGCTCGCCGAGCTTCGGCGACTCGTCGTGCAGGCGGATTCGGGCCGCGTCGCCGTCGTCGAGGACGGGGGCGTCGTCGGCGTCGTCGCCCGCACGGACATCCTGCGCGCGTTCGGCGAGCCCGTCGGCGCGGACGAGCCCGGGACGGCCGAGCTGCGCGAACGCCTGCTCGCGCTCGAGCACCTCGTACCAGTCTTCGAGGCCGTCCAGGCGGTCGCCGGCCCGTACGAGGGCGTGTACCTCGTTGGCGGCGCCGTGCGCGACGTGCTGATGGGGGAGCCGAACTTCGACGTCGACATCGCCGTCGAGGGCGAAGGGATCGCGTTCGGCGAGGCGCTTGCCGCCGCGCTCGGCGGGCGCGCGGTCCCGCACGAGAAGTTCGGGACGGCGGTCGTGATCGCAGGCGACGGCACGCGGATCGACGTTGCGACGACGCGCACCGAGTTCTACGACGCGCCCGGCGCCTTGCCCCGCGTGGAGCAGGCAAGCCTGCGCCAGGACCTCTTTCGGCGCGACTTCACGATCAACGCGATGGCCGTCTCGCTCCGCGGCGAGGACTTCGGCCGCCTGGTGGACTTCTTCGGCGGGCGGGCCGACCTCGAGGCCGGGGTCGTACGCGTGCTGCACGCACTCTCGTTCATCGACGACCCGACGCGGATCTTCCGCGGGATCCGCTACGAGAACCGCTACGGCTTCCGGATGGACGGCCACACGGCGTCGCTCGCCCGCGCCTGCGTCGAGATGAACCTCGTCGGCGAGCTCTCGTCGGCGCGGCTTCGGGACGAGCTCCAGGCGCTCCTCTCCGAGCGCGACGTCGACGCGGCCGTCGCCCGGCTCGACGAGCTCGGGGTCGCGCAGGCGATCCACCCGCATCTGGACGCCGGGCCCGAGGCCCGCCTGCTC
The DNA here is from genome assembly GCA_963696365.1 of uncultured Actinomycetes bacterium. Taxonomy (GTDB): domain Bacteria; phylum Actinomycetota; class Thermoleophilia; order Gaiellales; family Gaiellaceae; genus CAVOKD01. The sequence continues at coordinate 240,688 of CAVOKD010000009.1, forward strand.
GTCGGCGAGACGGACGCCGTCCGCGAGCAGTTCGCGCCCCGGGTGCCCACGTGGCGGACGCGGCTGGCGGTGCTGGCGCGGCGGCTCGGCCCGGGCGAGCTCTTCGAGTGGTTCGAGCGGCTGCGGCTCCGGCGGCGCGACGCCGAGCGGATCGCCGACGCGGTGACGGTCGCCCCCCGCCTCGTGGAGCTCCTGGCCGAGACGGACGAGCCCGCGGAGATCCGGCGGCTCGTGCAACCCCACGATCCGGACGGCGCGCTCTTCGCGCTCGCGCTGGCCGAGGAACCCGCCCGGGGCCGGCTGGTGCAGCTACTTCGAGGAGCTTCGCGTCGGTCCGCCTCGAGATCAGCGGCGGCGACCTCGCCGGTCTCGGCGTCGAGCGAGTCGCCGCGCGTCGGCGAGATCCTGGACGAGCTGCTGCGCCGGAAGCTGAACGGCGAGCTCGACGGCCGCGCGGCCGAGCTGGACGCGGCCCGGGAGCTCGTCGGCGCGTGAGCAAGCTCGAGCTCTTCCTCTGGCTCGTCCCGCTCCTCATCGCGAGCATGGTGCTCCACGAGCTCGCGCACGCGGTGGTCGCGACGCGCCTCGGCGACCCGACGCCGCGCGAGCACGGTCGGCTGACGCTCAACCCGATCTCGCACCTCGACCCGATCGGCACGGCGATGTTCGGGATCACCTACTGGGTGTCGAGCTTCATGTTCGGCTGGGCGAAGCCGGTGCTCGTCCAGCCGCGCTACTTCCGGCACCCGAAGGAGTACATGGCGCTCGTGGCCGTGGCCGGGCCGATCACGAACTTCCTGATCGCGTTCGTGACCGTGGCGGTGATCGTCCACGGGCCGATCGGCGTGGACGCCCTCGAGGTGCTCTTGCTCCTGTTCCAGGTCAACGTGATCCTCGGGGTGTTCAATCTCTTCCCGATCCCGCCGCTCGACGGGTCGCGGATCGTCGGGGCGTTCATGGACGACGCCACGTACGCGCGCTGGAGCGCCCTCGACCAGTACGGGATCCTCTTTCTCTTCGGCCTCCTGTTCGTGTTCCGGCGGCAGTTCACCGAGCTGCTCGACTCGGCCTACGTCAACATCGCCGAGTTCATGGTCCGGGTGGTCGGCGGATGAAGCTCCTGCGCTGGGACGGCGCGCCCGAGGGTGTCGAGGTCGCGTTCTCGACGCGCGACGGCGGGGTGAGCGAGGGGCCGTACGCGTCGCTCAACCTCGGGATCCTGACGGACGACGAGCCGGAGCGGGTGGTCGAGAACCGCCGCCGCCTCTGCGCCGCGCTGGGCGTCGATCCGGAGCGGGCGACGATGGCGTTCCAGGTGCACGGAACGCGCGTGACGGAGGCGCATCCGACCGGTGTGGTCACGCCGGGGACGGACTACGAGCAGTGCGACGGGCTCTGGACCGACGAGCCGGGCCAGGGGCTCATGCTCGTGACCGCGGACTGCCTGCCGATCGCCCTCGCGCGCGCGGACGGCTCGAGGCTCGTCGTCCTCCACGCGGGCTGGCGCGGGCTGCTCGCCGGGATCGCCGAGGCCGGGGCGGCCGCGGCGGACGGCGAGAGCGTCGCCGCGATCGGCCCCGGGATCGGGCCGTGCTGCTACGAGGTCGGCGAGGAGGTGGCGGCGCCCTTCCGCGCGCGGTTCGGCGACGACGTGGCGCCGGACGGCCACCTCGACCTCCCGCTCGCCGCCGCGCGCGCGCTCGAGGCGGCCGGGGTCGCGCGCGTCGACCGCGTGGGCGGCTGCACCGCGTGCGACCCCGAGACGTACTTCTCCCACCGACGCGACCGCGGCGTCACCGGCCGGCAGGGGATCGTTGCCGCTCTCGCCTGAGCGCGTCCGCGAGAACCTCGCGCGGATCCGGGGCGAGGTCGGGCCCGAGCGTGCGCGTGGTCGTGGCGACGAAGTACGTCTCCGTGGACGATCTCGGCGCGCTCGCCGAAGCCGGCGTCGACACGGTGGGGGAGAACCGGCTCCAGGACCTGCAGGCCAAGCACGCGCGCTGGGGCGACGCGTTCACGTGGCATTTCATCGGCCACCTGCAGTCGCGGAAGGCGCGGGACGTGTCCGGCCTCGTGGAGCTCGTCCACTCGCTCGACTCGCTCTCGGCCGCGCGCCGCCTGGCGGTTCCGGCGCTCGTCGAGGTGAACCTCTCCGGCGAGGAGACGAAGTCAGGCGTCGACCCGGACGAGCTCGACGCGTTCCTCGCGGAGGTCGCGCGGGGACGGGGTCGAGGTACGCGGCCTGATGACGATGCCGCCGCTCGCCGAGGACCCGGAGGAGTCGCGCCCGTACTTCCGCCGGCTGCGCGAGCTGGCCGAGGCGACGGGGCTCGCGGAGCTCTCGATGGGGACGTCCCAGGACTACCGCGTCGCTGCCGAGGAAGGCGCGACCATCGTGCGCATCGGGTCGGTCCTGTTCGGCGGGTAAGCTGTCGCGCCGTGGGAGTGGGAGACGTCTGGAACCGCGCCCTCGTCTACTTCGGCATCGTCGAAGAGGAGCAGTACTGGGACGAGGAGGGCTTCGACGCGGAGGAGGAGCTCGACCGGGGCTATCGCGACCGGCCGAACCCGAACGTGCGCCGGCTGCACGGCTCGAAGCGGCGCGGCGCGGAGTTCGAGGACTGGTCCGATCCCGAGGACACGCAGCGCACGGCGACCCTGCGGCCGCCGAGCCAGCGCGGCCGGGCGAACCTCGAGGCGGTCGCGTCGGCGTCGGTGAAGGTGCACCTCGTCGTCCCGCGGAGCTTCAACGACGCGCAGTCGATCGCGGACAAGTTCAAGGACGCGGTGCCGGTGATCCTCAACCTGCAGGGCACGGATCCCGAGCTCTCCAAGCGGCTGATCGACTTCTCGAGCGGGCTCACGTACGCGTTGAACGGCGGCATGCAGCGGATCGCGGACAAGGTCTTCCTGCTGACGCCCCGCAACGTCGAGGTGTCCGCCGAGGAGCGCGCCCGCCTGATCGAGCGCGGCTTCTTCAACCAGTCCTGAGCCGGAGCGATCCGGCCGTCAGCGCCGCGGCCGCGCTGCTCCGAGCCGTGGCCATTTCGGCCCGCCCCTGAGCGCCACATCCCCACCCAGGGTGGGGAGCTCGCCACCCGCCACCCGGCGTCGACGCTATCGAGAAGATCCGCGCAGGTCCGTGACGGACCGTGCCGACTCGGTGTCGGTTCAGCGCCGGATCGCCGCGGCCCCGCGGCCGCCGCGCCGGGCCGCCCGCGCTCTCGTCCGGCCGCGGGGAGAAGTAGGTTTCCGGCCATGCCGCTCGGCGACGCGATCACGACCGCGCAGAACTTCGTCGACGTCCTCTTCTACGTCTACCTGGCGCTGATCCTCGTCTACATCCTCCTGTCGTGGATCCCGCTGCCGTACACGATCTGGCTCAACCGGGCCCAGCGGTTCCTCTACGACGTCGTCGAGCCGTACCTGCGCCTCTTCCGCCGCATCCTCCCGAGCTTCTCCCTCGGCGGGCTCGGGCTCGACCTCTCGCCGATCATCGCGGTGATCGTGCTGATCGTCGCGCGCGAGGTGATCGTGGAGGGAATCGGTCTCCTGCGCTGAACATTCCTCGGATGTCCCTGACACCCGTGGAGATCCGGCACGTCAGCCTGCCGCGCCGGCCGCTCGGCTACGGCCGCGAGCCGGTCGACAACCTGCTCGACGAGATCGTCCGCTCGTTCGAGGCCGTCTGGCGCGACCGCGCCGACCTGCGCGACGAGCTCGAGCGCCTCGAAGGGGAGGTCGCGCGGTACAAGGAGCTCGACGTGCTCCTGCGCAACAGCCTCGTCTCGGCCGAGAGGGCCGCCGACGAGCTGCGCGCGCAGGCCGGCAAGGAGGCCGACGTGATCGTCGAGGAGGCCCGCGTCCGGGCCCGTGAGATCGTCGCCGACGCCGAGGGCGAGCGCGAGCGGATCCTCGCCGAGGTGCGCCGGCTGCGCTCGCTCGAGACCGACGTCCGTGCCGATTACCGCGGCTTCCTCCTCGCCGCGCTCGACCGCCTCGAGGGCGACACGGCGGAGCGTCACACGTCCGACCAGGCCGCCTGAAGGGCCGGGGGAGGCCGCCGGACCCGCGGATATACTGAGCGGGTGGCGAGCCTGGACACGAACCGCTTTCGCGAGCGCCTGCTCGAGGAGAAGCAGCGCGTCGAGCACGCGCTCGGGTATCTCGAGGAGGAAAATCCCGGGTCGCTCGAGGACGAGGGGGAGGACGAGTCCTTCGACAACCACCTCGGCGACACCGCCACGTTGACCCACGACCGCGAGCTCGACTACACCCTGGAGGAGAACTCCGGGCACATCCTCGCGGCCATCGACGAAGCGCTCAATCGCATCGAGGAGGGGACGTTCGGCACGTGCGCCCGTTGCGGCCAACCGATCGCGGAGGCTCGCCTGGAGGCGATGCCGTACGCGACGAAGTGCATCGACTGCAAACGGCTGGAAGAGCGGGGCTGACGAACCCTTCCCCCCGGCTGATCGACGTCCGGGTGGGTTCCGCAACCGACGGCCGCGTGCCCATCTCGGTCGCGGAGCGGTCGCTGTCCGCCGGGCCGTTCGACTGGCTTGCGCTCGTCGCCGTTGCGCTCGCCGCGTTGATCGCCGACCAGGTGACGAAGCTGCTCGTCCTGCGCGAGCTCGAGCTGGGCGAGTCGATCCAGGTCGCGGGCCCGGTGACGATCCACTACGTCCGCAACTCCGGGATCGCGTTCGGGCTCTTCTCGACGTGGGCAGGCGCGGTGACGTTCCTCACCGCGGGCGCCGTCCTCTGGATGGTCTTCTACTTCGCGCGGGCGGGTGCGAGGCACCCGGTGCTGCCGGTCGCGCTCGGCCTCCTGATCGGCGGGAGCGCGGGGAACCTGGTCGACCGGATCCGGCTCGGCCACGTGACCGACTTCATCGACCTCGAGTACTGGCCGGCCTTCAACCTCGCCGACACGTTCATCGTCACCGGCGTCGCCGTCCTCATGATCGCGCTCGTCGCTGCGGAGCGCCGGCCCCGGGTCCACGGGTCGGCCGCCCGCGCGCGTGGCTGACCCGATCACGGTCGTCGTGCCGCCCGAGGCGGCCGGGCGGCTCGACCGCTTCCTCGCCGGACTCGACGCGGTCGGCTCGCGCGCCGCGGCCGAGCGGCTGCTCGCCGACGGCGGCGTGACCGTCGACGGGGAGCCGAGGCCGAAGAGCCACCGGCTCGAGGGCGGGGAGGAGGTCGCCTTCGCGCCGCCCGAGCGGCGCGAGTCGCCGCTCGAGCCCGAGGAGGTGCCGCTGCGCGTCGCGTGGGAGGACGAGCACCTGCTCGTCGTCGACAAGCCGGCCGGCGTCGTCGTCCATCCGTCGGCGGGCCACCGCGGCGGCACGCTCGTCCACGGCCTGCTCGCGCACGCGATCGCCGGCGGGGAAGAGCCCGAGCGGCCGGGGATCGTGCACCGGCTCGACCGTGACACGTCCGGGCTGCTCGTCGTGGCGCGCTCGGACGACGTCCACCGGCAGCTCCAGGAGGCGCTCCGCAGCCGCGAGATCACCCGCGAATACCTCGCGCTCGTCCGCGGCCGGCCGACGAGCCGCCGGGGGCGGATCGAGGCGGCGATCGGACGCGACCGGCACGACGCGACGCGGATCTCGCTCGACACGGCCACGCCGCGCGAGGCGGTGACGGAGTTCGAGCTCGTGGAACTCCTGCGCGAGCACGCGCTCCTCCGCGCCCGCCTCGAGACCGGCCGGACGCACCAGATCCGCGTCCACCTCGCGGCGATCGACCTGCCGGTGTCCGGCGACCCGACCTACGGCATCGCCGGCGACCTCGGCCTGGAGCGCCAGTTCCTGCACGCCGCACGCCTCGCGTTCGACCACCCGGTCACCGGCGAGCGGATCGAGGTCGAATCGCCGCTGCCGGAGGACCTCGCGACGGCGCTCGCGACCGCCCGCGGCTAGGCGGCGCGCGCGATCTTGTCCTCGTAGAGGCGCCGGTCGGCGAGGGCGAAGAGCTCGTCCGCGGGACCCTTCGTCTCGGCGAGGTAGGCGGAGCCGGCGCTCGCGGTCGTCCCCTCGGGGAGCCGGGCGTGCACGCGGGTGAGGAACGCGTCGACCGCCCACGGCTCGGCCTGGAGCAGGAGGACGCCGAACTCGTCGCCGCCCAGGCGTCCGACGGCGTCGTTCTCGCGCACGGTGTCGGTGAGCGTCGCGGAGACCGCGCGGAGGATCCGGTCGCCCTCGGCGTGCCCCTCCGCTGTCGTTCGTCTCCTTGAAACGGTCGAGATCGAAGAGGACGAGCGCCAGCCGACCGCGGTAGCGGCGAGCCCGCGCGACCTCGGCGCCGACCAGGCGGTGGAACTCCTTGTGGTTCAGGACGCCGGTGAGCGGATCGCGCCGCGCGCGCTCGCCGAGGTCGGAGGTGACGCGCTCGAAGTAGAGGAGGATGCACCAGTCGACCGCCTCGCGGCCCTGGACGTGTCCGTGCCGGTCGAGCACGCGGCCGAGCGCGAGGAGCTCTGCGAGCACCTCGCCGGGCGCGAGCCCGACGCCTTCGCGCTCCCGGGCGTGCGCGATCGCGGCGCCCGCAACCGCCTCCTCGTCGCCGAGCGCCTCGACGAGCGTCGCGAGGCTCCCGACCTGGCCGAGCCGGCCCAGGCGGTCGAGCGAGGGCGCGACGCCGGTGCGCAGCGTCTCGTCGATCGCCTCGATCGCAAGGTCCCACGCGGCGGCCCGGTTGCCCAGCACCGACGGAGCGTACGGGCGCGGTCGGCTAGAATGCGGGCGTTCCGGACCCCGACCCGGCGACCCAACGGGCGGTGGCGGTGCCGGTCATCCGCGGTTCGCGAAGGCGGTTCCATCCCCGTCGCCGGTGCACATCAAGCAACCGAGGAGGATTCACCTGTGTCCGTCGTGACGATGCGCGAGCTGCTGGAGGCCGGCGTCCATTTCGGCCACCAGACGCGACGCTGGAACCCCAAGATGAAGCGCTTCCTGTTCACGGAGCGCGGGGGCATCTACATCATCGACCTCCAGCAGACCCAGGAGCTGCTCGAGGAGGCGCACAACTTCGTCCGCAACGTCGCCGAGCGCGGCGGCTCCGTGCTGTTCGTCGGCACGAAGAAGCAGTCCCAGGACGCGATCGAGGGCGAGGCGTCCCGGGTCGGCATGCCGTTCGTGAACCACCGCTGGCTGGGCGGGCTCCTGACCAACTGGCGCACCATCTCGTTGCGGCTCGAGCGGCTCGAGGAACTGCGCCGCCTGCGCGACGAGGGACAGCTCGAGCTGCTCCCGCCGAAGGAGCGGATCTCGATGCTCGGCGAGCTCGAGAAGCTCGAGACGAACCTCGGCGGCGTCCACGACATGAAGGACGTGCCCGACGCGGTCTTCGTCGTCGACCTGAAGAAGGAGCAGCTCGCGATCCGCGAGGCGCGCCGCCTGAACATCCCGGTGATCGCGCTCGTGGACACGAACTGCGACCCGGACGACGCCGATTTCATCATCCCGGGGAACGACGACGCGATCAGCTCGTGCTCGCTCGTCACCCGTGCGATCGCCGACGGCATCGCGGCCGGCAAGAACCTCGTCAGCCAGGAGGAGATGGCGGCCGGCCAGAACGGCCAGGCCGAGCAGGCGCCCGCGCCGCTCGCGCCGCCGAGGCGGAGGCCGAGGCCCCGAGCCCGGAGCCCGAGCCGGCACCTGTCGCGGCCGCCGAGGCGACGAACGGCGGGGAGGCGGTGACGCCGGAATGACGACGATCCCTGCAAGCCAGGTCAAGGAGCTCCGCGAGCTCACGGGCGCGGGGATGATGGACGCGAAGCGCGCGCTCGTCGAGGCGAACGGCGACCTCGAGAAGGCGCAGCGCCTCCTGCGCGAGCGCGGGATGGCCGCGGCGGCGAAGCGCAGCGACCGCGCGACCACGGAGGGCCTCGTGCTCACCCGCGTCGACGGCGACCACGGCGCGATCGTCGCGGTCGGCTGCGAGACGGAGCCGGTCTCGAACAACGAGGAGTTCGTCGCGTTCGCCGAGCGCCTGCTCGACCTGGTCGAGGAGAAGGGCGCCGACGCGGTCGACGACGTCGAGGACGAGCGGGTCGAGCTCGTCGCGAAAGCTCGGCGAGAACATCGAGGTGCGCGGCGCCGCGCGGCTCGACGCCCTCGAGGGCGAGGTCGTGGCCGACTACGTCCACCCGCCGGCGCGCAAGATCGGCGTGCTGCTCCGCGCCCGGACGGCGCCGGAGCTCGCGCGGCTTCTCGCGATGCACGTCGCGTTCTCGGCCCCGGACTACCTGGCCCGCGAGGAGATCCCCGCGGAGGACGTCCAGCGGGAGCGCGAGATCTACGAGAAGCTTCCGGACGTCGTGTCGAAGCCGGAGAACATCCGCCCGCAGATCGTCGAGGGCATGATCGCCAAGCGGTTCTACGCGGAGTCCGTCCTGCTCGAGCAGGCGTGGATCCACGAGCCGTCGCTGACGGTCGGCCGCGCGCTCGACGAGCAGGGGGCGGAGCTCCTCGAGTACGTGCGGTACTCGGTCGCCGGGTGAGCGGCGGGCGCGAGACGAGCACCGTCGTCGACCCCGACGCCTCCGGGCGCGCCGGCGAGGCCGCGTTCCGCCGCGTCCTCGTCAAGCTCTCGGGCGAGGCGCTCATGGGCGAGCGCGGCTTCGGCATCGAGCCGGAGCGCGTGCACGCCGTCTCGCACCAGCTCTCGGGCCTGAACGCGCTCGGGATCGAGACCGCGGTCGTCGTCGGCGCCGGGAACATCTACCGCGGCATGACCGCCGCCGCCGAGGGAATGGACCGGGCGACGGCGGACTACGCCGGCATGCTCGCGACGCTCCTCAACTGCCTCGCCGTCCAGGACGCGCTCGAGCGCGACGGCACCCACACGCGCGTGCTCTCGGCGATCTCCGTCAGCGAGGTGGCCGAGCCGTACATCCGCCGCCGGGCGATCCGCCACCTCGAGAAGCGGCGGATCGTGATCTTCGCCGGCGGTACCGGCAACCCGTACTTCACGACGGACACGGCGGCCGCGCTGCGCGCGCTCGAGATCGGCGCCGAGGCGATCCTGATGGGCAAGAACGGCGTCGACGGCGTCTACGACGGCGACCCGAACGAGAACCCCGAGGCCGCCTTCCTGCCGGAGCTGACGCACCGCGAGGCCCTCGAGCGCCGGCTCGAGGTGATGGACTCGACCGCGCTCTCGCTCTGCATGGACAACGGGCTTGCCGATCTACGTCTTCGGCCTCGACGACGAGGAGAACATCCAGCGCGTCGCCCGCGGCGAGCGGGTCGGCACGGTGATCTCGACCCCCGGGAGGACCCGATGATCGACGACCTTCTCACCGACGCCGGCCGCCGGATGGACAAGTCCGTCGAGGCGGCCCAGCACGAGCTCAACACCGTGCGCACCGGCCGCGCGTCGGCCGCGCTCCTCGACCGCGTGAACGTCGACTACTACGGCACGGCGACGCCGCTCCGCCAGCTCGCGACGATCAACGTCCCCGAGCCGCGGATGCTGACCGTCCAGCCGTTCGACCCGAGCTCGATCAAGGCGGTCGAGCGCGCGATCCAGGAGTCGGACCTCGGCCTGACGCCGTCGAACGACGGCAAGATCATCCGGCTGCCGATCCCGCAGCTGACCGAGGAGCGGCGCAAGGAGCTCGTGAAGATCGTCCGCGGGCTGGCCGAGGACGGCCGGGTGGCGGTGCGGAACGTCCGCCGCGACGTCATGCACCACCTGAAGGAGCTTGTCCGCGACGGCGACGTGGGGGACGACGAGGAGCGCCGCGCCGAGGACCGCGCCCAGAAGCTCACCGACGAGCACGTCCACCGGATCGACGAGCTTCTGAAGCGCAAGGAAGAAGAGATCATGGAGGTCTAGGGCCTCCGTGCTCCGAGCGCCTCCCGTGAACCTCCTCACCCGACTGCGGACGATGCGGGCCCTCCGGCCCGCGCGGGAGCGTGAGCTCCCGGACGTCGCGCGCTCGATCGCGATCATCATGGACGGGAACGGCCGCTGGGCGCGCCGGCGCAGGCTGCCGGTCGCGGCGGGGCACCGCGCCGGCACGAAGGCGCTCCGCCGCACGGTCGAGGCGGCGATCGACCTGGGCGTCGAGTCGCTCTGCGTCTACGCGTTCTCGACCGAGAACTGGTCGCGACCCGCCGACGAGGTCGACGACCTGATGGAGATCTTCGTCGAGACGATCGAGCGGGAGCTCCCCGACCTCGCGCGCCAGGGCGTCCGCGTCCGGTTCATGGGCCGCCGCGACAGGGCGACGGACGAGCTCCGCGCGAAGATCGCCGAGCTCGAGGGGACGACGGCCGGCGAACCGCCGGCTGGCGCTCTGGATCGCGTTCGACTACGGCGGGCGGGCCGAGATCGTCGAGGCGGTCCGGCGCCTGGTCGAGGAGGGCGTGGACGCGCGCGACATCGACGAGAACGCGATCGCGTCGCGGCTCTACGCGCCCGACCTGCCCGAGCCGGACCTCGTCATCCGCACGTCGGGCGAGCAGCGCATCTCGAACTTCCTCCTCTGGCAGCTCGCCTACGCCGAGCTGGTCTTCGTCGACACGCTCTGGCCCGACTTCGGCGAGCGCGACCTGCGGGAGGCGCTCTCGGACTACGCCGGCCGGCGGCGGCGCTTCGGCGGCCGGTGACGAACCTCCTCTCCCGCCTGGCGATCGTGGTCGCGGGCCTCCCGATCGTGATCGGCGCCGCGTACGTCGGCGGCTGGTTCCTGACGATCGTCGCCCTCGTCGCCGGCCTGGTCGCGCTGCACGAGTTCTACTCGCTCGCGTTCGGGCTCCGGCCGCTCGTCCTCGCGGGCTACGGCGGCGCGGCGGGCGCGATCCTCGGGGCGCAGCTCGGCGACGCGACCTGGATGGTCGGCGGCTTTCTCGTCGTCTTCCCGCTGTCGTTCCTCTTCGCCGCGATCGCCGAGACGCGCCAGTCGACGACCGTCGCGATCGCGACGACCGTCTTCGGGACGGCGTGGATCGGGCTCGGCCTCGCGCAGCTCGTGCTGTTGCGGCGGCTGGGCGAGGACGGCTCGGACGCGATCCTCGCCGTGCTCTTCACCGTCTTCGCCACGGACACGTTCGCGTACGTGGGCGGGCGCCTCGCCGGCCGCCACCGGATGAGCCCGGTGATGTCGCCGGGGAAGACGTGGGAGGGCTTCGCGGTCGGGGCGCTCGCCGGGATCGGCGTCGCCTTCCTCGTCCTCTACGAGTCGGCCTGGTCGGGCGGCGAGTCGCTCGTCTTCGGCGCGGTCGTCGTGCTCGCGGCGACGATCGGCGACCTCTTCGAGTCGCTCCTCAAGCGCGACCTCGGCGCGAAGGACACCGGCCGGATCCTCCTCGGCCACGGCGGCGTGCTCGACCGGATCGACTCGCTCCTCTTCGCCGGGCCCGGCCGGGCTGTACATCCTCCTGGCGCTTCTCGTAGCCGCGCGGGCGGGCCGTGCCCCGCGCCTACACTGGCCCTCGTGAAGCGCGTAGCCCTCCTCGGCGCCACCGGGTCGATCGGACTCCAGGCGCTCCAGGTGATCGAGAGCCACCCCGAGCTCGAGCTGGTCGCGGCCGCGTCGGGCTCGCAGTCGATCGACGGGCTCGCGCCGCTCACGCAGGTGGGCGGCGACCTCACCGAGCTCCTCGAGCAGGCGGAGCCGGACGTCGTGCTGAACGCGGTCGTCGGCTTCGCGGGCCTGCCGGCGACGCTCTGGACGCTCGAGCGCGGCATCGACCTGGCGCTCGCGAACAAGGAGAGCCTCGTCGCGGCCGGCGAGCTGGCGCTCGAGGCGCAGGGGCGGGGAGGGGGCCGCATCCTGCCGGTCGACAGCGAGCACTCGGCCGCGTTCCAGTGCCTCGACGGCCGCGACCCGGAGACCGTCCACTCGCTCGTCCTCACCGCGTCGGGCGGACCGTTCCGCGGCCGCGGCGACCTGGACGGGATCACGCCCTCGGAGGCGCTCGCGCACCCGACCTGGAACATGGGCCCGAAGATCACGGTCGACTCGGCGACGCTCATGAACAAGGGCCTCGAGGTGATCGAGGCGCACTTCCTCTTCGGCCTCGCCGTACGACCGGATCGAGGTCGTCGTCCACCCGACGTCGGTCGTGCACGCGCTCGTGCGGTTCCGCGACGGCGCCGCGCTCGCGCACCTCGGCTACCCGGACATGCGCGTGCCGATCTCGTACGCGCTCACGTATCCCGAGCGCGCGGCGACGCCGATCGACCCGCTCGACTTCTCGCGCGGCCTGATCCTCGAGTTCGCGCCGCCGGACGAAGAGGCATTCCCCTGCCTGCGGCTGGCGCGCGCGGCCGGCGAGCGCGGCGGCACGGCGCCGTGCGTCCTGAACGCGGCGAACGAGGTGGCCGTCGAGGCGTTCCTCGCCGGCGAGCTGCCGTTCACCGGCATCCCCGAGGTGGTCGAGCGGACGCTCCGCCAGATCGACACGTCGCCCGCCGCCGATCTCGACGAGCTGGTCGCGCAGGACGCCGAGGCGCGCCGCGTCGCCGCCGGGCTCACCCGGGAGGCGGTGCGATGAGCATCGCCGTCGCGATCGCCGGGCTCGTCTTCCTGATCATCATCCACGAGGCCGGCCACTTCTTCGTCGCGCGCGGCGTGGGGATGCGGCCGCGGAAGTTCTACATCTTCTTCCCGCCGGCGATCTTCAAGCGGGTGCGGAACGGGATCGAGTACGGGATCGGCGCGATCCCGCTCGGGCGGCTACGTGAAGATCCCCGGCATGCACCGGCCCGGCCGGGGGCGACCTGCGGGCGCACCTGCACGCCGGCCGTCGAGGAGGCGCCGTGGCTCGAGGGTCACGTGACGCGGGCGGCCGAGCCGCTCGACGCGATGCGCTACGACGACGCGCGGCCGGCGCTCGCGGACCTGCGCGCGGCCGTCGAGCGCGCCGACCTCTCCGAGCCCGTCGCCAACGCGGCCGACCGCGGCCTCACGGACATCGAGGACGGCCTCTCCGGCGACGCCTACTGGCGCGCGAAGACCTGGAAGCGCGTCGCCGTCATCTTCGCCGGGCCCGGCGTGAACCTGATCTTCGCGATCGGGCTCCTCGCCGCCGTCTTCGCGCTCGGCGTCCCGATGGCGAACACCGTCGAGTCGGTCAACGCGGGCTCGCCTGCGGCTGCCGCCGGGCTCCAGCCCGGCGACACGATCGTCGCGATCGACGGCAAGGAGGTCACGCCCGTCCTCACCGACCGGGTGCCGGCGCGCGTCTCCTCGTCGGAGGGCGAGCCGATCCAGCTGACCGTCGACCGCGACGGACGGCGGGTCGAGCTCAAGACCGTCCGCACGGAGCAGATCGAGGGCGCCTGGCGGCTCGGCTTCGTCCTGCGCGGCACGGAGGAGTCGTTCGGCCCGGTGCAGTCCGTGAAGTACGCGTTCCAGGAGACCTGGGCGATCACCGAGGCGACCGGCTCGGCGATCGCGCGGCTCGTCACGGGCGACTCCCGCGACGAGATCTCGAGCCCGGTCGGGATCGTGCAGGGCTCGAGCGACGCGCTCGAGATCGACTACCGGATCTACCTGCGCATCCTCGCGCTGATCAGCCTCTCGCTCGCGCTCCTCAACCTGCTGCCGCTCCTGCCGCTCGACGGCGGCCACATCGCGTTCTCGCTCCTCGAGGGCATCCGCGGCCGCGCAATCCCGCGCGTCGCGTACGAGCGCGCCTCGGCGATCGGCATCGCGCTCGTCCTGATGCTGTTCTTCCTCGGCGTCACGAACGACGTGAATCGCCTGAACGGCGGTTAGCGCCCGAGCGCGCCTACACTGGTTGCCAGAAATGGCGAGCGAGCGTCAGATCACGGTCGGCGGCGTGAAGATCGGCGGCGGGGCACCCGTCGTCGTCCAGTCGATGACCCTGACGAAGACGCACGACGTCGACGCGACGATGGCGCAGATCGCCGACCTCGCGTCGGCGGGCTGCGAGATCGTGCGGGTCGCGGTGCCGAAGAGCGAGGACGCCGACGCGCTCAAGAAGCTCGTCTACCTGAGCCCGCTTCCGATCATCGCCGACATCCACTTCAACGCCTCCCTCGCGCTGAAGGCGATCGAGGCCGGCGTCGCGGCCGTCCGCATCAACCCGGGCAACATCGGCGGCCCGGACAAGACCGAGCTCGTCGTCGACGCGGCGAAGAAGGCCGGGATCCCGATGCGGATCGGCGCCAACTCCGGCTCGCTGCCGAAGCACCTCGTCGAGCTGGCCCAGCAGGACACGGCCGAGGCGCTCGTCGAGGAGGCGCTCGAGCAGGTGCGGATCCTCGAGCGGATGGAGTTCTACGACTTCAAGATCTCCGTCAAGTCGAGCTCGGTGCCGACGATGATCCGCGCGTACCGGATGCTCTCCGAGCGCGTCCCGTACCCGCTCCACCTGGGCGTGACCGAGGCGGGGACGCCGTTCGCCGGCTCGATCAAGAGCGCGGTCGGAATGGGCTCGCTGCTCATGGACGGGATCGGCGACACGATGCGCGTCTCGCTCACGGCCGACCCGGTCGAGGAGGTCAAGGTCGCCTGGGAGATCCTGAAGGCGCTCGGCCTGCGCGAGCGCGGGCCCGTGATGATCGCCTGCCCGTCGTGCGGCCGCGACAACGTCGGCGTCTGGAACCTCGCCGAGGCGGTCGAGGAGCGGCTCTCGGGCTACCCGCAGGCGTTCGAGGTTGCGGTCATGGGCTGCGCCGTGAACGGGCCGGGGGAGGCAGGTGACGCCGACTTCGGGATCGCCGGCGGGCGCGAGACCGGCTTCATCTACGCGCACGGGCGCGTGCTCAAGAAGGTGCCGTCCGAGGTGCTCGTGAACGAGCTCTTCTCCGAGATCGACGCGTGGATCGCAGACGGGATGGAGCGGCCCGAACGCGCTCAAGCTCGCGAAGCCGGCCGCCCTGATGATGGCCGAAGCGGCGCAGCGGCCCTGATGCCGCGCCTCTCTCAGCTCTTCGTCCCGACGCTGCGCGAGGACCCGGCCGACGCGGAGGCGGCGAGCCACCGGCTCCTCGTCCGCGGCGGGTTCATCCGCCAGGTCGGCGCCGGGCTGTTCACGTTCCTCCCGCTCGGCTGGCGCGTCCACGAGAAGGCCGCGCAGATCGTCCGCGAGGAGATGGACGCGATCGGCTGCCAGGAGATGCTGATGCCCGTCCTGACGCCCGCGGAGCTCTGGCAGAAGACCGGCCGCTCCGGCATCCCCGAGCTCTTCAAGTTCGACGACCGCCTGGGGCGCCCGTTCGTCCTCGCGATGACGCACGAGGAGACGATCACCTTCCACGCGCGGGAGCTGCGCTCGTACCGCGACCTGCCGCAGATGCTCTACCACTTCCAGACGAAGGAGCGCGACGAGCCGCGGCCGCGCGGCGGGCTGCTCCGCGTCCGCGAGTTCATCATGAAGGACGCCTACTCGTTCGACCGCGACGAGGAGGGGCTCGAGCAGTCGTTCCGCGCGCAGGAGGGCGCGTACCACCGGATCTTCGAGCGCTGCGGGCTCGAGTTCTACGCCGTCCAGGCGGAGAGCGGGATGATGGGCGGCTCCGCGTCCGTCGACTTCCTCGCGCCGTCCGGCGCGGGGGAGAACACGCTCGTCACCTGCGAGAACGGCGACTACGCGGCCGACCTCGAGATCGCGCAGGGCGTGCCTCGGACGCCGGAGTTCCCGGCGCGCCTCGACGCGCCCGAGGAGGTCGAGACGCCGGGGATCACGACGATCGAGGCGCTCGCGGAGTCGCTCGGGATCGACACGGCCGCGACCTCGAAGGCGATGCCGGTCGTGAACGGCGACGGCGAGGTCGTGCTCGCGCTCGTGCGTGGCGACGACCGGCTGGACGAGGCGAAGCTCGCCGCCGTGATGGGCACGGCCGTGCGCCCGGCGACCGAGGACGAGATCCGGACGGCGTTCGGCGCCGACCCCGGCTCGGTCGGGCCGGTCGGATTCAAGGGCGCGGTCCTGGCCGACGAGACGCTCCGCGAGGGGCAGTTCGTCGCCGGCGCGAACGTCACCGGCAGGCACCTCCGCGGGGTCGAGCACGGGCGCGACTTCGAGGCGCGCTTCGCGGACGTGCGCGAGGCCCGCGAGGGCGACCGCTGCCCGAAGTGCGGCGGCGCGCTCCGCTTCCAGAACGCGATCGAGGTCGGCCACATCTTCAAGCTCGAGACGCGCTACACCGAGCCGCTCGGCGCGCGGTTCCTCGACGCCGACGGGACGGAGCGCCCGATCCTGATGGGCTCCTACGGCATCGGGCCGGGGCGGATCATGAGCGCGGCGGTCGAGCAGAACCACGACGAGTGGGGGATCGCGTGGCCGAAGGCGCTCGCGCCCTACGACGTCGAGATCATCGCGATCGAGGCCGCGGGGCCGGACGCGATGGGGATCGCCGAGCACCTCGCCGACGACCTCGAGAACGCCGGGCTGGCCGTCCTCGTCGACGACCGCGACCGCCGGCCGGGCGAGAAGTTCGCCGACGCCGACCTGATCGGGCTCCCGTACCGGATCACGGTCGGCAAGAAGGTGCTCGAGGACGGCAAGGTCGACCTCGTCCAGCGGGCCGGGCGGAGCGAGGAGCGGGTCACGGTGTCGGACGTCGTCGGCCGGGTAACGGGGTCCTGATGGCCAGGCGCCGCCGCTTCAGCGAGAAGCCCTTCGGCGCGACCGTCCAGGAGCTGATGGTCGAGCGCGGCACGACCTACCGCGCGCTCGCCGACCGGACGGGCCTCTCCGCCGGCTACCTGAACCACCTCGTCCACGGGAACCGCCCCGTGCCGTCGAACGACGTCATGGCCACGCTGGCCAAGGCGCTCGGCGTCGAGCCCGAGCACTTCCGCGAGTACCGCATCCGCGTGATCACGGAGCGGCTCGAGGCGATGCCCGAGCTCGTCGACCGCCTCTACAAGCGGTACGCCGGCTAGCCGTTAGCGGCGCGAGCGCGTCGGCAGGAGCAGCCGGACGCCGCGCTGGCCGATCGCCGGCGGCGTCGCCTGCGGCGGCTCCTCGGCGGCGAGCGAACGCTCGAGCGCGTCGAGGACGGACACGGCGAGCGGCGCTGCAATGCGCCGTGCCCAGCGAGTCGCCGCCGATCCGCATCGATGCGATGAAGTGGTCGCAGGCGGCCGCCATCGGGTCGACGTTCCGGATCGCCGGGCTCGTCGACTGCCCGACCTTCACGAACATGCTCCGCGGCGAGTCCGGGTGGGCGACCACGGTCTTGTCGTGGATCGTCAGCTCCCGGCCGCGGTCGTAGGCGTCGAGGACGATCATCCGCTTCGCCGCGACGATCGTCAGGCGGCTCGTCGGCACCGGGTCGAGGCAGGACACGTGCACGTGGGCGCTGACGCCAGTCGCGAACGCGAGGTGCGCCGTGACCAGGTCGGGCACCGGCGCGCCGACGAACGACTCCGCCCGCGCGTTCGCCTCGACCGGCTCGTCGGCGAGCAGGTGGACGATCGTGGTCACGAGGTCGGCGCTCACGTCCCAGAGCGGGTCGCGGCCCTCGGAGCGCAGCCGCAGGTCGCGCTCCTCGGCGTGCACGTAGTGGAGGTCGCCGAGCGTCCGCCCGTCGCGAGCTCCTTCAGCTTCGCGACGGCGGGGTGGAAGAGGAGCCGGTGCGCGACGACGAGCGCCCGGCCGTGGTGCTCGGCCGAGCGGACGAGGTGATCGGCCTCCTCGCCGCGGCGGGCGATCGGGCCGACGACGAGCACGTGCTTCTCGTGCTCGAGCGCGGTGCGGACGAGCTCGTAGCGGGTCGGCCGCGGCGTCGCGACGACGATCCCGTCGATCGCCTCGTCCGCGAGGAGGTCGTCGAACTCGCTCGTCGTCCGGGCGCTCGGGAAGCGCGTGCGCGCCGCCAGGCGGACCTCGCCGCGGTGGTCGCAGAGCCAGCGGAGCTGCGCCTGCGGCGCCTCCGCGAGCACCCGGGCGAGCGCAGTGCCGCGCTCGCCCAACCCGACGATTCCCAGCCGGACCGGCGCTCTCACGATCTGCGCCGCCGGAGCGTGACGGCCCCGAGCGCCACGAGATTCACGAAGGATGCGAGTGCGAACGCCAGGCTGATCCGCCAAAGCGCCTCCCCCGGTACCGCGAAGTACAGCGCGACGAAGAGGATCGCCGCCGAGCTCCAGCACGCCGCCGCCCGGCCGCCCGTGTCGAGCGCGAGCAGGGCCTGCGAGAGCGTGGACGCCGCCAGGTAGAAGCCGACGCCGGCGCCGAGCAGCACGAGCTCGGCGCGCCCGGTCTCGAACTCCGAGCCGTAGAGCAGCTGCATCGTCTGCGGCCCGATCAGCGCCGCGACGACGACGATCCCGGCGCCCACGCAGAGGAGGACGCCGGTCGCGTGCACGACGGCGCGCCGGAAGCGGCGCGGGTCGGAGACGACGTTCAGGTGCGTCAGGTTGGGCAGGAGGCCCGCGGCCAGGCCCTGGAAGACGTAGGTCGGCACGCGCACGAGCATCGTCGCCGCGAAGACGATCCCGGCCGTCTTGCTCGCGTCGCTGCCGCCCTCGAGGATCACGAGGAGCGAGCTGCCGTTCACGAGCAGCTGGTCGGCGGCGGCGATCACGCTCGCCGGCGCCGCGAAGGCGAGGGCCGAGCCGAGCTCGAACCGGGAGCCGCCCGTCGGCGCGAACGCCCGGCGCACGCGGCCGCGCCCGAACCAGAGCGGCACGAGCGCCCCGATCGCGCCGGCGGCGATCACGGCCGTCGCGGCCGTCGCCTTCGAGGCCACGACGAGGAGGGGCACGGCGATCAGGAGCCGGGCGACCGAGTCGACGACGAGGCTCAGCCCGTAGCCGTTGAACCAGCGCACGCCGGCGAGGACGCCGCGGATCACGTATGCGAGCCCGTAGCCGGCGATCCCGGCCACGAGCAGCGCCGTCATCAGCGAGTCGCCCAGGAAGAGCCGGTCGGCGACGACGTTCCAGAGGAGCGCGGACGCGGCGACGAGCAGCGCGAGGATGCCCGCCGCGAGGATCGACACCGAGCGCACGACCGTGCACGCCCTCGTGCCCGCGCGCGAGGCGGTCGGCGAGCGCGCGCGAGATCGTCTGCTCGAGCGGCCGGAAGAGCACGATCACGGCCAGGAACATCGCCGCCCAGAGCACCGCGATCTGCCCGTAGGCCGCCGGGCCGAGCGCGCGGGCCGCGATCACGTGGAACGCGTAGATCAGGACGCCCGAGAGGAGCATCGAGCCCGAGAGCAGCCACGCGCCCGTGAAGACGGGGCGGCGCTCGGCGGCAAGGGTCGTCGGCGCCTCGAAGGCGGTGGCGTCGGTGCTCATGCTGCTCCCGACGCGAAGCAGCGAGCGACCTCCGACAAGCAAGCGGCTCGCACGGTCACGCTGATCCCATGATCCCGCGCGCCCACCCCTTGACGGAATTCCCCGGAGGGCCAGGTTCGCGGGGGGATGCGCGCCCCGTCACCCCCCGAAGGGTTAGCTGCCTCGCCGGGTGGCCGGTTTTCCAGGTCTGGCCTGGTTTCGCGGTGTCCCGGGACCTAGATTCGAGGCCGAGTTCAGCAGCTGTTTTCACCACCGGAGCGGAGGCCGGATGCGGCGCACGGGACAAGGGGATTCGCCGCCTGAGGGCGGAGGGGACGAGCGAACGCGATGACGAGCGTCGCCGTTCCCGTCACGCCGCGCCTCGAGGCGGAGCCGGTCGCGCCCGAGATCACGCGCCGGCCGGAGGCCGAGTGCGCGCGGCATTTCATCATCCCGGCCTACAACGAGGAGGAGAACCTCCCGCGGCTCCTGGCCGACCTGGAGCAGCGCATCCACCTGTTTCCCGAGGGGAGCCGGGTGCTGATCGTCGACGACGGCTCGCAGGACGGGACGGCCGAGGTCGTCGCGGCCTACCAGGGCCCGGTGCCGATCGAGCTCCTGAGCATGGGGCACAACCAGGGGCCGGGCGCCGCCTTCCGCGCCGGGTTCCTCGAGGTGCTCGAGCGCTGCGAGGAGGACGCGCTACGTCGTCACGCTCGAGGCCGACACGACGAGCGACCTCGACGCGCTGCCCGGGCATGATCGAGCGGGTCGACCGGGGCGCCGACGTCGTGCTCGCGTCCTGGGTGATGCTGAACGTCAAGCCGCTGCGCCGCCTGCTGAGCTCCGGCGCCGGCTGGGTCGTCCGCCACTCGCTCGGCGTGGAGGCGACCACCGTCTCGTCGTTCTTCCGCGTCTACCGGGCGTCTGCCCTCCGCGCGGCGCACGTGACGTACGGCGACCGGCTGATCCGCGAGCCCGGCTTCGCCTGCAAGGCCGAGATCCTCGCGAAGCTCGCCCGCCTGGGCGCGCACATCGAGGAGGTGCCGGTCGGGCCTCGACTCCACGCGGCGCGCGGGCAAGAGCAAGATGCCGATCTTCCGGACGATCCTCTGCTACTGGCGCATGCTCGCCAGGGCCCGGTTCGCGCGCGGGACCGCCTCGGCATGACCCCTTCCGTCGGCATCGTCGGCGGCGGGATCCTCGGGATGACCGCCGCGCTCCGGCTCGCGCAGTCCGGCGTGCGCGTCGCGCTGTACGAGCGCTCCGAGGACCTCGGCGGCCTCGTCGGCACGTTCCAGCTCGGCGACCGGCGCGTCGACCGCTTCTACCACGTGATCCTGCCCACGGACGACCGCGTGATCGGGCTCGCGGAGGAGCTGGGCCTCGGCGACCGCTTCCGCTTCCGGCCGACGAAGGTCGGCTTCTACGGCGGCGGGCGGCTCTTCTCGATGACGACGCCGAAGGAGTTCCTCACCTTCCCGATCCTCCGCGCGCGCGACCGCGTGCGGCTCGCCGCGTTCGTCGCCCGCTGCCAGCTCAAGAAGGACTACGCCGACCTCGACGACCGTCCGCTCCTCGAGTGGCTGAGGCGGCTCTGCGGCCGGCGCGTCGTCGAGCGCCTCTGGGAGCCGCTCCTCGACTCGAAGTTCGACGGCTGCTACGACGACCTTCCGGCCACGTACATCTGGGCGCGCTCGCGGCGCATGTCGACGACGCGCGACAAGGGCGGCCACGAGGTGATGGGCTGGCTCGAGGGCGGCTACCAGACGCTGATCGACGCGCTCGAGCGCGAGATCCGCCGGCTCGGCGGCGAGGTGCACGCCGGGACGGCCGTGCAGCACATCGCCGGGACCGAGGAGGCGACCGGCCTCGTCGTCGACGACCGCTTCCGGCCGTTCGACCACGTGCTCTGCACGCTGGCGCCGCCGCAGGCCCGCCGGCTCCTGCCGCCGCGGATCGCCGTGCGCGCGCCCGATCACTGCCGCTACCTGGGCGTCGATCTGCCTCGTCCTGCGGACGCGGCGGAGCATCAGCCCCTACTACCACCTGAACATCACCGACCGGAGCGTCCCGCTCACGACCGTCGTCGAGACCACGCACGTGGTCGATCCCGGCCGCCGTCGGCGGCTCGCTCCTCTACGTCTCGAAGTACGTCGACCCGGGCCATCCCGACCAGGACAAGCCCGCGGAGGAGGTCGCGGAGAAGTACCTGGCGCTCGCGCGCCGGATGTTCCCCGACCTCGCCGACGAGGACATCCTCGACTCGAGCCTCCAGCGCGCGCGCATCACCGAGCCGGTGCACCTGCTCGGCGGCGAGAAGCGGCTGCCGGACATGTTCCCGGCGCCCGGCCTCGCGCTCGCCTCGACGGCGCACGTGTACCCGGAGATCGTCAGCGGGCAGGCCGTGATCGGCGTGGCCGACAAGGTCGTGCCGGGCATCCTCGCGCGGCTCGGCGAGGAACGGCGGGAGGCGGCATGACCGCCGGCGCGGTCGACGTCGGCACGCGCGCGACGCGCCGGCTGCGCGTCGGCCTCGGCGTGGACGCGCTCGCGCTCGCGGGTCTCGCGACGCTGCTCGCGGGCCTCGCCGCGGCGACGTGGGGCACGTGGGGCGACCTCGACAGCGACACCGGCTACGACGTCGTCGCGGGGAACCTCGTCGCGCAGGGCCAGCTCCCGTACGTCGACTTCGTCTACTACTACGGCCCGCTCGCGCCGCTCCTCGCGGGCCTCGCGACCTGGCTCGGCGGCGCGGGCGTCACGTCCGTCGCGGCGCTCGGGCTCCTGCTGACGGGCGGCGATCGTCCTCGCCACGTACGCGCTCGCGCGCACGTTCGTCGGGCCGGTCGGCGCGTTCCTCGCGGCCGCGCTGACGACGGCGGTCGCGTTCATCCCGAACAACTACTCGTACGTCCTCCCGCACACGATCGCCGCGACGCTCGGGCACGCTCGGCCTCCTCTGCCTGCTGCTCGGCCTCCGCCAGCTCCAGCGCAAGGAGACGACGGCCTGGATCGTCGGCGTCGGGGCGCTGCTCGGCCTGCTGACCCTCACGAAGCCCGAGCCGGCGCTCGCGGGGATCGCCGCCGTGACGGCCTGGCTCCTCGCGCGGCACTGGGCGGGCCGGACGGTCAAGCGGACGGCCGCGATCGTCGCCGGCGTCGCAGTGGCGGTGCCCGCGGCCGTGTACGGCGCGTTTCTGCGTGTCGGTCTCCCCGCACACCCTCGTCTTCGAGAACCTCTTCCCACGAGACACGATCTCGGGCGGCGGCGACGTGCTCCTCCGCGCACGGATGCCGCTCACGCCCGGGAGCCTCGTCGAGCTTGGCGGGCGCGCGGCCATCTACGCGGCCGGCCTGGGGATCATCGTCGCGCTCGCCAAGCTCGCGGCCAAGCCGGGCCTCGGGAGGGGCGTCGCGGTCGGCCTCGTGCTGACGGCCGGCGTCGCCGCGTGCGGCGCGGCGATCGTCGAACCCCGAGGCCCTGCGCCACGGCCTCCAGTTCGTCTACGGCTGGATCCCGTTCGGCGCCGCCGTCGGCGCGGTCGTGCTGCTCGTGCGGGCCCGCCGGCGGACGCTCCGCGAGCGCGACGACCTGCGGCTCGCCGCGGTGATCGCCCTCGCCGTGGTGGCGGCGACCGCCTACAACGGCTTCTACCTGCACGCACCGCGGCCGCAGATGGCCGTGTACTACGCACCCCTGATCGCGATCTTCCTGGCCGAGCTCCACCTCCGCCTGCTCGGCCGTACGAGGCCGGTGGCGCTCCTCGGCGCCGCGTGGCTCACGTTCCTCGTCGCGGCCGGCGTCGGGCTCACGCTCAAGGACGCCCGCGCCGAGTCCGTGGCCGTGCGCGGCGCCGAGGGCTCGCTGGCAGAGACGCCGACCGAGGCCCACCTGTACGGCACGGCGCTCGGCGTGATCGAGCGGGAGACGGCACCGGGCGAGCGCATCCTCGTCCTGCCGCTCCTGACGGGCCTCGAGGCGCTCTCCGGCCGTGAGCCGGCGCTGCCCGAGGTCTCGGTGCTCCCGGGCGTCCTCGACCGCCCAGGCGGCGAGCAGGACGCGATCGCGTACCTCGAGAGCCATCCCGTGCGGCTGGTCGTGACGGACGACCGCGACTGGCCCGCCTACGGGCGCGGCGCCTTCGGCGAGGACTTCGGCCTCGCCCTCGCCGCCTGGATCGACGACCACTACGAGCGCGTCGCGACGGTGACGGCAGGGACGACCGACCCGCGCACGCTGACCATCTGGAAGGAGAGGACATGAGGAAAGTCGGGGTCACCGGCGCCGCAGGCTTCATCGGCTCGCATCTCTGCGAGCGGCTCGTGAACGAGGGCTACGAGGTCGTCGGGGTCGACGATCTCTCCTACGGCTCGATGGCGAACCTGAGCCCGGTGCTGGACCACCCGAAGTTCACGTTCGCCGAGCTCGACTGCACCCGGCGCCGGGCGCTCCGCGCGGCCTTCGACGGCTGCGACGCGATCGCGCACCTGGCCGCGAAGAAGATCCCGCGCTTCGGCGGGGTCGTGTCGACGCTCGAGGTCAACGTGGCCGGCGCGAACGCCGCCTGCGGCGTGGCGCTCTCGCTCGGCGCCGACCTGATCATCACGTCCACCTCCGACGTGTACGGGAACGCCGAGCCGCCGTTCGCCGAGGACGGCACGCTCGTCCTGGGCCCGCCGACGTCGAAGCGCTGGTCGTACGCGGTCTCGAAGATGTACGACGAGCACCTCGCGCTCGCCCTCGCGGAGGAGCGCGGCCTCAAGGTGACCGTCCTCCGGCTCTTCAACGCCTACGGGCCCCGCAACCACCTGAGCTGGTGGGGCGGCCCGCTCGTGACGTTCATCGAGGCGCTCCTCGACGGCCAGCCGGTCGAGATCCACGGCGACGGCCGCCAGACGCGGACGTTCACGTACGTGACCGACACGGTCGACGGGTTCGTGCGGGCGCTCGAGCGCCCCGAGGCCCGCGGCGAGGTCGTGAACATCGGCGGCACCGAGACGCTCTCGATCCTCGAGCTCGCGCGAGACGGTGCAGGAGCACCTCGGGATCCCGCTGCCGCTCCGCGCGACGTTCATCCCGTACGACCAGTTCCCCGGCAACTACCAGGACGTCCGGCACCGCGTGCCCGACACGACGAAGGCGCGCGAGCTGCTCGGCTTCGAGGCGCAGACGTCCCTGGCCGAGGGCCTCGCCGAGACGGTCGCCTGGCACCGCGACCAGCGGGTGCCCGTGCAGACGGTCGCGGGCCGCTAGCGGTCTAGAGCTCGGGCGCGACCGGACCGACGACGGGCGTCGGCTCCGGCTCGGACCGGCGCCGCAGCGCACGCAGCTCGTCGATGATCTCGGGCGCGCGCCACGCGCAGAGCGGCACGTAGACGGCGATCCCGAGCAGGATCAGCAGGACGAGGCGCGCCGCGTCCGACACGCCCTGGTCGATCAGGAGCGAGCGGGCGCCGAGCACGACCACGGTCATCACGGCCGCGGCCTGCGCGACGCCCGAGAGCGCCGCCCCGAGATCTCGCACCGACACGTCCAGCACCCGCGCGGTCAGCCACGCGTAGTACGGCTCGACGATCGTGCTTGCGATCGCGTAGGCCACGGCGACGCCGACGACGCCCCAGTGGACGCCGAGCACGAAGGAGACGACGGTCGCGACCGCCACGACGACGGCGTACCAGAGGAGCGTCCGCGTGCGGTCGCGCGCCTGGAGGATGCTCGAGTTCAGGCCCTGGAGCGACTGGAGGAGCCCGACCCAGGCCAGCAGGCGGATCAGCGGGATCGCCTCGATCCAGCGATCGCCGAGGATGACCGTGACGAACTCCGGGCGCGACCACGATCAGCCCGAGCATCGCCGGCACCGTGATCGACGCGATCAGCCGCGTGACGCGGAACCAGGCCCGCGCGACGCGCGCCGCATCCTCCTGGATGGTCGAGAACGCCGGGAAGAGCACTTCGGTGATCGGCCAGGTGAGGCGGCTCGACGGGACGAGCATCAGGTTGTAGGCGAGCGCGTAGGCGCCGAGCGCGGTCGTGCCGAGCACCTTCCCGATCAGGAGGTTGTCCGCGTTCCGGTTCACGTAGAAGAGGAGGCGCGTGCCGAAGACGTTCGCGCTGAAGCCGAGCATGCCGCGCAGGCTCCGGTAGGAGAACGTGAGGCTCGGCCGCCAGGGCGAGAGGGCGAAGAGGAGGAGCGCCGAGGCGACGGCGGCGACGAGCTGCTGTCCGATGATGGCCCAGGCGCCGTAGCCCCAGGCCGCGAGCACGATCCCGGCGATCCCCGCCAGGATGTTCCCGGCCATCAGAAGCAGCTCCAACCGGCGGAAGTCCATCTCGCGCGTCAGGAGCGCCTTCTGCGTCGAGTAGAGCGCCGTCACGACGAACGTCAGCGAGAGCGCGGCGAAGAGCGGCTGCACCTCCGGCTCGTCGTAGAACGCGGCGATCGGCCACGAGGCGGCGATCCCGAGCACGGTGAAGAGCACGCCGACCCCGACGCTCGTCCAGAAGACGGTCGAGCGGTCGGCCTCGGAGAGCTCCCGCCGCTGGATCAGCGCCGCGCCCAGCGCGAGGTCGGCGAACACCGGCACGACCGCGGCGAACACGATCACCATCGCCGCGAGGCCGTAGTCGGCCGGGACGAGCAACCGGGCGAGGACGATCGCGACGATCGTCCCGAAGAACTGGCCGAAGATCTGCGCGATCGCCTTCCAGAGGACGCCGCTCAGGACGCGCCCCCGGAGGGTCGATCCCGTGCCGCCTGCCACCGTTATCCGGGCGGCCGGGCTGCGGCGCGCACGTCGCGTCCCGGCTGGTCGATCGCCACGTAGGCCGGGATCGCCGACTCGTCGAAGAACGCCTCGACCTCGGTCGCGGCACGCCCGCCCGCGAGCCCGTCCCAGAGCGGCGGCGTCAGCGTGGGGCGGTGCGTCTTCAGGCGCTCGGGGATCTCCGCCAGCCTGGCCGGGTCGAGCCCGAGCAGCGTGTTCGTGCCATGCGTGACCGTGACCGGCCGCTCGGTGTTGTCGCGCAGCGTGAAGCACGGGACGCCGAGCACGGTCGTCTCCTCCTGGACACCGCCCGAGTCGGTCACGACGGCCGCGGCCTCGGCCTCCAGCGAGAGGAAGCGCCCGTAGGGCTGCGGGTCGACGAGGTGGACGGAGCCGGGCGGGATGCCGAGCTCGTTCAGGCGCGCCCGCGTCCGCGGGTGCACCGGGAAGACGACCGGCAGGTGCTGCGCGACGCGGACGAGGCGCGCGCATGGTCGCGCGCAAGAGCTCGGGCGAGTCGACGAGCGCCGGCCGGTGCAGGGTCACGAGGACATACCTGCGCGGCTCGAGGTCGAACTCCTCCCAGACCTCGAGCTCACGGGCGGCGCCCACATTGGCGAGCAGCGTGTCGATCATCGTGTTGCCGACGAAGCGGATCCGCGTCGAGGGGACGCCCTCGCGGGCGAGGTTCTCGAACGCCTCCGGCGAGTGCGTGAGGAGGAGCGAGGAGAGCTGGTCGGTCAGCCGCCGGTTGTGCTCCTCGGGCATCGACCAGTCGAAGCTCCGGAGGCCCGCCTCGAGGTGGCAGACGGGGATGCCGAGCTTCACGGCCGCGAGCGCGCCGGCGAGCGTCGAGTTCACGTCGCCCGGCACGACGACCAGATCGGGCTTCAGCTCGACGAACGCCTCCTCGAGCCCCGCGAGCGCCCGCGCCGTCTGCGCCCCGTGCGCGCCCGAGCCGACCTCGAGCTGGACGTGGGGGCGGGGGAGGGGCAGCTCGTCGAAGAACACGTCCTTGACGGACGCGTCGTAGTGCTGGCCCGTGTGGATCAGGCGCTGCTCGACCGTGCCGCGCTCCTCGAGCGCCGCGTAGAGCGGCGCGATCTTCATGTAGTTCGGCCTGGCGCCGACGACGTGGACGACGAGCGGCGTCACGCGAGCGCCTTTCGCATGAGGCCCGCGGTGCGCGCGCCGATCTCGTCCCAGCGGAGCCGCGCGACCTGCGCCGCCGCGGCCGCCCGCTTGGCGGCGAGTCGCGGCGGGATCCGTCGAGGCCGCGCACGTGAGCGTCGCGGCGAGCGAGGTGCGGTTGCCGGGCTCGAAGAGCCAGCCGGCCGCGTCGCCGTCCAGGAGCTCCTCGTAGGCGGGTCGCCGCGCCGCCACGACCGGCAGACCGAGCGAGAGCGCGAGGATCAGCGACCCGGACGTGCCGCCGTCGTTCCGTGAAAGCAGCGCCGCGTCGCAGGCGGAGAAGAGCTCCGCCACGCGCTCGTCGGGCACGAAGCCGAGCCGGTCGAGGATGCGCGGATCGGCCGCTGCGGCCGCGCGGACCGCCTCGGCCTGCGCGCCGTCCCCGATCCCGCCGGTCACGACGAGCGCCGCGCGGGGCGCATCCGCCGCCTCGAAGGCCTCGAGCGCGAACGCGACGCCCTTGTACGTCCGCAGGTCGCCGAAGCAGAGGAACGCGAACGTGTCGTCGGCGAGGCCGAGCTCGCGCCGCACGGTCGCGCGGTCACGGCCGGTGCGGGTAGACGCCCGTGTAGGGCCCGTGCGGGACGATCGCGACCTTCTCCGCCCGGCCCGGCAGCTCGGCGGCGACGGTGTCGGCCGTGCCGCGGTCGTGGACGAGCAGGAGGTCGGCGGCCCGCGCGAGGATCCGCGCGCCGAGCCGGTCGAGCGGCCCGCCGACGCGCTCGTGCGGGTAGACCTGGTGCACCGTCCAGACGACGCGGTAGCCCATCCGCTTCGCCGCCGCGAGCCGCAGGGCGAAGAGCGCGAGCTTCGGGTACGAAAGGACGTGGCGCAGCGGCCGCGGCCCGCGCTCGTTGCGCCAGAAGGCCTGCGGCCAGTGGAAGTGGAGGATCCGCACGCTCCCGCGCGAGCGGCGCAGCCAGCCGAGGTCGAACGGCGCATCCGGGGCGAGCTCGATCCCGTGGTGGGCGAGCTCCGCGTAGAGCAGCCGCTGGTACGGGTTCGTCGAGAGCACCGACGGGAACGACGCGATCCCCACGGTCGGGCGCTCGACGGCCGGCACGGCGGCCTCGGGCTCGCCGGGCGCCGTGCGGGTGGCGACCACGTTCGTCACGCGCCGCCGCCACGACGATCCGCTCCCTGGGCTCGACCGGCCGGCCCGCCGCGCGCGGCAGGTAGGTGGCGAGCCAGATCTCGAGCAGGAGGACGGCGATCAGGACGTGCACTCGCCCCGTGTTGCGCCCGGCGCGGTAGTCGCCGATCAGCCGCTCGAGCGCGCCGCGGTCGAGGAACTCCGCGCAGTGCGGGGCCGGCCCGAGCAGGTAGTCGGAGACCGCGCCTGGCATCTGCGCCTGCAGCCAGCCCGTCGAGGAGCGCCGGAAGAAGCCCTGCTTCGGCTTGTCGATGATCCGGTCGGGCACGAGCCCGCGCGCGGCGTGCTTCAGGAGGTACTTCTGCGTGCCCCGGTGGATCTTCAGGCCCGCCGGGACGGTGGCGCAGAACTCGACCAGCTCGTGGTCGAGGAACGGGACGCGCACCTCGAGCGAGTGCGCCATCGAGGCGCGGTCGAAGTAGTGGACCATGTCGTCCACGAGCGCGAGGCGGCCGTCGAGATAGAGCATCGCCGGCAGCGGGTCGTCCGCCACGCCGCCGAGCGTCTCTCGCAGGACGCGCTCGGCGCCGCCCGGCTCGACGTCCGCAAGCGGGCCGCGCACGAGCTCTCGCCGGAGCGCGGGATCCATCTGGCCGCTCGCCGCGAGCAGGCGCTCCACCGGGTCGCGGGCGCCGAGGGCGGCGGCCGCGCGGCCGAAGCGGGCCGGCGCGCGGCGCGCGACCGCGCCGACCGGCCGGCGGGTGCGCCCGAGCCGACCCACGAGCGCCGCCGCGCGGTGCTTGCGGTAGCCGCCGAAGAGCTCGTCCGCGCCCTGACCGGAGAGCGCAACCGTGACGTAGCGGGACGCCAGCTGCGAGACGGCGTGGAAGCCGAGCGCCGAGAGATCGGCGACCGGCTCGTCCAGGTGCCAGAGCAGCTCGGGCAGGTCGACGACGTCGGAGGCGTACGAGAGCTCGAGCTCGTGGTGGTCGGTGCCGAGCGCCTCGGCGACGAAGCGCGCGTCGTCGAGCTCGTTGTCCGCGCCCTCGTCGCTGAAGCCGATCGCGAAGGTCTTGACCGGCTCGGCCATGTGCCGCGCCATCAGGGCGACGACGAGGCTCGAGTCGAGCCCGCCGCTCAGCATCGCGCCGAGCGGGACGTCGCTCATGAGGCGCAGGCGCACCGACTCGTCGAGCAGCTCGAGCAGCTCGGCCGCCCACTCGTCCTCGCTCCGCTCGGCCGCAGACGGCGCCGGCTCCGGGAACTCCCAGTAGGCCTCGATGTCCACGCGGCCGTCGGCAACCACGATCCGCTCGCCGGGCTCGAGCTTGCGGACTGCGGCGAGCGGCGTGCGCCCGCGCGGGAAGAAGCCGAGCGTCAGGTAGAGGTCGATCGCCTCGTAGTCGAGCGCCGTGTCGACGACGCCGCTCGCGAGCACGCTCTTCAGCTCGGAGCCGAAGACGAGGAGATCGCCCGAGTGCGCGTAGTAGACGGGCTTGATCCCGAGCCGGTCGCGCGCGACGACGGCGCGGCGGCGGCGCCCGTCCCAGACGGCGATCGCGAACTTGCCGCGCAGCTTCTCGGGAAAGGCCGGGCCGAACTCCTCGTAGACGTGGGGGAGGATCTCGGTGTCGCAGTCGGTGCGGAACGCGTGGCCGGCGCGGCGCAGGTCGGCGCGCACGTCCTCGTGGTTGTAGAGCTCGCCGTTCTGGATCGCGACGACGCGGCCGTCCTCGGACGCGACGGGCTGGTGGCCGTGCGCCGGGTCGACGATCGCGAGCCGGCGCATGCCGAGCGCGACGCCGTCGGTCGCGAAGGTGCCGCGGTCGTCCGGGCCGCGGTGCGTCATGACGTCGGTCATCCGGTCGAGGACCTCGGGCGCGACGACGCGCCGCGGGGCCCCGCTCACCTGGAGGACGCCGCAGATGCCGCACATGGCTAGGCGCGTCTCCCGAGGGCCTCGCGGGCGCGGACCGGGAGGGCCCGGAACCGCTGCAGCTCGCGCAGGTGGGCGGCAGCCTCGTCGTCGGCCCAGCGCGGCTCGCGGTGGAGCGCGGCGGACGCCGTAGCCCCAGACCATCCCGAGCGCGGCCGGGCGCCGGTGGCGCGTGGCGTGGAAG
The DNA here is from genome assembly GCA_963696365.1 of uncultured Actinomycetes bacterium. Taxonomy (GTDB): domain Bacteria; phylum Actinomycetota; class Thermoleophilia; order Gaiellales; family Gaiellaceae; genus CAVOKD01. The sequence goes on from CAVOKD010000009.1 coordinate 271,082, forward strand.
AGCGAGCGGACGAAGAGGTAGCCGAAGCGGTAGTGCATGTAGTGCGCGAGGCGGCCCTCGGCGATCCAGGTCGCGCGGGTGCTCACGTCGCGCTCGCCGACGCGCCGGTGGTGGCGGAAGGGCAGGTCGCGGAGCGTCCGGGCCTCCCAGCCGCGGACGACGGCCGTCAGCTCGTCGAGGCCGTCCCAGCCGAGGCGCTCCTCGAGCGGCGAGATCGCCTCGAAGCACGCCCAGCGGTACGCACGGATCGCGCCCCACACGGTCGTGCGCGTCACGAACTGCTCGCGCCACTCGCCGCGTTCGAGCTCGAAGCCGGTCCCGCTGGCGATCCCGAGCGTCGGCTCGGCCTCGAAGTGCTCCAGCAGGCGCTCGAAGAAGTCGGATTCGAAGGAGACGTCGGCGTCGAGGTTCACGATCACGTCGGGCTCGGCCGTGAGGGCCGCGACGCCCGCGCCGAAGGCCCGCACGATCGCGCCGCCGCGGACGGCCTCCTCGGGCTCCTCGTGGTGGACGACGCGGATCCACGCGTGGTCGGCCGCGAGCTTGGCGGCCACGTCCGCGGTGCGGTCGGTCGAGCCGTTCTCGACGATGATCCACTCGCGCGGAGGCACGGTCTGGACGAGCAGGCACGCCGCGAGGCGGCCGAGATTCTTGGCCTCGTTCCGAGCCGGCGTGACGAGCGCGTAGCCGAGCCTCGGCGTCACGGATTCAACGCCTCGCACATGGCATGGAAACTAGTGATCCGGCCTTTCGACTTCGACCCTCGATGGGCCGGACCCTGCGACCCCCCGGCTAGCCCGATGGCTAGGTCGCTTCGCGGATCACCGACGAAGGGGGAGCGGACACCGCGCGAGGCGCTTCCTATCATCGAGGCATGGGCGCGCCGAGACGCCTCGTGGGCCGCAGCTTCGTCGGCCTCCACTGGTTCGTGCGCCGCGCGTGGCGGCGGACGTTCTCGACGCTTGCGGCAGGGGCGTTTGCGTCCTTCGGGCGCGGGAGCGTGCTCGAGCCGCCCGTCCGGCTCGAGGGCCAGTGGCGGATCGCGATCGGGAGCGACGTCTTCGTCGGCCCGGGCTCCTGCCTCCAGGCGCTGGACGAGGGCAGCGCGCCCGTCGCGCTCGAGATCGGCGACGGCACGAACATCGCGGGCACGTGCGTCCTCTCGGCCGTCGAGCACGTTCGGCTTGGGCGGGGCGTCCTGCTCGCGCGGAACGTCTACGTCGCCGACCACGCGCACGCCTTCGAGGACACGACGCGCGCGGTGCTCGACCAGGGCGTGACCGACGTCCGGCCGGTCGAGATCTGCGACGGCGCGTGGCTCGGGCAGAACGTCGTCATCTGCCCCGGCGTCCGGATCGGGCGCGGGGCGGTCGTCGGCGCCAACTCGGTCGTCCGCGACGACGTGCCCGACTACGCGGTCGCCGTCGGCGCGCCGGCGCGGGTCGTGCGGGAGTTCGGGCGCGTCGCCCAGCTCGTCCCGTGAGGCGCGTCCTCTTCCTCGCGTACCACTTCCCGCCGATCGGCGGCGCGGGCGTGCAGCGCTCGGCGAAGTTCGTCCGCGATCTGCCCGCGCACGGCTACGACCCGATCGTGGTCACCGGCCCGGGGTTCGAGGCGAGCCGCTGGACGCCGGTCGACCGCTCGCTCGAGCAGGACGTCGCTGCGGGGACGACCGTCCGCCGGCTGCCCACGCAGCCGCCGCCCTCGCCGGGCGCCTGGCGCGGGCGGGCAGACCGCTGGCTCGGCCTCCAGGAGCCGTTCTTCCGCTGGTGGGAGCAGGGCGTGGAGGCGCAGGCGGAGGGGGGACCGGCCGACCTCGTGTACGCGTCGATGAGCCCCTTCGAGTCCGGCGCCGCCGCGGCGCGGATCGCGGCCAAGCGGGGGATCCCGTGGATCGCCGACCTGCGCGACCCGTGGGCGCTCGACGAGATGCAGGTGTACGCGAGCCGCTGTCCACCGGCGCGCCGACCGGCGCCGCATGTGCCGCGTCCTGCGCACGGCCGCCGCGATCGTCGCGAACACCGAGGAGGCCGCGGGACGCATCGCCGCGCTCCCCGGCCTCGCGCGCACGCCCGTGGTCCCGATCCCGAACGGCTTCGACGCCCCGGACTTCGCCGGGCCGGCGCCGGAGCGGACTGACGACGCCTTCCGGATCGTCCACGCCGGCTACCTGCACACCGAGCTCGCCTCCGGCAGCGCGGCGCGGCTCGTGCGGCGCGCGCTCGGCGGCGCCGACCCGGGCGTCGACATCGGGACGCGCTCGCACGTGTACCTCCTGCAGGCGCTCGAGCGGCTCCTCGCGGAGGACCCGTCGCTCGCCGGCCGGATCGAGCTCCACCTCGCCGGCGTGCTCTCCGACCGCGACCTCGACGTGGTCGGCGGCGCGAGCATCGTGAAGGCACGCGGCTACCTCGCCCACGACGAGACGGTCGCGCTCCTGCGCTCGGCCGACCTGCTCTTTCTGCCCATGCACGACCTGCCCGAGGGACGCCGCGCCACGATCGTCCCGGGGAAGACGTACGAGTACCTCGCCTCGCGGCGCCCGATCCTCGCGGCCGTGCCCGACGGCGACGCCCGCGACCTGCTCGCGCGCACGCCGACGGCGACCCTGTGCCGGCCCGCCGACGTCGACGCGATCGCAGCCGCGATCCGGGCCGGAATCGAGCGGAAGGAGCGCGGAGAGCCGGTGCCGGCGGTGCCGCCGCGCCTGCTCGAGCAGTTCGACCGCAGCCGCCTGAGCGGCCGACTCGCGGCGGTGTTCGACGGCGTCCTCGGGCCCGTCGAGGCAACGCCTGCGGCCGCGGCAGCGACCGGCTGACGCCGACCCGCCGACTCCTGTCACACCGCCATCCCCCGAGCGGCTAGGCGGAAAGCCTCGACTTCCGGCCGTTGTCCGGCGGGCCGCATCCTTGGATAGTTGCTGCCGGACGGGGCGTCTCGTCCTATGGAGCCGTGCAGGTCGCGCATGCCACAAGGGACCGCCCTTCGGGGCGTCGGAAGCGCGGATTCTCGGAGCCGTGTGGCTCGCCGCGCTCGCCTTCGTGGTCGCGCCCGCGGCGGCGGACGCCGGCACCGTCCCGCCGGGGTTCCAGGACTCGGTCGTCCTGAACGGGTTCACGAACCCGACGGCCGTCCGCTTCGCCGCCGACGGCCGCGTCTTCGTGGCCGAGAAGAGCGGGATCATCAAGGTCTTCGACGACCTGAACGACCCGACGCCGACGACGTTCGCGAACCTGAACGTCAACGTCCACAACTTCTGGGATCGCGGCCTGCTCGGGATGGCGCTCGCGCCGAACTTCCCCGCGGATCCCTGGGTCTACGTCCTCTACACGTACGACGCCGCGATCGGCGGCGTCGCCCCGCGCTGGGGGACGCCCGGCGTCCTCTCCGACGGGTGTCCGACCCCACCCGGGCCGACGACCGACGGCTGCGTCGTCTCCGGGCGGCTGTCGCGCCTGCAGGCGAACGGGAACGTGATGACCGGCAGCGAGCAGGTGCTGATCGAGGACTGGTGCCAGCAGTTCCCGAGCCACTCGGTCGGCACGATCGAGTTCGGCTCCGACGGCGCGCTCTACGTCTCCGGCGGTGACGGCGCGAGCTTCAACTTCGCCGACTGGGGCCAAACGGGCCAGCCGCGCAACCCGTGCGCCGACCCGCCGAGCGTCCAACCCGACGCCGCCGACGGCCGAGGGCGGTGCGCTCCGCAGCCAGGACCTCCGCACGACCGGCGGACCCGTACTCCCTCGACGGCACGATCGCGCGCGTCGACCCGGTGACGGGCGCCGGCCGGCCCGACAACCCGCTCTGGTCGAGCAGCGACCCGAACGCGCGGCGAATCATCGCGAACGGCTCGCGCAACCCGTTCCGCTTCACCATCCGCCCGGGGACGAGCGAGGTCTGGTCGGGCGACGTCGGCTGGAACACGTGGGAGGAGATCAACCGGCTCGGCAGCCCGATCGACTCCGTGATCGACAACTTCGGGTGGCCGTGCTACGAGGGCCCGGACCGGGAAAGCAGCTACGACGCGGCCAACCTGAACATCTGCGAGAACCTCTACTCGGCCGGCCCTTCTGCTTGGGTTTCGCCCTACCTGACCTACAACCACAGCGACAAGGTCGTCCCCGGCGAGTCGTGCCCGACCGGCAGCTCGTCGATCTCCGGCCTCGCGTTCTACAACGGCGGCAACTACCCGGATCACGCGGGCGCGCTCTTCTTCGCCGACTACTCGCGCAACTGCATCTGGGTGATGAAGACCGGCACGAACGGCCTGCCAGACACGAACCGCGTCACCACCTTCGACGCCGGCGCGGCCGGACCGGTCGACATCGAGATCGGGCCCGGCGGCGACCTCTTCTACGCCGGGTTCGACGAGGGCACGATCCGCCGGATCCGCTACTTCGCGGGCAACCAGCCGCCGAACGCGGTCGCGACCGCCAACCCGCAGTCCGGGCCGATTCCGCTGACGGTCAACTTCGACGGGCGCGGCTCCTCCGATCCGGAGAGCGGCAGCAACCTCACGTACTCATGGGATTTGGACGGCAACGGCACCTTCGGCGACTCGACTTCGGCGACGCCGCAGTTCACGTACACGCAGACGCGCACCGTAACGGTGCAGCTCCGCGTGACCGATCCGCAGGGCGCCTCGTCCACCGACACGCTCATCGTGAACGCCGGGAACAACACCGCGCCGGTCCCGGTCATCTCGACGCCGTCGGCGTCGACCACCTGGCGCGTGGGCGACCTGATCTCGTTCTCCGGCTCCGCCACCGACACCCAGGACGGGACGATCCCGGCCTCGCGCCTCACGTGGGAGCTCGTGATGAACCACTGCCCGTCCAACTGCCACACCCACCCGATCCAGACGTTCGCGGGCGTGGCGAGCGGCTCGTTCAACACGCCCGACCACGAGTACCCGTCGCACCTCGAGCTGAAGCTGACGGCGACGGACACCGCGGGCGCGAGCACGACCACGTCCGTGCGGCTGAACCCGCGCACGGTCGACCTCACCTTCCTGTCGAACCCCGCCGGCGTGCAGCTGGCCGTGAACGGCGCCTCCGCGACCGCGCCCTTCACGCGCACGGTCATCCAGGGCTCGAACAACACGGTGAGCGCGGTCTCGCCGCAGACCGTCGCCGGGAACACCTACACCTTCACCACGTGGTCCGACGGCGGGGCGCAGACGCACTCGATCGTCGCCGGGACGACACCGGCCAACTTCACGGCGAGCTACAACGTCAGCGTCCCCGGCCCCGTCGCCGCCTACGGCTTCGAGGAGCCCTCGGGCTCGGGCGTCACGGACAGCTCGGGCACCGGAAACAACGGAACGCTGACCGCGGCGACGCGCACGACCGCGGGCAAGTTCGGGAGCGCGCTGACGTTCAACGGCTCTTCGAGCTGGGTGACGATCCCGGATTCCGCGAGCCTCGACCTGACGAGCTCGATGACGCTCGAGGCGTGGGTGAAGCCGACCACGCTCGCCGGAACCTGGCGCACCGTGCTCATGAAGGAGCAGACGGGCGACATCGTCTACGACCTCTACGCGAACCGCACCGGCACGCCGCAGGTGCCGCTCGCGGAGGCGTTCGCCTCGGGCGCGGCCCGCCCGGCGCAGGGCACGTCGACCCTGCCGCTGAACGTCTGGACGCACCTCGCCGCGACCTACGACGGCGACTCCGTCCGGCTGTACGTGAACGGCAACCAGGTCGGAACAACTCCCGCCGCCGGCGACATGCCGAACTCGAGCGGCCCGCTTCGGATCGGCGGCAACGGGATCTGGAACGAGTGGTTCGACGGCCAGATCGACGAGGTGCGCGTGTACGGCCGCGTGCTCACGCCGACGCGAGATCCAGGCGGACATGAACAAGGCGGTCGTGAACGCGGACAACGGGCCGCCGACGGCGCCGAGCGGCCTGAACGCGAACGGCGGGATCGGCTCCGTCTCGCTCTCGTGGAACCCCTCGACGGACGACGTGGGCGTCGTCCGCTACAACGTCCACCGCTCGACGACGCAGGGCTTCACGCCGAGCGCGGCCAACCGCGTCGGCCAGCCCACGACCACGTCCTTCAACGACCCCGGGCTCGCGGCGGGCACCTACTACTACCGGGTCACCGCGGAGGACGCCGCGGGCAACATCAGCGCGGCCTCCGGCGAGGCGAGCGCGATCGTGACGGGCGACACCCAGGCTCCGACGGCCCCGTCCGGCCTCTCGGCATCGGGATCGCTCAGCTCGGTCGCGCTCGCCTGGTCGGGGTCCACCGACAACGTGGGCGTCGTCCGCTACAACGTCCACCGCGGCGACCACGCCCGGCTTCACGCCGAATGCGGGCAACCGCGTCGGCCAGCCGACCGGGACGTCCTTCACAGACTCGCCGCTCGCGGCGGGCACCTACTACTACCGCGTCACCGCGGAGGACGCCGCGGGCAACATCAGCGGCGCTTCGAACGAGGCGACCGCCGTCGTCACCGGCGACACGACGCCGCCCACGGCGCCCGCCACGCTGACCGCGACGCCGGGCTCGCTCTCGGCGCAGCTCTCGTGGTCGGCGGCGAGCGACAACGTGGGGGTGGTGCGCTACAACCTGCACCGCTCGACGACCAACGGCTTCACCCCGAGCGCCGCGAACCGGATCGCGCAGCCGACCGGCGACGTCCTTCACGGACAGCGGCCTCGCGGCCGGCACCTACTACTACCGCGTCACCGCGGAGGACGCCGCCGGCAACGTCGGCCCGGCCTCGCCGCAGGCGAGCGCGGTGGTCACGAACGCGCCGGCCGGGCTCGTCGCCGCGTACTCCTTCGACGAGGGCAGCGGCGCCTCGCTCGGCGACACCTCCGGCCGCGGCAACAACGGCTCGATCGCGAACGCGACCTGGGTGACGACCGGCAAGTACGGCAAGGCGCTCCAGTTCAACGGGACGAACGCGATCGTCACCGTGCCCGACTCGTCGAGCCTCGATCTGACGACCGGCATGACCCTCGAGGCGTGGGTGAACCCGAGCCAGCTGGGCGGGCCGTGGCGGACCGTCATCATGAAGGAGCAGACGGGCAACCTCGTCTACGACCTCTACGCGCAACGGCGGCACCGGCACGAAGACGCCGATGGGCGAGGTCTTCGCGGGCGGCGGCGTCCGCGAGGCCCGCGCGCCGAGCGCCCTCGCGCTCAACGCCTGGACCCACCTGGCGGTGACCTACGACGGGACGACGCTGCGGATGTTCGTGGGCGGCACGCAGGTGGCGACGTTCGCGTTCACGGGCACGATCCTGCCGTCCAACGGCCCGCTGCGGATCGGCGGCAACGGCATCTGGAACGAGTGGTTCCAGGGGATGATCGACGAGGTCCGGATCTACAACCGCGCCCTGTCGGCGACGGAGATCCAGGCGGACCTCGCAACGAGCGTCGGCAACCAGGACACGACGGCGCCGACGGCACCGTCCGGACTGAGCGCGAACGGCTCCGTGAGCTCGGTCGCCCTCTCCTGGACGGGCTCGACGCGACAACGTCGGCGTCCTGCGCTACAACGTCCACCGCTCGACGACGCAGGGCTTCACGCCGACCGCGGCCAACCGGATCGCGCAGCCGTCCGGCACGTCGCTCACCGACTCGCCGCTCACGCCGGGCACCTACTACTACCGCGTCACCGCCGAGGACGCGGCCGGGAACATCAGCGCGGCCTCGGCCGAGGCGAGCGCGGTCGTCACCGGCGACACGCAGGCTCCGACCGCGCCGTCGGGCCTCTCGGGGATCGGCTCGCTGAGCTCGGTGGCGCTCTCCTGGTCGCGGCTCGACGGACAACGTGGGCGTGCTGCGCTACAACGTCCACCGCTCGACGACGCAGGGCTTCACGCCGAGCGCCGCGAACCGCGTCGGCCAGCCGGCCGGGACGTCGTTCACCGACACCGGCCTCGCAGCGGGCACCTACTACTACCGCGTCACCGCCGAGGACGCGGCCGGGAACATCAGCGCCGCCTTCGAACGAAGCGAACGCCGTCGTCACCGGCGACACGACGCCGCCGACGCCGCCCTCGGGCCTGACCGCGACCGGCTCCGTCAGCTCCGTCGCGCTCTCCTGGACCGGCTCGTCCGACAACGTCGCCGTCCTGCGCTACAACGTCCACCGCTCGACCACGAACGGCTTCACGCCGAGCGCCGCGAACCGTGTCGGCCAGCCGTCCGGCGACGTCGTTCACCGACTCGCCGCTCACGCCGGGGACGTACTACTACCGCGTCACCGCGGAGGACGCCGCCGGGAACATCAGCACCGCGTCCGCGCAGGCGACCGCGGTCGTGACCGGCGACGTCACGGCGCCGAGCCCGCCCGCCGGGCTCACGGCCACGCCGGGGCCGAACTCGGCCGTGCTCGGCTGGTCGGCGTCGAACGACAACGTGGGCGTCGTCCGCTACAACGTCCACCGCTCGACGACGAACGGCTTCACACCGAGCGCCGCGAACCGGATCGCGCAGCCCACCGGCACCTCCTACACGGACTCGCCGCTCGCGCCCGGCACCTACTACTACCGCGTGACCGCGGAGGACGCGGCCGGGAACATCAGCGCGGCGTCCGCGCAGGCGACCGCCACCGTCTCGGCCCAGCTTCCGGGCCTCGTCGCGGCGTACGCGTTCGACGAGGGCAGCGGCACGGCGGCCGGCGACTCGTCCGGGAACAGCAACAACGGGACGCTCGCGAACGGCACGTGGTCGGCGTCCGGCAAGTTCGGCTCGGCGATCCAGTTCAACGGCTCGACGACCTGGGTGACCGTGCCCGACTCGGCCAGCCTCGACCTGACGAGCGGCATGACGCTCGAGGCCTGGGTCAACCCGGCCGTCCTGAACAGCTGGCGCACGCTCATGTTCAAGGAGCAGGCGGGCAACCTCGTCTACGGCCTGTACGCGAACACCAGCGCCCTCCGGCCGAACGCGCAGGTCTTCGTCGCCGGCTCCGACCGGAACGTGAACGGCACGACGCAGATCCAGCCGAACATCTGGACGCACCTGGCCGCGACGTACGACGGCGCCAACCTGCGGCTCTTCGTGAACGGCACGCAGGCGGCCGCGATCGCGCAGACGGGCGCGATCACGACCTCGACCGGCGCGCTCCGCATCGGCGGCAACAACGTCTGGTCGCGAGTGGTTCCAGGGCCTGATCGACGAGGTGCGCGTCTACAACCGGGCGCTCAGCGCGACCGAGATCCAGTCCGACATGGCCGCGAGCATCTCGACGCCCGACACGACCGCGCCGACCGCCCCGACCGGCGCTCGGCGCCACGGGCTCGATCGGGCGCGTGACGCTCAACTGGACGGCCGCGACCGACGACGTTGGCGTCGTCCGCTACAACGTCCACCGCGGGACGACGCCCGGCTTCACGCCGAGCGCCGGCAACCGGATCGCGCAGCCGACGGGCACGACCTACCAGGACAACGGCCTCGCGGCCGGGACCTACTACTACCGCGTGACCGCGCAGGACGCGGCCGGCAACGTCGGCCCGGCATCCAACGAGGCGACCGGCACGGCGACGGCCGACACGACGGCGCCCACGGTCTCGGTCACCTCGCCCGCCTCGGGCGCGACCGTCTCCGGCACGACGACCGTCGCAGCGACCGCGACCGACAACGTCGCCGTCGCCGGCGTCCAGTTCAAGCTCGACGGCGCGAACCTCGGCTCGGAGGTGACGAGCGCGCCGTACACGCTCGCCTGGGATACGCGCACAGCGTCCGCGGGCCCGCACACGCTGACGGCGGTCGCGCGCGACGCCGCGGGCAACCAGACCACCTCGGCCTCGGTGCCGATCACGGTCGAGGCGACCGTGACGCCGCCGGCGGGCCTCGTGGCGGGCTACGGCTTCGACGAGGGCAGCGGCGCGAGCGTGGGGGACGCCTCGCTCAACGGCAACACCGGCACCGTCTCGAACACGAGCTGGGTGCCCGGAAAGTTCGGCAGCGCCCTCAGCTTCAACGGCAGCAACGAGCTGGGTGACCGTCCCCGACTCCGGCCAGCCTCGACCTGACGAGCGCGGTCACGCTCGAGGCCTGGGTGTACCCGACCGTGCTGGGGACGAGCTGGCGCACCGTGCTCTTCAAGGAGCAGCCGGGCGACCTCGTCTACGGCCTGTACGCCAACACGACCGCGGGCCGGCCGAACGCGCAGGTCTACGCGGCGGGCGACGCGCGCCAGGTGAACGGGCCGAGCACCCTGCCCGCGAACACCTGGACGCACCTGGCGATGACGTACGACGGCGCGAACCTGCGGCTCTTCGTGAACGGCGCGCAGGCCGCGGCCGTCGCACAGGCCGGCGCGATCGCGACCTCGACCGGCGTCCTGCGGATCGGCGGCAACAACATCTGGCCCGAGTGGTTCCAGGGGCGCATCGACGAGATTCGCGTCTACAACCGCGCGCTCACGGCCGCGGAGATCACGGCCGACGCGGGCGTCGCCGTCGCGCGCGACACGACGGCGCCGACCGTGACGAACGTGACGCCCGCCGCGGGCGCGACCGACGTGCCGGTCGCGAGCACCGTGACGGCGACCTTCAACGAGGCGCTCGACCCGGCGACCGTGACCGGCTCGACCTTCGAGCTTCGGAACTCGGGCGGCACGCTCGTCCCGGCGACCGTGACGTACGACTCGATCGCGGCGAAGGCGACGCTGACGCCCACGAGCGCGCTCCTCTTCGGCGAGACCTACACGGCGCGGCTGATCGGCGGTGCCGAGCGGAACGCGGGTGAAGGACATGAGCGGCAACGCGCTCGCCTCGACCGTCGCCTGGTCGTTCACGATCGAGCCGGTCCCGCCGCCGATCCTGCTCGTCACCGGCTCCTCGAATCCGTTCTCCTCCTACACGGCCGAGATCCTGAAGGCCGAGGGCCTGAACGAGTTCGCGACCGTGGACGCCTCGCTGCTCTCGACCTCGTTCCTCTCGTTCTTCGACGTCGCGGTGGTCGGCAACGTGCCGCTGAGCGCGTCGGCCGTCTCCGCGCTCACGACCTGGGTGAACGGCGGCGGCAACCTGATCGCGCTCCGTCCGGACAAGCAGCTCGCCGGCCTCCTCGGCCTGACGGACGCCGGGACGACGCTCGCGAACGGCTACATGCTCGTGAACACGGCCTCAGGCCCGGGAGCGGGATCGTCGGCGAGACGATCCAGTACCACGGCACCGCCGACCGCTACACGCTGAACGGCGCCACGAGCGTCGCGACGCTCTACTCGAGCGCGACCACCTCGACCACGAACCCGGCCGTCACGCTTCGCTCGGTCGGGTCGAGCGGCGGCCAGGCGGCGGCGTTCACGTACGACCTCTCGCGCTCGGTCGTCCTCACGCGCCAGGGCAACCCGGCGTGGGCTGGGCAGGACCGCGACGGCGTCTTCCCGATCCGCACGAACGACCTCTTCTTCGGGGCGATGGCGGGCGACGTCCAGCCGGACTGGATCGACCTCAACAAGATGCACATCCCGCAGGCGGACGAGCAGCAGCGCTTGCTCGCGAACCTCGTCACGACGATGGCGCGCGACCGCAAGCCGATCCCGCGCTTCTGGTACCTGCCGCGCGGCGAGAAGGCCGTCGTCGTCATGACCGGCGACGACCACGCACAGGGCGGGACGGCCGGGCGCTTCAACCAGTACCAGTCGCTCAGCCCGGCCGGCTGCTCGGTCGCCAACTGGGAATGCATCCGCTCGACCTCGTACGTCTATCCGAACAGTCCGCTCACGAACGCGCAGGCGCAGTCGTTACGTCGCGAGCGGCTTCGAGGTCGCGCTCCACCTGAACACGAACGGCGGGCCGTGCGGCAACTTCACGCCGGCCGAGCTCGAGGTCTACTACACGGTGCAGCTCTCGCAGTTCCAGGGGAAGTACACGAGCGTGCCCGCCCCGGTGACGGAGCGGACGCACTGCGTTGCGTGGAGCGACTGGGCGAGCCAGCCGAAGACCAAGCTCGCCCACGGGATCAAGCTCGACACGAACTACTACAACTACCCGGGCTCCTGGATGGGCTCGAGGCCGGGCTTCATGACCGGCTCCGGCCTCGTCATGCGCTTCGCCGACGTCGACGGGACGACGATCGACGAGTACCAGGCGGCCACGCAGATGACCGACGAGTCAGGTCAGACGTACCCGGCGAACGTCAACGCGCTGCTCGACAACGCCGTCGGGCCGCAGGGCTACTGGGGCGTCTTCACGGCGAACATGCACACCGACCTGGTGTCCTCACCGGGCTCCGACGCGATCATCAACTCGGCCCTCGCGCGGAGCGTCCCGGTGGTCAGCGCCAAGCAGATCCTGGACTGGACGGACGGCCGCAACGCGTCGTCGTTCCGTGAGTTCTCGTGGGCCGGCAACACGCTCGGGTTCCGGATCGTCGCCAACGCGGGCGCGAACGGACTCGAGGCGATGCTGCCGCTCCAGGGCCCGTCCGGCACGCTGACCACGCTCCAGCGCGGCGGTAGCCCGGTCGCGTTCACGACGCGCACCGTCAAGGGCGTCGACTACGCAGTCTTCAACGCAGTAGGGGGGACCTACACGGCGGTCTACGGGTAATGGCGGCGAACACGAAGAGCGTATCCGGACGCCCTTCCCGGGTCTCTGCCGCTCGCGTGCGCCGCCGTCGTGGCGGCGGTGCTGGCGCTCGGCGGCGGAGCGGTCGCGGTCGCAAGCGCGCCCGGGCTCGTCGCCGCCTACGGGCTGGACGCGGGATCCGGCACCGCGGCCGCCGACAGCTCGGGGAACGGCCGTACGGGCACGCTGGCCGGCGGGGCGTCCTGGACGACCGGCCGCTTCGGCGGCGGCCTCACTCTCGACGGCGTCTCCGGACGCGTCGAGCTCCCCGCACTCGGGACGTTCTACGACAACGGCTTCACGCTCGAGGCCTGGGTCAAGCCGCGGACCGCCAAGACCGACGTGGCCGTCCTCGGATCCTGGGTCGGCGGTGAAAACGGCGGCCCGATGATCTGGGTCGACCACGTGACCGGCCGCTACCGCCTCACGTTCAACAGGGGCAGCGTGGACGACTACCTCGACTCCGGCCGGAGCCCGATCCCCGGCCAGTGGCAGCACCTGGCGGCGACCTACGACGGCGCGACGGCGCGGTTCTACGTGGACGGCGTCGAGGTCGCGACCAAGTCGTTCACGCGGCAACGCGGGCGACTCCAACACCTGGCGAATCGGCGCGTACGGCGGCTCGCCGACGGGCTTCTTCGACGGCGTGGTGGACGAGGTGCGCGTCTACAACCGCGCGCTGACGGCCGCCGAGGTGCAGACCGACATGAACGAGCCCGTCGCGACGGGGGACACCTCGCCGCCGTCCGCACCCACGGGGTTCTCGCGGACCGGGTCGAGCGCGGCCAGCGTCGCCACGACGTGGCAGCCGGCGACCGACGACACGGGCGTGACGGGCTACCGGCTCTTCCGCGACGGCGCGGCGGTCGACACGACCACGGGGACGAGCTACACGTTCACGGGGCTCACGTGCGGGACGACGTACGCGCTCGCCGTCGAAGCCTTCGACGCGGCGGGGAACACCTCGACGCGCGCGACGCTCTCGGCGCAGACCGACGCGTGCACGCCTGGCGGTCCGCCGGCAGGGCTCATCGCCGGCCTACGCGTTCGACGAAGCCACCGGTGGCGCGGCGACCGACGCGTCCGGCAACGACCGCACGGGAACGATCTTCGGCGCCACCTGGACGGGCGGACGGTTCGGGTCGGCGCTCTCGTTCGCCGGGTCGGGTGCCCGCGTCGATCTCCCGGCTCTCGGCACCTTCTACGACACCGGCTTTACGTACGAGGCCTGGGTCAAGCCGCGGATCGCGAAGACGGACGTCGCCGTGGTCGGAAGCTGGGTCGGCGGCGACGACGGCGGCCCGATGATCTGGGTCGACAACGTGTCGGGGCGCTACTTCCTGACCATGAACAAGGGCTTCGGGAACTACCTCGACTCGGGCCGGGCGCCCGTGCCGGGCGAATGGCACCACGTGGCCGCGTCGTTCGACGGGCTGACCGCGCGGTTCTACGTCGACGGGGTCGAGACGGCCAACCGCTCGTACTTCGGGGACGTCGGGAACTCGAACACCTGGCGCGTGGGCGCGTACGGGCCTGCGCCCTCCGGCTTCTTCGACGGGCTGATCGACGAGGTACGGATCTACGACCGCGCGCTCGCGCCCGCGCAGATCGCGGCCGACGTCGACCGGCCCGTGGGGTCGCCCGACCTGGCGCCGCCCTCCGCGCCTGCCGAGTTCGTACGCACGAGCGCCACGCAGGCGTCGATCTCGACGAGCTGGAGCGCCTCGACCGACGACGTCGGGGTCACCGGCTACCGCCTCTTCCGCGGCGGGACCGCCGTCGGCACCACAAGCTCCACGGACTACATCTTCACCGGGCTCACGTGCGGCACGACCTACCAGCTCGGTGTCGAGGCGTTCGACGCGGCGGGGCGCACCTCGGCCCGCACCATGCTCACCACGACGCCGGCCGACTGCGATCCGACCCCGCCGGTCGCCCCGGTGGCCGCGTACACGTTCGACGAGGGACAGGGCACGAGCGCGACCGACGCCTCGGGCCACCGCCATACGGGGACGATCGTCGGAGGCTCGTGGACGCAGAGCGGCCGCATGGGCGGTGCGCTCTCGCTGAACGGCACGGCCGACCGCGTCGACCTGCCGGCGCTCGGGACGTTCTACAAGACGGGGTTCACCTACGAGGCCTGGGTCAAGAAGGCGAGCGCCAAGTCGGACGCCGCACTCATGGGCTCGTGGGTCTCCGGCCAGAACGGCGGCCCGATGATCTGGGTTGACCACGTCGCCGGCCGCTACCGCCTGACACTCGGGAAGGCAAGCATCGACGACTACCTCGACTCCGGCCACCCGCCTGCGGCCGGCCAGTGGGAGCACATCGCGGCCACGTACGACGGCGCCGTGGCGCGGTTCTTCGTCGACGGCGTCCAGGTGGCGAGCCGGCCGTTCACGGGGAACATGGGCGACTCGAACACCTGGCGGATCGGCGCCTACGGCACTCCTCCGGGAGGGTTCTTCGACGGGCTCGTCGACGAGGTGCGCATCTACGACGTGCCGCTCAGCGCGGCGGAGATCCAGGCCGAGATGACGAACCCGCCCACGCCCGACACGAGCCCGCCGCATGTGAGCACGACGACGCCCGCCCAGGGGGCGACCAACGTGGCCATGGGCGGCACTGTCCAGGCGACCTTCGACGAGGAGATCGACCCCGCGACGGTCACCACCTCCACGTTCAAGGTCGCGCGGCCGGACGGGTCGTCCGTCCCGGCGACCGTCGCGTACGACCCCGCGGACAAGACGGCGACGCTGACGCTCTCGGAGGCCCTCAAGTTCGGCACGACCTACACGGCGACGCTCGCGGGCGGGACGTCGGGCCCGCGAATCCTCGACCTCGCCGGGAACCCGCTCGCGTCGTCCAAGACGTGGACGTTCTCGACGGAGGCTGCGGCGCCGCCGATCCTCGTTGTCGACGCGCCGGGCAACCCGTACACGACCTACATCGGCGAGATCCTCCGGGCGGAGGGCCTGCCCTTCGCGAGCGTCAGCCTGCCGCTCGTGACGGCCGACGTGCTCAACTCGTTCGACGTCGTGCTGCTAGGGGAGACCGCGATCACGCAGGCGCAGGCGACGCTCCTGACGAGCTGGGTAGAGGGAGGCGGCAATCTGGTCGCGTTCCGGCCCGGACGACCGCCTCGCCGGCCTCCTCGGTCTCTGGGACGCCGGGGGAACCGTCACGAACGGGTACCTGCGGGTCGACACGAGCCGCTCGCCGGGGGCGGGCATCGTCGGCCAGACGATCCAGTTCCACGGCAGCGCCGACCGCTACTGGGCGATCGACGCGCGCACCGTCGCGACCCTCTATACGAACGCATCCACATCGACCTCCTACCCGGCCGTGACCGTGCGCGACGTGGGAGCGAACGGCGGGCAGGCGGCCGCGTTCACCTACGACCTCGCGCGCTCGGTCGTGCAGACCCGGCAGGGCAACCCGGCGTGGGCGGGGCAGGACCGCGACGGGGTGTTCCCGATCCGCCCGGACGACCTCTTCTTCGGCGGCGCGTCAACCGACTGGGTCAACACGAACCGCATCGCGATCCCGCAGGCCGACGAGCAGCAGCGGCTGCTCGTGAACCTGATCGAGAGCGCCGCGGCGGACGAGCATCCGATCCCGCGCTTCTGGTACCTCCCGTTCGGCGAGAAGGCCGCGGTGGTCATGACCGGCGACGACCACGCCGTCGGCGGCACCGCCGGACGCTTCAACCAGTACAAGGCGCTCAGCCCGGCCGGCTGCTCGGTCGTCGACTGGGAGTGCGTCCGCGGGACGTCGTACGTCTATCCGAACAGCCCGCTCACGAACGCGCAGGCGCAGGGCTACGTCGCGGACGGCTTCGAAGTGGCGCTCCACCTGAACGTGTTCGGCGGCCCCTGTGGGAACTGGACCCCGGCCGAGCTCGCGAACCACTACACGACGCAGCTCTCGCAGTTCGAGTCCAAGTACACGAGCGTCCCTGCGCCGGTGACCGAGCGGACGCACTGCGTGGCATGGAGCGACTGGGCGTCACAGCCGAAGATCGAGCTCGAGCACGGGATCCGGCTGGACACGAACTACTACCACTACCCGGGATCCTGGATCGGGACGAAGCCCGGGTTCATGACCGGCTCCGGCATTCCCATGCGGTTCGCGGACCTCGACGGCAGCCTGATCGACGTGTACCAGGCGAACACGCAGATGACCGACGAGTCCGGCCAGGCGTACCCGAACACGGTCAACACCCTCCTCAACAAGGCGCTTGGCCCCGAGGGCTACTACGGGGTCTTCACCGCGAACATGCACACCGACCAGGTGTCGTCACCCGGCTCCGACGCGATCGTCGCGTCGGCCAAGGCCCGCTCCGTGCCGGTCGTCAGCGCCGCGCAGATGCTCACCTGGCTCGACGGCCGCGAGGCCTCCGCGTTCCGCTCGATCGGCTGGAACGCCGGCACGCTCACCTTCAGCGTCCACGGCGGCGCAGGCGCCCGCGGCCTCCAGGCGATGCTCCCGACGCAGGGCCCGAACGGGACGCTCACCGCCCTGACGCGAGCCGGCAGCCCGGTCGTCTACACGACGCAGACGATCAAGGGCGTCCAGTACGCGCTCTTCGGCGCCGTGGACGGCCAGTACACGGCGACGTACGGCTAGCGGGTCGCCGCCGCAGGCGCGTCCGAACCAGGTCGTGAGCGCGTCGGCGAGCCCCAGCGTGGGTTCCCTCTCCGACCCAGGCCACGTATCCGTCGGGCCGAATCAACACGCGCGGTGGGAGCGGTGACCGTCTCCGATTGCCGGAAGCTCCCACGTTCCGACGTACTGGCGTCGACCACCGAACCCGATCTGCCCAGGGAGTGATGTCGACGCCGCCGGGCTCAGCGAGGTTGAGCAGCACCGGCCGGGCGTCGTGCAGCAGGGTGAAGACCCGCAGCGGGCCGTCGGCGGTGACCAGCTCGAGATCGGGCATGCGGCGTCCGCAGCGGGTGTCCCTCGCCGAGTCGTAGTGGATGTCCAGGCCGGACATCCTCGCGGCGAATCGCCTGCGCGGCTCGTCCACTCGAGGAGCTCGGCGACGGTGTCGCCCAGGGCCTTGACTCGCTCGTCGGGGCGGAACAGCGAGACCTGCGCGATCGTGTCGCGTAGGACGCGGGCGGCGACTGGGTGCGCTCGGCGTGGTACGTGTCCAGAGCTGTCCGGCGATGTCCCCTTACCACGGCAGCTTCCAGCCGAGGTTCACGCGTCCTGACGCCGGATGGCCAGACGATCCGGCCAACGGTTGTAGACGGCGCGGCGACGCCGGACGTCCCCGCCAAGAAGTCGCTGAAGCAGGTTGCCGACCTGCCGGGCCGACGTGAACGGAACAGGTCGGGAAGTGGCCCCCGTAGTCGGTGCACCCGACGGCGAGATTGCCTCGCTGAGGTCGCGCAGGCGTGGGTTCGCCGGCGGCCAGGTGCTGCCGTCACCGACCCCGGGCGTGTCCATCGCGGCCTCCTGCCGCTGCCTCTACTCCACGCTCAAGGCATGCCTGCCCACTTCCTGGTGGATCCCCCGGTATCGAGCTCCGCGCCATCAGCTCACCTCGACCAGTTCAGATACGGCTGGACGACGCCCTCGGCCGAGGACGATGCCGAAGCGCCTTTACGACACCTACCACGTGGCCGGGTCGGGGATCGCCCTCGCCCAGATGGCCAACGCCAACCTCAACCCTCGGACCGAGTCAAGGTCGAGACGAAGACCCCCGATCGGGGTCCGCTGCTGATCCTCGACGCGGGAGCCGAGGATCCAACGGTTCCCTGGGCGATCGCGCAACGCTGTCCCTGCAAGCGCCGAGGCGCACCCGCGAGCGGCACCGAGGTCGAGGCAGATCGCCCGACGGCGCGGCCACTCCTGACGATCGACGCACGGCTCGACGATGGCGACGTCGACGCCCGTCAACGCCGCTCGCCCGCCAGCATCAGCCCTGTTCGGACCCCCGCCGGCGATCACCACCGCATGCTCGGTCATCGACCACGCCGCCGTGGTGCGACTGACGCGGACGACCCGCGCAGGCAGCCGGGTCGCCGGCCCGGCCGGGCTGCTAGTAGGCGCCGCGCTTGCCGAGGACGACCGGGATCGTCTGGCAGAGGATCTTCAGGTCCCACCAGAGGGACCAGTTCGTGACGTACAGGTAGTCGAGCTTCGTCATCTCGTCGAACGGGATGTCGTTGCGCCCGAGCACCTGCCAGAGGCCCGTGATCCCCGGGGTCATGTCGAGCCGCTTGCTCGCCCAGCCGGTGATCTGGTCGGCCTCGTGGACGACGAACGGACGCGGCCCGACGAGGCTCATGTCGCCGCGCAGCGACGTTCCAGAGCTGCGGGAGCTCGTCGATGCTCGTCTTCCGGAGAAACGCGCCGACGCGGGTGACCCTGGGGTCCTCGCCCTTGATCTTGAAGAGCGGACCGTCGACCTCGTTCAGATGGACGAGGTCGAAGCGCTCGTTCTCCGCGCCGACGCGCATCGTCCGGAACTTGACGATCTCGAAGGTCGAGCCGGCGCGCCCGCGCCGCTTCTGCCGGTAGAAGCGCGGGCCCGGAGCTGTCGAGGCGCACGACGAGCGCCACGACGCCCAGGACGGGCGCCAGGAGCGTGAGCGCGGCCCCGGACGCGCAGACGTCGAACGAGCGCTTGAGGAGCCGCGAGCTGCGTCCCAGCCGCAGCGGCGGCAGGGTGACGACCGGCATGCCCTCGATGTCGTCGAGGGTCGCGTGCGACGTGAAGATCTCGTTGTAGCGCGGCACGATCGAGATCTGGACGTCCGGGCGCCGCACCGTGCGGAGGAGGTCGAGCATCTCCTCGTGGTCGGCGATCGAGGACGCCAGGAGCACGCGGTCGATCTCGTGCTCGTCGACGATCCGCGCGATGTCTCCCGAGGACGCCGAGCATCGGGCCGGGGACGTCCTCCTCGTCGGCCGCGAGGAATCCGACGACGTCGAGCCCGTACTCGGGATGCGTCGTCGAGCTTCCGGTGGACGAGCCGCGCCTCGGCGCCGCCGCCGACGATCAGCGTCCGCCGGCGCTCCATCACGCGGGGGAAGATCCAGCTGCGGACCGAGCCGCGCGTGACCGGCACGAGCACGAGCGCCGCGGCGGCGAAGAGCGCCGCCTCGACGGCCGTGTACACCCACCAGTCGAAGAGGAACCGGACGCCCTGCGAGAGGATCAGGTACCCGAGCGAGCCGGCGAGCATCGCGTGGAAGACGTCCCGCACCTCGTCGAAGCTCGAGACGGAGATCTTGAGCGCGTCGTTCTCGTAGAGGTGGTAGCCGGTGAAGACCGCGAGCCACACGGGCACCGCGGTGATCGCGAGGAAGGCGAGGAACCAGGCCGGCGCCGAGACCGGCGGCAGCGGGCCGAGCCAGGCCGCGGCGGCGTACGCGAGGGCGTACGCGACGACCAGCGCCAGCACGTCGCCGGTGGCGAGGATCCAGGTGCGGCCGCGGCCGAGCCGACGGCCCCGCTTGGCCGCCGTCCTCGTTCCGGAGATGACCTGCTCGACGCCGGTGCTCACCGTCGCCTCGTCCCGAAAAATCCGCATGCGTGCACGTGATCCACGCACTCCGAGCCTAGGCGCCGAACGGCTCCGGGAACAGACCAGAACCGAGAAACCGGCCGCGCGGCGGGCACCTAGCCGACCGGGGAGGTCGCGCGGCGCTCGAGGCGCCGCCGCCACCGGCGCTTGAGGCGCGCGGCGAGCCCGCGTGCGGGCCGGCGACGCCGCGGCCGAGCGCCACAGTGCCCTCGAGCGCTGTGCGCGTCGCGTTGATCCGCACGCCGCGGAAGCTGGGGGCGAAGATCAGGACGTCCTCCTCCTCCCAGGAGTCGCTCCCGAAGCGCCGCTTGTACTCCGACTCGCCGAGCCCGTAGTCGAGCGTCTCGGATCTCGTCGTCGGCGATCAGGTCCTCGATCACGCGCAGCAGGAGGTATGTCCCGATGCTGTACTCGGCGAACGCGGGGTCGTAGCCGGGCGTCCCGACGAAGAACGTCCCGCCGAACCCGGCGCCCGACCAGAACGCGATCGGCCGGTCGTCGACGGAGAGCACCCAGGCGCGGAACCAGCCCTGCGCTCGAGCGCCGAGCTCGTCAGCGTCGCGCTCCTCGAGCGAGTCCGGCGAGCGCGACGCCGAGCCCGCGCTGGTACGTCTTCGCGGCGACCTCCTCGACGACGCCGAAGGAGCTCGTCGATCTCGCCGGGCCGCGGTACACGCGGAGCGAGAGCGCGTCGCCGTGGTCGCGGTGAGGCGGTTGGATAGACGCGGAGGTTCTCGCGCGTCTTCTTCGAGCGCGAGCGCCACGAACTCGTCGAACGAGTCCGGCAGCCGGAGCGTCCAGTGGGTGGTCCGGCGCCGGAAATGGTTCCGGAGCGCCGACGGGACCGCCGTCGCGGCAGCGTGGAGCGGCGTCCCGACCTCGATCGACGGGAGCCAGAGGACGTCCGCCTCGCCGGCGCGGAGCGCCGCGCGCAGGCTCGCGAGGAGCGCGCTCGGCCGCCTCGGCGTGTCGCGCGCCGTGGACGCCGCCGTGGACGAGCGTGATCGCGCGCACGACGCGGCCGGTAGAGCGTCCGGTAGCCGGCCGAGACGGTCGAGCGGGATCTCCTCGAGCCGCCCGACGAAGACGACGTCCTCGCCGCCGGGCGCCGTGAGCCGACGCACGTAGCGGGCCATGCACCTCGGGCCGCGACGCCGATCGACCGCGAGGACGTACTCCGGGACGGGGTCGAGCGCGCGTCCACGGCAGCCGCCTCGAGCTCCGCGCTGCGCCGCGTCGACTTCCGCGACCGTGCGCAGGACGGACGGCCCGCTCGCGCGGCGGCTCGGAAGGCGTCCTGGGCCGGCGCTGGGCGCGTGCACGTCGATCACCGCTCGACCCTAGCCAGCCCCGGTCTCCGTGACCATCCCGCGTCAAGCTAGATCGCGCTAGCCGAACGGCTAGCCGAGGGCGCGAAACGCTAGGCCAACGTCGCGTAGGCATCGCGCGGGCCCGGATCTAGCATCGCAAGCGTTGCTGGAACCTCTGCACGCAGCGTACGAGCCGATCGACCCGCGTGAGCGCCTGTCGCCCCGCGAGGTCGAGGTGCTCGAGATGGCCTCTCTCGGACTCACGAACGTCCAGATCGCCGGGCGGCTGCACGTGACGATCCACGCCGTCAAGTTCCACCTCGCGGCGATCTACCGGAAGCTCGGAGTCACGAACCGGACGGAGGCCGCCGTCCTCTTCCTGCGGGCCTCGTCGCAGGGGTCGGGACCCCCTGACGCCGGACCCGCCTGATGGATCTCCAGCTCTACATCCGCGTCATCTGGCGCTTCCGCTTCCTCGTCCTCGGCGGGCTGATCCTGGCCCTCCTGCTCGCGTTCGCGTCGATCGCGAGGATCGACTTCGGCGGCGGGACGCCGTCCGTGAAGTCCCGCGAGAGCGAGAAGTGGGTGAGCGTCGGGACGCTGCTCGTGACCGAGCCGGACTTCCCGCTCGGGCGGTCCGTGTTCGAGGAGGAGGTGCCGCCCGTCGGCACCGACCGGCCGCAGACCTACACGCCGAAGTTCGCGCCGTCGGACCCGCTTCATCGAGCTCGCGAACATCTACGCCGAGCTCGTGACGGGCGACGCGGTGCGGGAGATCATGCTCCGCGACGGCCCGATCCGCGGCATCGTCGAGGCGACGCCCCTCGTGGCCACGAACGGCTCCGACGCGCCGCTGCCGATGCTCTCGATCCGCGGCCTCGCGTCCACGCCCGAGGGAGCGATGCTCGTGGCGCAGCGGGCGAACAAGGCCTTCCAGGAGTTCCTCGACATCCAGCAGGACCGCGGCGGGGTCCCCGACCAGCCAGCGCGCCGTCCTCACGCAGGTGCGCCAGCCGTCGCCGGCGACGACCGTGCTGCTCGAAGGCCGCTCGAAGACCGTGCCGATCGTCGTCTTCCTGACCGTGATGCTCGCCGTGATCGGCCTCGCGTTCATCCTCGAGAACCTCCGGCCGCGGGTGCGCCCGGTGGCCGACGTGTCCGAC
This sequence comes from uncultured Actinomycetes bacterium, assembly GCA_963696365.1. Lineage (GTDB taxonomy): Bacteria > Actinomycetota > Thermoleophilia > Gaiellales > Gaiellaceae > CAVOKD01. The sequence goes on from CAVOKD010000009.1 coordinate 293,644, forward strand.
CCGCAGGCGGCTCCGCGGCCCGTGCGGCGACGCCGCTCCGGCTAGGCCATGCGGCTCGTCGCGGCGGGCGAGGAGCGCGGGCCGTACATCTCGTCCGCGGTCGTGCTCGGGGCGCTCGCGCTCCTGACGCTGACCGTCTTCACCGGGCACGCGGCCGCTCGAGACGGCGCCGGTGATCGCCCTCGCGATCGTCTTCACGCTGGCGTACCGGTCGCTGCTCTCCTGGGACACCCTCCTGGCCGTCCTCGTGCTCGTGATCCTCTTCATCCCGATCCAGCGGTACGTGCTGCCCGGGGCGCTGCCCTTCGAGCTCGAGCCCTACCGGCTGTTCGTGGCGTTCATCGTCGCCGGGTGGACGGCCTCGCTCCTCGTCGACCCGCGGGTGCGGCTGCGGCGGACCGGGCTCGAGCTCCCGGTCGGCCTGATCATCGTTTCCGTTCTCGGCTCGATCGTCGCGAACGCCGGGCGCGTGGCCGAGCGGGAGCCGGAGGTGGTCAAGGGCGTGACGTTCCTGCTCAGCTTCTTCCTGCTGCTCTTCCTGATCGCCAGCGTCGTCCGGACGATGGAGCAGGTCGACCGGCTTCTGCGCGTCCTCGTGGGCGGCGGCGCGGTGCTCGCGGCGCTCGCGATCCTCGAGTCGCGCGACGCAGTACAACCTGTTTCGACCACCTCTCTGGCGATGATCCCGCTGCTCGAGCCGGGCGACTTCTACGGTCGCGTCGTCGGAGGAGGGACGAGGCGTCCGCGCCTACGCGTCGGCGCAGCACCCGATCGCGCTCGGGGCCGCGCTCGTGATGCTGATGCCGCCGGCCGTCTACCTCGTGCGCCGGTCGGGCCGCACGGATCTGGTGGGTCGCGGCCGGCGCTCCTCGGACTCGGCTCGCTCGCGACGCTCTCGCGGACGTCCGTGCTCATGCTCCTCGCGGTCGCGCGTCGTCTTCCTCTGGCTCCGGCCGAAGCAGACGAAGCGCCTCTGGCCGCTCCTGCTCCCGGCCGTCCTCGCCGTCCACATCGTCATCCCGGGGACGATCGGGACGCTCAAGGGCGCCTTCTTCCCTGAGGGCGGCCTGATCGCCGAGCAGTCGTCGAATCCGGGCTCCCGCGGCCAGGGACGGATCGCCGACCTCGGGCCGAGCCTGCAGCGAGTTCGCCAGACGCCGCTCGTCGGCCAGGGCTATCGACCCGCTCGTCGACCGTCGCACCCGAGCGACCAGATCCTCGACGACCAGTGGCTCGGGATCCTGCTCGAAACCGGACTCGTCGGCTTCGTCGGCTGGCTGATGCTTCTGCTGCGGCCGATCCGCCGGCTCGGCCGCGGCCGCGAAGGAGGACGACTCCGACCGCGGCTGGCTCTGCGTCGCGCTCGCCGCGTCGCTCGCCACCTACGCGGTCGGGATGTTCACCTTCGACGCGTTCGCGTTCATCCAGGTGAGCTTCATCGTGTTCATCCTGCTCGGCCTCGCGGTCGCCACCCTGGCGGCGAAGCAGCCGGCAGACGAGACCGCGTAGCTAGCGCGCGAGCGCGAGCGCCGGACGCCGCTCGGCGGCAGTCGTGCCGGCCCCGGCCAGCTCGACGAAGAGCTCGGGCCGGGACGACCACGCGTAGAGGATCCAGCCCGGATGGTACGAGCGGGTCTCCGGGTTGATCCGGACGCCGCGGCCGCCCGCGGGGACGGGCTTGCGGCCCGTGGTGATCCCGCGCACGGCGCGGACGTAGCGCCCGACGCGCGGCATCGAGTCGACCCGCTCGATCGAGCGGAAGGCCTGGAACGGCGCGTCGGCGTACATCGGCCGCCGCAGCTCGTTCGCGCCGAAGCACCAGGCGAGGCTGCGCTCGATCCCCTCGCGCACACCGGGCACGCCCTGGTCGAGCGCGGGGAGGAGGAAGAGCATCGCCATCGAGTCCTGGTGCACCGCGTACACCGGGTAGAGCTCGGCCGGCCGCCCGGTCGCGACGGCGTAGAGCCAGGGCCACTCGCCCTGGGGGCCCTGCGCCTCGAGCATCCGCGCGACGCCGCTGCGGAAGAGCGCCCGCGCGGTCGCGTCGCCGGTCCGGCGCGCGTGCTCGTGCACGGCGCGCAGGTAGTAGACGATCGCCCCGAACGAGACGACGTTGCGCCGGTAGAGCGACGAGCTGTGCCGCGGCAGGAGCGTCCCCTCGTGGACGTAGTCGTCGAGGATCCTCGCGAAGAGGCGATCGGAGATCCGCGCCGCCGCGAGGCTCCCGGACGACGCGCAGGCGTCGAGGCCCCACTGCATCCAGGCAAGCGTCTGGATCGGGAGCTTCGTCCCGGGCCCGTCCGCGACGAGCTTCCCGATGCGCAGGACGGCCGCAGCCGCCGCGGGGTGGTCGGGGCGCTCGCGGAGGAGGACGAGCAGGAGGCCGAGGTCGGCCGGAGAGGCAATGTCCCCCACGCGCTTTTCGAGGAAGTCCTCGAGGGCCGCGTCGACCCAAGCCTCGTCCGGGCCGATCCCCGCCCTTGTCGCCTCCTGCAACCCGAGGAAAGAGTTGATCGTGTAGCGGAGCGCGCGCGAGCCGTAGTCGTTCGCGTACCCGTGGCCCGCCGGCGAGCTCGAGAAGGGGAAGAGCGCGCGCTCGGGGTCGTAGACCTCCCGGAGGAAGGCCGCCGACCGTTCGAGCACGGCGCTGGGCGCGATCCCGTTCACCCTCGCGACGCTACCGCGCGTGCGCGCGCGTTTCGACGCCCGTTCGGCCAGAACCGGGCCGCGGCCGAGCCTAGGCGTTCCTGCCCATCCGGCTAGGTGGGCCGGCTGGGAGAAGAGCCTTCGGGAGCGAGCGTGCGTGCCCCGCGCGCGCCGCCCGGCCGCCGCGCGAGACGACCGCGTGCGTGAGGGCGCCGAGCGCGATCCCGAGCCGCTCGAGCCAGGCGGCGACCGTCCCCCGGTGCTGCCGGGCGTAGCGGACGCGGCTGGCGACGAGGACGGGGATGAGGGAAGGACGCGGCGCCGACGCGCCGCCCTCGTGGACCGCCACCGCGGACGGGTCGAAGCGGACGGCGTGGCCCGCGTCCCAGAGCCGCTTGCAGAGATCCGTGTCCTCGCAGTACATGAAGTAGCCCTCGTCGAGGCCGCCGAGCTCCTCGAGCGCGCTGCGGCGCACGAGGATGCACGCGCCGGAGACCCACTCGGGCTCCGCCGGCACGAGATAGGCCTCCGGGCGGCGGACGACCTCGTCCGTCCACGCCGCCCGCGGGAGGATCCGGTGCAGGAAGAGCGCCTGCGCGTAGGTCGACCGCAGGCGCGGGAAGCGCCGCTGCGACCAGTCGAGCTCGTGCGTCGAGTGGAGGATCTTCGGCGCGACCGCGCCGACCTGCGGCTCCGTGTCGAGCACGCCGCGCGAGGTGCGAGAGGTCGAGCGCGGGGAGGACCGCGTCCGGGTTGAGGAAGAGGACGTACGTCGCCGTCCGACGCGCGCCACCCGACGTTGCAGCCGTGCGCGAAGCCGCCGTTGTCGTCGAGCTGGATCCCCTTGACGGGCAGGTCGGCGACGGCCTCGAGGCTTCCGTCCGAGGACGCGTTGTCGACCACGACGACCTCGATCCCCGGCCGGCCGGCGAGCGGCTCGACGCACGCCCGCAGGCGGTCGCGGCTGTTGTACGAGACGACGACGACCGAAACCCGCTTCACGGCTCGACCCTAGCAACGCTCCGCGCGGGTCTCTGCTCCCCGTCCGGCCGGTTTCCCGCGTGTTTCCAGGGCTTGCGGGCCGGTTCCCTCGGAGTGGTGATCGCCGCCTTCCAGGCCAACACCGATGGAGGGGGGATCGTGACGAACTGGGGAGCCGCACCCCGTACGCCGCGCCGCGCCGCGTACCGCCTTTCCGCACTCATCGTGCTCACGACCGCTCTCGCGGTCCTGACAGCCGCGCCCGCGCAGGCTGCGCCCGACACCTCCACGGCGCCCACGGCCCTGCCCGGCTCGGTCTGGGGCTTCGAGGTCAACCGCGCCTCCTACCGGATGCTCGGGCCGCGCCTCGCCCGCCGGCTGCGCACGCACGGCGTCAACGCGCTCGTCGTCCGTCCGGGCTCGCTCCAGCCGGCGCAGGTGGCCCGGGTCCGGAACCTCGCCCGTGCGGCGCACCTGCTGGTGTTCGCGCCGCTGGCCGAGGAGCGGCCGTCGTCGGCCGTCTCGCGGACCGCGGCCGACACAGCCTGCCGGGCGCTCGAGCTCGCCTCGCCCGGAAGCCGGTGCGCCGTGTACGCGCGCACGCTCGGCTCGGCCAGGCAGCTGACCGCGAGCGGCGCGGCGGACGTGGTGGTCGTCCCCTCGACCATGCGCTCCCTCCGGTCGCTCCACGTCTCCGGCGGCCGCGTGGTCGTCATGCTCACGATCCCGGCGAAGAAGCACTTCAAGCAGCTCAGGTGGCGCCGGGCAGCGGTCCGGTCGAAGGCGAGCCGGAACGTCGACCTCGCCGCCGGCCCGACGACGCAGCGCGGGGCGGTCGATGCCTACCTGAGCGCGCTCAAGCCGATCGCTCCGTCCGGCGACAGGGTCGCGCCGACGACGCCGAAGAACCTCGCGACGACCGACGCGACGGCGTCCCGCACGGCGTTCACCTGGTCTCCGTCCAGCGACAACAAGAAGGTCGCGGGGTACGGCGTGTACCTCGACGGCGCGCGCCAGAAGGACGTGAAGTCCACGACCGCCTACCTGCCGCGCCTCGCGTGCGGCGCGCCGCACCTTCTCGAGGTGGACGCGTACGACGCGGCCGGCAACCGCTCCGCCAAGGCGGCGATGTCGGCGTCGAGCGGCGACTGCGTCCCGCCGCCACCGCCGGCCGGCGGCCTGGTGGCGGCCTACGGGTTCGAGGAGACGACCGGCGCGTCGGCGACCGACGCCTCGGGCTACGCCAACACCGGCACCCTGGCGGGCGCGACGCGCACGACCGGCGGGCGCTTCGGCGGTGGGCTCAGGTTCGACGGCGTCGACGACCAGGTGTCCGTCCTCGACGACGAGACGCTCGACCTCACGAACGCGATGACGCTCGAGGCGTGGGTCCGTCCGACCTCCGCGCTCGTCAGGCTGGCGCACGGTCGTCCTCAAGGAGCAGCCCGGCGACCTCGTCTACGGCCTCTACGCCTCCGCGAGCGGCTACCTCCCGAGCGGCCACGTCTTCGTGGCCGGCGACGACAAGCGCGTCTCGGCTCCGGCGGCGCTCCCCGCCGACACCTGGTCGCACCTCGCCACCACCTACGACGGCACGACCCTCCGCCTGTACGTGAACGGGACCCCGGCCGGCGAGCTCGCACTGTCCGGGCCGCTGACCGCCTCGAGCGGGGTCCTGCGCATCGGCGGGAACCTGGTCTGGGACGAGTGGTTCGCCGGCACGATCGACGAGGTGCGCGTGTACGACCGTGCGCTCAGCGCCTCCGAGGTGCAGAGCGACATGGCCGATCCGGTCGGCACCCCGGCGCCGGGCGACACGCAGGCCCCGACCACCCCCGGCAACTTCCGCTCGCCGAGCGCGACCGGCTCGAGCGTCTCGCTCGCCTGGAACAGCGCGACCGACGACGTCGGCGTGACCGAGTACGCCGTCTACCGCGGCGGGAACCTCGTCGGCACCGGGCTCGGGACGACGCGCACGGTGACCGGCCTCGCCTGCGGGACGACCTACTCCTTCGCCGTCGAGGCGGCCGACGCCGCGGGCAACCGCTCCGCGCAGGCGACCCTGAATGCGGCGACGGTCGATTGCCCGACCGGCCCGGACACCGAGGCGCCCACAGCGCCGACCGGGCTCGCGAAGACCGGCTCGACGCAGACCTCGATCAGCGTCTCGTGGACGGCCGTCGAGCGACAACATCGGCGTGAGCGCCTACGGCGCGTTCCGCGACGGCGCGCCGATCGGGACGCCGACGGGCACCACGTACACCTTCACCGGCCTCGCGTGCGGTACGACGTACGCCCTGGCCGTCGACGCCGCCGACGCGGCCGGCAACCGCTCGGCACAGGCGACGCTGAACGCGTCGACCAACGCGTGCCCGCCGCCGCCCGACAGCGAGGCGCCCACGACGCCGGGGAACTTCCGCTCGACCGGCGCGACGACCACGAGCGTCTCGCTCGCGTGGAACGCCGCGACCGACAACACCGGCGTGACCGGCTACGGCGTCTACCGGAGCGGGAACCTCGTCAGCTCGCCCACCGGCCTCACGGCCACGGTCTCCGGCCTCTCGTGCGGGACGAGCTACACGTTCGCCGTCGACGCCGTCGACGCCGCGGGCAACCGCTCGCCGCAGGCGACCGTCTCCGCCTCGACGAGCACGTGCCCGCCGCCCGGCACGGCCGACCGGTACGTCGCGCCCGGCGGCTCCGACTCCGGCCAGTGCACGCAGGCCGCGCCGTGCGGGTCGTTCGCGCGCGCCTACGCGGTCGCCTCGCCCGGCGACGTCGTCCAGGTCGCCGGCGGCTCGCTACGGCGGCCAGACGATCGACCAGACTCCGAAGGCGAACGGCCCCGCGGTCGTGTTCCAGCCCGCCGCCGGCGCCTCGGTGACCCTCTCGAGCGTGAACATCGTGCGCGCCTCGTACCTCGAGATGCGCGAACTTCACCGTCACGTCCTCGACCTACAACCGCCAGGGCGCGCAGTGGATCACGTACCGCGGGATCAAGATGCGGCAGTTCTTCATCCGTGGCGCCGACCACGTCAGCTACTACGACTCCGAGGTCGGGCCGAACGTCTCGGACGACGGGATGAACTGGATCACGAGCCGCGTACCAGACGAACGACGGCTCATCGGACATCCTGTTCGACGGCGTCCGGATCCACGACTTCAAGAAGTGGAACGCGGGCGCGCACGTCGACTGCATCGGGATCGACAACGTCGACGGGCTCATGATCCGCAACACCAAGATCTGGAACTGCGAGCACTTCTCGATGATCTTCGGCAAGGACCTCTGGAGCGTCCGGCCTCGCGGAACGTCCTGCTCGAGAACAACTTCTTCGATTGCTGCTACTCGGGGCGGTACTACTCGATCGGCCTCGGCGACGTCGAGGGCCCGATGATGATCCGCTTCAACTCGCTGACCCTCGGAATCGGATGGCTCGGCGGCAGCGTCGTCCAACAGCCACGCTCGACTCGAACGTGATCTCGAACAACAACTCGGCCAACTGCTCGCAAGGCGACTGGCGCTACAACGTGTCGCCTCGGGGAGCGCATGCGGGAACGGTGGCGTCCGGCCGCGACGGCTTCGCGAGTCTCGCCTCCCGACCTCCATCTCAAGTCCCGGCGCGGCCGCGATCAACGCCGGCAACCCGGCAGCTACCCGGCGACCGACATCGATGGAGATCCGCGGCTGCAGGGGCCGCGCGGACGCCGGCGCCGACGAGCGAGGCTGAAATCGCCTCGCTCCGGCCTGCTCGCCGCGTGGACGTCGCGGCGGGGCGCTGTGACTAGTTGGTGAGCGGCTTGAATGCGAGCGCATTCAACCGCTGAGCAAGGATCGTCGGCCACGGCGCTCGGCCTCGCGTGTAGACGCGAGACACTCCGCCGCGACCGAGCTTCGAGCCGATCCACGGAAGATCTCGCACTACACCACCGTCCTGTCCCTCGGATCGAGACGCCGGTGAAGCCTGACATCTCGAGGCATTCTCGCGAGTGTGTTCGGGGTGAAGAAGCGAATATGCGGGTCACGCCACGGTTCGGCCACCGAGAGATCGTCGCCGAGAGGGTTCCACCGTCCAACCGCGAGCTCGGCCCGGCGGCGCCAGTACGCGACGTTCGGAACGGTGAGAAACACGGCACCGGCCAGGCCGCAGAACGCGCAGCATCTCGCTGGCGGCGCGCTGCGGCGAGAACAGAGTGCTCGAACACTTCGACGCAGATCGCCCCGTCGAAGCTTTCGTCCGGGAAAGGCAGATCTCCCGCGTCCTCGATCAGCCGGGCGTCCAGGCCGGCGTTTCGCGCTTGCTCCACTGCAGGAGTCGACACGTCCACTCCCACGTAAGAGCACTCGCGAGTTCGAAGCCAAAGGCCGGAAGTCCTGCCATCGCCGCACCCGACGTCGATCCAGCTGGTCTCGGGCTGCGCGAGATGTTCCAATCGATCGCTCAGCTGCCGGAAGGCTGCGCCCGTGGGTCTGAAGCCCTCGGGGGACCAGTAGTGGTCGTAGTACTCGCTCGTGCTCGACGCTGGACTACCCACCGGGCCGCTCCTCCGAGGTCATGCGCTGCCGCGAGGCTTGACTTCCGGTTCCGTGAGGAATCTCTGAAAACCAAGGTGATGAACTCGACGTTCCCGACCAGTACCGCCTGCGCAAGCCGCCGCGGGTCCTGGACGAGCCGGTAGAACCACTCGAGCCCGGCGCTGCGCATCCAGCGGGGCGCGCGCGTCTTGCTCGCCGGCGAGGACGTCGAACGAGCCGCCGACGCCCATCACGAACGGGAGCTGCATCCGTTCGCGGTTCCGCGCGAGGAAGAGCTCCTTCGCAGGCGTCTCGAGCGCGACGAAGAGGATGTCCGGAGCCGCCGCCGCGACCTCGTCCACGACGTCCGCCTCGCCCTCGGCTCCGAAGTAGCCGTGGTGGCGGCCGACGATCCTGACGCCGGGATGGCGCCGAAGGATCTCTTGCTCGGCCCGCTCGAGCACCTCCGCGCGCGCGCCGAGGAGGAAGACGCCGTAGCCGCGTTCGCGGGCGGCGCCGAGGAGCGCGTCCATGAGGTCGATACCAGCCACGCGCTCGGGGAGCGGCCGGCCGAGGATGCGCGACGCCCAGACGACCGACTGACCGTCCGCGGTCGCGAGCTCGCACCCGTCCACCGCGGCGCGCAGTGTCTCGTCGTGCTGGTAGCGAACGACCTTCGCGGCGTTGATCGCCACATGCTGGGTCGTCTGGCGCCGCGCGATCGCTTCTTCGACGCGCGCGACCGTCTGGTCCATGGTCAGCGCGTCGACGGGGCAGCCGAGCAGGTCGATCCGTGCGGTCGCGTCGGTGGCCGGAGTGGACACGCCGCGTGAGCGTAGACCTGCATGGCGATAGGGGGAACCCTCTTCCGGATAGTTCGAGTGCGACCTCCGACGGGGAGGCCTGGTACGGTGCCGCGATCGTTCGCCCGGCCAGCCCCCCGTCGTTGCTTCGCCGCACGATCATCCTCGCCGCTCTCGCGCTCGCGGCTCTCACAGTCGCCTCCCCGGCGTCCGCCGCGCGCTACGTCAGCCCGAACGGCTCCGACGCGGGCTCGTGCACGCGCTCGAACCCATGCCGCTCGTTCAACAAGGCCTACGCGGTCTCGAGGCCGGGCACGGTCGTGATCGTGTTCGGAGGCTCGTACGGAGGCCAGCGGATCAACGCCCGCCCGAAGGCGCACGGCCCGAAGATCCTCTTCCGGCCGGCCCGCGGCGCGAGCGTGACGTTGCACAGCATCCGGGTCGTGCGCGGCTCGTACATCACGTTCCGCGGCTTCCGCGTCGTCGACGACACGTACAACGAGCCCGGGCGCGCAGCGCATCACCTACTCGTTCATCAAGATGCGCCAGTTCTTCATCCGCGGCGCCGACCACATCAACTACCGGAACTCCGAGGTCGGCCCGAACGACACGGACGACGGGATGAACTGGATCACCGCCGCCTACGCGACGAACAACGGCGCGCGCGACATCGTCTTCGACCACGTCCGGATCCACGGCTTCAAGAAGCACAACTCGGGCGCCCACGTCGACTGCATCGGCATCGACGACGTGAAGGGCTCGTGATCGCGAACACGCGGTTCTGGAACTGCGAGCACTTCTCGATCATCTTCGGGAAGGACCTCGCGAGCAACGGGCGCGCGCGCAACGTCTGCTCAGAACAACTTCTTCGACTGCTGCTACTCGGGCTACTACTCGCTCGGGCTCGGCGACATCGAAGGGCGCGATGCGGATCCGCTTCAACTCGTTTACGCGCGGCGTCGGCTGGCTCGGCGGCTCGGGTGCGCGGCGCTCGATCGTTCGACTCGAACGTCATCTCGAACAACAACTCGGCCAACTGCAACGACGCGGTGTGGCGCTACAACGTCGTCGCCAACGGGCAGCCCGTGCGGCGGCCGCCGGGCGGGCACGGGCTTCCGCTCGCCGCCGCGCGACCTCCATCTCCGCGCCGGTGCCGCCGCCGTGAACTACGGCAACCCGAGGAACCATCCGCGCGTCGACATCGACGGTCAGCGCCGGCCCGGTGGACGCCGGGCGGACGCCGGCGCCGACGAGCGGCACTAGGCCTCCCGAAGACCGTCCGAACGGGGAGCGACGCCGCGCGGCCGTCGGTCCTATCCTTGGGTTCGTGCGGCTTCTGTACAGCTTCCCGCACGCCCTCGGACGGCCGGGAATCGGCACGACGGCGTACCACCAGGCGGCCGGCGCGATCCGCCAGGGCCTCGACGTCACGGTCGTCTGCACGTCGCTGGCGCGGGAGCTTCCGGGCGCGGCGCGGGTGGTCGAGACGCTCCGCGTCGGCGGGCGGCGCGTCCCGCACCGGGCGCTCGGCGTCCGGCGCGCCTACGCATGGCACGACCGGCGCTGCGCGCGGCTCCTCGAGGAGCTTGCGGGGGAGATCGACCTCGTCCACTGCTGGCCGGCGGGCTGCCTCGCGACGCTGCGGCGCGCGCGGGAGCTGGGCATCCCGGCCGCACGCGAGGTGCCGAACACGCACACGCGCTATGCCTTCGAGGCGGTCGCGCGCGAGAGCGAGGCGATCGGCGTCGCGCAGGCCGCCGGCCACTCGCACACGTTCTCGGCCGAGGTGCTCGCGGGGGAGGAGGCCGAGTACGACGCGGCCGACCTGCTGCTCGTCCCCTCGGAGTTCTCGCTCGCGACCTTCCTCGCCAACGACGTGCCGCCGGGCAAGCTGGCGCTCCATCGCTACGGTGCGGATCCGGCCGCGTTCTTCCCGGCGGAGCGTGAGCGCGGCGACGGGCTGACGGCGATCTTCGTGGCGGCTGCGAGCCGCGCAAGGGCCTGCACCATGCGCTCCGCGCGTGGATCCACTCGGGCGCCGCCGAGACCGGCCGTTTCGTGATTCTCGGCGAGTTCGTCCCGGGATACGCGGAGGCGCTCGGCCCGCTCCTCGAGCACCCGAGCGTCGAGGTGCGCGGCTTCGCCTCCGATCCGGCCGCGGTGATGCGCGAGGCGGACGTCCTCGTGCTCCCGTCCGTGGAGGAGGGGAGCGCCCTCGTGACCTACGAGGCGCAGCTCTGCGGCTGCGTCCCGGTCGTCTGGACGCCTCGGGAGCGCGGTGCGTCCACGGGCGCACGGGCCTCGTCCACCCGGCCGGCGACGTCGAGCTCCTGACGGTCCACCTCCGCCTCCTGCACCAGAACCCCGAGCTCCTCGCGTGCCTGCGCCGCGCGGTGCTCGCCGAGCGCGAGCGGCTCACGTGGGACGCCGCCGCCGCCGAGCTCGCGGACGTCTATGCCACGCTCGTCGCGAGCGGGGCCGAAGCGCCCGCGCCGGCCGCCCTCGCGACCGCCTAGCGCACCTGCCCGAACGGCTAGGTACTCGCCCCCCGGCCGGTTTTCCCGTTCTGGCCTTCAATGCGGGTTTCCGCCGACCTACGCTGGTCAGACGGGGTCGCGGGACGGCCCCGGCCGCGACGGAAGGAGCACGCGCTGAGAGGCCGGCGGGAGGGGGGAGCGTGAACGGCGGGACGGCGACCGTTCCCGAGCAGACGCCCCACGAGGCGCTGCCGGAGCCTGCCTTGGTGTCCGAGCCTGCGATCGACGCACTCGACCTGGTGCGTCGCTTCGGCCAGACCGTCGCCCTCGACGGCGTGTCCCTTGCGGTGCCGCCCGGCGAGATCCACGCGCTGCTCGGCCCGAACGGCGCGGGCAAGACGACGTTGCTCCGGCTGCTGGCCGGGCTCATGACGCCACGAGCGGCACCGTGCGCGTGCTCGGCCGTCCGGCGGCGCCGGCCGCGAGGCCCGCGGCCGTCGGCCTCGTGCCGAGCGGCGACCGCAGCGTTCTACCTCCGAATCTCCGGCGCTCGAGAACCTCGTCGTTCTTCGCCCGCCTGCACGGCTTCCGCCGGCGCGCGTGCGTCGCGCGCGTGCGAGGAGCTCCTCGAGGAGGTCGGGCTCGCGGAGGCCGCACGACCGCCCGTCGGCGATCTACTCCCACGGCATGCAGAAGCGGCTGTCGGTCGCGCGGGCGCTCATCACCGACCCGCCGGTCCTGCTCGTGGACGAGGCGACGCACGACCTCGACCCCGAGGGGGCGCGGCGCGTCCGCGAGCTCGTCGCCGAGCGCGGCCGGCGCGGCGCCGCCGTCGTCTGGGCAACGCAGCGCCTCGACGAGATCCGTGGCTTCGCCACCGCGTCACACTGCTGCCCGACGGCACGGTCGCGCTTCGCCGGCACGGTTGCCGGCCTGCTCGCGCACTCGCGACCCGCGGCGCTACGTCTGCAGCTCCGCAACGGGGGCATGCCGGACGCCGGCTGGCCGTGCGCTCGCAGGAGGCGCTCGGCGGGCACGGCACGATCGTCCCGTGACCGGCGACGCCGGATCGGAGCACTTCCTGCTCGACCTCGTCGCGGAACACGCTGCTCGGCTCGGCGTTCGTCGCGCTGGCGGCGGCGCGCATCGACGTCGTCGCCTGCCGGGACGAGCCGCTCCGAGCATCGAGGAGCGCCTTCGTCGCCCTGACGGAGGAACCCCGGCGTGACGCCGCTCGCCCATGCCGCGCCGCGAGGCCTCGTCGGCGAGCTGCTCAAGCTGCCTGCCTTCGTGCGCCGTGACTTCCTGACCGCCTGGAGCTACCGATGGCGTTCGTCTCGGACGCGTCGAACTCGTCGGCCAGGCGCTGGTATTCTCCTTCATCGGCCTCATGGTCGAGCCGGCGGCGCTGCCGACCTACGGCGGCGAGCAGGTCAGCTACCTCGAGTTCGCCTCGATCGGCATCGCGCTCGGCGTCGTTCGTCCAGTTCGCGCTGGAGCGGGTGGCGATCGCCGTCCGCGGCGAGCAGCTCATGGGGACGCTCGAGTCGGTGCTGATGACGCCGACCGCGCCGGCGACGATCCAGCTCGGCTCGGTCTCGTTCGACCTGCTCTACATCCCACTCCGCACCGCGATCTTCCTCGGCGGGATCGCGCTCGCGTTCGGGCTGCACTACGACCGGGACGGCATCCTGCCCGCGCTCCTCATCCTGCTGACGTTCATCCCGTTCGTGTGGGGGCTCGGCGTCGCGGCCGCGGCGCTCATCCTCACGTTCCGCCGCGGCGCGGGCCTCGTGGGGATCGTGATGATCGGCGCTCGCGCTCGTCTCCGGCGTCTACTTCCCGATCGACCTGCTGCCGGACTGGCTCCTGCCGATCGCCGAGCTGAATCCGATCGCGCTCGCGATCGAGGGGATGCGGGAGGCGCTCCTCGGCGACGCGCCTGTGTCCGACTCCTTGCGGACGGCGGCCCTTCTCGTCCCGATGTCGATCGTCTCGCTCGCGGCCGGGATGGTCGCCTTCCGGCTCGCAGTGCAGCGCGAGCTGCGGCGGGGAAGCCTGGGGCTCTACTGATGGCGGCCACGGAGACACAGGCACGCATGCCGACGCTCGCGCCCCCGGCGCCGAGCGGATCGGCCGAGATCTGGCGGCGCGTCGACGAGCTCGTCCTGCGCGCGCCGGGGGAGGCGGCGCTCCGCGAGCACGGCGTCCACCTGCTGGGCGCGCAGCGCCTCCGCGAAGTCGGACGGCCCGTCTCGGACGGAGCTCGAGGCCGACGGCTGGACGGCCGCGATCCTCACGCTCGTCGCGCCCGCCCTGCTCGAGCGCGTCCGCGAGTCGTGCGACGGCCCGCTCGTGCTCATGAAAGGGCCGGAGGTCGCCGCGCGGTACCAGCAGCCCGAGCTGCGCGGGTTCCGCGACGTCGACCTGCTCGTCCCGGACGCCGTCACGGTGCAGCGGCAGCTGATCGGCGCGGGCTTCGAGCCGGTCGGGATCCCGGAGAAGTACGCAGCGATCCATCACCTACGGCCGCTCGTCTACCCGGGGCTGCCGCTGCTCGTCGAGATCCACGACCGGCCGAAGTGGCCGGCGCGCCTGCGGCCGCCCTCCAAGAAGGAGCTGCTCCAGACCGCCGTGCCGTCCTCCGTCGGGGTGGACGGGATCGACACGCTCGACCCGGCCCGCCACGCGCTCGTCCTCGCGGCGCACGCATGCGCGCACGGGCCGCTGACGAAGCTCGTCCACGCGCTCGACCTTGCGCTCCTCGCGGACGAGACGGCGGCCGACGAGCTCCGGGCGCTGGCCCGCTGGTGGCAGATGGAGCGCCTCTGGCGGACCAGCACGTCGATCGCCGGCTCGCTCTTCGGCGGCGCCCGCACGCCGGTCGCGCTCCGTGTGTGGGGCCGCTGCCTGCCGAGCGTTCGCGAGCGGACCGTGCTCGAGCGGCATCTCGAGGACTGGCTGGCGCCGCTCTGGGTGTACCCCGGCCGCGAGGCTGCCCGGGCTTCGCTCACTGCGCTCGCCGACGAAGTGCGTCCGCTCGAGGGCGAGACGTGGCGCGACAAGGCCCGGCGTGCTGCCCACGCGATCCGCAACGCATTCGCACCCCTGTCCGACCACCGCCGCGGGCTCGAGCACCCGGCGGACGACCACGACCGGAGGCCATGATGACCTTCAAGCTGCGCGACGACGCGCTCCACTGGCGGCAGATCGAGGACGAGGTGGTCGCCGTCGACATGAAGACCGCGGCGTACCTCGGCGCCAACCCGGCCGGGGCGCTCCTCTGGGGAGCGCTGGCCGAGGGCGCCACGAAGGACGAGCTGGCGAGGCTGCTCGTCCAGCAGTTCTCGATCGACGAGTCCCAGGCGGCGGCGGACGTCGACGCCTTCCTCGCGCAACTCGACGAGGCGGGGCTCCTCGCGGCCTGATGCGGCGACCGCCCGACCTCCCGACGCTCCGGGCCGCGTGGTGGACGCTGCGCGCGCTCCGGCATGTGCGGCACGGGCTGGACGCCGAGAACTTTCGGCGGCCGTCGATCCCGCCGCCTCCGGCCGTTCCCGTCGATGCCGGGCGCGGGGTGGCCGCGGTGCTCCGCCGTCGGCCGGCGAGCTGTCTCGAACGGGCGCTCGTCGTCCAGCGCTGGGAGGCCGCGCACGGGCGCCGGCGCGACGTCGTGATCGGCGTCACCGCGCCCGCCGACTTCGCCGCCCACGCGTGGCTCGACGGCGACCCCTCGCAGGCGGGCCCCTTCACGGAGCTCGTCCGGCTCCCAGCGGACTAGCTGTGGCGACGACCGCGCTCACGCCGCTCGAGCTCGCCTGCGGGCTCGTGCTCGGCGGCGACCGGCGTGTCGCGCTCCCCGATCCCGAGGGGCTCGACCCGGTCGCGGCCTTCGAGCGGGCGCTCCTGCCGGCGCTCGAGCGCCCGCCGTGCCTGGTGAGCTTCTCGGGCGGGCGGGACTCCTCGACGGTGCTGATCCTCGCGGCCGCACTCGCGCGGCGCGAGGGACTGCCGCCGCCCGTGCCGGCCACGCACGTCGTGTCGAGCGCGGCCGAGAGCGACGAGTCCGAGTGGCAGGAGCGCGTCGTCCGCTGGCTGCGTCTCGACGACTGGATTCGGCTCGCGAGCGACGACGAGCTGGACGTGGTCGGCCCGGTCGCGACGGCCGTCCTGCGCCGCTACGGCGTCCTCTGGCCGCCGAACGTCCACTTCCACGCGCCGCTTCTGGATGCGGCCCAGGGCGGCTCGCTCCTGACGGGGATCGGGGGGGACGAGGCCTTCTCCGCCTCGCAGTGGCAGCGCACGGCCGCGCTCGCCGCGCGTACGGCCCGCCCGGAGCCTCGCGATGCCCTCCGCGTCGGCCTTGCCCTCTCGCCCGTGCCGCTGCGCCGCGCCGTCCTCCGCCGCCGGGGGCCGGACGGGTTCGCCTGGCTGCGTCCCGCCGCGCGCGAGGCCGTGCTGCGGGCGCTCGCCGACGAGTCCGCCAACGAGCCGCTGCGCTGGCGAGCCCGCGTGCGCTGGCTCGCAGGGCTTCGGTACCTCGAGGTCGGCATGGAGGGCCTCCGGCTCCTCGCGGCGGACGCGGACGCGCGGCTCGTTCACCCGTTCACCGACCGCTGGTTCCTCGCGTCGCTCGCCGCACTCGGCCGCGACCGGCGATTCTTCGACCGGACGGAGGGCCTGCGGGCCGTGTTCGGCGGTCTCGTGCCGGACGACGTGCTCGCCCGGCGGACGAAGGCGAGCTTCGACGGAGCGTTCTGGAACCGCCACAGCCGCGCGTTCGCGGCCGGATGGAGCGGGGGAGGGGTCGACGCCGATCTGGTCGACACGGACGCGCTCAGACGCGAGTGGGCGCAGGAGCGGCCCGACGGACGGACGTTCACCCTCCTGCAGGCCTTGTGGCTCGCGGAGCGCGGGTCAGCCGGCCGCGACCGCGTCGAGCAGCCGCTCGCCGGCGTCGGCCACTGAGTCCCAGCGCCTGGGCCGTGCCAGCTCGAGCGCCGGAAGCGCCGCGAGCGCGAGCAGCGCCTCGTGGTCGGCCGGCGGCAGCCGCACGCCGCGATGGTGCAGGAGCCGTGCGAGGCGCTCCGAGGGCTCGACGGGCCGCACCTCGACCGCGTCGCCCCAGGCGAGGAAGACCCAGCCGCGGAACGGGAGCTCGGGCTCGACCGGGGGGAGGGCCACCCGCCAGCGCTCCCGCTGACCGACGACGCCGAGCTCCTCGCCCGTGCCGAGCTCCTCGGCCGTCTCGCGCCGCAGGTCGACCGAGCGCGGCCCGGCGAAGGCCGTCCCGTCGGCGATGATCAACATGTCGTCGCAGACGACCGGCTCGCCGCGGAGCGCGAGCCACGCGAGCAGTGAGCTCTTGCCGAGCTCGCGCTCCCCGAGGACGCCCCACACGCCGTCGTCGGCGACGAACGCGCCCCCGTGGAACGACTCGCGCCCGAGCCACCGGGCGATGACCGCGGCGGCCGGCGCGAGGTAGGGGTGCACGAGCGCCTGCGGCCCGACCTCGCGCGGAACGGTGAATCGGATCTCCGCGCCGGGGCGGTCGATCTCGATCTCCCCGCCCGTGCGCAGGAGCAGGCGCGCGTGGTCGTCCGACACCAGCTCGCCGCCCAGGCCGCGCCTCCCCGACGGCCGCGCTGATCCGGAACCGCGGCCACGTCGCGGGCGCGGTCACGAAGAGCGAGGCGGCGGCCTCGACTCCCTCGAGCGTCAGTCCGTACGCCCCGAGGGGCCTACCGTCGGTCACTGGCCGGGCAACTCTAGCCGCATGGTCAGTTGTCACGAGGCGTTGCGCCGTCTACCTTGGAGGTCGTGAACGGGACTCACGACAGCACACGGCCCTACGAGGCCCCGGCGCTCCGGCTTCTCGGCTCGGTTCCCGAGCTCACGCAGCAGTTGCAGGACAAGAAGTTCGGAGCGACCGACGGCTTCACGTTCATGGGCCAGGCGATCACGAACGCCTCGCCCTAGGGCGACGCGCGTCGGACAGCGAGACGGGCGCTCGACGCATTGTCGGGCGCTGCGTCGTTCCGGGCCCCTTCGGCCCCGTCCCGGGTCGCCCTCGACCTCCATCTGGCCTCACATCTGTCGCGCCGGCGACCCCAGGTGCTGCCAAGTGGCAGCGCTGAAATGTTCCGGTCCGGTTCCGGCTACCCGGAAGTCCAGGCCCGATGGATACAGGGCCTGGCTGTACCTGGAGCCGCAGAACCAGTGCTGACCAGGTAGCCAGGGGAATTTCCCACACCATGTGGACAGTCCGCCCCCCGTTGTGGGGAAACCTGGACGGTCTAGGTGTGCCTAAACCCCTTTTATTGCCGAATCGAAAGCGGGAAGATGTTGGAGTTTTCCACACCATCGGGGGCCAAGGGAAAGGGCGGAAATTCTCATGGCGGGAAGAAAGACTGCGGTACTGCTGGATCATCATCCACTCTGGCTGGAAGCGATCCAGCCGGTGCTCGATCGGGCAGGAGTGGACGTCGTGGGCAAGACGGACTCGGCCGCGACGGCACTCGCACTTCTCAAGCAGCACGAGCCGGACCTGTTCGTCGTCGAGGTCGAGACCTCCACGGGCAGCTACGACACCGGTCGGGTGCGCGACGCGCTACGCGTCTCGCCGAAGACCAGGGTGCTCGTCCTCTCGGAGCGGGCGGACCCGCTCGAGGTCGACGAGGCCCTGAGCGCGGGCGCTGCGGCGTTCGTGCTGAAGACGGCGCATCCCGAGGATCTCGGGGCGGCGATCAGGCAGACCTTCGAGCACTCCGTGTACCTGGCCGGCGGGCGTCGCATCGCCGCCGAGCCGAGGCCGGAGCCGCTCGAGCCGGCTGCTGACCTGACGCGACGCGAGCTGGAGATCCTCCGGCTCGTGGCGGAGGGCCACTCGAACGCCGGTCTCGCCAAGATGCTGTGGGTGACCGAGCAGACGGTGAAGTTCCACCTGTCGAACATCTACCGGAAGCTCAATGTCGCCAACAGGACCGAGGCGAGTCGCTGGGCGCAGCTCCACGGGATCCTCCCGGACGGGCCCGCGCCCCGCGCACGGCCTGCGGCCGCCGACTCCTACGCGGAGAACGGCCGGGTGCTGCTCGGCGTCGCCGAGGCCTGAGGCCCCGGCACGTCGCGCCGCGAGAATGAACGCCTAGCTGCCCGACGCACGGCGGCCGTCGCGATCATCGCCGACGACGCCGTGCGCTCGGGCCCAGCGGGCCGCCTCGGCGCGGCTCGACACGCCGAGCTTGCGGAACACGTTCGTGAGGTGGAACTTCACCGTCTGCTCGGTGATCCAGAGCCGGCGGGCCACCTCCGGGTTGCTGGCGCCCTCGGCGGCGAGCCTGAGGATCTCCAGCTCGCGGGTGGTCAGGAGCTCCGGTCCGGGTTCGTCCGAGCCCGCAGCGGCCTCGCCGGCGTCGCCGAGCGGAAGGTAGATCGAGCGGTGCAGCGCCTGGCGCACCGCGAAGTCGAGGTCGGAGAGCTTCTCGCTCTTCACGACGTAGGCCGCGGCACCGCCGGACAGGGCTCGGCGCGCCATGACCGGGTCGTCGACGGCCGAGAGGACGATCAGCTTCCCGCCCGTGAGCCCTGCGGCGATCCGGCGCAGGTAGTCGTCCGCGTCCGCGACGCCGGACCCGTACAGGTCGACGACCAGCAGGTCCGGATGGCGCTTGCGGACGAGCCGCAACGCCTCCTCGAGCGCGTGCGTGCGCCCGACGACCTCGATCTCCATGCGATGCAGCACGTGCTGCGCCGCGTCGAGCCACAGGCGCTCTCGGTCGCAGAGGACGGCAGTGTGCCGGCTGGGTGTGCTTGAACGCGCTCAAACCGCAGGGCGAAGGTCGTGCTGTGAGGACTTGCTCCTCTCTACATAGCGCTTGTGCGGCGGGGCCACAAGGCCCCGGCGGGGTGATTCGCGATCCGGCATGGCGACGGGCAAATCCCGCGACGGGGCGGCCGCGGGCCCTGCGCTACGATGCTCCGCGCGGGGCGTGGCGCAGCCTGGTTAGCGCGCCAGTCTGGGGGACTGGAGGTCCCGAGTTCGAATCTCGGCGCCCCGACCATCGAAAAGCCCCGCACATGCGGGGCTTTTTCATCGCTTCGCGGGCAGCGAGCGGGCGTACGCGGTTCCGCGCTCGACCCACGCGGCGAGCTCGTCACGCATGCTCACGTCATCCGCGTCGACCCGGAGCCAGCCCTGCATGCTGCGGCCCCGCATCTCCATGACGCGGGCGGTCGTTCCCGCGACCAGCTCGTCCGACTCGGCCGGGTCGACGCGGACGAGGATCCCGCCTTGCCCGCTCGCCGCGACGGCCATGTTCCCGCCGATCAGGAACGCGAGGCCGCCGAACATCTTCTGCTCGGTCAGGCCTGGCTGACCCTGGACGAGCTCGCGGATCCGCTCCGCAAGCTCCTCGTCGTACGCCACGCCGCGATCGTACGTCAGGCAGGTGTGGTCTCGGCCTCAGCCCTGACTGCGGCCCGGCGCCGGCGCGGCCACCAGCTCCGCTCGCCGACGAGGGAGACGAGCGCCGGGATCAGGAACGCGCGGATCACGAACGCGTCGAGGAGGATCCCGACCGACATCGCGAAGGCGAACTCGCGGAACTGGCGCAGCTCGATGATCGCGAGCGACGCAAACGAGAGCGCGAGGGCGAGGCCGGCGACCGCGATCGCGCGCGAGGCGCGCGGGGCGGCGGTCGCGATCGCGTCGCGGAGCTCCGTCCGCTCGGCCTCCCGCCAGATGCTGCCGACCACGAAGACGTTGTAGTCCGACCCGAGCGAGAGTAGGAGGACGGCGACCGCGAACGGCACGTGGTACGTCAGCTCGCCGTGGCCGAGCCAGTCCTGGAAGACGAGCGTCGTCAGGCCGATGCTGGCCGCGAGCGCGAGCGCCGACGCGAACACGAGGTACAGGGGCGCGACGATCGCCCGCAGGAAGATCGCGAGCAGCAGGAAGTTGACGAGGAAGGCCGCGATCCCGATCCGGAGGAGGTCGTGGACGACCGTGTCGACCGTCTCCTGGGCGAGCGCCGTGTCGCCGCCGAAGCTGACCGTCGCTCCCTCGAGGCCGGCGTCCTCGAGCATGGCCGGCACCCGCTCGCGCAGGCGCTCCAGGATGTCGATCGCGGGCCCGCCCTGCGGATCCTCGTCCAGGACGAGGAGATAGCGAGCCGCCTGTTTGTCCTCGGTGAGGAGGAGGCCGGGATCGTCCTGGGCCAGGTCGCCCGCCGGCCCGAGCGCCGACGCCACGCCCGGCTCGTCCGCGAGCGAGCGCTCGAGCGACGCGAGAGCCTGGACGTCGGTCAGGTCGGCGCCCTCGACGAGCAGGACGGTGGGCGAGAGGATCCCGGGCGCGAAGCCCTCGGCCGCGGCCTCCTGCGCGCGGCGCGGCTCCGAGTCGTCCGGGAGCCCGGCGATCTGCGTCACGCCGAGGTTCGTCTCGCGCAGGCCCCAGCAGGCGAGCGCGAGACCGGCGACCGCGACCGCGGCGACGACGAGCGCCACCGGCCGCGCCGTCGCGAAGTAGGCGATCCGGCCCCGTCGCGGGCTCGCCGGCCCGCAGGGGTCGCCTGGGCCAGAACGCGCGTCGGCCGAGGATCGCGAGCAGCGCCGGCACGAGCGTGATCGCGATCGCCAGGGCGACGAGCACCGTGAGCGCCATCCCCGGCCCGAAGGCGCGGAAGAACTCGAGCTCGCCGACGGTCAGCGACGCCGTCCCGCCGACGACGATCAGGCCCGCCGTCACGACGATCGGCAGGTACTGCGCAGTCGCCCCCTGTGCCGCCGCAAGACGTTCCTCGCCGGCGTCCACTCGCTCGCGCACGCCGTGGAGGAAGAAGACCGCGTAGTCGGTCACCACGCCGAGCAGCAGCACGACCAGCACCGGCTCCGCGTCCCGCGGGATCTCGACGCCGATCCACTGGCCGAACCACGCGACGCTCCGGAGCGAGACGAGGTACCCGATCCCGGCCGCGAAGAGTGCGACGAGCGGCGCCACGGGGGAGCGGAAGTGAATGCCCAGGACCAGCGCGATCAGGACGATCGTCGCGAGCGTCACCCAGGGGAGGCCCTGCTCGATCGCGCGCCACTCCTCGACGCGCGCCGGCGCGGCGCCGGTGACGCCGACCAGCGCGTCCTCGGGGGCCGAGATCTGCTCCTCCGCGAAGCGCCCGGCCAGCTCCTCCTGGTCGAACACGCTCGCCTCGCCCGGCGTGAAGTAGAGGTACGTGACGATCGTCGTCCGGTCCTCGCGCGACGACGGCACGAGGCCGCGCTGGTTCGGGAGGGGGAGCGCCTGCTCGATGGGGGTGAACGCGCCGTCCGAGGCCGCGCGGGCGCGCTCGACGGCACGGGCGAACGCGTCCTCGGAGAGCCCGTCCGGATCGCGCTGCACGACCTGCGTGTGCGTGACGACCGGGGCCCCGAAGAGCTCGGCCTCGCGCTGCGTCGCCTGGATCGACTCCGCGTCCTTCGGTACGAGCGTGAGGAGCGAGGTCTCGTCGCCGGCCTCCTGCAGGCTCGGGAGGAACGCGACCGTCGCGACCGCGGCGGCGATCCAGGCGAGGACGATCGGCCAGCGCAGGCGGACGATCAGCCAGGAGGCGGCACGCGCCACCTCAGACCGACTCGAACGCTCGACGGGCAGGCGACGGGTCATAGGCGCTCTCTTGTGCCCACCGCAACGGCGGTTGCAACCTCCGGCGATGGTGCGGGGCGGAGGAGCGCGGTAGTGTCACGCGTCGTGAACAGGCGCATTGCGATCCTCGGCGCGGGCAAGATCGGCGAGTCGCTGATCGCCGGCCTGCTGCTCTCGGGCTGGCGCAAGCCGGACGAGATCGTCGCGACCGCGCGCGGCGAGGCGCACCTCAAGGCCCTGGCCGAGACGCACGGGATCGAGGCGACCGCGTCCAACCGGGACGCCGTGCAGGGCGCCGGGACGGTCGTGATCGCCGTGAAGCCCCAGGACATCGAGGGGCTCCTGAGCGAGCTCAAGGGCGCTGTCGGCCCCGACCAGACGGTCATCTCGATCGCGGCCGCGATCCCGACGGCCCTGATCGAGCGCCAGCTCGACGGCGTGCCGGTCGTACGCGCGATGCCGAACACCCCGGCTGCCGTCCACGAGGGCATGGCCGGGATCGCCCCCGGCAGTCACGCCGAGGAGCGGCACATGGCCGAGGCGGAGGAGGTGCTCTCGCACCTGGGCCGCGTCGTCCGGGTCGAGGAGAGCCACATGGACGCCGTGACGGCGGTGTCCGGCTCGGGCCCGCGTACTTCGCGCTCCTCGCCGAGTCGATGATCGAGGCGGGGATCCTCCTGGGCCTCTCCCGCGAGATATCGACCGAGCTGGTCGTCCAGACGATGCTCGGGACGGCGAAGCTCCTGCGCGACGGCGGGATGCACCCGGTCGAGCTGCGGGAGATGGTCACCTCGCCGGGCGGGACGACGATCGCCGCGATCCGCGAGCTCGAGCAGGCGGGCGTGCGGGCCGCGTTCCTGAACGCGATCCAGGCGGCGATGGTGCGCTCGAAGGAGCTAGCGGAGGGCGGGTAGCGGGTTCACCGCCGCGCCGCGCACGCGCAGCTCGAGGTGCAGGTGCGGGCCGGTGGCGGCTCCGGTCGCGCCGACGCGGCCGAGGACGCTCCCGCGCGAGATCCACGCGCCGGGCCGGACGCCGATCCGCGACAGATGCGCGTACCACGTCGTCCGGCGGCGCCGGTGGAGGACGACCACGAGGTTCCCGTAGCCGCCCGAGTGTCCAGCGCGCGACGACGACGCGCCCGCCGGCCGCCGCGCGCACGCGCACCCCGTGCCACGGCCGGGAAGTCGA
The DNA here is from genome assembly GCA_963696365.1 of uncultured Actinomycetes bacterium. Classification (GTDB taxonomy): domain Bacteria; phylum Actinomycetota; class Thermoleophilia; order Gaiellales; family Gaiellaceae; genus CAVOKD01. The sequence continues at coordinate 316,891 of CAVOKD010000009.1, forward strand.
GCCCCGTGTGGAAGCGGCGGCCGCGCGGCCCGAAGCGGTCCGTGACGCCGATCCCCACGGGCCGGCTGAGCGAGATGCGGGCGCGGGGGAGAGGGCCGCGGAGCGCGCGGAAGGTCATCGGGCCCGGCCGGCCGTCCACGCCGATCCGCGCCCAGCGCTGGAACCGCCGCGCGGCCCGCTCCGTCCGCGGCCCGAAGCCGCCGTCGAACGTTCCGGACGGGAAGCCGTGCCACGCGAGCATGAACTGCGTCATCGAGACGTCCCAGCCGACGTGGCCCGGCCGGAGCACGCGGCTCCCGAGCGGATGGCGGCCGAGCGCCCCGAGCGCGCGCCGCGTCTGCGGGCCGGGAACGCCGTCGACGGCAATCCGGGCGCGCCGCTGGAGCCGCCGCACCGCGCGCTCGGTCATCGGCCCCCAGACGCCGTCGATCGTCCCGCCGTAGAGGCCTTTCGCCGCGAGCCCGACCTGGAGGGCGGCGACGCGCGGCTTGCCCATCGCGCCGGCGGACGGCGCGGCGAATGCGGCGGCCAGGGCGACGAGGCCCAGGATGAGGGTGGCGCGCTTCACGGGTTCCTTCGCGGTACGGCACCCGCGGCGGGATTCCCCCTGCGACTTAACGCGCGGAGAGCACGTCCGCGCCGCAGCCGAAGACGAGCGCCGCGGGCAGGTCGCCGGGCTCGACGCCGGCCAGCGACGGGTGCGCGGTGTCGACCGCGACGTCGTCCCAGGCACCGATCCCGAGGGCAGCTGCGCCCTCGGCCGCCCCGATCGCGAGCAGGTCGTCCGGCAGGCACGACGTTGCGCCGGAGCGTCAGGCGCCGGGCGATCCCCTCGACCTCGCGAAGCTCCTCGAGCGGGTCGATCCGCACGTTCGAGTCCGAGCCGATGCAAAGCGGGATCCCGCGGTCGCGGAGGCGCTCGACCGGCGCGAAGCCGTCGCCGAGGTTGGCCTCGGTGGACGGGCAGAGGCAGACGCGCGCGCCCGCCTCCGCGAGGAGGTCGAGCTCCGCGTCGGACGCGTGCGTGCCGTGGACGATCGTCGTGCGCGGGCCGAGGCAGCCCGCCTCGGCGAGGAGCTCGATCGGCCGCAGGCCGTGCTCCGCCAGGCACTCCTCGATCTCGCGCGGCTGCTCGTCGGCGTGCACGTGGAGTACGAGCCCTTCCGCTTCGGCGTAGCGGCCGAGCTCCTCGAGCCAGTCCCGCGGGCAGGCGCGCACCGAGTGCGGCGCGACCCCGACCCGGATCCCGTCGGCGCGCAGCGCCTCGACCTGCTCCACGTACGCCGTGACCGAGGGCTGGCGGAACCGGTCGAGCCCTCCGCGGCCGTACGCGGCGAGCAGGAGCACGAACCCGATCCCCGCCTCCTCGGCGGCCTCGGCGGCGGCGCGGGCCTCGTCGAAGCCGAGGTAGTGGAACTCGCCGACCGCCGTGTAGCCGGCGACGCGCATCTCGCGGTAGGCGGCGGCGTACTCGCTGCGCACCTGCTCGGGCGTCTGGCGCTCCGCCAGGGCGAGCATCGAGTCGCGCCAGGCCCAGAAGTCGCCCCCCTCGACGCGGCCGCGCAGCGCCCGCTGGAAGGCGTGTGAGTGCGCGTTCACGAACCCCGGCAGCCGCACCGCGCGAGGCTACCAGCCGACGACGGCGAATCCCGCATGGAGAAATGCGAAACGGCGCGCGGATACCATGATCTCCATGGCAGCACGTGCCGTTCCCGCTCCGCTCGCGCAGCTGCCGAACGCGCTGACGATCTTCCGCTTCGCGCTGATCCCCGTCTTCTGCGCGATGGTCCTCTCGACGGACGGCGAGGGGAGCTACGCCGCGGCTGCCGTGTTCGCGCTCGCGGGCGTCACCGACCAGGTCGACGGGTGGCTCGCGCGCCGCTGGCGCGTCGAGTCGCGCTTCGGCACGTTCGCCGACCCGCTCGCCGATCGGCTGATGATCGACGCGGCCGTGATCCTCCTGTGCCTCGACGGCCGCCTGCCGTGGATCGCGCTCGCGGTCATCCTGGCGCGCGACGCAGCCCTCGTGTTCGGCTACCCGCTCGTGCGCGGCCGCGGCTACGAGTTCGAGGTCAACACGCTCGGGAAGGTCGCGACCTGGGTGCTCTACGCGGCGCTCGTCGGCGTCGTGGCGTCCGACGAGGGCACGACGTGGCCGCTCGTCCTCTTCTGGACGGGCCTCGCGCTCGCCGTTGCAGCCGCGATCCAATACCTCGTCAAAGCCCGGCGGGAGGTGCGCCGGTGAAGGCCGTCGTCATGGCCGGCGGCGAGGGCACGCGCCTTCGCCCGCTGACCTCGAACCAGCCGAAGCCGATGGTCCCGATCGTCGGCAAGCCGTGCATGGAGCACATCCTCGACCTGCTCCGGCGGCACGGCATGGACGACGTGGTCGTCACGCTCGCGTTCATGCCGCAGGTGATCCGCGGCTACTTCGGCGACGGGGAGCCGTACGGCGTGCAGATCCGCTACTCGGTCGAGGAGACGCCCGCGGGCACGGCCGGCTCGGTCAAGCTGGCCGAGGAGGCGCTCGACGAGACGTTCCTCGTCATCTCCGGCGACGCGCTCTGCGACATCGACCTGACGGAGCTCGTCGCGTTCCACAAGGAGAAGGAGTCGCTCGTCACGATCGCGCTCAAGAGCGTCGACAACCCGCTCGAGTTCGGGATCGTCGTCACCGACGAGGACGGGCGGATCGAGCGCTTCCTCGAGAAGCCGTCCTGGGCCCAGGTCTTCACGGACACGATCAACACGGGCATCTACGTGATCGAGCCCGAGGCGCTCGCGAACGTGCCGACCGACCGGCCGTACGACTTCTCCAAGGAGCTCTTCCCGCGCCTGCTCGAGAAGGGCAAGCCGATGTACGGCTACGTCGACCGACGGCTACTGGCAGGACATCGGGAACCTCGACCAGTACCGGAAGGCGAACTTCGACGCGCTCGACGGCAAGGTCCGCCTGGACGTCCCGGGGATCCGCCTGCGCGGGAACGTGTGGGTGGGGGAGGGGGTCGAGCTCGGCGACCTCGAGTCGGTCAACGGCCCGGCGTTCATCGGCAACTACTGCCGCATCCACCCGGACGCGACCGTCGACCCGTACACGGTGCTCGCGTCGAGCGTGGCGATCCGCGAGCGCGCGCGAACGGCCCGTTCGATCATCGACTCGGGGACCTACGTCGCCACGAGCGCGAGCGTGGAGGGCGCGATCATCGGGCGGATGTGCGACATCCGGCCCCACGCGCGCATCCAGGAGGGCGCCGCGATCGGCGACCAGACGACGATCGGGGACGAGGCGGTCGTCTCGCCCGGCGTGCGGATCTACCCGTTCAAGGAGATCGAGTCGGGCGCGCAGGTCGACCACAACGTCATCTGGGAGGGTCAGCCGACCTCGACGCTCTTCGCCCGCGAGCGGATCCGCGGCCTGCCGAACGTCGATCTGACGCCCGAGACCGCGCTTGCGCCTGGGCCTGGCGCTCGGCACCGCCATGAAGCGCGGCGCCCGCGTGGTCACGAGCCGCGAGGCGCCCGCCGCGTGCCGCCTCGTGCGCCGCCTGGTGCTCGCGGGGATCAGCGCCTCGGGTGTCCACGTCGCCGACCTGCGCGTCATGCCGGCGGCAGTCAACCGGCACGTCCTGAAGAGCGAGGGCTTCGAGGTCGGCGTGCATGTCGGCCGTAGCCCCGCCGACCCGGAGGCGGTCGAGATCCAGATCTACGAACCGCCGGGCGTGCAGGCGTCGTCGTCGTTCATGAAGGAGGTCGAGAAGCACTTCTCGCGCCAGGAGTTCCGCCGCGTGTCCTCGGACGACGTGGGGGAGATCCGCTACCCGGCGCGGGCGGCGGAGACCTACGCCCAGGACCTCCTTGCGACGCTCGACGTCGAGCTGATCCGCAACCGCGGCTTCCGCGTGGTCATCGACTACGGCTACTCGGCGGCGTCGCTCGTGCTCCCGCTCGTGCTCGGGCGAGCTCGGCGTGGAGGCGATCGCGGCGCGCGCCTACGTGCGCGAGCAACGCGTCGCGTCCACGGGCCGCGAGCTCGATCCGGCCGAGGACGCACGCCGCCTGGTCGAGGCGGCAGGAGCCGACCTCGGCGTCGCGCTCGATCCGGGCGCGGAGCGGCATGCGAATCGTGGACGAGCGCGCCCGCGTGGTGCCGCCCGACCTCGCGCTCCTGCTCTTCGAGCAGCTCGTCTCGCGCAACGGCCGCCAGGGCACGCTCGCCTTCCCCGTCACGGTCACGAGCCTCGTCGACCGGATCGCCGAGGGCACCGGGTTCGAGGTCGAGCGCACGGCCGCGTCGCTCGAGGGCCTGACCCGCGCCGCCGCCCGCGACGGCGTCGTCTTCGCCGGCTCGGCGACGGGCGGCTTCGTCTTCCCCGACTTCGTGCCCGGCTACGACGGCGTCGCGAGCCTCTGCAAGCTCCTGGAGCTCCTGGCGCCGGTCGACCGGCCGCTCTCGGAGCTCGTGGACGAGCTCCCGCGCCCGCACGTCGTCCACCGCACGCTCCGCTGCCCGTGGGCGCTGAAGGGCACCGTCATGCGCGTCCTGACGGAGCGCCTGAAGGACCGCACCGTCGACACGCTCGACGGGCTCAAGCTCGCGGAGAACGGCGGCTGGGTGCAGGTGCTCCCCGACCCCGCCGAGCCGGTCGTGCACGTGTACGCCGAAGGGGAGACCGACGACGAGGCGGAGCGCCTCGAGCGTGAGGTCTCGGAGCTCGTCGAGTCGATCATCGAGAGCGGGGAGGCCTAGAAACCCTCAACTCGAGGTTGATGCCTGGCGTCCCTCATGCTTTACTTGAGAGTTCAGACCGCCTGGAGGTGGCGCGTGGAACTTCTGCCCGACCTGAAAACCCTCTCCGACAGCGAGCTTCGCGACCTGATCCAGCAGCTCGTCGACGAGGAGAACGAGGTGTCGTACCGCCGACGGATCCTGCACGGGAAGATCGACATCCTGAAGGCGGAGCTGCAGGCGCGGCTCCAGCAGCAGGTCGGCGGCGAGGAGGGAGCGAGCCCGCTCTACGAGGTGGACGTGGACAAGCTGGCCGAGATCCTCTCGTCGCGCGCGGCGCCGCCCGATCGCGTCCTGACGGAGGCCCCGTGACGCACGTGCACTGCCCCGAGTGCGGCTTCCAGAATCTCGAGAGCGCCAACTACTGCTCGAAGTGCGGCGCGCTCCTGATCCGCGAGGAGTCCGGGCGGGCACACGACGATGACGTTCGCGCCCGAGGAGGTCGCCGAGGAGGACAGCCCGCTCGACGACCTCGCGATCGAGGGCACGGCGCTCGTCGTCCGCTCCGGCGGCGGGCGGCAGGGCGAGACGTTCCCGCTCGAGGGCGACGAGGTCGAGATCGGCCGCTCGCCCGACGCCGACGTGTTCCTCGACGACGTGACCGTCTCGCGCACCCACGCGATCCTCTCGAAGGAGAACTCGGGCTACGTGATCGAGGACAAGGGCAGTCTGAACGGCACCTACGTGAACCGCCGGCGCGTCGAGAAGGCGACGCTCGAGGACGGCGACGAGGTGCAGATCGGCAAGTACCGCCTCACCTACCTCTCCCACTGATGGCGACGGCGACCCACGACACGACGCGCAGGCTCACGATCGGCGCCGTCCGGGAGCGGCTCTCGGACGAGTTCCCGGACATCTCGATCTCGAAGATCCGGTACCTCGAGGGGCAGGGCCTCCTGTCGCCGCGGCGCACGCGAAGCGGCTACCGGCTCTACTCCGACGACGACGTCGAGCGCCTCCGCACGATCCTCCAGCTCCAGCGGGACGAGTTCCTGCCGCTGCGCGTGATCCGCGAGGAGCTCTCGTCGCCGGGGGGCGCGCGGCGCCGCACGGGACGGCGCAAGGCCGCCGCGAACGGCATGCTCGCGGCCGAGGAGCCGGCGCTCGACCTGCGGACGCTCTGCGAGCGGGCGGGCGTCGAGGCGTCGTTCGTGCGCGAGCTCGAGGACTTCGCGCTCCTCGAGCCGACCGACGAGGACGGCGAGCCGCGCTACCTCGAGCGCGACGTGGAGATCGTCGCCGCCTGCGCGCGCCTCGCGCGCTTCGGCATCGAGCCGCGCAACCTGCGCCCGTTCCGGAACGGCGCCTCGTCGGCCGCCGGCCTCCTGGAGCAGATCGTCGCTCCGGCGCTGCGTTCGCGGAACCCGGAGCGCCGCTCGGCCGGCCTCGAGGACCTCGAGACGCTCGCCGCGGCCTCGCAGGAGCTCTCCCAGCTCCTCTTCTGGCGGGCGCTCCGCTCGCTCGTCTGACCGCCGCCCGCCGACCGCACTAGTCTTCCGGCCCATGGCCGTCGACCTGGCGAGCAAGATCCGCGACATCCCGGACTTCCCGAAGCCGGGGATCGTCTTCAAGGACATCATGCCGCTGCTCGCCGACCCGGAGGCCTTCCGGGCGGCCGTCGACGGCCTCGCGGAGTTCGCCCGTCCGCGGCGCCCCGACCTCGTGATGGGCGCGGAGGCGCGCGGGTTCATCCTCGGCGGCGCGCTCGCGCTCGAGCTCGGCTGCGGTTTCGTGGCCGCGCGCAAGCCGGGAAAGCTCCCCTGGGAGACCGTGAGCGCCGAGTACGAGCTCGAGTACGGCACCGACTCGCTCGAGCTCCACGCCGACGCGATCGCCGAGGGCGCGCGCGTCCTGATCCACGACGACCTGCTCGCGACGGGCGGGACCGCGCACGCCAAGGTCGAGCTGGTCGAGAAGCTGGGCGGCGAGGTGGTCGGGATCGCGTTCGTGATCGAGCTCGCGTTCCTGCACGGGCGCGACCGGCTCCAGGGGTACGACGTCCACTCGCTGATCACCTATTCGGAGTAGGCGAGCCGTCATGGGGTGCCGATAGAAGGAGGGACATGTACGACGGGCTGACTGGGCGCTACACCTTCCGGTGCCCGGCCGCGGGCGAGGCCCGCGTGCGCCTGTCGCGGTTCCGCTCGCTCGACCGCCTCGAGGGCCCCGCGCACCCGGCCGTCTACCGCGTCCGCTTCGCGTGCCCGTGCGGCGAGGAGCACGAGGGCCTCGTCAGCCACGACGAGCTCGACTGGGCGCCGCTCGGCGCCTCCGCGGACGCGTTCCTGAACCTGATGACCGGCCGCCTCGAGCCGGCGGCGGACGAGCTGCTCGCGCTCGCCGCGACCCGCATCGGGGCGGGGGAGTGGCCGTGGAGCTTCTTCTGCTACCCGGAGGGGCGGCCGCGGCCCGTCTTCCCGTCGGCGTTCCGGCTGCTCGCGGCGGCGGAGGAGCGCGTCGGCGTCGCCGTCCGCTGCCCCGACTGCGGCGGAACGTCCGTGAACGTCGTCACGCACCGCCACGTCGACGAGCCGTTCTTCAACGACCCGGACGTCGGGGTCGTGGAGCACGTGTTCCGCGCCGACGCGGACGCGCTCGTGGACGCGTTCCGCGCCGAGCTCGACTCCGGCTCGTTCGACGCCCGCCGCCTGGGCCTCTAGCAGCGCTGCGTTACGGCCCGCGCGCAGCGGGGAATCACCGTCCGCGGAGGGGGGCACCCCTCACGTTCCCGACAAGCGGGGTGAACTGGATGGCATTGCTTCGAGACAGAACGGATTCTGACGGCGACGACGTCGTGGTCGAGCGGCGACGACGCGGTCGTCGACGAGCGAGACGAGCGCGTCGTCGAGCGGACAGGGCCGTCGCCCGGCCTGATCCGGGCGCTCTTCACCCTCCTCGGCGTGGCCGCGGCGGGCTTCCTCCTGTGGGTCGCGCAGCTCTTCGACCTGAGCGCGACGGACGAGTTCTGGGCGGCGATGGGGATCGTGGCGTGCGCGGGGATCGCGCTCGGCCTCTCGCAGCTCTTCGGCGGCTGGACGAAGTGGGGCTGGCCGACGATCAGCCCGATGGTCTTCCTGCTCGGCTTCCTGCCGACGCTCGTGGTCGGCGGCTGCGATCCTGCTCGCCCGCCAGCCCGACGGCGGCTGGCAGCAGAGCCGCTTCGACGGCTGGGCGGGCGACATCGGCGTGACCGGCTTCGTCGACGCGATGGTGCCGTTCCTGCCGGTGATCGCGCTCGTGATCGGGCTCGTGTTCTCGTTCTCGTTCGACACGACGGGGCCGAGGACGCACGTGATCGACCGCGAGCGGCGCACGACGGCGATTCCGGACGAGGACGTCCACGACTACCGCACCGACGACACGGTCGTGACGACCGACGACGGCGAGGTCGTCACCGCCGACCGGGAGCCCTCGGTCGCGGAATCGCTCAGGGAGCGCGACACGACGGCCGAGCCGGCCGGGACGACGCGCATCGAGCGGACGACCGATCGGCCGTAGCCGGCCGTCACACGAAGCGTGGATGGCGAGGCCCCCGAATCGGGGGCCTCGCGCCGTTTCGCTCCCTCTCGCCAGGGACGGCGGGGCCGGCGCAGCGACGCCGATAGGGAGGGTGTGGACGCCGCGAAGCACATACTCCACCGCCGCCCGAACGGGATGGACCGCCTCCTGGGCGACTGCGAGACGGTCGCGCGCTTCACCTCCGACGACGCGCCTGCCCGCAGCCGCCTCGACGGCGCGCTCGGCTCCGAGCTCGCGTCCCGCCTCGTAGGCGCACTCTCCGCGCGACCCGCGCGCGTCGCCTTCTAGCGCGCCCGCCTGTACCGGGCGCCGCCGAAGCGCAGCACGAAGAAGAAGATCCCGAACCCGGCGAGCAGGCCGAACAGGAACGCGTTGGCGCCGTCGACGCCCACGGCCAGGAGGCCGATCCACACGTAGAGCCCGAGGCCGAGCCCCCAGAGGAAGGACGTGAAGCCGCGGCTGAAGGACGGGGCGCGGAGGTGCATCCGGGCGCGAGTCTACTGGCGCCGGCGGGCCGCGCCCGCCCGAACCCCGTTCGGTTCGTTAAATCGTTCACCGAGCCGGTGACGCTTTCGTCCGCCTCCCGAACCGACACTCCCCTTCCGGGTACCTGCCGCTCCGAGAGGCCTCGACCTACTTGCGTTCCGTGCTCGGTGCAAGCGGCAATCTAGGGCACTCGTCCTAGGGCCGTCAAGGCCGGAAAATCATCAATGTGCGCAAATTGCGCAAAACAATTCTCGTCCACAATTTCCACAGCAATTACGCCTCTCCTGTGGGTAACGTTGTGGAAAAGCTTACGGAGAGAGGCCGCCGTCGGTGTAGACGCCGGCCGCGTTCCAGAGCAGGTAGCCGCTCGACTGCAGCTTGCGCGCCGCCGTGATCTGCGCCTGGACCTCCTTGAGCCCGTAGCGGTGGCCGAGCGTGAAGTCCTGGAGCCAGGGGACGAGCGCGGGTCGGCATCCCGCGCAGCGCCTGCCGGAAGTAGCGCAGCGACATGGTCACCGTCGCGCCGGGGCTCGCGTCCGGATCGGCGATGTTGTACTCGCCCGGCGTGTAGTGCGACGGGTAGACCATCGGGTAGATGGCGTCGAGGTAGGGCGCGAGGATGCGCGGCCGCTGGCCGATGCCCAGGTCACGCGTGGCGGCGAGGCCGAAGACGGCCGCGCTCATCCGCGTGCCGAGCGGCTCGAGCCGCTGGCGCGCGTAGGCGAGGAAGCGGGCGAGCGTGTCGCCCTTGCGCTCGTTCACCCGTCCCGGCCAGACGGCGTCCTCGATCGGCCCGTCGGTGGGGAAGCGGATGTAGTCGAACATGATCTCGTCGAAGCCGGCGCGGGCCGCGGCCTCGGCGATGTCGACGTTGTAGTCCCAGACGCGCTCGTCGTACTGGTTCGACCAGCCGAGCCCGGCCGAGTTCGTCCAGATCCCGCCGCTTCGGTGCTGGATCGCCAGGCCCGCCTTCCGGGACGTCAGCGCAGGATCCTCGAAGACGACCACGCGGCCGATCAGGTAGAGGCCCGCGGCGTGCGCCTTCTTCGCGACCGCCTTCGCGCGGTAGTAGTCGCGGGCGGTGCCGATCTTCTTCGCGAGCGGCGCGTACGGCGAGGAGAACGCCACGTCGCCGTTCTCGTCCTTGACGTCCAGCTCGATCGCCGTCGCGCCGTCGTCCGCGAGCGCGAGGTACTCGTCGAACTTCCCCGGGAGCGTCATCAGCGCCATCGTCACGTGCACGCCGCGGATCTCGTCCGGCGCCTCGCGCGGCTCAGGCGCGGGAGCCGTCTCCTCGGCCGCCGCCGAGGTCGAGTCGGCGCTCGCGGCCGGGGTGGGGGCGTGGTCGCCTTCGTCGAGGAAACGGGCGCCTCCCGCGAGAATCGCCGCCGTCAGGGCGACCACAGCCAGCGCCCCTGTGCTGCGTATTGCGCGACGCCGCCGGGCCCGCTGTCGCCGCATCCGGAAGCGTTCATTCGGGTCCGGCTGCAGCATGAGCAGAGGGACGCTAGATGGTTTTCCACAGTTGTGCAAATCGTCGAAAACTTCTGGTGTTCGGGCCGGACGAGGCCGCCCTCGACGGGGCCGGACGGGGAGGGGCCGGACGATCCGTGCGCTCCGAGCGGGAATCCCGATCTCCGGCTACTTGACATAACGCCGGTTACCGTGCGTTCATCGCGAGGGCGTTTGCAACGGGCCCGTAGCCGGGTACCGCTGATTCGAGTGCTACCGTAACGCGCTTCATGGCGACCGAGCCTTCCCTCCATTCCCCCGAGATCCAGGCGCTGCTCGAAAGGGCCGAGGCCGTCGGCCGGATCGACGGCGTGGAGCTGAACGAGACGATCGACACGCTCGAGCTCGAGCCGCCGGACGTCGAGGCCCTCCACCGCGAGCTCGAGGAGCGAAACATCGAGGTGATCGAGCCCGCGAAGGAGGTCAAGGAGCCGACTGCGCCGCCGCGGAACATCGACACGACCGTCGAGACCACGACGGACGCGCTGCAGCTCTTCCTGCGCGAGATCGGGCGCCATCCGCTCCTGACGGCGGCCGAGGAGGTCGAGCTCTCGAAGCGGATCGAGCGCGGCGACATGGCCGCGAAGCGCCGGATGATCGAGTGCAACCTGCGCCTCGTCGTCTCGATCGCGAAGAACTACCGCAACCAGGGGCTGCCGTTCCTCGATCTGATCCAGGAAGGCATGTTCGGCCTGATCCGCGCCGTCGAGAAGTTCGAGTGGCGCCGCGGCCTCAAGTTCTCCACGTACGCGACCTGGTGGATCCGCCAGGCCGTCGCCCGCGCGATCGCGGACAAGGCGCGCACGATCCGCGTGCCCGTCCACGTCGTCGAGCGGATGCAGAAGATGCAGCGCGCCGAGCGCTACCTGTGGACGCAGCTCGCCCGCGAGCCCACGCTCGAGGAGATCGCCGAGGAGGCCGGCCTGCCGTTCCAGCAGGCGCTCGAGGTGCGGGCGGCCGCGCGCGCGTCGACGAGCCTCGACCAGCCGATCGGCGAGCAGGAGGACGCGGTCTTCGGCGACCTCGTCGCCGGCGACGACCCGCTCCCGGACGAGGTGACCGAGCGGCGCCTGCAGAAGGAGGCGCTCGGCAAGGCGCTCGAATCGCTCACCGAGCGCGACCGGCGGGTCCTCGAGCTCCGCTACGGCCTCGGCGGCGAGGAGCCCCACACGCTCGAGCACATCGGCCGCCGCCTCGGCCTGACCCGCGAGCGCGTCCGCCAGATCGAGGTCGAGTCGCTCTCCCGGCTCGCGTCGCTCCGCGACATCGGCGCCGCAGCCTCCCGCTAGCGCTCGTCCGCGACCGGCTCGGCGAGACGCTGGAGCGCCTCTCCGCCGAACAGGGCACCGGCCTGGTCCTCCCCCACCCTGGCGCGCGCAGCTCGTAGGCGGCGTCCAGGAACGGCGGACGGGTGCGGCGATGGCCGTCCGAGCCCATGAGCGCCGCTGCGCCCTGCTCGACGAGCTCCCAGCGCGGTCGTCTCGCTGTGCCGGCCGTGCGCGCCGAGCAGGCTCGTGGCGTTCACCTGCAGGAGCCAGCCGCGGTCGGCGTACTCACGCGCGATCCACGGCGCGTCCTGGATCGCGTCGGCCCGCTCGGGATGCGCGATCACCGGCGTCAGGCCGGCTGCCTCGAGCTCCTCGGCAAGCCGCTCCGCGAGGCCCAGCGGCCCGTCGAACGGGCAGCTCCATGAGCGCCGCCGGAAGATCGCCGAGCGCGTAGCGGCGCAGATCCTGGTCGAGCAGGGCCGGCGCCGGCGTCAGCTCCCAGCCCAGGCGCAGGTCGAGGCCGAACGCGGCCGCGCGAGGCGCCATGCGGGCGTGCGCGGCGCGCACGGCGGCCTCGCGCTCCTCGGAGAGCTCGAAGTGCGGCCAGACGTGCGGCGTCGCGAAGAGGACGCTCGTGCCGCGCACCGCCGCCTCGGCGCAGAGCTCGAGGCCCTCCTCTTCGGAGCGCACCCCGTCGTCGCCCGACGGGACCATGTGCGAGTGCAGATCCCAGAACACGCCTGACGCCTAGGCTACGCGGCAGCCGACGACACGGAGGTTTACGGATGGTTCCCGAAGCGAAACTGACCCGCACCGACGCCGGCCTCGTCCCCGAGGGCGACGGCTGGTTCGTCTTGAACGCCCGCGATGCCGTGTGGGAGGAGAGCCCGGTGATGGGCTCGGGCACGGCCTTCGAGGCGCGCGACAACCGCTTCTCCGACTTCGGCGTCAACATCGTCGTGCTGGGCCCGGGCCAGCCGAACTGCATGTACCACGGCGAGAACGAGCAGGAGGACTTCCTCGTGCTCTCCGGCGAATGCCTGTTACTCGTCGAGGGCGAGGAGCGCCCGCTCAAGCAGTGGGACTTCGTCCACTGCCCCCGCTGGACGGAGCACGTCTTCGTCGGCGCCGGCGACGGGCCCTGCGCGATCCTCATGGTCGGCGGCCGGCTGAACAAGGGGCGTCCTCTACCCGGTCGTGGACGTCGCGCTCAAGCACGGCGCCGGGGTGGAGACGGAAACCCGCGTGGGCAAGGAGGCGTACGCGCCGTTTCCCGAGTGGACCGACCGGCCCTATCGGGAGGGCGAGCTGCCACTAGGCGCGCAGGTACAGCTTCAGATCGGGCGCCGCGGCCTGGAGCTCGCGGAGGGCGCGCGACTCGAGCTGGCGGACGCGCTCGCGGGTGACGCCGAGCTCGGTGCCGACCTCCTCGAGCGTCCGCGGCTTCTCGCCGTTCAGGCCGAAGCGGAGCTCGAGCACGTGGCGCATGCGCTCGTTCAACGCGGCGAGCGCCATGCGGAGCTCCTTCGTCCGCAGGAACTCGGCGAGGACGGCTTCCGGCTGCTCCGAGTTGACGTCCTCGAGCATGTCGGCGTAGATCGAGTCGCCGTCGCCGACCGGGGTCTCGAGCGAGACCGGGTCCTCGACGAGGTCGAGCAGCTCGTTGACCCGCTTCAGGTCGAAGCCGCTCTCCTTCGCGATCTCCGCGGGGAGCGGATCGCGGTTGAGCTTCTGGGTGAGCACGCGCCGGGCGCGCGTGATCTTGCGCACCTGCTCGACCACGTGGACGGGCAGGCGGATCGTCCGGCCCTGGTCGGCGATCGCGCGGGTGACCGACTGGCGGATCCACCAGGTCGCGTAGGTCGAGAGCTTGTAGCCGAGGCGGTAGTCGAACTTCTCCACCGCGCGGATGAGGCCGAGGTTGCCCTCCTGGATCAGGTCGAGGAGCGGCACGCCGGAGTTCGCGTAGTTGCGCGTGATCGACATGACGAGGCGCAGGTTGGCCTCGATCAGGCGCCGCTTGGCGGCCTCGTCGCCGAGATCCTTGAGCCGCGCGAGCTCGCGCTCCTCGGCCCGCGTCAGCAGCCGGCCGTCGCCGATCTGGCGGACGTACAGCTTGAGCGGGTCCTGCGTCTGCGGCGCGCTGGCCGCAGGCTTCTCGGGCTCGTCGTCCTCGTCCTCGTCCGTGTCGGCGTCAGCGCCGCGTCGGCGGGCTCCGGAACCGGTGCGAGGTGAGGGGTGACGGCCTCGTCCCCGTCGCTGTCGTCGGGGAGCGGGACGTTCGGGAGAGGCTGCTCCACGCCCCCTCTATCGGCGGGTCGGTCCGGGGTGCCACCCCCAGGCGGGGGATTGAGGTTTTGGGCCTGAGGCCGAGCGCTATAATCAGACCTTGACGGCGGACTGCGGTGACCGACATTCGGGCGCCGTCAGGGGGTTTTTCTAGAGTCACAACGTGTGTGGAATCGCTGGATACAGCCTTAGTGCGGCGAGCCGGGTAGACCGGACGCTCGTCGCTCAAGCGCTGTTCGCCGCGATTGCCGAGCGTGGATCGGACGCCGCCGGGTACGCCTACCGGTCGGCGACCGGCGATTTGCACGTCCACAAACAGCGCACCGGTGCGACCGAGCTGCTCGCCGCCGTCGCGATCGCGCAGGACGCGACCGAGGCGCTCCTCCACGTCCGCGACTACACGAAGGGCCACCCGTCGCTCACGGCCAACAACCACCCCGTGCGCCACGGGGCGGTCGTCGGGATCCACAACGGGATCATCGCGAACGACGAAGAGATCTTTGCCGGCCACGGCTTCGAGCGGAACGAACCGGACATGACGGTCGACTCCGAGGCGATCTTCGCGCTCATGGAGGAGGCCCACCACACCCCGAAGGCGCTCGAGGAGCTGCACGGATCGATGGCGAGCGCCTGGCTCGACGAGCGCGTCGACGGCAGCGTCTTCGTCGCCCGCGGCGTCGGCCGGCCGCTCTGGGTCGGCGATGCGGACACCGAGGTCGTCTTCGCGTCGACGCGCGAGGCCCTCGAGCTCGTCGAGCGCTACCTCCCGCTGCGCCTCCGGAAGCGCGAGGTGCCCGAGGGGACGCTCCTGACGCTCTCGCAGGGCGCTGTCTCCGCGCGAACGTCCTTCCGGCCCGATCGCACCTTCACCGAGGCCCGGCGCCTGCCGGACGTGCGCGCGCCCGAGGAGCGCCGCTCGGCGCTCGAGCGGCTCGCGGCCCTCGCCGGATCGCCGTCCGGCCTCGCCGCTCCCGCCCGCGCGCGCTAGCGGTAGCCCAGGCGCTCGAGCAGCGGACCTGCCTCTGCCTCCACGTCGGCGAGCTGCTCGTCGGTGAGATCCCGCGCGTAGCGCCCGATCGACTCGCCGTGGGCGCCGCGAAGTGCCTCCGCGAGCGGCTCCTCCGGGACGCCGAGCGCCTCCGAGAGCGTGTCCGCCACACCCACGGGATCGCGCGCGAGCGCCTCGTAGCGCACCTCGACCGCTCTGTCGCCGAGCGCGAGCCCGGCCTCCACGTACCGGCGCCAGGCCCAGGCGGCGCGGCGCGCGTCGCTCGCTTCGGCGAACTCCCCCACCCGCTCCGGCTCGACCCAGAAGCGCACGTCGGCGCCGTAGCCCTGCCCCGCGTCGTCGTGTCCCCCCCGCCCCGCGCTCAGCCAGCCGCGCTCGAGGAGCGAGCAGACGACGTCGCGGCCGTCGCGCACGAGGTGGACGAAGCGGCCCTGCGGAAACGCAAGCGCTGCGGCCTCGGGCCACGTACACCGTCTCCGGCGTCTGCTCGACCGCGCGGCGCGCGCCGACCAGCCCGAGACGCCGCGTGCGATCGAGGATCGCCCGCACCCGAGGCGCGGCCGCGGCCGGCTCCGCGCCGGCCAGCGCGGGGATCGCCGCCTTGAGCGGCTGCACCTCCCCCAGGTCGACGAACCCGTCCAGCGAGCCGAGCGAGCGGCCGAGGAACGTCGTCCCGGAGCGCGGACAGCCGATCACGAAGACGACGCGCTCGTCCGGCGGCGCGAGACGCTCGCGCAGGCCCGTGCCGCCGCCGTTTCGCGCCGCACGGCGCGCCGCGCGCAGCTGGAGGACGGCCGACCTGAGCGTGCCCGGCATCCCGCTATCCTCGCACGCCCTCGCAGGCGCCCGAAGGTTCCTAGGAGGCGGTCGCGAGCATCCGGACGCGGATGCCGTAGCCCGCGAGCCCGTCGCCCTCGACGAGCCGCTCGAGCGCGCTCACGCAGCGCGGGCAGAACTGGGTCGCGGCGCCGTCACGCAGCTCCGAGACGGCCTCCTCCACCGGCCGGGCGGCCCGGTAGATGCGCGTCGTCAGCATCGAGTCGAGCGCGTCGGCGACGTGGATGATCCGCGCGCCGAGCGGGATCTCCTCGCCCGCGAGCCCGTCCGGGTAGCCCTTGCCGTCGAAGCGCTCGTGGTGGTGGCGGATCGCCGGGACGGCGTCCTGGAGGAAGCCGAGCCGGTCGATGATCCGCGCGCCCTCGTCCGCGTGGCGCTGCATGAGCGACCACTCGTCCGTCGTCAGGTCGCTCGGCTTCAGGAGGATCGCGTCCGGGATCGCCAGCTTGCCGATGTCGTGGAAGAGCGCCGCGTGGCCGAGCAGGTCGAGCTCGGCCTGCGAGAGGCCCAGCTCGCGGCCGATCGCCAGCGAGAGCTGCTGCACGCGGCGCGAATGGCCCGCCGTGTAGGCGTCGCGCGCATCGACCGTGGCGGAGAGGCTCTCCATCGCCGCGGTCGAGCGCTCCTTCAGGAGCCGGTTCGCCTGCTCCAGCGAGGCGTTCTGCGAGCGGATCGTCTCGGCCGCCTCGCGCAGCTTGCTGCTCGAGCGCTGCGTGTGGCCGATGTACGCCGCCATCGTCTTCCGCATGAGGAGCAGCGGGAGGACGAAGACCGCGAGGCCGTAGAGGCCGATCGCCTCGTAGGCGAGCGCGATCGCGCTAGCCACGGCGCCGAAGGCCACGTAGTGCGGCAGGAGCCAGGAGAACCGCTCGTTCCAGACCCGCCACCAGCTGTCGTGGCCTTCAAGCGCCATGGCGCCCGACAGAAGGCCGGTGTTGACGAAGAAGTAGACCGCGCCCGCGACGAGGCCGGCCGCCGCCGTGACGAGGTGGCCGACGCCGTTGTCCTGCCAGCCGATCGAGAAGACGGCCGCCGCAGAGAGCGACGCGAGGCAGAGGGCGCCGACGTTGAAGAGCGACTGGTGCATCGGGTTGCGCATGGCACTCCACTGCACGGCCGCCATCGTGACGGCGAGCGGCAGCGCGGCCCTGGGTCCGAACATCGCCGCGCCCGCAAGCGCGCCCACGGCACTGACGGAGATCGATCCGCCCTCGAGTTCCACCGAGAGTGCCTGGCCGATGCCGACGGCGACCACGACCGCGACGAGGCCCATGATGTCGCTCGTCCCGTTCAGGAGCCCGAGGATGCCGGCGCCGATGCCGACGACGGCCACGAGCGCGACGACGGCCGCGAGCGCGGGCGAGAGCGCGAGGAACCGCGGCCCGACCGGCATATGCCGCCGCGCTTCCGCAGGTTGCCCACGATCGGTCTCGGGGGCCGCGACGGTCAGCTCGGCGGGCACCGGCGTCAGCTGGCGGGGTGCAGCCGCGGGAAGCTCGGGCTCGTCCGGCACGGCCGCGAGGCGGGCGCTCCGCTCCGCGGGCATGAGCAGCGGCTCGGAGCTGGCCGTGAGGACACGGTTCCGGCCCTGGAGCTTGGCGCGGTAGACGGCCAGGTCGGCCTGGTGGATCAGCTCGTTGACGTCGGCCCCGTCCTTGGGGAACGAGGCGACGCCGCACGAGATGGTCGCGCGGATCGGCTCGCTCGAGGTCCCGATCTCGAACGCCGTCGCCGCGACCGTCCGGCGGATCCGCTCGGCGATCTCGAGCGCCTGGTCGGGCGGCGTCTCGGGCAGCAGGATCGCGAACTCCTCGCCGCCGAAGCGCGCCGGCACGTCGTAGTCGCGCAGCTGGCCGCGGAACGAGTCTGCGATCCCGCGGAGCACCGCGTCGCCGGCGAGATGGCCGTACGCGTTGTTGATGTCCCGCAGGAGGTCGAGGTCGGCCATGATCACCGACATCGGACGGTAGAAGCGCGCCGCGCGCGCGAGCTCGTCGCGCATCTCGGACGCGAAGTGCCGGGCGTTGAAGAGCCCCGTCTTCGGGTCGACCCGCGCCTCCTCCTCGAGGGCGGGCACGTTCAGCGAGCGGTGGATGAGGATCAGCGGCGCGACCGCGGCGAGGATCAGCCAGCGGTTCGTGACCCAGAGCGTCGCGAAGGAGACGCCGAGCGCCGCGAGCACGAGGTCGGTCGAGAGGCTCTCCGTCGTGAAGAGCTGGCTCTTCCGGAAGGGCGTGCGCTCCGCGACGTGCATCATCACGGCGAGGATCACGTGGTTCGTGGCGACGAAGACGACGCTCGCCGCGACTCCCGCGAGCGCCCACTGCGCGGCGTCGCTGAGGCCGCTCGGCATCGTCATCACGAGATGCGCGGCGCCCCACGCGGCCAGGCAGTTCAGCGTGTAGTTGCAGATGTTGAACGTCTGCAGGTACCAGGGGTAGCGCATCTTCAGCCACTCGGGCACGTGCTGGATGACCGCGAGAAGCGCCACGAGGCCGACCGGCAGGAGCATCACTCCCGCGATCAGGAAGACGGTCGTCGTGTAGTAGCGGGCAGCGCCGCGCGGGGTGCGCGAGACGAAGAGCTGCGCGACCGCGGCCGAGATCGAGAGGAAGAGGAACGTGCCCCAGTCGCCGGTGTCGCGGTCGAGCGTGCCGACCGGGATCGCCGCGGCGGCGATCGTCGCCGCCATCACGAGCCCGAGCAGAATCGTGGCGTTGCGCGGCAGGCCGGGATCGCGCGGGCGCTCGGTCTCCTCGGGCATCCCCAGGAGCTCGTCCGAGACGGCCGTCATTTCGTCGTTCCCATCCGCGTCCGCCGCACGCCTTGCCTTTCCATCCATGTCCCGCCCACACCCCCTTGGCACGGGTTCCGCATGCCTGTTGATTGAGGCTACGACGTGTCGAAACGCCCGGCATCCCCCGTCCGGGGTACACCGCAGAGGCCCAAGCCCCCGAACGAGGGATCCCCGACGGCGCCTAGACTGGCTTGGTGCGGCTGCGCCTCGAGATCGCCCTGGCACGGCTCGCGGGCCGCCTCTCGCGCCTGGCCGCGCGCGGCGGGGGAACGACGATCCCGGGCAAGGTGCTCGCCACGATCGACCCGAGCGGTGTCGGACGCTTGGCGGCGCGCCTCCCGCGCGGAACGGCGCTCGTCTCGGCCACGAACGGGAAGACGACTTCGACGGCGATGGTGGCCGAGATCCTCGGCCACGACACGCGGCTCGCTCACAACGCCGCGGGCGCGAACCTCGTCTCCGGCGTCGCCTCCGCGCTTCTCGCGGCGCCGAATGCCGAGCTCGGACTCTTCGAGGTCGACGAGGCCGCCTTCCCCGAGGTGACGCGGCGGGTCGAGCCCCACGCGGTGCTGCTCGGGAATCTCTTCCGCGACCAGCTCGACCGCTACGGCGAGCTCGAGCTCGTCGCCGAGCGCTGGCGCAGCGCGATCGACGCGCTCCCGGAGGACGCGACGGTGGTCGCGAATGCCGACGACCCCCGCCTGGCCGACCTCGTGCGGGGCCGCGACCACGCGGTGCGGTTCGGGCTCGACGATCCCTCGGTCGCGCTCGACGCGTGTGCCCCACGCCGCGGACTCGACGTACTGCGTCCGCTGCGGGACGCCGTACGCCTACGCCGCGCCCTACGTCGGCCACCTCGGCGACTACCGCTGCCCGCAGGGGCACGACGAGCGGCCGCCGCTCGACATCACCGCGCGCTCGATCGTCCTCGACGGGCTCGAACGCACCGAGTTCGACCTGGTCACGCCGGCCGGGTCGCGGCACGTGGCGCTCCAGCTCGCAGGGCTCTACAACGTCTACAACGCCGTCGCGGCCTCTGCCCTGGCGCTGACCCTCGGAGCGTCGCTCGACGCCGTCGTGGACGGTCTGGAGCGCTTCAGGGCGGCGTTCGGGCGCTTCGAGCGCATCGCGACGGGCGACCGCACCGTCCTCATGCTCCTCGTGAAGAACCCCGCCGGCGCGAACGAGGCGATCCGGACGCTCGTTCACGGCCGGCCGCCGGCGGTCGCCGTGCTCGCGCTGAACGACGAGATCGCCGACGGGCGAGACGTCTCCTGGATCTGGGACGTCGACTTCGAGCCGCTCGCGGACTCCCTCGAGCGGCTTGTTGCCACCGGGTCGCGCGCGCAAGAGCTGGCGCTGCGCTTCAAGTACGGCGGCCTCGACCCCGAGCGGATCGAGGTCGAGCCGTCGCTCGAGCGGGCGCTCGACCGCGGGCTCGAGCTGACGCCCGAAGGCGGCGAGCTCTGCGTCCTTCCCACCTACACCGCGATGCTGGCGCTTCGGCGGGTGGCGGCCGACCGCGGGCTCGTGCGGCCGTACTGGGAGACGACCTCCGCCGAGGCCGTGGGAGGCCGCTCGTGAAGGTCGTCGTCGGCCACCTCTACCCGGACTACCTGAACATCTACGCCGACCGCGGGAACATGGCCGTTCTGGCCGGGCGCGCCGCCTGGCGCGGGATCGACCTCGAGGTGCGGGCGATCGGGATGGGCGATCCGCTGCGGCCCGGGGAGCACGATCTCCTGTACGTCGGCGGCGGCCAGGACCGTGAGCAGGCGCTCGTCGCGCCGGACATCGCGGCGCGGGCGGCCGAGCTCGAGGAGGCCTTGGCAGGCGGCGCTGCTGCGCTCGCGGTCTGCGGCGGGTACCAGCTCTTCGGGCGCTTCTACCGCGACCGGGCGGGCGTCGAGCTGCCCGGCGCCGGCGTCTTCGATCTCCACACCGTTGCCGGCGAGCGTCGGATGATCGGGGACGTCCTGCTCGAGTGCGAGCTGGAGCCCGGTGAGCCGCGCACGCTCGCCGGGTTCGAGAACCATGCGGGCCGGACGATCCTCGGACCGGAGGCCGAGCCCCTCGGGACGCGTCGTCGCGGGCTTCGGCAACGACGGCGAGAGCGGCTTCGAGGGCTGCCGCCGCGGCCGTGCGCTGGGGACGTACCTCCACGGCCCGCTCTTCCCGCGCAACCCGTGGCTGGCGGACTGGCTCCTCGCGCAGGCGCTGGCGCACGCGACGGGCGGCGAGCCGCCGGAGCTCGAGCCGCTTCCCGACGACCTCGAGCGCGAGGCCCACGAGGTTGCGGCCGAGCGGGCGCGCACCCGCGGCGGGCGGTTCGACTAGTTCGCCACATCCCCACCCTGGGTGGGGAGCGCGCCACCCACCACCCGCCGTCAGCGTAAGCGGCAACCACGCGCTGGAGGAACACGGGTTCGTGCCGGTTTTGTGCCAGTTTCGCGGAGTGCGACCCGTGCCGCGGCGGGTCGGGGTGACCGCCGCCGTGTACTCGCTGTGCTCCGGTACCTCGAGCGCGCTAGCGCGCCCACATGCGGCCGAGGTAGACCGTCGGGTCGCCCGGCTGCCAGCGGGCGAGGAAGCGGTGGATCGGCGGGTGCACCGGGAGCCCGGAGAGCTCGTCGGTCGCGAAGAGCCGGTGCCCGCGGACGGCGGCGTCCTGGGACGTGACCTTCTCGAGCGAGCGTCCGCCCAGGTAGCCGGCGAAGATGATGTGGATCACGTGCTTGTCGGGCGGCGAGCCGACGCCCGGCGCGATCGAGTCCGCGACGGCGACCGGTCCCTCGAGCGGAAGGTCGTCGGTGATCCCCACCTCCTCGCGCAGCTCGCGCTGGAGCGCCTCGGCCAGGCTCTCGCCGAGATCGACCCCGCCGCCGGGCAGGAGCCAGTACTCACGGCCCGCCTTCTCGTGGCGGCAGAGCAGGATCCGGCCCTCGCGCTGGAGGATGGCGGACACGCGGATCCGGGGCTCGGTCACGGGCGCACGAGCTGGGACGAGCCGAACCCCTTGGCGCCGCGCTCGCTCTCCGGCAGCCGCTCGACCTCGACGAGCTCGACAGCCGGGACAGGGACGACCACGAGCTGGGCGATCCGGTCGCCCGCCTCGGCCGTGAACGTCGCCTCCGCATCGGTGTTGAGGAGCACGACCTTGATCTCGCCCCGGTAGCCCGAGTCGATCAGGCCGGGCGCGTTGACGACCGTGATCCCGTGCCGTGCCGCGAGGCCCGAGCGCGGCTGCACGAACCCGGCGTACCCCGGCGGGATCGCGACGGCGAGCCCTGTCGGGACGACGGCCCGCTCGCCCGGCGCGAGCTCGACCGGCTCGCAGGCGGAGAGGTCGAAGCCCGCGTCGCCCGCGTACGCGTGCTCGGGCACCCGGGCGTCGGGCCGCAGCCGCTGGATCGGCAGCTCAAGCGCCATGCTCGGCGCGCTGCTCCGGCCGGTCGCGCTCGACGATCAGGTACGGGGCGAAGCGCCCGAGCTCCGTCCGCGGGAGCCGGGCGAGGACGTGCACGCCGTCCTCGCGATCCTCGCGCTCCTCGATCGGCGCGCCGAGGTCGTAGAGCTCGGTGAGGACGCGCCCGTCCGCGTACGGGACGAGCAGCCGCACGGGCTCGAACCGGTCGGCGAGGCGCTCGGCGACTCGCGCTCGGAGCTCCTCGAGGCCCTCCCCGCTCGCGGCCGAGATGTGGACGGCGCCCGGGTAGCGGTTCGCGAGCCGCCGCCGGCCCAGCGGGTCGACCTGGTCGATCTTGTTCAGGACGAGCTCGCGTGGAACGTGGTCGGCACCGATCTCCTTCAGGACGGACTCGACGGCGGTCGACCGTCTCCGCCAGGCGCTCCTCGTCCTCGGACGCGTCGGCGACGTGGACGATCAGGTCGGCGAGCAGGGTCTCCTCGAGCGTGGCGGCGAAGCCCTCGACCAGCTGGTGGGGCAGGCGCCTGATGAAGCCGACCGTGTCGGTCACGAGGTAGCGGCGGCCGTCCTGCTCGAACGCGCGGGTGGTCGGGTCAAGCGTCTCGAACAGCCGGTCGTTCACGGACACGTTCGCGTTCGTGAGCGCATTCAGGAGGGTCGACTTGCCGGCGTTCGTGTACCCGGCGAGCGCGACCAGCGGCGTGACCGCGGCGCGCCGCTCCTTTCGCTGCGTCTCGCGGCGGCGCTCGAGGCCGCGCAGGCGCTCCTTGAGGACGGAGATCCGCCGCCGGGCGAGCCGCCGGTCGGTCTCGAGCTGCGTCTCGCCGGGGCCCCTCCGCCCCGCTCCCGCGCCGCCGCCGGTGCGCTCGAGGTGCTTCCACATGCCGCGCATGCGCGGGAGGTTGTACTCGAGCTGGGCCAGCTCGACCTGGAGCTTGCCCTCGGCCGTGACGGCGTGCTGGGCGAAGATGTCGAGGATCAGCTGCGTCCGGTCGACGACGCGCACGTCGAGCGCCTCCTCGAGCCGCCGCTGCTGGCTCGGGTCGAGGTCGTCGTCGACGATCACCGTCTCCGCGCGGGCGTCCGGCACCGCTCCCTTGAGCTCCGCGAGCTTCCCCTTCCCCACGTACGTGCGCGGGTCGGGCGTCGCGCGGTGCTGCAGGAGCGTGCCGACCGGCTCGACGCCGGCGGTGCGCATGAGCTCGCCGAGCTCGACCAGCTCGTCGTCGGGGTCGACGCCCGGCGGGAGGACCAGAACGGAGAACCCGCGCTCGGGCTCGGCCCCGGGCGCGGGATCCGGCATGTGACGTGGCATCCAGCCCGAATTATGCCCGCCCCCGCGCCGGATACGCTGCCGCCGTGCCCGCGGCCGACCCGCCCGCCGACCATCTCGCCGAGACGACGCTCGCCCTGGTCGACATCCCGTCGGAGAGCCGGAACGAGGCCGCCGCGGCCGAATGGGTCGAGGATGCGGTGCCGGCCGGGCGCTTCACGCTTGCCCATCGCGGCGACGACACGCTCTACTACGTGACCGAACGCCGAACCGGCCGCCCGCTCGTCCTCCTCGCCGGCCACCTCGACACGGTGCCTTCGCAAGGCAACGTTCCCGGGCGGATCGAGGGCGGCGCGGTCCACGGGCTCGGTGCGAGCGACATGAAGGGCGGCGTCGCGGTGATGGTCGAGCTCGCCCGCTTCCTCGAGGAGGACGGCGCGCCGCTGGCCGTCGACCTCGGCGTTGCTCTTCTTCCCGCGCGAGGAGCTGCCGCAGTCGGAGAGCGCGCTGCCCGGCTTCTTCGGCGCCCACCCGGCGGCGCTCGAGGCAGACCTGGCCGTGATGCTCGAGCCGACCGACAACGCCCTCCACGCCGGCTGCCTCGGGAATCTGATGGCCGAGCTCGTCTGGCACGGGGAGAGTGCCCACTCCGCACGGCCCTGGACCGGCACGAACGCGATCGAGCGTGCCGTCGCCGGGCTCGCGAAGGTCCTGCCCGTTCCCCTGCGGGAAGTCGAGGTGTCGGGGCTCACATTCGTCGAGGCGGCCACGGTGACGGGCTTCGCGGGCGGGATCGCCGCCAACGTCGTGCCCGACCGCGCCACCTGCCTCCTCAACCTGCGCTACCCGCCGGATCGCAGCGCCGCAGAAGCGGAGACCCACGTCCGCACGCTCGGTGAGCGGGCGGACGCAGACGAGGTCGCGATCACCGGCAACTCGGGCGCGGCGCCGGTGGTCGTGGACACGCCGCTGGCCCGGCGGCTGATCGACACCGGCGACCTGGACGTGCTTCCGAAGCAGGCCTGGACGCCGGTCGCCGAGTTCGCCGAGGTGGGCGTCGACGCGGTCAACTTCGGCCCCGGCGCGACCGCCTACGCGCACACGCGGGACGAGCAGGTCGAGATCGCCGCACTCGCGCGGTCGTTCGAGGTGCTGCGCGCCTTCGTGACCGATACCGTCTAACCGTGGTGCGCCTCTCCCCCGTCCTCGCCGCGCAGGACACGTACCCGTTCGTCCGGCTCGACGAGGCGAAGCGCCGCGCGGTCGAGCGCGGCGTCGAGGTGATCGACTTCGGGATCGGCGACCCGCGCGAGCCGACCGACCCGGCGATCGTGCGCGCGCTCGTCGACGCGCTGCCGCTCACGCAGGGCTACCCGCGCGCGCAGGGGCTCCCCGAGCTCCGCGAGGCGATCGCCGCCTGGGCAGGCCGCCGCTTCGGCGTCGAGCTCGACCGAGGCGACGGAGATCGTCCCGACGTTCGGCTCCAAGGAGGCGATCTTCACGTTCGCCCAGCTCTTCGCCGACCCCGCGGCGGGCCGCGACACCGTGCTCGTGACCGAGCCCGGCTACCCGGTGCCCGGGCGCGGCGGCGAGTTCGCCAAGGCGGAGGTGCTCGCGCTGCCGCTGACCGAGGAGCACGGGTTCCTGCCCGACCTCGAGGCGGTTCCCGGGGACGTGTGGTCGCGCACGGCCGTTCTCTGGCTCAACTACCCGAACAACCCGACGGGCGCGGTCGCCCCGCTCTCGTTCCTGCGCGCGGCGGCCGAGCTCGCCGCCGCGCACGACGTGATCCTCGCCTCCGACGAGGCCTACACCGAGCTCTGGTTCGACGAGCCGCCCCACTCGGTGCTCGAGGTGCGCGACACCGGCGCGCGCGTCGCGGTCTTCAACTCGCTCTCGAAGCGTTCGTCCATGACCGGCTACCGGAGCGGCTTTCTCGCGGGCGACACCGAGATCGTCGACGCGCTCAAGCGCTTTCGGCCGTCGAGCGGGACCGCGCCCCAGGAGTTCGTCCAGCGCGCCTCGGTCGTGGCCTGGAACGACGAGGACCACGTGGAGCGGAACCGCGCGCTCTACGGCCGCAAGCGCGCCGTGCTGCTCGGCCTGTGCGAGCGAACGGGCCTGCGCGTGACCGCGAGCGACGCGACCATGTACATCTGGATGGCCGTCCCCGACGGCGCGACGTCCGAAGCCTTCGCCGAGCGCCTGCTCGACGAGGCCGGCGTCGTCGTCACGCCCGGCTCGTACCTGGGCCCGTCGGGCGAGGGCTACGTCCGCTTCGCGCTCGTCCCGACCGAGGAGCAGTGCGCGCAGGCGGTCGAGCGGCTCGAGGCCGTCCTGTGAGCACCGAGCTCGCGCGCGAGATCGACCGGCTCTGGGACGCCGCGCCCGAGGAGGCCGCGCACGGCGCCTCGGCGGTCGAGGAGGCCGTGCGCCTCCTGGACGAGGGCGAGGCGCGCGTGGCCGAGCCCGTCGACGGCGGCTGGCAGGTGAACGAGTGGGCGAAGAAGGCGATCCTGCTCCTCTTCCGACTGCGCGACCTCGAGGCGATGGAGGTCGGCCCGTTCGAGTACCTCGACCGGATCCCGCTCAAGCGCGACTACGCCGAGCGCGGCGTGCGGGTCGTGCCGCCGGCCGTCGCGCGCTGGGGCTCGTTCCTGTCCCCCGGCGTCGTGCTGATGCCGAGCTACGTGAACATCGGCGCCTGGGTCGGCCCGCGCACGATGGTCGACACCTGGGCGACGGTCGGCTCGTGCGCGCAGATCGGCGCCGACGTGCACCTCTCGGGCGGGGTCGGGATCGGCGGCGTCCTCGAGCCGCCGCAGGCCGCGCCCGTGATCGTCGAGGACGGCGCGTTCATCGGCTCGCGCTCGATCGTGGTCGAGGGCGTGCGGATCGGCGCCGGCGCCGTGCTCGGCGCGAACGTCGTCCTGACGGCGTCTACGCCGGTGATCGACGTGACCGGCGACGAGGCCGTCGAGCACCGCGGCTACGTTCCCCCGCGCGCCGTCGTGATTCCGGGGACGAGGCCGAAGGAGTATCCCGCCGGCACGTACGGCATCCCAGCGGCGCTGATCATCGGCGAGCGCAGCGCGTCGACCGACCTCAAGACGTCCCTGAACGACGCCCTGCGGACACACGCGGTCGCGGTCTAGCCGAGCATCGTCTCGCCGCGGCAGATCTCCTCGACCGGGCCGCAGAGGGTCGCGCGTCCGTCGGCGAGGACGACCGTCAGCGTGCCGCCCGGCAGCTCGACCGCGACCGGGCTCTCGCACCAGCCGTTCGCGACCGCGACCGCGGCTGCCGCCACCGCGCTCGAGCCGGACGCGGGGGTCGCGCCGGCCCCGCGCTCCCAGACGCCGACACGGATCTGGTTCCGGTCCAGCACCTCGACCAGCTGCACGTTGGTGCGGCCGGGGAAGCGGACGTGCGTCTCGAGGAGCGACCCGATCCGTTCGACATCGAACGCGTCGAACGCGTCGCGGCGGACGACCGCGTGCGGGTTGCCGACGTCAACCGGCATGAGGGTGACGGTCTCGATGTGGAGGTCGAGCTCCTCGGGCTCACCGACCTCGACCGGCCCCACCTCGAGCTCGACCTGGCCGTCGTGCATCAGCGCCTCGACCGTCCGCTCGCCGAACCGGAGCGTGACCGCGTCCGCGCCCTCCCGTGCGGCGAGCCAGCGCGCCGCGATGCGAGCGCCGTTGCCGGAGAACTCGGCCTGCGAGCCGTCCGGGTTCCAGACCGTCACGGCGGCCGTCGTGCCGTCAGGCTCGACCTGGAGGACGCCGTCCGACCCGATCCCGCGATGCGGGTCGCAGAGGAGCCTGACGAGCTCCGGCTCGAGCGTCGCCTCAGCCCGCTCGACGAGCAGGTAGGCGTTCCCGAGCGCGTGCCACTTCGAGAATTGCATCGGCGACCTCCTCCGCTGGCCGGTCGGCGCGAACGGTAACGAGGCCGGGGATTCGCCGCATCCACTTGCGCTGGTACGCGGCGTAGCGGCGCGTGCGCGCGACGATCGCGGCCTCGGCCTCGGTGGCTGGGAGCTCCGCGATCTCGTCGAGCCCGAGGACGGCGCGGGCGGTCTGCGAGATCGGCTCGGGCGAGAGCGTTGCGGACTTCGTCCTCCACCCCGCGTTCGAACATCGCAGCGGTGCGCGCCTCGATCCGTCGTTCGAGCTCTCCGGGCGACACCTCGAGCCCGACGATCGTGGTCTCGTGCCGCGTGTCGGCGCTCCAGAGACGGTCCTCGGCCGGCCGGAGTGACGCGCCTGTTTCGGCCAGCTCGAGTGCCCGGACGACCCGGCGCCGATCGTTCGGGTGGACGACGGCGGCCGCGTGCCGGTCGCGCTCGGCAAGGAGGGCATGCGCGCCGTCCGGCCCGAGCTCGTCGTAGAGCGTCTCGGCGCGCTCGCGCGCGCCGGGAGTCGGCGGCGGCGGGAGCTCGAGCGAGGACAGCGCCGCGCGCAAGTAGAGCCCGGTGCCGCCGACGACGAGGGCGAGCCGGCCGGTCGCGACCGCATCGTCGATCGCCACGTGCGCAAGCGCCTGGTACTCGGCAACCGACGCCTCGTGATCGAGCGGCCAGATGCCGACGAGCCGCTCCCGCCGCTCGGACTGGTTCGTGAGGAGCGGGAGCCCCCGGTAGACCTGCATCGCGTCGGCCGAGACGATCTCGGCCGGGACGCGATCCGCGACGGCGGCGGCGACCGCGCTCTTCCCGCTCGCCGTCGGCCCGAAGATCGCGAGGACCGCCGGGAGCCGGTCGCCACTCACGAGCGTGGCCGCCTTCGGGGCACCCCGGCCCACCACCCGCTTTCGATGCTACTGCGGAAATTCGCGCGGGTGGCGCACGACTCGTGCCGACTTCGTGCCGGAATCACGCGGTGACGAGCGCGGCGCGGCGCCCGGCCAGCGTTGCCGAGGTCGCGGCCTCGATCTCGATCGGCACGAGGTCGCCCGGGGCGGCGTCGCCGGTGAAGTTCACCGTCGTGTTTCGCCTCGTCCGCCCGCGCAGCCGCGTCGGGTCGGTGCGGCTCGCGCCCTCGACGAGCACCTCCTCGACCCGGCCGACGCGGTCCGCGTTCCGCTCCGCGGCGATCCGCTGGACGACGTCCACCAGCCGCTCGAGCCGCTCCCGCTTCACCTCGTACGGGATCTGGTCGGGTAGATCGGCCGCCTCCGTCCCCCGCCGAGGCGAGTAGATGAAGGTGAACGCGCTGTCGTAGCGCACCTCCTCGACCACGTCGAGCGTGGCGCGGAAGTCGTCCTCCGTCTCGCCGGGGAAACCGACGATGATGTCCGTGCCGAGCGCCAGATCCGGGATCGCCGCCCGCAGGCGCTCGACGAGGCGCAGATAGCGATCGCGGTCGTACGTCCGCCGCATCGCCTTCAGGAGCCGCGACGAGCCCGATTGGAGCGGCAGGTGCACGTGCTCGCACACCGCGTCGCATTCGGCCATGGCCGCAACCACCGGCTCGCGGAAGTCCTTCGGGTGCGGGCTCGTGAAGCGGACCCGCGCGATTCCCGGCACTGCATCGCATGCACGCAAGAGCTCGCCGAACTCCGTCTCGATCTCGGGGCGCAGGTCGCGGCCCCACGAATTGACGTTCTGGCCGAGCAGGGTGATCTCGCGCACGCCCGCCTCGGCCAGCCGCGACACCTCGGCCACGATCTCGCCCGGCCGTCGGCTGACCTCCCGGCCGCGAACCGAGGGGACGATGCAGTACGCGCACTTGGAGTTGCAGCCCATCGAGACCTGCACCCAGGCCTGGAACGGCCGCTCGCGGCGCATCGGCAGCTCGCCGGCGAATGCACGTTCTTCGATGCCGAACCGGCCGCGCGGAACGCCCATACCGCCGGCGCCGAGCCACTCGCCGAGATGCGGGATCGAGCCGGGCCCGAACGCCACGTCGACCTCGGGGTAGAGCGAGAACAGCCGCTCGCGCTGCGCCTCCGCATAGCAGCCGCCGACCGCGATCACCTTGTCCGGATCGGCCGCCTTGAGCGCCTTCGCCTGCGCGAGGTGCGCCGCGAAGCGCTGATCCGGCTTCTCGCGGATCGTGCACGTGTTGAAGACGAGCACGTCCGCCTCGGCCTGGTCGACTGCCTCGCCGAGACCGAGCGACTCGAGCATGCCCTTGATCCGCTCCGAGTCGTGGGCGTTCATCTGGCACCCGAAGGTGGTGACGTGGTAGCGGAGTGTCACATGCCCAAAGGTAAGGGAAGCCGTCGGCTCTCGCTGCTCAAGGGCGGGAAGCGTCGTTTCGCCGAGTATCTACGCCCTTCCGCGCTCCGTAGCCCCTCGGTGCGGAAATACCGACGCCCTCAGCGCCCGAACCACTGGCGCTCGAGCGGGTCAGTGCGGCCGGTTGCGGTAGAGCCACCTGGCCGCGCGAGGATAGTAGAACGGTCCGAGCGCGATCCCTCCTGCGAATACGAGGCCGACCCAAGACGAACCCTCGGGAAGCGTGTGCGTCGTGATCGCGTTGACAAGACCCCAGAAGAAGAAGCACCGAGTATGCCGTCCAGATGTACGGCGTGAAGCTCAGCAGAAGGTCGAGCGGCACCTCGGCAGGCTTCCGCCGCTGGAGGGCGCCGTAGACACGGTCCTCCGCCACGTACACGTTCTCAGTCGGAAACGCCTTCGGTTCGTCGGCGATGCTGCCGTCCTCGTTGTAGACCGCGAACCCGTGCCAGGATCTGATCTCGGGGATCTTGCTTCGTAACCCGTGGAACTCAAGGCCGCCCGCGAAGATCACCCTTTTGACGCGGAAGCCGAAGCGGACGGATGGCCACACGACGACGATCCAGAGCAGGAGCGCAGTCGCAAGGAGCACGAGGAAGGCGTCGATCAGCGTGTCGCGTTCGACCTCGCCTGCGAGCGGCCAGGCGGACGCAGCCGAGACCACCGGGAGTGCGGCGGCGACCGGGGGCAGACGGCTCACGAGTCCCGTGAGGCGACGCCAGCGAAAGAGCGGCGCGCTGTGTGCGTCAAGCTCGTCTGCGAGCGCCCTTAGCCTCGCCGTCTGGTCGGCGTCTGTGCTGTCGAGGAGCCAGAGCCGCAGACAGCCACCGATCGCGAGCAGTTGCTTGCGCACGTGCGTCTCCACATACACGCGCGTCCAGAACCGTGAACCGAAGCGCGGTAGGCGGCCAGGTGAGACAGCGGAGCGTCCGAGCGACGGCATGTCCGACGCGTACTGGAGCGCGAACCGGTAGCCGCGCAAGAGCTTGCGGAGCTCACGCTCGACGACGTCGAGGTCGATGTCCCCGTCCGCCGCTGCGACTGTCTTGGCGGCGTCCGTCAGGCCGGACGGACCCCGACGTGAACGTGGTTGTGATGGTTGCCGCCCTCGTCTGTCTTCCAGATGCACTGGATGCGCTGATTGGCGTGTGTGAAGGTAAAGAGTCCACCCGAGCGCGCCTTCTCGCGCGCGGCATCCTTCGTGTCGCCTGCGAGGAAGCAGCATGCCTCCATGATCCGGTCACCGACTGGGCTGTCGTCGGTGCCGCCGTTCGCGAACATTCCGATGTCGGCGGCGTTACCGACGAAATGGTCGGAGACGTTGCCGCTCGTCGTGAACTTGCTGTGGTTCGTTCCGGTCGTGATGGTGATCGGCTTGCCGGTGCGCTCGGCCATCTTCGCGACGTAGTCGATCGCCATCTTCGACATCGGCTTGCCGGGGACGTTGGCGCCTGGCAGAACGACGACCTTTCCTCCGGCGTGGACTTCGTCTGGATGCGCGGGGGGGTTCGGGTCGACGACCTTCTCGTGGACTCCGAGCGCACCCCACGTGTCCTTGCCGACCTTGCCGTCGACGTCGAGGCCCTCTGCTTCCTGGAACTTCTTCACGCCCTCGACCGCCACCGGGCCGTAGGTGGTCGACCTGATTGCGATCTTTTGCGCGATCGGATCGTTGGCCAGCTGCGGCACGAGGCGCCGCTTCATCTTCGGAACCGAGTCGTTCGTGTCTCCGGGACGCAGAAACTTGACGGCCACAGCGGATCACCTCCAGCGCGGACAACGAATGGCGCGGTCCTACTCCTTTGTAACGATCGAGTCAAGAAATGGGAATTCGCGACGCAGCTTCGCCGCCACCGGCGGATCTCCGGTGCTCTAAGCCGATCGCTCCGCCGTTAGCGCCGGGGGGAGGACGAAGATCGCGAGCGCAAGGAGAACCACCAGGCCGAGCGCGACTCCAACGATGCGCACGATGCGGCGATTGTCTTCCCTCCGTGCGACCCAAGCAACCGCCGTTCATTGGGCGTGCGAGTGTCCCAACAGGGGCCGTTTCGCCGCCCAAAACCTCGGCCGACAGCAGTTCCCCCAAAATGGCAACGCCGGCCCGCGTGCGACGCCTCGAGGTGCTGACTTTCGGAGATGCGAGGCGTACGATCAGCCCTTCCTGGCAGTTCGAGCGCGGCAGAAGGAGCTGATCGTCGTGAGGGACGTTCGCGGGGAGACGATCCCCGAGGGCTCGGAAGGCTCGACGCCAGTCCTTGTGCACACGGCGACCGGGACAGCAACAGACCCACTCGACTCCAACCGTGCCCACCTATGACCTTGGCAGGCGCGGAGAAGGACAAGAGCGCCTTCATCACGGCGACGCAGATCGTCGCCTCGATCCTCTCGCTGGCCGGCCTGGTCTACGTCTTCGGAGCGATCGTGCTTTCGGGTCCGTCTCTCTCGATCCGATCTGCCGTCCGATAGCGTTGTCTCCGCTCTTCCCCGCGAGCTTGTAGTTGGAGTCGGCCTCAAGAGCGTCGTCGCCCCCTCGGTCGTTCTCGCGCTCATCGCGGCCGGCGGCCTCATCGCGGTCACGCAATGTCTCGATCGGGGGTCCGTGAGCGAGTGGGTGAAAACCAGTGGTGACACCGCCGTGCACAAAACGCACGGAATCTTGGCTTTCGCGGCGGGCGCGATCGTGATCGGAGGCGTCACCTTCCTCGCAAGCCTTCTCTACCACCAGCCGCTGACGAGCTGGTGGCTCCTGGTTTGGCCATTGGTCGGCATTGGGGTGTTGGCCGTCGCGTTGGCTGTCGGCTGGATCCTGAAGAAAGTCGCCGTCCCTCGGACCGCAGCCACGCTCGCTGTCGCGGCCGCCATCATCGGCCTCGGCGGCGCGATCACTCGAATCGCCTTCGAGGCCGCAGACCCACGTCTCGAGGACGCGGTCGTATGCCTGACGACCGGCGAGTCCTACCCCGGGCTCCTGATCGGCGAAGCCTCGAACTCCGTCTACCTCGGCCAGCGGCTCGAGGACGCGCCCGACGTGGTCGTTTCCATCACAAAGGAGCGCGTGGAGGAGGTCTGGATCGGCCGCGGCGTGAGCACAGACCATTGCCTGAGGCAACCGGAAGATCGGCCCCACTGAGGGGCGGGACGCTAGGAGCTTTGGGAAACCGCTGAGCTCTCCGAGCGCCGCCTTCTACTCTGGCAGCGATCCAGGCCGTGTGCCTCGCGAAGGCGGGTGGTCCTGGGGCCGTTGGTCCGACACGGGAGCGGGTGCGGATCGCGTCGGTAGGCGTTCCCGGCGACATGCACCAGACCGTCGAATAGCGGTCACGTGGTACCGGCGCATGCGTCGAAATGGTAGCCCGGTGGCCGCGCGGTGTCGGTCTGGCGCGTAGTCGGAATCTGCGCGAAACGGTGATAGCCTCGGCGCGCACACGTCCAGGGCGGACAGGTCTATTCAAGGGGAGAGGGGCGGGATGAGACTCTTGACGGCGCGCCGGCTGATCGTGACGGCGCTACTCGCAGGTACCACGGCGCTGGGCGCTCAGACCGCAGCGGCGGACACCACCGCCCAGGCGCTTCCGTTCACGCAGCAGTGGACGGACATCTCGCTGATCACCCTCGACGACACGTGGACGAACGTGCCGGGCATCGTCGCGTACCGCGGCGACGGCCTCACGAGCTCGACCGCCGTCGATCCGCAGACCGTCCTCGCAGACGGCAGCGGGACGCCCCTCGACGTGATCGCCAACCAGACGAACCCGGCCGGTCTCGCCACCGGCGGGATCGCCGAGTTCGAGCTGACGAACCCCGTCGTCGCGTTCCAGGGCTCCGGAACGGCGCGGGCACCGCACATCGTCCTGACGCTCAGCACGACCGGCGTCTCGACCGTGCGCGTCGAATACGACCTTCGGGACGTCGACGGCGGCGCGGACAACGCCGTCCAGCCGGTCGCGCTCCAGTATCGGATCGGGACGACCGGCGCGTATACGAACGTCCCGGCGGCCTTCGTCGCCGACGCCTCGACTCCCAACGCGGCTGACCTCGTCACCTTCGTGAGCGTCCCGCTGCCGGCGGCCGCGGCCGGCCAGCCGATCGTGCAGGTGCGCTGGATCACGACCGACGCGGTCGGCTCCGACGAGTGGATCGGCGTCGACAACATCAACGTCACGGGCACGACCGCCGACGCGGCGCCGTCGGTCCTCGCCACCACGCCGGCGAACGGCGCCACGGACGTGGGCGGCGGAGCGAACGTCACGGTCACCTTCAGCGAGCCGGTCTCCGCGCCGTCGTCCGCGTTCGCCATCACGTGCTCGGTGGTCGGGAGCCAGGCGTTCACGCTGAGCGGCGGCCCGACCGTCTTCACGCTCGACCCGATCGTCGACCTGCCGGCCGGCTCGTCCTGCACCGTCACCGTCACGGCGAAGCCAGGTCACGGACCTCGACACGGACGACCCGCCGGACACGATGGCGGCGAACTTCAACGCCTCCTTCACGACCGCGCCCGCCGGCCCCGTACCCGGCTCGGTCGTGGTCAGCGAGGTGTACGGCGGCGGCGGCAACGCGGGCGCCACGCTCACCAACGACTTCATCGAGCTCTACAACCGCACCGGCGCGCCGATCAACCTGA
The DNA here is from genome assembly GCA_963696365.1 of uncultured Actinomycetes bacterium. Lineage (GTDB taxonomy): Bacteria > Actinomycetota > Thermoleophilia > Gaiellales > Gaiellaceae > CAVOKD01. The sequence goes on from CAVOKD010000009.1 coordinate 350,962, forward strand.
CCGGCTGGTCGGTGCAGTACGCGTCCTCGGCCGGCACGACCTGGGCGGTCACCCCGCTCACCGGGTCGATCCCGGCCGGGCGGAACTACCTCGTCCAGGAGGCGGCCGGCGCGGGCGGCACCACGCCCCTCCCCGCTCCGGACGCGACCGGCTCGATCGCGATGTCCGCCACGTCCGGGAAGGTCGCGCTCGTCGCCAGCACGACGGCGCTCACGGGCGGCTGCCCGACCGGAGGAGCCATCGTCGACTTCGTCGGGTACGGCACGGCGGCGACCTGCTCGGAGACGGCCCCGACGGGCAACCTGAGCAACACGACCGCCGCGCTCCGCAAGGGCGGCGGCACGCAGGACACGGACAACAACTCCGCCGACTTCGACATCGGCGCGCCCGACCCACACGCGAGCGCCGACCAGGCGCCGCAAGGTCGCGTCGACGGTGCCGGCGTCCGGCGCATCGGGCGTCGCGCGCACCGCGAACATCAGCATCACGTTCAGCGAGCCGGTGAACGTCAGCGGCAGCTGGTTCTCGATCCAGTGCGCCACGAGCGGCGCCCATACGGCGACCGCCTCCGGCGGCCCGCTCACGTTCACGCTCGACCCGGCGGTCGACTTCGCCCTCAACGAGTCGTGCACGGTCACCGTCTCGGCGACCGGCGTGACCGACCAGGACACCGAGGACCCGCCCGACACGATGGCGGCCGACCACGTCTTCACGTTCCAGACCGAGGACGTGCTCGTCTGCGGCGCCCCCGCGACGCGGATCCACCAGATCCAGGGCGAGCACGCCGCGAGCCGCTCGTCGGCACGCCCGTGACGATCGAGGGCGTCGTCGTCGGCGACTACCAGACGCCCGACCGTCGAGTTCGGCGGCTACTACGTCCAGGAGGAGGACGGCGACGTCGACACGAACTCGCTCACCTCCGAGGGCGTCTTCGTCTTCGCGAACGGCTTCGGGCCCGACGTCCAGCGCGGCGACGTCGTCCGCGTCCGCGGCACGGTCGACCGAGTTCTCGGGCCTGACCGAGGTCGCCTCGGTGAACGCCGTCGAGATCTGCTCGACCGGCGCGAGCGTCGCGTCCACCGCCGGTCTCGCTCCCGGTCGCGGCGATCGGCGACCTCGAGCGCTTCGAGAGCATGCAGGTGAGCTTCTCGCAGACGCTCACGGCGACCGAGGTGTTCAACCTCGGCCGGTTCGGCGAGGTCAGCCTCTCGGGCGTCGGGCGCCTCTCCAACCCGACCGCGGTCGTCATGCCGGGCGCGCCCGCGCAGGCGAAGCTCGCCGAGAACAACCGCAGCCGGATCATCCTCGACGACGGCAACAACCAGCAGAACATCGACCCGACGCGCTACCCGCAGGGCGGGCTCTCCGCGTCGAACACGCTCCGCGTCGGCGACACGCTGCCCGGCCTCACCGGCGTCATGGACTTCCGGTTCTCGAACTACCGGATCCAGCCGATCGGCCCGCTCTCGTTCACTCACTCGAACCCGCGGACGCCGGCGCCCGAGCCGGTCGGCGGGAACATGAAGGTCGCGTCGTTCAACGTCCTCAACTTCTTCAACGGGGACGGCATGGGCGGCGGCTTCCCGACCTCCCGCGGCGCGATCAACCAGTTCGAGCTCGACCGCCAGAAGGCCAAGGAGGTCTCCGCGCTCACGGCGATCAACGGCGACGTCGTCGGCCTGATGGAGATCGAGAACGACGGCGGGCCGAACAGCGCGCTGGCCGAGCTCGTCTCCGCCGTGAACGGGGCGATGGGCGCCGGCACCTACGCGTACATCGACACCGGCGTGATCGGAACCGACGAGATCAAGGTCGCGCTCATGTACAAGCCGGCCGCCGTGACCCCGGTCGGCACGTGGAAGATCATCACGTCCGCGATCGACCCGGACTTCGACACGTCGCTCAACCGGCCCTCGCTCGCGCAGACCTTCCGCCACAACGCGTCCGGCGAGACGCTGACGATGGTCGTCAACCACCTGAAGTCCAAGGGCTCGGCGTGTCCCGCGCCGGACATCGACACCGGCGACGGCCAGGGCAACTGCAACCAGACGCGGACGCGGGCGGCGAACGCGCTCGTCCGCTGGCTCGCGACCGACCCGACCGGCAGCGCCGATCCCGACTACCTGCTGATCGGGGACATGAACTCGTACACGTTCGAGGATCCGATCCGCGCCTTCGAGGCGGGCGGGTTCACGAACCTGATCCGGCAGTTCCACGGGCTGGACGCCTACTCGTACGTCTTCAACGGCGAGTCGGGCTACCTCGACCACGCTCTCGCCACCGGCTCCCTCGCAGGGCAGGCGACGGGCGCGACGGACTGGCACATCAACCCTGACGAGCCGACCGTGCTCGACTACACGACCACGTTCAAGACGGCCAACCAGATCAACACGTTCTACGACCCGGGCCCGTACCGGTCGTCGGACCACGACCCGGTCGTGATCGGGTTCGCGCTGAACGTGGCCCCGAGCGTCGACGCCGGCGGCCCGTACTCGGTCGCCGAGGGCGGCACGACGACCTCGGCGCGACCGGCTCCGATCCCGAGGGCGGCGCGCTCACGTACGCCTGGGATCTCGACGACAACGGGAGCTTCGAGACGACCGGCGCCTCGCCGACGTTCGCCGCCGGCACGCTGGACGGGCCCTCGACGCGGACGGTGCACGTGCGCGTGACCGATCCGGGCGGGAAGACGGCGACCGACGACGCGACCGTGTCGATCACGAACACGGCCCCGAGCGGCACGCTCGAGGCGCCGGACTCTGCACCGGCCGGCTTCGCGTTCACGCTCGCCGTTACCGGAGCGACCGATCCCTCCGCGGCCGACCAGGCGGCCGGGTTCACCTACGCCTTCGACTGCGGCAAGGGCTACGGCGACTTCGGGCCCTCGGCGACGGCGTCCTGCACGGTGAAGAACGGTCGTCGAGCGGAGCGTCGGCGCGAAGATCCGCGACAAGGACGGCGGCGTCAGGGAGCTCCGCGCGACCGTCGACGTCTTCGTCACGTTCGACAGCCTCTGCGACCTGACCAGGGCGTACTCGTCCGACACGAAGGTCGCCGACCAGCTCTGCAACCAGCTCGAGCTGGCCGAGGAAGCGAACGAGGAGGGCAGGCCGCGCGCCGAAGCAGAGCCACCTCGACCAGTACGCGAAGACGGTGGAGTCGAAGCGCGGCACGGGCGTCTTCACGAGCAAGGAGATCAAGGTGCTCCTGCGGCTCGTGGACGAGCTATAGCGACGCAGGCTCGGAGGGCCGGCCGCGGGGGCCGGCCCTCCGTCACTTCGCGAACTCGGTCGCCCGGCTCTCGCGGATGACCGTGACCTTGATCTGGCCCGGGTACTCCATCTCGGACTCGATCTCGCGCGCGATCTCGTGCGAGAGGAGCACGGCCTCGTCGTCTGTGACGTCGGTCGGCTTGACCATCACGCGCACCTCGCGGCCCGCCTGGAGCGCGTAGACCCGCTCGACGCCCTTCTTCGACGACGCGAGCTGCTCGAGCTTCTCGAGCCGCTCGATGTAGTGCTCGAGGCTCTCGCCGCGCGCCCCGGGCCGCGAGGCCGAGATCGCGTCGGCCGCGATCACGAGCACCGCCTCGACGGTCTGCGGCTGCACCTCGTAGTGGTGCGCCTCGATCGCGTGGACGACGCCCTGCGACTCGCCGTAGCGCTTCGCCTGCTGCGCCGAGATGAGGGCGTGCGAGCCCTCGACCTCGTGCGTCATCGCCTTGCCGAGGTCGTGGAGGAGCGCGGCGCGCTTCGCGGTCTTGACGCTGGCCCCGAGCTCCGAGGCCATGATTCCGGCCAGGTGGGCGCACTCGAGCGAGTGCTTGAGGATGTTCTGCCCGTAGCTCGTGCGGAAGCGGAGGCGCCCGAGGAGCTTGACGAGCTCCTCGTGCATCGTCCCGATGTTCGCCTCGAAGACGGCCTGCTCGCCGAGCTGCTGCATGTGCTCCTCGATCTCCGCCTTCGACTGGTAGTACATCTCCTCGATCCGGGACGGGTGGATGCGCCCGTCCTCGACGAGCTTCGCGAGCGTGAGCTTCGCGACCTCGCGACGCACGCCGTCGAACGACGAGAGGACGACCGCCTGCGGGGTGTCGTCGATGATGAAGTCGACGCCGGTGAGGTTCTCGAGCGCGCGGATGTTGCGCCCCTCGCGGCCGATGATCCGGCCCTTCATGTCGTCGGAAGGCAGCTCCACGAGCGAGACGGTCGTCTCGGCCGCGTGGCTCGCCGCAACCCGCTGGAGCGCGTCTGCGACGAGGTTCCGAGCACGCCGCTTCGCGTCCGCCTGCGCCTCCTCTTCCACCGCGCGGACCATCTGGGCCATCTCGCGGCGGACGAGCTCCTCGGCCCGCTCCATCAGCTGCCGCTTTGCGTCCGCGCTCGAGAGCCCGGCGATCCGCTCGAGCTCCTTGAGCTCGGCGTCCTTCGCCGCCTTCAGCTCCTCCTGGAGCTCCTTCACGTGAGTCTCGCGGTCGCCGAGCGCCTGGTCGCGCCGGTCGAGCGTCTCCTCCGTACGCGCGACATCGGCCTCGCGCGCCGCCAGACGCTCCTCCGCCTTGATCGTCTCGGCGCGACGTTCGCCGAGCTCGCGCTCGACGTCCGCCCGCAGCTTCAGGGCCTCCTCGCGCGCCTCGACCTGCGCCTCGCGCCGGACCGCCTCGGCGGCCCGCGACGCCTCCGTCGTCAGGCGTTCGATCTCGCGGTCGGCCGCCGCCCGCCGCTTTCCGATCGCGACGGACGAGCCGAGCACGACGCCGACCAGGCCGCCGACGGCAAGGCCAATCAGGATGCCGATCAGAACAAGCATTGCTCGCTCCTACTCGTGCCCGTAGGAACGGCGTCTCGGAATCGGGTGCGCGCGACTACGCGGCGCCGTGGCGCCGTCTTGGCTCGACGGGTGCCGTCCTCCGTGTCATCGCTCGCTCGGTCAGGTCGTCAGTTGATCGTTTTCGGTGCCGCAGATCGTGTCCGATTCGTGAAAAGCCGTTGCCATGCAGGCGGTTTTGGTGTTCAGGTGGTGCCCGCATGGTACCCGGGGTCGCCGCGGTCAGTCCAGCGCGGCGCCGAGAAGCTCGCCGACCGTCTCGGGTGCGAAGCCGCGCGCGGCGAGGCGCCGTGCGGCCTTCGCGGGGTCGGCGGCCGTCGCGAAGGCGCGCTGCGCCCGCTCGGCCTCGGGCTCGAGTCCGGCGACGGCGTCGCGGACGAGCGCGTCGTCGAGCCCGGCCTGTGCAAGCTTCGCCTCGATCGCTGCGTCGCCCCAGCCCCGGGCGGCGAGGGCGCCGGCCCGTCTCGCGGCGACCCGCCGGTCGTCGAGCGCCCCGACACCCCGGAGGGTCTCCCCCACGTCCTCGGCGACGGGCGCGGTCACGCCGGCACGGTCGAGCCGCCGGGCGACCTCCTGCGCCGAGAGGTCGCGGCGGGCGAGCGCTCGCCCGGCGACCCCGAGCGCCCGCGTACGCTGGAGCTCGCGACGCAGCGTGCGCAGCACCGGACGCTCGAGCACCATCCCGGCGCCCAGCCCGGTCCGCACCACGACGTCGTCCGGCACCGTGCGCCACGGCCGCCCGTCGAGCTCGAGCGCCACCCGGCCGGGCCCCGCCCGGCGGAGCGCGGTCAGCCGCGGCGCCGCCACGGTTCGCCTCTAGCGTCCCGAGGCCTTCGCCCCGGCGGCCGCAGGCTCGGCCTCGGCCTCGGTCTCCGCTCGGCGTCGGGCTCTGCGTCGGCTCTGCGTCGGCCTCGGCCGCCGGCGCGCTGCCGTTCTCCGCCACCGGGAGGAGGCGCGACGACACGACGGCGCCCTCGCCGAGCTGGAGCTGGATCGCCCGCAGGATGTCCTGCGTCACGTCCGGATGCTCGCGGAGGAACGCGGTCGCGTTCTGGCGTCCCTGGCCGAGCCGCTCGTCGCCGTGGGAGAAGTACGAGCCCGACTTCTGGACGATCTTCCGGTCGAGCCCGACGTCGAGCACCGAGCCCTCCCAGGAGATCCCGTCGCCGTAGATGATGTCGAACTCGGCCTGCTTGAACGGCGGCGCGACCTTGTTCTTCACCACCTTGACGCGGACGCGGTTGCCGATCGCCTCGACGCCCTCCTTGAGCGTCTCGATGCGGCGGATGTCGAGGCGGACGGACGAGTAGAACTTGAGCGCGCGACCTCCGGGCGTCGTCTCGGGGTTCCCGAACATGACGCCGATCTTCTCGCGCAGCTGGTTCGTGAAGATCGCAACGGTGCCGGTCTTGTTCAGCGTGCCGGCGAGCTTGCGGAGCGCCTGGCTCATCAGGCGTGCCTGGAGCCCGACGTGGCTGTCGCCCATCTCGCCCTCGATCTCGGCGCGCGGCGTGAGCGCGGCGACCGAGTCGACCGCGACGACGTCGAGCGCGCCCGAGCGGATCAGGAGCTCGGCGATCTCGAGCGCCTGCTCGCCGTTGTCGGGCTGCGAGACGAGGAGGTCGTCGATGTTCACGCCGATGTGACGCGCATACTGGGGATCCATCGCGTGCTCGGCGTCGACGAACGCGCAGATCCCGCCGCGGCGCTGCGCCTCCGCGATCACGTGGTAGACGAGGGTCGTCTTCCCCGACGACTCCGGCCCGAAGATCTCGATCACGCGCCCCCGGGGAAGCCCGCCGATTCCGAGCGCGACGTCGAGCGACAGCGACCCGGTCGAGATCGATGCGATCGAGACCTGCGCCTGGTCGCTCATCTTCATCACAGAGCCCTTGCCGTATGCCTTCTCGATCTGGCTGAGGGCGGCGTCGAGTGCCTGCTCGCGGTCCACGGTTTCTAGCCTCCTAGCGGAACGGATTCCAAGACGTCGTACTGCGCCCCGCTTCGACGCAGGGAAGAAGTGTAGAGAGCGGCCTCGGACGGACTGACCTCGCCCAGGTCGGGCGGCTCGGGCGAGAGCCGCGGGGCCCGGCGGAAGCGCAGGACGGTGACGTGCGGGAGCCACGGCCGGCGCTCCGGTCGGTACACGCCGAGCGCGGCGAGCCGCTCCCCCACGTCGGCGGCGAGCCTAGTCGCGCGGTCGTCCTCGTCGTCCAGGACGACCATCCCGACGCTGCGCGTCTCCCGGTAGCGCATCGCGCGGAGCGTGGGCGGAGTGGCACCCGCGGCGGCAGCCCGTAGCGCATCGAGGATGGCCGCGACCTCGCTCCGGGGGCGGGAGCCGAGGAACGCGAGCGTGACGTGGAGGTTCTCGGGCGGGACGATCCGGGCGTCGGCGGCGGCGCCGAGCGCGCGGCCCTGCCAGGCGACGAGCCGCTCCCTCGGCTCGGAGGGAAGCGGAAGCGCGGCGAAGAGGCGAAGGCGCTCATCGCCGTCCACGGTAGGTGCTCCAGACGCGCTAGACAGTGACGGCCCGTGCCAAGAGACGCCTGACTTCGTGCAGAGAGACCGCCGTCGCCCGCTCGCGGATCTCGCGCCGGCTCCCGGACAGCCGCAGCTCGCGCACCTCGGTGCCCTCCGGGCCGGACACGCCGACGTACACGAGCCCGACCGGCTTCTCCGCCGTCCCGCCGCCCGGTCCGGCCACGCCGGTGACCGAGATCGCGAGGTCGGCGCCGAGCCGCCTGCGCGCGCCCTCGGCCATGGCCCGCGCGACCTCCTCCGAAACCGCGCCGTGCGTCGTGAGCAGCGCCTCCGGCACTCCGAGCGCCGACTCCTTCACCTCGTTCGCGTACGAGACCACCGCGCCGACGAACACGTCGCTGGAGCCCGGGATCTCGGTCAGCTCGGCGGCGACCAGGCCGCCCGTGCAGGACTCGGCGGTCGCCAACGTGAGCCCCAGGTCGCGGCAGCGGTCGAGCACGAGTTCCGCCATGGATCGGTCGTCACGCGCGAAGAGCTCGGCGGCGAACCGCGCCTCGAGCGCGGCCTCCACCTCGGCCGCCTGCTTCTCCCCGCCGGGCCCCACGAGCAGATCGACCTCGATCTCGAAGTTGCGCGCGCAGATCGTCAGCTCGAGCCCCTCCCGCTCCCCGCCGGCCGCCTCGACCGTCTCGGCGACGAGGGCCTCCGGGACGCCGAAGAAGCGCAGGACGCGCTCCTCGACCGGCTTCGCCCGCGCGACCAACTTCCGGAACGGCTCGGCGGCGAGCACGTTCGGCCACAACCGGCGCAGCTCCCCGGGCGGCCCTGGCAGCGCGACCGCCACGCGGCCGTCGTGCTCGAGCAGGAGCGCCGGCGCCGTCCCCGCGAGGCCGAGCGAGATCGCCCCCTCCGGGAGCGACGCCTGCTTGCGTACCCCCGTCGCAAGGTCGGCGTGCGGGCGCCCGAGCCGCTCCGCAACCGCGCGCGCCACGCCGTCGATCTCCGCCTCCAGCTCTCCGTCCACCAGCAACGCCCGCCCGGTCACACGCGCGAGCAGCTCGACCGTCCGGTCGTCGTGGGTCGGGCCGAGCCCGCCCGAGATCACGCAGACGTCCGCCTGGAGCGCCTCGTCGCAGCGCCGCCTCGAGCTCCTCCGGCCGGTCGCCGACGACGAGCCAGCGGGCCGGCTCGAGCCCGAGCCGCGTCAGCTCCTGCGCCAGGAAGGGGCCGTTCGCGTCGCGGATCGAGCCCCGCACGAGCTCGCTCCCCGTGAGGAGCACCGCCGCGCGTGGGCGGTCGCTCAACCCTGCGCTCGGATGCCCTGCGGACTGACGATCAGAACGTCGTCGTCCGGGACGGTCCCCGCCGGGTGCCCGTTCACGCGGATCCGGAGGTTCGAGGCGGGCTGGTCGGCGAACTCGAGCCAAAGCTTCTTCGCCTGGAAGCGCTGCGTCTCGCCGCGGTAGATCGTCCCCGCGAAGAGGATGTCGCCGTCGGGCGCGCCCTTGCGGACGGTCACCCAGGTGTCGCCCTTCTCGGCCGTGAGCGCGACGCGGATCGTCGAGCCGGAGGGCGCCGCCGGCGCGGAGGTCGTGTCCGTCTGGGTCGTCAGGCCGGCGTCGGGCTCGGCCGGCGGCGGGTCGTTCGAGAACGCGAACGCGACGACCACGAGCACGGCGACCGCCACGATTCCCGCGAGGGCCGCGACGACGAAGCTCGACTCGGCCGCCCGCCGCTTGCGTCGGCGCGCCGGCGGACTCGAGAGCAGCGGCTCCTCCGCGCTCGCGTAGCGGGAGTTGTACTCGTCGACGTAGAGCTGGCCGTCGAGCCCGAGGTACTCGGCGTACGTCCGCAGGAACCCCTTGACGTACGTCTCCGAGGGCAGGACTTCGAACCGCTCGTCCTCGAGCGCCTGGAGGTACTTGGCCCTGATCTTCGTGTCGTCCTCGACCCGGGCGAGGTCGAAGCCCTGACGAAGACGGGCCTCACGGAGGCTGTTACCGATCTCGAACATAGGCGGCGTGTCCCCAAGGGGCGGGGTCAGGGGGGATTGTAGCCCCCACGCCTACCGGAGTCCGAACACGCCTACCAGGGCGCGTGCTGGAGCCCATCTGTGCGCTCCAACACCCAGTAGACGATCAGCGCGAGCACCGTCGTCGCGGTGACCAGGAGCGCCAGCAGCCCCAGGATCCGCGCGAACCGCGCGAGGCCGGCGCCCCCGGAGCGCCCGAGCGAGCGCTGGTAGCGCGCCCGCGCCCGGTTGGAGAGCGAGAGCGACCCCAGCGCGAGCACGAACGCGAGCGGGATCGCGAACGCCGCCTGCAGGTACGTGACGTCCACGTCCTGCTGGGCGATGTAGCCCGCGGCGACGAACGTCCCCAGCGCGAGGAGCGCGAGGAGCAGGGCGAATGCCGCAGCCGGGTTGCGCACGGCGCCGGACTCTACCGGCCGCACCAGCGACGCCGACGGGGCCTTACTGCTTGACGTACGGCCGGCCGACGGCGGCGGGCGGCCGGGAGCGGCCGATCACGCCGACGAGGGCGACCAGCGTCAGGACGTACGGGAGCGTCGAGACGAGGTTCGCGGAGATGTCCGCCTCGCGCTGGAGCGGGATCGAGAGCGCGAACCCGAAGCCGAAGAGCAGGCACGCGGCGAGCGCGCCGATCGGGTTCCACTTCCCGAGGATGACGGCGGCGAGGGCGATGAACCCACGGCCGTTCGTCATGTTCTCGTTGAACGACCCGCCGAAGCCGAACGAGAGGTACGCCCCGCCGAGCGAGGCGAGGATCCCCGAGAGGATCACGGCGCCGTAGCGGATCTTGAAGACGGAGATCCCGACCGTGTCCGCCGCCCGCGGGTGCTCGCCGACGGAGCGGAGCCGCAGTCCGATCGGCGTCTTGAAGATCACGAACCACGCCACGCCCGCGAGGGCGAGCATCAGCCACGTCATGATGCTGAGCGAGCCGAAGACGGGCCCGATGAACGGGATGTCCTTGAACCACTGGGGCAGGTCGAGCGCCGGGATCCGCGGGATGTCCGACGGCGTGCCCTGCGCGCCGTAGATCGACCGGAAGAGGTAGGCGGTGAGCCCGAGCGCGAGGAAGTTGATCGCGAAGCCGATCACGATCTGGTCGGCCCGGAACGTGATCGTGAAGATCGCGAGGATCAGCCCGAGCGTCCCGCCCGCGAGCATCGCGCCGAGGATCCCGACCACCCACGAGCCGGACTCGGCGGCCGCGTAGATCCCGAAGAACGCCCCGGCGAGCATCATCCCCTCGAGGCCGATGTTCACGACGCCGGAGCGCTCGTTGAAGATCCCGCCGATCGCCGCGAACCCGAGGGGCGTCGCGAAGCGGAGGGTCGCGGCCACGACTCCGGTGGTGACGATCGAGTCGACGGACGCCTGCTCGAGGCCCTGTGCCCAGAGGGCGATCGCGATGCACACGCCGGACGCGAGGATCGCCCAGACCCCGAGCTTTCGCTCGCCGCGCGTGAGCCCGTAGATCCCCGCGGCCGCCCCGGCGAGTCCGACGAAGATCGGCACGCCGGCGATGCCGACGTTCCACGGCGGCAGCGCCAGCCAGAGCGCCAGCCCGGCAAGGACGATCCCGAGGATCGCGATGCCCCGCGGCTCCGTCAGGCGGCGCCAGGCGGCCGGCTCGCGGACTCCGGTGGCCTCGCCCGCCGTCATAGCTCCTCCGTCTGGAGCCGCGGCTGCCGGTCGAACCCGATCTTCCGGCGCGCCTCCCAGATGTAGAGGATCAGGAGCTCCGTCGCGACGAAGAGGATGATCAGCGCCTGGATCATGATCGAGAGGTTCCCGGCGAGCTCGGGCGGGAAGACGTCCGGGTCGAGCTGGCGGCTCGACGTCCCGGTCTGGAGCGCGGCGAAGAGGAGCGCGGCGAAGAAGATCCCGATCGCCCTGTTGCGGCCGAGGAGCGCGACGGCGATCCCGACGAACCCGACGGCCGAGACCTGGATGTCGTTCGTCGCGACCGTGTACTTCCAGCCGAGCATGTCCATCGCGCCGGCGAGCCCGGCGAACGAGCCCGCGATCGCGAGCGCCAGGAAGTAGCTCCGCCCCACCGAGATCCCGCCGTAGCGTGCCGCCTCGGGGTTGAACCCGACCGCGCGGACCTCGTACCCGAGCGTCGTCCGGTTGAGGAGCAGCGTGTAGACGACGAGCGCGGCGACCGCGATCAGCACGCCGACGTGAAGGGGCTGGAGCCCCGTCCCGCCGGGGAACGCCGGCAGGTGCACGGACTCGAAGACCGCATTCGAGCGCGGCGTGGACGGCTCGGAGCCCTGGAGCGGGCCCCCGAGCTCGAAGAGCCACTGGCCGCCGTAGATCGCGATCCAGTTGAGCATGATCGTCGTGATCACCTCGTGGGCGCCGACGGTCGCCTTGAGGATCCCGGCGATGCCGCCCCAGATGAGCCCCGCGAAGGTCGCGGCGACGATCGCGAGGATGATGTGGAAGACGCTTGGTGTGCCCGACAGGTTCGTCCCGACGAGCAGCGCCGCGTAGAGCCCGACGAGGTACTGGCCCTGGCCGCCGATGTTGAACATGCCGCAGCGGAAGGCGAACGCGACCGCGATCGCCGTCAGGACGAGCGGCGTGAAGACGATCAGCGTCTGCTGGAGGTCGGCCCACGCGGCGTCGCGCCCGTCGCCGAAGTAGGAGAACGGGTTGAGGCCCGTGCCCTCGAAGATCGCCTGGTAGGTCCCGATCGGGTTGTGACCCGTCGCGACGACGACGAGGCCGCCGACGAGGAACGCGAGGACGGTGGCCGCGATCGGGGCGACGATGCCGCCGAGCGCGGTGGCGAACCACGCGTTCACGCGGGCGGTGTAGGCCGCGTCCTCGGACGGCTCGTCGGCCGGGCCGGAGCCCTGCGGGGCGGAGCCCTCCGGCGTCGGCGCGTCGCTCACGCCGCGGTCTTCTCCCGGCCGCCGCCGGTCATCGCGATCCCGAGCTCCTCCTCCGAGACGTCCGGCGCGTACTCGCCGACGATCTGGCCCTCGTACATGACGAGGATCCGGTCGGAGAGCGAGAGGATCTCGTCCAGCTCGAAGGAGACGAGCAGGATCGCGCGTCCCTCGTCGCGCTCGGTGACGAGGCGGCGGTGGACGAACTCGATCGCGCCGACGTCGAGCCCGCGGGTCGGCTGCGCCGCGAGGAGCACGTCGGGGTTGCGGCTCACCTCGCGCGCGATGACGACCTTCTGCTGGTTCCCGCCCGAAAGCGACCCGGCGGGCGTGTCCGGGCCGCCGCCGCGCACGTCGAACTCCTTCAGCAGGGTCTTCGCGCGCTTGACCATCTTGCGCGGGTAGAGCCAGCCGAAGCGCGAGGTCGGCGCATGGTCGTAGTCGTGCAGCGCGAGGTTCTCCGCGAGCGTGAAGTCGAGGACGAGACCGCGACGATGCCGATCCTCGGGGATGTGGCCGACTCCCGCGTCGAGGCTTTGCTTGCAGCCCTCGCCCGTCACGTCCTTCCCGCTGACGACAATCGTCCCGTCCGAGGGGTTCCGGAGGCCGGCGACCGCGTCCACGAGCTCGCTCTGGCCGTTGCCGTCGACCCCCGCGAGCCCGACGATCTCGCCTCCGCGCACCTCGAGGCTGACCCCACGCACCGCCTCGAGGCCGCGTTCGTCGAGGACGTGCAGATCCTCGATCGTGAGCAGCGGCTTCGTCGGCTTCCCCGGGCCCTTCTCGACCCGGAGCAGCACCTCGCGGCCGACCATCAGGCGCGCGAGGCCCTCCTCGGTCGCGCCCTCCTTCGGGACGGTCTCGACCGCCTTGCCGCGCCGAAGCACGGTGATGCGGTCGGCGACCTCGAGCACCTCGTTGAGCTTGTGCGTGATGAAGATGATCGACTTCCCCTCGGCCTTGAGGGCCTCGATGATCTCGAAGAGCTCCTGCGTCTCCTGCGGCGTGAGGACCGCGGTCGGCTCGTCGAGGATGAGGATCTCCGCGCCCCGGAAGAGCGCCTTCAGGATCTCCGCACGCTGCTGCTGGCCGACCGAGATCTCCTCGACCCGGGCGCTCGGGTCGACGGCCAGCCCGAATCGCTGCGACAGCTGGCTGACCTCCCTCTCGGCCTCGCGGATGTCGAGCATCGGGCCGCTGCGCGGCTCGTGCGCGAGCACGATGTTCTCCGCGACCGTCATCACCGGGATGAGCATGAAGTGCTGGTGCACCATGCCGATCCCGAGGTCGATCGCGTGGCGCGGCGAGCCGATCTCGACCTTGTCGCCGCGCAGAAAGACTTGGCCCTCGTCGGGCGTGTAGAGCCCGTAGAGGATGTTCATGAGCGTCGACTTGCCGGCTCCGTTCTCGCCCAGGAGGGCGTGCACCTCGCCGGGCGCCAGCTCGAAGTCGACCTCGTCGTTCGCGACGACTCCAGGGAACCGCTTGGTGATGCCGCGGAGCTCGAGGAGTGGCTGCTGGTCGGCCATTGGGGTCGGTGAGGGGCGCCGGAGCGCCCCTCACCTGATCCGATTCGTCTCTAGCGACCCTTGACCGTGTCCGGGATCTCGATCTCCCCGGCGACGATCTTGTCGATCTGCGCCTGAGTGTCCTCGACCGCCTGGGCAGGCGCGTCCGGGCTCGTCTCGCCGAGCCCGACGCCGTCGTCGGCGAGACCGAAGGTCGTCACCTCGCCGCCGGCGAAGTCGCCGTTCACGAGGGACTCGATCGTCTTGAACACCGCGACGTCGACCCGCTTCAGGGCGCTCGTCAGGATGTGGGGCCCGAGGAACGCCTGGTCGGCATCGACGCCGATGCCCCAGACACCCTCCTGGTCCGCCGCGTCGAGCGCGCCGAGACCGCAGCCGCCTGCGACCTGGAAGACCACGTCGGAGCCGCGCGAGATCTGATCCAGCGCGACCTCCTTGCACTTCGCCTGGTCGACGAAGTCCTGCGAGTAGCCGTTCAGGGTCTTGACGTCCGGGTTCGCGTCTTTGGCGCCCTTCTGGAAGCCGGCGATGAACCGGTCGACCGGCGGGATCTTCTGACCGCCGACGCTCGAGACCGTGCCCGACTCGGTTGTGAGCCCGGCTAGGTACCCGACCAGGTACCCGGTCTCCTGCTCCTTGAAGAGCAGGCCCTCCGCGTTCGGGAGCGCGGGATCGAACGCCGAGTCCACGATCGCGAACTGCGTGTCCGGATACGCGTTGGCCGCCTCCGCGGTCGCCTCCGTCATCAGGAACCCGACCGAGATGATCAGGTCGAAGCCCTCGTCGGCGAGCGTCTGCAGGTTCGGGATGTAGTCGGCATCCGACTTGGACTCGAGCACCCGGATCTCAACCCCGAGCTCGTCCTCCGCCTGCTGCAGCCCCTGGTACGCGAGCTGGTTGAACCCGCGATCGTTCAGGCCGCCGATATCGGTCACGAGCCCGATCTTCAGACCCGAGCCAGCGTCGCCCCCACCCGTAGCCGTGTCGCCGGCCGTGTCGCCGGCGGCACTCGTTTCGCTTCCGTCGTCGTCGCCGCCGCACGCAGCCGCTCCGAGCGCAAGCACGAGGCTTGCGAGAAGAAGCGCCAGCCACGGTAGCTTCCGCACTGCGTTCACGAGACCTCCCCTCGTCCACACATAGAGTCCAACTCCCTTGTTGAGCCGCGATGCTACAACCCTCGCGGGCCTACGACTAGGACGGTCGGCGCGTCCGCGGGTTAGCCGGGAACCGTCTCAGGAGGTGTGCGTGAGCTCGCCGGCGAGCGCCCGCGCGACGTCGGCCTCGCCCACCAGCACGCGGCGGGGCTTCGAGCCCTCGTAGCCGGAAATGATCCCGCGGCGCTCGAGCATGTCGATCAGGCGGCCCGCGCGGGTATAGCCGACGCGCAGGCGGCGCTGGATGAGCGACACGGACGCGGTCTGCGTCTGGACGACGATCTCGATCGCCCGTTCGAGCAGCGGATCCTCGTCGGGATCGAAGTCGCCGTCGTCATCCTCGCCCTCGACGACCTGGACGCCGGGCACCTCGAGGAGCGACTCGTCCAGCTCCTGCTCACGCTGCGAGCGGCACGCCTCGACCACGAGCGCGATCTCCTCGTCGGACACGTACGCGCCCTGGACGCGCTGGAGGCGCGACGTTCCGAGCGGCTTGAAGAGCATGTCGCCCTGGCCGAGCAGGCTCTCGGCGCCGGAGGTGTCGAGGATCACGCGGCTGTCGGTCTGGCTCGAGACCGCGAACGCGATCCGCGACGGCACGTTGGCCTTGATCATCCCGGTGATCACGTCCACGGACGGCCGCTGCGTGGCGAGCACGAGGTGGATGCCGACCGCGCGCGACTTCTGCGCCAGGCGGATGACGGCGTCCTCCACGTCCTGCGGCGAGACCATCATCAGGTCGGCGAGCTCGTCGATCACGACGAGCAGGTACGGCAGCGTCGCCTCGCCGCGCTCGCGCAGCACCTTGTTCAGCTCCGAGAGGTTGCGGGCGCGCGCGATCGACATGCGGTCGTAGCGGCGCTCCATCTCCGTCAGGACGTTGGCGAGGACGGCCGCGGCCGCCTTCGGGTTCGAGACGACGGGCGTCAGGAGGTGCGGGATCGACTCGTAGAGGCCGAGCTCGACGCGCTTTGGGTCGACGAGGATCATCCGCACCTCGTCCGGAGTCGAGCGGAGCAGGACCGAGCAGAGCATCGTGTTCAGGCAGCCGGACTTCCCCGAGCCGGTGGTGCCGGCGAGCAGAAGGTGAGGCATGCGCGCGAGGTCGGCCCAGACGGGCGCACCGGAGATGTCCTTGCCGAGCCAGACGGAGACCGGGCTGGCGGTGCCGTTCAGCGGCTCGTAGATGTCGCCGAGCGTGACGATGTTCGGCGCCAGGTTCGGGACCTCGACGCCCACCGCCTGCTTGCCGGGGATCGGCGCGAGGATGCGGATCTCCGTCGTCGCGAGCGCGTAGGCGAGGTCGTCCTTCAGGTTCGAGACCTTGCCGACCTTCGTCCCCGGCGCGAGCTGGAGCTCGTAGCGCGTCACGCGCGGCCCGGAGACCTGGCCGACCACGGTCGCCTCGACGTTGTGGCTCCGGAGCGCCTGGACGAGCGCCTCGGCCGTCCGCTCGGCCGCCTGCGCGGGCTGGCCCTCGCTCGGGCGCGACTTGCGCAGGAGGGACGGATCCGGGAGCCGGTAGTCCGCGTGCTCGAGCGGGACCGCGTCGAAGAGCGAGGCCTCGGTCGATTCGCCGGTCGGCTCGTCCTCGAGCTGGTCGACGAGCGACGCGACGGGCGCCATCGGGGTCTCGTGCACGACGTCCGGGATAGGCCTGCTCGCCGTCGACCGGCGGGGCGTGCGGCTCGTCGTCGAAGACGGGGCCGGTTCCGGCGTGGGCTCGGGCTCGAGGCGCGCGAGGGCGCGGCGCTCTGCAGCGCGCTCGTGGGCCGACCGGGCCGCGCTCGCCGAGCGGCGGAGCAGCGCACCCACAGAGGCGCCGGTGACGAGCAGGAGGCCTGCCGAGAGGAGGAACGCGCCGAGCAGGAACGAGCCGGTCGAGCCGAGCAGCGTCCCGAAGATCGTGTCGAGCGCCGTCCCGAGCGCCCCTCCCCGCTCCTCGCCGAGGAGCAGGACGAGGCCGCCGCAGAATGCGACGAGCCCGGTACGGAACGGCCGCAGGTCGACGAGCTGCGAGCGGCCGACCATCAGGGCCCCGACGGCGACGAGCGCGACCGGGAGGACGTAGCGGGCGTCCCCGATCGCGCGGTCGAGCCAGTCGTTCACGTTCGACCCGACCGTGCCGCCGTCCCAGCCGAGCAGCGAGACCGCGGCGAGGAAGAGCCCCGACGGTGACCATCCCGAGGCCGACGAGCTCGGGATGCGCGTTGCCCTTCGCCCTCCGCTGCTTGCTTCTTGGTGCGAACGCGGGCAGGCGAGCGCGGGCGTGCCTTCGAGGGCCTCTTCTTCCTCGCCATGCAGGCCTATTCGCCTGCCGCGGGGGGCCTCCTGCCGCTATCCGAGCGACGAAATGCGCTCGACCAGGAGGTCGATGAAGCCGTCCGCGTCGACGCCGACGCCGACGTGGGCGTTCGGCTCCCGCCCGGTGCGGCGCCAGAGGTCGACGACCGTCCGCCCGCGGCAGAGCTCCGAGCCGCAGTCGATCTCCACGTTACGCTCGAGCGTCTCGACGAGCTCCGGCCGCAGCACCTGCGCGACGGCGACCGCGTCATGGATCGGCGAGCCCGGGAGCCCGTAGATCTGCTCGTGGAAGCGGTGGAAGAAGTCGAACAGCTCGGCGACGAAGCGCCCGGCGGTGCCGGCGGCGCGCAGCTCCTCGACCCGCTCGGGCATGAGGAGCGCCTTGTGCGTGACGTCGAGCCCGATCATCGTCACGTCGAGGCCGCTGGAAAACACGCGCTGCGCCGCCTCGGGGTCGGCCCAGATGTTGAACTCGGCCGCGGGCGTGACGTTCCCCTCGGCGATCGCGCCGCCCATCACGACGACGCGCTCGACCTTCTCCGCCGACTCCGGCGAGCGGGCGAGCAGGAGCGCGATGTTCGTGAGCGGCCCGACCGGGACGAGCGTGACCGGGCGGTCGGCGGCGGCCAGGCGCTCGACGAGGAAGTCGACCGCGTGCTGCTCGAGCGGCGCGCCCTGCGGCCGGCGGGAGGTCGGGCCCGTCGAGGCCGCTCTCCCCGTGCACCTCGGCCGCCACGCGGGCGTCGCGGACGAGCGGCCGGTCGGCGCCGGCGGCGACCGGGACATCGGTGCGGCCGATGAGCTCGAGCGTGCGGATCGCGTTCGCGGTCGTCTTGGCGAGCGTCTGGTTGCCGGCGACCGTGGTCACGCCGAGCAGCTCGAGCTCGGGGCTCGCGAGCGCGAGCAGGAGCGCGATCGCATCGTCGTGGCCGGGATCGCAGTCGAGGATGATCGGGATCGGCGTCATGCCGCGAGTATCGCGTCTACCTCGTTCCTCGTGGGCAGGGACGGTTGCGCGCCCGGCCGCGACGCGGCGATCGCCCCGGCGGCGCACGCGCGACGCAGCGCCTCGTCGCGGTCGCGGCCCTCGAGCAGCGAGACGACGAGGCAGGCGCAGAAGGCATCTCCGGCGGCCGTCCCGTCCACGGCGGTGACGGCGGGCGGCGTCGCGCGGGCGACCTCCTCCCCGCCCTCGAGCAGGAGCGCGCCCTGCGGCGCCGAGCGTGACGGCGAAGAGCGGCCCGAGCGGCGTCGAGCCGAGCGCGTCGAGCTCGAGCGAGTTGGCCACGATCAGGTCGCAGCGGGCGAGCACCTCGTCGGGCACGGCGCGGGCCGGCGCGGCGTTCAGGCAGACGAAGGCATCGGCCTCGGCGGCGCGAGCCACGGCCTCGAGCGGGATCTCGAGCTGGACGAGCACCCCGTCGGCGCCGTCGGTCGCGACGTCGTCGGGTCGCAGCCTCGCGTTCGCGCCCGGCACGACGACGATCTGGTTCTCGGCGGCGCCGTCGACGACGATCATCGCGATCCCGGTCGGCTCGTCCGCGTGGCGGAGCGCGCCGAGGTCGACCCCGGCGTCCTCGAGCCCGGCAAGCGCGAGCGCGTCCGTGCTCGTCGTCCCCGACGCAGCCGACGAAGCGGACGTCGGCGCCGAGCCGCGCCGCCGCGACGGCCTGGTTGGCGCCCTTCCCGCCCGGGACGCGCTCGAAGTCGGTCGCCGTCAGCGTCTCCCCGGGCCGCGGCAACCGCTCCGTGAACGCGACGAGGTCGAGGTTCGCGCTCCCGACGACGGTGATCCTGGGCCCGGCCACGCGCGACAGTCTGCCGGGTGCGCCCGGCGGCGGGGTCGGCTACGCGGCGAGGGCGCGGAGATCGTCCACGGCGCCGCCGCCGTAGAGGTTCTCGCGGAGGTCGAAGAGCCCGGCCCAGAGGGTCGAGCGGGCAGGGTGCGCGCCGATGCGCGCCGACGACGCGAGGCCCTCGAGCGCGCGCACGAGAACGGCGAGCTCGAGGTACGCCTGCGCGACGCGGCCCGGCGAGGCGCTGACACCGGCGCGCCGCAGGACGTCGTCCCACACGAGCACCTCGCCCGCGCCCGGCTCGCCGTACCACGAGCGGCCCTCGGCGATGTCGGCCTCGAGCTCGACCAGGTACCGCTCGAGCGGCCGCTCGAGCCCGGCGAGCGCCGTCTCGACGCGTTCGGCCGCCCGCCGGAGCGCCGCCTCGCGCCGACCCGGCGTCGTCGGCTCGGGCTCGCCGCGCGCCCAGCGGTCGAGCAGGTGGCAGAACGCGAGCGCCGCCACCTCGGCCGCCACGAGCGAGCGGACAAGCCGCGTCGTGGTCGCCTCGGCCACGTCGTAGGAGCCGAGCAGCTCGGCCCACGTCGTGCAGGTCGTCCCGTTCTTGCCGCTCATCGTCCTCTAGAAGTAGCGGAAGTCGGTCAGGTCGGATAGCCCCAACCGGCGGGAACGACCCCGCGAGCGCTCCGGGCCGAACGGCTAGTGAGGTCTAGACCTCGACGACGACCGGGAGGATCATCGGGCGGCGGCCGGTGCGGTCGTAGACGAGCTGTCCAACCGCATCGTGAACGTGTTCCTGCAGGAGCTTGAGCTCGCTGCGGTCCTCGGCGAGGAGGTTTTCGACGGTCCGCTCGACCTCCTCGCGGGCCTCGTCGAAGAGCGGGCCGGGCTCGGCGAAGCCGCGCGCGATCAGCTCGGGCGCGGCGGCGGGACGTCGGCCGTTGCGGCTTCCGAGCGTGACGACGACGATCAGGACGCCGTCCTCCGAGAGGTGGCGGCGGTCGCGGAGCGCGACGTCGCGCACGTCGCCGACGCCGAGGCCGTCGACGAAGGTCGAGCCGATGTCGAGGTGGTCGACGAGCTGGGCGACGCCGTCACGGAGCTCGACCACGGAGCCGTTCTCCGCGAGGACGATCCGCTCCTCCGGCACGCCGGCGTCGACCGCGAGACGCGCGTGCGCCATGAGCATCCGGAACTCGCCGTGGACCGGCATGACGTTCTTCGGCCGCAGGAGCGCAAGGATCGTTCGCAGCTCCTCCGCGTTTCCGTGGCCGGACACGTGCACGGTCGCGATCTCCTGGTGCAGCACGTTCGCGCCCGCCCTCGTCAGCCGGTTGATCGTGTCGTGGACGCGCAACTCGTTCCCGGGGACGGGCTTCGCGGAGATGATCACCGTGTCACCGGCCTCGATCTCGACGTTCTGGTGGTCGCGGTAGGCGATCCGCGTGAGTGCGGACATCGGCTCGCCCTGGCTCCCCGTGCAGAGGATCATCGTCTCGCTCGGCTCGAGCTCGGCGAGGTTCGCGGGCTTGACGAGGATGTCCTCGGGGACATCGATGTAGCCGAGGCTCCGCGCGATGTTGACGTTCTTGCGCAGCGACCGGCCGACGAGCGCGACGCGGCGCCCGGTCTCGAGCGCGACGTCGATTGCCTGCTGCACGCGGTGGACGTTCGACGCGAACGACGCGACCAGTACCCGTCCCTCGAGCGGCGGAATGATCTGCCGGAATGCCTCGCCCACGGTGCGCTCGGACGCCGTCACGCCGGGCCGCTCCGCGTTCGTCGAGTCGCCGAGCAGGAGGTCGACGCCCTCATTCCCGAGCTGCGCGAGCTTGCCGACGTCCGTGCGGAAGCCGTCGACCGGCGTGTGGTCGATCTTGTAGTCGCCCGTGTGGACGATCCGGCCGCCCGGCGTGTCGAGCACCACCGCGACCGCGTCCGGGATCGAGTGCGCCATGCGGACGAACTGCGCGCGGAACGGGCCGATCTCCACGGGGCCGGCGTCCGGGTCGGCCTCGATCAGCTCGGCCGCGCGCCCGAGACCGTGCTCGTCGAGCTTCGACTTCACGAGCCCGAGCGTCAGCTTCGTCCCCCAGATCTCGGGCGCGCCGATCGCGCGCAGGAAGTACGGCAGCGCGCCGACGTGGTCCTCGTGCCCGTGCGTGAGGATCACCGCGCGCACGTCGCCGCGGCGGTCCTCGAGCGGGCCGAAGTCGGGGAGGATCAGGTCGACGCCGAGGTGCTCGTCCCGCGGGAACGAGAGGCCGGCGTCGATCACGACGAGTCCGCCGTCGGACTCGACGACGGTCATGTTCTTGCCGACTTCCCCCAGACCCCCAAGCGGGGTGATGCGCGTCGAGGCCACCGAGGCGAGCCTAGCGCGCCTCGGCGTGGTGGAGAACCCCGAGTCGCTCGAGCGCCGCGCGGATCGCGGCCCGCTCGTCCTCGTTCGCCTCGACCAGCGGGAGCCGGACGCCGCCGACGTCGAAACCCGTCATGGCCAGGGCGGCCTTGATCGCGATCGGGTTCGTCACCGTCTTCAGAAGGTCGTACGAGGGCTCGAGCTCGCGGTCGAGCGCCCGCGCGCCCTCGACGTCGCCGGCCTTGTGCCGCTCGATCATCTCCTTGACGCGCGGCCCGACCACGTGCGTGTGCACGCAGATCCCGCCGATGCCGCCCAGCTCGAGGAACGGGAAGATGATGTTGTCGTCGCCCGCGTAGAGGTCGAGGCGCGTGTTCTCGACGATGTGGCGCGCCTGGTCGAGGTCGTCGTGCGCCTGCTTGACGGCCGCGACCGTCGGGATCTCGGCGAGCTCGGAGATCGTCTCCGGCTCGATGTTGATCACGACGCGGCTCGGGATGTTGTAGACGACGATCGGCCGGTCGCTCGCCTCGGCGATGGCCCGGAAGTGGGCGACGATGCCGCGCTGCGGCGGCTTCGAGTAGTACGGCGTGACGACGAGGAAGCCGTCCGCGCCGAGCTCGTGCGCCCGTTCCGTCAGGTGGATCGAGTGCGCCGTCGAGTACGTGCCGGTTCCGGCCACGACCGTGGCGCGGTCGCCGACGGCGTCGATCGCGGCGGCGACGAGCTCGAGCCGCTCGTCGTCCGTGAGCGTCGGCGATTCGCCCGTGGTGCCGGCGACGACGATCCCGTCGGAGCCGTTGTCCACGAGGTACGCGCAGAGCTCGCGGTAGCGATCGAAGTCGACCGAGCCGTCGTCGCGAAACGGCGTGACGGCTGCCGTCAGCACTTCTCCGAGCACGGCGCAAGTGTACTCGCCCTCGCCGCTAGGGTCCGGCGCGTGTCCGGCTCCGCCCGCGGGTTCGTCCTCGTCGTCCGTTTCCTGCTCGAGCTCTGCCTGCTCGCGGCGCTCGCCTGGGCCGGCGCCTCGGTCGACGGGCCGCTCGTCGTGCGGATCCTGCTTGCGTCGGCCTGCCGCTCGGTGCCGCGGTCCTCTGGGGAACGTTCGTCGCGCCGAAGCGGAAGGTGCAGGTCTCGGAGCCGACCCGGCTGCTCGTCGAGCTCGCGCTGTTCGGCGCGGGCGCGCTGGCGCTCGTGCTCGCCGAGCAGGTCGTCCTCGGGCTCGCGTTCGGAGCGCTCGCGCTCCTCTGGAGCGCCCTAGCCCGCCTCTAGCACGGCGTCAAGGCCGCGCGTGACCCCGGCCGGAAGCCGGTCGAGCCGCTCGAGCGCGAGCAGGACGCCGGGGACGAACGCCTCCCGCGAGACGGTGTCGTGCCGGATCGTGAGCGTCTGGCCCTCGCCGCCGAGCAGCACCTCCTGGTGCGCGACCAGCCCGGGCAGGCGGACGCTGTGGATCGCGACGTCGCCCTCCATCGCGGCCGCGGTCGCCTTTGCGGTGCCGGACGGCGCGTCGAGCTTGCCCTCGTGGTGGAGCTCGACGATCTCGCCGCGCGCGAGGTGCCGGGAGGCCTCGGCGGCGAAGCGCATCATCAGGACGGCGCCGAGCGTGAAGTTCGGCGCCACGAGGCACGGGACGTCGTTCGCTCGGGCAAGCGCGTCGAGGGAGGCGAGATCGTCGTCGGAGAGGCCCGTCGTGCCGACCACGGTCGGGACGCCAGCGGCCAGGCAGCGCTCGACGTTGGCGCGGACGGCGTCCGGCCGCGTGAAGTCGATCGCGAGCATCGTGGCCGGCGGGGTCCGGCGCGTCGCCGCGGCCCGGCCTCGGTCACGTCGTGGCCGGCCTCCCGGAGTCGCGGCCCGAGCGCCGACCCGACCCGCCCGCCGGCGCCGAGGAGAAGCACCTTCACTGCCGCACCACCCGTGGACGAAGCGGCACGAAGTCGCCACGAAGCCGCGCGATTCCGTGCGCCCCTGCCCGATAGCGTTCGTCTGGGGACGCCGCTCCCCCTGTGGGGGAGAACGCGCGCCTCGGGCCGGAGACGGCCGGACCGGCCCCGTCCACGGGCGGCGGGGGCCGCCGGCGACCCGTCACGCGGCCTCGGCCTCGGTCAGGTGCGGCGCCACGCGGGCCGTCGCGGCGCGGAAGCGCTCCTCGCTCGTCCCGATCCCCGCGACCGAGAGCTTCTCCGGCGCGAGCAGCATCGCCGCGAGCTGCGAGACCGACTCCGGGTCGACCGCCTCGATCTCCGCGAGGATCTGGTCGAGCGACAGCAGCTCGCTGTCCGTCACGAGCGAGCGGCCGAGCCGGCTCATCCGGTTCGAGGTCAGCTCGAGCGAGAGCATGATCCGCCCCTTCAGGTTCTCCTTCGCGCGCTCGACCTCGTCCCCGCGCACGTCCCCGGCCGCCACCGCCGCCAGCTCGTGCGCGACCACGTCGAGGCACTCGCCGAGGTTGTCCTCGCGCGTCCCGACGTACACGCCCACCTGGCCCGTGTCCGCGTACTGCGAGGTGAACGTGTAGACGGCGTACGCGAGCCCGCGCTTCTCCCGGATCTCCTGGAAGAGCCGCGACGACGCCGACCCGCCGAGGATCCCATCCAGGATCGACGCCGTGAAGCGCCGCCGGTCCGAGCGGGCGATCCCGGGTGCGCCCAGGCACACGTGGTACTGCTCCGTCTCCTTGCGGACGAAGCGCAGCGACGGCGGCGGCGCGGACATGAACGGCGGGCGCGAAACCGGCTTGCTGCTCCGCGCGCCGGCGCGCTTCTCCGCGAACCCCTGAACGTGGCCGACAAGCGCGTCGTGATCGACCGAACCCGCCGCCGCGACGACGACGTTGTCCGGGCGATACCGCGCGCGGTGGAACGCACCGATCGACCGGCGCGACACCGACGAGATCACGTCCGCCGAGCCGAGCACCGGCCGGCCGAGCGGGTGATCGCCGAAGACCGCCTGCGTGAAGAGGTCGTGGACGAGCTCGGGCGGCGTGTCCTCGATCATCGCGATCTCCTCGAGGACCACCTCCCGCTCCGTCTCGAGGTCGGCCAGCGTGGGCGCGAACACCATGTCCGTCATCACGTCGAGCGCCCGCTGCAGGTGCTCGTCGAGCACGCGCGCGTAGACGACCGTGTAGTCGCGCGCCGTCGACGCGTTCAGCTCGCCGCCCATCGCGTCGAACACCTCCGCGATCTCGAGCGCGGAGTACGACCCCGTGCCTTTGAAGAGCAGGTGCTCGAGGAAGTGCGAGAGCCCCGCGTGCGCGTCGTCCTCGTCACGTGAGCCCGCCCCGATCCAGATGCCGATCGCCGCCGACCGCACGCTCGGGAGGGGCTCGGTGATGATCCGCGCTCCCCCGTCGAGCGTGGTCAGGAGGTAGCTCTCCACGCGGCGCATCGTAGCGCCGGGCCCGCCGGGTTCCCCGCTACGCCGGCTTGTATGCGTGACCCGGGTCGCCGGCCGCGCGGGCGAGCAGGGAGAGCGCCTTGAGCGGCGCGCGGGCGAGGCCGCGGGTGGCACGGACGTCGGGGAGCTCGCCGGTGACGAGCTTCTCCACGACCGGCCAGACGAGGCGGCCCTTCGCGAGGGCGTACGTCGTGCGCGGGAAGCGGTCGAGCGCCGCGCGCAGGCTCCACGCGGCCCAGAGGTGGACGGCCAGGTGCCGCGTCAGCGTCGGCCCGTAGGCGTCGAGCGACTCGGCCTCGCCGGCGAGGAGCTCGAGAACGGCCTCGGAGGCGAGCCGGCCGGAGAAGAACGCCTCGTACATCCCGTCGCCCGTGAGCGGGTCGATCAGACCGCCTGCATCGCCGGCCACCAGCGCACGGCCCCGCGCGAGGCACGAGTCCGGCGCGCGGAAGGGAAGCCGGTGGCCGCGCAGCTCTTCGAGGTCGTCCGGGCGGACCCCGTGCGCGGCGCAGAGCCGCACGAGATGCTCGCGCAGCCGCGGGCCTTCGCTCGCCGCGCCGCCGACACCGACGTTCAGGTGCTCCCCCTTGGGGAAGATCCAGCCGTAGCCGCCCGGGACGGTGCCGAGCTCGAGCACGAAGCGGCCGCGGTAGCGCTCGACGTCGGCCTTCGCATTCGGGAGGTTGCCCTCGAGCGCGACGCCGATCTCGCGGTTGCCGCCGAGACCGAGCGCCTTCGCCGAGACACCGTTCACGCCGTCGGCGCCGACCAGCGCGCGCCCGTGCAGCCGTTCGCCTCCGGCCGTCACGACGATGTCCTCCTCCCCCGCCTCGACGCCGGTCACGCGCACGCCGTCGCGGAACTCGGCACCCGCTCCGGCCGCCCGCTCGGCGACGAGCTGATCGAGCCGCCGGCGCTGTGTCATGTAGGCGAGCGGCCCGCCGCGGCCGCGCAACGCGGAGCGGCGGAGGCCGAGGCCGAGCTCGACCTTCGTCGGCACCCGCTCGACCACCGACGCGATGTCGACCGGCAGGTGCACGAGCGCGCGCGGCGTGACACCGCCCCCGCAGGGCTTGTCGCGCGGAAACTCGGCCCGGTCGAGGAGCAGCACGGACGCGCCCGCCGACGCGAGCCGGAACGCCGTCGAGGAGCCGGCAGGGCCGGCTCCCACGACGATTGCGTCCCAGGTTTTCATCGGCGTTCGGTGCCGAAGCTGCGCGGCGGGAACCGGCGGCTAGCGCCGGTCGCGGTCGCGCCCGCGGCCTCCGCGGCCGCCCCGCTCGCGGTCGCGCGGCGCACGCTCCTCCCGCTCGCGCGGCGGAGCGTCCTTGGCGCGCTCGATCAGCGTCTCCGGCTGGACGAGCTCGCCGTTCTCGTGCTTCGCGATCAGCTTGAGGCCGATCCGGCCCCGCTGCTTGTCGACCTCGAGCACCTTGACGTCGAGCACGTCGCCCCGAGCGATCACGTCCTCGATGTGCGCGACCCGGCCGGGGCCGACGTTCGAAACGTGGAGCAGCCCGTCCGTGCCCTTCTTGAGCTCGACGAAGGCGCCGAAGTCGGTCGTCTTCACGACCTTCCCGGTGAACTCGTCGCCGGGCTCCGGATCCTTGGTGAGGGCCGTGATCGCAGCAATCGCCGCATCGGACTTCGTGCCCTCGGTCGCGTAGACGAGGATCGTCCCGTCCTCCTCGATGTCGATCTGCACGTCGTACTCGGACTCGAGCGAGCGGATCGTCTCGCCGCCCTTGCCGATCACCATGCCGATGTACTCGGGGTTGATCTGGACGCTCGCGATGCGCGGCGCGTGGGCCGCGAGCTCCGAGCGGGCCTCGGG
Organism: uncultured Actinomycetes bacterium; assembly: GCA_963696365.1. Lineage (GTDB taxonomy): Bacteria > Actinomycetota > Thermoleophilia > Gaiellales > Gaiellaceae > CAVOKD01. The sequence goes on from CAVOKD010000009.1 coordinate 377,583, forward strand.
CATCGCCTCGAGCATCGCGTCGAGGATCGTGTTACGGGCCCGCTTCGCCTGCTCGAGCGCCGAGCGCATGATCTCCTGCGTGACGCCGGTGATCTTGATGTCCATCTGCAGCGCGGTCACGCCGTCGCGGGTGCCGGCCACCTTGAAGTCCATGTCGCCGAGGTGGTCCTCGGCGCCCTGGATGTCGGTGAGGATGACGTAGTCGTCGCCCTCCTTCACGAGGCCCATCGCGATGCCGGAGACCGGCGCCTCGATCGGGACGCCGGCGTCCATCGAGCGCGAGCGTCGAGCCGCAGACGGAGCCCATCGACGACGAGCCGTTCGACTCGAGCGTCTCCGAGACGATCCGGATCGTGTAGGGGAACTCCTCCGGGCCGGGGATGATCGGCTCGAGCGCCCGCTGCGCGAGCGCGCCGTGGCCGATGTCGCGGCGCTTCGGGCCGCGCATGAAGCCCGTCTCCCCGACCGAGTAGGGCGGGAAGTTGTAGTGGTGCATGAACCGGCGCTCCGCCTCGAGGGAGAGGTCGTCGATCCGCTGCCCCTCCTTGGCGGTGCCGAGCGTGAGCAGCGAGAGGATCTGGGTCTGGCCGCGGGTGAAGAGGCCCGAGCCGTGCGTGCGCGGCGAAACGCCGACCTCGCACGTGATCGGGCGGATCTCCTCCGCCGACCGCCCGTCCGGGCGCCTCTTGTCGACCGCGATCTTCGTGCGGACGAGCTCCTTGTAGATCGCCTCGGCGGCCTTCTTCACGAACTGCTTCGTCATGCCGTCCTTCACGACCGGCTCGCCCTCTTGGGCGGCCGGGCCGACCGGGAACGGCAGCTCGACCGTCTCGATGATCCGGTCGAAGAGCAGCGCTCGCTTGGCCGACTTGAGCTGCTTCGAGTCGTCCTCGGCGTCGGTCAGGGCGCGAAGCTCGCTCTCGAACTGCTCGCGCACCGACTCCTTGACGACCTCGAGGCGCTCGCGCTCGAGGATCAGGTTGAGGCTCGAGCGCACCTGCATCTGGCGGACGACGTCGTCCTCGGACGACTCCATCGTCAGCGGCGGCGCCAGCTCGTCCTGGATCTCGAGCACGGTGCCGGCCGCCTCGCGCAGGCCCACGGTCCGGATCGCGTCGCGGATCTGGCCACCCTGCGACTCGGCCAGCTCGTCCGTCATGGCCATGTCGAGCCACTTCGCCTTGCCGGCCTTCTCGCGGAGCTCCTCCTGCGCGGCGCAGAGCTTGCGGATCTCCGAGTGCGCGAGCTCGAGGGCCTCGAGGAGCGTCTCCTCGGAGACCATGTTCGCCCCCGCCTCGACCATCGTCAGCGCGTCCTTCGTGCCGACGACGATCAGGTCGAGGTCGGCGCCCTCGGCGTCCTGCAGGCTCGGGTTGACGACGAGGTTGCCCTCGATCAGCCCGATCCGCACCGCGCCGACCGGCCCGAAGAACGGGAGCGGCGAGAGCATGAGCGCCGCGGAGGCGCCGTTGATGCAGAGGATGTCGTGGCCGGTCACGAGGTCGGCCGAGAGGACGGTGCAGATGACCTGCACCTCGTTCGTGAAGCCCTTCGGCCAGAGCGGCCGGATCGGGCGGTCGATCATGCGCGCGGTGAGGATCGCCTTCTCGGTCGGGCGCCCCTCGCGCTTGAAGAAGCCGCCGGGGATCTTGCCCGCGGCGTACATCCGCTCCTCCACGTCGACGGTGAGCGGGAAGAAGTCCGCGCCCTCGCGGGCCTCGGTGCGGCCCTGCGCGGTGGCGAGGATCATCGTGTCGCCGGAGCGGACGAGGACCGCGCCGTCGGCCTGCTTGGCCAACTTGCCGGTCTCCATCGTGATGTCCGCATCGCCGACGGTGACCGTGACGTCCGTCACGGACGGTGCAAGCGTCGTACTCATATGGTGCCTCCCTTCGAACCGGGAGACGGAGGCGGAGGTTTGAGGCAACCCTTCGGGGAGCTCCCTCAAACTTCCACCGCGCCTCCCGGGCGCCTGCGCCTTACCTGCGCAGGCCTAGTTCCTTGATCAAGGTCCGATAGCCCTCCAGGTTCCTCTTCTGAAGGTAGTTGAGGAGCCTCCGCCGCTGGCCGACGAGCTTGAGCAGGCCGCGCCGCGAATGGTGGTCCTTCTTGTGCGTGCGCAGATGCTCGGTCAGCTCCTCGATCCGGCTGGGTGAGGAGGGCGATCTGGACCTCGGTGGAGCCGGTGTCCTCCGCGGAGCGCCCGTGCGCCCCGACGATCTCCTGCTTCGCTTCCTTCGTCAGAGTCATCGCGCACTAGGGTAGCAGGCGCCGTCCGGCCGCCCCACGGGCGACCCTACGCGCAAACCCCGATGGGATCCCGGTCTCCGTCCATCCCGCCCGGCATCGCGGCCGGGCACCCGGCCACCGCGGCGGCCGGATTCGCGGCGCTCGAGGACGGCGGCACGGCCGCGGACGCCGCCGTCGCGGCGTCGCTCGCCTCGTGCGCGGCCGAGGTCGTGATGACCGGGCTCGCCGGCGGCGGGCACGCGCTCTGGTGGGACGCCGCGAGCGAGAGCACGCACATGCTCGACTTCTTCGTCGCCGTGCCGGGGCTCGGCGAGCCGCGCCCGACGCAGGAGCTCGTGCGGCTCGAGGTGCCCTTCGGCACCGAGCTGATCCACTACGCCGTCGGGATCGGCTCGGTCGGCGTCCCGGGCGTCCCGGCCGGGCTCGGCGAGCTCTGGGACCGGCACGGCCGCCTCCCGTGGGCGCGCCTCTGCGAGCCGGCGATCCGGATCGCCCGCGACGGCGTTCCGATGCCGCTCGCCCACGCGCTCTGCCTGGCGATGCTCGAGCCGGTCATGACGATGCGCGAGGGCGGCGCGATCTTCGCCCCGGAGGGCGAGCTGCTCGGGGAGGGCGACGTGCTCGTCCAGCCCGAGCTGGCCCGCGCGTTCGAGCTCCTCGCCGACGAGGGCCCGCGCTCGTTCGTGGACGGGACGCTCGGCCGGGCGCTCCTCGCGCTCATGGAGGAGCGCGGCGGGCCGGTCACGCGGCGCGACCTCGAGACGTACAGCCCGCGCTGGGTCGCGCCCGCTCGAGGGCCGCTACGCCGGCCACCGGATCGTCACGCGCGACGGGCTCTGCGGGCTGATCCCCGTCCTCTCCGCGCTCCCGCGGCTCCGCGACGCTCGGCCCCGGCGAGCGGGCGGTCGCGCTCGTCCGCGCGCTCGCCGGCCCCGAGCGGGACGGGCACACGACGAACCTCGTGACCGCCGACCGCGAGGGGAACGTCTGCGTCGTCACGACGAGCCTCGGGCTCGGGTCGGGCGACTTCCTCCCCGGCCTCCAGGTGCACCTGAACAGCATGCTCGGCGAGGCCGACCTGCTCGTCGGCCCGCTCGAGCCCGGCGCCCGGATGCCGAGCATGATGGCCCCGACCGCCGCGTTCGACCGCGACGGCATCGTCCTCGCCGGCGGGTCGGCGGGCGGGACGCGGATCCGCAGCGCCCTCGTCCAGTCGATCGCCGGGATCCTCGACGAGGGCCTGCGCGCCGCAGGACGCCGTCGACCGGCCGCGCCTGCACCCCGTGGGCGAGCTGGTGCACGCGGAGCCGAGGTCTCGAGCCTGAGGCCGCGGACGCGCTCGCCGACGCGGGCTACGAGGTGCGGGCCTGGGAGGCCCGCCACCACTACTTCGGCGGCGTCAGCCTGCTCGGCCGTGCTGGAGCGGCTGCGGATCCCCGCCGGAGCGGTGCGGTGCTGCCCCCACCGCCGTGAGCTCGGCGTAGGCGGGCATCCAGCCGAGCGCCCCGCACTCGGGGCAGCCGGGGTTGGCGCGCACGGTGCTGCGGGCGTCCGGCTTCTCGTACTCGGCCTCGCAGACGCGGCACTGGACGGTCACCGAGAACCGGGGGGTCGGCACCGCGCGATTGTCTCGCGTTCGACGCATTCCGCCTGCACTCTTCGCCGTTTCCTTACAGAATCTGCTACTCGGGCTTGCGGACGGCGCGGGCCGCGGCGACGTCCTTCGCGATCTGGTCGACGAGCTCCTCCTCGCTCGTGAACGCCCGCTCGTCGCGGAGCCGGTCCCAGAGCTCGATCCGGAGCGGCCGGCCGTAGAGGTCGCCCTCGAAGTCGAGCAGGAACGCCTCGATCCGGCGCTCGACGCCGCCGTAGTGCGGGTTGACGCCGATCGAGAGCGCCGTGCGGAACGCTCTCCCCCGACCCGTCGCCGTCGAGCGGCCGCGCGACGCCGGCGTAGATCCCGTACGCGGGCACGAGCAGGTCGGCGGGCACGGCGAGGTTCGCCGTCGGGAACCCGAGCGTGCCGCCGCGCTGGTCGCCCGCGACGACGACGCCCTCGAGCTCGTGCGGGCGGCCGAGGAGCGCCGCGGCCCCGCGGACGTCTCCCTCGCGGAGGAGCTCGCGGATCCGGCTGGACGAGACGCCGGGGACGAGCGGCACCGGCCTCACCTCGAAGCCGAGCCGGCGCGAGGAGGTCGAGGTCGCCGCGCCGCCCGGCGCCGAAGCGGAACCCCTCGCCGGCGAGGACGATCCGCGCGCCGAAGGGGCGCAGCACGGTCTCCGCGAACGCGTCCGGCTCGAGGCGCGAGAGCTCGGGCGTGAACTCGACCACGAGGACGTCCTCCGGGCCAGCCGCCGCGAGCAGCTCGAGCCGGCGCGCGATCGTGGTCAGGAGCTGGACCTCGTAGCCGAGCACGGCGCGCGGGTGCGGGTCGAAGGTGACCGCCGCCGGGCGGAGCCCCGTGTCCGCGGCCGCCGCCAGCACGGCCCGGTGGCCGCGGTGCACGCCGTCGAAGGTGCCGATCGCGACCGCGCGCTCGGCGGCCGGCGGCCTCCTCCGGGACACGGACGACGGTCACGCGATCACCGTCTCGGGCCGGGCCTCGCCGCCCGCGGCCTGCGCGACGGCCACGAGCGCGCCGTCCTCGTACGAGCGCGACGCGGGCCCTCGGTCGGTGCTGGGCACCGCCCGGCCGCGTGCGGACGAGCGCCGCCTCGGCGCTCGTCGAGGTCGCGACGGGGCAGGTGCTCGACCGCGGCGAGCGGCGGGAGCAGCGCCTCCTCGTCCGCGTCCTGGACGAGGAACGGCCCGACGGCGGTGCGCCGGAGCGCCGTGCAGTGCCCGCCGAGCGCGTCGGCGATCGCGCGCACGTAGGTCCCGCTCGAGACGAGGAGCGAGAGCTCGAGCTCATGCTCGTCGAGGCGGAGGATCTCGAGGTCGTGCACGGTCGAGCGTCGCGTCGGCATCTCGACCGCGACGCCGCGCCGGTGCAGCCGGTAGGCGCGCTCGCCGTCGATCTTCACCGCCGACGCGGCCGGAACGGGCAGCTCGATCTCGCCGCGAAGCGCCTCGACGTCGGCGCGCGTCGCGGGCTCGGTGCGCTCGAGCTCGTCGCCCTCGGCGTCGCCGGTCGTCGTCCGCACGGCCGAGCCGGATCGTCGCCGTGTAGCGCTTGTCGAGCCCGACGAGGTAGCGCGCGAGCCTGCGTCGAGCGCCCGACGAGGCAGACGAGCAGGCCGGTGGCGAACGGGTCGAGCGTGCCCGCGTGGCCCGCCTTGAGGCCGAAGCGCGTCGCGCACGCGCCGGACGACCGCGAACGACGAGGGCCCGGCCTCCTTGTCGACCAGGACGAGCCCGCCCTCCGGCGGCGCCGCGCCGCGCGGCGCCGCGCGCCCTCCGCCCTGTGGATCGTCCGTCACGAACTCGACCCGGTTGCGTCGCCCACGCGTGCGATTTTCCTCGATAGGCTCGAACTCAGGGGGTAGCTCGAGGGGGTCCCCGGGGGAATCAATGGCACCCGACCCCGCAAGCCGGGCGTGCGCCCCGGCTACGAGCGGGCCGGCTCGGGCTCGCTGGTGGTGTCGCCGGTCGCGCTGGGCAAGGAACTCGCGGCGGATGAAGTCGGTGATCTCCTCGACGCTCGCCTCGGACGGGAAGCCGGCCGCCTGGCGATGGCCGCCGCCGCCGCTCTTCCGCGCGATCGCGGAGACGTCGACGCCGTCCTCGGTCGTCCGCAGCGACACCCGCCGGCCCGGGCCCGCCTTCGTCGGCGGCTGGCGGATCAGCGCCGCGATCTCGGCGCCCTCGACCGCCCGCAGGTAGTCGATGATCCCCTCGGAGAACGGCTCCACCGCGCCCGCCTCGGCGAAGTCCTCCCGCTCGAGGTGCGACACGATCACACGGCCGCCCTCGAGCAGCTCGGCGTTCTCGAGCGCCTTGCCGACCAGCTTGAGCTTCGCGAACGCGACGCTCTCGTACACGCCCTGGAAGACCCGGTGCACGTCCGCGCCGGCCTCGACCAGCTCGGCCGCGAGGCGCAGCGACTTCGCGCTCGTGTTCGAGTACTGGAAGCGGCCCGTGTCGGTGACGACGGCGATGTAGAGCGCCTCGGCGATCTCGGGCGTCAGCGCCACGCCCAGCCCGCGGATCACGTCGCGCAGGATCTCGCCCGTCGACGACGCGTCGGCGACGATCAGGTTCACCTGGCCGAAGCGCGTGTTGTCGTGGTGGTGGTCGATGTCGATCACGAGCTCCGGCGACTCGAGGAGCCTCGCCGCCTCGGGCCCGAGCCGGCTCTCGTTCGCGCAGTCGACCGCCACGAGCACCTTCCCGCTCAGATCGGGCGCGGGCCCGCGGAGGAGCTCGCCGTCGAGCGGCATGAAGCGGTACTCGTCCGGGAGCGGCACGTCGCCGGCGAGGTACATCGAGGCCTCCTTGCCGGCCGCGCGCAGGGTCGAGCGCAGTCGCGAGCAGCGACCCGAGCGCGTCCCCGTCGGGGTTCTCGTGCGTGGTGACGACGAAGCGCTCATGGGCGGCGAGCGCCGCCACGACCTGCTCCAGATCAGTCTCCGTCGGTGTCACCAGGGGAGAGCTCGTCGATCAGCTGACCCAGTCTGATCCCATGCTCGATCGTCGGATCGTACTCAAAGCCGAGCTGCGGAGTCCGCTTCATCCGGAGCTCCCGGTTGAGCCGCGCCTGCAGCACGCCCGCGGACGACTGGAGGCCCTCGAGCGAGGCCGCCCGCTTCTTGTCCGAGCCGAGCACGCTCACGTACACGGTCGCGTGCCGGAGGTCCGCGGCTCGTCTCGACGCCGGTCACGGTCACGAACCCGATCCGCGGGTCCTTGAGCTCGCCGAGCGCCTCCGAGAGCACCTCGCGCACGGCCTCGTTCACGCGGCGCATCCGCTCCGTCACTCGACCGCCACCACCTCGCGGGTCGTACCCACGAGCTCGTACTCCTGTCCGTCCAGCCAGCGCACCGCGCCGTCGAGCAGGCGGTCGAGCTCGCCGAGGTCGCGCGCCGTGCACGCGACGGTCAGCGCGCAGCGCTGCCAGAGCTCGTGGTGCGCGGTCTCCGCGACCGACGCGCCGAAGCGGTTCTGGAGCTGCGCCTTCGCCGAGCGGACGAAGTGCCGCTTGCCCTTGAGCGATCCGGCCTCGGGGAAGTGGAGCTCGACCGCGAGGATCCCGACGTAGCCGGGCATCGCGGCGCTACTCGGAGTCGTCGGCCTGCTCGGCGTCGTCGGCAGGCGGGCCGCCGTTGCCGGCGGAGGAGAGGTCGGTGCGCTCGATCTCGCGCGTCTCGTAGAACTCGAGCACGTCGCCTTCCTTCACGTCGTTGAAGTTCTCGAGCAGGATCCCGCACTCGAAGCCGGCCTGCACCTCGCGGACGTCGTCCTTGAAGCGCTTCAGGCTCGCGATCGTCGTCTCGTAGATGACCGTGCCCTCGCGGACGATGCGCACCTGCGCGTTCCGCCGCACGTTGCCCTCGGTGACGTAGCAGCCGGCGATCGTCCCGACGCGCGAGGCGCGGAAGACGGCGCGGACCTCGGCCTCGCCCAGCGTCTCCTCGACCTGCTCGGGCGAGAGCATCCCGACGAGCGCCTGCTGGATGTCCTCGGTCAGCTGGTAGATGACGCGGTACGTGCGGATGTCGACGCCCTCGCGCTCGGCGAGCGCGCGCGCGTCCGCGTTCGGGCGGACGTTGAACCCGACCACGATCGCGTTCGACGCCGACGCGAGGATCACGTCCGACTCGGAGATCGCGCCGATCCCCGTGTGGATCACGTTCACGCCCACCTCGGGGTGGCGGATCTTGCCGAGCTCGCCCGTGACGGCCTCGATCGAGCCCTGCACGTCGGCCTTGACGACGATGTTCAGCTCCTGCACCGCGCCCGACTCGATCTGCGTGAAGAGGTCCTCGAGCGAGATGCCGCCCTTGCCGCGGCGCGCGAGCTGCTCGGCCCGAACGCGCTGGCCGCGGAGCTGCGCGAGGTGGCGCGCCTGGCGGTCGTTCTCGACCACGCGCGCCCTGCTCACCGGCGGACGGCGGCTTGTCGAAGCCGAGGATCTCGACCGGCGTGCCGGGGCCCGCCTCCTTGATCCGCTCGCCGCGGTAGTCGTGCAGCGCCTTGACCTTGCCCCACGCGTCGCCCGGCGACGACCGCGTCGCCGACGCGGATCGTGCCGCGCTGGACGAGCATGGTCGCGATCGGCCCACGGCCGACGTCGAGCCGGCTCTCGATGATCGGCCCGGAGGCGTCGGCCTTCGCGTTCGCCTGCAGCTCGAGCTCGGCGTCGGCGACGAGCAGGATCCGCTCGAGCAGGTCGTCGAGGCCCTGCTTCGTCTTCGCGGAGACGTCGGCGAACTGCGTCGTCGCCGCCCCACTCCTCGGGCTGGAGCCCTTCGGTGACGAGCTCCTGGCGCACCTTCGTCGGGTTCGCGCCGTCCTTGTCGATCTTGTTCACGGCCACGACGAACGGCACCTCGGCGGCCCGCGCGTGGTTGATCGACTCGATGGTCTGCGGCATGACCCCGTCGTCCGCGGCCACGACGAGGACGGCGATGTCCGTCACCTTCGCGCCGCGGGCGCGGAGCGCCGTGAAGGCCTCGTGGCCCGGCGTGTCGAGGAACGTGATCCGCCGGCCGGAGTGGTCGACCTGGTACGCGCCGATGTGCTGCGTGATCCCGCCTGCCTCCGTCTCGACGACGGCCGACTCGCGCAGCGCGTCGAGGAGCGAGGTCTTGCCGTGGTCGACGTGACCCATGATCGTGACGACCGGCGGGCGCTCGGTCAGGTCGTCGGGGTCGTCCTCGAAGACCTCGGGCTCGAGCTCATCGTCGTCGGCGTGCTTGATCCGGAGCTCGCGCTCGGGCGCGAACTCGGCCGCGATCAGCTCGATCGACTCGTCGGAGAGCGACTGCGTGATGTTGACCATCTCGCCGTTCTCCATCAGGAACTTCATGATCTTCTGCAGGCTCTCGCCGAGCGCCGCGGAGACGTCCTTGACGGTCGCGCCCGAGTCGATCGTGACGGGGCCGGTCGGCGCGGGCGCCGGAGGCCCCGAGGGCTCGCGCGTCCTCGGCGGATCGCCGGGGCGCTGGCGGGCGTCAGGGCGCGGGCGCGCCGCCTGCGAGTCGATGACGACGCGCCGGCGCCGACGGCCGGGACCGCCGCCGCCTCGAGGCCGCATGGGACGTCCGCGCTCAGCCATTTCGTCGAGCCTACCTCTCGCCGAAAAGCGCGTACAAGGCGTCCGGGACCCGCACCGGACGCCGGAGCGTCCTCGCGAAGCCGCCGCGCGTGGCCGCCCGCTCGACGCAGGCCGCCTGCGGACAGGTGTAGACGCCCCGTCCGGGCACTCGTCGCTCCCCGTCCAGGCGCAGCGTGCCGTCCGGCGCCGTGAAGCGTCTCAGCTCCGCCTGCGGCGCTTTCCGCCCGCAGCCGGCGCAGGTTCGGACCGGCGTGCTCACGACGCGTCGTCAGCCTCGGCCTCCTCCCCGCCCTCGGCGGCAACCTCTGTCTCTGCGTCGGGCTCGACCTCGGTCGCGACCGCGGCCTCGGCCGGCGCCTCCTCGGCGAGCGGCTCGGCGCCGTCCGTGCCCTCGGCGACGGCGACATGGCCGCCCTCGGCCTCGCGCGCCGCGAGCTCACGGTGCGCCGGAATGCCGCAGTAGCGGGAGCCCGGCAGGGCCGCGTTCGGGCAGCGCTTGCCGTTCGAGAGAACGGCCGAGCAGCGGCCCGAGTAGTCCTCGCCCTCGACGTCGCCGCCGAAGGCCGCCTCGGCCTCCGCCTTCGCGAACTCCGAGTCGGACTCGATGTCGACCTTCCAGCCCGTCAGCCGCGCGGCGAGGCGGGCGTTCAGGCCCTCCTTGCCGATCGCGAGCGAGAGCTGGTCGTCCGGCACGACGACGGTCGCCTCGCGCGTGTCGTCGTCCACGAGCACCTCGCGGACGCGCGCCGGCGAGAGCGCCTTCGCGATGAAGCGCGCCGGCTCGTCGTTCCACGGGATGATGTCGATCTTCTCGCCGCGGAGCTCCGACACGACCATGCGCACGCGCGAGCCGCGCGGCCCGACGCACGCGCCGACCGGGTCGACGCCCTGGGCGTGCGACTCGACGGCGATCTTCGAGCGGTAGCCCGGCTCGCGGGCGACGCCGCGGATCTCGACGAGACCGTCGGCGATCTCCGGCACCTCGAGCTCGAAGAGCGTCTTGATCAGCTCCGGGTCGCGGCGCGACAGGATCACCTGCGGGCCCTTCGTGCCCGAGCGGACCTCGGTGATGACCGCCTTGATGCGCGAGCCCTGCTCGTAGCGCTCGCCGTCGACCTGCTCGGAGCGCGGCAGGAGCGCCTCGACCTTGCCGAGGTCGACGAGGATGTTGTTCCGGTCGCCGGCCTGCTGGACGATCCCGGTCACGACCTCGGTGACGCGGTCGACGTACTCGTCGTACATCATCGAGCGCTCGGCCTCGCGGATCCGCTGCTGGATCACCTGCTTGGCCGTCTGCGCGGCGATGCGGCCGAAGTTCTCCGGCGTCACGTCGCTCCGGGAGACCTGCCCCTCGGGGATCTCGGACCAGTCGATGTCGAGATCCTCGTCGAGGATCAGCGTGTGGCTGCGCTCGCCGTTCGCGATCTCGGCCTCCTCGAGCTCGGTGATCGCGCGCTCGCGCGCCTCCTCGATCAGCCGCTCCTCGATGTCGGCGGGGAGCTCGATCGCCCAGACGCGGAAGTCTCCGCGGTCGTCGAGCTCGACCTGTGCGTGGCGGGCGGCGCCCGGCGTCTTCTTGTAGGCGGCCAGCAGGGCGTCCTCGAGCGCGTGGACGAGCGTGTCCTCCTCGATCCCCTTCTCGCGCTCGATCTCCCTGACGGCCTCCAGGATCTCTCTGCTCATGGCGTCAACCCTTCGTCGATCAGATTCCCCCGCACGATCTCCCCGTACGGCACGGCGACCTGCTCCCCGGACGGCGTCTCCAGCGTGACCGCGTCGGCCCCCGCGTCGGCGACCTGGCCGCGGAAGCGGCGGCGGCCGTCCAGGTCGTGCGCCGTCCGCAGCGCGACCTTCCGCCCGACCTGGCTGGCGAAGTGCTCGCGCGTGCGCAGCGGGCGCTCGATCCCCGGGGACGACACCTCGAGCCCGTAGCGGTCGAGGTACTCGCGCAGGACGCCCGTGACCTCCTCGCAGAGGGCGATGTCCACCCCCGCGGGGCGGTCGAGGTAGACGGCCAGCTGCTCCGGCCCGCGGAGCTCGACGGCGAGCACCTCGACGTCGGGCATGGCGGCGCCCACCTTGTCGGCGAACTCGGCCTGCAACTGCCGCTCCTGCTCGTGAACCTGGGCCATCCGTCCTTCCTAGAAAAAATGGGCGCCACGCGCCCATTTCTCCAACTGCCGGGGAAATGTTCCTGCTCAGGATAGCAAGGGGCCTAGCCGTCCAGCAGAATCGTGACCGGCCCGTCGTTCGCGAGCTCGACCGTCATCCGGGCGCCGAAGACGCCCGTCTCGACGGGCACGCCGAGGTCGCGGAGCGCGGCCGCGAAGCGCTCCACGAGCGGCTCGGCGTCGGCCGGCGCGGCCGCGTGGGAGAAGCTCGGCCGGTTGCCCTTCGCGGTGTCCGCGATCAGCGTGAACTGGCTGACGACGAGCGCCGCGCCGCCCGTGTCGAGGAGGCTCCGGTCGAATTTCCCGTCCTCGTTCTCGAAGATCCGCAGGCGCGCGACCTTGCCGGCCAGCCGCTCCGCCGCCGCCTCGTCGTCGCCCTCGGCCACGCCGACGAGCACGCAGAGCCCGGCCCCGATCTCGCCGACCGTGCCGCCGTCGACGGTGACGCGCGCCTCGCGCACGCGCTGGACGACCGCCCGCACGGGCGGCTACGCGGCGTGCTTGCGCTCGGCGGCGTGGAGCGCCGAGCGGTACTCGTCGCTCTCGGGCCGGAAGAACGTGGCGAGCCGCAGGTGCCCGACCGCCTCCGCGTCGCGGTTCTGCTTCGTCAGGCAGCGGCCGAGCGCGAAGTGCGCGTAGTCGTCCACCGGCTTCAGCTCGATCATCGCGCGGAACTCGCGCTCCGCGTCGGCGAAGCGCTGGATGCGGAAGTACGCGATCCCGAGCGCCTCGCGGATCGACGCCTTCTCCGGCTCGCGCCGCTTCGCCTTCTCGAGCGCGACCGTGGCCTGGGCGCTCCGGCCGGCCGTGAGGTGCTCGCGTCCCTGGCGGTAGAGGTCGTAGGTCGTCTCGCTCATCGGTCTCCCTGTTCCCAAAGATACGGAAAGTTCGCCAGGACGACGTCCTCGGGGCGGGTGAGATCGCGCGTCGGCCCGACCGGCACCGCCGCGACCTCGCCCTGAGGCCGCCCGCGAGCGCCTCGGCGAGCTCGAACGGCGGCCCGGAGAGCCGGTCGAGCTCGGCCACGACGGCCGGCCCGAGGAACCAGAGCGGCGCGGCGGTCGGCGCCGTCCCGGCGTCCCCGGCCGAGCCGCCCACCTCGACGACACGGCCGTCCTCGACCCGGACCGGCGTGTGGTGTCCGACGAGCGGCGCGGCCTCACGCACGCCGAGCCCCGCGGCGAGGCCGGAGGACTCCCACGCGGCGCGCGCCCGGGCGAGATCGCCGGGCGTGTAGCGCGTGTCGGCGCCGGTCACGAGGAGCGGCGCCCGCGCGCCCGCCTCGACGGCCCGGCGCACCGCGTCGCCCGAGCCGAGCGCCTCGGGCTGGCGGACGTTCCGGATCCGCAGGCCGAACGCGGACCCGTCGCCCGCGAGCCGCTCGACCTGCTCCGCGAGGTGGCCCGCGACGAGCCAGACCGTGTCCGGCTCCGCCCCGGCCAGCTCCCGCAGGAGCGTCGCGAGCACGGGCCGGCCGTCGATCGGCAGCACCGGCTTCGGCCAGCGCTCGGTGAGCGGACGCAGCCGCCGGCCCTCCCCCGCCGCCATGACGACGGCGTCCACGCGCTAGAGCGACAGGGAGCGGAGCCGGACGAGGCCGCGCACCCGCTCGGACATCCCGAGCGAGCCGCGGAGGCGCTTGCGCAGGCGGCGGAGCTCCGTGCGGGCGTTCCCCACCGCGCTCCGCGCCGACGACGGCGGCCCGTAGCGCGCGGCTCCGAGCGCGGCGACGAACGGCTTGGCGTTGACGGGGAAGCGCTCCTCCGTGAGCGCGCCGAGCTCGCTCGGCGTCGTGCTCGACGGCACCTCGATCCCCTGGTCGGCGAGGTAGCCGGCGAGGTCGCGCCGGCAGGCCGACGCCAGCTCCCGCGGGTCGCGCGTCGCGAAGCGCAGCCCGCGGCGGATCTGCTTCGCGACGACGATCGAGCCCGACGACGATCACGACGAGGAAGAAGAGGACCGTGAGGACGCTGCGCCCCTGCCGCGCGACCGCCTCCGGGACGCCGGCCGCGCCTGTGTTCTGGCCCTCGCGTCCGGCGAGGCCGCCGGCGCGGTCGAGCTGCTCCCGGACCTCGGGGATGTTCGCGAGCCCGGTCAGCCCGGCCGCCTCGCGCACGTCGAACGCGGGCGAGAAGGCCGTGTAGCTCGCGGTCAGCTCGCCGCGGTCGGGCGTCGGGTCGAACGGGATCCAGCCGTAGCCGGGGAAGTAGACCTCGACCCAGGTGTGCGCGTTGTGGTCGGTGACCGTCCACTCCTTCTCGCGCGGGTCGTACGTGCCGCTCGTGAACCCGGCCGCGACGCGGGCGGGCACGCCGACGTAGCGGAGCATGAGCGCCATCGCGCCCGCGAAGTGCTGGCAGTAGCCGCGCTTCGTCTCGAGGAACGAGGCGAGCGGCGGCGCGGCGCCGGAGGGGGGCGGCTGCTCGTCGTACGTGAACCCGCCCTGCTGGCCGCGGAACCAGGACTCGAGCTTGAACGCCGCCTGGTACGGCGAGGCAGAGCCCTGCGTGACCTCGCGCGCCGTCTCCCAGATGATCCGTTGGTCCTGCAGGAACGAGTCCGTGCCGAAGGAGCTCCTCGATCCGCTGCTCGCGGCCCGGGAACGCCGAAGCGCGGCAGCGGCCCGACGCCGGGCGGCGCCACGCGGAGGTACGCGCGACTCGAGCTCGACCGGGTACGACGTCCCCGCCTCGTCGAGCTGCGGCGGCCGCGCGCGCGGGACCCAGCTGTAGACCGTGTACTTCTGGCCGCGCTCGAGGACGCCCTCCTGCTGCATGCGCGCCGTTCGTGAAGAGGTCGCTGTCGAACTCGCCCGACGGCTCCCAGCGCACCGCCTGCGCCGAGCCGACCAGGCGCGTGTCGGCGAGCGCCTCGATCGTCACGTCCTGCCGCACCCAGTTCTCGCGGTTCTGCGCGGCCTTCGGCAGGAACGGATCGACCACGGTCACGTCGATCGCCTCGTTCGGATTCGCGCGGCCGGCGAGCTCGAGCGACTCCGTCCAGACCGTGCCCGTGTAGTCGTCGAGCGAGGTGGCGCGCCAGTAGAGCGAGCGCTTCGGCCCCTCCACCTTGACCCGCAGACCTCCGTCTTCTTCTCCGGGAACGAGATGCCGTCGTAGTTCGCGTCCCAGATGTAGCGGACGTCGACCGGGTCGTCGGGCCGGTCGTAGAAGTCCCAGTCGTTCCACTGGACGAAGCCGCCCTTCGCGACCGCGGTCGAGGTCGAGGCGAACGCGGCGAGCACGACCAGCACCGTCAGCGCGACTGCCGCCTGGAGCACGCCGCGCGTTCGCGGCCGCATGAGCAGGACGATCGCGAGGATGACCGCGAGCAGCGCGCCGCCGAGCACGAGCGGGCGGTTCGTGTCGTCGCCCGTGAGGCTCATCGTCGCGGGCCAGCCGACGCCGAGGACGAGCAGCGCGACGGCGAGGAACGTCCGCCGGGCGGCGATCGCGATCCCGACCGCGACGGCGAAGCCGAAGACGGCGAGGACGAGGATGCCCTGCATGTCGGGGAAGTCGACGGGATTGAAGGGCAGGCGCGTGTCGAAGAAGTCGAGGAAGCCCTGCCGGAGCGACGAGAGCACCGGGCCGAAGAAGTCCCGCTCGCCCGGCCGCGCGTCCGTGATCGGCCGCTCGAAGGCGACCTGGACCGTCATGACCGCCGAGAACGCGGTCGCGAGCGCGACGATCCACCGGCGCTTCCCGAGCTCGACGAGCAGCACCGGCAGGAACGCGAGGATCGCGGCCGCGAGCGCGCGGTTCGCGGGCCGGTCGGTCGCGCCGAGCGAGAGCCACGCCGGGAAGAGGACGGCGACGGCGAGGACGTAGGCGGCGACGGTCCTAGCCACCGGCGACTCCCGCGGCCGCGACGGCGGTCGATCCCCGCTGTGGCTCGGCCGCGCCCGAAAGCCGGGCCGCGAGGTCCTCGCCGCGGTGGACGACCACGACCGGGATGCCCGGCGCGGTCGAGCCGGAGCAGCTGCGCGTCGATCTCCGCCGTTCGGCGCCCGCCCTCGACGAACGTGGCCGGGTCGACGTAGACGAGCGAGGCCGCGTGGTGCGAGAGCGCGCGCTGCAGCAGCCGGTCGGCGAGGCGGCTGTCCACCCGCGCGGTCACGACCGTCAGCTCGAGCGCGCGGGCGGCCGCACCCGCCTCGTCGGCGAGGAACGTCGCGGCGGGCGTGTGGCCGTCCGGCTCGACGGCGGCGAGGAGCTCGAGCGCGCGCGTCCAGTCGCCGTCGAACGAGTAGACGCGCTGGTAGGGCCGTCCCGCGGAGGAGACGATCAGCGACGTGCGCCGGCCGCGCCGCGCGTGGGCGCGCACGATCGAGCCGGCGGCGCGGACGCCGAGCTCGAAGGTCGAGTCGGGCGCCTCGCCGACCACCGCCCCCGCGTCCGCGTCGAGGAAGACGGCGCTCTCGTCGCGCGGCGCGTCCTCGAGCTCCTTGACCATCAGCTCGCGCCGGCGCGCGGTCGAGGGCCAGTGGACGCGCCGGAGGCTGTCGCCCGGCGCGTACTCGCGCACCGAGTGGAGCTCGTAGCCCGTCGTGCGCCGCAGGACGAGGTTCCGCCCGCCGGGGTTCTGGCCGCCCTCGTCCGTGAAGAGCTCGTCCAGCTCGACGAGCCGCGGCAGCACGAGCAGCGCCTCGGCGCGGACGAGCTCGATCTCGACCCGCTCGAGCCCGAACGGGTCCTCGAGCACGACGCGGGACGACTCGACCGGGTAGCGGCCCCGCGGGACGTTCTCGAGGATGTAGCCGCCTCGCAGCCCGCCGCTCCTTCGTCGTGTGCAGGCGGGTCTCGGTCTCCCCCAGCCGCGCCAGCCGCTCGTGCGCGACGAGCGTGACCGGCGGCAGCCAGCCCTCCACGTCGATCTCGAGCCCCATGTGGATGTCGTCGCCGGCCAGGTGGTCGCCGCGCCAGAGCGCGCGCCGCAGCCGCATCGGGCGGCGCAGGAGCCGCACCCAGAGCGCCGCGCCCGCGACCGCGAGCACGAGCCCGACCGCGACCGGGTAGAGGATGCGGCCGCCGAACGCCCAGGCGCCGAGGTAGGTGAGCCCGCCGAGTGCGAGGAGCGATCGGCCGCGGTCGGTCAGCATCGGCCGACTAGACCGGGACCGGGGTCCGCTCGACCGCGTCGCGGACGACGTCCTCGGGCGCGAGGCCGGCCGAGCGCGCCTCGGGCGCGAGGATCAGCCGGTGCCCGAGCACGTGCGGCGCGACGAGCTTCACGTCGTCGGGCACCACGTACTCGCGCTCGGCGACGAGCGCCTTCGCCTTCGCGACGCGGAGGAGGTTGATGCCGGCGCGCGGGCTCGCGCCGAGGAAGAGCCGGCCGTCCTCGCGCGTGGAGCGAAGCAGCGCGACGACGTAGCGCTGGATGCTCTCCTCGACGTATATCGCGCCGCGCGTCCTCGACCGCGGCGAGCACGTCCTGCGCCGAGGCCACCGCCTCGAGCGACTCGAGCGGCGTCTCGGTCGTCTGCTCGACGAGCATCCGCGCCTCTGCGGCGAGCGGCGGGTAGCCGATCGAGATGCGCATCGTGAACCGGTCGAGCTGCGCCTCGGGCAGCGGGTACGTGCCCTCGTACTCGATCGGGTTCTGCGTCGCCATGACCATGAACGGCGGCGCGAGCGAATAGGTGACCCCGTCCACGGTGACCTGGCGCTCCTGCATCGCCTCGAGCAGGGCGGCCTGGGTCTTCGGCGACGTCCGGTTGATCTCGTCCACGAGCAGGACGTTCGCGAACACCGGGCCAGGCCGGAAGTCGAACTCGTGCGTGGCCTGGTTGTAGACGTTCACGCCCGTGACGTCCGACGGCAGCAGGTCAGGCGTGAACTGGATGCGGGAGAAGGAGAGGTCGACGGAGCGAGCGAGCGCCTTCGCGAGCGTCGTCTTCCCCACGCCCGGCAGGTCCTCGATGATCAGGTGGCCCTCGGCGAAGAGGTTGAGCACGGCGAGGTCGAGCGTCTCGTCCGGCGCGTGCATGACGCGGCGAAGGTTCGCCACGATGCGGCGCGCCAACTCCGACGATCGCGCCGCCTCGACCGACTCGTCCACCCGTGCGAGCTGCTCGTCCATCCGTCCCTACCTTCCCCGGAGCAGTGTCCCGACCTCGTCGAGGATAGCCGCCGCAACTGCCCGCTTGTCGCGTTTGGAGATCACCGTGTCGCCCTCTGCTGAGACGACGACGACCTCGTTTTGGTCGGCGTCGAATCCGATGTCAGAACGAGATACGTCGTTGAAGACGAAAACGGTTCCGTTCTTACGCACGAGCTTCTCGCGCGCGCGCTCGAGACCGGCCTCGCCCTCGTCGGCCGCGAACCCAACGAGCACCTGGCCGTTCCGCCTGCGCCGGCCCAGCTCCGCGAGCACGTCGTCGGTCGGCTCGAGCGTCACCGACCACTCCTCGACGTCCTTCGGCCGCTTGGTCCCGAGCGGCTTTGCGGGCCGGTAGTCGGCGACCGCAGCGGCCATGAGGACAACGTCCGCCTCCGCCCGCGCAAGCGTCTCACGCGCGAGGTCGGCGGCGGTCGGCGCCTGCACCACCTCGATCCCGTCCGGCACCGGAACCGACACGTTCGCGGCGACCAGCGTGACGTCCGCGCCGCGGCGGGCCGCCTCCGCGGCGAGCGCGACGCCCATCTTCCCGGAGGAGCGGTTGCCGAGGAAGCGGACGGTGTCGAGCGGCTCGCGCGTGCCGCCCGCGGTCACGAGGACGCGCCGGCCCCGAAAGGGACTCGAGCCGCCCTCCCCGAGCAGCTCGCGGATCCGGGCGTGGATCTCCTCCGGCTCGACCATCCGCCCTGCGCCGGTCTCGCCCTCGGCCAGCTCACCCCTCGCGGGGCCGATCACCTCGACGCCGCGCGCGCGGAGCGTCTCGACGTTCGCCTGCGTCGCGGGGTGCTCCCACATGCGGACGTTCATCGCCGGCGCGACGAGCACCGGCCCGCGGAACGCGAGCGCAGTCTCGGTCAGGACGTTGTCGGCCAGCCCGTGCGCGAGCTTCGCGAGCGTGTTCGCCGAGAGCGGCGCGACGACGAGCAGCGAGGCGTCGAGCAGGTGCGGGTAGAGCTCGCCGGGCGCCTCGCGACGAGCGAGCGCCTCGAAGGTCTGGCGAGTGACGAACTGCTCCGCGCCCGGCGTCGGGAGCGGGACGACGTCGTGCCCGTCCTTGACGAGCAGGCGCACGAGCTCGCACGCCTTGTAGGCGGCGATCGAGCCGGTCACTCCGACGAGGACGCGCACGCCCAACGCGCTCAGCCCCTACGGGCTACTTGTCGTACGCGTAGGTGATCTTGCCCTCGGCGATCTCTTCGAGGGCCATCGTCAGGTAGTTCTTCGAGCGGGACTCGACGAGCGGAGGAGCGACGTCCTCGAACGTGCCCTCGCCCAGCTGATGGTGGTAGTTGTTGATCTGCCGCGCACGCTTGGCCGCCATGATCACGAGCTCGTAGCGGGAGTCCGCGCGCTCCAGCAGATCGTCGATCCGTGGGGAAATCATCGCGGGCCAGTGTAGCCACAGACGCCGAGCGCCCGCTCAGCGTCGCGTCGGCGCGGCGCCGGCGACGCTGTCGACGATCGTCTCGAGCTCGTCGACGGCCCGCTCCACGTCGTCGTTCACGACCACGTGGTCGAAGGCGTCCTTCTCCTCCGCCTGCTCCCGCGCCTTGGCGAGCCGCTCGTCGATCTCGCCCGTCGTCTCGGTCGCGCGCTGGCGCAGCCGCCGCTCGAGCTCTTCGAAGGAGGGCGGCGAGACGAAGATCGTCACGCTCTCGGGCCGGAGCTCCTTCACACGGCGCGCGCCCGCCGTCTCGAGCTCGAGGATGCAGCCGCGCCCGGCGTCGAGGATCCGCTCGATCTCCGAGCGGAGCGTCCCGTAGCGGTGGCCCGACACGAAGACGACGTGCTCGAGGAAGTCGCCCGCCTCGACGCGCTTCGTGAACTCCTCGTCGGTGAGGAAGTAGTAGTCGCGGCCCTCCATCTCGGTGTCCCTGCGGTCGCGGGTCGTGGCAGACACGGCCACCTCGAGGTCAGGCCGCCGCCGCACGAGCGTGCGGATCAGCGTCCCCTTGCCGGCGCCCGAAGGACCGGTGACGACCACGAGCCGTCCCCGACGGGGCTCGCCGCCGCCCGCCCCCGTGCTCGAGGCCGCCGCCTCGCCGTTGGCGGCCTCGTCGCTCAGCGGCGCAGAAGCCCCACGAGCTCTGCGCGCTGGCGCTCGGAGAGCCCGCCGACCGTCTTGGACTGGCTGATCCGGCATTGGTTCAGGAACCGCGCCGCCTTCACCCGTCCGAACTTCGGGACGGCCATGAGGATGTCGATCACCTTCGCGGTCTCCACGTACTCCGGAGGCCTCGAGAGGATGTCCTCGATCCGGGCCGAGCCCGCCTTCAGGTCCTTCTTGAGCTGGGCCCGCCGAACCCGGATCTCGTTCGCCCGCCGCAGGGCGTCCATGCGCTGGTCGAGCGACCTGAGGGGTGCCTGAACCTGAGTCCTCGACGCCTGCATGGCGGGCGATTCTAACACCCGTCCCGCTAACCGCAAGTTTGAAGTTTACGCGGTTTTTGCAGGCTTTTTTGTCCGCGCTGGCAACGAACCGTGCGCTGCGCCACGCAGATCGCGGGGCTCCGCGGCGCCGTGAGCGGCGGCCTCGCGGGCCAGCTCGGCCCGCACCCGGGCGGGTGCTCCGGGGTCGCGGAAGAGCACCGTTCCGAGCGCGACGGCGGAGGCTCCGGCGGCGATCAGCTCGAGCGCGTGACGGCCCGTCTCGACCCCGCCCATGCCGACGATCGGAAGGCCCGTGGCCCGATAGCAGGCGTGGACGGCGGCGAGCGCGACCGGCCTGAGCGCGGGGCCCGAGAGCCCGCCCGTCTCGCGCCCGAGCGTCGGGCGGAGCGTGGCCGGGTCGAGCGCCATCCCCCGGAGCGTGTTGACGAGCGAGAGCCCGTCCGTCCCGGCCGTCGCGGCTGCCTCGGCCGCGGCCCCAATGTCCGGCACGGACGGCGAAAGCTTCGTGTAGAGCGGCAGGCGCGTCGCCTCGCGGGCGGCCGTCACGAGCTCCTCGGTCTCCTCCACGGGCGAGGTCACGTTCGGGCAGGACACGTTCAGCTCGAGCGCCGCGATCCCCTCCTCCCCGTCGAGTCGCGCGCACAGGTCGGCGTAGTCCTCCGCCGCGAAGCCGCCGACCGAGACCCAGAGCGGGATGCCGAGCTCGCGCAGCCGCGGCAGCACGTCCTCGCAGAACGCGTCGATGCCCGGGTTCTGGAGGCCGATCGAGTTGAGCATCCCCGCGTCGGTCTCGGCGATGCGCACCGGGTGGTTGCCCTCGCGCGGGAGCGGCGTGACGGTCTTCGTCACGAAGGCGTCGAGGCTCCGAGCCACGTCCGGGACGACGAGCGCGTCGAGACAGCCGGAGGCGTTCAGGATCACGCCGCCACCTCGGCAACGTCCGCCGCCGCGAGCACGGGCCCTTCGACGCAGAGGCGCCTGAGCCCGCCGCGGATCTCGACCACGCAGCCGTAGCAGGCGCCGTAGCCGCAGGCCATCGGCGCCTCCCAAGCGAGCTGGGCGCCCGGGCACTGCGCGGCGATCGCGTGCAGCATCGGCTCGGGGCCGCAGGCGAGCACGTCGTGCCCCGCCTCGACGAGCTCCGTTACGAGCCGCGGCTCGACCACGACCTCGGCGCCGGGGAGGAGCGCCGCCGCCTCGGCGTGGCGCTCGCTGCGGAAGCCGAGGACGGCCGGCGCGCCGCCGAGGCGCTCGGCGAGGTACGGGAGCGGCGCGATCCCGATCCCGCCGCCGACGAGCAGCGGCCGCTCGACGTCGAGCCGGAAGCCGTTCCCGAGCGGGCCCAGCAGGTCGAGCGCGTTGCCCGGGCGCATGGCCGCGAGCGCGCGCGTACCGGGGCCGATCGGGTCGAGCAGGAAGCCGAGCTCCCCGGGCGGAGCGAGGCAGAGGCTCATCGGCCGCGGGAGCGTCCGGCCGGGCGGCGAGAGCATGAAGAACTGGCCCGGGACGCCCGGATCCAGGTCGCCGCGCTCGACGCGCAGGAGCACATACGGCCCGACCGGCTCGACGGCCGTGACGCTAGACCGCGACGGCTGCAACACGTTCCTGGAGTGAGAGGGCCTGCTCGCGCCGGGCGCCGGCGATCGCGTCGACGGCCGCCGCCGCGCCGGCGAGCGTGGTCACGCACGGGACGCGGGCAACGAGCGCCGCCTCGCGGATCCGGTAGCCGTCCGAGCGCGCGCCGCCGCCGGCCGGGCTGTTGATCACCAGGTCGCAGCGGCCGCGGCGGACGAGGTCGAGCACCGAGGGCCCCTCCCCCGCCTCCGAGACCTTGCGGACGCGCGTGACGGTCGAGACCGGCTGCGGCGACCGACGCCGCGGTGCCGGTGGTGGCGAGGAGCGAGAACCCGAGCGCGGCCAGCCTGCGGGCGAGCTCCACGGCGGCGTCCTTGTCCGCGTCGCGGACGGAGAGGAACGCGCGCCCGCCAGCCGGCAGCGGCCGCCCGGCGGCGCGCTCGGCCTTGGCGAAGGCGGTCGGGAAGTCGGCCGCGCTCGCCATCACTTCGCCGGTCGAGCGCATCTCAGGGCCGAGCACGGGGTCGGCGCCGGGGAAGCGGGCGAACGGGAAGACGGCGGCCTTGACGCTGATCGGCGCCTCGCGGCCCTCGCGCGGGAGCGCGAGCGCGTCGAGCCGCTCGCCGGCCATCAGCCGGCAGGCCGCGTCGACGAGGTTCACGCCGGTCGCCTTGCTCGCGAACGGAACGGTGCGCGAGGCGCGGGGGTTGGCCTCGAGCACGAAGAGCCGCGCGTCGACGAGCGCGAGCTGGACGTTCACCAGCCCGACGACGCCGAGCGCCGGAGCGAGCCGGCGGACGACCTCGCGGGTCTCCTCCAGCTCCGCGGCCGAGAGCGAGATCGGCGGGAGCACGCAGGAGGAGTCGCCCGAGTGGACGCCGGCCTCCTCGACGTGCTGCATGACCGCCGCCGACGTACGTGCGCTCGCCGTCGCAGAGCGCGTCGACGTCGAGCTCGAGCGCGCCCTCGAGGAACCGGTCGACGAGGATCCGCTCGCCGTCCTCGATCGCCGCCTCGACGTCGGCGGCGCCGTAGCAGACACGCATCCGCCGGCCGCCGAGGACGTAGGACGGCCGCACGAGCACCGGGTAGCCGATCCGCTCGGCCGCCTCGACCGCCTGTGCGGGGCCGGTCGCCATCGCCCAGGCCGGAACCGCTATCCCGAGGCGGTCGCAGAGCGCGCCGAAGCGCTCGCGGTCCTCCGCGAGGTCGACCGCGTCGAAGGGCGTCCCGAGGATCCGCTGCCCGGCCGCCTCGAGCGCGCGCGCCAGCTTGAGCGGCGTCTGGCCGCCGAACTGGATCGCAACGCCGTCGGGCCGTTCGCGTGCGCAGATCTCGAGCACCGACTCGGCGTCGAGCGGCTCGAAGTAGAGCCGGTCGGACGTGTCGTAGTCGGTCGAGACGGTCTCCGGGTTGCAGTTCGCCATCACGGCCTCGAAGCCGAGCCGGCGGAAGCTCTGCGCCGCGTGGACGCAGCAGTAGTCGAACTCGATCCCCTGGCCGATGCGGTTCGGGCCCGAGCCGAGGATGAGGACGCGCCGGCCGCCCTCGGGCCGGGCGTCGTGCCGCTCGCCCCAGGTCGAGTAGAGGTAGCTGGACTCCGCCTCGACCTCGGCCGCGCACGAGTCGACGCGCCGGTATGCGGGCCGCACGCCGGCGGAGAGTCGGCGCGCGCCGGGCCTCGGCCTCCCCGGCACCGCCGGCCTCACCGATCCGGGCATCCGACCAGCCCGCGCGCTTGAGCCGCAGCCAGTCCTCGGCGACGAGATCGCCGAGGCTCCGCACGCGCTCGAGCTCCGCGGCCGCGAAGCGCGAGCTCCTCGCGGAACCACGGATGGACGCCGTCCGGCAGCAGGTCGAGCGCCGCCCAGGGCCCGCTCGGCGCGCCGTCGAGCTCGCGGCTCCGCATCGCCTTCAGGAACGCCTCGGTGAACGTGCGCCCGATACCCATCGCCTCGCCGACGGACTTCATCTGCGTCCCGAGCGTCTCGTCGGCGCCGGGGAACTTGTCGAAGGCGAAGCGCGGGAACTTGACCACGACGTAGTCGAGCGTCGGCTCGAAGCTCGCCGGCGTCGTCCCGGTCAGGTCGTTCGGGATCTCGTCGAGCGTGTAGCCGACAGCGAGCTTCGCGGCGACCTTGGCGATCGGATAGCCGGTCGCCTTCGAGGCGAGCGCCGAGGAGCGCGACACGCGCGGGTTCATCTCGATCACGCGGATCTCGCCGGTCTCGCGCTCGCGCGCGAACTGGATGTTCGAGCCGCCGCACTCGACGCCGACCGCGCGCACGACCGCCGCGGCCGCGTCGCGGAGCTCCTGGTAGGCCTCGTCCGGAAGCGTCATTTGCGGCGCGACCGTGACGGAGTCGCCCGTGTGGACGCCCATCGGGTCGAGGTTCTCGATCGAGCAGACCACGACGACGTTGTCATTGGCGTCGCGGATCACCTCGAGCTCGAACTCGTCCCAGCCGGCGAGGTACTCCTCGACGAGCACCTGCCCGACGGGGCTCTCGGCCAGGCCGCGCTCGAGGCGCGCGCCGAGCTCGAAGGCGCTGCGCGCGATCCCGCCGCCGTGGCCGCCGAGCGTGAACGCCGGGCGCAGCACGACCGGGAAGGTCAGGTCCTCGGGGACGCCGTCGGCCTCGGTGACGATTCGCGACTCGGGCACGCGCAGGCCGACGGAGCGCACGGTGTCGCGGAAGCGCTCGCGGTCCTCGGCCCGGCGGATCACCTCGACGCCGGCGCCGATCAGCTCGATGCCGAGCTCGTCGAGGATCCCCGCGTCGGCCAACTCGGCGGCGAGGTTCAGCGCCGTCTGGCCGCCGAGCGTCGGCAGGAGCGCGTCGGGGCGCTCGCGGCGCAGGACGTCGGCGACGCCTTCGAGGTCGAGCGGCTCGAGGTACGTCCGGTCGGCGAACCCGGGGTCGGTCATGATCGTGGCGGGGTTCGAGTTGACGACGATCGTCCGGAAGCCCTCGGCGCGGAGCACCTTGAGCGCCTGGCTCCCCGCGTAGTCGAACTCGCAGGCCTGGCCGATCACGATCGGGCCGCTCCCGATCAGGCAGATCGAGTGGAGATCGGCTCTACGCGGCATGCCTGAGCTCCTCCACCCAGCGCTCGATCAGGGGGCGGGCGTCGTGCGGGCCGGGACCGGCCTTCGGGATGGAACTGCACCGAGCGCGCGCGGGCGTCGGGGAGCGCGAGCCCCTCGACCGTCCCGTCGTAGAGCGAGAGGTGCGTGACGACGCGGTCCGTGTCCTTCGCGCGGTCGCGGACGGCGAAGCCGTGGTTCTGCGCGGTCACGAGCACCCGGCCCGTCTCGGCCTCGAGCACCGGGTGGTTGGCGCCGCGGTGGCCGAAGCGGAGCTTGAACGTCTCGTAGCCGGCCGCCCGCGCGAGCAGCTGGTGGCCGAGGCAGATGCCGAGCAGCGGGACGCGGCCGAGCAGGTCGCCGACGGTGCGCGTCTCGGCGTCGAGCGCGGCGGGGTCGCCGGGCCCGTTCGAGACGACGACGCCGTCCGGGCGCGTGCGCGAGCACGTCCTCGGCCGGCGTCGCGTGCGGGAAGACCCGGACCGAGGCACCCGCGGCCAGGAGCCGCGAGACGATCGAGCGCTTGCAGCCGAGGTCGAGCACGGCGACCCGCGGTGCGCCGCCGCCGACCGCGTAGACCGAGGCGGTGGAGACGCCGGCGACGAGGCCACGACCCTCCATCGACGGCTGCGCGCGGACGAGCTCGAGCACCTCGCCGTGCGACGCCTCGCCGGCGACGAGGGCGGCGCGCATCGCGCCCTGCTCGCGCAGGTGGAGCACGAGCGAGCGCGTGTCGACCTCCTCCAGCGCGACGACGCCGGTCTCGGCGAGCCACGCGGCCCAGGCCGCGCCGCCCGCGCGCCGCATGACGACGCCGCGCGCGTGCGGGCGGTCGGACTCGGACCGCTCGTCGAGGACGCCGTAGTTCCCGACCATCGGCGCGGTGAACGCGACGATCTGCTCCGCGAAGCTCGGGTCGGTGACGATCTCCTGGTAGCCGGACATCGCCGTCGTGAAGACCGCCTCGCCGAGCGCCACGCCCTCCGCGCCGACCGAGCGGCCCGGGAAGACGGCGCCGTCCTCGAGGAGCAGGAAGCCGCTCATGCCGCGAACGCCACCCGGCCGTCGGCGACCGTGAGGACCGGCCGCCCGGTGAGCGTCTCACCGAGAAGCCACGAGTTCGCGGACTTCGAACGGAACCCGTCGGCCCCGACCTGCCACTCGCGCTCCAGGTCGAGCAGGACGAGGTTCGCCGGCGCGCCGACCGCGATCCGCGGCGCCTCGAGCCCGTAGGTCCGCGCCGGGCCCGCCGACATGCGCTCGAGCAGCGTCGCCAGCGGCAGCTCCCCGGTCTGGACGAGCCGCGTGTAGAGCACCGCGAAGGCGGTCTCGAGCCCGGTCACGCCGAAGGGCGCGGCCTCGAACGGAACCTCCTTCTCGTGGCGCGCATGCGGGGCGTGGTCGGTCGCGATCGCCTCGATCGTCCCGTCGCGGAGCGCCTCGAGGAGCGCCTTCCGGTCGTCCTCGGCCCGAAGCGGCGGGTTCATCTTCACGTTCGCGTCGAGCGAGCGGACGGTCGCGTCCGTCGCGGTCAGGTGGTGCGGCGTCACCTCGCCCGTCGCGGCGACGCCGGCCGCCCGTGCGCGCCGCAGCTCGTCGACCGACTCGCGTGCGGAGAGGTGGAGCAGGTGCAGCGGCCGCTCCTCGTACGCGGCGAGTGCGAGGTCGCGCGCGACCATCAGGCTCTCGGCCACGGACGGGTAGCCGCCGAAGCCGAGCTCGGCCGAGGTCTCGCCCTCGTGCATCTGGCCGCCGCGGGAGAGCGTCCGCTCCTCGCAGTGGAGCGCGATCCGCGGGCCGGCGGCGGCGCTGTACTGGAGCGCCCGCCGCAGGAGGCCCGGCGACTCGACCGGCATCCCGTCGTCCGAGAACCCGGCCGCGCCCGCCTCGGCGAGCTCGACCATCTCGGTCAGCTCCTCCCCGGCCTGGGCCTTCGTGATCGCGGCGAGGAAGCCGACCGGCACCTCGGCCTCGACGCGCGCCCGCTCGACGAGCGAGCCGAGCACGGCGGCCGAGTCGACGACCGGGTCGGTGTTCGGCATCGCGAGGATGGCGCAGAACCCGCCCGCCGCGGCCGCTCTGGTGCCGGAGGCGAGATCCTCCTCGTCCTCGCGGCCGGGTGTGCGCAGGTGGACGTGCGGGTCGACGAACGCGGGCGCGAGCAGGAGGCCGGCCGCGTCGACCACGCGATGGCCGTTCGCGTCCAGGCCCTCGCCGATCTGGGCCACCACGCCGCCGTCCACGCGGACGTCGACCACGGCGTCGACGCCCTCGACCGGGTCGAGCACACGGGCGCCGCGGACGACGACGTCGTCCTTGGGGCGGTTCGGTCTGACGAGCATCACGCCACCTCCTGGATCTCGGCGACCTTGACCCCGACCGGGCCGTGCGTGAGCAGGTCGTAGAGGACGGCCATGCGGACGGCGAGCCCGCTCCGCACCTGGCGCTCGATCAGCGCGTCGGCCGCGTCCGCGACGACGCCGTCGATCTCGACGCCGCGGTTCATCGGGCCGGGGTGCATGACCTTCTGGCCCGGCCGCAGCCGCTCGGGCGTCACGCCCCAGCGCGCCGAGTACTCGCGCAGGCTCGGCACGTAGTTGGCGCCGGCGAGCATGCGCTCCTTCTGCATGCGCAGGACGTAGACGACGTCCGCGTCGCGGATCGCGTCGATGTCGTACGAGACCTCGCAGCCCATCGCCTCGATCCCGCGCGGGATGAGCGGCGGCGGGCCGACGAGCGTCACCTTCGCGCCCATGAGCAGGAGCGCCTGGATGTCCGAGCGCGCCACCCGCGAGTGCAGGACGTCCCCGACGATCGCGACGTGGAGCCCTTCGACGTGCCCGATCTCCTCGACGATCGTGTACACGTCGAGGAGCGCCTGGGTCGGGTGCTGGTGCTTGCCGTCGCCGGCGTTCACGACATGCGCGTCGGTGAAGCGTGCGACGAGGTTCGGCGCGCCGATCTCCGGATGCCGGATGACGATGACCTCCGGGTCGTAGCAGCCGATCGTCAGCGCGGTGTCCTTCAGGGACTCGCCCTTGTCGACGGCGGAGCCGGTCGCCTTGATCGACATCACGTCCGCCGAGAGGCGCTTCGCAGCGAGCTCGAAGCTCGAGGACGTCCGCGTCGACGACTCGTAGAAGAGGTTGACGACCGTCCGACCCTTCAGGACCGGGAGCTTCTTCACGTCCCGGTCGAGGGTCTTCGCGAACGTCGCGGAGAGCGTGAGCAGGCGCTCGACGTCGTCGCGGGTCAGGTCGGCGATCGAGATCAGGTGCCGCCGCTCCGGCGGCCTCGGGGGGAGCAGCTCGTCGCGGACGAGCGGTGTCACGTCGGCCATGGTCACCTCTCGCTTTCTGGGTCGGTGTCGGTCTCGGGCGTCGGGACGAGCAGGACGGCGTCCACCTCGTCCACCTCGACGAGCTGCACCTGGATGCGCTCGCCGCGCGCCGTCGGCAGGTTCTTCCCGACGTAGTCGGGGCGGATCGGGAGCTCGCGGTGGCCGCGGTCGACGACGCACGCGAGCTGCACGCGCGCCGGGCGGCCGAAGTCGAAGAGGGCCTCGATCCCGGCGCGGATCGTGCGGCCGGTGTGGAGGACGTCGTCCACGAGGACGATCGTCATCCCGTCGAGCGGGAAGTCGAGGCTCGTCGCGCGCACGACCGGCTGCGGGTGGAGCGGCGCCTCGCCGCCCCGCACGTGCAGGTCGTCGCGGTAGAAGGTGATGTCGAGCGTGCCGAGCGCGGGCTCGACGCCGGCGAACTCGTCGATCAGCCGGCGGAGGCGCTGCGCGAGGGGGACGCCCCGCGTGTGGATCCCGACGAGGGCGACGCGCTCGAGGTCGGCGTTCCCCTCGACGATCTCGTGGGCGATGCGGACGATCGTGCGTCCGAGAGCATCCGCGTCGAGGAGAACCTTGGCCGTCTGGGCAGGGGCGTGCATCCAACTCCTTTCCGGCCTCACAGGACCGAGTTAAAGGGGCGCGCCGAGTATACGCACCCCGCCCGGACGCCACCCTCCCGGCGTGCGAAACTCTCCGCGATGGTCGTGCACCTGACCGCGTTCCTCGGCGTCGCGGTGCTCGTGATCGTGACGCCCGGGCCCGACACCGCGCTGACGATCCGCAACACGCTCATGGGCGGGCGCCCCGGCGGGTTCGCGACGGCACTCGGCGTCTCGCTCGGCCAGGCGACGTGGGCACTCGCGGCGAGCGTCGGGCTCGCGGCCCTCATCTCGGCGTCGCAGCCGGCGTTCGTCGCGCTCCGGCTCGTCGGCGCGGCCTACCTCGTCTACCTCGGGATCCAGGCGCTCCTCGTCGCGTTCGGCCGCCGCGGGGGCGAGCTCGCGCGGCCCGACCTCGGCGGGAGCCGCGGCCTCGCGCCGCGCGCCGCCTTCCGGCAGGGGATCCTCTCGAACCTCGCGAACCCGAAGATGGCCGTCTTCTTCACGAGCCTCCTGCCGCAGTTCGTCGCGCCGGGCGGCTCGGCGTTCGCCGGCTTCCTGATGCTCGGACTGCTCCTGAGCGTGATGACCTTCGTCTGGCTCTGCGCCTACGCGATCGCGGTCGCGCGGGCGGGCGACGTGCTGCGCCGCCCGCGGGTGCGCCGCACCGTCGAGGGGTCACCGGCGCGGCGCTCGTGGCGCTCGGGCTGCGGCTCGCGACCGAGCGCCGCTCGCTCTAGGCCGGGCGCTCGGCGCGCCACGAGCAGCCAGTCGAGCGTTCCCTCGAAGCGCTCGGGCAGCTCGCGCTCGGCACGTGCGATCCCCTCGTCCAGCTCCTCGTCGGACACGAGGGCGAGCGTCGAGATGAAGCGGCCGCGCAGGCGCTCGATCGCCTCCTCGCGCGTGACGGCGCGCGTCTGCTGCAGGCGCTCGGTGACCGGCTCGCCGAACCCGGCCGCCCGCAGCTGGGCCACGAGCTGGTCGGGTGCCGGGAAGCGTCCGCGGTCGAGCTCGGCCACGCGAGGCACGAGCCGCGCGACCCAGACGTGGTCGAAGTGGCTGCGGGTGGAACGTCGCGATCGCGATCCGGCCGCCCGGCCGCAGGACGCGGAACGCCTCGGCGAACGCGGCCGGCCGGTCGACGTGGTGGACGACCTGGCGCATGAGGACGCCGTCGAACCAGCCGGGCTTGAAGGGCAGGCGCTCGGCCCGGGCCTGCTTCACGCCGCCGCCGGGGAGGTGCCGCTCGCGCGCCCGCGCGAGCATCGCCTCGGACGGGTCGACCCCCCAGACCCGGGCGCCGCGCTTCGGCGAGCTCCTCGGCCGGGCGTCCGGTCCCGCAGCCGACGTCGAGCACGCGGCCCTGGTCGAGCCTGCCGAGGCGGACGAGCCCCTCGAGCACCTCGTCCCAGGCGCCGTCGGCCGGGCGCAGCTCGTCGTAGCGCGCGGCGAGGTCGGCGAAGAGGTCGGTCCCGCCGACGGGATCCGACATCGAGGGCTAGTCGGAGACGGGCTCGTCCGGCTCGGTCAGGGCGAGGATCGCCTCCTGCGCGTCGACGAGCTGCTCCTCGGGGACGAGGACCTGCGTCGGCGGGTCGTCAAGCGCCCGCGGGTGCTGCTCCACGGCCGGATGGAGCTCCGACGGGATCCCCGCCGCCCGGAGGATCGTCTCGATCTCCTCCGCCTCCGCGAGATTCGCCGCCATTGCCACCTGCGCCATGCCCACCGGGATCTGCCTCCTCCTGCCGACCCAAGGCCCCACCCTTCACGAGCTGGGGTTCTCCCCGCTCCGGGAAAGGGATCGCGATGATATCGAAGTCCCTCGGCACGACGGTCCCGGGGAAGACGGCGCGCGCCTCGCGCACGACCTCCGGCCCGAAGTAGCGGTTCGAGAGATGGGTGAGGACGAGCATCGTCGACGCCCGCGGCGCGCGCCAGCTCGGCCGCGTCGCGCGCGGTCGAGTGGCCGGTCTCGGCCGCGCGGTCGGCCTCCTCGGCGAGGAACGTCCCGTCGTGGACGAGCAGGTCGGCGTCGACGGCGGCCTCGAGGATCGAGCGCGCCGGCCGGGTGTCGCCCGTGAGGACGATCCGCCGCCCGCGCCGCGGCTCGCCGAGCACGTCGGCGGGCCGCACGACCGTGCCGTCGGGGAGCGTCACGTCCTCCCCGCGCTGGAGCGCGCCGAAGAGCGGGCCCGACGGGACGCCGAGCCGCGCCGCAGCCTCGACGTCGAAGCGGCCCGGCCGCTCCTCCTCGACGAGCGCGTAGCCGATCGACGAGGGGCCGTGGTCGACCTGAACCGCCTCGATCGCGTGGTCGCCGCGCTCGACCCGCTCGCCGGGGCGGAGCTCGACGAGCCGGTACGGGTACGTGAGCTTGCCGAAGATCCGCGCGAGCGAGCCGAAGAGGTCCTCGAGCCCGCGCGGGCCGTAGACGGTCAGCGTCGACTCGCGCCCGCGGAGCGCGAACGTCTTCATCAGGCCGGGCAGCCCGAGCGTGTGGTCGGCGTGGAAGTGCGTGAGGAAGACCTCGTCCACGTCCACGAGCCCGATCGACGAACGCAGGAGCTGGCGCTGCGTCCCCTCGCCGCAGTCGAAAAGCAGTCGCTCGCCGCCGCGGCGCAGGAGCAGTCGCCGAGGGCGCGCGTCGCGCGGTCGGTACCGAGCCGGACGTGCCGAGGAAGACGAGATCGAGATCCACGCGGCAAGTCTAGGCCTGCCCTCCGGCTCGGGATCAGGGCAGCCGGAGCTCGGTGCCGGGCGAGAGCGACGAGCTCTCGAGCCCGTTCGCGTCCTTGATGCGCCAGATCGCCTCGCGCGGGTCGCCGGCGTACCGCGAGGACGCAATCGCCCAGAGCGTGTCGCCCGGCTGCACGACGTACGTCGTCTCGGGCCCGGCGCCGCTCGTCGGGCGCGCCGCCGAGAGCGCGAGAAACCCTGCGACGGCGACGATCAGGAGTAATGCGATCCAGCGGGTAGCGAACATATGTTCGCATAGTAGGGCCCCGGCCGGACGGAGCGCAAGTCCGCCTCAGACGCTGACGATCTCGGGCACACCGTCGCGCACCACGGCCATCGTGTGCGCGGGCGCACGGCGCCGCTCGATCGGGCTGCCCGGGTTGACGAACCAGATGCCGTCGACGAGCGTCGCCTCCGGCAGGTGCGTGTGGCCGTACGCCACCAGGTCGCAGTCCGGGAAGAGCCGCCGCAGCCGCTCGTGGCGCCCCGACGCCGGGCCGGCGTCGTGCACGAGCCCGATCCGCAGGCCGTCCGCCTCGACGACGAGCCGCTCCGGGAGCAGCTCGCGAAGCGGCCACTCGTCCATGTTCCCCTGCACCGCCTCGACCGGCGCGAGAGCGCGGAGCTCCTCCAACACGGAGGCCGCGGTGAAGTCCCCGAGGTGCAGCACGAGCGACGCCTCGCAGCAGGATCGCGACGCACGCGTCGGGCAGGCGGCGCGACCCACGGGGCAGGTGGGTGTCGCCGACGAGCGCGAGCACGGGCGCGCTAGCCGGCGCCGTTCAGGAAGCGCCCGTCGCGGTAGACGAGCTCGCCGTCGGCGTAGACCTCGGAGCCCTGGCGCAGGTCGCAGACGAGATCCCAGTGGAGCGCCGAGGCGTTCTGGCCGCCGGTCTCCGGATACGCCTTGCCGAGTGCGAGGTGGACGGTCCCGCCGATCTTCTCGTCGAAGAGCGTGTTGAGCGTGAACTCGGTCACGGCCTCGTTCATGCCGAACGCGAACTCGCCGATCCGCCGCGCGCCGTCGTCCACCGCGAGCATCTCGCGCAGGAACGGCTCGCCGCGCCGCGCGTGCGCCTCGACCACTTCCCCGCCCTCGAAGCGCAGCTCGACGTCCTCGACGACACGGCCCTGGAACGACGCCGGGAACGTGAAGCGAATCGTCCCGTCGGTCGCCGTCTCGACGGGGCCCGTGAACACTTCGCCGTCGGGGAAGTTCTCGCGGCCGCGGCTCGCGACCCACGTGCGGCCCGCGATCCCGAGCGTCAGGTCGGTGCCCTCGGCGACCACTCGCAGCTCCTCGAACGTCCCGAGCCGCTCGGCGAGCGTCGCGAGGCGGTCGCCGAACGCCGTCCACTCGGCCACCGGGTCATCCCGGTCGAGGAAGCCGGCGCGGTAGACGAAGTCCTCGTACTCGGCGAGCGACATGCCCGCGTCCTGCGCGGCCGCATGGGTCGGGAAGAGCGTGACCATCCAGCGGAGGTCGCCCGCCGCCGAGCGCTCGAAGAGCCGGTCGCCGAGATGCTTGCGCGCCCGCTGGGCCACGGCCTGCCGGGCCGGGTCGACGCCGGTCATGGTGCGCGTGTTGGTCTCGGCGTCGAAGACGATGCGGACGTCCGCGCGCTCGACCTCCTCCGCGCGCGCCGGGCTGATCCACTCGAGCTGGTCGTCGGAGCCTTCGTGGAGGAGCACCTCGAGCGCGCCGTCGAGCGTCGAGTGCACCTGGGGATGGCCGCCGGCGGCGAGGATGCGGCGATACGTCTCGCGCACGAGCGGCGCCGCGGCCGGCCCCGCGTCGACGACCACGAGGTCGCCGGGCTGTACGGCCGTCGAGTACGACACGACCACGTCGGCCAGGCGCTCGACGCGCGGGTCAGCCACGCCCGCCCGCCACGGCCACGGGCCGGCTCGGGGTCGGCCACGAACGACCCGTTGCGCCACACGAGCTCGCCGTCCGCATAGACCTCGCCCTCCTGCCGGAGGTCGCAGATCAGGTCCCAATGGAGCGCGGACGAGTTGTTGCCGCCCGCCTCCGCGAACGCCGCGCCGAGGGCGACGTGCATCGTCCCGCCGATCTTCTCGTCCAGGAGGATGTTGCGCGTGAACCGATCGAGCTCGTAGTTGAGGCCGAACGCGACCTCGCCGAGGGCGCTCGCGCCGTCGTCGAGCGCGAGCAGCTCCTTCAGGTACGCCTCGCCCTGGGACGCCTCGGCCTTGACGACGCGGCCGTCCTCGAACCGCAGCCGAACGTCGTCGACCTCGCGCCCGTTGAAGACGCCGGGGAAGCTGAAGCGGATCTCGCCGCTCGTCTCCGTCTCGACCGGGCTCGTGAAGACCTCGCCGTCGGGCATGTTGTAGCGCCCGTCCGCGGCGATCCACTTGCGGCCGTCGACGCCGACGGTGAGGTCGGTGTCCGGCCCGACGATGCGCAGCTCGCGGACGGACGAGAGCTGGCCGGCGCGCGCGCCGAGCGTGTCGGCGACGGAGCGCCAGTACGCCTCCGGGTCGGGTCCGTCCGTGTGGCAGGCCGCGTGGAAGAACGCCTCGTACTCCTCGAGCGACATATCCGCGTCCTGTGCGTGCGCGTTCGTCGCGTGCAGCGTCCCGCACCACCGCATCTCGCCCTTCGCGATGCGCTCCCAGCGGCGGTTCGAGAGCTGCCGGTGCGCGGCGATGAACGCGCCGTGCTTGCGCTCGTCGACCCGGCTGAAGGACCGCGTGTTCGTCTCGGCCCAGATGGTCACGAGCGCGTCGATCGCCTCCACCTCGGCCCACTGGACGGGCGAGATGTAGGTGATCTGCTCGTCCGAGCCCTCGTCGAGCAGGAGCTCGTGGAGCCCGTCGAACAGGAGGTTTGCGTACGGTCGCGCTCCCGCCTCGACCGCCGCGCGGTAGACAGCCAGCGCGAGCGGCGCAGCGACGTCGAAGCCGTCGATCCGCACGACCTGGCCCTCGCGCAGCTCGAGCGAGTAGCCCGCGATCAGCCGGCCGAGCTGCTCGATTCTCGGGTCGCGCATCCCCGCCTTATACCAGCAGTCAACGGGATGCCCGGGCGGGCAGGCGGGCGAGGATCGCGTCCACGAGGCGGCCCGCTCCGAAGCGGACCGGGTCGTCCGCGACGAGCCCCGTCTCCTCCTCCGCCGCGGCGACCGCCTCGCGCGCGGCCGGCTCGTCGAGCGCGCTCGTGTTGAGCGCCACCGCCGCGACGGGCGCAGGCCGGACCGGCAGCGCGATCCGCTCGTAGAGCTCGACCAGTTGGGAGAGCGGCGGGATCGCGTGGCCCGGGACGCCCTCGATCTCCGTCTGGCCGGCGGCGTGGCAGAGGACGAGCGCGTGCGGCGCGGCGCCGTGGTAGAGGCCGAGCGTCACGCCCGAGAACTGCGGGTGGAGGAGCGCGCCCTGGCCCTCGACCCAGAGCAGGTCGCCGCGCGACGCGCCCTCGACGACGAGCCGCTCGGCCGCGCCCGCGAGGAAGTCCGCGACGACCGCGTCGACGGCGATCCCCCAGCCCGCGATCATGATCCCCGTCTGGCCGGTCGGGACGAAGACCGAGCCGAGGCCGCGCCGCTCCGACTCGAGATGCAGCTCGAGCGCCATCGTCTTCTTGCCGACCGCGCAGTCGGAGCCGACGGTGAGCACGACGTCGGCGTCGTGCAGGAGGTTTTCGCCCGTCGGGACGCTCAGGTCGGCCGGCGGGCGGCGCAGGTCGCGCAACTCGACGCCCTTCTCCCGCGCGAGCGGCGCGAGCTCCGCGTCCTCTCCGAGGAACTCGTGCATGCCGGCCTCCACGTCGAGCCCCGCCTCGACCGCGTCGCGCAGGATCGCGCGCCACTCGGGCCCGAGCCGGCCGCCCGCGACCGCCACGCCAACGAGGGCCGTGTCCGGCTCGCCGCGGCAGCGCCTCGGCGACCGTCGCGACGATCGGGATCCCCTCGTACTCCAGCCCCGCGCGCTGCGAGTCGAGAATCGCCACGACCTCGTCGCGCCGGTAGCGAACGATGCCGCGCATCGTCTTCCCGTAGTGGGGGTCGTGCGAATAGCCCTCAGCGAGGATCAGATACCGCTTCATGGACTCCGAGTCCCGGCTGGTCGGACGGCACCTGGACGCCGTCGCGGAAGTCGACCCCCGGCCAGGGGTCCTCGTTGAGAAGGAGGTTCCCGTCGAGGTCGACGTGGTCGCAGAGGGCCGCGATGTGAGCGCCGGGCGCGATCCCGAGGCCCGACTCGAGCATGCAGCCGAGCATGACGCCGAGCCCGAGGGACCTGGCCGAAGCGGCCATCTTGACGGCCTCGCGGACACCGCCCGACTTCGCGAGCTTGATGTTCACGCCGTGCGCCCGCTCGGCGCAGACGGGCACGTCCGCGAGCGTGTGGCAGTCCTCGTCGACGTAGATCGGGAGCGCCGCCTCTGCCTTCAGGCGCGCCCCACCGGGGTCGCCCGCTGGGAGCGGCTGCTCGACGTACTCGACCCCGAACTCGACGAGCGCGCGGACGTTCTCGATCGCCTCGTCCAGCTCCCAGTACTCGTTGACGTCGACCATGAGCGGCAGGTCGGTGACGCTCCGGACCGCGCGTACGCGCTCGACGTCGAGCCCGTCGCGCCCGCCGAGCTTGAGCTTCAGGCGCCGGAACGCCGGGTCGACCGCTTCGGTGCGCCGCGCCATGTCGTCGGGATCGCCGAGCCAGACCGTCCATGAGGTCGGCGGCCCCAGCCGCGGCAGCCCGAGGAGCTTGTGGAGCGGCACCCCGGCGAGCTTCCCGCACAGGTCGTGGAGCGCCCCGTCGATTCCCGCCTTGGCCGCCAGCTCGCCCGGCCGCTCCGCAAGCCGCGCGATGATCTCCTCGAGCGCGAAGGGGTCGTCGCCGAGCAGCTCGTCCGCCTCGTCGAGGAACGCCTGGGCGGACTCGAGGCTCTCGCCGTAGTGCTCCTGCGGCGTCGCCTCGCCGTAGCCGACCGCGTCCCCGTGGCGAACCTCGATCCAGACGACCTCGACCTCCGTCGCCGTCTCGCGGGAGATCGTGAACGGCTGCGCGAGGGGCAGCGTGGCCGAGCGATGGGAGAGCTCCATCCCGCGGCTAGACTACTCCGCTACGCGCCTGTAGCTCAGGGGATAGAGCGCGCGCCTCCGGAGCGCGAGGTCGCAGGTTCGAATCCTGCCAGGCGCATCTCAGCCGCCCGGAGCGCCCCGGAGCCGAGTCGGGCCAAGCCCCGCTCGGCGGCGACGGCTGAGGCGAAGGGTTGGGGCTAGACTTCACGAACTTCGGAGATGCTCGTGGACGACCCCCTAAGTACGTATGGCCAGGCCGACGCTTCCTCGGCCCCGCATCCGGCGGGGACGCGCCCAGACGGCGGGCGATCTCGTCGCGCGGCCGGAGCCGCGCATCTTCGAGCACAGCCGCTAACGGGCTCACCTGGGTTCACGTCGACGAGCCGACACGCCGAGGAGGCGGCGATCCTCGCCGAGCGCTTCGGCTTCCACGAGCTCGACGTCGAGGACGTCCTCTCGAAGCGCCAGCGGCCGAAGATCGACGAGTACGACGACTACCTCTTCGTCGTCCTCCACTTCCCGTTCTACGACAAGGCGATCCAGCGGCTGAACGCGGCCGAGCTGGACGTCTTCATCGGCAAGGACTTCCTGATCACGCTCCCGAACGTGGAGCTCCACCCGGTCACGTACCTCTTCCGCCGCTGCGGCGAGGACCCGGGCCTGCGGGAGGAGCTCTTCGCCAAGGGGTCCGGGTACCTGCTCTACCACGTCCTCGACGACCTCTTCGACTACTGCTTCCCGATCCTCGACAAGATCGGGCACAAGCTCGACCGGATCGAGGACGAGATGTACGAGGGCCGCTCCGAGGAGGTCGTGCGCGACCTCTCGAACGCGAAGCAGGAGATCATCGCGTACCGGAAGATCATCAAGCCCGAGCGCTCCACACTGCGCGGGCTCGAGCGCTACACGCAGCGCTTCCTGCCCGAGGAACTCGAGCTCTACTACGACGACATCGTCGACGCGGCCGAGCGGATCTGGGACCTCCTGGACAACTACAAGGAGGTGGTCGAGGCGCTCGAGCAGACGAACGAGTCGGTCATCTACCACAAGCAAGGGCACGTGCTGTCCGTGCTGACCGTGATCGCGACGATCGTGCTGCCCGCTCACACTGATCGCGAGCATCTTCGGCATGAACGTGCGGCGTCCCCGGCGAGGGGAGCATCGCGGCGTTCTGGGTGCTCGTCGGCGGGATGCTCGCGCTCGGCCTCGGCATGTTCGGGTACTTCCGCTGGAAGCGGTGGCTGTAGCGGCGACGATCGTCGACAGGACCGGCCGCCACGGCGTCGAGAACCTCGCCGTGGAGGTCACCCGTCGGATCCAGCGCGACGACTACTTCTGGCTCGACCTCCACGGACCCGCCAAAGACGAGCTGCGCGCCGTGGCGGGCCTGCTGGGCGTCCACCCACACGCGCTCGAGAGCGCACTCGAGTTCGGGCACCGGGCGAGAGCCGACGACTACGAGGGACTGCTTCTTCTCGTCGTCTTCGGGTGGTCGCCCGACGATGACGGGCTCGTCGAGATGCACGTCCTCTACTCGGAGCGCTTCCTCGTCACCGTGCACCACGACGACTCGCCGGGGCTGCGCGAGCTCGAGGACTCCTGCGCGTCGATGCTCACAGCCGGGACGGAGCCCGTGCTCGTCCTCCATCGCCTCCTCGACGGCCTGACCGACAGTTTCACCGCGCCGCTCGAGGAGGTCGAGGACCGGCTCGAGGCGATCGAGGCGGAGATCGTGGAGAGGCCGAGCGAGCGCTTCGTCGGTGAGATCCTCGACATGCGCCGGCGAGTCGCGCTCTTGCGCAAGGTGCTCGGGCCCGAGCGGGACGTCCTCGGTCGGATCAGCGCCAATCTCGTTCCCGTGCCGGGGCTGACGGACGATGCTCGGCGCTACTTCCGCGACGTCCACGACAACCTCACGCACCTAATGGAGATGCTCGACACGGTGCGTGAGCTGATGACCGGCGCACTCGACGTCTACCTGTCGGCCGCCTCGAACCGGCTTGGGATCGTGACCAAGCAGCTGACCGTGATCGCGACGATCTTCCTCCCGCTCACGTTCATCACCGGCTTCTTCGGCCAGAACTTCACGTGGCTCGTGCGCCATGTGGACTCGTGGCAGGCGTTCGTCCTGTTCGGTATCGGGCTCGAGCTCGCCGCGGTCGCGGCGATCGTCTTCGTCTTCCGCCAGCGGAGGCTCTTCTAGCCGTGAAGCAGCTGTGGGCGCCCTGGCGCCTCGAGTACGTCTCGAACGCCGACGACCAGCCCGGCTGCGTGTTCTGCGCCGCGGCCGAGGCGGCGTCGGACGAGGAGGCGCTCGTCGTGCACCGTGGCTCGGCCGACTTCGTGCTGCTGAACAAGTACCCGTACGCGTCCGGCCATCTGATGGTCGCGCCGCTCCGCCACGTCGGCGACTTCGCGGAGCTGGAGGACCAGGAGGTGGTCGAGATCCACCGGCTGGCGAGCGCCGGCCTCGGCGCGTTGGCGCAGACCTACGGGCCGCAGGGGTTCAACCTCGGCTGGAACCTCGGGCGGATCGCCGGAGCCGGAATCGTCGACCACGTCCACCTGCACGTCGTCCCGCGCTGGGCCGGCGACACGAACTTCATGCCGGTGCTCTCGGACGTGAAGGTGATCCCCGAGGCGCTCGCCGAGACCCGCGCCCGGCTCGCCGCCGCCTGGCCAAGCTAGACGCCCGCGGGAAACGGGTGGTAGCCCCCACCCTTGGTTTCCAGCCTATCGACGAAATTCGCGCGTGTGACACGCGCTTTGTGCCGGAAGGTGTGCGCCTTCGCGCCGATTCCGCGCGCCGGGGCTCCGTAGGATGGAACGCGGTCATGGCGCTCGATCCGAAGGTCTTCAAGGCGTACGACGTCCGCGGGATCTACCCGACGGAGCTCGACGAGGACGGCGCGTACCGGATCGGGCGCGCCTACGTCGAGACGTTCGAGCCGAAGAGGATCGCCGTCGGGCACGACATGCGCGTGTCCTCGCCCGCCATGGCGGAGGCGGCAATTCGCGGCGCGACCGAGGCCGGCGCCGACGTCCTCGACATCGGGCTCGCCGGCACCGAGATGCTCTACTTCGCCGTCGGCGACCTCGGGCTCGACGGCGGCATCGCGGTCACCGCGTCGCACAACCCGAAGGAGTACACGGGGATGAAGATCGTCCGGCGCGGCGCGCTGCCCGTCGGCGGGGACTCCGGCCTCCTCGACGTCCGCGACCGCGCCGCGCAGCGACCCCGGCCCGCCCGCCGAGAGCCCCGGCTCGGTGGAGAAGCACGACGTCTATCCCGCGTTCGTCGAGCGCGTCCTCTCGTTCGTCGACCTCGAGACGATCCGGCCGCTGCGCGTGGTGATCGACGCGGCGAACGGGATGGCAGGCGCGATGCTCCCACCCGTGCTCGAGCACCTGCCGATCGACGCGGTGCGCTGCTACTTCGAGCCCGACGGGACGTTCCCGAACCATCAGCCGAACCCGCTCCTCGAGGAGAACCGGCAGTTCATCGTCGCGAAGGTGCGCGAGGAGGGCGCCGACCTCGGGATCGCATTCGACGGCGACGCCGACCGCTGCTTCTTCGTCGACGACACGGGCGAGTTCGTCCCCGGCGACTTCGTGACGGCGCTCCTCTCCGAGGTGATGCTCGAGAAGGAGCCGGCCGCGAAGGTGATCTACGACGTCCGCGCGAGCTGGGCCGTGCCGGACACGGTGAAGCGACTCGGCGGCACGCCGCTCGTGAACCGCGTCGGTCACGCGTTCATCAAGCTCCGCATGCGCGAGGAGGGCGCCCTCTTCGGCGGCGAGGTCTCGGGCCACTACTACTTCCGCGACTTCAGCCAGGCCGACTCGGGCGTCGTCCCCGCCCTGCTCATGCTCGAGCGGATCTCGAAGGCGGGCCGGCCGCTCTCCGAGCTGCTCGAGCCCTTCCGTGGCCGCTACTTCCTCACGGGCGAGATCAACACGCCCGTCACGGACGTCGCGCTCAAGCTCCAGGAGGTGAAGGAGCGCTTCGGGCCCGAGGGCAAGGTGACGCACATCGACGGGCTCGAGATCTGGGCCGAGGACTGGCACATGAACATGCGTCCGTCGAACACGGAGCCGCTGCTCCGCCTGAACCTCGAGGCGCTCGACCGCGAGCTGATGGAGCGCAAGCGCGACGAGGTGCTCGCGGTCATCCGCTCCTGACCAGACCTTGACCCGGCCGCTACGGTCGGGACCGTGGAGCACGCCCACCACCATCACCCCCAGCCGTCGCTCAACCGCCTCGCCGCGAGCGCGACGACGCACTGCCTGACCGGCTGCGCGATCGGCGAGGTGCTCGGCTTCGTGATCGGCACGGCGCTCGGCTGGGGCGACCTGGCGACGATCGTGCTCGCAATCGCGCTCGCGTACGTCTTCGGCTACGCGCTGACGCTCCGCTCGGTGCTCCGGTCCGGGCGTCGCGCTCGGCGCCGCGCTCGGGATCGCCTTCGCCGCCGACACGTCTCGATCACCGTCATGGAGATCGTCGACAACCTCGTCGTGCTCGCCATTCCCGGCGCGATGGACGCCGGGCTCGGGGACCTGCTCTTCTGGGGCTCGCTCGCCTTCGCGCTCGCGGTCGCCTGGGTGGCGGCGTTCCCGGTCAACCGCTGGCTGATCGCGCGCGGCCGGGGCCACGCGGTCGCCCACGCCTACCACTGACCCCTGGAACGCGAAGGGCGGGCCCGAAGGCCCGCCCTGTCGCGAGGTGGAACGTGGCTCCTTCGGCTACGGCCGGAGGAGGTAGTCGACCGCCCGATCCATGACCGCGGCCCGCTCGCTCGGAGGCACTGCCTCGAGCCCATGGCCGAAGTACAGGGTGTCAGGCGTGGCCACGACGGCCGCCTCGGGGAAGCCCTCGGAGTTCGTCGCGATCCAGTCGTTTGCGTTCGGGGCAGTCCCGGGCGGCTGACCGGGCACCGCGAAGCCCTCGAGATCGGTCTCGAAGCCCACGCTCGTGCCGTCAGGCAGGACCACGTCGTCCACGAAGACGCCGAGGCCCTGCGTCGCCCAGTCGCTGGCGTACGAGATGGAGATCTCGACCTGCTGGCCCGCGTAGGCGTTCAGGTTGATCCTCCACTGCTGCCAGCCCTGGGAGTCGCCGGACGCCGCGTTCCAGGCGCCGGTCGTCCCGGTCGGGCACGCAGCTCGCCGTTCCGACCTGTGTCTGGTAGTGGTCGAGCCACGGATGCAGCGTCCGCCAGCCGCCCGACGTGTTGAGCGGGCACGGCGAGCCGGTGCTCGTGGTCGTGTGGCCGTTCGCGTCGGGCAAGGTCGTCCAGTTGTCCTGGCCGACCGTGTGCGCCTCGACGAACAGGTGATCCCACGTGGCCTCGGTGTTGTACGACGTCCAGAACGTCATCTCGCCGCCGCCGGCCGGGACGCTGATCGTCCGCGACAGCCGCTTGTAGGAGACGTCCGCGATCTGGCTGTACGCGTAGCCGTCGCCCGAGTGCGGCGCGAACGGCCCGCCCGGGCGGTCGTACTGCGCAGCCGGCCAGCTGTCGAACTGCGGGAACTCGTCGGGCGGCAGGATGCCGCTCGT
The DNA here is from genome assembly GCA_963696365.1 of uncultured Actinomycetes bacterium. Taxonomy (GTDB): domain Bacteria; phylum Actinomycetota; class Thermoleophilia; order Gaiellales; family Gaiellaceae; genus CAVOKD01. The sequence goes on from CAVOKD010000009.1 coordinate 419,688, forward strand.
CGTGATGAACGAGTTCGCGAACCCGAAGAACGTTTCATCCACCGTCGGGTCCCAGCCGAACCCGGTGAACGGGTCGTCGGTCCCGATGACCGGGAAGATGTCGTCGGTCGAGTTCCCGGCGCCCAGGTTGTAGATGTAGGCGCCGAACCAGTACTCGATCACGTCGTTCACGAGATCCGACGACGTCGAGCCGAACGCGAAGAGGCAGCGCCGCGGGTCCGTCCCCGCCGGGAGCTGCGAGCACCGCGCGTTGGCGGCCGTCGGGTCGTACTGGCCGAGCGTCCCGAGCACCGTCGTGTGCTGGGCGCCCGCGAGCTCTCCGGCGTACATCACGCGACCACCCTCGTTCAGGAAGTCGCGCGCCTCGAAGAGCAGGTCCATCCCGAGCCGCGAGACGTCGTTCACCTGGTTGGCCGTGTAGACGCCCGCAGTGCGGGTGAAGCTGTCACGGCCCGTCTCCCAGATGACGGCGTCGTAGTGGGACAGGATCCCGAGCGCGTCCGCGGCGCGGCGGCCGTTCGCGTCGACGTCGTAGACGTCGGCGGCGATGCCGTTCGCCTCGAGCGCGTCCTGGTAGAAGTCCAGGTACTCGGGGCCTGCGTGCGGCGGCCCGGGCGACTGCCCGGTGTAGTCCTCGGCGACGAGGATGAGGACGCGGTTGCCCGTCTCCTTCTGCGCCGAGTACGTGAACGAGTCGCTCGTCGCCTTCTTCGACGCGAACCAGACCTTCACGCTGTCGCCGGGGCTCGTGCCCTTCACGAAGCCGTTGAGCACGTGGTAGTAGACGTCGGTCTGACCGCCGTACTTCTCGCCGCCGTTCCACTCACTCGTGGGAGCGGTCTTCACGGGGCCGCCGTTGATCTGGTACTTGACGTCGACCTTGCCGATGCTCCGCTTCGCGAGCACGCGAACCATCTGCGGGTCGCCGTACGAGACCGGGAAGGCGAAGTTCACGCCCGGGATCCCGGCCTTGTAGGTGTCGGGGCTCGTGATCTGCAGGTCCGGCGTCGTAAGCCCGAGGTGCGAGACCGGGTTCTCCGGATCCCGCGCCGACTTGGCGACGTCGAGCGCGAACGGGATGTTCCGCTCGAACTCGGCCTGCACCAGCGCCTCGTTGTCGTCGAAGACGAACCCGGAGCCGGGCGAGCCCTCGGAGAGCTCAGGCGTCCAGGCGAGCGTCTTCGCGTTCACGTGCGCGTAGTCGGTCGTCTCGCCGTTCGTCACGTAGAGGACGTCGGACGAGAGGCCCGGGTGGAAGGCGTCGCCCGTGGCGGCGCTCCCGATCGCCGGGTTGTCGAGGTTGCCCGAGAGGGCGAAGTAGATCGGGTCATCCGCCGTCGGCGTGCCCGTCTGCCATCCCTCGGGGTAGAGAATCCAGCGGCCGAACGAGTGGTAGTTGATCTGGAAGGCGAAGTGCTTCCGGTCGAGCAGCTTGGTGATCGTCCGCGTCTCCGGCTCGGAGGAGGCGGACGGCCCACGGTAGGTGTCGCTCGACTGGACGGGGGACGAGCCCTCGTTGTCGTAGCCCCAGTGCTCCGGGTAGTTCCGGTTCGGATCGACGCCGTCGCCGACCTCGATCGTCCCGTTCCCGTTGTTGTCACGGAGCGTCTTGCGCCAGAGCCGCGTCCCCGGGTTCAGGAACGTGTACTGGTAGCCGTCCGGGTTCATGACCGGGACGAACCAGAGCTCCGTGTTCTTGAGCAGGCTCTTGATCGCCGGATCACCGGACTTCCAGTGGTCGATGTACCAGTTCATCAGGCGGAAGTTCACCTCGCCCGCGATCCACTCGCGCGCGTGCTGCATCGAGCTGTAGAGCACCTTCGCCCGCGAGTTCGGGCCTTGATGGCGCTCGCCCGGGTTCAGGGTGAGCTTGACCGCCCAGATCGTCCGCCCACGACCTGTGGTGCCGATCTTGACCGCCTTGGCGATGCCAGGGTTGGCCTTCGCGATCCGCTGGAGCTCGGCGGCGTAGCCGTCGGGCCCGTCGTAATCGCGCCAGACGTTGTAGCCGGTGGACTTCTGGAAGGCGGCCTCCTGGCGCGCCGTCCGGCCGGCCTTGTTGCGGATGAGCGAGGTCTTGATCCCCTGCGCCTTCAGGCCGGCAACCTCAGCCGGCGTCAGCACCATGCTGATGCGCATGCCGCCGAACTCCTGGTCGGCGGAGGCGATGTCGACCCCCTTCGCGAGCATGTCGCGGTACTGCTCTACGGACACGACAGCCGAATAGAAATCCAGCTGTAGACCGGGTCCCGGTTTGGGCAACTTCGCCGTTCCCGCAGTGGCCTGCGTCACCGCCCCGAGGGCGACCACGCTGGCCACGACGAGAAGGGCCGCAGCCCGAAACGATCGTCTCATGCCCCTACCCCTTCGTCGTGGACAGAACAGGCGCGAAAGCCTTCCATAGCAGGGGCTTTTCTGCAAGGAACCCGCCCGTCGTTAGCATCGCGCGCGTGACGTTCTCCTTCGGTCACGCCACCGGGCGCCGCCCGCCGTTCAAGTACTCGGCCTTCACGCGCGTCGGGTTCTCCGACACCGACGCGCAGGGGATCGTCTACTACGGCCGCTACCTGCCCTACTTCGACTACGCGCGCGTCGAGTACAGCCGCCACCTCGGCGTGCTCGACTACGCGCTCGCGCCGCACGAGTTCGTCATGCGAGCGTGCGACGTCGACTACGAGGCGCCGGCCCGCTTCGACGACCTGCTCGAGGTCTTCGTCCGCACGAAGCGGCTCGGGCGCTCGAGCATGACGACCGAGCTGTGCGTCGTACCGGGTCGAGGACGACGAGCTCATGTGCACGGCCGACGCAGACGCTCGTGCTGGTCGACCCGGCCGCGCGGCGAGCCGTCGCAGATCCCGGACGGCTACCGCGAGGCGATCGAGCGCTTCGAGGGCGCCGACCTCGAGGCGGCGGTGGCCGGATGAGCCAGGACGCGTTCCGCAGCGGGCTCGAGGCGATCGAGCGCGTCTTGAACCGCGAGGGCGAGGCGGACGAGGTGCTCCGCCAGACGGTCGAGATCCTCCACGACCGGTTCGACCACTACTCGTGGGTCGGGATCTACCTCGTCGAGGGCGACGACCTCGTGCTCGGCCCGTGGAAGGGCCCGCAGGCGACCGAGCACGTCCGGATCCCGATCGGCCAGGGCATCTGCGGCGCGGCGGCGGCGAGCGGCGAGACGGAGATCGTCGACGACGTGAACGCCGACGAGCGCTACCTCGCCTGCTTCGTCTCGACGCGGAGCGAGATCGTCGTGCCGATCGCCTACGAGGGCCGCGTGGTCGGCGAGATCGACATCGACTCGGACGCCCCCGGCGCGTTCGGCGAGGCCGACCGCGTCTTCCTCGAGCGCGTCGCGCAGCTCGTCGTCGCAGCAAGCCCTCGTCGCCTGGGACACGGGCGGCGTGGCCTGGACCGACGTCTCCGTAGCTACTCGTCGGTGCCGACGGCCTCGGCGAGCGCGCGCTCGGCCGCCTCGACCGGCCCGTCCGGCGGCGTCGCGACCGCGTTGCGGCCGCTCGACTTGGCCCGGTAGGCGGCGCGGTCCGCGAGCGCGATCAGCTCCTCGGCGGTCGTGCCCGTGCCGGCCGACGCCACGCCGATCGAGACGGTCAGCTGGAGCCCTGCGCCGTTGCCCGACCGCTCGACGTCCTCCCGGATCCGGTCGGCGACGCGCAGCGCGCCCGCCTCGTCGGTCTCCGGCAGGAGCACGCAGAACTCGTCGCCGCCGAACCGCGCCGCCACGTCGTAGTCGCGCGTGAGCGAGCGAAGCGACATCGAGACGAGCCGGAGCGCCTGGTCGCCCGCCACGTGGCCGAGCGAGTTGTTGATCCGGCGGAGGTGGTCGACGTCGATCATGAGCAGCGAGAGCGGCCGACCGAAGCGCTCGGCGCGCCGGAGCTCCTGCTCGAGCACCGCGGTCAGGTGCCGGACGTTGAAGAGGCCGGTCTTCGGCTCGATCCGCGAGACGCTTCGACGAGGCTCGGGATCGCGAGCGCCCGGTAGTCGAGCGCGAGCGGCAGGAGGAGCAGGAGCACGAGGCTCCAGTGCTGCTCGCCGAGCGCCGCCGCGAGCGCTCCGAGGGAGAGGAGCCCCGCGTCGATCAGGACGCAGTCGATCCGAACCGTGTCCCGAACAGCAACGCCGCGCGCGAGGCGGAGCATCGTCGCGAGCAACGCGTACTGGACGACGAGGAAGGTCGCGATCGCCGCGAGTGCCCCGACGTCCAGGAGCCGCGGCCCCCGGTCTCGACCGCGTCGAAGACCGCGCGCGCCGCGAGCGCCGGGCCGACGAAGTTCGCCGCGTTGAAGAGCACGATGTACCAGGAGACGCGCGTCCGGATCCATTCGGGCACGAACGCGAGCGCGATCGCGAGCGCCGCGAGCGCCGGCGGCAGCACGAGGGCGGCCGTGAACATCGGCGCGAGCGAGAGGTGCGAGCCCTGGTACTTCTCGCGCTCGCGCGCGAGGAGATGGGTCCCCGCGATCAACGGCGTCAGGACCGCGAACGCGATCCAGTCGTCCTGCGTCACGTGCGAGGGCAGGCCGAAGGCGGCCACCGCGAAACCGGTGGCCCAGACGACCGCGAACTCGAAGGCCGCTGCGACGGCGCTCAGGCCGCCGGGAGTGTTGGGGGCCTGCTCCATCTCCCGTACACGGTGTACGGGCTCCCGGACGGCGTGGCATCCCTCGTTCGAGGGAGCCGCGCCTACGCGCTGCCGCTCTGCGCCTCCACCTGCCGGAGCACCGCGGCCGGGCTCTGGGCGCGTAAACGGCTCGCCGAGGACGAGCGCCCCCAGCTCGTTCGCCTGGCGGATGACCGCGTCGCGTTGCGCGGCGAGGTTCGAGCGCGCGACGAGGAGCGCGGCGCGCGCCTCCGTCGCCCAGTCGACGAGCTCGTCGAGCGAATCGCCCGGCGCACGTCCGGCCGCCTCGGGCAGGCCCGGCCGCTCGGCGAGGCGGGCGGCGATCTCGCCGGCGCGCCGGTGGAGCGTCGCGGCCTTCTCGGCGAGCTGCTCGCGCTCGGCGTCGAGCCGCTCGAGCTCGGCCCGGGCATGCATCGTCCGGCGCTTGGCCGAGTGGAGCAGGTCGTGGGTGCGCACCTCCGTCCGCTGCGCCGCCGGGTCGTCGCTGCCCTCGGCCGCCGCCCGCGCCTCTTCGTAGGACGCCCGGCGCTCCTCGGCCTCGCGCTCGGCCTCCGCGAGCGCCCGCGCGGTCTCCTCGCGCTCGGCGGGCAGCGCCGCCTGCCGATCGCGGACACGCGCCGCCTCCTCGCCGATCCGTTCGACCTCCCGCGCGAGCTCGTCGAGCTCGGCGAGCACGGCGGCGGTCTCCTCGTCGGCCAGCTCGAGCTCGCGGAGGAACGCGATCGTCCGCTCGTCCGCCGCCGCCAGGCCGATCCCCGCCCCTACTGCGGCGTGACCCGGTAGGCGTCGAAGACGTCGTCGACGCCGCGCAGCGCGTTCAGGAGCGTCCGCAGCGACGCCACGTCGCCGACCTCCGCCACGTACCAGTTCTTCGCCATCTGGTCTTCGACGTGGCCGCCGTACTCGACGATGTTCGCGCCGTGCTCGGCGAACGTCCGGGCCACGTCCTCGAGCAGCCGCGGACGGTCCCAGGACGTGAGGGCGATCTGCACCCGGAAGCTCTGCGACGCGCCGCCGTCCCACTCGACCGGCGTGAACCGCTCGGGGTTCCGCATCAGCGCGCGGACGTTCTGGCAGTCGGCGCGGTGGATCGTGATCCCCTTGCCGAGCGAGATGTAGCCGACGATCTCGTCGCCGGGCACCGGCGTGCAGCACTTCGCGAGCCGGACGAGCACGCCGTCGAGCCCGTCCACGGAGATCCCGACGTTGGACGACGTGACCGCGTGGCGGGCCTTCGGCTTGTCGGTGACCGGCGCCTCCTCGGCGACCTCGCTCGTCTTCAGCCGCTGGAGCACCTTGTTCGCGACCTGGCCCGACTGGAGCTTGCCGGCGCCGAGCGCGAGGTAGAAGTCCTCGGCCTTCTTGAAGCCCATCTCGCGGATCACCTCCGCGAGGAGCGGCGAGCCGGCGAGCTTCTTGTACGGGAGCTTGTGCTGCTTGAGCGCCGCCTCGAGCGTCTCGCGGCCGCGCGCCTCCGTCTCCTCGCGCGTCTCGCGCGAGAGCCACTGGCGGATCTTGTTACGCGCGCGCGAGGACGCCGCGAGCGAGAGCCAGTCGCGCGACGGCCCGCGGTTCGCCGAACGCGTGGTCAGGATCTCGACGAAGTCGCCCGTGCGCAGCCGGTAGTGGAGCGGGACGATCCGCCCGTTCACCTTCGCGCCGACCGTGCGGTGGCCGACGTCCGTGTGGACCGAGTAGGCGAAGTCGATCGGCGTCGAGCCGGCGGGGAGGCTCTTGAGCTCGCCCTTCGGCGTGTAGACGTAGACCTCGTCGGAGGCGAGCTCCGGGAAGGCGCGCCGCAACTCGCGCGGGTCCTCTTCCTCCTGCTGCCAGTCGGCCAGCTGCTGGAGCCAGACGAGCCGCTCGGCCTCTTGCTTCTTCCCCGGCTTGTCCTTGTAGAGCCAGTGCGCCGCGATGCCGAACTCGGCCGTCCGGTGCATGTCGCGCGTGCGGACCTGGATCTCGAGCGGCCGCCCTTCGGGTCCGATCACGGTCGTGTGCAGCGACCGGTACATGTTGAACTTGGGCATCGCGACGTAGTCCTTGAAGCGGCCCGGCATCGGCTTCCAGAGGGAGTGGATGATCCCGAGCGTGCCGTAGCAGTCGCGCTCGCCGTCCTTGCCCTCGTTCTCGACGATCACCCGCATCGCGGTCAGGTCGTAGATCTCGTTGAACTCCTTCCCGCGCTTGGCCATCTTCTCGTAGATGGAGTAGAAGTGCTTCGCGCGGCCCGAGATGTCGGCCGTGATCCCGACCTTGTCGAGCTCGTGGTCGAGCGTCTCGCTCGCCTCGCCGACGAACTTCTCCCGGTCGGCCCGCCGTTGGTTGACCATCGACTGGATCTCGGCGTACTTGCGCGGGTGGAGCGTCGCGAACGCGAGGTCCTCGAGCTGCCACTTCATCGTGTGGATACCGAGGCGGTGGGCGAGCGGCGCGTAGACCTCGAGCGTCTCGCGCGCCTTCTGCATCTGCTTCTGGCGCCCGAGGTACTCGATCGTGCGCATGTTGTGGAGCCGGTCCGCGAGCTTGATCAGGATGACGCGCTCGTCCTGCGCCATCGCGAGCACCATCTTCCGGTAGTTCTCCGCCTGCGCCTGCTCGCGGCTCTGGAAGTGGATCCGGGTCAGCTTCGTGACGCCCTCGACGAGCTGGCCGACCTCGTCCCCGAACTCGGCGCGGAGCTGGTCGATCGTCACGCCCGTGTCCTCGACCACGTCGTGGAGGAGCGCCGCCTCGAGCGTCGCGTCGTCGGCGTGCAGGTCGGTGAGGATGCGCGCGACGCCGAGCGGGTGCTGGATGAAGTCCTCCCCGCTTCGCCGCTGCTGGCCCTCGTGGGCCTCGCTCGCGAACTCGAACGCGCGCGCGATGCGGTCGCGCCGAACGTCCGGGTTGTACCCGGCGATCTCCTCGAGCAGCGCCTCGAGCTCTTCTCGGTGCCGCTCCGCAGGCTTCGCGTGAACGACCTGACTCATGGGCTCAGTGTAGCTTCGAGGTCCTTCGACAAACCCCGGCGGAATCCTGAGGTCCGGGCGATCGGCTAGGCGGCCGCCGCGAGCGGCTCGTCGAGGAGCGCGCGGAAGGTCGGGGACTCGGCGAGGCTCCGGCGGGCGGTCGGGTGCTCGTCGAGCCCTAGCTCGGCGAAGACCTGGCGGGCCTCGGGGCTCCAGGCGTCCGGCGCCGGCGCGCCACTCGGCGGCGAAACGGTTCCGGAGCTCCTCGTAGCGGTGTGGCGTCTCGAAGATCCGCCGGACGACGAGCTGCGGCGCGACGGTCCCGTTCCAGTGGTTCGCCTCCAGCCGGAACGCGACGTCGTGGCGGACCGGCCGGCGGAGCGAGTCGAGCCGTGAGCCCCAGCCGAACGCGATCCCGCCCGAGCGGGCGCCGTTCGCGGTCACCGCGAGCTTCAGGTGCTTGCCGTCGCCGACCGCGGCGAGCTCCGAGAGCTCGGCGCCGGCGGCGAGGAGCGTGATCCCCGGGTTGCCGAGTCCGAACGGGGCGAGCGTCGCCAGCTCCTCGCAGAGGTCGAGCGTGAGGTCGCGGCCGTCCACGACCGCGTCGACGGTCAGGCGCGGGACGAGTTCGGCGTCGTCGAGCGCGGCGTCCGCGTGGACGGCGAACGCGCGCGCGAACGCGTCGAGGTTCTCGGGCGCGAGCGAGAGCCCGCCGCGGCGCGGTGGCCGCCCCAGCGGGTCAGGTGCTCGGCGCACGCGGCGAGCGCGCCGTGGAGGTCGAACGAGGGGATCGAGCGGCCGGAGCCGACCCAGCCGTCCTCGCCCGGGGCGAGGAGGACGACCGGGCGGCCGAAGCGCTCGACGAGCCGCGACGCGACGATTCCGATCACGCCGCGGTGCCAGCCCTCGCCCGCGAGGACGTAGCCTCGCCGGCGCTGCGCGCTCTCCGGCCACTCGGCGACCTGGGCGAGCGCCTCGCGGAGGATCCGGTCCTCGACCGCCTGGCGGTCGCGGTTGAGCGTCTCGAGCTCGCCGGCGAGCCGCTCGGCCTCTCGCTCGTCCTCGGTGAGCAGGAGCTCGAGCGCCGAGCCCGGGTGGCCGAGGCGGCCGGCGGCGTTGATCCGCGGCGCGAGCCGGAAGCCGAGCGCCGACGAGTCGACGCGGGCGGGGTCGACGCGCGCGGTGCGCATCAGCGCGCGCAGGCCCGGGCGGCTCGTGCAGCGCGAGGCGGCGCAGGCCGGCGGTGACGAGGTAGCGGTTCTCGTCCACGAGCGGGACGACGTCGGCGACGGTGGCCAGCGCAACCAGGTCGAGGTGGCGCTCGAGGTTCGGCACGCCGAGCGCCTGGAGGAGCTTGAAGACGACGCCGGTGCCGCAGAGCTCCGGAAACGGGTAGTCGGACGGCCGCGGCGCGACCACCGGACAGTCAGGCAGCGTGTCGCCGGGGCGGTGGTGGTCGGTGACGACCACCTCGAGGCCGCGCGCGCGGGCCTCGGCCACCTCGGCCACCGCGGTGATGCCGCAGTCGACCGTGAGGACGAGCCCGCAGCCCTCCTCGGCCAGGCGGGCGAGCGTCTCGCCGCTGACGCCGTAGCCCTCGTCGAAGCGGCTCGGGAGGTGCCAGCCGACCTCGGCGCCGAGCTCGCGGAGGGCCGAGACGGCGAGCGTCGTCGCGCAGATCCCGTCCACGTCATAGTCGCCGTGGACGCAGATGCGCCGGCCGTCGGCGATCGCCGCGCGGATCGCGGCGCACGCCTCCTCGACGGCGCCGAGCGCGAACGGGTCGTGGCCCGGGTCCGCGGCCTCGAGGAAGGCCTTCGCCTCCTCCGGGTTTCCGTAGCCCCGCCGTGCCAGGACGCTCGCGACGGTGTCGCTGACGCCCAACGCCGACGCGAGCGCATCGACGTCTCGGCGGGGGCACGGGGCGATCGTCCACGTGCCCTCGTTCACGAGACCTAGCGTGCCGCCGCGGTCGGACGGAGCCTTCGGCGGCCGCCAGGACACTGCCCTCCGCGGCCGTGTCCCCCGGCGCGCAGATCCCCACCCTGGGTGGGGAAGGGGCTCCACCCACCGCCCACTGCGAGCGTACTCGCGAACCGGTCGACGGGTCCGGCCCGGGCCAGCGCCGATTCCGTGCCGATCGTTCCCCGGCGCGCGGCGGACGCCGGCCGGCGAGCCGGAGACCACATACCCCGAAGCCGGGGCTATCCTCAGACGGTGGCCGAGACCAACTACGTCTCCGGGAACGAGTTCACCGTCGAGTTCCTCGGATACCGCTTCGAGTTCAACGCGGTCGACTTCGAGCAGCGCGTGAGCGCCGCCGCCGTCAAGCTCGGGCTCGTCGAGGCGCGCGACCTCGACCCCGAGGAGGCGGAGGACCTCGTCGAGCTCGCCTCCGAGGGGCGGATCCTCGAGCCGCGCAGCCTCCTCGGCGACTTCCTCATGCGCCACTGGGAGCGCGTCGCCCTCGTCGACGGGGAGTCGCTCGTCTACTGGCTCCGCAAGCTCGTCTTCCGCAGCGCCTGGCTCGACCACCGCGTGAAGGAGGACCTGCTCGAGGTCACCTTCGACGACGCGACCGGCGACTTCGCCTACCGCGACCCGAAGGGCGGCCCGCCGCTCCTCGACCTCGCGCCCGTGCCCTCCTGGCACAAGCTGCAGTTCCGGCGCTGAGCCCTCAGAAGAGGGCGTCGCGTCGACGGGAGGCCGCAGGCGCTGCGCCGGCCCGCTTCAGCCCGAGCTCGGTGAGCACCCGGCCGCGGGGCGTCCGCTGGAGCAGCCCGAGCTGGAGCAGGTACGGCTCGAACACGTCCTCGACCGTCTCCGGCTCCTCGCCGAGCGCGACGGCGAGCGTCGAGAGCCCGACCGGCCCGCCGCCGAACTTGTGCGCGATCGCGGAGAGCAGCTCCCGGTCGGAGCGCTCGAGGCCGTCCTCGTCCACCTCGAGCAGCTCGAGCGCCTCGCGCGCGACGGGCAGCGTGACCGCGCCGTCGTGGCGCACCTGCGCCACGTCGCGGACGCGCCGGAGGATCCGGTTCGCGACCCGGGGCGTGCCGCGGGCGCGGCGGGCGATCTCCGCCGCCGCCTCGGCCTCGACCTCGAGGTCGAGGATGCGGGCCGAGCGGCGCACGATCCGGCACGAGCTCCTCCTCGGTGTAGAGCTCGAGCCGGTAGGTGATCCCGAAGCGGTCGCGGAGCGGCGTCGTCAGGAGCCCGGTACGCGTGGTCGCGCCGACGAGCGTGAACGGCGGCAGGTCGAGCGTCAGCGTGCGGGCGGCCGGGCCCTGGCCGACGACGATGTCGAGCCGGAAGTCCTCGAGGGCGCCGTAGAGGATCTCCTCGATCGCGCGGTTCAGGCGATGGATCTCGTCGACGAAGAGCACGTCGCGCTCCTCGAGCGAGGTGAGGATCGCGGCGATGTCGCCCTTGCGCTCGAGCGCCGGCCCGGCGACGGTGCGGATCCCCGCGCCGAGCTCCTCGCGGATCACGTAGGCGAGCGTCGTCTTTCCGAGCCCCGGCGGCCCCGCGAGCAGCACGTGGTCGAGCGCCTCCTCCCTCCCCTTCGCGGCCTCGAGCGCGATCGACAGCTGCTCCTTGACGCGCTCCTGGCCGACGAAGTCCTCGAGCCGCTTCGGGCGGAGCGAGCGCTCGAGATCGTCGTCCTCGGGCGCGAGGACGGCGGCCGTGACGCGTTCCGGCGCGGCGCTCATGCGGCCCGGAGCGCCTGGCGCACCCGCTCGGCGGCCGGCAGGTCGGGGTCGGTGTCGGCGAGGCGCTTCTCCGCCTCGGCCACGGAGAGGCCGAGCTCGACGAGCGCGTCGCGCGCGACCGTGTGCTCGTCGTCGCCCGGCGTGCGCGCCGCCGTCGGACGGCACGGCGACGAGCGGCGCGATCTTCTCCTTCAGCTCGAGCACGACGCGCTGGGCGGTCTTGCGCCCGATGCCGGGGATCGTCTCGAAGAGCGCCGCGTCCTCGCGGACGATCGCGCGGCGGAGCTCGGACGGCCCGTAGCCGGAGACGATCGCGAGCGCGACCTTCGGGCCGACGCCGTTGACGGCGAGGAGGCAGCTCGAAGAGCTCGCGCTCGGCCGCGTCGGCGAAGCCGTAGAGCTGGAGCGCGTCCTCGCGGACGTGGAGGTGGGTCTCGAGCTCGACCTCCGAGCGGCCGTCCGCCTTCTGGATCGCCCGCGGGGTGGCGTGCAGCCGGTAGCCGACGCCGCCGACGTCGAGGACGATCGAGTCGGCGGTCGCGCCGACCGCGCTGTCCGCGCAGGCGCGCGATCACCGCGCGGCTCCGGCGGCGAGGAGCGGCGACGCCGAGGCGTGGCAGATCGCGACCGCGAGCGCGTCGGCGGCGTGCGTCGAGCCGGGCGGCTCGGGGAGCCGCAGGAGCGCGGTCACCATCGCGCCGACCTGCGCCTTGTCGGCGCGGCCGTAGCCGCAGACGGACTGCTTCACGGTCGCCGGCGGGTACTCGGCGCAGTCAAGACCGGCCCCCGCGCACGCGACGAGCACGGCGCCGCGCGCCTGCCCGACGAAGAGCGCGGTGCGGGCGTCGGCGCCGACGTAGGACTCCTCGAGCGCGGCCGCCTCCGGCGCGTGCGCCTCGATCAGCTCGGCGACCGCGTCGTGGATCTGCCTCAAGCGGCGAGCGGGAGGCTCGCGGGCAGAGGTCCGCCACCAGCCGTGGTCGACGACCGTGAGCCGTCCGCCGCTTGCATGCACGATGCCGTACCCGCACGCTGCCGTCCCTGGGTCGATGCCGAGAACCCTCACGGGTCGAGGTTAGGGACGCGTCCGGACGTTCCTGCCCGGCAAATCCGGCGCGCCCGCGCGCCCGTACTGGGGAGCGTGAGCCGCCTCCCGCTCGTCGCCATCTTGGCGACCGCGATCGCCCTCGGCGGCCGCCTCACCGGCCGCTGCCCAGACGACGCTCGTCGGGACGGTCAACGAGGACGCGACGATCTCGTTCCTCATGGGCGGGATGCCGTTCACGCACCTCGCGCCGGGCGCCTACTCGGCCGAGGTCACGGACAACGCGATCTCCCACAACTTCCACGTGATCGGACCGGGCGTCGACCAGGCCACTTCGATCGACGGGACGGGCGATGGTGACCTGGCCGCTCACACTCGTGGACGGCTTCTACGACTGGCAATGCGACGTGCACCCGACCGCGATGTTCGGGCACTTCACGGTCGGAAACGTGCTCACGGTCGTCAAGAACGGCACGGGCGGGGGCTCCGTGTCGAGCAACCCGGCCGGCATCGTCTGCGGCGGCACCTGCCGCGCCGCGTTCCCAGCGGGCGGCACGGTCACGCTGACGGCCACGCCCGCGGTCGGCTCGACGTTCACCGGCTGGTCGGGCGGCGGCTGCTCCGGGAACGGCGACTGCCAGGTCCGAGTGAACGGGGAGGTGGCCGTCACGGCCACGTTCACGTCGAGCGGCCGCCGCCTCCTCCCCCGCCTCCGCCGCCCCCGCCGGGCCCGCCCACGACGGTGACGCGCGTGACCGTCACGAAGGTCAACGGCGTCCGCACGGTGAACGCCAAGCTGAACGTCATCCGGCGGACGGCCGCGAAGGCGCAGCTGATCCGCAACACGCGGCTGAAGGCGCAGGCCTCGGCGACCTACGCGCCGGGCGTGAAGACGCTGAAGATCCGCGTCCCCCGGACCTTGTCCTCCGGCAACGCGACGGTGAAGTTCACCTTCAGGGACACCGTGTCCGGCCAGACCGTCGTCGTGAAGAAGACGGTCCGGATCCCGCGCTGACCGTCCCTAGGCGCGCGCCGGTCGATCACGTATTCTCGGCGTCGGCAGCTACCAGGAGCTTCCATGCGTCGTCCCGTCCTCGCCGCAGCAGCAGCCTTCGCGCTCGCGATGCCGGCGTCCGCGGCGCGCGCAGACCCCCACGCCCACCCTGCTCAACGGGAGCGTCGGCGTGATCGGCATCCAGCTGCCGCTCACGCGGAACGGGATCCAGGTCAGCGAGCTTCCGACGGGCCCCTACCGGATCACCGTCGTCGATCAGACGAACGGCCACAGCTTCCACCTCCAGGGGCCGGGCGTCGACGAGGGCACCCCGATCCTCGGGGGAGGCACGTTCGTGTGGGACGTCGAGTTCACGCACGCGCGCTACAACTGGTTCTGCGACGTCCACCCGACGGCCATGTACGGGACGGTCACGGTCGGGAACTTCCTCGTGATCGAACCTGAGGGCTTCGGAAGCATCACGAGCTCGCCCACCGGGATCTCGTGCCTGCCGTTCTGCGAGGCGGCCTTCCCGTCCGGCGGCACCGTCCAGCTGACCCCGACCGCGCCGCCCGGGTTCCGGTTCGCGGGCTGGCAGGAGGGGCCGTGCTCGGGCAACGGGCCCTGCTCGGTGGACGTGAACGGCTCGGTCTTCCTCCGCGCGCGCTTCGAGCGCGACCCCGCCGCGCCGCCGCCTCCCCCGCCGCCGCCTCCCCCGCAGCCGAGCACCCTGCCGGCAAGGATCACCGACGTGGACGTCGTCCGCGTGAACGGCAAGCGGGTCGTCGTCACGAAGCTCGCCGTCCGGCGCGACGTGACCGCGCGGCTCGACGCTGCGCAGCGGCCAGCGCGTCTACGCGTCGAAGCGGGCGGAGCTGATCGCCGGCCGGCGCACCGTCCGGATGGCCGTGCCGTACGCGGTCGCGCCCGGCCTGTACGGCCTGCACGTGAAGCTGGACGAGTTCCTGAGCGGCGAGACCTTCACGCTCAAGAAGACGATCCGGATCCCGCGCCGCTAGGGCGCGACCGCTTCGAGCACCCGCTCCGGGATGTCGAAGTTCGCGTAGACGTCCTGGACGTCGTCGTTGTCGTCCAGGGCGTCCATGAGGCGGAGCACCTTGCGGGCCGTGCCCTCGTCCTCGATCTCGACCGTCGTCTTCGGGAGCATCGTCAGGTCGGCGCTGTCGGCCGTCGATCCCGGCCGCCTCGAGCGCGCGGCGCACGGACTCGAGCGCCTCGGGCTCGCTCGTGATCCGGTAGCTCGAGCCGTCGAGCTCGACGTCGTCGGCGCCGCCGTCGGCCGCGGCGAGCATCACGTCGTCCTCCTCGAAGCGCTCGGCGTCGACGAGCGCGAGGCCCTTGCGCTCGAAGAGCCACGCGACCGCGCCGGTCGCGCCGAGGTTGCCGTCGTTCTTCGTGAAGATGTGCCGCACGTCCGACGGCGGTGCGGTTGCGGTTGTCGGTCACCGCCTCGACGAGGATCGCGACGCCGCTCGGGCCGTAGCCCTCGTAGGTGACCGTCTCGTAGGCCTCGCCGTCGGTGTCGGCGCCCGAGCCGCGGGCGATCGCGCGCTCGATGTTGTCCTTCGGCATCGAGGCCTCGCGCGCCTTGGCGATCGCGTTCGCGAGCGCGATGTTGTTGTCCGGGTCCGGCGCCGCCGTCGCGCGCCGCGACGATGATCGCGCGCGAGAGCTTCGAGAAGAGCTGCCCGCGCTTCGCGTCCGCGGCGCCCTTCTTGTGCTTGATCGACGACCACTTGCTATGCCCGGACATGCGTCTCCTCCCGCACGAGGTCGAGGAACCGCTCGTGCACGCGCGTGTCGTCGGTCAGCTCCGGGTGGAACGACGCGAGGAGCACGCGGCCGTCGCGCACGAGCACGGGCTCGCCGTCCAGCTCGGCCAGCACCTCCACGTCGGGGCCGAGCTCGGCGACCCGCGGCGCGCGGATGAAGACGCCGCGGAGCGGCGGCCCGTCGGCGAGCGGCAGGTCGGCCTCGAAGCTCGCCACCTGGCGGCCGTAGGCGTTCCGGTCGACGGTGAGGTCGGCCACGTCGAGGTGAGCCCGGTCGAGCACGATCATCCCGGCGCACGTGCCGAGCATCGGCCGCGTGAAGGTCGCGCACCGCCTCGTCGAGCCCGTAGAGCTCCATCAGCCGCATGAACGTCGTCGACTCGCCGCCCGGCAGGACGAGCCCGTCGAGGCCCTCGAGCTGCTCGGGCTTGCGCACCTCCACGACCTCCGCGCCGAGGCTGCGCAGCATCGAGGCGTGCTCGCGCACGTTGCCCTGGAGGGCGAGAACGCCGATCCGTGCAGCGGTTTCCGTCACGGGCCGAATGCTAGCGAGGGGCCGGAGCTAGCCATTCGGCCGTGTCGGCAGCCGCCGGTTCCCGCTACCCTCACCGGGTTCTTCGGGGCTCTCACCAAGGAGGTACGTCAATGAGAGTGCGGTCGCTCGCGCTCGCAGCAGCTGCTTGCGCTCATCGTCGTGTCGTCGGTCGCCGCGGCGAAGCCGGGGTCGGGATCGTCGACCGGCACAGGGCGCGTCTTCGTGTCGAACCCGGTGCAGTCGCTCGGCAACGAGTCGCTCACCGACCAGAAGGACTCCGACGCGGCCGTGCCCGCCGCCGCGTACTGGGACGTCACGCTCACCGATCTCGACGGGAGCGGGTTACCTGCAGGGCAAGTGGGCGAGCGTCGTCAGCGAGACCGGCAACCGCGCCTACTCGCCGACGAACACGTTCCGTTACACGCGGAGCCAGGACGAGTTCGAGCAGGTGATGGCCTACTACTGGATCACCGAGTCACAGCGCTACATCCAGAGCCTCGGCTTCGGCTCGACGCTCCGGCCGGTGAACAAGCGGGCGCAGAACGTCCGGATCAACCAGTGGGGCGTCGACAACTCGTTCGCCGACCGACCACCCGAAGCTCGAGCTCCGGTTCGGCAAGGGCGGCGTGGACGACGCCGAGGACGCCGAGGTGATCCTCCACGAGTACGGCCACGCGATCCACTTCGCGCAGAACTTCTCGTTCGCGAGCGAGCAGGCCGGCGCGATCAGCGAGGGCTTCGGCGACTACTGGGCCGTCACGGTCGCGAACGTCGTCGCGACGAAGCTCGGCGTGCCCCAGCTCGCGCCGCTTCCGTGCGTGATGGACTGGGACGCGATCGTCCTACACGTCCACGGTGCCGCACTGCCTGCGCCGGACGGACACGAACCTCAAGTACCCCGCCGACCTGAACGGCGCGGTGCACCACGACGGCATGATCTGGTCGCGGGCGCTCTGGGACATCCGCCAGAGCATCGGCCACGTCAGGGCCGACACGATCATCCTCGAGGGCCAGTTCGACTTCCCGGGCACGACGATGCCCGACCTGGCCCGCTCGACCGTGGCCGCCGCGCAGCGGCTCTACGGCAACGCGACCGCGAACGCGGCCCGCAACGCGTTCGAGGATCGCGGCATTCTGTAAGGGCTTGTGTGGGGGCGGCGCGGCTTCGGTCGCGCCGCCCGCGCGCCCTTCCGGCTACCAGCCGCGGGCTTCGAGCAGCTCTTCGGGCGCGAGCGCCGCGGCGGAGAGGCCGCGCATCGGCTCGCCGAGGCCCTCGGAGACGCGGGCGATGATCTCGGGATCGCGGAAGTGCGTCGTCGCCTCGACGATCGCCTTCGCCATCGTCGACGGGTCGGCGCTCTTGAAGATCCCGGAGCCGACGAAGACGCCGTCCGCGCCGAGCTGCATGCAGAGCGCCGCGTCGGCGGGCGTCGCGATGCCGCCGGCCGTGAAGGTGACGACGGGCAGCCGGCCGTTCTCGGCCACCCAGCGCACGAGCTCGACGGGCGCCTGGACGTTCTTCGCCTCGGCGTAGAGCTCGTCGGAGGAGAGCGTGCCGAGCCGGCGGATGGAGCCGAACACGGAGCGCATGTGGCGGACGGCGTTGACGATGTCGCCCGTGCCCGCCTCGCCCTTCGTGCGGATCATCGCCGCGCCCTCGGCGATCCGCCGGAGCGCCTCGCCGATGTTCCGGCAGCCGCAGACGAACGGGATGCGGAACGCGTGCTTGTCGATGTGGTGCTCCTCGTCGGCGGGCGTCAGCACCTCGCTCTCGTCGATGTAGTCGACCTCGAGCGCCTCGAGCACCTGCGCCTCGACGAAGTGGCCGATCCGCGCCTTGGCCATGACCGGGATGGTCACGGCCTCCTGGATCTCGCGGATCTTCGTCGGGTCGGCCATCCGCGCGACGCCGCCCTCCTTGCGGATGTCGGCCGGGACGCGCTCGAGCGCCATGACGGCGACCGCGCCCGCCTCCTCGGCGATCCGCGCCTGCTCGGCGGTCGTGACGTCCATGATCACGCCGCCCTTGAGCATCTCGGCGAGACCCGTCTTGACCCGCAGTGTCCCGAGCTCGGTCACGCCGGAAAGTGTAACGGGCGGATTGCAGGCGGAAGTGCGGGGGCGACGGGCCCTCTCCCCTTCGGGGGGCGCGCGGCCCCCAGCACGAACGCTACCCGGGCAGGTTTGCCGCGTGGTGCGCGCTTCGTGCCGGATCCGTGACGCGTTCGTGCCGAGTCACGACGGGACGGTCACGGTCGCCCGCTCGCGCTCGACCTCGTCCCGCCGGAAGCAGCCGGCGACGTGGTCGTTCACCAGGCCGCACGCCTGCATCAGGGCGTACGCGGTCGTCGGGCCGACGAAGCGGAAGCCGTGCGCCTTCAGCGCCTTCGCGAGCGCCGTCGACTCCGGGCGTCGACGCCGGGAGGTCGCCGAGCTTCCGCGGCGCCCGCCGCGCGTCGACGCGGAACGACCAGGCGAGCGCCGGCAGGCCCGCCGTCGCGCGCGCAGCGCCGACCACCGCGCGCGCGTTCGCGATCGCCGCGTCGATCTTCGCGCGGTTGCGGACGATCGCGGCGTCGCCCATCAGCCGCTCGACGTCGCGCGAGCCGAACCGCGCGACCGCGTCCGGGTCGAAGCCGGCGAACGCGGCGCGGAAGCCCTCGCGCTTGCGGAGGATCGTCACCCACGAGAGCCCCGACTGGAACGCCTCGAGGCAGAGCTTCTCGTACAGGCCGCGCTCGTCCGTGACGGGCCTCCCCCACTCCTCGTCGTGGTACGCGGCGAGCTCCTCGCCCGCCGCCCAGCCGCAGCGCTCGCTCACGTCAGCAGGTCGAGCGCCGCCGCCGGCTCCTTGAACGGCGGGATCACGTAGATCCCGGCCGCCCGCTCGCGCGAGCCTTCGAGCAGCTCGCGGCCGAGCTCGAGCCCGACCGCCGCGGCGTCCGCGCCCGCGTCGGCGAGCCGCTGCTGCACGGCGTCCGGGATCGTGATCCCCGGCACCTCGTTGTGGAGCCGGAACGCGAGCTGGTACGAGCGCACGGGCCAGATCCCGACGAGCAGCGGGATCGGCGACTCGCCGCCGAGCCGCTCGAGGAAGCGGTCGAGGTACCCGAGGTCGAAGAGTGCCTGCGTCATCGCGAACTGCGCGCCCGCGTCGAGCTTGCGCCGGAAGCGCTCGAGCTCCTCGTCGAGGTCGTCCGCTGACGGGTTCACCGCGCAGCCGACGTAGAACTCGGTCGGCGCGTCGATCGCCTTGCCGGAGTAGTCCTCGCCGCGGTTCAGGTGCGAGAGCAGGCCGACAAGGCCGATCGAGTCGATCTCGTAGACCCCGTTCGAGCCCGGGTAGTCGCCCACGTGCGGCGGGTCGCCGGTGACGGCGAGGATGTTCCGGACGCCCTCTGCATGCGCGCCGAGCAGCTGCGACTGGAGGCCCATGATCGAGGCGTCGCGCGGCGTGACGTGCGGGATCGTCTCCATCCCGACAGTCCGCTCGATCGTCACCGCCGCCATGAGCGCCGAGAGCCGAGCGCGGGCCATCGGGTTGTCGTTCAGGTCGACCACGTCCACGCGGCCGGACGCCTTGAGGCGCGCGGACACGTCGAGCATCGCCTCCATGTTCGTGCCCTTCGGCGGGTCGAGCTCGACCGACACGACCCACTCGCCGGCCTCGAGCTTGCGCTGGAGGAGCGTCTCGCGGGTCTGGCGCGGCAGGATCGCGGCCACCTCCGTCTCGGCGCGCTCGAGCACCTCGACGGGGACGCGCGGCTCGCGGAGCTCCTCGACCGCCACGCGGATCGCGGCGATCTGCGCCGGGGTCGTGCCGCAGCAGCCGCCGATGATCCGGGCGCCGAGGCGGCGCGCCTGCGCGGCGAACTCGGCGAAGTAGTCCGGAGTCGCGTTCGGGTAGACGATCCGGCCGCCCGAGCGGCTCGGGAGGCCGACGTTCGGCTGGGCGGTCAGCGCGATCCCGTTCGCCGTCTGCGCCATCTCCCCGAGTGCGGCGAGCGCCGCGCCCGGGCCGAGGCCGCAGTTCGCGCCCACCGCGGCGACGCCCGCGTCGGAGAGCCGCCGCACCGCTTCGCGCGCGGGCACGCCCGCGAGCGTCTCGGCGTCCTCGTCGAAGGTCAGCTGGGCGACGATCGGGAGCGACGACACGCTCCGCACGGCCGCGACTGCCGACTCGAGCTCCTCGAGGTCGAAGAACGTCTCGACCATGAAGAGGTCGACGCCGCGGCCCTCGAGGAGCGACGCCTGCTCGAGGAAGACCTGGTAGCCGTCCTCGGCTCCGTGCGTGCCCTCGAGGTCGCCGAGCGGCCCGATCGCTCCGGCGACGAACACCGGCTGCCCGCAGATCTCCCGCGCCTCGCGTGCGAGCTTGACGCCGCGCTCGACGATCTCCTCGAGCTCGTCGTCGAGCAGGTGCGCCGAGAGCTTGCGCCGGTTGGCGCCGAACGTGTTCGCCTCGATCAGGTCCGCCCCCGCCCGGATGAAGCCCGCGTGGACGCCGATCACGGCCTCGGGCGAGCGCAGGTTCGCCTCCTCGGGCACCCGCAGCCGCGGCACGCGGGCCGAGAGGAGCGCGCCGGTGCCGCCGTCCCCGACGAGGACGGGCCCCGACTGGAGGCGCTCGAGAAACCGGCTCACGCCGCCAGTCTAGGCGCGGGGACGCGGGCTACTGCGGGTCGAAAGGCTAGGCCGGGCGGGTGGGCTGAGGCTTGTCGGGCTCCTCGTCCGGCACGCCCCACTCCGCCTAGTCGGACAGGTCGGGGACGGCGCGCGGCCAGAGGTCGGCGACCGGCGTGTCCTCGGTGTCCTCGGCCTCGCGCGCCGCTCGGCCGCGCGAAGCTCGTACGGAGGCTCAGAAGCGCAGTGACTCGATCCGCGCGATGCCCTTGCCGGAGAACCACCGGGTCAGGTACGCGGTTTGGCCGGCGAGCGCGGTCGTCCAGAAAATGCGCCCGGTGCGCTCCGTGTGGGCGAGCGTGCGGACCGAGCGCGAGCCGATCCTCCAGATCTTCAGCTTCGAGCCGGCCCGCCTTTGGTCGACCCACATGAGCCGCCCGCCCGAGAGCGACGGATGCGCGAGCAGGCCGATCTTCGTGCGCGCCGCGACCGCGCGCTTGCCGGTCAGGATCGCCTCGAGCCCGATCCGCGAACCGGTCGGCCCGACCGACTGCCAGGCCACGCGCCCGCGCGCGATCGCAGGACGCCCAAGGTTGAGCTTCGGGCCGCCGCCCGCGATGCGACGCCGCCCGCCCTTCGCGAGGTTCCGGAGCCAGATGTCCGAGCCACCGTCGGCGCGCCGCTGGTTGTAGGCGATCCACGGCCAGTTGAGCGCGGGGCGCGTGGCCCCGGGGAGGACCGTGATCTCCTCGTCGGTCCGCCAGCGGACGACGCGGACACCGCCGCCGGTGCGGTACGCGAGCAGCTCGTCGTCGAGGGACGGCTCCTGTCCGGGCGCAAATTCCGCCCTGACCGTCTTCCCCACGCGGACGAGGACGCGCGACGAGCCGTTCTGGCGCTTCGAGTAGGCGAGGGCCCCGGACGAGAAGCTCGGGTCGAGCTCGTTGCCGGGTCCGAGCGCGAGCTCACGCGGCGGGCCTGAGCCGGCCGCCGGCGCGAGGGCGAGCGCGACCGCGCATCCCGCGAGGACGATCCCGTTCGCGCGGACGAGCGCGGGCCGGCGGCTGACGAGCCGCTCGACCGCGTCCGCCGCCCGGATCCCGCGGTGCGGGAGGACGACCATGAGCGCCCGGCCGGCGCCGTAGAGCGCGAAGAGCGCCGCGGCCGGCACGGGCTCCGCGAGCGCGAGCGCCGCCGCGCACGCGACCCAGTACGTCGCGACCGGCTGGAAGGTGAACGCGCCCGCGCCCAGACCGGCGCCGTAGCCGACCGCCCAGACGGGCAGCGGCAGCTCGGCGTGCCAGCGCTCCGGCACCTGGCGGCGCGCCTGCGGCAGCGGGAGGCGCAGGAGCCCGAGCTCGCGTAGCGCGGCGAGCGCCGCGAGCACGGCCGCCGCGACGACGAGCGCGGTCGTTCCGCCGACCAGGCTCCCGGCGAAGCCGAGGACGAGCCCGACCAGCGCGGCCGCGAGCACGGCCGACACCGTGAAGAGGGCGACTGCGAGGCGGTGGCGTTTGCGGCTCCCGCACACGGCGGGAGTGATCGTCTCGATCATCGAGAGCCCTCAGGGCGACCAGGCGCCCGAGACCCCCGCGAGGAGCGCCGACGCCGCGAGCGTGACCTCGATCAGCACTTGAGCCCCGAGTCGTAGTACATGACGCAGAACACCCGCCTGCCCGAGTAGCAGTAGCCGGTGAGCGACGCGTCGCCGTTGATCCGCCTGCGGCTCCGCGAGCAGCAGTCGACGAGCTTGCGGATCTGCCCGCCGCAGCAGCGGTACCAGCTGCCCTGCGTGTGGGCGTCGATCCCGAAGCGCTCCGGGATCCAGTCCTCGCAGATCTTCGTCCGCGGGCCGCGCTCGAGCAGCGCGCCGTCCGGGCCGCGCAGCCGCGCGCCGCCCTCGGTGACCGGGTAGCCCTGGCCGTTCACGAGCCGACCGAGGTTGTCGATCGGCCGCGCGTCCTTGGCCCGGATCGAGAAGCCGTTCTTGTCGATCCGCGGGACGCCGAGCGGCGACGGGCACGAGCCGGTCGTCCAGATGTGGCCGCAGAAGTGGAACGCCTCGGCCTCGTCGGGCTTGACCGCGGCCGCGACGGCCGAGCCGCCCATGACGCCGAGGACCGTGGCTCCGAGCCGGCCGAGGAACGAGCGGCGGGTCATGCCGGAGGCGAGCCGCGCGCCGAGTGCGCCCGCGGCATTGTCGAGCGCGGTGTCAGGCCGCTGCATGCGCCCTCCTGGCGGTGCCGGCGGCGATCAGGCCGTCCAGCTGCTCGAGCGTGTTGACGAGACCCTTGGCGCCGACGACGCCGTCCACGAGGTGGACGACGAACGGGCTGCCGGGGACGTTCCAGCGCTCGTAGACCTTCGGCTCCTCGGCCTCGTCCACGATCCTGACGGCGAGACCCTCCCGCGCGAGCGCGCGAACGGAGGGCGCCAGCTCGCGGCAGAGGCGGCAGTCCTCGGAGAGGAACGCGACGAGCTCGGGGCCGCGGCGCTCGAGCCCCGCGAGCGGCGGCGCCGGGCGGCCGACGGCCGGGCCCTCCTCGGGCACCTCGAGCGCGGCGCGCGGGCCGAGCCGGAGCGTCAGCACGCCGACCTGTCGGTAGAGCGCGAGCACGAGCGCGCCCAGGACGAGCACGGCGGCGGCAAGGACGGCCAGCGCGACGAGAACGAGCGTGTCCTGCCCCGGCGCGGACGCCTCGAGCCCGTCCCCCCAGACCGCGAGCGCGGCGAGGGCCGCGAACCCGGCGCCGCGGGCGAGCACGAGCACGGTCGGGCGTTCGGCCGCGCCGAAGCAGCCGCAGCGGATCCGCTTCACTCCGCGCGCGAGCGCGGAGAGCGGCGCGGCGACGAAGAGCGCGCCCAGCCCGAGCGCGGCGAGCGACGCCTGCTTGGGCGCAACCTGGAGAAGAAGGGCGATCCCGACGAGCGCCTCGGCGGCGATCAGCGCGTAGGCCGCGACCGGCCGCACGCGCCGCGGCACCCCATATGCGCCGAGGAGGTCGGGGAGGTCATGGCGGAGCCGGACCTTGGACGCCGCGGCCCAGAGGAGGACGGCCCCGGCGACGAGCTGGGCGGCTGTACCCACGGGTTCAGGGTACCGTCGGGCACGGCGGGAGAAACGGCAACCTTTACGCGATGCTTAGACCTGCCGCGATCTCGTCGGTCGGTACGAGTTCCATGAACGCGTCGGCTCCCGTTGGAAGCGCGAGCCGCGCTCCGGGACACTCTCGGTCGTCCACTGCGGCCAAATGCCGCGCCAACAGCGATCGGGAGGCTCGACATGGAACCGTTCATCGGTGAGATCCGACTCGTTCCCTTCAACTTCGCTCCCCGAGGCTGGGCGATCTGCGCGGGGCAGCTGTTGCCGATCAACCAGAACCAGGCGCTCTTCGCTCTGCTCGGGACGACATACGGCGGAGACGGACGGACGACGTTCGCCCTCCCTGACCTGCGCGGACGTGTTCCGATCGGCGCCGGCGAGCCACCCGCCGGATCGAGCTACCCGCTCGGTGCGACAGGCGGGCAGGAGGCGGTCGCGCTGACGACGCGCCAGCTTCCAGGACACGGCCACGCCGTACACGCGAGCAGCGCGGCCGGCACGACGGCGAACCCGGCGACGGCGTTCCCGGCGGGCGGAGGCGCGTATGCCGCGGACCGAAACGTACGTATGAAACCGGCGATGATCGGCCGGACGGGCGGCGGCGAGGGGCACGAGAACCGGCAGCCGTATCTGAGCCTGAACTACGTCATTGCGCTTCAGGGGATCTTCCCGGCGCAGAGCTGACACGTGGAGCGGGGATCCGCGTGGCCGACCGATGAGTTCGGTGCGGCGGGTCCGGTCTTACCGAACAACGGCCAAAGCAACGAGAAGGGACATGCGACCATGAAACTGACGACCATGACGCAAGTCACCGTCGACGGAGTGATGCAGGGAAACGGCGCCGCGACGGATGAGGACCGCAGGAACGGATTCGAGCGCGGCGGATGGGCCATGGGGGTGTTCGACACCGAGACCATGACGTTCATCGCCCAGACCTACCAGCGCGCCGACGCGTTCCTGTTCGGCAGGCGAACCTACGAGCTTTTCGCCGGCTACTGGGGCGCGGAGGAGCGGGCTCGCGCCGCGGCGGAAGATCCGGGCAACCACCAGATCGCAGCTGCCTTGAACACCAAGCCCAAGTACCTCGCATCGACCACGCTCACCGACCCGCGCTGGGCGAACACGACCCTCCTCTCCGGTGACCTCGCGGCTGCCATCGCCGAGCTGAAAGCCAAGCCGGCGGGTGAGTTGCAGGTCCACGGCAGCGGTGCCCTGATCCGGTGGCTGCTCGAAAAGGACCTCGTCGACGAGATCAACCTGCTCATCGTCCCCGTGGTCCTGGGCCAGGGCATGCGGCTGTTCCCCGACGCCGGCCCGGACATCGCACTAGACCTGGTCGACTCGCGAGCCGACTCGCGGGGCGTAACGATTCAGGTCTACCGGCCCGCCGGGCGCCCGCAGTACGCACCCGCCACGACCTAAAGCACGCGAGATAGGTGCCGCTCCGCATCGACGCGAACACGAAGAATCTCTGGTAGTTGCATCACTGGGCGCAAGCATTCGCGCCGCTGGTCGCCGCATGACCGCAGGCGCGGTGGTGCCCGTTGCAAGCGTGCGGCGGGAAGTGACGGAGGCTGCGCGGGTTGTCCGCCATCGCGGGAAAGCGCATCATGGCCGCAGATCGCCGTGAAGCTGCGTCGCCGGAGAGCGGGGGATCTCGCGATTTTGGCCGCGGTGATCGTTGTGGGCGGGGCCGCGCTGGCGGACGTCTTCCGCGACGATGAGGCTGCGGGGGTGGGAGCAGATCAGTCGGCGACGACCGTTGCGACGACGGAAACGGGTGCGGCGCCGGAGCTCAGGCTGCCCGGCATGGCCGCCCCGGGTCGCATCGTCTTCACCGACGCCTCGGAGCTGTGAGCTTCGCGCCTTCGACATCCAGGCGGGCCGATTCGTCGATCTCCCCCGGGTGGCGACGACGTGCGAGCTTTGGGCCCCACGGGTCGGGACGCACGTCGCCTTCGTCCTGCCCGAAGACCTGGGCGATTCGATGAGGCGTTTCAGCGTCCGCAACCTTGAGGATCCACAGGCGGACTTCGGCGAATACACCGCCGTCGCGCATGCGCCCGTGGCCTGGAGCTCGGACGGCTCGAAGCTTGCCTGGTGCGACACCACCCGACTCCGGATTCGAGCTCTCGTTCGGTCGGAAGCCGGTGCGGCTCAACCGTTGCGTGCGGGCCTACGGCCCGGGCGGCGTCAGGGTCGCGTGGAAGTTCGGGCGGCAGGGGGTCAAGATCGTGATCGGCGATGCGCCTCCCATCGCGGCCGGATTCGCCTGGGAGATCGCGTCGGGCACCGACGGCTCGCTCGGCGTTCTCGTGGAGGGGCGGCGGGTCGATCGCTACGAGGACGGGCGGCTGGTCGGCACGACCGACGTGGCGGCCGACACGCCTGTCAATCCCGTGGGGCACCCCGCACTCGCCCCGGACAACTGTGCGGCGCTGTCCGTTGGCCCCGGCGTCGTCGAGCTGATCGACCTGGGCTGCTTCCGCGGCAGCGCCCCGCGGACGTTCCCAGGCGTGTACGCAGCGTGGTCGCCGGACGGCGACTGGATCGCCGTCGCACAACCGAACGCGGTCGTGTTCCATCGCGTCGTCGGGCCCGAGGCGACGGTGCGCTGGGACGTGGCCGTAAGCCAGCTCGCGTGGCTCGGCGGGTGACGACTCGTGACGCAGCGGGAGGTCGACGGGCGCTTTGGCCCTCGACGGCACGCCGAACAAAGCCCGGAGTCGGGCAGCTACTCGAGCGCCTGCGCGTCCGGACTCTTGCGCGGGGCCGGGGCGATCCCCAAGTCGGCACGCCATGACGGCCGTTTCCGACATGCTCGAGCAGACTCCGGGTGGGCTCGCCGCAAGGATTTCGGGCCCATCCATCCATTAGGGCGCTCCGGGCAAGCACGAGGCTGGCCCTGCAGACGAATCTGTTCGCCTAAAGCTCCTCGCCTCGCGCGCCACAGCGCGTCGGTGTTCTTATGCGGGCTTTGGGCCGGATTCTGAGAGCAGAGCCAGTGAAATCACTGTAGCTGTTCGAAGCGCCGTCGCGGCTTGCCAGTCGATGGGGAGACGCTGCTCTGCAACCTGAGTGGCCGACGAGGGTTTGGCGAGATTGGCGGGCGTCTTGGTTCAGGCGATGTGCTCGTTTCCGTCGATCCTGACGGTCACAAGCACTCCCGAGCCGCTGATCCTCGATTTGCCAGTCCGTTGCAGCGCCTCGTCGAGCGTTGCGAACTCCAGCATTTCCTCGGCACGTCGAGTTTCACCGTCCAGCGTGCTACCCGTCTGGATTCGGACGCTCGCGGACCCATCTGAGCGAGTCGTTACGTCGTAGGTCTGCCATGCACGACCTGGGCCGAGAGCGGCCATAGCTCTCCCACTGGAGGCGACTGCGCCTGCGCGAGACGATACTGCCTACGCCGACCTCGTAATGATCGCGCGTCTCGGGCAGGTGCCCGGGCGCTGACGCCTTGCCGGCCGCGCGCCTGGACGGTATGCCGCCCGGGTCGGCACGCCTGGGCGACCGTTTCGGACCCGCTCGAGCGGCGCCCCCGAGAAATCGACGGGCCGCCGGCACCCGTCGGCGTCGGGCTGACGGACAGGAGAGCTCGCGGAATTGACCCAATCGTGTCCTAGCGGGCGAGGTGAGGGGAGGGCACGCTGACAGGGACACGGCGCTGGGTCGTCTCGCCAAGTAGTCATTTGGACCGCCGGGCGTGCAGTACCGCAGCCCGAGAATGACGACCTGCCAGCGATGTGGCGGCTGGCGGGTCGTTCCCGGCGCCCCCAGGTGCATGAAGTCCTGCCGGGCCTCGAGCGGCCGTCGTCGGCGGATCGTTCGATGACAGGGTGACTCCGCCCGGTGGCGGCCGTTCGAGGGTCGGCAGGAACTTCAACCGAAGCCCGTTTCGGGCCTGCTCGAGCGCGTCAGTTCCGGGGTAGCACCGGGGCCACGCACGGAACGGGCATTGCCGGCACACATGTTCGCGTCCGTACCGCATGAAATGGCGGTTCGCTAGTAGCCATCGGGTATCCAATGGGCCCGCCTGGTTTCGGACGTCCCTGCTAATCGGCTGGTTTTCGCTACCGGTGTATGCGTCCGTGTATGCGGTCCCCGTGCGTCCCTGACACGACGAAGGCGCCCGTGGGCACCCTCGGGGTTGGGCGGGTTCCTCTGTGGGTCGCTGTCCTAATCGGCTGTCGGCTGCGAAGACGCAACGAAAACGAGGACTAGCCGTCCCTGCAAGCCCCTAGCGCCGGTCGCTATTGGCAGGTGGACTGCACGTGGTCGACCCGCGTCGTGATCTCACCAGTCCTGGGGTCCGCCGTGGTGTGAAGGACGAGATGATCCACACTCGTGGGTGAGCCAGCTCGCCCCACGACGCGGAACACGTTCATGAACCGGAAGTTGCTGTAGGCGACCTCGCCCGTCTCAGGGTCCTCCACGCCCTTGTAGGCGACCTTCGTTTGGCCCCGCAGGAGCCAGATGGTGCCGCTCTCCGAGCCGATGGCCTTGACGCCGCGAGCCTGGGACGTGAAGAGGATGTGCGAAACGCCGTTCGCGTCGATCGTGCCCTGCGTCGTCATGCGCACCTTGCCGGTGACCGTCACCTCCTCGCCCAAGCACTCGATGTCGTCCGGGTCGAAGAACACCGCGTCGGCTGCTGGCACCGTCTCCCGAACCGTCTCCGCGCCCGCCGTCCCGGCAAGGACTAGGGACGACAGGCCGAGGATCAGGACGACGCCCGCCCGCCTCCAAGTGGGAGTCCGCACGTCGAACGTCATTTGCCGCACCTCCATCCCCCCGCCGCTTGACTAGAGCTAGGAGCCACCTGCTCCCGCAGGTCGCGAAGCTAAGCGCGAAAGCGCGGCTGTTGCAAGGGTCACTTCCTGATCCGGGAGCAAGAGGGTGCTATTCCTCCGCGACGACCAACTCGAACGGCTCGATCCCTTCGACTGTTCGGTCGTGCCGGTCACGGTCACCGTCTCGGGCGGGCTCGTCACCGTCACCGTCGCGGGAGGATCGGCCGCGCCCGTGTCCGTGTCCGACTCGGCGCAGGCCGAGAGAGCGACCCCGATCAGGACGAGAGCGGAGCCACCAGCGATGCGCCTGAGGACCTTCTTCATGGCCAGACACTAAGGCCCTCTGTGATGCCGGTCTAGCGGCGCGGCCGGGCTGCGCGACGAAGAAAACGGTCGAGGGCCGCTACGACAGCGACCCTCGACCAAAGCAGGCCCCTCGCCAGAGAGGGTGCCACCAGCAGACGAACGCGGGGGAACGTACCAGGCGGACCGGTGGCCGCGCCTCGGGCAACGTCCGCTCGCCTTCTCACACTAGGTCTCGTCGGCCACGACGGTCGGCCCGACCCATACGACCGGTGCAAGCCGGGGTCGGACCAGCGAAGACGAAAGCGAGAAGACGATGTGGAAAGCGACGATGCTCCTCTGCGACCACGCGGTCGTGGCGGACGGGAAGCTGTACATCAACGGCGGGGGCTGGACGGTCACCGGTCCCGTTCCGGGGCCTGCGGCCATCGCCCTGGACGTGAAGGTTCCGTGGGACGAGCGCGAGGACGAGCACGAGTTCGTGCTCGAACTGCTCGACGCGGACGGACAGCCGGTGCTCGTGCCGAGTTCCGGCCGGGAGCTCCAGCCGATCCGGATCGAGGTCGGGTTCCAGGTGCAGACGAAGGTGGACGTGAAGCCTGGCGTCCCGCTCGACGCTCCTCTGGCGTTCACGCTCGGGCCGTTGCCGCTCGCTCCGGGCTCCCGCTTCGAGTGGCGGCTGACGATCGACGGGCACACGGACGAGGACTGGACGTTGCCCTTCTCGACCCGCCCGGCCGTGATCGAGGCCGAGGCCGCGTAGACGCTGGACGATGACGCCGCAGGGCGGGCTCGGTCCTCCCTGCGGCGCTCGTCCTCCTAGAGGTCGCGGAGCGCGTTCTTGACGTACTCGGGGACGCCGCCGTTGAGCCGGTAGCGCCGCTCGTCGTCAGGTAGTCGACTTGCCCTCGGCGAACCATGTCCCTCAAGACGACGCGCAGCACGGCCGGGTCGGCGCCGGTCGAGCGCACGAGCTCGTGGAAGGTCTTGCCCGTTTGCCGTTGCCGCTCTCGGCACCGGCGCGTGTGCTCGCGCTTCGCGGCGCGGTGAGCGTCGAGGTCGGCCTCGCGCCGGCATCGATCGCGCTCCGTGGCGCCGGCGATCTGCTCCTCGCGCCACTCGGGATCGACCGCAGACCTGCGCGCGTAGTACGACGCCACGCCGGCATCGTTGCGCGCCGGCCGTTGCCTGACCAGGAGACAGTAAGCCGAAAGCCGAGACGAAGCCCGGCCTCCGGCTGGTCTTACGTCGGGACTAGCAGTCGCAATCGCCCTCGGGGCAACCGCAATCGCAGCCCGAGCTGCAGGACAGCTCCATATCTCCCTCCTCGGGGGATATATCGACGTTCATCAATATATCGGAGAGGGCCCAATCGTCAAACGCTCCTTCCTACGCGCTTCCTGCTCGGTGATCACGAGGTCGACCGTGCCGCTGAGCCGGACGATGATCTCGTCGTCGCACGCCGAGCCTGATCATCGCCCAGGCAAGTCGGTCAGGTCGAAGCGCACATCACCAACCGCGTACCAGCCTGCAAGGTCATCCCTCGGGACGGAGAGGGCGGGGTCGCTCCCAGCCACCTCCGACCAGTGACGGAGGACGCCTTCGCCTTCGAGCACCGACCCGCCGCCGCCAGACTCAAGCGTGACGGAGACGTGGACGCTGCGGCCAACACGGTCGTTCAGCCAGAGCAGCGCCTCGTCCCTCGTCATCGCCAGGATCATTCCAAGTCCGCCGTCATTCCGGCGCGGGTCGGAATCCGGTGTATGCGTCGGTATATGCGGTCCTCGTGCTTCGACGGCGTTTTCGTGCCTCGACGGCATCGGCGCCGGCAGGCCGTTTCCCCAGGAGCCACGCGGGATTGCGCCGTTCCAAGCGCGATGCGGCGATTTCGGCCGGAGTGGCGATATGGGCCCGCCTGGATTCGAACCAGGGACCGACGGATTATGAGTCCGCTGCTCTAACCACTGAGCTACGGGCCCGCGCTAGGTGTGGGCAACGATATGGGCAACATCAGGCTCCTTGCCGAGCGCGTCGAGCGCGGCCGGTGCCTCGAGCCCGGTCAGCTTGAGGTAGTGCCTGAGCGTGACGCGGGCGTCCTCGTGCCCGAGCCACGCGGCGAGGTTCGGCAGGTCCATGTTCCCGCCGTCGTGGGAGCCGAGCCACGTTCCACAGGAGCGGCGGAACACGTGGAAGCACAGATTCGGCGCAAGCGTGATTCCCGCCGTCTCGAACGCCGGCTTGAGGATGCGACGACGGAAGTTCGAGGCATGCAGCGGACCGCCCTCCGTCGACGAGAAGATGAAGTCCGTGTCGCGGGGTGCGGGCTCTTGAGCCGATGCTTCTTGAGCGCCTTCACGAACTCGGGGCGCAAAGGTGCGGACGGACTCGTCCGGCTCAGAACGGCGACGGGCTCCCAGAGTGCAACGTGGGAGCCCGCGTGCCGATGATGTGGAATGGGCCGACGGTCCAGGGGAGAACCGCAGAACCACGACTGAGGCTATCGCGGCGTTCGGAGCACCCGTGACGCGGCGCTGTCGGTTCGAGCACGTCCGAAACGGCCGTCTAGCCGAGCCGGGCTGAGAGCCGGGAGCGAACCGTCCGTGTCCCCCAGCGGCCGGACGGTCCGCGACCCCGAGCTGGACAACGGCGAGGGCCAAGTTCGCCGCGCCCGTCAGAGTCATGTCCTCCGGCGAGGCGTGCGAAGCCACCCCTTCGACCAGTCTTGGAAATCAAGCTCGCGGCGTGCGGTGCGGAGGTGTTAGAAACGGCCGCATGGCGGTCCGGATTCTGGTCGTGGTGGCTGTGATGGTTGCGCTTGGTGGCTGTGGCGGCTCGGACGAAGAAGGTCAGCCGACCGGGTCTGCGACAACGCCGGCATCGACTGCACCGGCCTCAGATCCGTTCGGCGAATACGAGCGCGAAGTGGGCGCTGATGAGATCCGGACGACTGAGGGCCAGGAGGCTCCGCCGCCGGGTACGTGGCATCTGACGCTCGGCCCCTCGGTCATGCAGGTGGTTGATGCTGGGGGTTTCCGGTTCTCGCAGGAGCTCGCGATGAACGGGGAAGAGTTCGAGATCGGCCGCTACCTGGGTGGCGACGGTGTCTTTTGCGAGGACGACCAGCCATCGACCTATCGCTGGGAGCACGACGGCGACCAGCTCGTGCTCATCGCGACCGACGACGCGTGCCTCGATCGCAAGGGGATTCTCGAATCCCAATGGACCAAGGTCGGCTAGAGCTCGAGCGAGTCCCGTAGAGCCGATCTTGTGAAGGTTACGGGGGAAAGCAAGTTGCTCTTGCACTCGCTTGTATTTCCCGGGAAGGATCTCGCAGGCGGGACGGGAGGACCTGACGGGAAGAGGACGCTCTTTCTCGAGGAAAGCTGGCGGGGTAGCCAGGTCGGGTGACGGTGCTGGCGATCGTGACCGGCCCCCTACCCCCGTGAGGGTCAGAGAGGCGTTCTGAGCGTTCGAGGGTTGGGTTCGTGGTTAGGCCAACGACTCTCGCCTGGGACTTGCATTGAGCGTGGCCGAGCGGATCGGCTAAGGGGTCGAACGCGTTAGCGTCCGGCGTTCACGGCAGAGGAGGGCGGTCTCTCAGACTGCCGCTAGCGTTCCGGAGCGGAGGGTCGGGTATCGGGATGTCCGCCCGTTAGGCTCGTGAGCGATGCGCGACTATCACTTCACGCCGGAGAGCTACTTGGCAATGATGCGTGAGGCCGTACCTGGCTACGACCGCCTCGAGGACGAGACCTTGGCCGCGACGGGTGTGGGCGCAAAGTCGGTTCTCGAGCTCGGGACTGGGACGGGTGAGACGGCACGGCGAGTTCTTGACCGTCACCCCGACGCGCAGCTAATCGGCATCGACGCGAGCCTCGGAATGGTCAACGTCGCCCGTGACAGCCTGCCTTCCGATCGAGTCAAGCTACTTGTAGGCCGACTGGAGGATCCCCTGCCGGAAGGGTCTTTCGACCTCGTCGTATCGGCTCTTGCAGTTCATCATCTCGAAGGCACAGGCAAGGCCGATCTCTTCCGACGCATCGCCAGCAGGCTCGACCCGGCCGGCCGTTTCGTCCTAGCCGACGTCGTGGAGCCCGTCGATCCCTCGTATGTTGTGACGGCAATCGACCCCGAGGTCGATCGCCCCAGCAAGCTCGACGAGCAGCTCGCCTGGCTGGAAGCCGCAGGCCTGTTCCCGGAGGTCACCTGGACTCACCGAGATCTCGTGGTGATAGTCGGCAGCCCGGGCTAGGGCTCAGGCGGAATGACGGCAGGCTGTGCGAGCGTACTGTCCTTGAGAGGCAGTCGAGCGATAAAGGACTCTGTAGTCGTCGTCCCAATGCCCCACCAGGCGCAGCGTTCGATCCGCAAGTAGATCGCGTCGTCCGCCCGCCATTTCGGAACGGCTGCGCTGGTCCGGGTGACTGACTCAGCGCCCGGGGGGTGGACCCGGGGGCCCGAGGATGTCGTACGCCCACTTTTCCGCGATGGGCAGGAGTAGCTCCATGTCCGGTGGACCTTCAGGCGGCGGTGGCACAACGTGCTCGGGGGCAGGCTCAGCGATCTCTCTGAGGAGCCCCTCGAACTACCCCCCTCCGCCCAGATAAGCATCTTCCCCCCATTGGGCCCGCCGAAGAACGTGTGGGGCACGCCCTTGGGGCCGAAGGCAAACCCACCGGCTGTCAGGGTCAGGTGCGCGTCGCCGATGTAGACCTCGCACTCGCCCTCGTGGACGAAGAACCACTCGTCCTCGTCGCGGTGGACGTGCCAAGGCGAGCCCACGCCCGGTGGCACCTCGGTATCGATCACGCAGTACCGGCCAGCAGTGTCCTCGGCGCTGATCTTGATTGTTGTGAGCGCGCCGAACAGCCAGAAATCCTCGCCTTCCTCCTCACGCAGCCCGTACCCGAGCTTTGTCCGCTCGCTAGATGTCGTCGTGGACATGAAGCCCTCCTCGTGTCGGTGCGGACAGCTTGCCACCTTCGTTGTCGGCCGGTCAATGCGCTTGTACGGTGTCGCTGGCGCTTCGTCGTGCTGCTCCAGTCGGAAGGTGAACGTCAGGGCGCGGGGCGTCGCATACCTATCCGGTATTACTGCCACTCAGTAGTTACAGAACATGCACGAAAAGGCAGGATTCCGGATCGGCTGCCTATCCTCTCGGCGTTGGGAGCGCGGCTTTCCTGGCTTGTGCTCGGCGGCGTAGCGATCGTCATCGCCGTCGCGGCTCTCGATTCGCTTCGTTCCGCCGACGGTGAGAGTCCAGGTGACCGACCCGCCCAGCGTTCCCCAGCCAACCTCGCGGAGGACGTTCCGATCGGTACCGAGCCGGACGCCTGCCACCTCGGTAACGACTGCTGGCCACGCGACGTCGCGGAGGCGGCCGGGTTCGTGGTCATCGCACCCACCGTGATCGAAGGCTCCCACGCCGCGTGGGTCGTCGCTCGAGAGCCGCAGGCAGGGCGCTACACCTTCTGGGTCACGCTCGGCGGTGAAGTCGGTCTGAAGAAAGCGGGATTTCGGGTGGTTGGTAAGGCCGGATCGACGCGGGTCTGGAGCGACGGCATGCGCCTCGGTTGGCCGCTGGGCGGAGAAACGGCATGGGCATGGGTGATGCCCGTCCCGCTCCTTCCGCCCCGTCTCAAAGACCTAAGCCCTCTCGTTTTCGTTAGTACCCGCTCGGCCGAACCGCGTTCCTGAGAGCGCGGTCATTTCCGGCGACAGAAAACACGTTGAGTGTTCCTCCCGGCGACTGTCCCCGCCGGGGATGGGCGGCCGGGCGAGGGGCTGTCCCTAGTCACTGCTGCATCCGCTGGCCGCGGCGACCGTTGCAGCTCCTGTGTCCGGCGCGAGGTTGGAGATGTCGTCGCTTCCGCCTTTGAGTCTGGGCACGATGTGGTCGGCGACCGGTGGGTCGTCAGGGTTGTCGAAGGATCCGCCGCAGAGCCAGCAGCTTTGGGCTTGGGCGCGGATCTTGGCTGCGTCGCGTGAGTAGCTGCCGGTTCGCTTGGGCGGCTTCAGGGATGGGCGGCGCACCGGTTGGCTGTGCTGATCTTGCCGCAGACAGTGCACGCTCTCAGCAAGCCGAGCCCTCAGTCGTCATCGATCTGCGGGGCGAACGGTTCACCCAAGGTCGTAGACGATGGGTGGACGCCAGACCGCTTAGAGCCAGGCTTCAGCGTGTCACACAGGTGGACGCTGTTACAGGCCAAGGTTCGGCGTACAGCCACTGCTCGAGCTCGTCCAGGTCAAGCCGAACAGACGTGCCGGGCCCGCCAAGCTGGACGGCCAGCACACGGCCCTTCGCGATCCAGTGGCTCAACGTGACCGGGTGGACGCGAAGCAACGACGCCGCCTCACCCACCGTGAGCAGTTCCTTCCGATCCGTTATCGCGGGCATACGACGACTGTCAGGACCGGCCTCGGCGTAGCCGTTACAGCCCAACCAGGGCCGCCGTAGTTGACCCACTTGGGCCATGGACGCCGCGAGGTCGGCCGCCTACCGTCACCCTCTGCCGGGATCGGAGACGGTGACCCGACGGGGATACCTGCTCCGAGCCCGGCTCTTACCCGGCGGCCGTGCGCATCCGCCGGCGTCAGGAAGTCGCGAGCGGGCCTGCCTCTCGACGGACGAGGCTACGGAGTTCGGCCATTGATTTCCTCGGATCGCAAGACCCGTGCAGGTATGTCCGGAGCGTGGGCCTGCTCGCCTCCGTGGCACTGCCACTCGCGCTGAGCGGCGATCAGTGGATGACCTTAGCCGGTGTGCTTACGGGGGCGATCGGCGTGATCGGCGGCTTCGTCTTTGCGTACTACAACGGGAAGGCAGAGCGCCTCCACACCAGGCAGCTCGCGATAAGCACTCGGCTTTACGAACAGCGGCTCGCAGCCTACGTTGAGGTTGGCAGGTTGCTGGAGCGACAGAATCTCTACGTCTCAAGGGTGGAGTTCTCGTACAAGCAGATGCTGCATGTGCCGATGCCCGATCCGCCAGAACAGCCGAGCGTCGACGACTGGACGATGATCATGGGGAAGGCGAAGGTGTCCGCATCGGCGGAGGTTCTGGAGGCTTTGCAGGAGGTGTCGAATACGACGTACCGGCTCGACGACGCGATCGCGGTAAGGAAGTTCTTTCTTGAGGACCCGGAAAATCGTCGAGATGGAAGCGACCATCGGGAGCCCTCACTCGATAGCCGTCGAAGAAGCGCGGGGCCCCGCAATGAAGGCGATCGAAGAAGCAGAGCGGCGGATGCGCGACGAGCTGGCGGCGGCGACCTAGGCGAGCCGAGCTAGCTCATGCGGACGAGCTAAGACCCAGATGGTGTGCGGCGCTGTCGAATCAACGGCCCAGGTCCAGGCCGAGCCGGCACCTAGTCTGCTGCGCCTGCCTCGCTACCTCGTTCACTTCTCAGACGGCGGCGCCGGGATGCGCCACTACGACCGCGAGCTCGTGGAGGGCCAAGAGATCAGCGATGGCGTGAACGGGGTCTACGTCGTCGAGCGGGTGAAGCCGCCGGCCGCTGAGGGCGGGCTCAGCCACGCGTGGGCGGCTGGGCAACATGGGCAACACGAGCCACCGAGACAGGGCGAACCGTAACGCGGGCCCCGGCCCGGTTCTCCGCATTCATCACTAGATCCGGCTAAACGGGCCGAGATCCCGGGCCTGATTATGAGTCCGCTGCTCTGACCGCTGAGCTACGGGCCCGACGCTGACGAAGTGGCTGCTAGGCAGCCATCTTAGGATCTGCTTCTACAGCGTCCTTGATGGTGCGCAATGGCACGGTCGGTATTCCCGCTCGTACCGCCGCAGCGGTCGGGATCACCGCGGCGAGCATCCGGCGCGCGTGGAGCGTGAGAAGGAGCGATCCAGTCAGTCCGAGCACGGTCGCGGCGAGCGCCGCGCCGGTCAACATGAGCCCCGAGGCAAGCGCGAAGTTGATCGCCAAGCCCTTGGAGACGCCGAGCGCGAACAGCACGCCGGCCGTCGCCCCCATGCCGGCGATCGCCCCACCCGCCGTGATGGGAAGGATTGCCGTCGCCGCGCTCATGCAGAGGACGACCAGCGCGAGCGTCGGCGAGAACCCGACGCCGAGGGCGCTCAGCAGGAGCGCGCTGCCGAGGGCGCGCGACGTCCAGCAGCCCAGGAGCAAGAGACCCGCGATGAGCGTCGACCGCGAGAACCGCGTGCTGTTCGCGACACGCCGATAGAGGGAGTGGAGGCGGTCCGAGCGGCCGACGAGCGGGAGCCGTTCCACCCGCTGTCCCAGCGTGAGGATCCCGAGACAGCCGAGGCAGAACAGGACGACGACGATCAGCGGCGCACGGAGAACGGGCCCGGCCGTCGCGAGGGCGGAGAGGGCCAGCGGGAGCATGGCCACTGCGTCGACCATGCCGAGGGCAACGATCGAGACGGCAATCGTCTTGAGCCCGAGCCTCACGCCGCCGAGTCGGCGCAGGGTGGCGATCTTCACGACGTAGTCGAGCCGGAAGGGCAGGACCACTCCGCTGGCGGCGCCTGCACCGCAGGCCGCCAGACAGCGGGCGCGGTCGGGGCGCTCTCGGCTGGGAAACAGCAGCTGCCAGCCCAGCGCGCGGAAGCCGAAGCTGGCGAGGTAGGCGCATCCCACGAGGATGACGAGGGGGGTGTGTGCGCCTTCCAGCGGCCAGCTTGCGTCGCTCAGGTGTCGAGCGACGAGGACACACGCGCCGAGCGAGAGGAGACTGAACGCGAGTCCACCGATGAGTTTCCGAAGCGTGAAGGAGCCTCCTGCCCGGACGTGCGAGGGATCGGCGCGTGCTCGCTCGGCGCGGCCGCGGCGCGCAGCAGCGCGGGCCGAATCCGCGGAAGCCGGAGGAAGGGCCCAGGTACGCGGGGCGCCTCGATCATCGCGGCGGGCCTATGCCGGCTCCGTCGAAGACCGGCGGATGGGGCGCTACCGGCACCGTCGGGTCGCTGTAGCGTCCGACGCCGCAGGCGAGACAGCGCGTTAGGCGTGCAGAGTTCAGCTGGTACGGCCCGAGCGGCGTTCGGCAGCTGCAGTGCCACGGCCCAGGCTTCTGTCTCATCCGGCGCTTGGGCTGGACGTTCGAGGTGAACACGATCACGCGGTCCCGTTGCCGGCTGAAAGCACGGCGCGAGCGTGGGATCCAGAGCTCGTCATTCCGCCGGCCCGCTTGCGTACGCCGGTGGGGCCCAGCCGACCATCGTGTAGGAGCGATCTCCGATCGACAGCCTCGCCGAGCCCACGCCGTCTGCCTCCAGCCACGACTCGACCGTGTCGATCACCTGGACGACCGCCCGCGACTCCCACTCCGAACGAACGCGAACCTCGTTTCGTGTCCCGTCAAACGAGACGGAGGACAGGTCGAACAGTCCCGCCAGTCGCCGCACGAGCCCTGTGCGCCCGTGGCGTCTGCAACTCCAACGCGAATCTCCACCATCAGGTCCTCCCGAGTCGAAGCTTCGTCGCCGACCGAGACGTTGAGGTCGGCCAAGTACTGCTCCAACCCGCGTTGCTGAGGGCGGACCTTTCGCGGCGCCGATTGCTATGGCCCGCGGGACGATTCGCTGCGCCGATCGCTACGGCGCTGCAGCGCGAGCTTACACCGAAGGCGCGTAATCCCATTCTGCCGGCGGATGCGACGCCGGTCGGGGCGCGTCACGAAATCGGCCGCCGCGGGCCCCCGCCCGGACGGCCGGAGGCGACAGCGCCCTCCTACGCCGACCGCTCGGAAGGCTCCTGCGGTTGCTGGAGCGGTGGAAGCAGCAGCAGATGGCTGTCGACGATCGCCTGGGCGATGTCGACCAGCTTGTGGCCGTTGTGCTGCGAATGGTCGCGCAGCATGTCGAACGCTCGGTCGGCGTCGATTGCGTGGCGGGCCATCAGGATTCCCTTCGCCTGCTCGATCGTGGCCCGGCGCCCGAACGCGCCCTGCAGGCTGTGGTACTCGGCGAAGCGCTGCAGCGTGATGTCGATCGCGCTCTGCAGCTCGTCGGGACTGTCGTCGATGATGTAGGCGAAGACGCCGCGCTTGGCCGCCTCGTGGACGTAGGCGGGGTCCTTGGCCGAGAGCAGCGCGATCACCGGGCAGGACGCCTCGCGGACGATCTCGGAGATCAGCTCGAGCGCATGCTCGGAGTGGAGGCCGAGCCCGACCAGAGCGACGTCGGGCCGCTCTCTCGCAGTCACCGCCCCGACCTCCTTCACGTAGATCTCGCGCGCGATCACCTCGTGCCCGAGGCCTGCCACGACCTGGGCAAGCAACTCGAGCCGCTCCCGCTTCTCATTCGCGATCAGGACGCGCAGGTGCCGGGTCTGGGTCTCCGCCATCGTCCGCGAATATTTTACCGCGGTTCGGCGGCTCCGGCCGCGGCCGGATGCGCGCAGTCCGTGGAGTTGGCGACGAAAGGAGAGGGCCCCAATTGGGGCCCTCTCGGCAACTCAGGTCAGGCGGGACGAGCTAGACGCTCGCGACGCCGTTCTTGTGCGCCATCACCTTGCCGCTCGTGATCTTGGGCGGGTTCGGGAAGGCCTTCTCGAGCCGCTCGTCGCGGATCCAGCTGGACGTGAGCTTGGTCGACTCGTCGGTCTGCGCCGAGGTCTCGAAGAGACCGAGCGAGCTGATGACGCCGTTGGCGTCCTCGAACATGTAGTAGCCCTTGAAGCCCTCGAGCTTGCTCAGCTTGGGGACAAGAGTCTCGTTGACCTTGTCGGTCAACTCGACGGTGCGATTCTGGTCCACACCCTCGTAGCGGCGAATGGTCGCATGCATGTGATGCTCCTTCTGTTCATCTCACAGGGCAGAAAGTCCGAACGGACTCCTGCGCGCTCAGTGGCCAGGTGTGACAGACGAAGAGGAAGGTGCCAACAGCCTCGGCGGCTTCAACGCTACAGCCAAACGCGCTGTGTCCACCATAGCAGCGATCTGTGGCGGCTGTTACTTCCGCGTCCGCCGGACTCGGCCACGCGTGGGCGACTGGGCAACATGGGCAACAAGAGCCACCGATACCGGCCGAGTCGTAAGACGGGGCCCCGGCCCGATCCCCGCAGCCTCACTAGAGGGGGCGAGACAGGCCGAGAGCCCGAAGGCGATTATGAGTCCGCTGCTCTAACCACTGAGCTACGGGCCCGCGACTCTGCCTGGGCCAATGTAACCCGCGCCCTTCCCGGCCGCCCGCGCTCGCCGGTTTCGCTCGGGCCGTTCGGGGAACCAGGCCTGAGATGCACGGCTGCGACAAACCAGTTCGGCCGTGGCCTCGTAGTGTGAAGATCCCGATGCGCCGTTTCGTCTTCGCCGCCGTCGTCTTCGCACTCCTCTCCTTTGCGGGCTGCGGCGGCGGAGACGACGCATCGGACACGACCGCCGGAACCGGCGGCGGAGGCGGCGGCCAGACGATCGACGTGGCCGCGAGCGACTTCATGTTCGCGCCCGCCGACCTCACGGCCGAGGCCGGCGAGCTGACGATCAACCTCACGAACGACGGCCAGTCGGATCACGCGCTCGAGATCGAGGGCAACGGCGTCGAGGAGGAGACCGACACCATCTCCCCCGGCGACAGCACGTCCCTGACGGTCACGCTCGAGGACGGCACGTACGAGATCTACTGCCCGGTCGACGGCCACAAGGCCATGGGGATGGTCGGGACGCTCACGGTCGGCGCGGGCGGCGGCGGCGCGAGGCGGCACCGTCACCGACGACAGCATGTCGACCGACGAGGACTCCGGGTCCGGCACGG
Organism: uncultured Actinomycetes bacterium; assembly: GCA_963696365.1. Classification (GTDB taxonomy): domain Bacteria; phylum Actinomycetota; class Thermoleophilia; order Gaiellales; family Gaiellaceae; genus CAVOKD01. The sequence goes on from CAVOKD010000009.1 coordinate 459,914, forward strand.
GCTCGGACGACGACTCGCGCTACTAGACCGTCGCCGTTTCAGTTCGACACGGCTCGGGCGGAATCGCCACAATAGGGCGCGCCGGTCCGAAGTCGAGCCACGTACCCGGAGGGAAATCTGAGCGTGACGGTCTTCCAGCTGGAGCGAAGCATCAAGACGAAGGGCGGGCTGGAGATCCGCGACATCACCGACGACGTACGCGAGGCGGTGGCCCAGAGCGGCGTCACCGACGGGATCGCGTGCGTGTACTCGCCGCACACCACCTGCTGCGTGCGCGTGAACGAGTTCGAGACCGGCTTCCTCGAGGACTTCGTCCGCATGCTCCGCCGGCTCGTCCCGTCGGAGAAGTACTACGCGCACGACGACTGGGACCGGCGCACCGAGAACATCTGCCCCGAGGACATGGAGTTCGGCAACGGCCACTCGCACTGCATGGCCATGCTCCTCGGCCCGGCCGGCGAGTCGATCCCCGTGCGCGAGGGCGAGCTCTGCCTCGGCCAGTGGCAGCGCGTCCTCTTCATGGAGCTCGACCGCTCCCGCGACCGGCGCTGGATCGTCCAGGTCGTCGGCGACTGAGCAACTTCGCCGCTTAACGCGAAACGGGGCCGCCGCAGGCCCCGTCTCTGATTCCAACCCTGGCCCCCGCCGCATCGGGGCCCCGGTCGGTTATGTAGGCCTAGTTTCGTCGCCTGGGGCCGGTCCGGCTCCACCTATGGGGAGTTGATCCGCTCACCCCTTCGGTGGTTGACCGCCGCGCTTGATCCGCTTCACGCCTGACATGGCCCTTACGAACGCCGCGGATTCCCTGATCCCATGCGCTTCACAAGCGCGGGAGTCTACGCCGCCACGGGAATCGTTGCGAGCGCCGCGAGGACGTCGTCGCCGTAGCGCTCGAGCTTGGCCGGCCCGATCCCGGGCACGGTGGCCAGATCCGCATGGGATGCGGGCCGCAGCTCGGCGATCGCCGCGAGCGTGGAATCGTGGAACACGACGTAGGCCGGCACGCCATCGGCCTTGGCCCGCTCGCAACCGCCAATCGCGGAGCGCCTTCACTGCGGGAGTCTCGGGGAGCGGCTCGCGCGCGCGCCGCTCGCCGCGCGGCGGACGGGCCGGCTGCGCCGCGGCGAGGCCGAGCTCGACGAGGAAGCGGCTCGGCCTCGCCCCGATCGACCACGAGAGGACGAGTCGCCGCTTCGCGCGCGTGAGACCGACGTAGAGGAGGCGCCGCTCCTCGGCGATCTCCTCGTCCGTCTTGGCCTGGCGGATCGGCAGCTCCTTCTCCTCGACCCGCGGCAGGAACACGGCCTCGAACTCGAGCCCCTTCGCCCGGTGCAGCGTCAGGAGCTGGACACCGCCCGCGGCGACCGCGTCCGGCCCGAAGCGCCCGTCCAGGTCGCCCCAGAACTCCTCAACGGTCCGCTCGCCGTCGTCGAACTCCTCCGCGAGGTCGACGAGGCGCGCGAGGTCGGCCTGCCGCACGAGCTCCTGCTCGCCCAGCTGGCGGTCCGGCTCGACCAGCATCCCCTCGCGCGACGCGGCCTCCTTCACCGAGAGCGCGACGAGCGTCGAGCGCGAGCTGCGGAGCTGCGAGCGCACGCGGCGCGCCGCCTGGCGCGTGAGGAACCCGCCGTCGCGCACCTGGAAGGGGATCCCCGCCTCGGCCAGCGCCTGCTCGTACCCGGCCGAGCGCGCGTTCGTGCGGTAGAGGATCGCGATCTCTCCCGGCGGGACGCCCTCCGCGAGCAGCGCGCGGATCCGCTCGACGACCATCCGCGTCTCCTGCGGCCCGTCGAGCGCGAGCGCCTCGGGCTCCGGCCCGTCCGGCCGCACGGCGCGCAGGCGCTTCTCGGCCCCGCCGAGCGCCGGGACGAGCCGGTTCGCGAGCCCGAGGATCTGCGGCGTCGAGCGGTAGTTCTCCTCCAGCCGCACGATCGTCGCCGACGGGTACACCTTCGGCAGGTCGAGGAGGTAGCGCGGCGTCGCGCCCGTGAACGAGTAGATCGCCTGGTGGTCGTCGCCGACGACGCAGAGGTCGTCCCGCTCGCCGAGCCAGAGGCCGAGCAACGTCCACTGGAGCAGGTTCACGTCCTGGAACTCGTCGACCGTGACCGCCCGGATGCGCTCGCGGAACGCGGCGAGCGCGTGCGGGTCATCCTCGTACATGCGGATCGTCAGCTCGAGGACGTCCTCGAAGTCGACCTTTCCCTGCGCCGCCTTGCGTTGCTCGTAGTGGCGATACACGCGCGTCATCAGGTCGACCGGGATCGGCGTGCGGCGGTCGCCGACAGCCTCGGCGTAGTCGGAGGGAGCGAGCCGCCGGTTCTTCGCCCACTCGATCTCGGTCGCGAGGTCGCCGACCGGCCGGAACCGGTACGCGCGCGGGAGGGAGCGCGCGATGTTCGTGAGCACGATCGCCTTCGAGGGCAGGATCCCGGCCGGCCCCGAGCCGAACGCATGCAGCTGCCCGAGCGCCGCAGCGTGGAACGTCCGCGCGCGCACGCCCGTCACGTCGAGCGCCTCGAGCCGGACGCGCATCTCACCCGCCGCCTTGTCCGTGAACGTCACGGCGAGGAGCTCGTCCGCGCGGAACGCGCCCGTCGCGACCTGGTTCGCGATTCGCCGCGTGATCGTCGTCGTCTTGCCCGACCCCGCGCCTGCCAGGATGCACACGGGCCCGCGCACCGCCTCGACCGCGCGCCGCTGCTCGGGGTTCAGCCCCGCGAAGATCGCCTCCCGATCCATCGGGACGAGCCTAGTCCCGAGGTCGGAGGTCGACCCCCGCCCCGGCCTGACTGCGCGGGAATCGTCGCACGCACGCGCACGAACCGGCACAGGCCGACGCGCGCTGCATGCTTCGGCCATGGCCGAGGCCTTCGGCTGGGGAGCCTTCGCGGCGTCGTCGCTCCTGATCGGCGGCCTCCTCGCGATCACGATCGACCTCAAGGACCGCGCGCTCGGGCTCGTGATGGCGTTCGGCTCCGGCGTCCTGATCAGCGCGGTCGCCTATGAGCTCGTGCAGGAGGCGTTCGAGAAGGCTGCCGGAGGCGGCTCGATCGCGGCCGGGTTCTTCGCCGGCGCGCTGACGTTCTACGTCGGCGACGTGCTGATCGACCGGATGGGCGGCGAGGGCCGCAAGAGCATGGCGGGCACGCAGGCCTCCGGGTCGGCGCTCGCGATCGTGCTCGGGATCGTGCTCGACGGCATTCCGGAGTCGATCGTGATCGGCGTCACGCTGCTCGACGGGAACGGCGTCGGGCTCGCAGTCCTCGCGGCGGTCTTCCTCTCGAACCTGCCCGAGGCCGCCGCCGCGACCACCGGCCTCCGCACCTCGGGCTGGACGACCGCGAGGGTGCTGGGCCTCTGGGCGTTCGTCGTCCTGATCTCGGGCCTCTCGTCGCTCGCGGGCTACGGGCTCTTCGACGGCGCCTCGCCCGAGGCGCTCGCATTCATCCTCGCCTACGCGGGCGGCGCGATCCTGACCATGCTCGCCGACACGCTCATGCCAGAGGCGTTCGAGAAGGGCGGCGCCCAGGCCGGGCTCCTGACGTCGGTCGGCTTCGCGCTCGCCTTCGCGCTGACGACTCTCGAGTAGCCGACTCCCTAGGATGCCGCCGTGGGGGAAAACGAGAGCGAGCGACTCGACCGCGAGCTGATCGAGCTCCTGAACGAGCTCCGCGTCGCGCTCCCGGGCGTCCAGGTGCTCTTCGCGTTCCTGCTCGCGGTGCCCTTCACGCAGCGCTGGGAGCAGACGACCGACATCCAGCGCGACGCGTTCTTCGCCGCGATCATGTGCGCGACGGTGGCGACGGTGCTGCTGATCGCGCCCTCGTCGTACCACCGCCTCCGCTGGCGCGAGGGCGACAAGGAGCAAATGCTCCGCACGTCCAACCGCCTGGCCATCGCGGGGACCATCTTCCTCGCGCTCTCGATGATCGCGGCCGTCTTCGTCGTCACGGACGTCGTCTTCGACATCGCGGTCGCGACGGTCATTTCGATCGGGACGGCCGTGCTCTTCGCCTGGTTCTGGTACGGCCTCCCGCTCACGCGCAAGGCCCGCGACTAGCGCGGCGCGGCAAGCTCCGGGAACCCGCCGCGGTCGAACCGGCGGACGAAGTCGCCCAGGCCGTGCTCGAAGCGGACGCCCGGCCCGTACGCGCGGAAGTAGTCCACGTACGCGACGCCCAGGTCCTCGAAGGCGCGCTCGAGCACGCACCCGCCTCCCTCCCACGCCGTGCACGCCGCCGGAAGCTCGTAGAGCGGATCGGCGCCGCGCGCGACGCGGAGCGCGTTCACGCGCCGCAGCACGTCGTCGAGCGGCGACGGGACGGGGCCAGCTCGCGCGTGAGCACGACCATGGCGCGAGTGTACGCGCCTAGACCGGCGCCAGGGCGATCGCGCTCGGGAGGGCCGGCACGTCGAGCTGCCTCCACCCGTCGCCGCCGTCGCGGCTCTCGAAGAGGCGGCCGTCGCGCAGGCCGGCAACGAGCGTCCCGTCCCGGCGACGAGCGCGTAGGGCATCGAGTCGAGCGGACGGCCGAGCCCGAGGTCGAGCTCCTCCCACGGCCCGCCGCCGCGCCAGCGCCAGAGGATCGCCTCGGCGGAGGGCGCGCGCCGTGCGCCGCGAACGGGCCGGTCGACGCCGAGACGAACCAGCGTGTCCGCGTCGGCCGGGTCGACCGCGAGCGCCCACGTGTAGTTGCGGTCGCGACCCTCGTCCGCAGGCCGCCCAGGTCTCGCCGCCGTCGCGGCTCCACGCCGCGCCGCCGCCGCCCGCCTCGTAGGCGCGGCCCTGCTCGGACGGATGCCAGGCGATCGCATGGACGTCCGGCTGGGCGCCGGATGCGTGGTCGGCCCAGGTCTCGCCGCCGTCGGCGGTGCGCATCAGCCCGCCCAGCTCGATCCCGACGAGGACGACCGCCGCGTCGTGCGGGCTCGGCGCGATCCAGCGGACGTGCGACGTCCACGGCCGCGGCGGGAAGCTCCATGTCGGCGCGGACGGGAGGTCGCGAAGCGCCGAGAGCTCCCGCCAGCCCTCGCCGCCGCGCCGGACGTACAGCGCGCTCGGCTCGGTGCCCGCGTAGAGCGCGCCGTCCACCGGCGAGAAGGCGACCGAGAAGACGTCCTCGCCCGGCAGCTCCGCGTCGCTCCACGTCGCTCCCGCGTCGTCCGTCACCCAGAGCCCCGAGCCGCGGCAGCCCACCGCGATCCGCTCGGACGGCGCGGGTCGACCGCGACGCACTGAAGTCCGGGCCGCTCGAGCAGCGTCTCGACGTCGGGCTCGGCGACGCGGACGAGCCCGCCCCCCGTCGCGACGACGAACGCCACGGTTAGTAGCCGCTGAAGCGGTCCGGAAGGATCTGGTCATCGGGGATGCCGCTCTCCTTCAGCATCTCCGAGATCCCCTCGACCATCCCGGGCGGGCCGGCGACGAGGTAGACGTAGCCGTCCAGGTCGGCATTCAGATGGTCGCGGAGCATCTCCGCGTCGATCGTCCGCGTCTCGCCCTCCCAAGAAGGGTCCTCGTTCATCGTGAAGACGACGCGGATGTTGTCGTGCTCGCGGTCGAGCGCCTGGAGCTCCTCGAAGAAGGCTGTCGACTCGCGGTCGCGGTTCGAGTACACCAGCGTGACGCGGTGTCCGAGCCCGTTCTCCGCGATCGTGCTGAGCATGCAGCGGAAGACGGTGATCCCGATCCCGCCCGCGATGAAGGCGTAGGCCGGCTCGTGTCCTCCGGCAGGACGTAGCTGCCCTTCGGCTCCTCGACGTCGGCCTCGCGCCCCGACCTCGAGCTCCGCAACCGAGCGCTTGAACGCCGTGTCGCGGATCCGCGTCGCGAATCCGAGCACGCCGCGCTCGTTCGGGGAGGTGACGACGGAGAAGTGCCGGCGCGGCCCCTTCTCGTCCTCGTACGGCGGGTCGATCAGGTTGACGAAGAAGTACTGACCCGGCTGGAAGTCGACCTCGGCCCCGTGGAGGTCGAAGACGACCATCCGCGTGCCCTTCGCGACCTCGGTGTTCTCCTTGACGGTGGCGCGCATCCCGGAGGTAAGTATCTCCGGAAGCGCGGATCCTTACGCCGCCGGAGTCGCGCCGCGGGAACAATCAGCGTGCGGCGAGCCGTCCAACGGGATGTGTGGCGCGCGTCGCCTGATCTGTCGCCGTCACGGCTGGCTGGACGACCGGCTGCGCCGAGGATGCGAGCGACGAGTCGGAGGCTGGCGCGGGCGGAGGTCGCCGCTGTCCGCCCCGCGTGGCCTCGCTCGCCGATGTGGACGGGCGACACGCTCCTCGTCATCGGCGGCGATACCGAACCGTGCCATCCGGCGCGCGTCCTCGAGGTCCGCCGAAGGTGCACCCGCTCGCGGACGGCGCGGCGTACGACCCCGGACACGGACACCTGGCGGCGAATCGCTGACGCGCCGGTCGGGATCGACTTCGCGCACGCGGCGGTCGACGGACGACCGGCTGTACGTCTGGACGTACGGCTATTCCGAACGGCCCGGGACGCCGACGGCGTTCCTCGCCTACGACCTCGCGTCCGACGGTGGCTCGGCTCCCGGTCCCGCCGGGCTATGACCCCGACCAGCTCGAAGGGGTCCTGCGCGGCCTGCGGGCCGAGTAGGATCGTCTGGACGACGGACTCGGACGGGGACGCTCCGGCGGGTGCTCGCCTTCGACCCCGCGTCCGAGCGCGTGGACGGCGCTGCCGGGGGACCCCTCGCCCCGGCATGTCGCGCGTGCTCGACGGCGGACGGCGACTCAGCTTCTCTTGCTACGACCACAAGGTCGTCCCGACGCTCGGAGTACGACATCCCGCTCGGGTCGCCGAGTACCGGTTCGACACGAACCGCTGGCGGCGGCTGCCGGACGTGCTCGACTACCCGTCCGGCGCGTACACGCTCGAGGGCGGTTCGTCCTTCCCGTGCCGGGGCGCCCTTCCGCTACACCCGAGCTGGCACGCGAATGGGACGCACGTCGAGAACCCGCCGCCCGGCCAGGAGGACTTCGGGGGCGGCGCCTACGCGACGGCGCTCTGGACCGAGGACGAGGGGGATCTGGTTCCGCTCTTCCGGCTGGGGCTGGGACGCCACCAAGGATGTGTGGATCGACGTGCCGCGCCTTCGCGCGGGCGGCCCCGGGGTCGACGGGCGCCTCTACGCCTCGGCCGGGCGGCGAGATCGTCGCCTTCGGCGGCTGCGACCTGGTCCGGGATTCGAACCCGGAGCTGCAGAAACGACACGTGGACCTGGTCACCCGACGACGAACCGACGCCGGCGCTCATCACCGTCGACTGACCGTCGATCAGCTGTCGTCCATGCCCCGCGCAAGCGTCAGAGCGTGGGCGTCTCGTACTCCGCGAGGAGCATGACGCGCAGCCGTTCGATCGGGGCCGAGCAAGCCCGCGGCTTGCCGAGCCGCGCGATCGACACCTGGATCGCCGCGGCCTCACGCTCCGGGAGCGGGCCGACGTCCAATCCCGTCCGGGCCGAGCGCCACGTCGATGCGGCGGGCGGCCGACGACGCCGCGTCCCGGCCGTCGCAGGACCCGCGCCGGAGCTCACGGCTCAGCCGGCCGGCATCCTCCAGGGGGACGGAGCACTCGAGCGTGGGCCGCGGAACAGGACGCTCTCGACCTCTGAGCGCTCGGGGCGGCCGCATGCTCCGGCGCGGTCGGTCATTCGGCCTCCGCTTCCGGCTCCTCGGCGGCCGGCGTCTCGGCCGTCCGGTGGCGCGGCCGCGGCTAGCTTCCGTGCCTCCCGCTTCTCCTGCTTTTGGTCGCGGCGCTCCTTCAGCGCGCGCTCGCGATTCATCTTCGCCATGGTCTGCCGTCTCTTCGAGCTCGATCCCATCAAGGCCCTTTCTCTCGGGTCAGCATCGCCGGGCGGCGGCGCCGGGCCGTGCTAGCCGGTGTGGCTTCCGCGCGGGTCGTGTGTCCCAGTCGAGCCGTCTGCCGAGGCGTCGGCGACGAGGAATCTCGGCTGCGAGCGTGGTCACATTCTACAGCGGCAACCAGTCCGAAACGGAAACGCCGCAATTTGCGACAAGCCGTCGTCTGGAGGTCTTGACCGAGCCGGTCCGGCCTCGTAGGTTCCCCCGTGCAGCGAGCAAGGGACGCGAGTAGGACGAGCCCTCGCCGGGAGGCCGTAGGCGGAAGCCGAAAGTCCGTCGGTGAGGAGGACGAAAGCGCACCCGGCTCGCTGAACTATGGTCCGGGCCGTTCTTCGCCCGGCCGCGCGGGCTAGGCGACGCGCTGCTCGAGGGTGAAGACGCGGTCCTTGCGGTCGACCTGCGCCGTGTCGCGGCCGGTGCCGCCCACGACCCGGTCGACGGCGCCGTCCCGGGCGAAGAGCGTGTCGGCGCCCGCACCGCCTGCAAGCGCGTCCTCGCCGGGGCCGCCCAGGATGCGGTCCGGCCCGATGCCGCCCTCGAGCGTCCCGACCTCCCCGCCCTCGATCCGGTCGGCGCCCGCACCGCCGCGCACCCGGTCGCGGCCGTCGCCGGCCCGAACCACGTCGGCCCCCGCGCCGCCCGCGACCTCGTCGTCTCCACTTCCGGCGTTGACGACGAACGACCCGAAGCCGAGCTCGACCTCGTCGGCGCCCGCGCCCGCGTGCACGACGTCGTGCCCGCCGCCCGCGTGGATGTGGTCGGCGCCGCCGAGGCCGCAGATGACGTCGTCCCCGCTCGTCGCGTCCAGCGAGTCCGGGCCCTCCGTCCCGACGATCGTGCACCCGAGCCCGGGCGGCCCCGGATCATCCGGCGGCGGCGGCGGGGGCGGAGGCGGCGGAGGAGGTGGCGGAAGTGGCCGCCGCCGCCGCCGCCCGGCTCGAGATCGGGCCAGGCCGGCTCGTCGGGGCTCGGTGTCGTTCCCTCTGGGTGGAACTGCGCCAGCGCCTTCTTTTCGTAGTCCATGAAGAGCGTGCAGACCGGGTTGCTCCCGAACGAGCTGCAATCGCCCCACCAACGCGTGAAGACCGAGCCCGGATCGGGCGTGGCGGTGATCGTGTACGTCGGCCCATAGTCGGTCGGGATCCGGCACGACGTCCGACAGGAGAAGGTCAAGGCGTTCGGGTCGTCGGCGACCGCCGTGACGCGCCCGGGTGCCCCTCCGACCGACCCGGTCAGGTAGCACGGAGCGGAGCAGGCGTCCCCGCCCTCCGCCTTCCCCCCTTGCGCCCCGGCCGATCCGGCAGCGAGAAGCAGCAGGACCGCAGCGGTCGAGGCGACCATCACGCTGCGAAGCACGCGCCCGATGGTAGCGCCGCCTTGCCCGCGCTCTATCTCGGACTTGTCCCAAGACACGGATAGTGCGATACTGCAGCACTTACTGCACCATCGTTCCACCTCCCCCACCAGGACAGTTCGACCAGGAGGAACGTCGAAGGACTCCGGCCAGGAGAGCCTGCGCGCGGCCTCACGTCTGGGCTACCGCCCCTTCGGGCCCGACCCGTGCGCAGCGCGACGGAAGGCCCGCCGGCCGTACGACTTCCGGCCGGCGGGCCACCCGCCAGGCTCGATCGTCAGGAGAGCGCGATGCGCCCGCGCTCGAGGCGCTCCTGGCGCACGGTGCGGAAGGCCTGCTCGAGATCGTCGAGCGCGGCCCGCACCTCCTCGCGCGAATGCGTAAGACGGCTCTCGACCTCCTCGATCGTCTCGAGGAAGGCCGGGAAGGCGGCCGCGAGAGCCTCGGCGCCCTCGTCGGTGAGCGTGACGAGCTGCGAGCGGCCGTCCTTCGGGATTCGGCACCTGGCGCGCGTGGCCGCGCTCGACCAGCCGGCGGACGAGCGCCGACGTCGTCGTCAGCCGCATCCCCAGCCGGCGCGAGATCTCGGTCGGCGTGAGGCTCCCGACGGTGCTGAGGAGGCTCATCGTCACGAACCCGTCGGCGACGCCGTGCGGCTCGACCGTCTCGTCGACGAGCGTCTCGCACGCCTCGCCGGACGTGTAGACCCGGAAGAGCAGCCCGAGCGCCCCGTTGGTTGCGTCGTCGCTCACCGGGCCATGGTAGTCGGCACGCCGCCGGGTAGCAGCGTCGTCGCCGTGCGCGCAGGCACGTCGCTCGATGAAATGGCCGGCGACCCCCCAGGGAGCCCGCCGGCCACGGTCGGGTACCCGTTCGACCTTTCGCCAACCACCCTCGGTCAACCTGCGATGATCGAGCCGTGCTGAGGTTCTCCGTCGTGATCGAGGCCCCGAGCTGGAAGGACGTCCAGGACATGGAGCTCCCGGACGCGCCCCACGAGGGCGACACGATCGAGACCCGCTACGGAACCTGCGTCGTGACCGAGGTCGACCTGACGCCCAAGAGCGGCGGTCGAGCCGGCACGATCACCTGCCGCCTTCCCTAGCCGATCGCTCCGCGACGCGCCGGTGCCCTCAGATCGACTTCTCGTAGAAGACGCTGGTCTCGATCGACTGCGGCGGACATGCCCACGTATTCGCCGAAGGCGTCGCAGCGCTCGAACCCGGCGCGCACGTAGAACTCGATCGCTTCGGTCTGGTACATGCCGGTCTCGAGCCGGAGGACTGAGTATCCCGCTTGCTTCGCCTCTCCTTCGAGCCGTCGGAGCAGGGCCGTGGCAACACCCTGCCGCCGGACGGTCGGCTGGGTGAACATCCGCTTGACCTCGGCGTATCCGTCGTAGAAGGCGACACCGCCGCAGCCCACCGCAACGCCGTCGACTCGTGCGGCGAAGAAGCGGACGTTGCTGTCGAAGAGCCGATCGAACGAGAGCGCGTGGTGCTGCTCCGGCAGGTAGGGGCCGGCGAGAGCGCGATCCAACGCGGCCACGAGGTCCCGAATCTCGTCGGTTGCGGCCGATACCCGCTCAATCGTCAAGGCCACCGGTCTCCTCCTCTCCCGCAGACTATCGCCCACCGCAGTCGTCCGGGATCGCCCCACGGGTGAGCTAACCCTGGGTTCCGAACCGGGAAGGTGAAACGGCCCCGAGCCGAGGCCCGGGGCCGTCATGGTCATCAGCGAAGGGTTCGCCTAGCCCTCGGGGAACGGGATCTCGCCCTCCATCTGGCCTAGGTGCTCGCAGGTGTCGATCACGGCGAAGTCCATCCCCTGCTGGCCGTTGCAGACGTCGAACGGCACGGGGTCGGGCACGCCGATGGGGTTGTCGCCGAGGAACAGGTCGTCCCCCTTGCCTCCGAGCAGCGTGTCGCTACCGAAGTTGCCGACCAACTGGTCGTTGCCGTCGCCGCCGTTCACGACGTCGTCGGCGGGACCGCCGAACAGCTCGTCGTCGCCGGCGTCGCCGGCCACGACGTCGGGCCCGGTCTGGCCCGTTGCGAAGTCGTTGCCGGCCCCGGCCCGAATCGTGTCGGCGCCGTTCTCACCGCCGATGGCGTCGTCCCCGGCGCCGCCGAACGAGCGTGTCGTCGCCGCCCGGAACGTTCATGCCGCCGCCCTGCCCGAGCAGGAACGACTCGCCGGTGTCACCGAGAATCGAGTCGCTGCCGCCGCCACCGTCGATCCGATCGTCGCCGAGGTCGCCGCAGATCACATCGTCACCGCCGAGACCCCAGATCGTGTCGTCGCCGCCGAGCCCGACGATGACGTCCGGCCCGTCGGTACCACGAAGAACGTCGTCGCCCGACGTACCGACGATGGTCGCCGCGTGCAGCGAGAAGTCGGCGAGGCTCAGGCACGTCGCCGGGTCGTCCTGGCCGCTCGCAGGTGCCGCGACTACCACGCCCGCCAGCACGGCTACTAGCGGCGGTCACCAACTGTCCGTCGCATGTAGTGACCTCCCTGTCGCGTTTGCCCGACTCTATTCCCCTCCGGAGAGCGGGGCAATTGCGGCTCCCTGAGCGCGCTGACCTCGCACGCTGCGTCGGCGTGACGCGGGCACGAGGCTGCGCTCGACCGATTCGGCTCCGAAGCCGTCAGGCGTCTCCGCCGCTGGCGGGCGTGGACTTCGGCGGCTACGCCGTGATGAGAGCGTCGGCGAAGTCGCCGCCCACAGGCTCATGCTCTCCGCGGACTATTGGCTCGTAGCCTTCGGACGACCGTTCTGGTGCGCCGCTCGGCGCGCAGGTGTCGGGTGCCGCTGCTCCTGACGCCCAAAGGCGCCGGGCGCGCCGGTGGTCGAAGCGTAGGTCCTAGCACTGGTACGAGGGAGATGGCGGCGTTGACTCTGCATCAGAGACCACCGCCGGTCGTCGTCGCTCGCGGTCCAGTCGCGCCTCCCGGCCACGACAGCTCGGTGCTCCTCGGCGACGAGCTTACTCGATCGATCCGTGGATCTCCGAGGTTCGTCGATAGCCCTCTCCTAGCATGAGTGGTCTACGCTGGTTTGGTCGCGGCCGGCTCCGGGCAACACGCCGTCGCGACGAGTCAAGTGCGCCGGGGCGTGGGTGTCCCCGACATCTCCAAGGTGCGGATCCATCCAGCAGGACGCGCTCTCGAGAGAACGCGTAGAGCAAGGTCGCGCGCGAATCGGACGCCGTGCGGACGCTCTCGTACGATGAAGGAGCGACCATCGCGCTCCGCTCGCCGACCCAATGCGCGTCGTCGGGCCGCAGGGGCCTCTTCCTCAGGCCGGGCGGCTCCGGCGCGGTGTACGAGTAGAAGGTCGGCTCACGGACCTTACTGGTCTCCGGCCCAGAAGCCGAACGAGATCACCTCGTGCGAGTACGGCCTCCCGCCGAGACCGGGTCCGCAGTCGGGTTGTCCGGCGCCCGCACGGCCGCTGCAACCGGGTCACCGCAAGGTCGAGCCCGTGCCAGAAGAGATGCGACCGGGCTGCGTCTTCGCGCAGCCGCCGCGGCCGGCGAACTCCCTCGAGCACCGAATCGCTCCAATCGAGGACAGGCGCCAGAAACGCTCGACTGCGCCCGAGTCGTACGAGGCGTGCTGTCGGGGTCCTCGGAAACGGCGTCGTCATCGCGTACGCCCGTATGGGATCTCGCGGACGGCGATGTCCACACCCAGACCGTCGAGCACCTGATGCAGGCTCGTCGAACTCGGCGACCGACAGAGCCCGTCCGCGAGCTCGAACGCATTCGACGTCGACCGCCTCGCCGTACGAACGACGAGCCGGTGGTCGACGAAGTCGAAATCGATCTGGAAGGTCTCGTCGCCGCCGTGGTGCATCCGACGAGTGGTCAGTCCGCGTACGTCGACGTAGAGCGGAGCGTGCCACCAGTGGTTGCGCGGAGCCGCGGTCGCGAGCCTCAACCTTGCCCACGATCTGAATCCACAGATGGAGCGTGTCCAGCGTCGGCTCCCACTCCTCGATCCGGAGCTCCGGAAGCTCGAGCTCGGGGGCCGTCTGGGCCACGCGCTCGTCAGGCTTCCCCGAACGATCGGGGCTGCGCCTCCACCGCCCGCGGCTGAGTCCTCGAGCGCGAACCGACATGGCCCACGCGTAACAGGCCAGTTCGCCGAGCGGTAGTGCAGCTCAGGCCGTCGCGCCGAGCGGAGACCACGACCGGTGGATCGCGTAGCACCGCCGCGGCCAGCGCCCGCGCGCGCTTCAGGTTCTTGTCGGCGACCGTCACCTCGGCGAGCACGGTCGAGAAAAGGCGATCGGGCCCGTCCACCTCCTGCCCCACCTCAGCGGAGACGTCAACAAAGGGTCCCAAGTCCGCCCTCGATGTCACTTCCGCGAACGGAAGGGCTGCCAGCCGGCCTGTCTCCGGCGCGTACACGAGCGCATCGACGACGGCGCAGCGCGGCTTCCGGCTCGGCGCGAGCTGCTGGGGCAAGCCGAGGGCAGAGCGCAGGTGAGCCTCGATCAGATCCACCCCCCACACTGCCTCGACTATCTGGTGGATCCTCCCGCCGCCCATGCGGGCGTTGACCTCGACAATGCGCGGTCCCTTGGCCGTGGACTTGCCCTCGACGTGCAGCACGCCGCGCACGAAACCGAACGCCTGGACCGTCCGTACGCTGAGCTCCACGAGACGGCCGACCGGCTTCGAGCGATGATCCGGCGGGCAGTGAAGACCGGTTTCTTGAAACGATGGCTCAGCCGTCGGCCAGTTCTGGGAGACGCTCGAGAACACGCACTCGCCGTCGTCGAGCACCAGGTCGATGTCGAACTCGACGCCGTCGAGGTACTCCTCCAGGACGAAATCGTTGCCCACGTGGAGAAGATCGAGGTCGTTCGGTGACGTCTCGACGGGCGATCCGAGTAGACGCCGGGGAGAGACTCGACGGAGTCCACCCGGAGGCACCCCGCCGCACCCGCGCCGAACTCCGGCTTGACGACGGCGGGGAACCCGATCTCCGCCGCGGCCGCGTAGAGCTCGTCGAGCGACTGGACGCGCTGCGATCTCGGCGTGGGCAGGCCGGCGCGCTCGGACGTTTCGCGCGTGCGCAGCTTGCTACGCGCCGCATCGACAGCCTCGACGGGGTTGCCGGCAAGGCCCAGCGCCGCCGCGGCACGCGCCGCCACGGGCACGCTCATCTCCCAGAAGGTCAGTAGGGCATCCGGCCGGACCCGCTCCACGGACAATGCATCGAGTACTGCTCGCGGCATCCCGGTCGGCGTCGCCCGTGATCGGCGCCGCGATCCAGCGCCGAGGCCACTCCGTCGTCGACGAGCCGTTCGGACCAGTGCCCGGCCTCGTCGACGATGACGAGGCGTGCGCCGAGCTCGGCCATCCGCTCGTAGACCCGTCGCTTGCCCGGGTAGCCGGTGCCGACCACCACCACCGTCGCCCCGTCGATCGTCACGCGTTCGGTCCACCTGGGGTCGTCGATCAGCTGGGTCTCGTCCGCAGCCACGTCGACGACGCCGCGGCCGGCGTTGCTGCGGTTGAGCGCGGTCGTCAACATCGGCGCCCGCTCGAGCGCCTCGAGCAGGACGGCTCCCTCGATACGCAGCACGGTCGTGTCCACCTCCGTGGTCACCGTGGCGTTGCGCGGCGCGTTGTCGAGGAGACCGCGCTCGCCGAAGCTCTCCCCGGCCCCGAGGTGCGCGAGCACGACCCCGTCTCGACGGACGACGACGCGCCCGTCCGTCGATCGCGTAGAAGGCGTGCGCCGGACTGCCCTGCACGACCACGTCGACGCCGGGCGGCAGCGGACACAGCTGCGACGACGACGCGAGTTGCTCGAGGACGAGCTGCGGCGTCCCCGTCGTGATCGGGAGCTGCTCGACGATGGCCAGTCGCGACGCGAGCGCCTCTGTGCGCTTCCGGCTCGCCTCGTCGAGCCCGCGTAGGCCGCGGCTGCAGGCCAACGCCACGAGGACGGCGCCGGCGCCCAGAATCCAGAAGCTCCACTCGAGCGAGGTCGCGTTGACGAGTATCGACGCCAGCACCGCGCCGCCGACCATCGCTCCGATCGAGCTTGCATCGAACAATCCGGCGATCCGGCCGAGCGTCTCGCCGGGCGTCACGCGCGCCAGCACCGTCTCGGCGACGACCTCGGAGCAGACGAGCCCAGCGCCGGCGGCCGCAGTGACGATCAGCGCCAGGATGAGCAGGTCGACTGCTCGCATACACGAACTGGCTGGCGCACGCGAGCACCGCCGCGCCCACGACAACCAGCGTCATTCGCCGGCTAGTCGCCAGTTGGCCGTTGAACACCGCGCTGACGAGACCGCCGGCGCCGGATGCCGCGAGCAGGAGCCCGTAGCCGCCGGCGCCCAGGTCCAGGGACCGGTCCGCGTAGATGACCAGCTGGACGGTCTGGGCTCCGTAGGTGAACTCGACCGCTGCCACGAGGGCGAACAGCGGGATCACGAACGGCGTGACGCGCGCCGTCCGCAGCCCCGCGACGACGCTCGCCGCCGCGCCGTCGCTCCGGGCCGCGGAAACCGGGGTCTTGTGTCGGCCGAGCATCGAGAACAGCAGCGCCGAGACGGCGAACGTACCGCCGTTGACGACGAAGGCAGCCGGCGCCGAGGCGAACGTAAGCAGGAGCGCGCCGATCGCCGGGCCGACCACAACCGCGAGATCCTGCACGGTGTGGAGCAGCGCATTGGCGGGGCCTAGGCGACCTTCTCCGACCAGCCGCGGCAGCAGGGCCATCGCCGCCGGTTGCTCGGCGCTTCCTGCCGCCGATGCCAGCGCGACGATGCCTATCACCAGCGCGACGGGGCCATCAGCGGCGATCACCGCCGCCAGGACGAGCATCAGCCCCAAGCGGAGCAGGCTTCCCACCACCAGCACCGTGCGGCGGGGATAGCGATCCGCGATGGCGCCCCCGAACGGGCCGAGCAGCACGTACGGAAGCAAGCGGGCGATCGTCGCTGCACCGACCCACGCAGCCGAGTGCGTCGCGCTGAAGACATAGCCGAGGAGCGCCGCGTTGTAGAGCCAGTCGCCGACCTGAGAAGCCGCGCTCGCACTGATGAGCACGCGCGCCTCGCGGATCGTCAGGACTCCACGGTACGCGGCGAGGGCCCTCATCGGAAAGAGGTTTCGCGGCATGAGATCACGAGCGTGCGGCGGACCAGGTTCGAGAGAAGCCAGCTTAGAAGGGTTCGGGCGCGTCTTCCAAGCGAAATCTGCCGCCCGTACTGGCAACGCGCGAGCGTCCGACCTTGCGAGAGCTCCACCGTCTCCCGACCGGTGTGACTGCCCTTCGCGCTGATCCCGCCTGTGCTGAGACTCCGATCACGCTCGAACCGTCCCGGCCGCCCGGGCCGAGTCTTGCGTGCCACTGTCTTCGTAGACGACTGGCTCGCGCATGCCCGCCGAGGTTGCCGGCCAGGAACCTTGGCCGCTTCTAGGAAACGAATGCCTTCCGAACAGATGCAGCTGTCCATCTGTTCGTGCCGTGGATCGTTGGAACCTTCTCCGCGTTCAGCTGCTCGGCGATCTCCTCCAGCGACATCCGCTTCCCGAGCAGCGCGTTGATCTTCTTCCGCCATATGTAGTCACGTCGGTTGCAGAGCCGATGCGCGAGCCGGACGTTGTCGGGCGTGAGGTGACCTCCGTGCATCTTGAGTCTCGGATAGTGGTCGGCCGTCGGCTCCCAATCGGAACGCACCGACCTCGGCTCGAAGTACCTACGACCGCGGAAGCAGTAGCACTGGGGCATCTCGCAGCGCACGTCGATGATCTGGCCATCTCGGGCAAGCTGCAAGAGGATTCCGCGAACTCCGAGGGCCTCAAGCTTCTCAACGCTCTCTCTGGGGTCAGTGGCCATGCGAGGAAGTTTCGCACCGCGGAAAAACGTGCGAAGCCGTCGGTAGCAAGAGCGGTGGCACCCATCGCATAGATTCCCGGCCGGTGGCCAGGCGCGTGCCATGGCAGTGGCTCGTCTTGGCGGTGGCAGCCTTGATTGCCCTCGCGGTCGGTGTGTGGGCATTGTTCGTTCGGGACGACGCGAGCAGGCCGAGCGCTGCGCCTGTCTCCGCTCAGGACAAGTCGATGGCGCGAGACGTGCGGAGGTACTTCCGCCGGAACGCTGCACAAACTTCGTGGTATTCCGAGATCGAGTCCATCACGGTCGCCGGCGGCGTGATCACGATCACAACGAGTGCCGACCTTAGTGAGGTCAATGCCGACCGTTAGTGAGGTCACAGGTCGTCAGGTCACGGTCCGGGACGAAATCTGCTGTCTTATCCAGGGTTCGGACGTGGCCGATTTCACGCCGGGGCACACGGTTCTCGGGCGCGACGGGGATCGCACCGTCTGCGCAGCGCGAAAGAGCTAATCGCCGCAAGAGGCGCACCCGCGCAGCGGAGGATGCGACCGTGGCCGACAGCTACTACGGCGACGGAGCGGGAAGGCAGCTAACGAACGTACGTCGTAATCTCGATGACGTGACCGTCAGGGTCGCCGAAGTACACCGACAGCGCGTTACCGTGATCCTCGTATCTGAACTCGACCCCGTGGGAGCGGAGGCGCTCCTGGGCGGCGTCGAGATCGTCGACGACGATCGCGACGTGCCTGAGTCCGGACGACTCGGGCTCACGGGCGGGCGACTGTCGCTGCGCCTGGAACAACCCGAACTGCAGTCCCGGCTGACCAAGAAAGACTGGCTCGTCATCCTCGGTCGGCTGATTCAGCTGCGGCAGCCCAAGTACGTCCCGGTACCACACGATCGAGCGCGCGCGGTCGGTGACGTTGAGCGACACGTGATCGAGATGTTGAAGCCGCATCCGTGCCGCTCATTCTGGTGCCCTGCCGGCACTCACCCGTCGTCGATAGTCACCTGCATGAACGCGGGCTCCGATCGGTGGACCTGGAAGTGGCCGGTGTTCGTGTTGCTGCACATGAACATCCAGAATCGGCTGTCGAGCCCCAGAACCGACACGACGTCCTCCGCGTCCGACTTGCTGATCTCCTGCTTCAGGACGGCAGGCTCGGCGTCGTTCAGGGGACGGTCGACCCAGGCCGCCGTACCGAGCGGCATCTGACCGTAGGTCGAGGGGTCGCCGGCCGCGACCGGGGACTTGCCGAACTGGAGCGTCAGAGTGTCGCCGTCATGGGCGGCTCTGATTCCCCGACCCCCGCGAACAATCAGTGGGAAGAATCCGGGAGGATCCATCGTGTACCTCCATTTCGCTTGTGCGCTCTCAGCGGGATCGACCTCGTCTCACAAGCCAAAGGCCCACCTCCTCGTGAGGGGAATCACGAGCGACCCTACGCCTCTCCCCAGCCGTCCGCAACGCTCCGCGCGGCCCCCGACTGTGAGGTCGCCGCCGCGGACACCTCGCCGCTGCGACGCCCGGCAGACGGGCCGCACGCCGGCTACTGCTGAAAGTGAACGCCAGCGACGATCTCGATGGCAATGATCGCCGCGACCACGAAGTCGACCACTAGGCAAAACGGAGGCCACCACTTCGTGTTGGCCACGAACTGAGTGCGGTGCTGCCAGAGGTCCTTCAAGCCATGACCGGCGAGGCCGACGACAAGCAGCCACGGTGTGCCGGTGATCGCTGCGGCGGCGATGATGATGAATCCGCTGGCGACGCCGGTTTCGACAGCGATGACCTTCCAGCGCCCATCGCCGCCGACTGCGAGACCGATGTAGATGGGGGCGATCACCGCCAGTCCGAGCGCGTAGACGGTGGCGGTGTCCAGCCACCACATGGCCAGTGGTGTGGCCGCCTGCGCGACCCCCACGACCAGCCCCCAGAAAACCGGCCCTCGGAGGCTCAGCGCGGAACGGCTGGGTCGTGGCCGTCGTGCTCACGACGATTCCGGAGTGGCGCTCGCGAGTGGTGTTCACTGCTCGGGCTCCGGCACGACGTTGAAGCTGAACATCATCCCGCTCTCGTGGTGCTCGGCGATGTGACAGTGGGCCATCCAGCGGCCCGGGTTCGTCACGTCGAGCAGGATATCGACCGTCTTCTGCACAAGCGGTCCGGTCGACGATGCGACCGTGAGACAGGATGAGGACATCGAATGGTTGTCCCGCCTGTTGACTCGATCGTCACAAAGGAGTAGGACCGGACCGCATTTGCTCGCACTGGAGGTGAGCCCTCGTGGCCGTCAAGCTTCTTCGTCCAGGAGACACCAACGACTCGGTACGGAAGATGAAGCGGCGCCTAGTGCCGCAACTGGCCGAGCTGGGCTTGGACGCGATCGCCCAGAAGATCGCAATCAGGTCGACCACCTACGGCCCGCTTGCGGTCGAGGGCGTGAAGAAGTTCCAGCAGGCAAAGGGCCTCGGCGTCGACGGCAAAGTCGGCGAAGGAGACGCTGGGGCGCGCTCGGAGTCCGAGAGAAGGTCGTCGACCCGAATCCCCCCGCGCATCCAGACGAAGTCCACCACGGAGGTCAAGTTGTCGTTCTGCCGGCGCCAACCTGCCGGGCAAGCCGATGTCAAAGATGGCGATCGACTACGTCGCGAAGATGGCCGAGCGCACCGGCAATCCGATCACCATCACGACCGGAACGAACCACAGCAAGTTCACGACCAACGGCAACGTCTCCGACCACTTCAAAGGTAACGCCGCCGACATCGGAATGTTCGCGAACGGCGGCACCGACGAAAGCCCCGTCGGTGACCGGATCATGGAGGCGTGCTGCTTCCTCGGCAGGCGACACGAAGCACGGCCGCACGAGGAGAAGGCGCGCACGGGCGGACTCTTCACGTTCACGCACGACAATCAGCGCATCCAGTGCATCTGGAAGACCAACAAGGGCGGCAACCATCACACCATGTACACTCGGATGTCCACGTCGGCGTCCGGTACGCCGCCTGACGATGGAGGCGTCCACGCTTGCTTCACTGCGGGCGGTGAGGCGCGGACGTTCGCGGGCCTTTCCGGTACCAGAACGGGTACCAACTAGCCGCCCGGCCTGTTACGTGTGGAGGCGAAAGCCCCGTGCGAGCGGGGCTTTCGTCTTCCCCGGGTTGGACTCGAACCAACAACCCTCCGGTTAACAGCCGGATGCTCTGCCAATTGAGCTACCGGGGACTGCTCGGCAGAGGGCCAGTGTAGCCGGTCGCCCGACCGGCTCCCCGGTAGGAGCGGGGCCGGCGCAACCCCCGTTACGCCGGCCCCACACGCCTTACGGCCGCGGGAAGACGACGGGGCTTCGGTTCCCGTCCTTGTCGACCGCGCGGACGCCGAAGAAGAAGTTGTCCTTCGACATGTTCTCGAGCGTCACGCGCACGAGACCGCCGATCAGCTCGGGGTTGCCGAGCGGGATCGTGTGCGTCCACTCGGGCTCCGTGGTCGTCCGCCAGACCACCTCGTACCCGGCGAGATCCGGGTCGTTGTTCGGGTTCCAGCGGAGGTCCGTGTCGTAGCTCAGGTTGCTCGTGATGCGGACGTTCGCCGGCATCGACGGGCCGTTCGCGAGCGCGGCCAGGGCGGCGAGGTTCACGCCGGCCACGCGCGCGGTGTACTCGAAGTCGACGAACTCGAGCAGGTCGCCGATCTGGACGCCGTCCTCGACGCGCACGTCCTGGTGCTGGTGGTTGAAGTCCTCGTTCGGCTCGGTGAACCGGGCCGCCGACCGGTAGCCCTGCTCGAGGAACGGGATGTGGTCGCCGCCGCGGTTGAAGCGGTCGCGGCGGTAGATCATCTCGACGTTCATCTTGGTCGAGCCGTTCTCGGCGACCTCCTTCACGAACCGCGCGAGCTGGCGGGCGGGCGAGTCGTTCTCGCCGCCGATCGAGCGGCGGGTGTTCGCCTCGCCGGTCGTCTCGTTCGTCGGCACGCCCTCGGCGAAGAGCCGCACCGTGTACGGGTCGCGGATCCCGCTGCCGCCGACGGAGCTCCCGACGATGTCGTTCGTGAACATCCCCTGGATGTCGAGGTTCGCCGCGCGCGCCTGCGTGGCGAAGAAGCGCGAGCCGTAGAGGTTCTGCTCCTCGCCGGCCACCGCCATGAAGACGATGTTCGCGTCGAAGGAGCGCTTCGACATGACGCGTGCCATCTCCAGCACGGCCGCGACGCCCGAGGCGTCGTCGTTCGCGCCCGGCGCGTCACACGTCGGGTTCGACGTCTGGCCGCAGCGCGAGTCGTAGTGGCCGCTCACGACGTAGTAGCGGTTGGCCGACTCGGCCTGCGTCCCGCGGAGCGTCGCGACGACGTTCGTGATCGTCGTCGGCACCGGGATGCCGGTCGACGGCGCCTGGACGTAGCTCTGGAGCGCCACCGTCAGCCGCCCGCCCGGAGTCGGCGGCGTAGCGCGAGAACTCGTCGAAGAGCCAGTCGCGGGCGGCGCCGATGCCGCGGTTCGGGTCGGTCTGGGACGAGAGCGTGTTGCGCGTCCCGAAGGAGACGAGCTTCGCGATCGACGCCTCGACGTTCGCCGGGTCGATCTCCTTCAGCATCTTCTTGACCTCGAGCGGCGGCTCCTGATGCTGGCCGAAGCCGCCGTCCCCGAAGTCGCCCTTGAAGCGCTGGCCGCCGCCCGGATCGTCGGCCTCGGCCTCCTGACCGACGGCCGATCCGGGCTGGATCGCCGCCGCGATCGCGGCGCCGGCGACGAGGATCGCCGCCGCGGCGAGCGCGACGAGCAGTCGCTTGAGCATTGAGGTACCTCCCTGGGGTCACGTCTGGGCGTTCGGTCCGGGAAGCCCGGGCGCCGCGCCCGCCCCTGGGAGCGCGGGGCGGCGGCAACCTACACCGGCTCTCGACGTTCGTCAACGAGATGTAGACAGAAGTCAGACGAGCGCGGCGGCGGCCTGGCGGACGCGGGCGAGCTCGGCCTGGAGCTCCTTCATCCGCTCGCCGTCGGCCTCGGCGAGGTCGCGGCGCAGCCGCCGCTCCCGCAGGCGAAGGAGGAGCTCGCGCGCGGTCGTCTCGTCGATCGCCTCGGTCTCCGCGCGGGCGTCGAGCTCGGCGAGCGCGCCGACGAGCTCGGCGTCGTCCGCGGGCGCCGCGCCGGCGAGGTGGTCGCGCAGCTGCCGGTTGAGCTCCGAGTCGAAGTGCTCGGGGCCGATCTCCTCGAGCACGCGGCCCAGCCCGGGATGCGCGCGGACGCCGGCGAGGGCGCTCCGCTCGAGCTTGTCCGCCGCCTCGACGACGCGCGGCGAGAGGGCCGCGCCGAGCGTGGCCGCCCCGGTGCGGCGCAGCTCGACGGTCAGGCCGAGCCGGTCGTTCGCGAGCCGCCACGCGTCGTGGCGCTCGGGCGACTCGGGGATCGCGTTCAGCACCTCCTGCACGCGCAGGTACGCGAGCTGGCGGTCGCGCGCGCGGTCGAGCTCGAGCCGCACGCGGTGGACGGCGTACGGCTCGGCCGTGTCGAGCCGCGCCTCGAAGCCGGCGGGATCGTCGGCCGGGTCGCTGCCCTCCGGGAGCGCGACGACGCGGACGTCGAGCCCAAGCTTGAGCGCGAGCTCCATCCCGCGCAGGGTCGCGTCCTCCCCGGCCTTGTCGCCGTCGAAGCAGAGGTAGACGCGGCTCGTCAGCTTCCCGAGCTCGCGCAGCTGGCGCTCGGTGAGCGCCGTCCCCATCGACGCGACGACGGGCTCGAGCCCGGCCTGGCGCAGCGCGATCACGTCCGTGTTCCCCTCGACGACGACGGCGCGGTCCTGCTTCGCGACCGCCGGCCGCGCGAGGTGCAGGCCGTAGAGCACGTTCGACTTGCGGAAGAGCTCGCTCTCGGGCGAGTTGACGTACTTGCCGCGCAGCGGGTCGTCCTCGTGCATCTTCCGGGCCTGGAAGCCGATCACCCGGCCGCGCGCGTCCGTGAGCGGAAACATCAGTCGGCGCTGGAAGTAGTCCGAGCCGCGCCGCGTCACGAGCCCGGCGGCCGCGAGCTCGTCGCGGGTGAAGCCCTTGTCCTCCGCCTTCTTCACCAGCAGCGCGCCGGCCGGCGAGAGGCCGAGCCGGAACTCGCGGCAGACCTCCTCCCCGAGCGAGCGCGAGGCGAGGTACTCGCGCGCGGAGGCGCCGTCCTCGCCCTCCCAGAGCCGCCGCTCGTAGTAGGCGGCCGCCTGCTCGAGGAGCGAGAAGAGCCGGTCGCGCTGCCGCCGCTCGCGGTCGGCCTCCGGCGACGACTCCTCGTACTCGAGCGGCACGCGGAACCGATCGGCGAGGAACTCGATCGCGCCGACGAAG
Organism: uncultured Actinomycetes bacterium; assembly: GCA_963696365.1. GTDB lineage: Bacteria > Actinomycetota > Thermoleophilia > Gaiellales > Gaiellaceae > CAVOKD01. The sequence continues at coordinate 483,355 of CAVOKD010000009.1, forward strand.
TCGAGGCTCTCGGTCTCCCGCACGAACGAGATCGCGTCGCCGCCCGCGCCGCAGCCGAAGCAGTGATACGTCCCGCGGTCGGGCGAGACGGAGAACGACGGCGTCTTCTCCTCGTGGAAGACGCAGAGCCCGGTGTAGCGGCCACCGACCTTCCGTAGCCGCGTCCGCGCCTCGACGAGCGTGACGATGTCCGCGGCCGCCTTCACGGCCTCGACGGACTCGTTCTTGATCCGCGCCACTAGAGGGCCGCCGCGAACTCGAGCGCGAAGCGGTCGGTCATGCCGGAGAGATAGTCCACGATCGCGTCCGGCGAGTCACCCCGCGCGGCCAGGTGGTCGAAGATCCGCGTGATCGTCTCGCGCGCGCGCTCGTGTTCCTCGCGTGTCTTCGGCCCGAGGTAGACGTGCTCGAACATGAAGGCGCGCAGCGAGAGCATCGCGCCGCCGACCTCCTCGCTCTGGACGATGTCGCCCGCGCGCGAGGACTCCTCGACCAGGTCGTGGACGAGCCGGTCGATCCGCCGCGACCCGCGCGGCCCGAGGATCTCGATCTCCGCGTGCGGCAGGTCGGCCGGGTCGAGGATCCCGTGGCGAACCGCGTCGTCGATGTCGTGGTTGATGTAGGCGACGCGGTCGACGATCCGGACGATCTTCCCCTCGAGCGTGTCGGGCTCCTCCGGGCCGGTGTGCTTGAGGATCCCCTCGCACACCTCTCGCGTGAGGTTGAGCTGCTCCGCGATCCGGGACGACTGCTCGTTGTGGCGGAAGCCGCGGTCGAAGCGGGCGCGCAGGCAGGCGTCGAGCGCCTCCTCGCCGGCATGGCCGAACGGCGGGTGGCCCATGTCGTGGCCGAGCCCGATCGCCTCGGTCAGATCCTCGTTCAGGCGGAGCCCCCGGGCGACCGCGCGGGCGATCCCGGTCGTCTCGAGCGTGTGCGTCATGCGCGTGCGGTAGTGGTCGCCGGCCGGGTCGATGAAGACCTGCGTCTTGCCCTTGAGGCGCCGGAACGGCTTCGAGTGGAGGATGCGGTCGCGGTCGCGCTGGAACGGCGTCCGCAGGAGGCACTCCTCCTCGGCGTGGCGGGCGCGGCCGGCCGTCTCGTACGAGCGCACGGCGAGCGGCGAGAGCCAGCGCTCCTCCTGCTCGCGGACCGACGCCTCGAACGCCTCCGCGACAGTGCCTGCGACCTCCGCCACCGACCCAGGTTAGAGGATCACCGGGACGGTGCCGCCGTCCACGCTCCAGGCCGCGCCGGTCACGTAGCTCGCCCGGTTCGAGAGGAGGAAGACGATCGCCGCGGCGATCTCCTGCGGCTCCGCGAGGCGCCCGAGCGGGCGGCCCTTCGCGACCGACTCGAGCACCTCCTCCCTGCTCTTCCCGGAGCGCCCGGCCGCCTGGTCGGCGAGGCCGCCGTCGGCGAGCCACGCGGGCGAGAGCGTCGGGCCGGGCGTGACCGCGTTGCAGCGGATCCCGTCGCTCGCGTAGAGATCCGCCACGAGACGCGAGAGCGAGAGCACGGCGGCCTTCGTGACGCTGTAGTCCGGCATGCCGCCCGACGGGCGCTTGCCGGCGGTCGAGCTGACGTTGACGATCGCTCCGTCGCCCCGGTCCCGCATACTGGGGACGACGGCGCGGATCGCACGGACGTAGCTCATCACGTTGAGCTGCCAGAGCTCGTCCCAGTCCGCGTCGGAGAGTTCCTCGAACGACCGCTGGTAGGCGACCCCGACGTTGTTGACGAGACACTCCACCGGACCGAGCCGGCCCTCGACCTCGGCGACGAGCGCCGCCGGAGCCTCCGGCGCCGCCAGGTTGTACGCGAGCCCGAGCGCCGCGCCCGTCTCGGCGCGCGCCTCGTCGGCACGCTCGACCGACCGGCCGGTGACCGCAACGGTCGCGCCTTCCTCGACGAGGAGCCGCGCCGTCTCGAGCCCGATTCCGGCCGTCGAGCCGGTGACGACGCAGACGCGGTCTTCGAGCCCGAGGCGCACGGGGAGACGATATCGGGGGGTGGAGCGCCGGGCCCGGCGGGCCGATGGGAGGGTCATGCGCCGTGCGCTCGTCCTCGTCCTGCTGGCGGGCTCGCTCGTCGCGGCCTCCCCCGCGGACGCCGTCACCGTGCGCTCCGCCGACCGGCTCGAGCGCGCCGTCCTCGCGCGCGTGAACGTCGTCCGCAAGAACCACGGCCTGAAGGCGCTCACAGCCCGTCCCCGCCTGCAGAAGGCGGCGAACGCCCATGCCGGGAACATGGCGCGGAACGGCTACTTCGCCCACGAGTGGTCGGACGGCGCGAGCTTCGGCCGCTGGATCCGCCGCTTCTGGCCCGGCCCGGGCTACCGCGGCTGGAGCGCCGGCGAGAACCTCTACTGGGAGGGCCCCTCGACGACGGCGCGGCGCGTCGTCCGCGCCTGGATGAACAGCCCCGGCCACCGGAAGAACATGCTCAGCGGCAGCTGGCGCTACCTCGGCGTCGGCGCCGTCAAGGCGATCAACCCGAGCGGCGCGTACTCGCGCGTCGACACCGCGTTCATCGTCGCGCTCGAGCTGGGTAACCGCTCCGGGTGACCCTCGTCCTCGTCGCGCGGCACGGCGAGACCGACTGGAACGCCGAGCACCGCTTCCAGGGACACGCCGACCGTCCGTTGAACGCGCGCGGCCGCGCGCAGGCCGAGGCACTCGGGTATCTCCTCGACGGGATCCCGCTCGCTGCGGTCGTCGCGAGCGACCTGGCACGTGCGCGCGAGACTGCCGAGGTGGTCGCCGCGCGGCACGGCCTGCCCGTGCGGGTCGAGCGCGAGCTCCGCGAGGTCGACGTCGGCACCTGGACGGGCCGCACCGAGCCGGAGCTCCGCGAGGCGGAGCCGGACGCGTACGCCCGCTGGCGCACCGGCCTTCCCGGCTGGAGCGGCGGCGAGACGTACGAGCAGATGGCGGTGCGGGTGGTCGCAGCGCTCCTGCGCGTCGCCGCGGACTACGAGGACGACGGCCGGCCGATCGTGCTCGTCGGGCACGGCGCGACGATCCGGGCGTACGAGGCCGCGACGACGGGCGAGGACCAGCAGGCGGTCCGCCGCCGGCGCTACGTCGTCCCCAACGGCTCGCTCGGCAGCGTCCACGCGGGCGCAGGCGGGCTCTCCGACTTCCGGGCCGAGGCGGATCTCGGCGCCCTCGTCGGCTCGCCGCGCGGCCTCTAGACTGAGGTCGGGTGGACGACTACACGGCCAAGTACAAGGGCGAGCCCGTCGAGGTTGCGCTCTTCGGCGGCGAGGTGCAGGAGGGGACGCTGACCGCCTACTGCTACCTGGAGGAGGTCGTGCACCTCGAGCTGAACGGCCACATCCTCATCCCGCTCCAGAACGTCGCGTCGCTCCACTGCTCGAGCCGCTGCGACGCGCCGGAGCCGGACTGGCCGCCGAGCGGCTTCGCGGACGCGGGGCCCGAGGCGGACGACGAGCCGTGACGCCCCGCTGAGGGCGTGCGATGCGCCCGTCCCTGATCGCGCTCCTGAACGTCGCCAAGGCGTGGCTCCTGCTCGGCGGCTTCGTGGCGCTCCTCTCCGCGCTCGGCTGGGTGCTCGGCGGGCTGAGGCTCGGGAGCCTCTTCTTCGTCGTCACGCTCCTCATGGCCGCAACGCTCTTCTGGTACGGGCCGCGCATCGTCCTCGCGTCGCTCGGCGCGCGCGAGCTGCTCCTCGCCGAGGCGCCGCAGCTCTGGAGCGCGGCCGAGCGCCTGGCGATCGCGGCGCGCGTCGAGCGGCCGAAGCTCTACGTCCTGCCCGACGGCCACCCTCGGGCGCTCGCCGTCGGACGCGGCGCCTCGGCGTCGGGGCTCGCCGTGACGACCGGCCTCGCGACGCTCCTGCCGCCGGCCGAGCTCGAGGGGGTGCTCGCGCACGAGCTCGCCCGAGTCCGCCACCGCGACGTCGTGATCGAGACGCCGCTCGTCGTCGTCGCCGGCTGGCTCGTGGAGGCGAGCCGCATCGGCGGCTTCCTCGAGCGGGCGCTCCTCGGCGTGCTCGGGCCGGTCGCGGCGAGCTTCGTCGCCGTCTTCCTGTCGCCGCGCCGCGTGCACGCCGCAGACCGGCTTGCGGCGCAAGTCTGCGAGACCCCGCACGGGCTCGCCGACGCGCTCGTCCGCCTCGAAGCGGCGCAGGAGCTCGTGCTCTTCAAGGCGAGCCCGGTCACGGAGCCGCTCTATCTGCTCGACCCGTTCGCCGGCGATGGACTGGCGGCGCTCTTCAAGACGCACCCGGACGTGGCCGAGCGCGTCGAGCGCCTGCGCGCCCTCGACCCGGAGTGGCGCGAGCGCCTACGGGCGGCGTAAGAGCTCGTCGAGCGGCAGGGTGTTCGCGACGTCGGCGGCGGTCGCCCAGCCGCGGCGCGCGGTGACGACCGCGAGCTCCATGTTCCCCAGCCCCATCGTCGAGTGGGCATCCGTGTTGACGACGATCCGGGCGCCGGCCTCCACCGCGAGGCGGACGTGCTCGTCGCGGAGGTCGAGGCGAGGGGCCAGGCCGTTCACCTCGAGCGCGACACCCGTCTCGAGCGCGACGGCGATCGTCTCCTCGATGTCGAGCGCGTTGGGCGGGCGGCGGTTGATCAGGCGCCCGGTCGGGTGGCTGAGGGCGCGGACGGCCGGGTGGCGCATCGCCGTGGTCACCCACCTGGTCAGCTCCGGCCCGGGCGTGCGCTGGCCCGCATGGAGGCTGGCGGTGACCCAGTCGAGCTCCTCGAGGATGTCGTCGGGCAGGTCGAGCTCGCCGCCCGGGAGGATGTCGCACTCGGCGCCGCGGAGGATGCGGAACGGGGCGAGCCGCTCGTTCGCGGCCGCGATCTCCTCGCCCTGGCGGCGCAGGTCGTCGGCCGTCACGCCCGGCACGACCCGCACGCTCGGCGTGTGGTCGCAGATCGCCAGGTACTCGTAACCGAGCGCCCGCGCCGCCTCGCCCATCTCGAGCACGCTCGCGCGCCCGTCCGACCACGTCGTGTGGCAGTGCAGATCGCCGCGCACGTCACCGAGCTCGAGGAGCGCCGGCGGGTCACCCCGGAACGGCGCCTCGCGGAGCTCCGGCGGGCAGTACGGGATGCCCAGCGCCGCGTAGACGTCGTCCTCGGTCGCGGCGTCGGGGAGCGGCTCGAGCGCGGCGACGTAGGCCGGCGAGCCGGTGGCGCGGAGGAGCGCCGTCCCTGCGGCATCGGGACGGGCGAGGACGAGCTCGACCGGAAGGCCGTCGGGGGTCACGCCGACCGCACGATCGCCCTCGTGGTCGACCACCGCGACGATCTCCGCCGCCGCCGCGAATCGGGCGAGCGTGTTCGCCGGGTCGTCGGTCGGGCGCGACGACCGCGAGGTGGTGCGGCGCGTCGACGCAGCGGCGGGTGTCGCCGGCAACCGTGCCTCCGACCGTCTCGGCAACCCGCTCGAGTAGTTCCCGCGCGCGCGGAAGCATGACCGTGCGGTCCTCGCCGGGCGGACGCTCGAGCCCGGTCTTCAGCCGCTCGGCGGTCTTCGGGCCGATCCCGGGCGCGTCGCGGATCGTGCCGTCCTCGATCGCGCGGGCGAAGTCGACCGCAGTGCGCAGCCCGAGCGCCTGCGCGGCGTCGAGTGAGCGTCTCGCGCTCAGGCCGAGGTAGCGGCCGTACCCGACCACCTCGGGCGAGACGGTGCGCTCCAGCTCCTCGAGCTCCGCGATTCCACCGGTGGTGACGAGCTCGACGATCTTGGCCTCGATCGACTGTCCGATCCCGCGCAGCTCGCGTACGCGGCCGGTCCGAGCGAGCTCGGCGACGTCGGCCGGCGTCGCGCGCACGAGCTCGGCCGCGCGCCGGTAGGCGCGGATGCTGAACGGGTTCGCTTCGGCCAGCTCGAGCAGGAGGGCGAACGCGTCCAGCCGCTCGGCGATCGCGAGGTTGTCGAGTGTCTGCGCCACGGCCCGAAAGTCTTCCCTTAACGACGAAGACCCGCCGAGGCGGGCCTTCGAAAGATAACCGGCGGCGTCCTACTCTCCCGGGAGGTTGCCCTCCGAGTACCATCGGCGCTGGCAGGCTTAACTTCTCTGTTCGGAATGGGAAGAGGTGTTTCCCTGCCGCTATCACCACCGGAATTGCGAGGTCCGTGCGCGCGCTCGTGCGCCGGCGCACCCTCAAAACTCCATAGCGACTCCACGGTAGTTCTAAATCAAGACCTCGGGTCATTAGTACGGGTCCGCTTCACACATTGCTGTGCTTCCACGTCCCGCCTATCAACGTGGTGGTCTCCCACGACCCTTACTCCCTCAAGGGGATGGGAAGCCTCATCTCGAGGTGGGCTTCCCGCTTAGATGCTTTCAGCGGTTATCCCATCCAGACGTGGCTAATCAGCAGCGCCGTTGGCACGACGACTGATACACCAGAGGTCTGTTCGTCCCGGTCCTCTCGTACTAGGGACCACTCCTCTCAAGCTTCCAGCGCCCATGGTGGATAGGGACCGAACTGTCTCACGACGTTCTGAACCCAGCTCGCGTACCGCTTTAATGGGCGAACAGCCCAACCCTTGGGACCTACTCCAGCCCCAGGATGCGACGAGCCGACATCGAGGTGCCAAACCCTTCCGTCGATGTGGACTCTTGGGAAGGATAAGCCTGTTATCCCCGGAGTACCTTTTATCCGTTGAGCGACGGCAATTCCACTCTTAACCGTCGGATCACTAAGACCTGCTTTCGCACCTGCTCGACTTGTCAGTCTCGCAGTCAAGCTCCCTTCTGCCTTTACACTCTTTGCACGATTTCCAACCGTGCTGAGGGAACCTTTGTGCGCCTCCGTTACATTTTAGGAGGCGACCGCCCCAGTCAAACTGCCCACCTGACGCTGTTCCCGACCCGGATCACGGAATCGGGTTAGAAGCCCAGAACACGAAGGGTGGTATCCCAAGGATGGCTCCACGACGGCTGGCGCCGCCGCTTCAAAGCCTCCCACCTATCCTGGACAACGTGTCCCGAACTCCAACATCAAGCTGCAGTAAAGGTTCACGGGGTCTTTCCGTCCAACCACGGGTACTCGGTATCTTCACCGAGACTACAGTTTCACCGGATCCCTCGTTGAGACAGCGCCCAAGTCGTTACGCCATTCGTGCAGGTCGGAACTTACCCGACAAGGAATTTCGCTACCTTAGGACCGTTATAGTTACGGCCGCCGTTTACCGGGGCTTGGCTTCAAGGCTTCGCCCGAAGGCTAACCTCTCCGCGTGACCTTCCGGCACCGGGCAGGCGTCAGCCCCTATACGTCGTCTTACGACTTCGCAGAGACCTGTGTTTTTGGTAAACAGTCGCTTGGGCCGTTTCACTGCGGCCCCCTCGAGCTCGAACCCGTAAAGGGTTCTCACTCTACCGGGGCGTCCCTTCTCCCGAAGTTACGGGACCATTTTGCCGAGTTCCTTAACGAGGGTTCTTCCGATCGCCTTAGTATTCTCTACCTGCCCACCTGTGTCGGTTTTGGTACGGGCACGCCCAACCTCCCTAGGGGATTTTCTTGGAGGCATGGCTTCAGGAACTTCGCTCCGTTAAGAGCTCGGCATCCCGTCTCAGGCTTGATGGCCGGCGGATTTACCTACCGGCCGCCCTACGCGGTTACCCCAGGACGACCAGCGCCTGGGTTTCCTTAGCCTACCCCGTCCCCCCTTCGGTGATAACGGTTGGTGACGTGGTACTGGAATATCAACCAGTTGTCCATCGCCTACGCCTTTCGGCCTCGGCTTAGGTCCCGACTAACCCTGAGCAGATTAGCTTTACTCAGGAACCCTTGGGCATTCGGCGGAGGAGTTTCTCACTCCTCTTTCGTTACTCGTGCCAGCATTCTCACTTCCCAGCGCTCCACGGCAGGCTTGCCGCCGCCGCTTCACAGCCCTGGGAACGCTCCCCTACCACTCCGAGCAAGCTCGAAGTCCGTGGCTTCGGTTTCTGACTTGAGCCCCGTTACATTATCCGCGCCCGAACACTTGACCAGTGAGCTGTTACGCACTCTTTAAATGATGGCTGCTTCTAAGCCAACATCCTGGTTGTCTCGGCACTCGAACATCGTTTACCACTTAGTCAGAAATTAGGGACCTTAGCCGACGGTCTGGGCTGTTTCCCTTTTGAGCACGAAGCTTATCCCCCGCACTCTGACTGCCGCGCTCTAGAACGACGGTATTCGGAGTTTGCCTGAGGTCGGTAAGCTGGTAGGCCCCCTAGCCCAAGCAGTGCTCTACAGCCGTCGTTGAACACGCGACGCTATACCTAAATATATTTCGGGGAGAACCAGATATCTCTGAGTTTGATTAGCCTTTCACTCCGACCCACAGGTCATCCGCCCCGTTTTCAACCGAGGTCGGTTCGGCCCTCCACGGGGTCTTACCCCCGCTTCAGCCTGCCCATGGGTAGATCACTCAGTTTCGGGTCTGCATCCCACGACTAAATCGCCCTGTTCGGACTCGCTTTCGCTACGGCTCCGTTTCCTTAACCTTGCCGTGGAACAGCAACTCGCTGGCTCATTATGCAAAAGGCACGCCGTCACAGAACAAGTCTGCTCCGACCGCTTGTAAGCACACGGTTTCAGGTACTATTTCACTCCCCTTCCGGGGTGCTTTTCACCTTTCCCTCACGGTACTAGTTCACTATCGGTCGCCAGGGAGTACTTAGCCTTACGGGGTGGGCCCCGCAGATTCCGACCGGGTTTCTCGTGCCCGGCCGTACTCAGGATTCTGTCCAGGAAGATCAGTGCGCTTTCGCCTACAGGGCCGTTACCTTCTGTGGCGTGAATTTCCATTCACTTCGGCTAGCACCTGATTTTGTAACTCCCCGACCCGCCGGCAGGCGGATCAAGACAGACCCTACAACCCCAATGTGACAACGGCTGCCGCCTATCACGTCACACTGGTTTGGGCTCTTCCCCTTTCGCTCGCCACTACTCAGGGAGTCGAGGTTTCTTTCCTTTCCTCCGGTTACTAAGATGTTTCAGTTCACCGGCTTGCCGTCTCCTGCCCTATGTATTCAGGCAGGGACACGCGCGCATTACCACGCGTAGGTTTCCCCATTCGGATACCCCGGGATCAAAGGTTGGTCAGCACCTCCTCCGGGCTTTTCGCAGCCGCCCACGTCCTTCATCGGCTCCTGGCGCCAAGGCATCCACCGTGTGCCCTTGTTCTCTTGATCAATGAAGAACACCGTGTATGCCGCTATGGAGTTTTCAAGGTGCGCGCGAGCTCGCTCGCAATGAGACGCCGGCCGTGGCCGGTCTCTCAAAACTCAACAGCGTAGAACGTCGAGGTCGACGTAATTTCCAGGCGAGCCCGATCACCGGACGTCCTCGAGAGGACATCGACGGGCGGGTAGCCCACCGGAGTAATTGCTCCGGTATCCCTAGAAAGGAGGTGATCCAGCCGCAGCTTCCGCTACGGCTACCTTGTTACGACTTCACCCCAATCACCAACCCCACCTTCGACGGCTCCCTCCCTTGCGGGTTAGGACACCGGCTTCGGGTGTTGCCGGCTTTCGTGGTGTGACGGGCGGTGTGTACAAGGCCCGAGAACGTATTCACCGCGGCGTTGCTGATCCGCGATTACTAGCAACTCCGCCTTCATCGAGGCGAGTTTCAGCCTCGAATCCGAACCGGGACCGGCTTTTTGGGATTCGCTCCCCCTCACGGGTTTGCAGCCCTCTGTACCGGCCAATGTAGCACGTGTGTAGCCCTGGACATAAGGGGCATGATGACTTGACGTCATCCCCACCTTCCTCCGGTTTGTCACCGGCAGTCTCCCTAGAGTCCCCGACATTACTCGCTGGCAACTAGGGACAGGGGTTGCGCTCGTTGCGGGACTTAACCCAACATCTCACGACACGAGCTGACGACAGCCATGCACCACCTGTGCACGAGCCCCGAAGGGCTGCCGGATTTCTCCGACATTCCCGTGCATGTCAAGCCCAGGTAAGGTTCTTCGCGTTGCGTCGAATTAAACCACATGCTCCGCTGCTTGTGCGGGCCCCCGTCAATTCCTTTGAGTTTTAGCCTTGCGGCCGTACTCCCCAGGCGGGGTGCTTAATGCGTTAGCTGCGGCACGGATGGAGTCGACACCACCCACACCTAGCACCCATCGTTTACGGCGTGGACTACCAGGGTATCTAATCCTGTTCGCTCCCCACGCTTTCGCGTCTCAGCGTCAGTACCGTCCCAGAGAGCTGCCTTCGCCATAGGTGTTCTTCCCGATATCTGCGCATTTCACCGCTACACCGGGAATTCCACTCTCCTCTTCCGGACTCTAGCCAAATGGTTTCCGATGACCTCTCGAGGTTGAGCCTCGAGTTTTCACACCAGACCTACCTGGCCGCCTACACGCGCTTTACGCCCAATAAATCCGGACAACGCTTGCCCCCTACGTATTACCGCGGCTGCTGGCACGTAGTTAGCCGGGGCTTCTTCTGGAGGTACCGTCACCCTCTGGGCTATTCACCCGAGGGGCTTCGTCCCTCCTGAAAGCGGTTTACAACCCGAAGGCCTTCTTCCCGCACGCGGCGTCGCTGCGTCAGGCTTTCGCCCATTGCGCAAGATTCCCCACTGCTGCCTCCCGTAGGAGTCTGGGCCGTGTCTCAGTCCCAGTGTGGCTGGTCATGCTCTCACACCAGCTACGGATCGTCGCCTTGGTGAGCCATTACCTCACCAACAAGCTAATCCGCCGCGGGCCCATCCTCGGTCGGAGGCCGAAGCTACCTTTTCTCCGCTGCCCGAAAGCTGCGGAGGCCATCTGGTATTAGCACCGGTTTCCCGAAGTTATCCCAGAACCGAGGGCAGGTCACCCACGTGTTACTCACCCGTTCGCCGCTCCGTACCAGGGGCAAGCCCCTGGCCGATCGCTCGACTTGCATGTGTTAAGCGCGCCGCCAGCGTTCGTCCTGAGCCAGGATCAAACTCTCCGTGAAAGAAGGTTGTCACGTCGGCCCGAAGGCCGGTTGGACAGCTTCGTTAGGTGAGCTTGGAGCTCAAAGTGTCCGCCCTCCCGAGGGAGGACGAGACGGGTATTAAGGCCTTCTCCGCCGACCCGAGGGCAGGCCGAGAAGGTCTCGACGTTCACGCTGTTGAGTTTTCAAAGACCGCGCCGGCAATCCGGCTGCTTGCAACGAAAAGGCCTCCGACTCGCGCGGGAGGCCCTCCAGAGAACATCGTCGCCGTATCGGGAACTAGTCTCGGAAGGTCTCCGTTCGCTCGTTTGCCCTTGCGTTGCAAGCCTGCCCGTTTGGGCAGCCGAGGAATAGTAGCAGCGGAGCGGGGCCTGTCAACCTGAGGCGGGCCGCACGAAAATCCGTGCAAAACGTCGTTTTCCGGCCTGCATGAGCGCGCCCTCGAGGCGCTCGGCGGGAACGTCGAGCTCCGTCACCGCCTCGCCGTCCACCTTGACGCCCCCGCCGGCTATCAACCGGCGGGCCTCGCTCGTCGACGCGACGCCCAGGTGCTCGGTCAGGACGGCGGGCAGATGGACCGTGCCGCCGTCGCCCGAGACGACCACCTCGGGCACCTCTTCCGGCGCCTGCCGCTCGCGCACGACGCGCGTGAAATGGGCCTCCGCCTGGGCCGCCGCCTCCTCCCCGTGTGAGCGCGTGACGATCCGCCGCGCGAGCTCGAGCTTGGCCTGCATGGGGTCGCCGGAGAGCGGATCCTCGTCCGACTCGAGCACGAGCCGGTACCACTCGGGCAGGAGCTCGTCGGGGATCCGCATCGTGCGGCCGAACTGCTCCTCGGGCGGCGCGGTGAGCGGGATGTTGTTCCCGACCGACGAGCTCATCTTCTCGCCGTCCCACGAGAGGAGGAGCGGCGTCGTCAGCGCGACCTGCGGCGCCTGCCCGTACGTGTCCTGGACGGCGCGGCCCATGAGCAGGTTGTAGAGCTGATCGGTGCCGCCGAGCTCCACGTCCGCCTCGACCGCGACCGAGTCGTAACCCTGCGCCAGCGGGTAGAGGAGCTCGGAGACCGAGATCGGCTTGCCCTCCTCGTAGCGCGTTCGGAAGTCGTCGCGCGTGAGCAGCTCGGCGACCGTGGCGACCCGCGTCAGCCGCACGATCTCGGCGAAGTCGAGCTTCGCAAGCCACTCGCCGTTCAAGCGCACCTCGGTCCGGTCGGGATCGATCACCTGGTACGCCTGCTCGACGTACGTCTTCGCGTTCGCGTCGATCTCCGCGTCGGAGAGGATCGGGCGCTCGCTCGAGCGGCCGGACGGGTCGCCGATCCGCGTCGTGTAGTCGCCGATGATCAGGACGCCCGTGTGGCCCGCGTCCTGGAATGCGCGCATGCGCTGAAGCGGGATCGCGCGACCGACGTGGATGTCCGGCGAGGTGACGTCGATCCCGAGCTTCACGCGCAGCGGCCGGCCCTCGTCGAGCTTGCGCCCGAGCTCTCCCTCGGGCAGGACGTGCACGGCGTTCCGGGTCAGCCTGGAGACGAGCGCAGGGTCGGCCACAGCCGTCCGATCATAGGCCGAACCGAAGCGGCCGCCCGGGCGAATCACCAGCGTGCTCAGCCTCGGACTCCCGCGACCGCCCCACCAGGCAGGATGGGCGGCGATGCGCCGCGAGCGCGTGCACCTCTCGGACGAGGCTCTCGTCGCCCTCGCCGCCCGGTCGGACGAGGCGGCGCTGGGCGAGCTCTACGACCGGCACGGCCGGATCGCATTCGGGCTCGCGCTCCGCGTGCTCCGGGACCGGACGCTCGCGGAGGACGCGGTGCAGGACGCGTTCCTGACCGTGTGGCGCAGCGCGGCGAGCTTCATGCCCGACCGCTCGCGCGCGCGCACGTGGATCTTGACCATCACCCACCGGCGCGCTGTCGACCTCGTGCGGCGGGAGGAGCGGCGGCGGACGGAGCCGCTCCCGCCGGCAGCCGAGGCGGACGAGACGGTCGAGGACGAGGCCTGGCTCGCCCTCGAGCGCGAGCGCGTGCAGACCGCGCTCCGACGCCTGCCGGACGCGCAGCGCGAGGCGATCGAGCTCGCATATTTCGACGGGTTCACCCAGGCCGAGCTGGCCGAGAGGCTCGGAGAGCCCCTCGGTACGATCAAGAGCCGGACGTTCGCGGGGCTGGCGCGCCTCCGCGAGCTGCTGGCGGACTCTCCCGAGGAGGAAGCGTGGAGCGAGACGACATCCACGAGCTGACCGCCGCCTACGCCCTGAACGCGCTCGACGAGCGCGAGCAGGCCGAGTTCGAGGCGCACCTCGCCTCGTGCGCCGCGTGCCGCGATCAGCTCGCCTCGCTCCGCGACACGGCGGCGTCGCTCGCCGCGGCCAGCGCCGGGCCGGCGCCCTCGCCCGAGCTGCGCGGCCGGATCCTCGAGCGCGCCTCCGCTGAGCGCTCGAACGTCGTGCCGCTGCGGCGGAACCGCCCCTTCCAGGGCGCGCTCGTCGCGGCCGCCGCCGCGCTCGTGCTCGCGATCGGCTTCGGCTCCTGGGCCTTCACGCTGCGCTCCGACCTCGACGCCGAGCGGTCGGCGAACGCGAACGCCGAGGAGGCGGCGGCTATCGCCTTCCAGCCGGGGGCCGAGCACCACCCGATGGCCGGCGGCGACGGGACGCTCGTCGTCACGCCGAGCGGCCAGGGGCTGCTCGTCCTGCCCGGCCTCCCGCCCGCGCCGAGCGGCAAGGCGTACGAGGCGTGGGTGATCGAGGACGGCGAACCGCTCCCCGCCGGCGTCTTCCAGGGCGGCGACGGCCGGACACTCGCGGTGCTCGGGAGGTCCGTGCCCGCCGGCGCGACGGTCGCCGTGACGGTCGAGGACGAGGACGGCGTCGACGCGCCGACGTCCGAGCCCGTCATGAGCGCCCGCGCCTGATCACCGACGCCAGTCGCCGGCCGACTACGCCGGCTAACGGGAACGTCGGGCGGCCGGGCAGTCGCCTGGGTGCCCCCGACGTCCCACCCCGCCGGATAGAATCGCCTGCTTCGTGCGCTTCCGCAGGAAACACAGGAAGCAGCGGACGCGGCGGGTGCGCAAGCTCAGGCTCCTGGCGTTGCTCGGCGTTCTGGGGCTCGTGTGCTCGGTCTCGTTCGTGTACGGGCTCGTCACGGCGATCGCGAGCGACATCCCGAAGCTGGATCCGCTGAATCAGGCCGACCTCGCCCAGGACGGCTTCATCTACGCATCCGACGGCAAGACCGTCCTCGCCCGCCTGCGCGGGTCGGAGAGCCGCGTCGTCGTCAGCTCGGACCAGATCTCCGAGGACATGAAGCGCGCGATCGTCGCGGTCGAGGACCGCCGCTTCTGGCAGCACCAGGGCGTCGACATCCGCGGCATCGCCCGCGCCGTCTGGGCGGACATCCAGGCGAAGGACTACGTCCAGGGCGCGTCGACGATCACGCAGCAGTTCGTGAAGAACACGTACGTGCAGAACGACCGGACGATCAGCCGGAAGCTCAAGGAGGCCGCGCTCGCGTGGCAGCTCGAGCGCCGCTGGTCGAAGGACCGGATCCTCGCCGCGTACCTGAACACCGTCTACTTCGGGAACGCCGCGTACGGCGTCCAGATGGCCGCGCGCGTCTACTTCGACAAGAAGGCGGCCGAGCTGACGCTGCCCGAGGCGGCGCTCCTCGCCGGGATCCCGGCCAACCCGACCGCCTACGACCCGGCGCGTCAACCCGAAGGCCGCGCGCGCCCGCCGGACGACCGTGCTCGGAATGATGCGCGACCAGGACCTGATCACGGAGGAGCAGTTCCGCAAGGCCGACGCGACGCCCCTCCCGAAGCCGAAGACGATCGGCCTGCCGACCTCCCGCACGGGGCCGGCGCCGTACTTCGTCGAGTACGTGAAGCAGCAGCTGATCGACCACTACGGCTCGGGCGAGGTGTTCGGGGGCGGGCTGCACGTGACGACGTCGATCGACCTCGAGCTCCAGCGCCGCGCCCAGGCGGCGGTGACGCAGTGGCTCCGCCCGATCCCGCGCGGGCCGTCGGCCGCGCTCGTCGCGATCGACCCGCGCGACGGCCGCGTCCTCGCCATGTACGGCGGCACGAGCTTCAAGGAGAGCCAGTTCAACCTCGCCGTCCAGGGCGAGCGGCAGTCCGGCTCGTCGTTCAAGCCGTTCGTGCTCGCGGCGGCGCTCGCGGGCGGCATCTCGCCCTCGACCGTCTTCCAGTCGAAGCCGACCACGATCTCGCTCGGCGGCCAGAACTGGACGGTCGCGAACTACGAGGGCTCGTACCTCGGGAACATCAACCTCTTCGACGCGACCACCCACTCGGACAACGCCGTCTACGCGCAGCTGACCGCCCTCGTCGGCCCGGCGAAGGTGCGCGACATGGCGCACCTGCTCGGCGTCACGAGCCCGCTGAACGACTACCTCGCGATCGGGCTCGGCGTCGAGGCCGTCAACCCGCTCGAGATGGCGCGCGCCTTCTCGACCTTCGCGAACAACGGCGCGCGGGTGGACGGGCGCGTGCTCGGCAACCGGCCGCGGGCCGTGATCGAGGTGCGCGACGGCAAGAAGGTCGAGGAGAACACGCCGGTCGACAAGCCCGTGCTCGAGCCGAACGACGACGCGATCCTCACGGACATGCTCCAGAACGTCGTCCAGGGCGGGACCGGCAAGCGGGCCGCGCTCTCGGGCCGCGCGGTGGCGGGCAAGACGGGGACGACCGAGAACTACGGCGACGCGTGGTTCGTCGGCTACACGCCCCAGCTGGCCGTGGCCGTCTGGGTCGGCTACCCGAAGAAGCTGATCCCGATGGAGACGCAGTTCGAGGGCGGCCCGGTCGCGGGCGGCACCTTCCCCGCGCTGATCTTCAAGAGCTTCACGGAGAGCGCGCTGCAGTACATGAACGGAGCCGGCCGAGTCGTTCCCGCTCCCCGAATACCACTCGGCGACGCCGGTCAAGGTCACGTTCCGCGACGACCAGTGGCTCGTCGACAACGGCAACTGCCAGCTTCAGCCGCCAGGTGCTCTACGTGATCGGCTACGAGCCGGACAAGCAGGCCGACTGCAAGCCGAACGAGGTCGACGTGCCGAACGTCATCGGCCTGACCGTCGAGGGCGCGCAGGCACAGCTGGCGGCGATGCCGCTGCGGGCGGAGATCATCTCGCGCCCCGCGCGCGCGGGCGAGAAGCTCGGGATGGTCGTCGACCAGTACCCGAAGGTCGGCAGGACGCTCTCGTCGTGGGACACGGTTCGGATCGTCACGGCGGAGTCGCCCCAGGGGCCGATCCCGCGGCTCGTCGGGCTGAGGGTCAGCCGCGCCGAGGAGATCCTGTCGGCGATGGGCCTCAAGTCGGCGATCGAGTGCGGCCGCCGGCAGGGACGCCCGGGATCGTCCTCGCCCAGCAGCCCCGCGCCGGGCGGGCGGCCGTCGAGGGGATGACGGTCAGGCTGCGCGTAGCGCGCGGCTGAGGAAGCGCGACCCGGCCTCGGCGTAGCGCCACGGCCGCTCGACGGCCTGGCTGATCCCGATCCGCGGTCCGGTGAGCACCTCGACGGCGGCCGGCGCGGCCTCGAGGCGGAACGGTGGCCGGTCGAGCGGGAGGCCGTCGTGCGTCGCCCGTGATCCCGAGCGCCTGGCAGAGGCGGCCGGGGCCGGAGCAGAGGAGGCGCGGGTCGTCGGTGCCGCGCCGCTCCGCCATCCGGTCGAGCCCGTGCGTCGGCTCGAGCGCGCGGACGAGCACGGCCTCGGCGCGGCCCGGCTCGTCGCAGACGAGGTTCAGGCACCAGTGGATCCCGTAGGAGCGGTAGACGTAGGCGTGGCCGGGCGGGCCGAACATCGCGCGGTTGCGCGGCGTCTCGCCGCGGAAGCCGTGGCTCGCGGGGTCCTCCCCGTCGTACGCCTCGACCTCGACGATCCGGCCGCCGACGCCGTCGACGAGGAGCGTGCAGCCGACGAGCGCCGGCGCGACCTCGTGGACGCTGCGGGCGAAGAAGTCGCGACGGAGCGCCCGGCTCAAAAGAGCTGGTCGGGATCGGCCGGGCGGGCCGTCCCCTCGAGCAGGTGGCGCGCGCGCTTGGCGAGGTCGCCGAGGTCGACGCGGCCGCGCCTCGGCGTCGTCGACGATCCGCTCGGCGAGCGCGACCGCCTCGTCGAGGAGCTGCGTGCGCGCCGGCCTCGCGCTCGCCCATGTCGAGCAGGATCGTCCGCTCGGTGCGCGAGGCGACGATCGCCTCCGGGATGCCCTCGATCCAGACGCGCGTCCGCCGGCCGTCGCCGCGCTCGTCGCCGAGCAGCGGCTCGAGCGCGTAGATCTTGTCCGCGCGCGCGTACTTGCCGAACCCGAGGAACACCATGCGGGGCTGTCCGTCCGCCACGGGCGGATTATGTCCGACGGGGCGCTGCCGCTACGAGCCCGGGACCGCGGTCGGGTTCGGCGCGTACTCGAGCCAGTGCGACCACTGCTCGCGCTTGCCGCGCACCGTGTCGAGGTACGCCTCCTGGATCGCGAGCGTGATCGGGCCCGGGTCGCCGACCTCGCGGTCGTCCACCGACCGGACGGGCGTCACCTCGGCGGCCGTGCCGCACATGAAGATCTCGTCCGCCAGGTAGAGGTCGGCGCGGATCATGTTCGTCTCGTGCACCGTGTACCCGAGGTCCTGCGCGATCTGGATGACGCGTGTCCCGCGTGATCCCCGGAAGGATCGACGAGGAGAGGTCGGGCGTCTCGATCACGCCGTTCTTGATCAGGAAGATGTTCTCGCCCGAGCCGTCCGCGATGTGGCCCGTGTCCGAGAGGAGGATCGCCTCCTCGTATCCGGCCTGTCTCGGCCTCCATCGACCGCGAGCATCGAGTTGAGGTAGACGCCGGTCGCCTTCGCAACGTGCGGGATCACGTTCGGCCCGATCCGCTGCCAGCTCGAGATCTTGGCGCGGACGCCGTGCACGAGCGCGTCCTCGCCCAGGTACGTCCCCCAGGGCCAGCTCATGATCACGACGTCGACCGGGCAGCCGCTCGGCCGCACGCCGAGCTCGCCGTAGCCGTAGAACGCGATCGGCCGCAGGTAGCACTCCGGCAGCCCGTTGGCGCCGATCACCTCGTTGCACGCCGCCTTGAGCTCCTCGACCGAGTACGGCAGCTCCATCTGCAGGAGCCGCGCCGAGTCGTGGAGCGGCGCAGGTGGTCGGAGAGCCGGAAGACCGCCGAGCCCTTCTCGGTCTCGTAGCAGCGGATCCCCTCGAAGACGCCCGAGCCGTAGTGGAGCCCGTGGGCGCCGACGTGGATCTTCGCGTCGGCCCAGTCGACGAGCTCGCCGTTCATCCAGATCTTCTCGGTCTCACGCATGCTGGGCCTCCTAGTCTTCGAGCGTCGCGCTGACGCCGATCTCGATGGAACCTCGAAGCGCGTTCGAGACGGGACACCCCTGCTCCGCCTCATCTGCCTGGCGCTGGAACTCTGCCGCATCCAGCCCGGAAACGCGACCTCGGACCTCGAGGTCGCTCCGGGTGATCGCGAGGCCGCCCTCCCCGAGCTCGGCCTGCACGGTCGCGGTCACGTGGAGGTGCTCCGGCGCGTGGCCGGCACCGGCGAGCACGTGCGAGAAGGCCATGGCGTAGCACGACGCGTGCGCCGCGGCGACCAGCTCCTCCGGGCTCGTTCGGCCCTCGGGCGCCTCGACGCGCGAGGCCCAGGTGACCGGGAGACCCTCGATCGCGCCGCTCGACGTGCCGCCGACCATGCCGCTCCCGTCGGTGAGCCCGCCTTCCCACTCCGTGATCGCCGTGCGCTCGATTCCGGCCACGCCGCCTCCTCTTCGAATTGCGTACTACTCCGTATTCTCGCTGACGGCGTCGATGACACGCGCTTTCGCGACCCGCGCGAGGTCGGTCGGGGTGATCGCAGCCATGTGGTGATGCGATCCGGCGCCGATCCAGACGACGTCGTGACTGAGGAGCGTGCGCTCCATCAGCACGAGCTGGACGCCCGGGAGCGGGAACGGCGCGACCCCGCCGACTGCGAATCCCGTCACGCGGACGACGTCCTCCGCGGAGGCCGGCTTCGCCCGCTCGCACTCCGGCCTCCTTGGCCACCTTCGCGCGGTCGGCGCGGCGGTCGCCGGGCACCATCACGAGCGCGAACCGGTCGTCGCAGGCGAAGAGGAGCGACTTGACGATCTGCGGCAGCGTGCAGCCGGCCGCGCGGGCCGCGTCCTCGGCGGTCGGCGTCCCCTCGCCGAACTCCTCGAGCCGCGCCTCGATGCCGGCGTCGCGCAGGACGCGTGCGACGCGCTCGACGTCGGCCGGCCAGGTCGTCGCCACCGCTACGGCTCCGGGAGGACGATGAAGCGCGCGTCCGAGAACCCGGGCTCCGCGCGCAGGCGCTCGAGCACGTCGTCGGGCACCGGGTTGTCGAGCGAGAGCGCCATCAGGGCGCGGGCCTCGCGGCGGTTCCGCGAGACGGCCATGTTGGCGATGTTCACGCCCGCCTCGCCGAGGATCGTCCCGATCTTCCCGATCATCCCCGGCGTGTCGTCGTTGACCGCGAAGAGCATGTTGCGCGCGAGCTGGACGTCGATCTCGTAGCCCGAGCGCCTGCGTCAGCTGGCGGCGCGCGTCGCGGCCGATCGTCGTGCCGGACACGGTGAAGCCCTGCCCGTCCGCGTCGTAGGCGGTCGCGCCGACGAGGCTCTGGAAGTCGGCCGAGGCGGCGCTCGAGGACTCGTGCACCTCGAGGCCGCGCTCGCGCGCGAGGAGCGGCGCGTTCACGTAGTTGACCGGCTGCTCGACCCGGCCCGCGAAGACGCCGTTCAGCGCCGCCACGGTCAGGAGCCGCGTGTCGCGCGCCGGCGAGCTGGCCGAGGTAGACGAGGTCGAGCCGCGTCGGCCAGCCGCCCGCGAGCTCGCAGGCGAGCGCGGCGAGGTCGGCGGCGAGCGGCAGGAACGGTCCGAGCGTCTCGAGGTCCTCCGCCGGGACGGCCGGCATGTTGACGGCGTTCGTGACGAGCCCGCCCTCGAGCGCGGCCGCGACCTGCTCGGCGACGATCACGCCGGCGCGGTCCTGCGCCTCCTCGGTCGACGCGCCGAGGTGCGGCGTGACGACGACGTTCTCGTGCTCGAGCAGCGGCCCGGAGTACGGCTCGGCGGCGAACACGTCGATCGCGGCGCCCGCGACCTTGCCGGAGTCGAGCGCCTCGAGGAGCGCGTCCTCGTCGACGAGCTCGCCGCGCGCGACGTTGACGACGCGGACCCCGTCCTTCGCCGCCGCGAGCTGCTCGCGCCCGAGCAGGCCGCGCGTCTCCTCGGTCAGCGTCAGGTGGAGCGTGAGGAAGTCCGCCGCCGCGAGCACCTCCTCGAGCGAGCCCGCCCGGTCGACGCCGAGCGCCCGGAAGGGATCCGGCGCGACGTACGGGTCGTAGGCGAGCGACGCGCATCTCGAGCCCGAGCGCCCGGCGCGCGACCTGCTGGCCGATCCGCCCGAAGCCGACGAGGCCGAGCGTCTTGCCGGCGAGCTCGAGCCCGCCGAAGCGCGACCGCTCCCAGCGGCCGCTCTTCAGGGCGGCGTGGGCCTGCGGGATGTTGCGCGAGAGCCCGAGCAGGAGGCCGATCGTGTGCTCGGCCGCCGAGATGACCGTCGACTGCGGGCGCGTTCGCGACCACGATCCCGCGCTCGGAGGCCGCCTCGAGGTCGACGTTGTCCACCCCCACGCCCGCGCGGCCGATCACCTTGAGCCGCTCGCCGCGCTCGATCAGGTCGCGCGTCACCTTCGTCGCCGAGCGGACGATCAGCGCGTCGTAGCGGCCGATCGTCTCGGCGAGGTCGGAGTCGAAGTCGACGTCCACGTCGAAGCGCTCGCGCAGGAGCGCGATCCCGGCCTCGGCGATCGGCTCGCGGACGAGCACACGCGCGGTCTGCTGCGCGTCGCGGGGCGGCGTCGTCGCGACCGACGTGCCGCTCACGCCCGAACGGCCTCCCCGCCGTACGCCTCGAGGGCCGCGCTCGCCGCGGCGCCGCGCTCGACGTCGCCGCCGAGCTCCGCGACCGTCTGCTCGAGCGCCGTCAGCGCGGCCGCCACGTCGAAGACGTCCACGTAGCCGATGTGGCCGATCCGGACGATCTTCCCGACGAGCGGCCCGCGCCCGCCCTCGAGCGTGATCCCGTGCTTCTCGCGCACGACCCGGATCGCGTCGGCTGCGTCCACGCCGTCCGGCGCCCGGATCGCGGTCACGACCGCCGAGCGGTCCTCGTCCGGCGAGAAGAGCTCGAGCCCCATCGCCTTCACGCCGGCGCGGCACGCGCGGCCGAGGCGCACGTGGCGGTCGAACGCCGCCTCCAGCCCCTCCTCGAGCAGGAGGCCGAGCGCCGCGTCGAGCCCGTAGACGAGCGAGACCGGCGTCGTGAACGGCGTCGCGGGCGCGTCGCCGTGCAGCTTGTCCAGCGTCGTGCGCCAGTCGAAGTAGCAGCGCGGCGAGCGGGCCTCCGCCGCGGCGGCGAGTGCGCGCTCCGAGGCGACCGTCGTCGCGAGGCCGGGCGGCGTCATCAGCGCCTTCTGCGAGCCGGACACGACCACGTCGAGCCCGGCCCCGTCCGTGTCGAGCGGCACGGCGCCGAGGCTCGAGATCGCGTCGACGACCGTGAGCGCGCCCGACTCGGCAGAGCGGCGCGCGATCCCGTTCACGTCGGCGACGACGCCGGTCGAGGTCTCCGAGTGCGTGAGGAAGACGGCCTTCGCGCCGCCCGCGTCGGCGAGCGCGGCCGCGACGTCGTCCGCGGTCGGCGTCTCGCCCCACTCGTAGCGGAGCGGCACGACGTCGGCGCCGTAGGCCTCGGTCAGCTTCACCCACCGCTCGCCGAAGTTCCCGGCCGAGACGACGAGCACCCGGTCGCCCGGCGAGAGGAGGTTCGCGACCGCGCCCTCCATCGCGCCGGTGCCGGAGGAGCCGAAGAGCAGGACGGGCCGGGTCGTGCGGTGCACCTCGGCGAGCCGGTCGAGGCAGCGGCGCAGGAGGCTCCGGAACTCGGCCGTCCGGTGGTGGACGACGGGCTGGGCCATCGCCGCGAGGACGGCCGGCGGGACCGGCGTCGGGCCGGGCGTCATCAGCTTCTGCTTGAGCGGCATGGGTCAGACGGAGGGTACCCGCGCCGTACGATGCGATCGTGGAGGCACTCCTCGCGTTCGCGGCGGCGCTGCTCGCCTTCCGGTTCGCCGGCGAGCTCGCCTCGCGCTGGCGGGAGCGGCGCGCGCCGGAGCTGCTCGCGTGGTCGTGCTCGCTGCTCGCGTACGCGGTCGCCTCGGCGGCGCTCGCGTGGGGCGCCGCGGCCGGGTGGAGCGACCCTGCGTTCCGCGTCTACTACCTCGCCGGCGGGCTCCTGACGGCGCCGCTCCTCGGCGTCGGCTCGCTCCTGCTCGTCGGCCGGCGCTGGGCGGCGCCCGTCGGGCTCCTCTACTGCGGCCTCGCGATCGGGATCGCGCTCGCCGAGCCGCTCACGAGCCCGGTGTCCGGGACCGGGATCCCCGAGGCGCAGGCGCATCTCGACTTCCTCCCCGCCCGCCTCGTGGCCGTGCTCGGGAACGGGCTCGGCACGCTCGCGGTCGTCGTGGTCGCGGTCGGGACGTTCCGGCGGCGGCCGGTCGGGAACGCGCTGATCCTCGCCGGGACGGCGGTCGCGGCGGCCGGGAGCGCGCTCGCCGGGCTCGGCGCCGCGGAGACGGCCGCGTTCGTCGCGCTCGCGGCGCTCCTGCTCTACGCGGGGTTCCTCGGCGCCTCGGGGTTCGCGCTGCCGCGGCCGGCGCGCCTCACCCGCCCGGGCCGCGCTACTTCCTGATCTTCCAGGTCCAGACGGCCGGCGTCATGTCCCAGCGCGTGGTGCCGGGCTGCGCGACGCGGACGCGGAAGGTCTTCAGGCCGGGCGAGAGCCCGGTGTAGGTCTTTCCCGGGCCGGCAGCTCGCCCAGGGCTTCGACCCGAGCTTGCACTGCGACTTGAAGCTCGACCGGAACGACCCGTTCAGCTTCGCGCCCCAGCCGAACGTCGCCCGGCGGCTGCGCGTCGTCTTCGGCGGGTGGTTCAGGAGCACCGTGTTGTAGCGCGGCGGAGGCGGCGGCGGCGGCGGGTTGTTGAGCGCGAACGTCGCCGTGATCGACGGCAGCGTCTCGCTCGGGTTCGGGCAGATGCCGGGGTCGGGGTTCCCGCACGGGACGGTGAACCCGCACGGGTTCGTCCGGAGCAGCCCATGTTCCCGCTCCAGCCGACGAAGTGGGAGCCCGAGGCCGCGCTCGCGCTGAAGCTGAGGAAGCGCCCCTCCGCGAACGACTCGGACTCCTGCTGGCAGCCCGCGTTGCACGAGAACGCGTCCGGACCGCTGACGGTGCCCGGAGCCGTTGCCGGCCTTCTGGACGACGACCGGGCCGCCCGACCGGCTGCTGCGGGATACCACGCTGCAGTTGCCCGCCGTCTTCGTGGGGCTGGGCGGCCCGCCGACCGGCCCGAAGCGCGCGACCATGCACCAGCCCTCGGTCCCCTCGGCGCCGAAGTCGGCGTTGCGGAGCTCGCACACGTTGCCGATCGGAGTGGAGACATGCGTGCCCGAGCGTGCTGTCCCAGCCGAAGAACTGCGCGTTCGACCCGGGCGTCGGCGTCAGCCGGATGATCCCGGGGTTGCTGAAGTCGGCCCAGTTGAACCAGTCCTCCGTCGTGCAGGCGAAGCTGCGCCGAGCCGGTGCAGACGATCTTCTGGAGGTTGTCCGAGACGGTCGACTCGACCGAGCCGGTGCCGTAGATCTCGGCGCGTGATGTAGTAGCAGGGTCCGGCGAAGCAGTGCTGCTGCGCGGACGCGTCGTCGCGGCGGCGTCGGCGGCTCGGCGCGCCGTCGCCGCGGACGAGGAGCGCGACGGCGACGAGCGCCCCCAGCAGGACGAGGACGCGCATGCTGCGACTCCAGTTGGCCGAGCTGGTCACCGCAGTCGGAATGTACCAGGGTGCGGATTGCGCAATCGCTTCTCTTACCGCGTGCTTACAGGGTTTCCCAGGCCTGTTCCCGGTTGACCCGCCTCCCGGGCGCGTCGTAGGGTCCGGCGCTTCCGAACGCAGCCAGGCCGACCCGGAGACGGATCGGCCCGTCGCGTCCGAGGCGGGTCGCCCACCGCTCCGGAAGGCCGGGAGGAGGAGCCCGTGCCCGAGACCGCCCGCCGATCCCCCGTCCTCGACCTCGACGAGGTCGAAGCGCTCTTCGTGCATCCGCGCCGCGACCTGGGCGCGCCCGAGCTCTGGGAGCGCTCGCTCGCGCGGTCCCGCGCGCGCCGCGACGCCGGCCGCACGCGGCGGAGCCTCCTCTCCGAGGCGCTCGTCGACCTCGACGGGCCGGTGCGGGCGCGGCTCGAGGCGGATCCGCGGGACCTGACCTCCGAGGACGTCTGGGAGCTCTCGGCCGCGCTCGCGCGGGCGAAGCGGCGGGCCGTCCGCAAGCCGGTGCTCCACCAGGCCCGCACCGCGAGCGCGTCCCTCCTCCTCGCCGCCGTGGCCGCGTCGGTCCCCGCGACCGGCAGCGCCTACTCGAAGTCGCGCAAGGGCGCCTCGTCGCACGTGGACGTGCGCCTGCTGCGCTTCGGCTCGCGCGGGCCCGACGTCGCGTCGGTGCAGCGCAAGCTCGGCATCACCGCGGACGGGATCTTCGGGCCGAAGACCCGCGCGGCCGTGCGCTCCTTCCAGCGCAAGCACGGGCTCCTCGTCGACGGGATCGTCGGGCCCCAGACGCGCGCCGCGCTCGCGCGGGCGGGCTCCGGCGGGATGAAGATGTTCCGCGCGCCGTGGGTCGCCCCGGTGCAGCGCGCGCTCGGGATCCCGGCGGACGGGGTCTTCGGCCCGCAGACGCGCGCGGCCGTGATCGCGTTCCAGAAGCGCAAGGGCCTGATCGTGGACGGGATCGTCGGCCCGCAGACGCTGCGCGCGCTCGGACTCTCGCGCTACATCGGCTCGCCGGGCGGCTCGTCCGGACGGCGGAGGCGGGAGCGCGCCCTCGTCCGGGAACTCGTCGTCGGCCGCCGCGACCGCGGTGCGCGTCGCGCGCGCCCAGATCGGCAAGCCGTACGCCTGGGGCGGGAACGGCCCCGGCTCGTTCGACTGCAGCGGCCTCACGACCTACGCCTACCGCGCGGCCGGGATCTCGCTCCCGCGGACGAGCCACGCGCAGTTCGGCGTCGGCAGCCGCGTGAGCCGCGGCGCCGTCCGCGCGGGCGACCTCGTCTTCTTCGCGACGAACGGGCCGGGCGCGTCCCACGTCGGGATCGCGATCTCGAACGGGAGCTTCGTCTCGGCCACGAGCCACGGCGTCCGGATCCAGCCGATCAGCGGCTCGTACTGGGGCCGCACGTACGTCGGCGCCCGCCGCGTCGGCTAGCTCGTCTTGCTGCGGTGCCCGGTGAGGGCCGTCGCGAGGCCGAGCCCGACGAAGACGGAGCCGGAGACCCAGCGCTGCACGCTGAGCCAGCGGCGGCTGTTCCGCAGCCAGCGCCCGGCGGTGCCGGCGGCGAGCGCCCACATCGAGTCGCTCGCGAGCGCGATCGCGATGAAGATCAGGCCGAGCAGCAGGATCTGGCCCGGCACCCACCCGGCGTCCGGGTCGATGAACTGCGGCAGGAAGGCGAAGAAGAAGATCGCCGTCTTCGGGTTCAGGACGTTCACGACCACGCCCTGCGAGAAGAGCGAGCGCCGCGAGCGCGCCGGGCGCGAGCTCGGCCTCGCTCCGGCTCGTCACGCTTCAGGAGGCGGCGGATCCCGAGGAAGATCAGGTAGGCGGCGCCCGCGTACTTGACCACCTCGAACGCGGTCGCGGACGAGACGAGGAGCGACGAGAGCCCCACGGCCGCGAACACCACGTGCACGAAGCCGCCCGTCGCGATCCCGAACGCCGAGAACAGACCGGCGAGCCGGCCGCCCTGGACGCTCTCGGCGACGATGTAGAGCACCGCCGGCCCGGGCACGAACGCGAGCGCGAACGACGCGACCATGAAGAGCGCGAGCGAGTCGGCGTCGGGGATCACGCCTTCAGCCTCTCACGCAGCCGCTCGTTCACGACCTTCGGGTTCGCCTTGCCGTCGGTCTCCTTCATCACCTGGCCGACGAAGAAGCCGAGCAGGCCCTCCTTGCCGGCGCGGTACGCCTCGACCTGGCCCTCGTTCGCGGCCAGGATCCGGTCGATCACCGGGTCGAGCTCGGACACGTCCGAGACGGCCGCCTCGGCGAGGTAGCGCTCGGCGGCGAAGCCCTCGTCGCCGCTCGCGGCGAGCGCCTCGGCGAACGTCCCGCGCGGGATCGTGTCGCGGCCCTCGATCAGCTTCGCGAGCTCGGCCGCGTCGACGCGCTCGGGGTCGACGCCCGCGGCGGCGAACTGGTTCGTGAGCACGTTGGCGGCCGCCTTCGGCTCGGCGCCGCCGACGACCACGCCCTCGAAGAGGTGCGCGAGCGCGGCCGAGCCGTTCAGGACGTCCGCGTCGTAGAACGAGAGCCCGTACTGCTCCTCGAAGCGGCGGATCCGCGCGCCCGGGAGCTCCGGCAGCTCGGCGCCGACCTCCGCGACCAGCTCGGCCGACGGCTCGACCGGCACGAGGTCCGGCTCGGGGAAGTAGCGGTAGTCGTCGGCGTACTCCTTCGAGCGAAGCGGCGTCACGCGGCCCGCTCGACGGGTCGTAGTGGAGCGTCTCCTGGAGGATCTCGCCGCCCGACTCGTAGACCTCGATCTGCCGCGCGAGCTCGGCCTCGATCCCGTCGGCGACGAACTTGAAGGAGTTCATGTTCTTGAGCTCCGTCTTCGTGCGGAAGCCCTCCTCCCCGGTCCTCGCGGACGGAGACGTTCGCGTCGCAGCGGAGCGAGCCCTTCTCCATCTCGGCGTCGGAGATCCCGAGCTCGACGACCGTCTGGCGCAGCAGCTGGAGGAAGCGGCGCGCCTCGTCGGGGGTGCGGATGTCCGGCTCGGTGACGATCTCGAGCGAGCGGCGTCCCGCCGCGGTTGAAGTCGACGAGCGACGCGCCGGCGCCGCGGATCCGGCCGCCCTCGCCGCCGACGTGGACGGACTTGGCCGCGTCCTCCTCGAGGTGCGCGCGGACGATCCCGACCACGTGGTCGCCGTCCGGGCCGGGCACGGTGAACGAGCCGCCGGCGCAGATCGGGACGTCGTACTGGCTGATCTGGTAGCCCTTCGGCAGGTCGGGATACCAGTAGTGCTTGCGGTGGAAGAGCGCGCGCGGCGCGATCTCGCTGTCGAGCGCGAGCCCGAGCTTGATCGCCCACGCGATCGCCTGGCCGTTCGGGACGGGCAGCGTCCCCGGGTGCGCGAGGCAGACCGGGCAGGTGCGCGTGTTCGGCTCGTCGCCCCAGACGTTCTCGCAGCGGCAGAACATCTTCGTCCGCGTCTTCAGCTGGACGTGGATCTCGAGCCCGATGACGGCCTCCCAGCTCATGCGGCCAGCCTCGTCGGGACGTAGTCGAAGCCGATCGCCTGCTCCAGCGCGTGGCCGACGTGGAAGAGCGCGTTCTCGGAGAACTGCGGGCCGAGGATCTGCAGGCCGACGGGCAGGCCCTCGGAGAGTCCGCACGGGATCGAGAGCCCGGGCAGGCCGGCCATGTTCGGCGGGATCGTCAGCACGTCCGAGAGGTACATGGCCAGCGGGTTCTCGGCCTTCTCGCCCAGCTTGAACGCGACGGTCGGCGAGGTCGGGCTGAGGAGCACGTCGAAGTCGCGGAACGCGGCCGCGAACTCGTCCTTGATCACGGTGCGGACCTTCTGGGCCTGGCCGTAGTAGGCGTCGTAGTAGCCGGCGGAGAGCGCGTACGTGCCGAGCATGATCCGGCGCTTCGGCTCCTCGCCGAAGCCCTCCCAGCGCGTCCGCTCGTAGAGCGCCGTCAGGTCGTCTACACCCTCCGCCCGATGGCCGTAGCGGACACCGTCGTAGCGGGCCAGGTTCGAGCTGGCCTCGGCCGGAGCGACCAGGTAGTAGCAGGGCAGGCCGTAGTCGACCGAGCGCGGGAGCGTCGTCTCGCCGAGCTCGGCGCCGAGCTCCTCGGCCAGCCGGATCGCCTCGTCGACGCGCTCGCGCACGCCGGGCTCGATCCCCTCGACGTCGTTCAGCTCGCGCGGGATCCCGATCCGGATCCCCTTCAGGTCCTCGCGCTCGGGCAGCTCGACCGGCTGCGGCAGCTCGACCGTCGTCGAGTCGCACGGGTCGAGGCCGGCGGTGATCCGGTAGAGCCAGCGCGCAGTCGCGGACGGTCTTCGTCAGCGGGCCGACCTGGTCGAGCGACGACGCGAAGGCGACGATCCCGTAGCGCGAGACCGTCCCGTAGGTCGGGCGCAGGCCGACGATCCCGCAGAGCGAGGCCGGCTGCTTGACCGAGCCGCCCGTGTCGGTGCCGAGCGCCCAGGGCGCGAGCCCGCCGGCGACCGCCGCCGCCGAGCCGCCCGACGAGCCGCCCGGCACCCGCTCGGGATCCCACGGGTTGTGCGACGGGCCGTAGCCCGAGTTCTCGGTCGAGGAGCCCATCGCGAACTCGTCGAGGTTCGTCTTGCCGAGCAGCGGGAGCCCCGCCTCCTTCACGCGCGAGGCGATCGTCGAGTCGAAGACCGGCACGTAGCCCTCGAGGATCCGCGAGCCGGCCGTCGTCGGGACGCCCTTCGTCGTGATCACGTCCTTGAGCGCGATCGGGACGCCGTCGCCCTCGGCCTCGCCCTCCGTCACGTGCAGGTACGAGTGGAGCTCGCCGTCGCGCGCGGCGATCGCGTCGCGGTAGGCGGCGACGAGCTCGGCGGACGAGACCTCGCCGCGCTCGACGAGCCCGGCGGCGTCCTCGGCCGTCAGTCGAAGCGTGTCGATCGTCATCCGACCGCCGGCACGCGGAAGTGGCCGTCCTCCGGGTCGGGCGCGTTCGCCAGCGCGTCCTCGCGCGGGAGCGAGGGCCGCGGCTCGTCGTCGGCCCAGACGTTCACGACGTCGAGCGGGTGCGAGGTCGGCTCGACGTCGTCGAGGTCGAGCTCGGAGACCTTCGAGACCGCGTCGAGGATCGCGCCGAGGTCCTCCTGCACGCGCTCGATCTCCCCCTCCGGGATCTCGAGCCGCGCCAGGCGCGCCACGTGCAGGACGTCGTCTTTGCTGATCGCCATGGGCAGTCCAGTCTATGAACCCGTGGGCGAATGAAGCCTCGTCGCGCGGGATCTCCTTAAGGACGGGCCCCGTGACCGGGGCCCGTCAAGGTGGTCACGAGTGGTCCGGCCTACTGCGCGGCCAGCTGGACGTTCGTCGCCTGGAGACCCTTGTCGCCCTCCTCCACGTCGAACTCGACGCGCTGCCCCTCCATCAGGGAGCGGTAGCCGTCCATGTTGATCTTGGAGTGGTGGACGAAGACGTCGTCTCCGCCGTCACGGGAGATGAAGCCGTAACCCTTCTCGTTCGAAAACCACTTGACGGTGCCCTCTGCCAACTTTCCTCCTTACAAGAAACAACGACGGCCCGCACGTGCGGCCGCCGTCCTGTTGCAACTGGGCCGAAATGTAGCGCCTACCCGAGCGGGAAGGCAAGCGCGCCGGACTGGTAGCGCGCCGCCTTGACCGTGTTGCGCAGGAGGCTCGCGATCGTCATCGGCCCGACGCCGCCCGGAACCGGGGTCAGGAGGCCGGCCACCTCGCGCACGTCGGCGGCCACGTCGCCGACGACGCCGGACTCGGCGCGGTTGATCCCGACGTCCACCACGGTCGCGCCCGGCTTGACCATGTCCTTCGTGATCATCTCGGCGCGCCCGACCGCCGCGACGAGGACGTCGGCCTCGCGCGTGAGGCCCGGGAGGTCGCGCGTGCGGCTGTGCGCGATCGAGACGGTCGCGCTCTCCGCCAGGAGCAGGAGCGCGATCGGCTTGCCGACGATGTTCGAGCGCCCGACCACGACGGCCCGGGCGCCCTCGAGCTCGACCTCGTAGGCGCGGAGCATCTCCATGATCCCGGAGGGCGTCGCCGCGACGAGCGTCGGCTGGCCCTGGGTCAGCATCCCGGCGTTCGCGGGATGGAAGCCGTCCACGTCCTTCACGGGCGCGATCGCCTGGATCACGCGGCCCTCGTCGATGTGGTCGGGCAGCGGGAGCTGGACGAGGATCCCGGTCACGCGCTCGTCGGCGTTCAGCTCGTGGACGAGCGCGAGGAGCTCGTCCTCGGCGATCGACGCCGGCGGCTCGTGGTGGAACGACTCGATCCCGACCTCGGCGCAGGCCTCCCGCTTGCGGCGCACGTAGATCGCCGACGCCGGGTCCTCGCCGACGAGCACGGTCGCGAGCCCGACGGGCCTGCCGAGCTCTCGGACCTCTTCGGCGACCTCGGCGCGCACGCGCGCGGCGAGGGCCTTGCCGTCCATGAGCGTCGCGGGCACGGCGGGGGACGCTACACGGTCGCGGCTCCCCCATCCGGCGGTTCTGCCGGCCGGCGGCCGCGGCCGATAGACGACGCATGGGACGCTGCGAGGGCTACTACCGGCTCGAGAACCGGCGGTGCGACCGCGATGCCGAGCGTCGCGCGCAGGCCTCCGACGGCGAGCTCTACCAGCTCTGCGCCTACCACACCGCGCAGCTCTGGACGACGAGCGTCGCGCGCTGGAGCGGCGAGTCCGACCTGCGGCAGAGCTCCCCGGTCGAGCTGCGCACCGCGCCGACGCGCGACCAGGCCTTCTCCTGGGGCTAGGCCTCTCGCGCCAGGAGCGCACCGAGCGCCGCGAAGACGGCCGTCGGGGCGAGGAGGCCGAAGGCGAGCCACGCGAAGAGCGTGTCCGGCTGCCCGAGCGCGAGCAGCGGACAGACGATCCCCGGCAGGACGACGAGCGCCGCCACGAGGCGGCGTCCCGAGACGAGCAGCGGGGCGGCGGCGAGCGCGAGCACGAGCGCGCCCAACGGGAGGAGCTCGCGGCCCGCGTCGATCGCGGCACGCTCCTCGGGCGTGCCGAAGAAGACGACGGGCGTCGCGTCGAGGAGCGCCCGCCCGAGCACGGCGACCCCGATGAGCGCGGCGGCGAGGCCGACGGCGAGCGGCATGCGCTTCGGCATGGCGCTCGTATCGGCAGCACACGCCGCGCGGTACAGTCGCCCCGATGGGCGACGAGGCGCGCGCCACGCTCCGTTACGAGGGCAGGAGGTCGAGGGCAAGGCGCTGCTCGAGACGGACGAGCTCGTCTTCCGCGGCGACGTCCGCTTGAAGGTGCCGCTCCGCTCGCTCACGTCGGTCGCGGCGGAGGACGGACGCCTGGCGCTCGCCTGGGGTGACGAGCAGGCGGAGCTCGAGCTCGGGTCCGAAGGCCGCGCGCTGGGCCGACCGGATCCTCAACCCGAAGACGCTCCTCGACAAGATCGGGGTGAAGGACGGACAGCGCGTCTCGCTCCTCGACGCGCCCGGGCGACGAGAT
>CAVOKD010000010.1:0-61962 GCA_963696365.1 uncultured Actinomycetes bacterium
ATCGCGACCGCCTCGTCGTCGGCGATCCCGACAACCTCGCGCGCCGCGTCGGCGTCCTCGAGCCCGTTCGGTGTCGCGTCGATCCCCTCGTTCCAGGCCGCGAGAAGCATGTTCTGTGCCGCGCGGCCGGCGTCGAAGAGCGGCATGCGCCCGTCCGGGACGACGATCGCGACGACGAGGCCCGCGCCCCGCACGTTCCCGGGCTCGAAGACGGCGTCGGCCAGCCGCTCGCGCGCGTCCTCGCTCTCGACGACGACGAAGCGGCGGCGCTGGCGGTTCCCCGCGCTGCCCGCCAGTCGGCCCGCGTCGAGGATCCTGTCGGTCACGTCGGGCTCGAGCGGGCGGCCGTCGGATGGGTCGTTGTCCCGGCGGCTCGCGATGGCCAGGTACGTGTCCACGCGCACGACTATATTCGCGCTGGATGGACCTTCCGCGCTCCGCCCCCTACGTCGTCGTCGGCGCCGGCATCCACGGGCTCTCCACCGCCTGGCACCTCGCCGGGCAGCTCGAAGGCGCGCGGCCTGGGCTCGGGCGAGGACGTCCTCGTCCTGGACAAGGCCGAGCCGGGCGCGGGCGCCTCGGGGATCGCCTGCGGGGTCGTCCGCAACAACTACTTCCAGCCGGCGATGAGCGAGCTGATGCTCGCGTGCGTCGAGGTCTGGGAGTCGGATCCGGAGGCGTTCGCCTACCAGGGCGTCGGCTACATGGCGCTCGGGCCGAAGGTGCAGGAGCCCGACCTGCGCGCGACGTGGGAGCGGCAGCAGAAGATCGGCTACAGCTCGACCTTCGTCACCGGCGAGGCCGAGGTCGCCGAGTACATGCGCGGGATCTTCCCCGACTGGCGCGCCGAGGGCGTGACCGCCTGCCTGCACGAGCACCGCGGCGGCTTCGCCTTCAACCGCGACTCGGTGAACGGGCTCGCGGGCAAGGCGCGCGGCGAGGGCGTTCGGCTCGCTGACCGGCGTCGAGGTGACCGGCTTCGAGCGCGGCTCGGACGACTCGGTCGTCGCCGTCGAGACGAGCGAGGGCCGGATCGAGGTCGGCGAGACGGTCGTCCTCGCGCCCGGCCCGTGGGCGAAGGAGGTCTGGGCGATGCTCGGGCTTCCCGGACCGGATCGACGTGCACACGCCGTCCGGCGAGGTCGTCCGGGACCGGCCGATGTGGACGTACTGGAACCTCCAGGAGGGCGAGATCGAGGTCGACCCGCTCGTCTTCGACACGGCCGACGGCGGCGCGCCGCCCGTCGTCCACCTCGACAGCGACGCGCCGCTCCACGCGGACGACGGGACGCTGATCACGGACGAGCTCTGGGGCATCTACTTCAAGCGGGACCGCCACGGCGTCCAGGGCGGCGCCTCGCCGCTCGTCGTTCAGGCGACGTCCAGCTCGACCCGTACCCGTCGACGACCGACGTCGACCCGGGCGTTCCCGGACATGTGGTGCGCCGCGCTCTCGCACGCGATGTCGCGCTTCGAGGGCTGCCGGCCGCGGTACAAGCTGGCCCGCTCGGGCGGAGTCGGCGCGTTCACCGCGGACAACTTCCCCGTGTTCGACTACGTCGCCCCGAACGTCTACGGGGTCTTCGACTCGAACCACGGCTACAAGATGATCGGCGTCGGCCGCGAGGTGGCGAAGGTGCTCGTCGGCGAGCATGCCCCGCTGCTCGAGCCGTTCCGGTTCGAGCGCTTCGAGACCGGCGACCTGCATCCGGTCTCGCATTCGCCCTACCCCTGGTCGTAAGCTTCCGGGCTCGTGATCCTGCTGTTCCTCCCCGGGCCGCCGCTCGCGATCATCCTCCTCACGCTGGCGCTCGCGCTCTACCTGACGGTTCTGGAGCTGCGCGAGATGCGACCGCACTACGTGTGGTGGTTCTGGTGGCTCCTGCTCGTCTTCATGACCCATTTCGTCGGCTACATCGCCCTCCGCATCTATGTCCACTACCGACGACGCTCCGAAGCGCGCGTTTAGCGACACCCCCTGGGGCAAGGCGCTCCTGCTCGTCTTCGTGCTCGTGCTCGCGGTGATCGCCGCACGCTCGTGCGCCTCGCGCGAGACGAAGATCACGCAGGAGGAGGCGACCGAGATCGCCCGCAAGGAGGTCGACTTCACGCCCGACCAGGAGATGACCCGCTTCGTGCCGCGCGGCTTCCAGTCGCGGCCGACCTGGGCGGTGTCGTTCTCTCAGCTCGACGACGACGGGCTGATCGAGCGCGCCTCGTCGTCGTCGTGGACGCGAACGACGGCCACATCATCGAGACGCGGCGCGGCTGAGCGCCCGGGCGAGCGTGCCGCGGCGCCGGGCCCGCGCGTCGAATCGGCGCGGAGCCGCGTCGCGAATCGGCACGAATCGCGCACTCCCCCGTGACGCTTCCGCGATAGCCTCGACAGCGGGCGGCGGGTGGCCCGGTCCCCACCCAAGGGTGGGGCTCTGGCGTCAAATTCGGGCCATGTCTCGGGCTGACGGAGCGCGGGGATCCGCAGGCTGGGAGCGGGTTTGCGCCGCGGTGTGTCGAGAAGCTACACCTCGGCGCGGAAAAGATGGACAGTCCCACAGTGGCCTGCGTCTGGGGGCCGTCGTATGGTCTCCGAGTCTTGAGGCTCGTGGCGTTCGTCCCTAGGAGGGCCTGCTGATGGCGTCGATTCTCGGCTTCGTGCTCGCGCAAGCTCCGACCATCGAAGAGCTCGACGCGCGGGTCACGCTCGACTCGCAGATCCTGACCGAGCAGTTCTACTTCTTCACCGTCGTCATCATGTGGCTGATCCACGCCGGCTTCATGGCGTACGAGGCCGGTGCCGCTCGACGCAAGAACGTCATGTCGACGGCGATGAAGAACATCCTGACGATCGCCGTCGTCACGCCGAGCTTCTACTACTTCGGCTGGTACATCTACGGCTGCTTCGAGCACGGCGGCCCGGCCCAGGGGCACATCGGCCCCGACCCCGAGTTCCCGGGTTTCTGCGGCGCCACCGCCCCGTGGGCGGACGCAATGGGTCCGAACCTCCAGGACCACGTCAGCGCGGTCTTCTTCCTCGCGTTCCTGCTCTTCTCGTGGACGACCGCCTCGATCATGTCGGGCGCCCTGATCGAGCGTGTCCGGCTCTCGGCCTACCTCTTCCTGAGCGTCCTGCTCGGCTCCGCCGTCTGGATCATGGACGCCGCCTGGGGCTGGAGCGCCGGCGGCTGGCTGACGACCCGCTTCGGCTTCCACGACGCGATCGCCTCGGGCGTCGTACACGGCGTCGCCGGAGCGTTCACCCTCGGCGTCCTCCTGAACCTCGGGCCGCGCATCGGGAAATACGACGTCCTCGGGAGAGCCAGAACCTTCAGAGCCCACAACACGCATCTGACCCTCATGGGGCTGATGCTGATCTTCACCGGCTTCTACGGCTTCTACGCCGCGTGCCTCGTGATCCAGTCGACGATCTTCCCGGGCTGGCTGAACATCTACCTCTCGCCGACCACGCTCGGCGCGATCGCGATGGTGATCACCTTCGGCTTCGCGGGCGGCTTCACGGGTGGGTGGTTCGCCAGCAAGGGCGACCCGTTCTGGACGCTGTCCGGCGGCCTCGCCGGCGTCATCGCCGTCTCGGCGGGCGCCGACGTCTACCACCCGTCGCTTGCGTACCTGCTTGCGACCTCGGGCGGCATGGCCGCCGTTTACGTGGGGACCTGGATCGAGAAGAGCCTCCGCGTGGACGACGCGGTCGGGGCGGTCGCCGTCCACGGCTTCACCGGCTTCTACGGGGTGTTCCTCGTGGGCATCTTCGCGGGCGGCTTCCCGACCGGCGTCAACAACGTCGAGTCGTCGATGGGCGGCCAGCTGATGGGGATCATGGCCTTCATCCCGCTCGCGTTCATCCCCGGCTATCTCGCGAGCTGGGCACTCAAGAAGCTCAACCTCCTGCGCGTCCCGCCCGAGGTCGAGCTCGAGGGCCTCGACATGGCCGAGTTCCAGCAGGACTTCTACCCCGAGTTCGAGCGCGTGCCGGAGACCGTCGTCCTGCCGGACGGCGAGGAGGTCGACGCGGCTCCGATCCTGCTCGAGGCATTCTCGCAGTCGAACGGCCACAGGCCCGGCACTCCCGTGGGTGAAAGGAGGGAGTCGTGATCGACAGCTTCCCCTACGACGAATGGACCGAGGACATCGCAGGGTTCTGGACCTTCGGGCCCGCACAACTCGACCGGCACCTACATCCTGACCGTCCTCGGGATCGCCCTCATGATCGTCTCGCTGATCGGCTGGGCGTGGCTCGAGAACCGCAAGCTTCAGGCCCAGGCGGCGCTGCTGCGCGCCGCCGGCGGCATGCCCGCTCCCGGCGGCATTCCGCCCGGGCCCGGCCCGGCCCAGGAACCGCTCGCCGGCCCGTCAACCGACCCCGGGACCTAGAGGAGGACTCCGATGGGTGACCGCCAGATCGATTTCCCGCCGATGCAGAAGGAGGACCGCCGGGTCGCCCCGTTCATGTGGGCGCTCTCGATCGTCTGCATAATCATCGTCGTGATCGTCGTCTCGACCGACACGAACGGGCCGTTCATCGGCCCCTGGGGCTAGCGGCATGCCAGGTCTCTACATGAGCTGCAGCCTGTGCGACCGCCGCCAGGCGGACGGGCTGCTCTCCCGAGGATCGTGGGGTCACGTCAAGCACGAGGGCGCGGAGCTGCACGCGTGCCCGACCTGCAAGCAGGGCTCGAACTGGGAGGACCAGCGTCCGCGCCACCCTGTCCGGGGCACCGTCAGCCCCGCCCGGGCGGGTTCTCGCCCCGGCCGGCGTATCCGCAGACCGCCGGCGGCTTCTAGCCCGTAACGGCGGCTCCGCGCCGCCCGACGTACGAGCCGTGCTCTAGCGTCTAGCCCGCCGTGGCGCGCCGGCGGCGAACACAAGAGCCTCGAGCGGGTCCTCGGGACACCCGCCCTCTTCTCGACCGCGTACGGCAACGTCGGCTCGTCGATCTACTACGCGCTCGGCGTCACGGCCGTCTTCGCGCTCGGCCTGACCCCGCTCGTCTTCGTCATCGCCGGCCTGATCTTCGCGGCGACGGCGGCGACCTACGCGGAGGGGACGGTGCGCTACCCGGAGGCCGGCGGGTCCTCGAGCTTCGCCCGCCATGCGTTCAACGAGGGCATCTCGTTCGGCGCCGGCGTGGGCGCAGCTCCTCGTCTACGTGGTGACGATCGCGACCTCGGCGTTCTTCGTCCCGCACTACCTCTCGATCTTCTGGGAGCCGCTGCGCGAGAACCCGTGGGACATCGTCGGCGGCGCGATCGTGATCGTCGTGCTCGTCGCGCTGAACATCGTCGGGATCCAGGAGGCGGCGCGGCTGAACATCGGGCTCGCGGTGATCGACTTCGCCACGCAGGCGCTGCTCGTCGTGCTCGGCTTCGTGCTCGTCTTCAGCCCGTCGATCCTCATCGACAACGTCCACTTCGGCGTCGCGCCGACCTGGGCGAACTTCGCGCTCGCGATCCCGGTCGCGATGCTCGCCTACACCGGGATCGAGACCGTCTCGAACCTGGCCGAGGAGGCGCGCGACCCGGTGAAGAGCATCCCCGCGTCGATCCGGCTCGTCGCGATCGCCGTCTTCGCGATCTACTTCACGCTCCCCGCGGTGGCGCTCTCGGCGCTGCCGGTCGAGCTCGTGGACGGCGAGTACCAGACGCTCCTCGGGCTGCCGCCGGAGGAGGGCGGCTTCGCGAACGACCCGGTGCTCGGCGTCGTGCAGAACCTCGGCCTCGCGGGCGGGTTCGCGCACGCGCTCGAGATCTACGTCGGGATCCTCGCCGCGACGATCCTCTTCATCGCCACGAACGCGGGCGTGATCGGCGCGTCGCGCGTCACGTACTCGATGGCCAACTACCGGCAGATGCCGGAGGTCTTCCGCCGGCTGCACCGCCGCTACCGCACGCCGTGGGTGACGCTGCTCGTTTTCGCCGGGCTCGCGCCGCTGATCGTGATCCTCCCGGGCGAGACGAACTTCCTCGGGACGCTCTACTCGTTCGGCGCGACGCTCTCGTTCACCGTCGCGCACGCGTCGATCACCGCGCTGCGCGTGCGCCGGCCGCGACGAGGACCTCGTGTACCGCGCCCGGCCGAACCTGCGCGCGCGCGGGATCGACTGGCCGGTCTTCGCGCTCATCGGCGGGACGGCGACGTTCATCTCGTGGCTCGTCGTCGTCGTGCAGAACCCCAACGCGCGCTGGACCGGGCTTCGCCTGGCTCGCCGTCGGCCTCGTCGGCTACATCAGCTACCGCCGCTTCTTCGTGCACGCCTCGCCGCTCGCGACCGTGCGCGCGCCGGCGCTGATCCTCGGGCCGTCGCTCGACGTCGAGTACCACATGATCGTCGTGCCGGTCACTCGCTCCCACGAGACCGAGGAGGCGCTCGTCGCGGCCGCGCGCCTCGCGGCCGAGCGGCGGGCGACGATCGCCGCCGTCGCCGTGCTCGAGGTGCCGCGCGCGCTCCCGCTCGACGCCGACCTGCCGGAGGCCGAGGACGAGGCGCACGAGCTCCTCGACTCGGTCCGGGCGCTGCTCGAGCCGTACGGCGTCCGGGTGGTCACGCGCATCGCCCGCGGGCGCCGCGCTGCGGACGTGATCGTCGACGAGGCGACGCGGCGGCAGGCGGAGCTCGTCGTCGTCGGAGCCAGGCGCCGGGAGGTCACGAGGCGGACGCCCGTCTTCGGCCGGACGGTCGCCTCGATCCTCGAGCGGTGCCCGTGCCGCGTCCTCGTGGCGGCCGGCTGAGTGGCGCGCCGCACCGCAGCGATCTTCGCCGTTCGTCGCGATCGCGCTCGGGCTCGCGATCGTCGTGCGGACGATCCTCGAGGGGGTCGGCGGCGGCCTCGGCTTCCTGCTCGGCGGGCTGCTCGTGCTCGCCGGCCTCCTGCGGCTGTACCTTCTGCGGCACTAGATGGCCCGCAAGATCCGCGGCTTCGAACGAGTGCTGGACGTGCCGTCGCTGGCCGCGGTCGCGTTCGGCGAGATCGCCTCGTCCGTCTACTTCGCGCTCGGCGTCGTCGCGCTCTTCGCGCTCGGGTTCACGCCGTGGGTGCTCCTGCTGGTCGGCTGCCGTCTTCGGGCTCGTCGCGCTCTCGTACGCGGAGGGGACGGCGGCGCTCCCGCAGGCCGGCGGCGGCGCGCTCTTCGTCGCGCGCGCGTTCAACGACCTGGCCGGATTCCTGGTCGGCTGGGTGCTCTTCCTCGACTACCTGATCGTCGTCGCGCTCGCGGTGCTCTTCGTGCCGCACTACGTCGGGACGGCGGTCGGCTGGGACGGGATCACGCGCGAGCCGTGGGACGGGGTGGTCGCGGTCGGCGTCCTCGCGGTGCTCGTCGCGGCGCGGCTCTTCCGCCGCACGAGCATGTACACGGTCGCGATGATCGTCGCCGCGATCGCCTTCGTGACGCTGATGGTGCTCTCGGGGCTCGCGATCGGGTTCCTCTTCGAGCCCGGCGACCTGGCCGAGGGGCTCGACCTCGGGACGGCGCCGACCTGGAGCCTCGCTCGCGTTCGCCCTCCCGCTCGCGACGCTCGCCTACACCGGGCTCGAGACGGTCGCGAACCTGGCCGCCGAGGCGCGCGAGCCGGGACGCACGCTGCCGCGCAGCCTCTTCACGGGGATCGGGGCCGCCGTCGTCGTGACCGTGATCCTCGCGATCGCCGGGCTCGCCGCCTACCCCGTCGGGCCGAACGGCCAGACCGCGCTCGGAACCGAGTGGGTGCGCGCACCGGTGGTCGGGATCGCGGCCGCGCTGCCCGACTCGATCGCCGAGCCGGCGAAGGTGATCGCCGGCCTCTCGGGCGCGCTCGTCCTCTTCGCCGCCGCGTCGACCTCGATGTCCGGCGCCGGCCGGCTCGCGTACTCGCTCGCGCTCCGGGACATGCTCCCGCACCTGTTCGCGCGGCTGAACCGCCGGACGCTCCTGCCGCCGGCCGCGATCGGCGCCGCCGGCCTCATGACCTTCGGGCTGCTTGTGATCGCCGAGGCGACGGACGAGCCCGTTCGCTTCCTGGCCGGGCTCTACAGCTTCGGGATCCTCGTCGCGTTCACGGCGGCGCAGCTCGCCGTCATCCGCCTGCGGCGCACCGAGCCGGAGCTCGAGCGCCCCTTCCGCGCGCCGGGGAACGTGATGCTCCGCGGCGTCGCCGTGCCGCTGCCGGCGCTGATCGGCGCGCCGCTCACGGCCGCACTGCTCGTCTTCGCGCTCGCGACCCACGGCGGCGCGCAGGTCGCCGGGCCCGTCTGGCTCGTGCTCGGCGCGGTGCTCTTCGTCGCCGTCCGCATGTTCCGCCGCGAGCGGGTGCTGGCGCGGATCGCGCCCGCGATCGGCGACCTCGTCCCGGAGGCGGAGGGCGTGTACAACCGCATCCTCGTGCCGGTCAAGCTCGGGGACATCGGCGACGAGGTGCTCGCCACGGCGGTGAAGCTCGCGGGCGAGCACGACGCGCGGATCTGCGCGCTCCACGTCGAGCACGTCCCGCTCGAGCAGTCGCTCGAGCCGAACGGCGCGCCCGAGCCGGAGGCCGGCAAGGAGGCGCTCGCCGAGGCGCGCGAGCTGGCCGCGGAGCACGGCGTCGAGATCGACGTCCGGCTCGTCCGCGCCCGCTCGATCGGCGAGGCGGTCGTCGAGGAGGCCGAGCGGCAGGGCTCCGACCTGATCCTCGTCGGCTCGGCGCCGCGCTGGCGGCGGCAGTCGCGGTTCTTCAGCCCGACGGTCGACTACGTGCTGCGGCGCGCGCCGTGCGAGGTGATGGTGATCGCGTTCCCGGAGGGGGTTCTCGACACTACGATGGACGCGTGAAGGCGCTCGTGATCGGATGTGGACGCGTCGGCTCGACGCTCGCGCGCGGGCTCGACGAGGAGGGCTGGGAGGTCGCGGTCGTCGACGAGGACGAGGAGGCGCTCGACCGGCTCGGCTCGTGGCGGCAGCAGTTCGTCGTCGGGCACGGGATGGACTCGGCCGTGCTCGAGCGCGCGGGCATCGCCGACGCGGACGCGGTCGTGATCGCGACGGACGGCGACAACACGAACGCGGTCATCGCGCAGGTGGCGAAGGAGCGCTACGGCGTCGAGCGGGTCGTCGTGCGGATCCTCGACCCGGCGCGCGCGGAGTTCTACACGAGCAAGGGGCTCGACGTCGTCTCGCCGACGCGGACCGCGATCGACGATCTGCGTCGGCGGGTCGTGGCCGAGCGGGCGGCGAGCTGATGTTCGTCCTCGTCGCGGGCGGAGGCAAGGTCGGCTCGAACGTCGCGCGCTCGCTCGTCGCGAACGGGCACGAGGTCGTGCTCGTCGAGCAGGACCGCGCAGCGCTACGACGTCCTCGACACCGAGCTCGGGCACGGCGCGGTCTACGGGGACGCGACCGAGCTGTACGTCCTCGAGCTGGCGGGCATCAAGCGGCCGCCGGACATCGTCGTCGCGGTGACGGGCGACGACGAGGACAACATCGTCATCTGCCAGCTCGCCCGGGAGCGCTACGGCGTCGCGAAGGCGGTCGCGCGCGTGAACGACCCGCGCAACCAGGCGCATTTCGACCTGCTCGGGATCGCGCCGACCGTCTCGGCGGTCGAGATGGTCATGGCCCTCGTCGAGCACGAGGTGCCCGAGCACGAGCTCGTCCACCTGCTCGCGCTGAAGAAGGAGAACCTCGAGATCGTCGAGGTCGAGATCGGGGCGGGCGCGGCCGCGGACGGCAAGCGCGTCGAGGACCTCCACCTGCCGGAGGGCGCGCGGCTGATCTCGGTGATGCGGAACGGGAACGCGGAGATCGCGGTCGGGCAGACGAAGCTCGAGCGCGGCGACCAGGTGCTCGCGATCATCGAGCCGGGCCGCGAGGACCACCTGCGCCAGCTGCTCTGCGCGACCAAGGGTCGCGCGAAGCGCTAGCCCGCTTTCAGCGCGCGGTCGGCCGCGTCTGCCGCGG
Organism: uncultured Actinomycetes bacterium; assembly: GCA_963696365.1. Taxonomy (GTDB): domain Bacteria; phylum Actinomycetota; class Thermoleophilia; order Gaiellales; family Gaiellaceae; genus CAVOKD01. The sequence goes on from CAVOKD010000010.1 coordinate 9,929, forward strand.
CGAGAACGTGGGTGTGGGCGCGTCTGGATGCGCTCGTCCGCGGGGCTCGCGGCCAGGTTGATCTCGACGAGGTTCGCGGCCGCGCGGGTGGCGGCGGCGGCGAGGAGCGCGCCGGCGGCCGCGTCGCCGCGGAGGTTCGGGTTGCCGTGCTCGGCCGCGTCGGCCGCGAGGACGCGCGACCTCAGCGCCGGTGCGGGCGATCTCGAGCGGGACGTCGGCGGCGCGGCCGAGCGCGTCGTTCAGGGCCGCCTCGCGGACGACGGGCTCGAGGTGCTTCGGAAGGCGGAGCGCGGTCAACACCTCCTCGTAGGCGCCGGCGTCCGCGGGCGCGAGCGGCGCCGCGCTTCCCGCGGAGGGCGTCCGCCTGCTCGACCGTGGCGGCCGCGCCGTCCCAGTGGCCGACCGAGAGCCGCGCCGCCATCGCCGCCAGTCCGGCCGCGAGGGCGACGGCGAGCGCCGCGACCGACCCGCCCCCGGGCGCGGGCCGCTCGGACGCGACGTCCTCGAGCAGCAAGCCGAGCGGCTGGGCCAGGAAGTCCTCGACCGACTCCACCGGCCGATTCTGACGCGTCCTGCCGGCGCCGGTCGGGCGTGGCCGCGTCTTTCCTCGTAACACACTGTTACTTGGGTGATCGCGCCTCGGAGACACCGCGAGCCGCGGTGGGAATCCGCTCGTAACAGTGTGTTACTTGCTCGGATACGCCCGCGGCGACGTTGCGCGCGAGGAGGAAGCGGGTCTAGAAGAGCCCGACCGTCTTGCCGGTGTCGTCGATGTCGACGTTGAAGGCGGCCGGCGAGACGCCGTAGCCGGGCATGGTCTGCATGTCGCCGAGGAGTGGGACGAGCCAGCCGGCGCCCGTGTACTGGCGGATGTCGCGCACGGTCACCGTGAACCCGGTCGGCGCGTTCAGGAGCGACGGGTCGTGCGAGAGCGAGAGGTGCGTCTTCGCCATGCAGATCGGCAGCTTGTCGAACCCGAGCTTCGTGAACTGCTCGATCTTCTGCTGCGCCGCGGGCAGGAAGACGACCCCGTCGGCCCCGTACGCGCGCTTGCAGACGGCCTCGATCTTCGCGTCGATCGGGTCGTCGAGCTCGTAGAGGAAGCGGAAGTCCGACGGCGCCTCCGCGGCCGCGACGACCGCCTCGGCCAGCGCGGCGGCGCCCTCGCCGCCGCGCTCGAACGCTTCGTTCAGCTCCGCGGCCATCGCGCCGCCCTCCAGCGCGAGCCGCTTCACCGTCTCGACCTCCTCGTCCGTGTCGCCGGGGAAGCGGTTGATCGCGACGACGGCGTTCAGCCCGAACGCCTTCACGATACCGAGATGGCGCTGCATGTTCGCGGCGCCGCGCTCGATCGCCTCGACACCGCCGTCGGGATCGTCGCCGTGGTGCTTGAGCGCCCGCGCGGTCGCCACGAGCACGACCGCGTTCGGCCGCAGCTCGCCGACGCGGCAGACGATGTCGAAGAACTTCTCCATCCCCATGTCCGAGCCGAAGCCGGACTCGGTGACCGTGTAGTCGCCGAGCTTCAGCCCGACCCGCGTGGCGACGAGCGAGTTGTTGCCGTGCGCGATGTTCGCGAACGGCCCGCAGTGGAGGAACGCCGGCTGGCCCTCGAGCGTCTGGACGAGGTTCGGCTTGATCGCGTCCTTCAGGAGCACGGCCATCGCGCCCGCCGCCTTGAGCTGCTCGGCCGTGACCGGCTCGCCCTCCCACGTGTAGCCGACGGTGATCCGGCCGAGCCGCTCGCGCAGGTCGAAGAGGTCGCGGGACACGGCCACGATCGCCATGACCTCGGAGGCCGCGGTGATGTCGAAGCCGGTCTCGCGCGTGTAGCCGTTCGCGCGGCCGCCGAGGCCGACGACGATCTGCCGCAGCGCGCGGTCGTTGATGTCGACGCAGCGCCGCCAGCTGACCGAGAGCGGGTCGATCCCGAGCTCGTTCTTGTGCAGGAGGTGCGCCTCGAGCAGCGCGGCAAGCAGGTTGTTCGCGGCGCCGATCGCGTGGATGTCGCCGGTGAAGTGGAGGTTCAGGTCCTCCATCGGGACGACCTGCGCGTAGCCGCCGCCGGCCGCGCCGCCCTTGATCCCGAACACCGGCCCGAGCGAGGCCTCGCGCAGGCAGAGCACGGGGCTCTTGCCGATGTGGCCGAGACCCTGCGTGAGCGAGACCGACGTGGTCGTCTTGCCCTCGCCGGCCTTCGTCGGCGTGATCGCGGTGACGTCGATCAGCTTCCCGTCCGGCCGGTCGGCGAGGCGGTCGAGCACCGACAGGTCGACCTTCGCCTTGAAGCGCCCGTACGGGTCGAACTCCTCCTCGGAGAGCCCGAGCTCCTCGGCGATCTCGACGATCGGGCGGAGCCGCGCTTCCTGCGCGATCTCGAGGGAGGAGGGCATCTGCGTGGCCATCAGTGGGAGACGGCCGCAGCCGCCAGCTCGGAAACTAACGTGTCGGAGTAGAACCGTTCCAGCCGGAACGGCTCGATCAGCTCGGGCGTCTTGCCGGTCGAGACGAGCTCGGCGAGCGTCGTGCCGACGATCGGCGCCGCCTTGAAGCCGTACGTGCCCCAGCCGGCGGAGACGTGGAAGCCCTCGACCTCGGTCTCGCCGAGGATCGGGCTGTAGTCCGGCGAGAGGTCGCAGAGGCCCGTCCACTGCCGCAGCACGCGCACGCCCTCGAGCTGCGGGAAGAGCTCGAGCGTGTGGCGGGCCGAGTACTCGAGGAACGGGAACGTGCTCTGGCCCTTGTAGGTCGTGTACGGCTCGATCTCGGCGCCGATCAGGATCTCGCCGCGGTCGGTCTGCGAGATGTAGACGTGCATCTGCGACGAGACGATGATCACGTCGAGGAACGGCTTGATCGGCTCGGTCACGAAGGCCTGGAGGATGTGCGTCGTGATCGGGAGCGGCACGCCGGCGAGGTCGCAGACGAGCGTCGACCAGCCCGCGGTGCAGGAGATGACCGTGTCGGCCTCGACCGCGCCGCGCGTCGTCTCGACGCCGGTGACGCGGCCGTTCTCGCGGCGGATCGCCGGTCACCTCGGTGTTCGGGTGCAGCTCGACTCCGCGCCGGTCGGCGCCGCGCGCGTAGCCCCAGACGACGGCGTCGTGGCGGATGATCCCGCCGGGCGGGTGGTAGAGCGCGCCCATCACCGGCCAGGTGACGTCCTGCGAGAGGTCCATCTCCGGGCAGAGTCGCGCGATCTCGTCCGGGTAGATCAGGCGGCTGTCGATCCCGAGCAGCTGGTTCACCTCGGCGCGCTCGGTCATCGTGATCATCGCCCGGTCGGAGTGGGCGAGCGTCAGGTGGCCCTGCTGCGAGAAGAGGAGGTTGAAGTCGAGCTCGGCGCCGAGGCCCTCGTAGAGGCGGACGCTCTCCTTGTAGAAGCGCGCGCCCTCGGGCGTGCGGTAGTTGGAGCGGATGATCGTCGTGTTGCGGCCGGCCGCGCCCGAGCCGAGGTAGCTCTTCTCGAGCACGGCGACGTTCGTGATCCCGTGGTTCTTCGCCAGGTAGTACGCGGTCGCGAGCCCGTGCGCGCCGCCGCCGACGATCACGACGTCGTAGCGCGGCTTCAGCTCCTGCCGTGGGCGCCACATGCGCCGGACGCGGAAGACGTCCTTCATTCGTCGTCCTCCCGAAGCGGCTCGATCGCGTCGAGGACGACCTCGAGCAGGTAGTCGGCGAGCTCCTGCTCGACGAGGAGCCGGTAGGTGCGCTCGCCGTCGCGGATCAGGATCGCGCGCACGTGGGCGACCGCCCCGGCCGCCGGCAGGCGCTCGAGGTCGAGGTCGGTGAGGCGGCGCAGGAGCGTCTCGACCTTCGGGCCCTCCAGCTCGAGGACGCCGTAGCCGGCGCTCATGTCGAGCGCGTCCTCGGGCGGGCGCTCCTCGCCGTTCCAGAGCCAGCCGACGACGACCGGCTCCCGCTCGTCGCCCGGCTCGAACGCGACCAGCACGCCGTCCGAGCTCTCGCTGCACGCGGTGGAGGTGCGTGACGTCGCGGACCGAGACCGCGGCGTTCCCGCCCGTCTCGGTCGGGACGAGCCAGCCGCCGTGCTCCGCGCCGCCGCCGAGCCGGCGGAGGAACGGCGAGCGGGCGAGCGGCCGGAAGCGGTCCTGCGGGCGCGCGGCGTCGACGGAGAGGAAGTCGAGCGTGTTCACGAGCGGAGCTTCGTCCCTTCGGGGTCGAAGAACGGGCTGAGCCGGACGTTCGCCTTCGCGACGGCGCCGTCCATCTTGATCACGAGCTCCGCGCCGTCGCGCGCGAGCTCCGCCGGCACCCAGGCCATCCCGACCGCGCGGCCGAGCTCGGGGCTGAAGCGCGCGCTCGTCACGCGCCCGCCGGGCCGGCCGCCGATCACGATCTGGCCGCCCTCGGCCGGGACGGCGCCGATCCCGTCGGCCATCTCGAAGCCGACGAGCCGCTCCCGCAGGCCGCGCTCGCGGACGAGCTCGAGCGAGCGCTTGCCGACGAAGTCGTCCTTGTCGAGCTTGACGATCCACGGCATCGAGGCCTCGAAGGCGTTCGACTCCGAGTCGGTGTCCTGCCCGATGAGGATGTGCATCTTCTCCAGGCGCAGGATCCGCTGCGGCTCGAGGCCGAAGCGCTTGATCCCGAGGTCGGCGCCCTCGGCGAGGATCGTCTCCCAGAGGAACTCGCCGTACGGGCTCGGGACGTGCAGCTCGTAGCCGAGCTCGCCGACGAAGCCGATCCGCAGGAGGAGCGACGGGACGCCCGCGACGTGCGCCTGCTTCGCGTCGAGGTAGCGGAAGCCCTCGGGCGAGACGTCGAGGTCGGTCAGGCGGCCGAGCAGCTCGCGCGACTGCGGGCCGGCGACGTTCACGGCCGCGAGCGCGCCGGTCACGTTCGCGATCTCGACGTCCATGTGCCAGACCGCGTTCCACCACTCGAACCACTCGACCACGGTGTCGGCGCCGGTCGAGGTCGTCGTCACGTAGAAGGTCTCGTCGTCGAGGCGGGCGATCGTGCCGTCGTCCATGATCCGGCCGGCGTCGGTGCCGAGCACGCCGTAGCGGATGCGGCCAGCGGCCAGGTCGGAGAAGCGGTTCGGGTAGAGCCGGTCGAGGAAGCGCGCCGGCCTCGGGGCCGCGCAGGATCAGCTTGCCGAGCGTCGAGACGTCGATCAGCCCGAGCGAGTCGTGGACGGACTTGCGCCTCGAGGTCGGGCGCGCCGTAGGAGTGCGGCCGGCGCCAGGCGCCCGTCCACATGATCTTCGCGCCGGCGTCCTCGTGGGCGTGGTGGATCGACGTGCGCTTCGCGGGCTCGTGCGGGCGGCCGGCAAGGAGCCCGAGCGACGCCGGGCCCCAGGGCGGCCGCGCGGTCGTCGTGCCGACCTCCTCGGGCGCCGTCTCGGTCAGCTCCGCGAGCGAGACGCGTCGAGTTGAGGCCGCAGAGCTTCCCCTGGCACGGGCCCATCGTCACGGTCGTGTAGCGCTTGGCGAGCTCGATCGAGTCGAAGCCCTCGGCGACGGCGCGCTTCAGGTCCTTGGTGGTCACGTCCTCGCAGATGCAGGCGAAGCACTTGTCGCCGTCGCCGCCGTAGCTCGCGGGCGAGGTCGCCGCGGGGGTGAGCTCGCCGGCCGCGCCGCCGACCGCCTCGACCCCGCCGGGGAGCGCGGTCGGGACGAAGATCCCGCGGGCCGGTTCGTACTCGACGCGGGCGCCGGCCTGGGCGAGGAGCGAGTACGCGGGCTGCTTCACGCCGGAGACGACGGCGAGGTCGCAGTCGTGGGCGCGGCCGTCGACGACGATGCGACGCAGCTTCCCGCGCCGGCCCTCGGCCGCGAGCGATCTCGCGGCTGCTCGCGGCGCAGGTCGACGACGCGGACGACCTCCGTGCCCGCGCTCTGGAGGATCGGGACGACGTCGAGGTCGTCGTCGTCGCTCGCGATCACGACCGCCTTCGTTCCCGGCCGGAGCGACCAGGTGCGCACCATCCGCCGGACGCCCTGCGGGAGCATGACGCCGACGAGGTCGTTGCCGGGAAAAACGAGCGGCTGCTCGAGCGCGCCGGCCGCGACGACGACCCGCTCGGCGCGCACGCGCAGGAGCACGTTCCCGAACTCGACCGGGACGAGGTTGCCCTCGTACATCCCGAGCGCGCGCGCAGGGCGGAGGATCTCGACGCCCGGTATCTCCTCGTGCGGCTCGAGCTGCTCGTCGACGAGCAGGACGGAGCCGCGCGCGGCCGGCCTTGCGCGCCGCCTCGCGCCCGGACGAGCCGCCGCCGACCACGAGCGTGTCCACGTGCCGGTGCTCGGTGTCGAAGCGGCGCGTGCGGCACGGCGTGCGGGTCGACCGCGCCGAGGCCGGCCATGTTGCGCAGGAACTTCTCGAAGAGCGGCCACGCGCGGCGCGGCCGGATCATCGTGCGGTAGTAGAAGCCGACCGGCGTGAACGGCCCGCCGACCTTGTCCACGATCGCCGTCAGGTCGCCCTCGAGCGAGCCGCGGTAGTTCTGCCCCTCGACGTGCATCCCCGGCGCGGACCGGCTCGACGCAGACGCGGACGTTCGGGACGCCGTCCACGGTCATCATGCAGTTCGGGCAGTGGCCGGAGCAGCAGAGCAGCCCGCGCGGGCGGTGGTACTTGAACGAGCGCGAGAAGACGCGCTGGCCGGCCGCGAAGAGCGCCGAGCCGATCGTGTCCCCGGCGAAGGCGGGCACCGCGCGCGCGGCCGAACGTGAAGGTGAGCTCCTGCGAGCGGTCGAGGAGCTCGTCGGGCCGGGGCGGCAGCCTCATTGCGTCCCGAGGAACTCGTTCGTGCGGGTGTCCCGCTCGGCCGTGAACCACGACTGGCAGCCGAGCCGGTGGTACCACCACTCGCGCTGCGGCCCGGCGGCGTTGCGGCGGAAGTAGAGGTACGCGGAGAGCTCGCGCCGCGTCGCGTCGGGCCCGGGCCGCACCGTCACCTCGCCCTGCGTGACGAACTCGTTCACGTCGCGGGGGCCGCAGTTGGGACAGGGGACGAGAAAGGACATCTAGCTCGGTGTGGGGGTTCCGGGAATCCAGTCGGTGCCCGCGAGCGGCACGCGTGCCATCGCGGCGGCCTCGATCGTAAGCGCTACGAGATCTTCGGGCTCGAGGTTGTGCACGTGCGACTTGCCGCATGCCCGCGCGAGCGTCTGCGTCTCGAGGGTGAGGACGCGCAGGTAGTTGGCGATCCGGCGCCCGCCGAGCTCCGGGTCGAAGCGCGCGGCGAGCTCGTCGTCCTGGGTCGAGATGCCCGCCGGATCGCGGCCCGCCTGCCAGTCGTCGTAGTAGCCGGCGGCGCTGCCGATCTTCTCGTACTCGCGCTCGTACTCGGGGCTGTTGTCGCCCATCGCGATCAGCGCCGCCGTGCCGATCGAGACCGCGTCGGCGCCGAGCGCGAGCGCCTTCGCGACGTCGCGCGCCCGTGCGGATGCCGCCGGAGACGATCAGCTGCACCTTCCGGTGCATGTCGAGCTCCTGCAGCGCGTCGACCGCGAGCCGCACGGCCGGGAGCGTCGGGATGCCGACGTGCTCGATGAAGACGTCCTGCGTCGCCGCCGTGCCGCCCTGCATCCCGTCGACCACGATCACGTCGGCGCCCGCCTTCACCGCGAGCTGCACGTCGTAGTACGTCCGCGTCGCGCCGACCTTCACGAAGATCGGCTTCTGCCAGTCGGTGATCTCGCGCAGCTCGCCGATCTTGATCTCGAGGTCGTCCGGGCCCGTCCAGTCGGGATGCCGCGAGGCGCTGCGCTGGTCGATCCCCTTCGGCAGGTCGCGCATCGCCGCGACGCGGTCGGAGATCTTGTGCCCGAGCAGCATCCCGCCGCCGCCCGGCTTCGCGCCCTGGCCGACGACGATCTCGATCGCGTCCGCCTTGCGCAGGTCGTCCGGGTTCATCCCGTAGCGGGAGGGGAGCAGCTGGTAGACGAGGATCTGCGAGTGCTCGCGCTCCTCCGGCGTCATGCCGCCGTCGCCGGTCGTCGTCGAGGTGCCGACCTCGGTCGCGCCGCGGCCGAGCGCCTCCTTCGCGGGCGCCGAGAGCGCGCCGAAGCTCATGCCGGCGATCGTGATCGGGATCTTCAGCTCGAGCGGCTTCTTCGCGTGGCGCGTCCCGAGCGACGACGTCGGTGTCGCAGCGCTCGCGGTAGCCCTCGAGCGGGTAGCGCGAGACGCTCGCGCCGAGCAGGAGCAGGTCGTCGAAGTGCGGCACCTTCCGCTTGGCGCCGAAGCCGCGGATGTCGTAGATCCCCTCGCGCGCGGCCCGCTGGATCTCGGCGATCACCGGCCGGTCGAAGAGGTACGACTCGCGCAGGTTCCAGGGACGGCCGTTGCCCTCGCCCATCAGTACGCCGCCGCGTTGTCGACCTTGAACGTGTAGAGCTCGCGCGCCGAGCCGTAGCGGCGGAACGAGCCCGGGTCGACGTCGTCGACGCCCGCCTGCTCGAGCAGCTCGCGCAGCTCGGCGACGTGCTCGTCGCGCAGCTCCTTCTCGACGCAGTCCGCGCCGAGGCCGGCGACCGAGCCGCGCACGTAGAGCCGCGCCTCGTAGATCGAGTCGCCGAGCGCGTCGCCCGCGTCGCCGCAGACGACGAGGCGGCCGCGCTGCGCCATGAACGCGCTCATGTGCCCGACCGAGCCGCGCACGACGATGTCGACGCCCTTCATCGAGATCCCGCAGCGCGAGCTCGCGTCGCCGCGCACGACGATCAGGCCGCCGCGGCCGGTGGCGCCCGCGTACTGGCTCGCGCTCCCGTCGACGAGCACACGGCCGGACATGATGTTCTCGGCGAGGCCCGGGCCGGCGTTCCCGTGCACGCGCACGGTCGCGAGCTTGTTCATCCCGGCGCAGTAGTAGCCGACGTGCCCCTCGATCTCGACCTCGATCTCCGCGTCGAGGCCGCAGGCGACCGCGTGGGCGCCGTTCGGGTTGACGACGCGCCAGCGCCGCGGGCCGTCGGCGCCGCCGGCGAGGTCGTGCAGGCGCTGGTTCAGCTCCCGGAGCGGGGTGGACGCGAGGTCGACGACCTCGACCGCCGTCGCCTCGGCCGCCCCCGCCGTCATGCGACCTTCGCGCGCTCCCATGCGTACGGCGACGGCGGGCGCCGGCTCCCACATCCGCGCGCCGGCGGCGCCGGGGAGCACGGCGATCGCGCGCCACTCGGACGCCATCGCGACCCAGTCGTCGGTCTCGGCGAGGACGGCCGGCTTGCACGCGATCGGGTCGCGCAGGACGGCGAACCCGTCGATCGTCCCGACGAGGAAGGTGTAGAAGCCGTCCAGGTCGTCGAGGCAGCCCGCCAGCGCCTCCTCGAGCGACGCGCCCTCGCGCATCCGCCAGGCGAGGTAGCCGGCCGCGACCTCGGTGTCGTTCTCGGTCTGGAACTCGATCCCCTCGCGCCGCAGCCTCTCGCGGAGGCGGTTGTGGTTCGAGAGCGAGCCGTTGTGGACGAGGCAGACGTCGTGCCCGGTCGAGAACGGGTGCGAGCCCTCGGTCGTCACGCGGCTCTCGGTCGCCATGCGCGTGTGGCCGAGCCCGTGCGTGCCGCGGAGCTCGTCGAGGCCGAAGCGGCGGACGAACTCGTCGGGGCGTCCCGTCTCCTTGTAGATCTCGATCGCCTGGCCGGCGCTCATCACGCGGAGGTCCGGGTGCGTCTTGCGGATCCAGGCCTCGGCCTCGGCCGGCTCGGCGTCGACGACGAGGACGGCGTGGCCCGCGCGGACGCTCGGCTCGGGCGCGCCGCCGAACGCGTTGCCGAGCTCGGCGGCGAGCGCCTCCCAGTCCTGGAGCGGGTCGGCGGAGAAGAGCGTCAGCTTGCTCTGCCCGGCCGGCGCGGGGTCGCGGTAGATCGCGACGCCCGCGCTGTCGGGCCCGCGGTCGCACATCTGCGCCAGCATCGCGGCGAGGTGCGCGCCGAGCGATTCCTCGATCTCGGGCGACTTCGCGAAGAGCCCGACGATTCCGCACATATGTCCTGAATCTACACTCGGGTCCATGCCGGGTCGCGCATGGAACCTACGATCTTCCGCCGACTCATGTGTGCAGTTCCTACATAGGCCTCAGAACCGCGTCAGGTACTCGGTGATCTCCCACGGACTGACCTGCTCGTGGTAGCGGCTCCACTCGTCCCGCTTCACGCGGACGAAGTAGTCGACGTAGTCCTCGTCGCGGCCGCGGCCGAGCGCCGCGCGCAGGACGTCGTCGCGCTCGAGCTCCTCGGTCGCCTCCCAGAGGTTGCGCGGCAGCGTCTGGAGGCCGCGCCCGGTCAGCTCGTCGTACGAGAGCGCGTAGAGGTTCTCGGAGTTCGGCTCGCCCGCGTCGAGGCTGTTCTCGATCCCGTCGAGGCCGGCCGCGAGGATCGCCGCCGCGGCGAGGTACGGGTTGCACGAGCCGTCGATCGTGCGGTCCTCGATCCGGCCCGGGCCCCGGGATGCGGAGCATCTGCGTGCGGTTGTTGTAGCCGTACGAGATCCAGACCGGCGACCACGTCGCGCCCGAGGCCGTCGAGCCGAGCTTGAGCCGCTTGTACGAGTTGACCGTCGGCGCGGTCACGGCGCTGTACGCCCGCGCGTGCGCCTTGAGGCCGCCGATGAAGCTGTACGCGGTCTCGGAGAGGCCGAGCCCGCGCGCGTCGTCGTCGTCCAGGAACAGGTTCGTGTCGCCGTCCCAGAGCGACATGTGGAAGTGGCAGCCGTTGCCGGTCAGGTGCGAGAACGGCTTCGGCATGAAGGTCGCGAGCATCCGGCGCCCGACCTGCTGCCCCAGCGCTCGGCCAGCGGGTGGACCATGTAGCGGAAGAAGATCGCGCGGTCGCAGCTCGTGAGCGCGTCCGCGTAGGTGAAGTTCTGCTCGAACTGGCCGTTCGCGTCCTCGTGGTCGTTCGCGTAGTTGCCCCAGCCGAGCTCGTTCACGTAGCGCGAGACGGTGGTGAGGAACTCGTAGTGGCGCGAGAGGCCGTTCAGGTCGTAGCAGGGCTTCTCGAGCGTGTCGAGCTCGTCGGCGAGCTCGATCGAGCCGTCGTCCATGAGCTCGACGAGGAAGTACTCGAGCTCGAGGCCCATGCGGAAGTCGAAGCCCTTCTCCTGCGCGCGGGCGACCTGGCGGCGCAGGATCGTGCGCGGGTCGTACGGCCACTCCTCGCCCTCGACCGTGATGTCGCACGCGAAGCGGGCCACGGTCGGCTCCCAGGGGACGGGCGTGAACGACGCGAGGTCGGGGATCGCCGCGATGTCGGGGTCGGAGGGCAGCTGGCCGATCTCGCCGGCCGCGAAGCCGGCGAACCCGGCCCCGTCGGTCACGAGGTCGTCGAGGTTCTGCGCCGGGACGAGCTTCGCGCTCGGGCGCGCGTACATGTCGACGAACTGCGCGAAGAAGAACTCGATCCCGCGCTCGTCCGCGAGCCGGCGGATGTCGTCGACGGTCGGGCCCGCCTCGGTCGTGGCCATCTGTCCTCCCTTGGGGTCGAGTGCGGCCCGGACCCTACTCCGGTCGCTCCGACGTGGCGATGGAGGTGGTCTACAACCGGCCGGGCGGCCGTGTGTCCGGCGTGACGGTCCCGGTGCCGAGAGCCGCCTGCAGCTTCACGATCTTCAGCGGCGATCTCGACCATCAGCCAGTCGTCGCGGCGCAGGTCGATGCCGGTCAGCTCCTGGATCCGGCGGAGGCGCTGGCGGAGCGTGTTCGGGTGGATGTAGAGCGCGGCCGCGGTGGCGCTGATGTTGCCGCGCCGGCGGAGGAACTCCTCGAGCGTCCGCATGAGCGCGGTCTGGCGCTGGCGGTCGTACTCGGCCAGGCGCGCGACCGCGTCGCGGTGGCTGTCGCGCACGCCGCCGTCGAGCGACATGCGCAGGAGGTACTTGTACGGCCCGAGCTCGTCGTAGGACATGACGCCGTGCTCGCCGGTCACGATCGAGCTCCCGAGCAGCGCGTGCGTCGCCTCCTCGAAGCCGGCCGGGAAGCTGTCGGCGCCGCGGCACGGGTTGGAGAGGCCGACCGCGGTCTCGGGCGCGCGCTCGGCCTTGCGCACGGCGGCGACGAGCGCCTGCGCGCCGCCGCTCGGGATGCGCAGGAGCGCGCGCAGCTGGTCGTCGCGGCGGTCGAAGAGCGATCCGGGCGCGAGGCGGGCGAGCGTCTTCTCGAACTCGTCGTCCGGCGGCGCCGCGACGAGCACGATGTGCCGGCCCGTGAGGTCGAAGTCGAGCCGGGCCGCGCGGCCCTCGAGGTCGCGCGGCATCGCTCCGCGCGCGAGCTGCTCGAAGAAGTCCTTGATCACGTTCTTCTCCGTCAGCCGCTCGATCAGCTCGATCTTCTTCAGGGCGACCGCGGTCTGGTTCGCGGCCGCGCGGGCGAGGTCGACGGCCGACGTGCCGTCGGCGCGCAGGAGCCCGAGCAGCTCGTCGTTCGCCACGAGCGGGACGGCGACCGAGGCGGAGCGCCCGCTCCGCGCGAGCTCCGGCCCGAGCTCGGCGAGCCCGACCGATGCAGGCGCCTTCGCGCCGCGCGGCGCGGACGCCTGGAGCTGGAGCTCCTCCGAGCCGGAGTCGAGCAGGTAGAGGTGGCAGGCACGCGCCCGCAGGAGCGCGACGCAGCGCTGGGAGACGGCGGGCAGGAGCTCCTCGACCGTCTCGGCGCGGGCGATCGTCTCGCCGAGCTCGGTCAGGTGCTCGAGCTCGTCGACGCGGCTGCGCATCTCCTCGTAGATCCGCGCGTTCTCGATCGCGCCCGCGACGAGCGACGCGCTCGTCGCGAGGAAGTCGATCTCGGCCTCGGTGAACTCGCGCGGCGCCTCGGTGTGGAGGGTGATCACGCCGACGATCCCGCCGTCCTTGCCGAGCATCGGTACCGAGAGGAGCGACTGGAACTGCTCCTCCTCGAGCTCGGGGACGTGCTTGAAGCGCGGGTCCTCGAGCGCGTTGTCGAGGATGAAGCCCGGCTCGCGGCGCTCGGCCGCCCACCAGGCGAGGCCCTCGCCGTGCTCGAGCGCGATCTCGTCGACGAAGCGGCCGTACGGTTCCGAGGCCGCCTTGAGGACGAGCCGCTCGCCGCCGTCCTCGAGCAGGTAGACGAAGCAGGCGTGCACGGCGCTCGCGTCCGAGAGCAGGCGCACGACCGCCTCGAGGACCTCGTCCAGCTCGAGCGACGAGCCGACCGTCGAGATGACCTCGTAGAGGACGCGCCGTTCGTCTTGGTGCGCGCGTTGCGTTGCGATGGACGGATGGTAGACGGGCTCGTGCCGCGAGCCACAACGGTCGATCGGCCAGGCGGCCGTCGTAGAATCGGCCCGTGAGCGGCCCGGACGGTCTCGGCGCGGTGCGTGCGGCGGTCTTCGACGGGCCGGGATCGGTGTCGGTCGAGGAGCTCGAGCTCGAGGCGCCGCGCGCGCACGAGGTGCGCGTCCGGATGGGCGCGAGCGGCGTCTGCCACTCCGACCTGCACGTCGTGGACGGCGAATGGCCGCGGCCGACGCCGGTCGTGATGGGGCACGAGGGCGCCGGGCGTCGTCGAGGCGGTGGGCGAGGGCGTGCGCGGCGTCGAGGTCGGCGACCACGTCGTCCTCTCGTGGTTCTACGCGTGCGGGCGCTGCTCCCACTGCCTCGCCGGACGGGCCTGGGCGTGCAGCGGCACGAAGGCGGGCCAGTGCGTGATGGACGACGGGACGACGCGCTTCCGGCGGCCCGGTTCCGGCGAGGACGTCTACACGTACCTGGCGGTCGGCTCGATGGCCGAGCGGTCGGTCGTGCCGGAGACGGCCGCGATCCCGATTCCACGCGAGGTGCCGATGGAGGTCGCGGCGCTGATCGGCTGCGCCGTGACGACCGGCGTCGGCGCGGTCGTGAACACGGCGCGGGTCGAGGCGGGCGCGTCGGTTGTGGTGATCGGCTGCGGCGGCGTCGGGCTCTCGGTCGTGATGGGCGCAGCGCTCGCCGGCGCGCATCCGATCGTGGCGGTGGATCTGTCGGAGGAGAAGCTTGCGCTCGCGCTGGAGGTCGGGCGCGACGCGAGACGGTCGGTTCGGTCGAGGACGGCGGCGGAGCTCCTGCCGGGCGGCGCCGACTACGCGTTCGAGGCGATCGGGCTCGTCCCGACCGTCGAGGCGATGCCGGGGCTGCTCCGCTCCGGCGGCGTCGGCGTGCTCGTCGGGCTGAGCGCGTACGGCGAGCGGGCCTCGTTCGAGGTGTACTCCTTCGTCGACAGCGGGAAGACGCTCGTCGGGTCGATCTACGGCGGCGCGGTGCCGGCGCTCGACTTCCCGCGGATCGCGCGCTTGTACCTGGCCGGGAAGCTCCCGCTCGACCGGCTGGTCTCGCACCGCATCGGGCTCGACGACGTCGACGAGGCGTTCGCCGCGATGCGGCGGCGCGAGCGGGCGCGATCCGTGGTCGTCTTCGAATAGCGCGCGGCGCGCCTTCAGATTCACGGGCGCGAGTAATCCGGGTCCCAACCCACCCGCCTTCCGAGGCCGAGCCTACCGCCGAATCGCGCACGCGTGGGTCACGGCTTCGTGCCGCAACTGCGCCACGTCGTCGCACGGGCGCTAACGCGCCGCGGGCCGGAGCGCGCCGCCGACGGGCTCGATCCGGATCGCGCAGACCTTGTACTCCGGGATCCCGATCAGCGAGTCGGTCACGTCGTTCGTGAGCAGGTTGACGCGCGCCTCCTTGAAGTGGAGCGCCATCCAGACGAGGCCCGGCACGACGCGGTCGCCGATCGACGACCTTCGCCTCGACCTGGCCGCGCCGGGAGACGAGCCGCACCCAGTCGCCGTCCTCGACCCCGAGCGCGTCCGCGTCCTCGGGCGACATCTCGATGAACGGATCCTCCTGCTTGTCGGTCACGCCCGCCTCGCGCATCGTCATCGCCGGCCGAGTTGTAGTGGTAGAGCGTCCGGCCGGTCGAGAGGACGAACGGGTACTCGGAGTCCGGCTCCTCGATCGGCGGCTGGTACTCGACGGGGTAGAACTTGCCCTTGCCGCTCGGCCGCGCGGGCCTCGGCGCGTGGAGGTACGGCGTGCCAGGGTCGTTCTCGTCGACGCACGGCCACTGCAGCCCGACCTCGTCGATCCGGTCGTAGCGGATCCCCGACCAGAGCGGCGCGAGGTCGGCGAACTCGTTCCACACGTCCTCGGCGGATCCGGGTACTCGGGCCACTCGGCGCCCGAGCCGGCGTGCGAGATCGTCGACGATCGCGAGATCCTCGCGCGCGTTTCCGGGGAGCGGGACGGCGCGCGCGCACGCGGTTCACGCGGCGCTCCGTGTTCGTGAACGTGCCCTCCTTCTCCGCGAAGCTCGACGCGGGGAGGACGACGTCGGCGTACTTGCGCGCGGCGTCGTTCAGGAAGATGTCCTGGCAGACGAGGAAGTCGAGTCCCTCGAGCCCGTGCTCGACGTGCGCGGCGTTCGGCTCGGTGTGGGCCGGGTTCTCACCGATCAGGTAGAAGGCGCGGATCCGCCCGTCGTGCATGCCGGAGATCATCTGGTCGAGCCGGTAGCCGGTGCGCCGTCGGGACCTCGACGCCCCAGCGCTCCTCGAAGCGCGCCCGCACGTCGGGGTCGTTCAGCGGCTGGTAGCCCGGGAGGTACACCGGGTTCGCGCCCGCGTCGTTCAGCCCCTGGACGTTGTTCTGGCCGCGCAGCGCGTTCAGCCCGGTCGACTCGTAGCCGAGGTGACCGGTCATCAGCACGAGGTTCGAGAGCGACCAGATGTTGTCGACCGCGCACGCGTGCTCGGTGATCCCGAGCGTGTAGAAGATCGCCGCGTGCCGCTCGGACGCGTACGTCCGCGCCGCCCAGCGGATGTCGTCGGCCGGCACGCCCGTGACCTGCTCAGCGTCCTCGGGCGTGTAGCGGCGGACGACGTCGCGCACCGCGTCGAAGTCCTCGGTGTGCTCGCGGATGAACTCCTCGTCCTGGAGCCCCTCCTCGAGGATCACGTGCATCATCGCGTTCAGGAGCCAGACGTCCGACCCCGGGCGCAGCTGGAGGTGCCGCTCGGCCAGCTTCGTCAGCCAGATCTTGCGCGGGTCGGCCACGATCAGAGTCGCGCCGTTGCGGACGGCCTTCTTCATCCGCAGCGCGAGCACGGGGTGCGCCTCGGTCGTGTTCGAGCCGATCACGAAGAGGACGCGCGCGTTCTCGATCTCCGGGATCGAGTTGGTGCTTGCCCCTCTGCCCAACGACCTGACCAGGCCGTAAAGAGTCGGAGCGTGTCAGGTTGCTTCGCAGGAGTGGATCGAGTTCGTCCCGATCGCCGTCCTGCCGAGCTTCTGGATGAGGAAGTTCTCCTCCATCGTCAGCCGCGCCGACGCGAGGACGCCGATCGTCTGCGGCCCATGCGTGTCGCGCACGCGCGCGAGCCCCGCGGCGGCGGTGTCGAGCGCGTGCTCCCACGTCGTCGGGTGGAGCTCGCCGTCCTCGCCGCGGACAAGCGGCTCCGTCAGCCGGTCCGGGTGGTGGACGAAGTTGAACGCGAAGCGGCCCTTGACGCAGAGGTTGCCCTCGTTCGGGAGGTAGGTCGGGTCGGACGTGACCTTGACGATCCGCTTCGTCTCGGGGTCGACGTTCAGGTCGACCTGGCAGCCGACGCCGCAGTACGTGCACGTCGTCTTGACCTTCTCGAGCCCGCGCTCGGGCGTCTCCGTGCTCCGCCTCGAACTTCTCGTGGATCGCGCCGGTCGGGCAGACCGAGAGGCAGCCGCCGCACAGCTCGCACTCGGTGTCGAGCCAGGAGAAGCCGTGCGTGGGGACGATCCGCGCGTGCGGGCCGCGGCCCTCGAGCGAGAGGGCCGAGCACTGCATGACCTCCTGCGTGTAGCGGACGCAGCGGTTGCAGAGGATGCAGGCGTCCGGGTCGTAGCCCATCAGCTTGTTGCGGTCTTCGTACGGCTCGCGCTTCGCGTCCGGGAGGATGAACGGCGCCTCGGCGCCGATCTCCTCCGCCAGGTCGACGAGCTCGTTCGGTCGGCCGCCCGGGTTCGGGTTCAGGTGCTCGGCGAGGAGCATCTCCGTGAGCGTGCGGCGCAGGTCGGGCACGTCCGAGTTCGTCGAGACGGCGAGCCCCTCGGTCACCCGGGTCGCGCAGGCGGGCAGCGGGCGGGGTGAGCCCTCGACGCCGACGACGCACATGCGGCACCCGCCGTACGGGTCGAGCTTGTCGTCGTGGCAGAGCGTCGGGATGAAGACGCCGTGGCGCGCGGCGGCATGGACGAGCAGCTCGTCCTCGGGCGCGGTGACGGTCTTGCCGTCGAGCGTGAACTCGACCACCCTGGTCACGCGCGCATCGTAGCCTCCGGCGGCTCCGGCTTCGACCTGCCGCCGGCCGGTAGGCTCGCGAGCGTGAGCCGTCCGCCCTTCCAGGTCGTGCAGGTTTCGGAGCTCGACGCGGTCCCCGTGTCGGACACCCTCATGTGGCGTCCCGTCCGGCGGACGCTCGGCGTCGAGGCGTTCGGGGTGAACGCCTACACAGCGGAGAACGCCGGCGACGAGATCGTCGAGGAACACGACGAGACGGGCGACGGCGCCGGCAGGCACGAGGAGCTCTACGTCGTCCTCACCGGCCGCGTGACGTTCTCCCTCGACGGCGACGAGGTCGACGCCCCGCCGGCACGTTCGTCTTCATCGGCGATCCGACCGTGCGGCGCGAGGCCCACGCCGCTGAGCCCGGCTCGACCGTGCTCGCGATCGGCGGGCGCGCGGGCGAGCCGTACGAGGTATCGCCGTGGGAGTACTACTTCGCCGCGATCCCGGCCGCCAAGGCGGGCGACTGGGAGCGGGCCCTCGAGGTCGTCGAGGAGGGGCGGTCGCGGTACGGGGACAATCCGGCGTTCCTCTACAACCTCGGCTGCTTCGAGGCGCGTGCGGGGAGGCGCGAGGACGCGATCGAGCATGTCCGCCGCGCGATCGAGATGAACCCGAAGTTCCGCGAGTACGCCGTGGAGGACGAGGATCTCGACTCGATCCGCGGCGAGCTCGGCCTCGACGGCTGACACAGAGTCGACACGCGTGCGTCACCCACACGTGCGTCGTTCGGGGATAGCCTGAGCGGCGAGTAGGGGGCGGGTCGGGACCCGAAGTACTCGCGCGTCTAACCGAAAGCCCTCAGCCCGTCTCGACGGGCTCGCCGAGCGGGGCGAACAGCTCGGGCCAGTGGCGGAATGCGTTCCGCACCGGGAACGGCGCGCCTTGGCCGAGCCCGCAGATCGACGTCTTGACCATCGCGTCGAGCCACTGCTCGATCTGCTCGCGCGACATCGCCACGTGGCCGCGCTCCAGCTCCTCGAGCACATGGTGGATGCCGCGGTTGCCGATCCGGCACGGGGTGCACTTCTGGCACGACTCCTCGGCGAAGAAGCGGATCGTCTCGGCGAGGAGTCGCAGCGGCGGGTAGCGGGCGGGGAAGACCTGCACGGCCGGCCGAGCCGACCCCGGCGCCCCAGTCCCGCAGCGCGTCGCGCGTGAGCGGCACGTCGAGCGCCGCCGGCGGCAGGATCCCGCTCGCCGCTCCGCCGGGGACGACCGCGCCGACCTCGTCCGTCGCGCCGCCCGCCAGGTCGACGAGCTCGCGCACCGTCGAGCCGTTCGGCGCCTCGTAGCAGCCGGGCTTCGCGACGGCGCCCGTCACCGACCAGAGCCGCACGCCGCTCGCGCCGCGCGTGCCGAGCGCCGCCCACGCCTCGCCGCCCAGCCGCAGGATCGCCGGCACGTGCGCGAGCGTCTCGACGTTGTTGATCAGCGTCGGCCGGCCGAGGTAGCCGACCTGGCTCGGGAACGGCGGCTTCAGGCGCGGCATCCCGCGCCGGCCCTCCATCGACTCGAGCATCGCGGTCTCCTCGCCGCAGATGTACGCGCCGGCGCCGATCACGAGCCGGATGTCGAGCCCGTCGAGCAGGCCCGCGCCGCGCAGCTCCTCGAGCGCCGACTCGAGCCGCTCGCCGCGCCCGGCCGTACTCCTCGCGCAGGTAGACGAACCCCTCGGTCGCCTCCGCGACGCGCATCGCGATCAGCATCCCCTCGAACATCAGGTGCGGCCGCCGCTCCATCACGTAGCGGTCCTTGATCGTCCCGGGCTCGCCCTCGTCGGCGTTCACGATCACGTACCGCGGCCCCGCCTCCGCGCGGACGGCCTCCCACTTGACGCCGGTCGGGAATCCGGCGCCGCCGTAGCCGGTCAGGCCAGACGCCTTCAGCTCGGCGACGACCGTGCTCGCCTCCGGCAGCGCGCGCAGCACCTCGAAGCCGCCGCGCGCCTGCGTAGTCGGCGAGCGACTCGTCCGCCTGCGCGAGCCCGATCGACGGCCCGTCGTTCGTCGTGGGAACGCGCCTCCGGGCTCGACCCGGTCGCCGCGCAGCAGCACCGGGGCGAGCTCGCAGTGGCCGAGGCACTCGACGCCGAGCACCGGGACGCCGTCCGCGTGTTCGCGCTCCCGCGCGAGGAGGTCCTGCGCGCCCATGCAGTCGCAGACCGGCCCGATGCAGACGCGCACCGCGTCCGTCGGCACCTGGAGGAACGAGTAGAACGAGACGACCTCGTGCACCTCGCCGCGGCGGATGTTCATCCGGTCGGCGATCGCGTCCGAGAGCTCGGGCGTGATCGGCCCGATCTCGCGCCGGACGAGGCCCGAGGTTGTCGAGCAGGCTCGTGCGCTCGGTCGGCAGGCGCTCGAGGAGCGTGGTCAGGGCCAACACGTCCACGACGCCGATTATGGAAGATCGGCGCGGGCGCGTCGGACTACCCTCGCGCCATGCGCGACGAGCTGACCGACCTCGCGAGCCGCCTCGTCGCGATCGACTCGGTCAACCCCGACCTCGTCCCGGGCGGCGCCGGTGAGGGCGAGATCGCGCGGTTCGTCGCCGCCTGGTGCGAGGACCATGGGCTCGAGACGAGCGTCGAGGAGATCGCGCCCGGCCGCTGGAACGTGGTCGCGGTCGCGCGCGGGTCCGGTGGCGGGAAGACGCTGATGCTGAACGCGCACATGGACACGGTCGGCTACGCGGGCATGGACCGCGGCGCTCGAGCCCCGCGTCGAGGGCGGCCGGCTCTACGGCCGCGGCGCCTACGACATGAAGTCGAGCCTCGCCGCGCTCCTCCTGGCCGGCGCGCGGGCGAAGGAGCTCGGGCTGCGCGGCGACGTCGTGCTGACCGCGGTCGCAGACGAGGAGGTCGCGAGCATCGGCACTGCGGCCGTGGCGGCGTCGCTCCGGGCCGACGCTGCGATCGTGACGGAGCCGACCGAGGAGCGCGTCGCGCTCGCGCACCGCGGGTTCGTCTGGCTCGAGGTCGAGACGATCGGTCGGGCGGCGCACGGCTCGCGGCCCGACCTCGGGATCGACGCGATCGCCAAGATGGGCCACGTCCTCGTCGGGCTCGAGGAGCTCGATCGCGCGCTCCGTGCCGACGCCGTCGCACGATCTCCTCGGCAGCGGGTCGCTCCACGCGTCGCTCGTCGAGGGCGGCGTCGAGCTCTCGACCTATCCCGACCGTTGCGTGCTCCAGGCCGAGCGCCGAACCGATCCCGGGCGAGTCCGCCGAGGCGGTCGCGGCCGAGGTGCAGGCGATCGTCGACCGCGCGGCCGCGTCCGATCCGGACTTTCGCGCCGAGGTGCGAACGACGTTCGTTCGCGAGCCGTTCGAAGTCGACCGCGACGAGGCGGTCGTCCAGTCCGTGCTCGGCCACGCCGCCGCGACCCTCGGACGCGAGGCCGAGGTCGTCGGCGTCCCGTTCTGGGCGGACGCGGCGATCTTGAGCGCCGCCGGGAATCCCGACGGTCGTCTACGGGCCGGTCGGCGAAGGCGCTCACGCGGACGTCGAGTGGGTCGACCTCGAGTCGGCCGCGCGCTGCGCGGAGACATACCTCGCGGTCGCGGCCGAGCTCTGCGCCTGACCGAGGACGTACGCTTCGCGGCGTGACGACGCCCCCGGCTCATGCCGCCGGTCAGGTCGAGGTCGTGCGCCTGCCGGACGGCCGCACCGAGACGGACGAGGTCGCGGCCGAGGAGCCGCTCGAGATCCGCGTGAACGGCGAGCCGGTCGCGGTGACGATGCGGACGCCCGGCCACGACGAGGAGCTTGCGCTGGGGTTCTGCCTCTCGGAGGGGATCGAGCCCCGGTCGGCGTCGCTCCCGGCCGATCTCGCGGCGAACACGGTCGAGGTGGACGCGCCCGGCTTCGACGCGGCGCAGCTCGCGCGGAGCTTCTACACCACCTCCTCGTGCGGGGTCTGCGGGAAGGGCGCGCTCGAGGCGATCGCCGTCGGAGGCGCCGCGGGTCGAGAGCGACCTGAGCGTTCCGGCCGGGCTCGTCGCCGCGCTGCCGGACCGCCTCCGCGCGGGCCAGGAGGCCTTCGCGGCGACCGGAGGGCTCCACGCGACCGGCCTCTTCGACGAGGCCGGCGAGCTGCTCGCGCTGCGCGAGGACGTCGGCCGCCACAACGCGATGGACAAGGTGATCGGCTGGGCGTTCGGCGAGGGACTGCTCCCGCTCGGCCGCGCGATCCTCTGCGTCAGCGGCCGGCTCTCGTTCGAGCTCGTGCAGAAGGCCGCCGTGGCGGGCTGCCCGCTGCTCGTCGCGGTCGGCGCGCCGTCGACCCTCGCCGTCGACCTCGCCCGCGACCGCGGGATCACGCTCTGCGGCTTCGTCCGCGACGGCCGGATGAACGTCTACACCGAGCCGTGGCGCGTGAGCGCGTAACCGGCGTCCTGCTCGTCGGCGGCGCGAGCCGGCGCTTCGGCTCGCCGAAGGCGCTCGCCCGCCTGGACGGGGAGACGCTCGCCGAGCGGGCGTGGCGGACGCTCGGCGAGGCCTGCGACGAGCGGCTCGCGGTCGGCAAGGCGGCGGACGCGCTCCCGCTGCCGTTCCCGGTCGCCGACGACGGCGCCGAGCTGCGCGCGGCGATCGTCGGCGTCGCGGCCGGGCTGCGGCTTGCGCCGACCGACCTGTGCGTCGTCGTGCCCGTCGACCTGCCCGACCTGACGCCGGCCGTGCTGGAGGAGCTCGCCCGGGCGGCGGACGGGGTGGACGTCGCCGTCCCGCAGACCGGGCCCGCTCCCCGGCGCGTACCGCCGCTCCGCGCTGCCGGTCCTCGAGCGGCGCATCGAGCGCGGCGAGCTGGCGCTTCGCGATGCCGCTGGCCGAGCTCGACGCGCGGACGGTCGAGGTGGACGAGGCGCTGCTGCGCAACGTGAACGTCCCCGCCGACCTCGGCTGAGCCTGGCGGGAACCTCTCCGGGCCGTCGCCGGCGTAGTAGTGGCGTGAGACGACTCGCGATTCTCTCGGTTCTCGCCGCGGCGCTCGCGACCGCCGCTCCGGCGTCCGCCAAGGGCCCGGTCGACGTGAAGATCTGCGGCGCGACCGAGTGCGTGAGGATCCACGCGGGCGAGGGGCCGGCGCAGGGCAGCGCCCTCGCGTACGGACTGCTGGACGTGGGCAACTCGGCCAAGTTCGTCGCTGCTCCGCCGGCCCAGCCGTGGTACTCGGTCGAGTTCGAGGCCGACTGGTTCGGCCAGGAGGGGACGATGCCGTACGCGGACGGCCTGCTCGGCATACGGCAACAGCTGGGTGCGGCCGAGGCTCCCGGTCGCGATGTCGCTCAAGCGGTTCACCCGCGACCTCGAGCCGCGCCCGGCCGTGACGATCCGGGCCGCGACGGTGAACGGCAAGCCCGTCGCCGACCCCGCGGCGTACGACGCGCTCCTCGCCGACCTGCCGCTCGGCGACCCGCCCGACCGGCTCGGCAGGGCGGTCGTCATCCGCCTGACGCCGGACGTCGTGACGACCATGGGCCGACCCGCGAGCGGTCGTTCGCCTACTTCCCGCCGCAGCGCCTGCTGCGGCGCGGGCCCGACTGGCTCACCGTCCCCGAGGACGTCGCTGCGACGATCGAGGCCGACGCCGGCCTCGACGAAGCCGGCTCCGCCGCCGTCCGCCTCGGCCTCGGGCTTCCCGGCCGGCAACCTCGCTGCCGTGCTCGCGGCGCTGGCCGTGGTCGGGCTCGGCGTCGTCGTGGTCAGCCGGCGACGGACGCGATCGCGCGGGACGTGAGGACGCGCTCGCGGTCCGGCCCGGTGCCGACCATGCAGAGCTCGACCTCGAGCGCCTCGGCGACGAAGTCGACGTAGTCGCGTGCCCGCTCGGGCAGCCCGTCGAGCCCGTCCACCTCGTCGAGCGGTGCGAGCCAGCCGGGGAGCGTCTGGTACACGGGCCGGGCGTGGTGGAAGTCCGACTGGTGGCCGGGGAACTCGTCGGTCTCGGTTCCGTCGGGGAGCCGGTACGCCACGCACACGGGCAGCTCGGCGAAGGACGAGAGCACGTCCAGCTTCGTCAGCGCGATCGACGTGAGTCCGTTCACGCGCACGGCGAAGCGCAGCGCGGGGAGGTCGAGCCAGCCGCAGCGGCGCTCGCGGCCCGTAGTCGTGCCGTACTCGGCGCCGAGCTCGCGGACGCGCGCCTGGTCGGCGCCCTCGATCTCGGTCGGGAACGGGCCCTCGCCGACCCGGGTGACGTACGCCTTCGCGACGCCGAGCACGTGGTCGATCCGCGTCGGCCCGATCCCGACGCCGGTCGTAGCCGCGCCCGCGACCGGGTTCGACGAAGTTACGAAGGGATACGTCCCGTGGTCGAGGTCGAGCAGCGTCCCCTGGGCGCCCTCGAGCAGCACGCGCTTGCCGTCGCGGAGCGCCCGGTCGACGAGCAGCGACGTGTCCGCCACGTACGGCCTCAGCCGGTCGGCGTACTCCTCCATCCGGTCGGCCAGCTCCTCGGCCTCGAGCGGCGGATGGTCGTGCAGCCGTTCGAGCACGAGGTTCTTCTCGGCGAGCGCGGTCTCGAACTTCTGCCGCAGGATCTTCGGGTCGAGGATGTCCTGGACGCGGATCCCGATCCGCGCCGCCTTGTCCGCGTATGCGGGGCCGATCCCGCGCCGCGTCGTCCCGATCTGGAGCCGCCCGAGCCGCCGCTCGCTCGCCGCGTCGATCGCGACGTGCCACGGCATGATCAGGTGCGCGTTGCCCGAGATCCGCAGGTCGGCGGTCGGATCCCGCGCTCCTCGAGCCCGTCGATCTCCTTCACGAGCTGGCCCGGGTCGAGCACGCAGCCGGCGCCGACGACGCAGATTCGGCCGGGGTAGAGGATCCCGGACGGGATGTGGTGGAGCTTGAACGTCTCGCCGTCGCGGACGATCGTGTGTCCGGCGTTCGGCCCGCCCTGGTAGCGGCAGACGACGTCCGAGTGCTCGGCGAGCAGGTCGACGATCTTGCCCTTGCCCTCGTCGCCCCACTGGGCGCCAACGATCACGGTGGCGGGCACGGATGGAGCTTAGATGCGGCCGGGGTCGGCGTGCCGCGCGCGTGCTCGGCGAGCGCGCGCGGCCAGGTCGGCGAACTTCGCGTACTGCGAGATGAAGGAGAGCTTGACCTTGTCGGTCGGGCCGTTTCGGTGCTTCGCGACGATCACCTCGGCGACGCCGGGGTCGGGGGAGTCCTCGGGGTTGTAGTAGTCGTCGCGGTAGATGAAGGTGACGATGTCGGCGTCCTGCTCGATCGAGCCCGACTCGCGCAGGTCGGAGAGGATCGGGCGCTTGTCGTGGCGCTGCTCGACGGCGCGGGAGAGCTGGGACATGGCGATGATCGGCGTCTCGAGGTCGCGGGCGAGCACCTTGAGCGAGCGCGAGATCTGCGAGACCTCCTGGACGCGGTTCTCGGCGCGTCGTCCCCGAGGTCATCAGCTGGAGGTAGTCGATCACGATCAGCCCGAGGTTCGGGTGCTTCGACTTGAGCCGGCGGGCCTTGGAGCGGATCTCCATCATCGTGATCGAGCCGGTGTCGTCCACGTAGACCGGCGCCTTGGCGAGCCGGTCGCAGGCGGCGGTGAGGCGCGGCCAGTCGTCGGCGGCGAGCCGGCCGGTGCGGAGGCGGTGGAGCTCGACCTTGGCCTCGGCGCACATAAGCCGCTGCGTCACTTCGGCCTTCGACATCTCGAGCGTGAACAGCGCGACCGGGGTCTCGTTGCGGACGGCGACGTTCGCCGCCATGCCGAGCCCGAGTGCCGACTTCCCCATGCCCGGGCGGGCGGCGACGATGATCAGGTTGCCCTCCTGGAAGCCCGACGTGAGCCGATCGAGGTCGCGGAAGCCGGAGGGGACGCCCGTGACGTCGAGCCCGAGGTCGTAGAGGTGGGTGATCCGTTCGAAGCTCTCCTTCAGGAGGTCCTCGATGTGGCTGAACTCGTTCGTCTGGCGCTCCTGGCCGAGCTCGAAGACGATCTGCTCGGCCTGGTCGACCAGGGTCGCCGTCTCGCCCGGGCGCTCCCAGCCGAGCCGCGCGATCTCGCCGCCGGCGCGGATGAGCCCGCGGAGGATCGCGCTCTCGTGGACGATCTGCGCGTAGTGCCTCGCGTTCGCGCTCGCGGGGACGAGGGTCGCGAGCTCGTGGATCCGCCCGCCGCCGCCGGCGCTGCTCGAGGTCGCCGCGCTCGTCGAGCTCGTCCACGAGCGTGATCGCGTCGACCGGCTCGCCCTTGCCGTAGAGCGCGAGGGCGGCGCGGTAGATCCGCGCGTGGCTCTCGCGGTAGAAGTCGCTCCCGTCCGCGTCGAGCACCTCGCTCACGGCGCCGATCGCGCCGGGCGAGAGCATCATCGCGCCGAGGACCGACTCCTCGGCGTCGAGGTTCTGCGGGGGGACGGGCGCGGTGGCGACGGCGGTCTGGCTCACGGGGGGCAGCGCCGGATAAGACCTGTCGGCCGGGGGCGTGTCAATCAATCTGTTAGGAACGGGTTCCACAGCGCGAAAAGCCGCCATTTGCAGCGGCTTAGTGCCAATAGTGGCAGCCCGATCGGACGGCGCCGGTCAGCTGTTCACCGGGCGCTGTGGAGCGGAAGTCCGCTCGGAGCGGGAACTTTCTACGGTCGCCCACAGGGTGCGGGCCCGGTTGGGGACGAGGTGTGGAGGGAGCTACACGCGCTTTTCGTCGTCGCCCTCGGCGGGCGGCTCCGCGGCGGGTTCAGCCTCCGCGGCGAGCGTCTCCTCGTGCTCGGCCCACGCGGCCTCGACCTGGTCGGCCGGCTCCTCGGGCGCAGCCTCCGGGGCGTCGGCGTCGGACGCGGCGCTCGGCCTCGTCGGCCTCCTGCTCGGTCGGCTCGTCGGTCGTCCTGCGCGGCCTCGGCGCGCGCGGCGTCCTCCTCGGCGAGGGCGACCTCGAGCTCGGACGGCTCCTCGGCCTCGACCGCTCGATCTCGCTCCTCGCGCGTCCTCGGCCTCCTCGGCGCGCTCCTCGGCCTCCCACGCGGCGACCTCCTCCTCGGACGGCAGCTCGCCGCCCTCGGGGACGACCTCGGCGTGGATCTCGGCCGTCACGTCCTCGAAGACCGTGACGGGGATCGTGTAGCGGCCGATCCGCTTGATCGTCTCGGGCAGGTCGAGCTTGCGCCGGTCGATGCGGATCTTCTCCTGCTCCCAGAGCTCGTCGACGATGTTCGTCGGGGTGACCGAGCCGAACAGCCGGCCGCGTGGGCCAGACTTCACGTCGAAGCGGAGCACGGTCGCGCCGATGCGCTTCGCGATCTCCTGGGCCTGGTCTGCGTCGCGCGCCTCGTGGCGGGCGCGCTGCTCGTCGCGCTTCTGCAGCTCGGCGAGGAGCGCGGGCGTCGCCGGCTGGGCGAGTCCGCGCGGCTGGAGGAAGTTGCGCATGTACCCGCGCGCGACGTTCACGACGTCGCCGCGCAGGCCGACCTGCTCCACGTCCTGAAGAAGAATCACTTCCATCGCTACCCCGAGACGTACGGCAGGAGCGCCATCTCGCGCGCGCGCTTGACGGCGACGGCGATCTGATCCTGGTGTCGGCGGCAGGCGCCCGTGATCCGGCGGGAGCGGATCTTCCCCTTCTCGGAGATGTAGCGCCGCAGCTGGCTGTAGTTCTTGTAGTCGACCTCTTCGATCTTTTCCTTGCAGAAGTAGCAGCTCTTCCGCCGGCCTCCGGGCCCGGTGGGCGGACGCCGCCGCGAGCTCGACTGCTGTTTTCCCTTGGGTGGCATTCGGGTCGTGCTCCTCTCTAGAACGGAATGTCGTCGTCGCCGCCGCCGCGCGGGCGCGAAGTCGGACTGGTCGGCGTTCACGTCGCCCTGCGGCACGTACTCGCGCTGGGCGCCGCCTCCGCCGCCGTCCTCGCGGCTGCCGAGGAACTGGACGCTGTCGGCGATGATCTCGACCGCCTGGCGCTTCGTCCCGTCCTGGGCGTCCCACTCGCGCCAGTCGAGGCGCCCGTCGACCGCGACCGGGCGGCCCTTCGACAGGTACTGCGCGCAGCTCTCGCCCTGGTTGCCCCAGACGGTGACGTCGAAGTAGTTCGGCTTGTCGCCCCACTCGCCCGAGGCCTGGTCCTTCTGGCGCGTGTTCACGGCCAGGCGGAGCTTGCAGACGGCCGTGCCGCTCGGGGTGTGCCGCAGCTCGGGATCCCTGGTCAGGTTTCCGACGAGGACGACGCGGTTGATGTTCGCCACAGTGGGCCTCCTTCTCCTTCGGCCTCGGTTACTCGGTTGGCTCGGACTCGGTCGCCTGCTCGGGCTGCGGTTCGGGCGCTGCTTCTGGCGCGGCCTCGGCCTCGGCCTCGGCCTGCGGCTCGGGCGCGGCCTCGGCGTCGGCCGTGGGCGCGGCGGGCGCGGACACCGGCTCGGGCGGCGGCGCCGGCGCGCGGCCGAGCACGCTGCCGGCCGGCCTGCGCACGGCCATGTGCCGCATCGCGCCGTCGGTGATCCGCAGGACGCGCGTCAGCTCGTCCAGGGTCGCCGGCTCGCAGTCGAAGTGGAGCAGGTGGTAGTTGGCCTCGTTCTTCTTGTCGATCTCGTACGCGAGCTTGCGCCGGCCCCAGGACTCCTGTCCCTGCCAGGCGCCGCCGCCGCCCTCGATGAGCGCGCGGGCGCGCGTGACGATCTCCGTCTGGCGCTCGTCGGCCAGCTCGGGATCGAGCATGAGCATGATCTCGTACTGATTCAGTTCCGGTCCTCCTCTCTTCCCTCGGTCTTAGCGGCCCCGCTCGTCGCGCCGCCCCGGTTTGACGGCGCCCGGCGGAGCAGGAAGCTGCGGCGAGTATAGCGACGCGGGTCGGGTTGCCCCGCGGTCCCTCCGCGTGGAAGAGTGACGGGTGTGAGACGGATGACGGCAGCTCTCGCGGCGGTGGGCGGCGCGGCGCTCGCGACGGTGCTCCTGCGCCGCCGCCGCGCGCCGGTCGAGCGCCTGGCGCCCGGGCGCGGAGGTTCAGCCGACCCCGGCTGCGCCCGAGCCCGCGGCTTCGGCGCCCGACCCGCGCGCGGACGAGCTGCGCCGGAAGCTCGCCGAGGCGCGCGAGGGCGCGGCCGACGAGCAGGACTTCGAGGCGGCAGGGATGGGCGCCGAGACGATCGTCGACGAGGAGGTCGACGACCTCCGCCGGCGCGTGCACGAGGAGGCCAGGGCGGCGGCCGACGAGATGCGCCGCGCGGGAGGGCCCGAGGAGGCCTAGCCCATTCCGGTCAACGAGCACACGGTCGAGATCGCCCGGCCGGCACCACACGTCTTCGCCTACCTCGTCCCCGCCGAGCGGCGGCTGCGCTGGATGTCGGCCCTCAAGTCGTCCGAGCAGGTCTCGGACGGGCCGCCCGGCGTGGGCACGACCTTCCACGACGTCTTCGAGGACCACGGCCAGCGCTTCGAGATCGAGTCCAAGGTGATCGAGTACGAGCCGCATTCGCGCGTCGCGATCCGGCTCGTCGCGAGCGCGTTCGAGTCGACCGTGTCGCAGACGCTCGCCGAGCGGGACGGCGTGACCGAGCTCAAGACGACGATCGACACCGAGTACAAGAGCGCCCTCGCGCGGCTCATGTCCGGCGTCGTCACCGGCCACGCGCAGAAGACGCTCGAGGACGACCTCGCCCGCCTGAAGGACCTGCTCGAGAGCTCGTAAGCCGCCTCTCGGTTTGACGGACCGGCGCGACGAATCCGTATGCTCGGGTCCGCCTGTAAGGGTTGCCTTACAACGAGCCGTCGACGAGGAGACGATCCACGCATGGGCGCCGCCCTTCTGACCACCCGGGAAGGACTCGAGGCCTCGCTGATCGTCGGCATCGTCCTCGCCTTCCTGGCGAAGACGGACAACCGCGAGCACATGCGCGTCGTCTGGGCCGGCACCGCAGCCGGCGATCCTCGTCGTCGATCATCACCGGGGCGCTCCTCTTCTTCACCGTCGGCGAGCTGGAAGGCCGCTCCGAGCAGATCTTCGAGGGCATCGCGATGTTCTCGGCCGTCGCCGTGCTCACCTGGATGATCTTCTGGATGCGCCGCCAGGCCATGAACATCAAGCACGACCTCGAGGCGCGGATCCAGGGTGCGATCGCCGCCGGCTCCGCGCTCGGCCTCGCGTCGGTCGTCTTCTTCGCCGTGCTTCGCGAGGGCTGGGAGACCGCGCTCTTCCTCTTCGCGATCAGCGAGAGCTCGACGCCGGGCACCACGGCGATCGGCGCCGTGGTCGGCCTCGCGATCTCGATCACGCTCGGCGTGCTCCTCTACCGCGGCTCGCGCCGGCTCAACCTGCGCCAGTTCTTCACCGTCACCGGGATCCTCCTGATCGTCTTCGCCGCCGGACTGCTCGCGCACGGGATCCACGAGTTCCAGGAGGCAGGGCTCCTGCCGATGACCGTCGAGCACGTCTGGGACACGAACGGCGTGATCAGCGAGGACACGACGTTCGGCGAGTTCATGACCACGCTCTTCGGCTACAACGGCAACCCGTCGCTGCTCGAGGTGATCGCCTGGGCGGCGTACCTCGTGACGGCGCTCGTGTTCTTCCTCCGGCCGCTCGTCGAGTGGCGGCCGGGCCGGCGCGCTGCGACCCCCGCCGAGTCAGGCCTAGCGCCCGAGGAAGCGCTCGGTGCCGTTGGCGAGGCCGCGAGCGACGCGCCACTGGTAGGCGGCGCGCCTGAGCTTGCGGCGCTCGGTCGGGTTCGTCATGAACCCGGTCTCGGCGAGGATCACGGGTACGTTCGCCCAGTTGAAGCCGGTCAGGTCGCTGCGCTCGACGATGCCGCGGTTCGCGGCGCCGGTCGCGGCGAGGAGCGCGCGGTGGACGGCGCGGCCGGCCCGCTTGCTCGGCCGGTAGACGTCGGCCGTCCAGCGGCGGTGGTACGCTGGGACGAGCATCGACGCGCCGTGGGTCGAGGCGCTCGTCGAGCCGTCGGCGTGGATGCGGAGCATCAGGCTCGCCTCGCGGCGGTTGCAGAACTTCGCCCGGTCGACGTTCCCGCCGGCGCCGATCGTGAAGTCGCCGGTCGTCCGCGTCATCGCGACGCGCAGGCCGCGGTTGCGCAGGACGGTGCGGAGCTTCAGGCCGATCTGCAGGACGACCGCCGCCTCGCCCGAGGCGCCGCCGCCGTCCTTGATCTTCCGGCGTGTCGAGCCGGGGCCGATCGGCTCGGTCTCGAGGTTCGCGCCGTTCGCCGAGTGGCCCGGGTCGATGCAGACGAGCGGCGCCGGCGGCGCGACCGAGGTCGCGCGCGGCGGGGGCGGCGCGAGGGCGAGCGCGAGGACGGCCTCGGCGAGCATCCTCGGATGGTAGGCGGAGCCCCGGCGCCGCGCGCTAGGCGCGCAGCCGGGCTCGGTGCCTTAGGGCTTCGGCCGCCCCATCGGGTTCGGGTCGCCCGTTCCGGCCTTGGCGATCCCGCGGCTCAGCATGTAGGCGGCCGCGAGGATCGTGATCAGGAGCCAGCCGGCGCGCGCGTCCAGGATGTCGCTCGCGGCCATCGCGATCAGCACGGCGAGAGCCGAGACGACGAACGTCGCGAACTCGCTCGTCAGGAAGAACGGCTTCGTCTCGGACCACGGGCGGCGTCCGTAGCCGATCCGCGGGTCCTCGAGCACGCTCCGCCCGTTCGGGCCACCCGTCTCGAAGCGCGGCCGGGCCGTGTCGTGCAGGGTCAGGTCCTCGCCTCCCCAGGGTGGCGCGTCGGGCGCGCGCTCGGCCCCGGCCTCGACCAGCCGGGCGTGCGCGACGTCGCGGGCCCGCACGGTCGTGTCGTCGCCGACGGACACGAACCCGTCGCCGCCGCTCTGCACGGCGGCCAAGCTGCGCCCGGGCCTTCTTCAGGTCGTCCCCGACGTCGGCCACGAGCTCGGTGCCGCCGTCCAGGACGACGGCGAGCAGCCAGCGCTCCGTGTCCGGGCGGAGCTCCTGCGTTCCCGTCTCCTCTCTCCGCGCTGCCATGTGCACCATCCCTTCTCGAAATTCGTTGCGATCTGGGCGATCCGGACCTGCTACCCGTCGGCTCGAGCCCTTAACCCGACGGCGCGGGATAGCCTGGTTCCGTGGAAGCCGGCTCGTTTGCCCGCCGTCTGACCGACGCCCGCTGGCGGCAGATCGTCCGCTGGGGAGCGCCGATCGCCTACCTCGTCCTGCTGACCGCGTTCCTGTGGCGGGACGGCGTGCCCGCGTCGCGCGACCGGCTGCTCCTCTGGATCGTCCTCGGGCTGCTCGCCTTCTCGACCACGAACGTGAAGGGCTGGGCGCGCGGCGTCGTGCTCGAGTGGCTGCCGCTCTTCGCGATCCTCTGGGTCTACGACCTCCTGCGCGGCCAGGCCGACGGCCTGCTCTTCGCGACGAACGTGACCCCGCAGATCGAGGCGGAGAAGCTCCTCTTCTTCGGCGACCGTCCCGACCGTCTGGCTCCAGCAGCACCTGTGGGACGGCCCGGTCACGCTCGGGTGGTGGGACTACCTGGCCTGGGGCGTGTACGTGAGCTACTTCCTCGTCACGTACCTGCTCGCGGGGTTCCTCTGGTTCGTCGCGCGCGAGCGGTTCCGGCGCTACGTCGCGACCGTCTCGCTGCTCGCGCTGATGGGCTTCGCGACGTACGCGCTCTTCCCGGCGGCGCCGCCGTGGATGGCGAGCCGCCTGGGCGAGCTCGAGTGGACGACCCGCACGATCGGGCTCGATCTCGGCCCACATCCCGATCCTCGACTTCGCCGGGCTCTTCGAGCGCGGGTCCGAGTACGCGAACCCCGTCGCCGCCGTGCCGTCGCTCCACGCGGCGTACACGCTCCTCTCGACGATCTTCCTCTGGCGGCACGTGCCCCGCTGGGGCCGGCCGCTGCTCGCGCGTCTACCCGGTGGCGATGACCTGGGCGCTCGCGTACACGGCCGAGCACTACGTCGTCGACGCCCTGCTCGGCTTCGCGTACACGATCGTGGCCATCTGGGCCGTGAACCGTGCGGCCGAGTGGCTCGCCGCCCGTCGCGCCGTGCCCGATGAGATCGCGGCCGCGTAGCCGTCTCCCTCAGGACACGCCACGGAAAGGAGAATCCGATGCGCAGGCTGATCGTCAACACGTTCCTGACCCTCGACGGCGTCATGCAGGCGCCGGGCGGGCCGGAGGAGGACCCGGCCGGAGGGTTCGAGTACGGCGGCTGGTCGGTGCCGTACTGGGACGACCGGATGGGCGAGATCATGGGCGCCTGGATGACGCCGCCCTTCGACATCGTCCTCGGCCGCAAGACCTACGAGATCTTCGCCGCGCACTGGCCGCACACGGACGAGCCGGGCGCGAAGGAGCTGAACGAGGCGCGGAAGTACGTCGCGTCGCGCACGCTCGAGTCCGTCGACTGGCAGAACTCCGAGCTCCTCGGCCCGGACGTGCCGGCCGCGATCGCGGCGCTCAAGGAGGGGGACGGCCCGGTGCTCCAGGTGCACGGGAGCGCCGACCTCCTCCAGACGCTGATCGGCCACGACCTGATCGACGAGTTCCAGATCTTCACGTTCCCCGTCGTCCTGGGCACGGGCAAGCGCCTCTTCGGCGAGGGCACGACGCCCGCGGGCCTCGAGCTCGTCGAGAGCGAGACCTCGACCACCGGCGTCGTCGTCTCCAAGTACCGCCGCGCCGGCGACGTCAAGACGGGGTCGTTCGCGCTCGAGCAGCCGACCCCGGAGGAGGTCGAGCGGCGGGCCAGGCTCGCGGACGAGTAGACGGCCGGGCCCGGCGAGAGGGAAGCCTGTCGTCTGAACGCCCTCCCGCAGTTCATCACCGAGATCGATGGGCTCGACATCCACTTCATCCACGCTCGGTCGCAGCACGAAGACGCCCTGCCGCTCGTCGTCAGCCACGGCTGGCCGGGCTCGATCATCGAGCAGCTGAAGATCGTCGACCGGCTGACCGATCCCACGGCGCACGGCGGGAGCGCAGCGGACGCGTTCCACGTGGTGATCCCGTCGATGCCGGGGTACGGGTTCTCGGGCAAGCCGACGAGCACCGGGTGGGGCCCCGAGCGGATGGGCCGGGCCTGGGCGGAGCTGATGGGCAGCCTCGGCTACACGCGCTACGTCGCCCAGGGCGGCGACTGGGGCGCGTTCGTCGTCGACCAGATGGGCCTGCAGGCGCCCGAGGGGCTGCTCGCCATCCACACGAACATGCCTGCCACCGTCCCGGCGGACGTGGACAAGGCTTCCCTCGCCGGCGAGCCGCCGCCGTCCGGGCTCTCGGCGGAGGAGCGGCGTGCCTACGAGCAGCTGATCCGGACGTACGGGCAGGTCGAGTACGCCGGATGATGGCGACACGCCCGCAGACGCTGTACGGGATCGCGGACTCGCCCGTCGGCCTGGCCGCCTGGCTTCTCGACCACAACGATGCCGACGGTCAGCCGGCCGTGGCCGTCACGTCCGCGCTGGATCGCACCGAGAGCGACACGGGCGAGCTGACGCGGGACGAAGTCCTCGACAACATCACGCTCTACTGGCTGACGAACACGGGTGTCTCCGCGTCTCGCCTCTACTGGGAGTACAAGGGCGGCTTCTTCAACGCCAAGGGAGTCTCCATCCCGGTGGCCGTGAGCGTCTTCCCCGCCGAGCAGTACCAGGCGCCGCGGAGCTGGGCCGAGCGGGCGTACCCGAACCTCATCTACTTCAACGAGGTCGAGAAGGGCGGCCACTTCGCCGCCTGGGAGCAGCCGCAGCTCTTCAGTGAAGAGGTGCGCGCGGCCTTCCGTTCACTGCGTTAGCAAGGAGGTCAGCATGAGCAGCAGGTCGAGACCGCAACCGAGATCCGGCCCTTCCACTTCGAGATTCCAGACGAGCAGATCGACGACTTGCGCCGGCGCATCGCAGCGACGCGCTGGCCGAGCAAGGAGCTCGTCGCCAGATCGGTCGCAGGGCGTCCAGCTGGCGACGATGCAGGAGCTCGCGCGTTACTGGGCGACCGAGTACGACTGGCGCACGGGTCGAGGCGAGGCTCAACGCGCTCCCCCAGTTCACGACCGAGATCGACGGGGTCGAGATCCACTTCATCCACGTGCGGTCGCAGCACGAGGACGCGTTGCCGCTGATCATGACCCACGGCTGGCCCGGCTCGGTCTCGAGCTGCTCGAGACCGTCGGCCCGCTCACCGACCCGACAGCGCACGGCGGAGACGCCGAGGACGCGTTCGACCTGGTGCTGCCGTCCCTGCCCGGCTACGGCTTCTCCGGCGAGCCGACCGAGCTCGGCTGGAACGTCGGCCGCGTCGCGCAGGCGTGGGCGGAGCTGATGCGCCGCCTCGGCTACACCCGCTACGTCGCCCAGGGCGGCGACGTGGGCGCCGCCGTCACCGACGCGATGGGCCGCCAGGCGCCCGAGGGGCTGCTCGGCATCCACGTGAACCTGCTCGTGACTGTGCTCGGCGGGCCCCAGACGACGGAGTCCGACGAGGAGCGCGCCGCGCAGGCTCAGCTCGACACGTTCAGGACGAGCGGCTTCGGCTACTTCCTCGAGATGGCCACGCGGCCGCAGACGATCGGTTACGCCCTGCTGGATTCGCCCGTCGCCCTGGCGGCGTGGCTGCTCGACCACGACACGGACAGCTACTACAAGATCTCCAGTGCGTTCGTCGATGGCGAGCCCGTGGGCAACCTCACGCGGGACCACATCCTCGACAACATCACGCTCTACTGGCTGACCGGCACCGGGGCCTCGGCGGCGCGGTCGTACTGGGAAGACGGGCAGGCCTTGGCTGCTGCGGCTGCGTCCGGCCAGGCTCCTCCGGACGTGTCGATTCCGACCGCGTTCACGACGTTCCCCGGTGAGATCTGGCGCACACCGCGGAGCTGGGCCGAGAACTCGTACCCCAACCTCATCTACTTCAACGAGGTCGAGAGGGGCGGCCACTTCGCCGCCTGGGAAGAGCCGGAGCTGTTCAGGGCGGAAGTGCGCGCGGCCTTCAGCTCACTGCGATGAGCGGGTCGGCGCCGCTGTCGCGGCCTCGATCTCCTCGACGTCTCACGTTTCCTGCTCTGCTGTCGTCAACCGAGACTAGGTCGATGACGATCTTCGGACGCGTGCACATGCCCTCGCTCGATGGGGCGACCGGGTGGCTCAACTCCGAGCCGCTCGGCCTCGACGAGCTGCGCGGCCGCGTCGTGCTGGTCAACTTCTGGACGCTGACGTGCATCAACTGGCTGCGCCAGGAGCCGTATGTGCGTGCGTGGTCGCAGGCCTACCGCGATGACGGGCTGGTCGTCATCGGCGTCCACACGCCCGAGTTCTCGTTCGAGCACGAGCTCGACCTCGTGCGGCGGGCGACGGAGGAGCGGGAGATCGACTACCCGGTCGCCCAGGACAACGAGTACGGGGTCTGGAGCGCCTTCGACAACCACTACTGGCCGGCGCTCTACTTCGTCGACGCGGACGGCGTCATTCGCGACGAGCACTTCGGCGAAGGGCGCTACGAGGAGTCGGAGGACGTGATCCAGCGGCTGCTCGGCATCGAACGCGAGCCCGTCTCCGTCGAGGGGCTCGGCGTGGAGGCGGCGGCCGACTGGGACACCTTGCGGACGCCCGAGACGTATCTGGGGTACGGGCAGGGCGAGCGATTCGCCTCGCCGGACGGCGCGTCGAACGAACAGCGCGCCTACGAGCTCCCCGAGCGCCTTCGCCTGAACCACTGGGCCCTCGCCGGCACGTGGACGATCCGGCGAGAGAACGTCGTGCTCGGCGAGGCCGAGCGGGAGTATCGCCTTCCGCTTCGACGCGCGCGATGCGCATCTCGTGCTGTCTGCCGGGAGCGGGCGGACCGATTCCCTTCCGTGTGCTCGTCGACGGCGAGCCTCCGGGCCGCTCACACGGCGTGGACGTCGACGAGGAAGGAAACGGCGTGCTCCAGGACGGCCGCCTGTACCAGCTCGTGCGTGCACCAGGACACGGTCCGCGAGCGGACGCTCGAGATCACGTTCCTCGAGCCCGGCGCCGAGGCCTACGCGTTCACATTCGGCTACGGAGCCGGTCAGCCCTGGAAACGGAGCGGCCCCGGAGTCGAACCGAGCCAGCGACGGGCTGCGCCGCCTCACCGGTTTTGAAGACCGGCTGGGCCACCGGGCCCATGCCGCTCCGCGGCGAGCGTAGCGGAACGAGGGCAAAAGATAGGGGGCGACTATTGTCGCCCCCTGCGGGTCCGTAGGCTGCGGCCTCCTACGGTTCCGCTTGGCCGGGATAAACGCCCCTCACAGCCCGGCAAACCCCACTATGGGGCAGGATCCCGCCCCGCGCGTACCCCTGATGGGGGAAAAGTGAAGCAGCGAGGTGAACCACCTCCCGAGGCATGGAATCAAGCGGCAACCCGCATCGATACTGGACATACAGGGCGACTGCGGCGGGAAAGAAGCTGGGCCCCGATGCGGCGGGGGCTCGGTTGAGAGCAAAGAGCGCGAGGCGGGCCAGCGGCGGCCCGCCTCGCAGCTTTTAACGGCCCGGTTGCGTGTCCGCGGCTCGCCTGCGCAGGACGCGGTGGTCGCCGACGCGGCGGGTGATGCCGTCCGCGTCGAGGCGCTCGAGCAGGAGCTGCGCCGGGCGGCGGCCGGTGCCGAGCAGGTCGCGGAAGCGGGCGAGCGTGATCGAGCCGGTGTCGCGGCACTCCTCGACCGCGAGCTCGGTCGCGCGCGCGTAGGCCTCGGCGCCGACCGCGCCGCCGCCGCCGAGCCGGACGAGCGCGCCGGTCTCCTCGAGCCGGCGCGCGAGCGCCGCGTCCTCGACACGCGTCGGCTCGAAGCCGGCGGCCGCGAGCTCGCCGACCAGCCGCTCCGCGTCCGCCGAGCGCTCGCCGAGGTCGGCGGTCGTCCCCGGGAGCACGAGCCGCGCGCCGCGGCGCTCGAGGCCGAGGAGCGGGACGACGTCCTCGGCCCACGGCTCGGCTGGGATCGGCGACTCCGGGATCGAGCGGGTCGGCCGCGGCGGCACGCGCGCGCAGGTCGGCCTCGAGGGAGTCGAGCCACGCGCGCGAGAAGACCCAGCCGCCGGCCTGCTCGAGGCCGTCGAGATCGCCGAGCCGGGCGAGCGACGCGGCCGGCACCGGCTCGTGCACGAGCTGCTCGAGCTCGCCGCGCTCGACCAGCTCGAAGCGGGCGGCCGACGCGTGGCGCGGCGGGGCAGGGTCGAGGACGACGCCGCCGCCGAGCGTGGCGCCCGCGCGGAGGATGACGCGGTCGCCGCGCGCCGCGACCACGGGAGTCGCCAGGCGCAGCTGCGCCCAGCGCTCGTCCACGCGGACGACGCGGGCCGCATGCTCGGCCGTCCCATGTCCGACCTGGACATGGCGGCCGCTGTCGAGCGGGGCGACTCGTCTCGAGCGCGACGTCGAGGCGGTAGGACGGGCGGAAGGCGTCCGGCGTGACGAGGGCGTCGCCGCGGCGAATCTCGCGCCGGGACAGGTTCGGCACCGCCAGCGCGACGCGTTGTCCCGCCTCGGCGCGCTCGACCGCGCGGTCGTGCACCTGGACGCTGCGGACGCGCGCCTCGCCGCCGGTCGGGAGGACGGCCAGCCGGTCGCCCTCGCCGATGGTCCCCGACCAGAGCGTCCCTGTGACGACCGTGCCGATCCCGCGCAGGCTGAAGACGCGGTCGACGAACAGGCGCGACGGGCCGTCGCGCCGAGCGCGGCTCGACGCGGTCGGCCGCGGCCGCGATCGCCGCCCGCAGCTCGTCGAGCCCCTCGCCGGTCTTCGCGCTCGTCGCGACGACGGCCGCGCCCGGCACGAGCTCGCCGGCCTCGGCGAGGGCCAGCTCGCGCGTCTCCTCGTCGACCGCGTCGGCCTTCGTGACCGCGACGACGCCCTCGCGGACGCCGAGCAGCCGCAGGATCGCCAGGTGCTCGTGGGTCTGCGGCCGGGCGCCCTCGCCGGCGTCCACCACGAGCAGGAAGAGGTCGATCCCGCTCGCGCCGGCGACCATCGTGCGGACGAACCGCTCGTGCCCGGGCACGTCGACGAGCGAGAGCCGCCGCCCGTCGGGCAGGTCGAGGGGCGCGTAGCCGAGGTCGATCGAGATCCCGCGCCGCTGCTCCTCCGGCAGTCGGTCGGTGTCCTTGCCCGTCAGCGCCCGGACGAGCCACGTCTTGCCGTGGTCGATGTGCCCGGCGGTCCCGACGGTCAGCGGCATCGCGCCTCGATCAGGCCGTCGTCGAGCCGTACCGGCTCGAAGCCGCCGGCCGCCAGCAGTTCTCGCCACTGCGCCTCGTCGCGCTCCCGGCCGCCGAAGAGCGCGAGCAGGAGGAGGTCGAGCCACTTCGCGCCGTGCGGCTCGTTGCCGTCGGGGACGACCGTCTCGAGCACGACGAGCCGGCCGTCGGGCGCGGCCGCGGCGTGCACCGAGCGCAGGATCCGGACCGCGGACTCGTCGTCCCAGTCGTGGAGAACGGTGCCGAGCACGTGCACGTCGCCCGCCGGCACGGCGTCGAAGAAGCTCCCGGACACGAACGTGCAGCGGTCGCCGAGCGCCTTCTCGTCGCGAACCGTCTCCGGCAGGTCGAAGACGATCCCGCGCAGGCCTGGGCGCAGGCGCAGCAGCTCGGTGAGGAGCGACCCGCTCCCGCCGCCCACGTCGACGACCGTCTCGTCGCCGCGCCAGTCGATCGAGGCGAGCCGCTCTGCGCGCCGCTCCGAGCCCTCCACCATCGCGCGGTCGAACGCGGCGCGCTCCCCGGGACGCTCGCGCAGCCACGTCCAGTAATCGGCGCCGAACAGGCCCGGGAACGTCGGGGCTCCCGTTGCGTCGAGCGCCCCGGCCGCGCGGTGCCAGGCGCCGCCGAAGAGGTGGGCGAACTCGGGCCAGCCGCCGCCGCGGAGCGCGTCGGACGCCTCGCTGTTCGCGAAGACGCCGGGCGCCGCCTCCGCGAAGACGCCGTCGCTCGCGAGCGCCCGCAGCAGCCGGCGGAGCGTGTCCTCGTCGGCGCCGGTCTCCGCGGCGAGCTCCGCGAGCGGGCGCGGCCCGTCCGCGAGCGCGTCGGCGATGCGCAGGTCGGCCGCGATCCCGAGCGCCCGCGCGGCGAGGGCGCCGCGCATGAGATCCCAGAGCCGCGTCTCCGGCGTCGGCTCGCTCATTCGCGGGCGGCAGCGACGGCCCGCGCTGCCTCGTCCGCCTCCGCATCCGAAAGCGTGCGGCAGTCGAGGAGCAGACGCTCGTCCCGGACGATCCCTACGACCGGCGGCTCGCCCAGCCGCAGCGGCACGGCGAGCTCGACCGGCAGCGCGCACGCGAAGCTCGGCAGCTCGGCGAGCGGGAGGGCGCCACCGCCGACGCGGGCGGTGGTCTCCTCGACCGTCCCGCCGGTCGCCTCCGCGAGCCGCTCGGCCCGGGCGCGAACGGCCTCGGCGATTCTCGCCGGCCATCTGCAGCACCGGGATCGCGTCCGGGCCTTGGCGGAGCGCCGCGAGCGTGCCGTCGAGCGCCGCGACCGCGAGCTTGTCCGGGCGGAGCGCCCGCTGGAGCGGGTGCCGGCGGAGCCGCTCGATCAGCTCGGCGCGCCCGGCGAGGATTCCCGCCTGCGGCCCGCCGAGCAGCTTGTCGCCCGAGAACGCCACGACGTGCGCGCCGGCGGCGATCGAGCTGCGGGCGGTCGGCTCGTCCTCGATCGGCCAGGCCGCGCCCGAGCCGAGGTCGTCGACGAGCACGAGCCCGCGCCGGTCCGCGAGCGACGCCAGCTCGCGCAGCGCGGGCTGCTCTGCGAAGCCGACCATGCGGAAGTTGGACTGGTGGACGCGCAGGAGCACGGCCGTCTCGTCGCCGATCGCCGCCTCGTAGTCGGCCGCGCGGGTCCGGTTCGTCGTCCCGACCTCGACGAGCCTCGCACCTGAGCGCGCGAGCACGTCCGGGATGCGGAAGCCGTCGCCGATCTCGACCAGCTCCCCGCGCGAGACGATCACCTCGCGCCCCTCCGCCAGCGCGGCGAGCGCGAGCAGGACGGCTGCAGCGTTGTTGTTGACGACGAGCGCCGCCTCGGCGCCGGTCAGCTCGCGGAGCGCGGGCCCGAGGTGGTCCTGCCGCGAGCCGCGCGTGCCCGCCGCAAGGTCGTACTCGAGGTTCGAGTAGCCGCGCGCGGCGTCGGCGACGCGCTCGAGCGCGAGGCGCGGGGAGGGGCGCGCGGCCGAGGTTCGTATGGACGATCACGCCGGTCGCGTTCAGGACGCGGCGCAGGCGGGGCCGCAGGCGCGCCTCGGCCTCGGCCTGGACGCGCGCGACGAGGTCTCCGGGCTCGTGGCCCGCGGCGAGCTCCTCGCGCGCCCGGTCGAGCGCCGCGCGCGTCGCCGCGAGCGCGAGCGCGCGGCCGTGGCGCTCGGCGAGCGCGCGCACCGCGTCCTCGCCGAGCAGCGCGTCGACCGACGGAAGCTCGCGCAGCGTCCGGGGCTCCATGCCGCTGATGATAGGCCGCTCCCGTGCAGCGGCGAGCCCTGCCGGGTTAGGATGCCGCGCGCCATGCAGCCGAACGCCGCCACCCTGCGCCTGGCCGTCATCCCGCGGACGGACCTGATCACGAACGCGCTCCTCGTCCTCGCGGGCGTCCTGCTCGTGGCGGGCGCGGCGCAGATCCGGATCCCGCTTGCCGACACGCCCGTCCCCATCACGGGCCAGACGTTCGCCGTCCTGCTCGTCGGCGCGGCCTACGGGGCGCCGCTCGGCGCGACGACCCTGATCGCCTACTGGCTCGTCGGCCTGGCCGGCGCGCCGGTCTACGCCGAGGGCAAGAGCGGCTGGGACACCTTCGTCGGCGCGACCGGCGGCTACATCGTCGGGTTCATCCTCGCGGCCGCGCTGACCGGCTACCTCGCGGAGAAGCGCTGGGACCGGCGGTTCTCCTCGTCCCTGAGCGCGATGCTGATCGGGAACGTCGTCATCTACGTCCCCGGCCTGCTCTGGCTCGCGCACTACCTCGACACCGGCGTCAACGACACGCTGGAGGCCGGGCTCTACCCGTTCGTCCTCGGCGACGTGATCAAGCTCTTCCTCGCCGGGCGCGCTCCTGCCCGCCGCGTGGCTCGCGGTCAAGCGCTTCCGCGGCGACCAGGACTAGCTACTCGGCGTCGGCCTTCGCCGGCGCGGCGGGGCTCTCGCCCGTCTGCTCGGCGCGGCGCTCGATCACCGTGCGGACGGCCGAGGCCGGGTCGTCGGTGACGTAGAGCGTGTCGATGTCGTCCGGGCTGATCATCCCCTCGCGTGAGAACCTCCGCGCGCATCCACTCCAGGAGCCCGTCCCAGTAGGACGAGTCGAAGAGGACGACGGGGAAGTCGAGGATCTTCCCGGTCTGGATCAGCGTCAGCGACTCGAAGAGCTCGTCGAGCGTCCCGAAGCCGCCCGGGAAGATGACGAACGCCTCGGCGGCCTTCACGAACATCACCTTGCGCGCGTAGAAGTGCGCGAACGTGACCTCGAGGTCGAGGTAGCTGGTTCGCGAACTGCTCGTGCGGGAGGTCGATGTTGAACCCGACCGAGATCCCGCCGCCCTCCTTCGCGCCCCGGTTGGCGGCCTCCATCACGCCGGGGCCGCCGCCGGTCACGACCGACCAGCCCGCGCGCGCGAAGAGCCGCGCGGTCTCGCGCGCCGCCTCGTAGGCCGGATGGCCCTCGCGCACGCGCGCCGAGCCGAACATCGACACGGTCGGGTCCGGGACGCGGGCGACCGCTTCGAAGCCCTCGAAGAACTCGTCCGCGATCTGGTTGACGTGACGGCGCTCGCCGTCGTGGCTCTGGAGGAACTCGCGGTCTTCCACGGATCGGATCGTAGCCTCGGGTCTGGGTTTCTACGCCGGAACGACGAAGGGCGCCTCGCGGCGCCCTTCGTCAGTCGAACGGATGCTGCCTGTTACGGGAGCTCGTAGGTGATCTTGACGCTGCAGTAGGCGACGCCCGCGTTCGTGCCGGGGCTCGCCATGAGCGTGTAGGCGTAGTTCTCGTTGTCGACGAACGCCACCTGCGGCGTGGCCGGCGGCACCTGGGTGTCGGCCGCCGTGGACAGCGAGCCGGCCGGCACGACATCCGACAGCGTCGCGGAGAAGATCGTCGAGCTGGTGTTGTTCCCGTCGCCAGTGAAGATCGGCTGGCGGACGAGCGTGACCGTGCCGTTCGACGAGGTGCGTGCCCGCGTCGTCGACGTAGTCGAGGAACATCGTCGTGATCTTCGCGCCTGCCGGGAGATGGACGTCCTGGTACGCGGCGGCCTCGGTGCCGGTGGAGGCGCCGGTGGTCGTGCACAAGGTGGTCTTGTCCGCGTTGTAGGTCACGGAGACGTGACCGCGGCCGGCGCCGTCCCGATCCACCCACGAGGAGCCGGAGGCGACGAACGAGTCGAAGCCGGTCTCCGGAACCTGGAGGAAGTCGTCGGGGCCGAGCCCGCCGAGCGTGGCGGCGTCCACGGCGTCGAGGGACGCCTGGTCGATGTCGTCGCCGGTGAGCGAGCCGTCGGCGACCTTGGCGCTGTTGACGGCATTGTTCTGCAGCTTGCCGCTGCCGACGCTACCGCCCTGCAGCTTGGCGTTGGAGACGGCATCGTTCTTCAGCTGGGCAGTCCCGACGCTGTTCTTCGGGATCGTGATCGCTGCGTAGCCGACGCCGCTCAGAGCGATTGCCAGCGCGATGCACGCGATGACCATCGCGGGCGCGCTCGGCGAGAAGACAGCGAGCCGATCTACATCGGCATGACGGCGACCGAGCAGCTGATCGCGAAGAGCTCGGTTGATGACCTCCCGCTTGGACGCCGCCCGGCTGATCGCGCCGCTGCGCTGCCTGCGCGTTCCGCCTGCCGCGGCGATCAACTCGGTGCCGATCGTCGGCGGCGACTTCGAGGAGCGCGCCCTCGCGGCCGCCAGGGCGCGCTCCTCGAAGTCGCCGCCGACGATCGGCACCGAGTTGATCGCCGCGGCCGGCGGAACGCGCAGGCAGCGGAGCGGCGCGATCAGGCCGCGGCGGGCGGCGTCCGCGAGCGGGAGGTCGTCGACCGAGGCGGGGAAGACGTCCGAGA
This sequence comes from uncultured Actinomycetes bacterium, assembly GCA_963696365.1. Classification (GTDB taxonomy): domain Bacteria; phylum Actinomycetota; class Thermoleophilia; order Gaiellales; family Gaiellaceae; genus CAVOKD01. The sequence goes on from CAVOKD010000010.1 coordinate 53,176, forward strand.
CCTGCTTCGCGATCAGCTGCTCGGTCGCGGTCATGCCGATGTAGATCGGCTCCGGGAAGCTGCGGATCGCTGCGCTCGTCTTCTCGCCGAGCGCCGTGTGCGCCTCGTCGCAGATCACCAGCTGGTACGCCTCGCGTGAGAGCGAGCCGGCGTGCCGGGCGAACCAGGCGTAGGTCTGGATCGTGATCGGGTCGCCGCGCAGCGGCTCCTTGCCCGGCTCGATGAAGTCGGTGAACCGGTCGCCGTAGCCCTCGGTCGTCAGGTCGCGCTGGAACTGGGAGACGAGCAGGCGGCGGTGGGTGAGGATCAGGATCCCGAGCGAGCGCGCGGCCTCGACGAAGCCCGCGGCGGCGATCGTCTTGCCCGACGCGGTCGGGTGGCGGAAGCGGTAGCGGCGGACCGCGCCCGGATCCTCGCCGACGAAGCCCTCCGGCTCGTCCTCGTCGCCGGTCGTCCTCGACGACCTCGTCCTCTTCCTCCGCCTCTTCGGGATCGAGCTCGGCGTCGGCGTGCCCGTTCCCGTTCTCTTCCTCCTCGGCCTGGCGCTGGTTGGCGGCGATCAGCTCGGTCAGCATCCCCGCGAGCGCGTCGATCTGGTGCTTGCGCAGCTCGGTGCCGGCGGCGGTCGTCGGGCGGCTTCGAGGAGAGGACGCGCTCGAGCCCGAGCAGGAAGCCGAACCGGACCTTCCAGCGCGACGAGGGCGTCGAGCGGCCGGCCTCGATCTCGGCGAGCGCCTCGTCGAGCGCGGCACGGCGAGCGGTGCCGGGCGCCAGTACCTCGGCGGCGTCTTCGCCGTCGTGGAGGAAAGGCTCGCCGGCCCAGTCCTGCGCGCGGAGCGCGTCGGCCTTCAAGCCATCCGCCGCGTCCGACGTGTGTGTCGGTTGAAGTATCGCTTCTGACATACGCGCAGCACGGTGAGATCGTGATCAACTGCCGTGTCGTGCTGCTTTTCCTCAGGAGTGGCGCGCCCGTGCTGTTCGACAAGCGGACGAGCAGCGCTCTCCGCAGCATATCGCGAATCCGGGCACGCTCGTGACCCTATTCTCGGGACATGGCCGATTGGGACGGGCTGCAGCAGCGGGCGCGGGAGCGCTACGAGGACGGCGAGGCCCGGCTGCCGGACGATCCGGACGCGCGCCAGAAGCAGCTGACGCGGATGGGGAACGCGGCCGGCGCCGCGGGGCTTGACGGCGCTGATGGCGGGAGCGCGACGGCCGCGAGTGGTTCGCCCGCGCGGCCGAGCGCTACCGCGAGAGCTGGGAGCACGCGCCGCCGGGAAGCTGGGGCCGGCCGATCGGCGCGATCAAGGCGCGCATCCTCGCGGGCGACTGGGAGGGCGCCGCCGCCGATGCGCGCTGGGCGCTCGAGGCGGGCGCCGCCAAGGCGGAGTCGCCGATCGGCCGCTACGCCGCCGCGCTCGCGTTCGCGCGTGCTCGGCGAGTGGGACGACGTGCGCGTCCACGCCGACTACGCCCGCACGCACGAGGCGTTCCCGAGCCGCGGTCGCGGACGCGCTCGCGTTCATCGCGGCCGAGGACGTGGTCGGCTACGTCGAGGCGGTCGAGGACGTGCTCGAGTCGTTCGAGACGCGCGACGAGTACCTCGAGGACGTGCCGGTCGCGGACACCGTGCTCGTGCTCCAGGCGCTCGCCGGCCGCCGCGGCATGGCGGCCGAGCTCGAGTCGCCGCTGCTGCCGTGAGCCGGCCGGTGCTGCTCTACGACGGCGGCTGCCGCTTCTGCCGCTTCGCGGCGCGTGTCGCCGCCCGGCTCGACTTCGGCCGGCTCGCGTTCCTGCCCTTCGACGACCCGGCCGCCGAGCCGCTGCTGGCCCGCTGCCCGAGGCCGCAGCGCTTCGCGAGCGCGCACCTCTTCCGGCCCGACGGCTCGGTCGTGGAGCCCGAGCAGCGCGCCCTACCGCCTCGTCGCCCGCAACCGCCGACCGGCTGGGCCGCCTCGTGCCCGTCGGCCCCGGGCCGCGGCGCTACCCCTGAGGCAGCTGCGACGCGGCGGCGGCGTCGAGGATCGCGATCGTCGTCCGGCCGCTGATCAGGCTCGCCGGCGTGGCCGGGCTCGGCTCGTCGGCGAACGCCGCCTTGCACGGCCGCAGCCTTCTCCTCGCCGATGACGAGGTAGACGAGCACGCCCGTCGCGGCGAAGACCTTCGGCGTCATCGTCACGCGCGGGACGAACGGCTCCAGCCCGGCCTCGACCGCGACCGCGCGGAGCTCCTGCTCGCTCGAGCGCCGGCGAGTCGGGGAAGAGCGAGGCCGTGTGCCCGTCCGGTCCGATCCCGTTCAGCGCCAGGTCGAGAGTGACGCCGTCGAGCTCCTCGTGGTAGAGCGCGGCAGCCTCCTCGGCGGGGACGCTCGCCGCGGATCCGGTGCACCTCCGGCGAGCGCGAGAGCGAGTCGAGCAGCTGCATCCGCACGAGCCGGTAGTTGGAGCGGCTGTCGCCGGGCGGCACCGCGCGCTCGTCGCCGAACCAGATGTGCGCCCGGCCCCAGTCGGGATGCAGCTGCGCGGCCAGCTCGTAGGCGGGCCCGACCGACGAGCCGCCGGAGAGGGCGATGTGGCCGTCCGCGCGGAGGCGTGCACGATCAGCAGATCGGCCGCCTCGCGCGCGGGGTCGTCGACGACGCGGATCTCGACGTCGCTCAAGCGCTCAGGCGTCGCCGCGGGCGAGCTCGCGCGAGCGGTCCATCGCCGCCTGGATCGCGTTCAGGAACGCGGCGCGAACGCCGGCCTGCTCGAGCTCGCGGATCGCCGCGATCGTCGTCCCGCCCGGCGAGGTGACCATCTCGCGCAGCTCGACCGGGTGCATCTTCAGGTCGCGCAGCTGCTTCGCCGTCCCGAGCATCGTCTGGACGACGAGCTGCGTCGAGACCTCCCGCGAGAGCCCGAGCAGGATCCCGGCCTCGATCATCGCCTCCGCGAGCAGCGCGAAGTAGGCGGGGCCGGAGCCGGAGACGGCGGTGACGGCGTCCATGTACGGCTCCGAGACGCGGACGACGGCGCCGACATGGCGCAGCGCCTCCTCGGCGAGCGTCAGGTGCTCCTCGCCCGCGTGGGCGCCGGCGCAGACCCCCGCCATCCCCTCGTGGACGACCGCGGGCGTGTTCGGCATCGCGCGGACGACCGGCACGCCCGGCGCGAGGTGACGCTCGATCTCCGCGGTCGGGATCGCGGCCGCGATCGACAGCACCGTCTGCTCGGGCTGGATCAGCGGGCCGATCTCGCCGAGCAGCGCCTCGATGTCCTGCGGCTTGACGGCGACGACGACGAGCGCCGCGCCGGAGGCGGCCTCGGCGTTCGACAGCGTGACGTCGATGCCGTGCCGCTCGCGCAGCTCGTCGGCGCGCTCCTCGCGCCGGGTCGACGCCGACGAGCTCGGCCGCCGTGCGCCAGCCCGACGAGAGCAGCCCGCTGATCAGCGCCTCGCCGATCTGGCCCGCGCCGAGGATCGCGATCTTGCGCTCGTCGATTGCCATCGGCGAAGTGTAGGCGGCGCGGCTAGAACGAGTCCGGCGCGAGCCGCTCGGCCAGCGCGGTCAGCACGGTGACCGCGATCTGTCGACGACTGGTCGAGCAGCTGCCGGAACGCGCGGTCGGTGATCACGAGCGCGCGCACCGGAGAGGTCGTCGTGATCGTCGCCGTGCGCGGCGCTTTCGAGACCAGCGCGATCTCGCCGAAGAAGTCGCCGGGGCCCATGATCCTCCCGATCTTCCGGCCGCCCTGCGTCACGTCGGCCGTCGCCGTCGATCAGGACGAAGAACTCCCGTCCCGACTCGCCTTCCTTGATCAGCGTCTTGCCCGCCGGCAGGTCGACCTCGTCCGCGATCGACGCGATCTCGGCGAGCTCCGCCCTTCGAGGCGTCGGCGAACAGGGGCACACCCTTGATCAGGTCGATCTTCGTGTCGTCGCCGAGCTTCATCGACGACGATCTTATTACGCCGCGCGTGAACGAACGAAATGCGCGCGGTCCGCGCTCGCGCCGGGAACGAGCCCGCGGCCCCAGCCGGCCATCAGGTACACGCCCGCGAGCCCGGCCCACTCGCCGTACGGCTCCAGCAGTTCCGCGGTCTCGTGCAGCTCGACCCAGCGGCCGCGGAGGGCCGAGCAGAGCTTGACGAGGCCGAGGTCGCCGACGAGCCCGTGGCGCCAGCTGCCGAGCCCTTCGAGCGCGATCACCCCGAGCGACCACGGTCCGAGGCCGCGCTCGCGGAGGAGCCGCGCCTCGACCGCCTCGATCGGCTGGTCGCGCAGGCCCTCGAGATCGATCGTGCGGCAGACGCGGACGAGCGTCGAGGCGCGGTGGGTCGCGAGGCCGAGCCGGCGGAGCTGAGCCGGCGAGAGGGCGCCGATCGCCTGCCGCGTCGGCGCGGGCTCGCCGCACGGCGCGAACGATCGCCAGCTCGATCGACCGAGCGCGCCGTGCTTCGATCAGCTGCCCGCAGACCGCGCGGAGGAGCGCCTGCGCCACCGTCGGCGTCCGCAGCGGCCGCAGGCCGTGCAGGTGCCGGATCGACGGGCCGAGCAGCGGGTCGTGCCGGAAGCGGCGGCAGAACTCGGTCGTGTCGGCGTCGAGCGCGAGGCAGAAGCGCAGCAGCTCGAGCCGCTCCTCGTCCGGCGCCCGCAGCACGACGATGCCCGTCGCGAGCGCTGCCAGGCCTGGCCGCGCCCGCCGCCCGGCAGCGGCGTCTCGAACGGGCCGGCCGTACGTCATCAGATGGAGGCGATAGGGCCCGCGCGGTCTGACGACGTCCTCGATCACCGCTTCGCACCTTACTGTTCCCTCCAGATGCGCCTCACCGACGCCATCTCGCTGCGCTCGCGGCGGCGGAAGTTCGCGCCTCTTCATGGAGACGATGGCGCCGACCGCGGAGACGACGCGTGCTGGACATCGGCGTCGACGACTTCGCCTTCGGCGAGCGGCGCCGGAACCGGGGTTGCGGGACGCTCAACTTCTTCGAGGAGCTGTACCCCTGGCCGGAGCGGATCACGGCGGTCGGCCTGCACGAAGGGGCGCGGTTCCGGGAGCAGCTACCCGAGCGCGCGCTACGTCCAGGGCGACGCGCTCGAGCTGCCGTTCGCGGACGGCGAGTTCGACGTCGTCTTCTCGAACGCGGTGATCGAGCACGTCGGCGGCCGCGAGCAGCAGCGCCGCTTCGTCGAGGAGGCGCTCCGCGTCGCCCGCCGGGCGTTCATCACGACGCCGAACCGCTGGTTTCCGGTCGAGGTGCACACGCTCCTGCCGCTCGTCCACTGGCTGCCCGACTCGGCTCTCGCACCGGGCCTACGACCTCGCGCGCAAGCCGTGGGCGAAGGAGAACTGCCTGCTCGGCCCGGGCGCGCTGCGCGGGCTCTTCCCGCCGGAGGCGCGGATCGTCAACCTCGGCCTGACGCTGGTGGCAGTCGTTGATTGAGCGAGCCCCGAAGTGGGCGCTCCTCGCGTTCGCCGTCGCGCTGCCCTTCCACAACCTGGCGATGGCCGGGCTCTGGGATCTCGGCGTCCGCGACTTCGCGCTCGACGTCGTCTCCGCCTGGAAGGAGGTGCTGCTCGCGCTCGCGCTCGGCGCGATCGTCTGGCGGCGGCGCGGGATCCCGTTCAAGTCGACGTCGACCGACTGGCTCGCGCTCGTCTACACGGCGTTCGTCCTCCTCTACGCCGTGATTCCGCAGGACTGGCTCGGCGGCGAGGCGACGACGCGCGGCGTCCTCTACGGCCTCCGGCACGATCTGATCCCCGTCGCCGCCTACTTCCTCGGCCGCGGGATCACGCTCAGCCATGCCGACCGGAGCCGCGTCGGCTGGGCGATCCTCGGCGTCGGCGGGTGTCGTCGCGGCCTGGGGGCTCGTCGACATCTACGCCGTCCCGCTGCAGTTCTGGCGCGACTCCGGCGTGCCGGGCTGGTTCAGCGAGCAGCTCGGGCTCGACTACGGCCAGGGTCTCTCGGGCCTGCCGGAGAACTGGGTCTACAACCTCGGCGACGAACGGCCGCTGCGCCGGCTCGTCTCGACGTTCCTGAGCCCGCTCGCCACCGCGTACATGCTGCTGGTCGCGATCCTGCTCGCCGCGACCTGGCAGCGCTCCCGCTGGCTGTCCGCGCTCACGGGCCTGCTCGCGGTCGGCCTGTTCTTCACCTACTCGCGCACCTCGATCGCGGCGCTCGTGGTCGGGCTCGTCGCGCTCGCGTACGGGCTGCGCAGCTGGTGGCCGGTCGCCGCCGCCTTCGTCTTCCTCGCGGCCGCGTTCTTCTTCGTCCGCGCGTACCCCGACATCGCCCCCGAGACGCGGTACACGGCCGGCCGAGCTGGCGATCCAGCGGGCGGGAGGCCGCGAGGAGCCGACGAGCGGCGGCGCGTTCGACCCGGACGAGTCGTCGTTCGACAGCCACCTCGACAACCTCCGCGAGGGGATCGAGACCGTCGTCAGGCACCCGCAGGGCTACGGGCTCGGCAACTCCGGCGTGACTGCGAAGCGGACGGAGACGGAGATCAAGGCCGGCGAGTCGACCTACACGGAGCTGGGCGTCGAGCTGGGGCTCCTCGGGATGCTGGCGTTCATCGCCTGGAACCTCGCGCTGCTGCGCGTCGTCCTCCGGCGAGCCCCGTGGCTCGGTGCTTCGCTCGCCGCCGTGCTCGTGCTCGGCGATCCAGACGGACGTGATCGGCGTCCACTGGCTCGCCTTCGTCCTGTACGCGCTGGCGGGCGAGCGGGCCTGATGCCACAAACGCTTCAGCGCGAGCCGTTTCGCGCCGATAGATCCCTGGTGGAAGCGGCCCACGACAATCGGCGACAACTAGGCCAACTCATGGTCGACGAGGGGTTTCTCGACCTCCGACCAGCTGTCGGTTGCGCTCGCCGAACAGGATCGAAGCGGGAACCCGCTCGGGAAGGTGCTCGTCGACCTCGGCTTCGTCTCCGAGGGTGCGGTCGCAAACGCGCTCGCCGAGCAGCACGGCGGCCTGCTCAAGACCGAGTTCGGGGTCAGCGCGGGCCTACGCGCGGTCGGGTCCGAATCCACGCTTGCCGAGGTCAAGGCTCCCGAGCCGATCGACCGCGCGACGCGCATCGAGCAGCTCGAGGCGGCTCTGCGCACCGTCGTCGCCGAGCGCGACACGTTCGCCCAGCAGGTCGACAAGCTGCACGCCCGGCTGAGCGACGCCCCGGCGCCGGGCGGCGCTGACGACGCCCGCGCATCCGCGGCCGCAACAGCCCGGATCGCCGAGCTCGAGGCCGAGGTTCAGGCGCGGACGAGCGAGGCGAAGGCGCACGAGGCCGAGGTCGCGCGCATCACCGCGGCAGCCGTGGCCCACATCAACGGGCTCGAGGCGAAGCTGGCGCGAGTTGTCGAGCGCGGCGGCGGAGCCGGTCGACACGAAGGCCGAGGTCGAGCGCGCGACGACTGCCGCGACGGCCAGGATCGCCGAGCTGGAAGGCGAGATCGATCGCATCTCAGCCGCCGCTGTCGCTCGCGTCAACGCGCTCGAGGCGAAGCTGGCGGAGCTGGCGAACGCACCGGAGCCTGTCGATACGGAGGCCGAGGTCGCTCGCGCGACTGCAGCTGCGACATCCAGGATCGCCGAGCTGGAGGCTGAGGTTGCTCGCGTCTCAGCTGCGGCGGCGGGCCGGGTCGGCGAGCTCGAGGCGAAGCTGGCGGAGTTGTCGAGCGCGACGGCGGAGCCGGCGGCAGCTGCGACGGCCAGGATCGCCGAGCTGGAAGCCGAGATCGCTCGCATCTCAGCCGCCGCGGTCGCTCGGGTCGACGAGCTCGAGGCCAAGCTGGCGAACACACCGGAGCCTGTCGACACGGAGGCCGAGGTCGCTCGCGCAACCGCTGCTGCGACGGCCAGGATCGCCGAGCTGGAGGCCGAGGTTGCTCGTGTCTCGGCCGCCGCGGCCGGCCGGGTCGGCCGAGCTCGAGGCAGCGCTGCGCGACGCGCGCGAACGAGCCGGCGCAGCCCTACGAGCGCCGAGCCCGACGACTGACCGAGGCCGCCACGGCCCGGATCGCCGAGCTCGAGGCCAAGCTGGAGGCGACGCAGGCCGCCCGCAGCGAGCTCGCGAGCGCCGTCGCTGCGGGGAGCACACGGAATTCAGAGCTGGAGCGCGACATCGCGGAGCTGCGCAGGCAGGTCGTAGTGCGTCCGCGAGACAAGAGCCCGGACGCCGAGCCCCCGGCCCTCGACGAAGACGGCCACCTGCGCCTGATCCCGTCCGCGACCGGCTACACGATCCTCGAATGGCCGGGCGCGGCGCCCGCGTCAGGAACGCTGCTCGACGTCGACGGCGCCCGTTTCGTCGTCCTCCGGGTCGCGGTCTCGCCCTTCCCCGGCAGCCGCGTCCGTTGCGCCTACCTCGACCGCGTCTGATTCCTCAGGGCTGATCACCTCGGTCGCGACCACCGCGGCCCGCTGCTTGCGGAAGCGCCTGCGCGCGCCGGCGATCGTCTGCTCCAGCTCGCGCTCGTTGGCCGCGATCCGCTCGTCGAGCTCCTTCGCCGCCGCCTTCAGCTCGTCCGCGCGGCCGTCGTCCTCGAAGACAGACTGTCCGAGCTCGCGGATCTTGGCATCCCGCTCGCGGCGGAGCTGGAACTGCTCCCTGCGGAGCCGGACGAGTCGCGGCCGGCCCGCGACCAGGTCGAGATCGACGAGACGGCGACGTCTGTCTCGTCGCGCACGCGGTCGGCCGTGGAGATGCCGGCGCGTGCGATACGCGTGTCGGGCCAGCGGCGCGCGCCGGCGAGAAACGTCGGCAGCAGGCAGACGCCGAAGACGATCGC
>CAVOKD010000011.1:0-30898 GCA_963696365.1 uncultured Actinomycetes bacterium
CAAAGGCGAGCGCGCCGAGGATCGGGAAGATCAGGTGCAGCAGCGGGTTGAACTCGCTGCGGCGGTCGCGCAGGTAGTACACGATCGTCCCGAGGCAGAGAAGGATGTAGATGACGATCACGACGATGGTGATCGCCGTCGCGATCAGTGAAAACGCCGTGAGCGGTCCCATTCCACCCGAGGAGCAGCGCGAGGATGGCGCCGCCCCAGACGTTGAGGATGATCGCGATGTGGGGCGTCTTGTGCTCCGGGTGCGTTCGGCCGAGCTGGTGAGGCGCCGCGCCGTTTCGCGCCATCGCGTACACCACACGTGTTGCCGCGTTCACGCCGGCGTTCGCGTTCGCGATCGCGGAGTTCAGGATGGCGACGAAGATGAGGATCCAGCCCGTGTGCCAGAACACCTTGCCGAGGGCGCGCCACGGATCGGGGTTCTCGCTCGTCTGGGTGAGGAAGTTGTCGAACCCGGCTCCGTACACCCACGCGTACGAGCAGACGACGTAGAAGGCGCCGATCAGCACGGCCGCGCCGATGACCGCGCGCGGGATCGTCCAACGTGGGTGTCTAGCCTCCTCGCCGAGCGGCGCCGCAGCCTCGAAGCCGATGAACGCAAGGATTCCGAAGACCATCCCCTTGAAGACCCCTGAGAAGTCGCTCGAGGCGTCGGGGCTCACGTTCTCGGGGTTGAACGCCTGCAGATTCAGCTGGTCGAAGTTCGAGAGGAGCATCCAGATCGAGAGACCGAGGAAGATCGTGATCTCGAACGCGCCCGAGCACGATGCCGGCCCGGGTCGAGAGGCGGACGTCGCGGTACGTCAGGACGAAGACGATCAGGGCGGCGGCGAGGACCCACCACGCCCAGCCGATGTCCCACCCGATCTCGTTCTTGACGACGTCATCGGTCGCCCACGCGAAGATGAGGAAGAGGAGCGGGGCGACGAGCGGTGCGAAGAACATGAAGCTCCACCCCGTGAGGAAGCCCGCGCGGGGCCCGAGCGACGTGCTCACGTACGTGTAGAGGCCGCCGGCCGAAGGCATCTGCTTCGCGAGCTGGCCGATCCAGCTCGCCACGAGCGCGCAGGCGATCGCGGCGAAGAGGACGGCGAGCGGAAGCGCCTGGCGGCGGCGAACGACACCGAGACGAGGAGCGAGAAGGCCACCGCCGCCGCGGGCGCCATGTGCGTGATCGACTGGAAGAGCGCCTCCGGGAGCCCGATCGAATGCTCGCGCAGGTGGTCGAATTGCGCGGCGGGCTTCGGGGTCTCCGTCTCCACATGATCCTCCTTCGCAATCCGGGGTCGCAGGATTGTTCCGGCGATCGGCTCTCGTGACAAGCGACGGGTCCTGGTCCGCGCATAGCCTCTCGCCGTGCTCTTCGTGATCGCGGTCGTGCTGGCCCTGTTCGCGCTCCCGTCGCCGTGGGGGATCGTCGCGATGGTCGTGGCCGCGGTCGTCGAGATCGCCGAGACGGGCTTCTGGATCTGGCTCTCGCGCCGTCGGCACGTCCAGGTCGGGCCCGAGACGCTGATCGGCGCACGCGCGGAGGCGGTGGGCGAGGGGTTCGTCCGGGTGGACGGCGAGGTCTGGCAGGCGCGGTCGGCCGGGACCCTCTCGCCCGGGGAGCGGGTGCGCATCGTGGGGCGCGACGAGCTCGTGCTCGAGGTCGAGCCGGAACCGGTCGAGGACCGAGCGTCGCGAACGTAGACTGGGCGGCCCGTGGCGACGCCGACGATCACCCCGCGAGGCGACCTTCCGCCGGAGCTCGACCACCCGCTTTTCTGGACGCGGTCGGGCAGCTCGAGGGCGAGTCGGGCCCGCCGGGATCACCGAGTCGGTCGCCGAGGTGCTGCGCTTCCCGGAGCGCGCCCTCTCGGTCTCGATTCCTGTCCGGCTGGACGACGGCTCGCTCGCTGTTTATCCCGGCTACCGCGTCCAGCACTCGAGCGTCCGCGGGCCGACCAAGGGCGGGGTGCGCTACGACATGGCGGTGACCTCGGCGAGTGCGCCGCGCTCGCGATGTGGATGACATGGAAGTGCGGCATCTGCGCCTTCCGTTCGGCGGGGCGAAGGGCGGCATGCGCTGCGACCCGCGCATGCTGTCGGCGGACGAGCGTAGCGGATGACCCGGCGCTTCACCGAGGAGGTCCTCCCGATCATCGGGCCGCAGAAGGACATCCCCGCGCCGGACATGGGGACCGACGAGCAGACGATGGCCTGGATGTTGGACACGTACTGGATGCAGGTCGGCTACGCCTGCCCGGAGATCGTGACCGGCAAGCCGGTCGAGGTCGGCGGCTGCGTGCTGCGGCCCGAGGCGACCGGGAGCGGCGTCGTGATGGTGGTCGAGGGCGCGGTCGAGCGGCTCGGTTGGAGCCTCGAGGGCGCCAAGTGCGTCGTCCAGGGCTACGGCAAGGTCGGCGCGGTCGCCGCGCACGAGCTGGCCGCGCGCGGGGCGCTTGTGGTCGGCGTCTCCGACATCGGCGGGGGGATCCACTCCGAGGACGGACTCGACCTGGGGGCGCTCGACGCCTACCGCGCGGGCGAGGGCGGCGGCTCGATCGCCGGCTTCCCGGGCTCCCGCGACGTCTCGAACACCGAGTTGCTCGAGCTCCCGTGCGACGTGCTCGTGCTCGCGGCGACCGAGCGCCAGGTGACCGAGGAGAACGCGGGACGGATCCAGGCCCGGCTCGTTGCGGAGGGCGCAAACGGGCCGACGACGCTCGAGGGCGACGAGATCCTGCTCGAGCGCGGCGTGCCGGTGCTGCCGGACATCCTCACGAACGCGGGCGGCGTCGCGGTCTCGTACTTCGAGTGGGTGCAGGACATCCAGCGGCTCTTCTGGACGCGTGAAGAGATCCGCGTGCGGCTCGGCGACCTGATGCGCGACGCGCTCGACCGGGTCTGGTCGCTCGCCGAGGGCGAGGACCTGCCGCTGCGACGGGCCGCGCTCGTGCGCAGCATCCGCGAGGTGGCGGGGGCCCTGCAGGCGCGCGGCGTCTACCCGTGAAGGTCCGCGACGCTCTCGTTGCGGACCCGCGCGTCGTCGACGCGGGCGCGCCGATCCGCGAGGCGGCGGAGCTGCTCGGCCGGCCGAACGTGGAGAGCGTCCTCGTCGCGGACGGCGACCGCCTCGTCGGGATGGTGACGACGAGCTCGCTCGTCGCCGCGCTCGCGCGCGGCGACGACCTGCGCGAGGCGACGGCGGGCCAGATCGCCGACGGCGACATCGAGACGGTCGGTCCGGACGAGCAACTCGACGAGGTGCTCGTACGCATGGGGGAGAGCGACCTCGAGCGGGTCGCGGTCGTCGAGGGCGGCCGCCTGCTCGGCGTGCTCCCACGCGAACCGATCGTCCGCCGCCTCGCCGAGGACGAGCCTCCACCCGATCTCGAGGATCACGAAGGGCCCGCCGGCTAGGTCGCCTTGACGGGGCGCGCTTCGGGGCACCCCGACCCACCACCCGCTTTCGACGCTACCGCGAAAGGCCGTGCATGTCTGTCACGCGATGTGCCGAAACGCGTGCGAACCGTGCCGGATCAGCAGCAGGTGAAGGCGCCCGGCGGGACGCCGTCCTCGTCCGGCGCGGGAAGCTCGGCGGCGGCGAGCGCGCCGCCGTGGAGGATGTCCTGCTCGCTGACCTCGAGCTCCGCGAGACCGAAATGGCGCATGACCTCGGCGGCAACCGCAACGCCGGCGACGAGCACGGGCGCCCGGTCGGGGTGGATGCCCGGCTGCGCGCGCAGCTCCTCGACCGTCAGCCCCGCCAGCCGCGCGAGCTCGTCCTCGATCCATCCGGCCGGGATCCGGTGCCCGTGGATCCGCTCGGGATCCTCCTCGGCCAGCCCAAGGTGGAGCGTCGCGAGCGTGGTCACCGTCCCGGCGACGCCGATCGTCGCGGTCGGCTGAACCCGTCCCGGCACGCGCTCCTCGAGCAACGCGCGCACGGCCGCGCGGCACGCGGTCAGCTCCACGGGCAGCGGCGGATCGCCGCGCAGGAACCGCTCGGTCAGGCGCACGCAGCCGAGGTCGAGGCTCACATGGAACGCGATGCCCTCGGGTCCGCCGAGGACGAGCTCGGTCGAGCCGCCGCCGATGTCGACCACGAGCGTCCCCTCCTCGACTGGCCGCCCGGCCGCGACTCCCTGGAACGTCAGGTGCGCCTCCTCGTCACCGGTGAGCAGCCGCGTCGCGAACCCGTAACTCCACTCGATCTCGCCCAGGAACGCCTCGCCGTTATCGGCGTCGCGCACAGCGCTCGTGGCGAGCGTCAGCACCCGCTCCGCGCCGAGGCCCTCGGCCGAACGGCGGTAGTCGACGAGGACGTTGCGCACACGGGCAAGCGCGGTCGGAAGCAGCTTGCGCCGCGCGTCGACGTCCTCGCCGAGCCGCGTGATGCGGAGCTCGCGCTCCACCTCCTCGACACGGCCGTCCTCGACGTCCGCGACGAGGAGCCGGGTCGAGTTCGTGCCGAGGTCGACGACGCCCACGCGCATGGCGTCCGATCGTATCGAGGAAGTTCAGGGCCGCCGGCCCGCCGGGCGATACTGCGCGCATGAGCGACAGTCTTGGAGACGCTCGACGCGCGCTGCACGAGGGCGAGGCGGGGGAGGCGCTGGTCCACCTCTGGAACGCCTTCGAGCAGGCGCGCGGGACGAACGACGCCGAGACGCTCGGCCGGATCGCCGCGCTCGCGCAGCAGGTCGAAGAGGAGGGCGACGAGGGCGAGCGGGCGGAGGCCGAGCGGCTGCTCGAGGAGCTCCGTGACGAGGCCGACCTCGTGATCGAGGAGTCCGACGAGGAAGACGAGGAGTGGGTGCTTCCCGTTGCCGGCGGGCCGGCCGGTGAGACCGAGCCAAGACCCCGCGTCGAGGTCCCGGACGAACCCGCCGAGGAGGTCGACGAGGCCGAGGAAAACGCAGAGCCGCGAAGCCGCGGCCGGGCCGCGCTCGGCTGGCTGATCCCGATCGCGATCTTCCTCTTCTTCACGCTCCGCGACGTGTTGTCGTAGGCCTGGTCGGCGCCCGGCGACGGCTCGTGGCGTCGTGCTACCCTGTGCGCCGCGACGCGGGGTGGAGCAGTCAGGTAGCTCGCCGGGCTCATAACCCGGAGGTCGCGGGTTCAAATCCCGCCCCCGCTACCTCGAAAGGCCCGCTCAGGCGGGCCTTTCTCATGGGTCAGGCGTCTCTCATGCCTTGGCGGCCCGAAGTCCGATCGCGCACCCGCTGACGATCAGCAGAATGCCCAGGAGCACCAGGCCGGGGGCGTCGTGTCGGCCTCTCCGAACACGCCCGCGGCGACGCCGAGGGCGCCGAGGCCGAGCGCCATGGCGAGGTTCCCCGTCCGCCTCACCGCCAGTTCGATTGCGATACCGATGATCGTCAGGAGTGCGCCGGCGGAAATGAAGTCCGCCAGGCTCCAGACCACGTCGTCGGTGACGAGCATCGCCACGAAGGGCAGCGACAATACGAGCGCCACAGATTGCGCGCTCAGCGGCCGGAGGTGAGACGCTCGACGATGCCTGATGCAGGCCGGCGACGGTCAACGGCTCGCACCGAGGTCCCGGCGTACAGCGCCATGACTCCCACGTCGCCGACGGTGTCGCGCGTCGGTTGTGCGTCGTCGTAGCGCAGCACGGGCCGACCGTTTCGTGAGGCGATCCGTTCACCCTCGCCGGGGCGTACCCCGCGGGCAGGCATTCCAGCAGCCTCCCAGGCCGCGACGGTGTCATTTCGGATGACCCGATGCGGCGCGTCCGGCCAGCCGCCGTCAAAGACCGTCGTCAGGGTCGGTGTGTGCGGCATCGGCTTCGATCAGGCGGTCGACGTACGCGGGGTGAACGTCCGCTTCTTCGGCGGCGAGAAAGACCGTTCCACAGGCGGCGGCAGCAGCCCCTTCGCCTCGGGCTGCTTTGACGCCGGCCGCATCCGCGATGCCGCCTGCCGCGACGACCGGAACGCGTACTTCGGGTGCGATCTCGCGTACGAGCTCGCCGAGCGACCGTGTCGCCTGAACGTGTCCGCCTGCCTCGACGCCTTGCACGATCACCGCATTGGCCCCGGCGCGAACGGCGTCCGTGACCTCGTGGCGCTCTCCGATCTGGACGAGCACGAATGCGCCGGCGTCGCGCGCCAGCCCGATCAAGACCGGATCGACGCCCCACGCGAGCGACACGACCCTCGCGCCTTCCTCCAAGACAGCAACCAACCGCTCCCGCTGCTCGAATGCGAGCACCAGGTTCACGCAGAATGGCGCATCGGACGTGGCTCGGAGCCAGCGCACCTGCTCCCGCAGATCAGATACCGGAGTCCAGGAGGCGGCGAGGGTGCCCGAGCGCCGGCGCTCGACACGGCCGCAACGAGCTCGGGCGTGGCCGCGGGCCCGATGGGCGCTTGCATCAACGGCAACCGCCACGGAAGCTCCACGCGGCGAGGTACACTGATCGTGGGCGACGGGGCAGGCTCGGGCCCGCGCGCCGGCTCGTCCGTGGCCATCGGCCTTCTCGCTCGCCGACGTGATGAGGGCGGTGCCGACGAGCGCAAGCGCGAGCCCGCAGACGGCGACCAGCCGGTGCCAGTGCGGATCCGTGTCGAGCCGCTCCTGGAAGAGGAACGCGCCGAGGATGACGCTGATCACCGGGTTCACGACCGAGGTGCTCGACACCGACGTCGCGAGCTTCCCGAACGAGAGCGAGACCTGCTGGACGACGAAGCCGCCGAGTCCGGTGGCGACCATCGCGTAGAGCTGCCAGTCGGCGAACACGCCCCAGCCGTCGTCGTGGAGCGACTCGACGACCGAGTTCATGAGCGTGGCCGAGACGCCGTACATGACGCCGGCGATCGCGCCGTAGACCGCGGCCTGGGCGCCGGGCCCGCCGCGGTTCCCGAACAGGAGCATCGCCCAGCAGAGCCCGCCGAGGATGATGAACGTCGCCAGCCAGTCGGCATTCGGCGCGTTGTTGACGCCCTGTGCCGGGTCGCCGAAGAGCGCGAAGGCCGTCGAACCCGGCGACGATGACGACCGCCCCGAGCGCGTGCGACCGGGTGACCGTCTGCGCGGTGAGGAAGTATCCGAGCGGGAGCGCGAAGACGATCGTCGTCACGAGGAGCGGCTGCACGAGCGCGAGCGGGCCGCGGTCGAGCGCGGCGCCCTGGAGGCAGACGGCGACGCCCTGGACGATCAACCCCGTCAGCCAGACCGCGTTCAGGAGCAGGACGAGGAAGGACTTCGGGTGGGTGAGCTTCACCTCGCCGAGGCTCAGCGTTGCCCGCTGCCAGAGCGTCGCGGCGAGCGCGAACAGGACCGCCGCCGCAAGCGCGAGAAGGGCAGTCGCTACGTCCACGCCCATGCGAGGGCCGACGATAGAGCATGCGGCGGCGTGCGTCCTGGCCCTTCGTCGCTGGGAAACAGGCCGTCCGGTTAGTGCGGTCTCGCGCAGGTTCCCGCAGAATCCCCCCATGACTCGAATCGCCGTTCTCGCAGCCGCCGCAGCCGTCCTCGTCCTGGGCTCGTCCATCGCGGTCGCGGCCCCCGTCACGCAGCAGAACGGCAAGGCGCCCGTCTTCAAGGCGTTCACGTCAATCTGCGCGGTGCCCGGCTACGCGAACTACGGCAACTGCGCGGGCGATCCGACCACGTACACCGACGTCACCGGCAAGGTCAACGCCGTCCAGGCGAAGGCTGGCCGCTGGAACCTCGGAGTCAGCTTCAAGGGCCTCGAGCCAGGCCGCTACTACCGGCTCTGGGGCAATCGGACGGGCTCGACGCCGGCGCCCGGCGAGATCGACGGCTTCTTCGTCATCGGGACGGCCATCGCGGCGCTCGACGGCACCGCGAGGTTCAGCTACCAGACGACCGACCCGAAGTACCTCGGCTTCGACCTGAACATCCTCGACGACCCGGAGCAGCTCCGCGGCATCACGGTTGTCACGTCCTACTGGTCGGAGCAGGCCCTCCAGGTGCTGAACCCGGACGGCACGCTGTACGTCCCCCAGGGCTAGTCGCCGTTCCGATCGAGCAGGGCCGCGTCGCTTCGGCCTGCCCGGTCACCGGAGGACCTCCACGATCCGCTCGTAGTCCTCCCTCCGGCGGACACCGCCCTTGCTGCGCGGCGGACTCGGGCACTCGTCTCGGCTCGCTCCAGAAGCTGGGTCCTGGGGAGATAGCTCTCCATGAGGTAGTGAGCTGGACTCATGCCGAGATACCCGGCAGCAAGGGCGGCGTCGGGCTCACCGGCTCGGCGTGATCTTCACCCAGCCCGCGAAGATCCCGAGGCCCGGCGTCACACGGTGGGCCTTGGCGCGGACGGTCGATCCGGCGAGGTTCTGTCCGCCCCAGGAGCCGCGGATGACGTAGCCCTTGAGGACGGTCTCGTTCGGCTCGCTGTTGAGGTCGAGCACGCCGACGAAGCTGATCGTGACGGTTCCCTTGGACGACGAGAACGTCTCGACGGCGGTGTAGTGGAAGAGGCCGTCCTCGAAGTCGACCGGAGTCACGGTCGTGCTGATGTCGAGGGGGCCCCCTGGCAGCTCCTCGCACGTCAACTCGGGGCAGTCCTTCTCGAACTGGATCACCACGGCCCGCCTGTTGGACGACCCGGTGGCACCTGTCGCCAGGATCGCCGCGAGCATGCACACCAGCGCGGTTCCAAGCAGTCGAATCCTCATCGCAATTCTCCTTTCGCCGACATCACGCCCACGGTAGGACCCGCGGCGAGCAGGCGAAACGCGGAATCCCACAGGGTTTGATCGCCCGCGGCCCCTGAACTCTCGGCCGGGGGCTACGCGAGGAGGCGGCGCGCCAGCTCTGCGCGCGAGCGCACGCCGAGCTTCCGGTAGACGTGCGTGAGGTGGAACTCGACCGTTCTCTCCGTAAGGAAGAGGGCGGCCGCGGCCTCCTTGTTCGAGAGGCCCTCGGCGACGAGCGCGGCGACCCGCTCCTCGGCGGGGGTGAGCTCGTCGCCGGCCGCTCGACGGCCGCCGATCTGTCCGAGCTCGGCGGCGGCCTTCTGCTCCCAGAGCGCGGCGCCGAGAGACGCGAACGCAGCCCGCGCCGCCTCGATCGTCTCGCGCGCGTCGCGCCGGCGTCTCGCGTGGCGCAGCGCGATTCCTTGCGCGAGCAGCGTCCTTGCGTGCTCGAACGGCATGCCCGCACGTTCGTGCTCACGGAACGCATCCTCGAAGCACGCGAGCGCCGCGTCCGTGTCTCGACGAGCCAGCGCGAGCAGGCCGCGGCAACGGGCTGCGGCGCCGAGCGCAGAGACACGGTCGAGTGTGCGTCCGCGCTCCTCCAGCCAGGCGAGGAGCGTCCCTGCCTCGTCCTCGCGCCCGAGCGCCACGAGCGCCTCGATCTCGTCGGGGACGAAGCGGATGGTGCCCGGCTCTCTGACGCCGGCTGCGAGGAGGCGCTCGCGTTGGGGGCGGAGATGGCTCGCCGCCGCCTCGGGGTGTCCCAGCGAGAGCTCGAGCACGCCGAGCGCCCAGACCGCGTGGATCCTCGCCACCGCCATCGTCCGCTCGCCGGCGATGCCCATCGCCTCTGCCGCGTCGGCCCGGCAGCCCTCGTCGTCGCCTTGCGAGCCTCGGACGAGCGCCCGTGTGGCAAGTGCGAATGCCTCGTTGTGCCGCTGGCCCGTCTGCAGGGCCGCCTCGAGGGCCTCCTCGGCGACCTGGGCCGCGTCGCTCCAGCGACCCGCGAGGTACTCCGCCAGGGCGAGATTCGCGAGCGCCATTGGGGCCGAACCCTCATCGCCGCGTGCGAGGACGGCCTCACGGCCCTCACGTAGGAGCGTGACTGCCTCCGGGCCGTCGGTCCAGAGCGCGAAGACGCCCCGGTTGTTCGTGGGCGTCGCAAGCACGCGCCCGAAGAGGACCTCCTCCGCCTCGTCGGGAGCGCGTCGCAACGTCTCGGCCGCCCCGCGGTTCCCGACCAGGCATTCCAGGAGACCCTGGATCGAGAGCGTCTCCGCTTGCAGGACGACATCGTCCGACCGCGCCGCGTGCTCGGCGGCGAGGGTGGCAACTTCGACCCCCTCCTCGAGGTCCTCGCGAAGCAACATGAGCGTCGCGGCGAGCCCCTGTGCCGCTTCGGCGCGGACGCGGTCGTCCGTCCCGGCCTCGGCGAGCGCCTGCCGGGCCAGCTCGGCGGCCAGCGGCTGGTCGCCGCCGAATCGGTACAGCCTGGACAGTGCCGCCAACGCCTCCGCGCGCGCGCTCCCGTGGGTCGACCCCTGCGCCTCCTCGAGCAGCTCGATCGCTCCCGCAGGGTCGCCGGCATCGAAGCAGTAGTGAGCGGTGGCGACCGTTCGGCGATGGATGTCGGCCGGTTTGTCCCGCGGCGTCAGCCGGCGAGACAGCTCCCCGAGCTCCGCGGCCGCGGCGCTCGCTCCGCGCGCGCGTGCCTGTGCGGCGGCCTGCTCGAGCGCCGCCGCCACATCTGTGTCCGGCCCGTCGACGGCGAGCGCGAGGTTGCGGGCACGCTCCTCCGCGTCGGGGACGAGCTCGGCGAGGCGACGGTGCAGTGCCCGGCGCTCGTGGGCCTCCGTGGTCCCGTAGACGCCCGAGGCCAGAAGCGGGTGTGTGAACCGGATGCGATCGCCTGCGAGCTCGACCATCTGCGCCTCGAGCGCGGGCGCCAGCGCCGGCGCCGCATCGCGGCCCAGCGCGGCGCCGACGAGCTCGAGCGTCGGCTGGGACAGGGCAGAGGCGACGACGAGCGCCGCTCGGCTGTCGACCGGAAGCCCTTCGAGCCGCTCGTGGACCAGCGCGCCGAGGCTTGCCGGCAGCGGCTCGCCCGCTTCGAGCCGGATCGATCCGCGTTCCACTGCTCGGGCCAGCTCGAGTGCGTAGAAGGGGTTCCCGGCCGAGAGCTCGTGCAACCGGCGAACCTTCGGGCGGGGCAGCGCCAGGTCGAACCGTTCTCGGAGAAGGCGGTGGAGGGCACCCAGGCTGAGCGGCCCGAGGGCCACCCTTCGAAGGCGTTCGTCGGGGAACGCGCGATCCAGCGTCAGGGGCACGCGGTCGTCGTCCCCGTCGGTTCGCTGGGCAAGGAGGAACAGGATGGGCTCCTCCTGGAGGCGGCGAAGCGCGAACTCGAGCACGAAGGCCGACGGGCCGTCGAGCCACTGCACGTCGTCGATCGCGACCACGAGGGGAGCGGCGCTTGCGAGGGTCCGCAGCGCGCCGAGGAACGCGAATGACACCGCTCGGTGATCCGGAGGCCGGCCCTCCGAGTCCTCGAGTAGGAGCGCGACCTCGAGGGCACGTCGCTGCGGCGGTGGCAGCTCCGAGAGCGTCTCGGCGAGGGTGGGCTCGAGCAGGTCCGCGAGCGCCGCGAACGAGAGCCGTGTCTCCGCCGTCGCGGGCGTCGCCTGCAGCACCCTGAAGCCCACTGCAGGCGCCAGCTCGAGCCCCGCTCTCCAGAGGCTCGTCTTCCCGATCCCGGGCGCGCCCGCGACGAGAAACGCCGCCGGAAGCTCGTTGACGGCGCCCAGCGAGGCCTCGAGCTCGGCGAGCTCCTGCTCCCGGCCGATGACCTCCGATGCCACTGGCTGCCACTTTGCAGCCTTGGGCACCTAACCTCAAGAGCCGCGTTGTAGCGTTTCGGCCGTGAGCCTCGATCCGCTCGAGATCCAGCTCCTCGACGCGCTGCGCGCCCTCGGCGGCGGCGGCGGCGACCGCGCTCCGGAGGCCGATGCCATCTGGCGCGCGCAGGTGCGCAGCCGTCTCTGCGACTTTGCGGCCCGCGAGCTGGGCTCGACCGGGCGGAGCTTCTACTCGATCGCCTCGGCCGGGCACGAGTCGAACGCCGCGGTCGCGCGTGGCGCTGCGCGCGACCGACCCCGCGCTCCTCCACTACCGGTCAGGCGCCTTCTACCTCGCGCGGGCCGAGCAGGCCGGGCGCGACGGCGTGCCGGACATCCTCCACGGCGTCACCGCCGCCCGCGAGGAGCCGATCGCGGGCGGCCGGCACAAGGTCTTCGGCCACCCCGACCTCGCCGTCGTGCCGCAGACCTCGACGATCGCCTCGCACCTGCCGCGCGCGGTGGGGGTTGCCTTCGCGATCGATCGGGCGCGGCGCCTCGGCCTCGAGTCGGCGTGGCCGGAGGACGCCGTGGTCGTCTGCTCGTTCGGCGACGCCTCGGTGAACCACGCGACCGCGCAGGCCGGGCTCAACACCGCGGCGTGGCTCGCGCACCAGGCGCTCCCGCTGCCGCTTCTCTTCCTCTGCGAGGACAACGGGATCGGGATCAGCGTCCGCTCCCCCGGCGGCTGGGTGGAGGCGGCGCTCCGGGCCCGGCCCGCGCTCGAGTACGCATTCGCGCCGGGCGACGACCCGGAGCTCGTGTTCGAGACCGCCGACGATCTCGTCCAGCGGATCCGCGAGACGCGCCGGCCGGGGATCATCCACCTCCGCACCGTGCGCTACCTGAGCCACGCGGGCGCCGACGTCGAGGCCGCCTACCGGACGCCGCAGGAGATCCGGGCCGAGTGGGCGGCCGACCCGATCCTCGCGACCGGGCGCTGGCTCGTCGACGCAGGCGGCAGGACGGGCGCCGAGCTGGCCGACGAATATCTCGCCGAGCGCGAGCGGATCGTCGCGCTCGCGCACGACTCGGCCGGCCTGCCGCAGCTCGAGTCCGCAGAGGAGGTCATGCGCCCGCTCGGCCCGCGAACCGTCCTGACCGGCGGGCCGGGGGCGGCGAACGGCGAGCCGGTGACGCTCGCGCAGGCGATCAACGCAGCGCTTGCGGACGGGCTCGAGCGCGACCCGAAGCTCCTCGTCTTCGGGGAGGACGTGGCCGTGAAGGGCGGCGTCTACGGCGTCACCCGCGGGCTGCAGCAGCGCTTCGGCGCGGGGCGCGTGTTCGACACGCTCCTCGACGAGACCTCGATCCTGGGCCTCGCCCTCGGGGCGGGGCTCTCGGGCCTGCTGCCTGTTCCCGAGATCCAGTACCTCGCCTATCTCCACAACGCCGAGGACCAGCTGCGCGGCGAGGCGGCGACGCTCCAGTTCTTCTCGCAGGGCCGCTTCCGGAACGGAATGGTCGTGCGCGTTGCGGGCTACGGCTACCAGAAGGGCTTCGGCGGACACTTCCACAACGACGACGCGATCGGCGTGCTCCGGGACATCCCGGGGATCGTGATCGCGTCGCCCGGGCGGCCTGACGACGCGGCCGCGACGCTGCGGACGTGCCTGGCGTCGGCGCGTGCGGACGGGACAGTGTGCGTCTACCTCGAGCCGATCGCGCTCTACCACGCCCGCGATTTGCTCGAGGACGGCGACGACGGTTGGGTCGCGCCGCCCACCGGCGAGGCGCCGCTCGGCGAGGCGCGGACCTACGGCGACGGGGAGGACCTGACGCTTGTCTCCTGGGCGAACGGGCTGCGCATGTCGCTCCGGGTCGCGCGGCGGCTCGAGGCGCACGGCCTGCGGGCCCGCGTCGTCGACCTGCGCTGGCTCGCGCCGCTGCCTGTCGCCGACATCCTGCGCGAGGCGGAGGCGACTGGTCGCGCCCTGGTCGTGGACGAGACCCGGCAGACGGGCGGAGTCTCCGAAGGGATCCTCGCGGCCCTCGTCGATGCCGGCTTCGAGGGGGCCGTCGCCCGAGTCGCGAGCAAGGACTCGTTCATCCCGCTCGGCGACGCGGCGACCCTCGTTCTGCTCTCCGAGGACGAGATCGAGGCGGCCGCTCTCCGGCTCTGCGAGGGCTCGTCCGCGCCCGCGGACGACCTGCTCAGCCCCCGCTGATCGCCGTGATCACATCGACGCGGGTGCCGTCGGCGAGCGGCGTCTCGAGCGCGGCGCGCTCGCCCTCGACGTACACGTGGATGTGCGAGCGCAGGTCGGCCCCCGGCTCGACGAGGCGATCGCGCAGCCCGGGGTGCTCGGCGTTCAGCAGGTCGATCGCCTCGCTCACGGTCGCGGCGTCGACCGACACGTGGCGTGGCAGCCCGGGGAAGAGCGGCGGCAGCGTGCCGGGGAGGTGGAGCTCGGCCACGGCTACTCGACGATCGCGGCCTCGACCGACGTGATGCCGGGGAGGTAGCCCGCGATCTCCCTCCAGCTGTCGCCCTCGTCCGCGCTCGCGAAGACCTGGCCGGTACTCGTCCCGAAGTAGACGCCCGGCTGCTCGTACGTGTCCATCGACATCCCCTCGCGCAGGACGCCGAGCCACGCGTCGCGCTCGGGCAGGCCGTCGCCGAGCTGCTCCCACGACTCGCCGGCGTCGCGCGTACGCCAGACCGCCGCGCGGCCCTCGGGCATCGTCCGCCCGTGGCCCGGGTCGAGCGGGATGACGTAGAAGGTCTCGCGGTCGTGGGGGTGCGCCGCCGCGGCGAAGCCGAACTCCGTCGGCAGGCCCTCGGTGATCTCGGTCCAGGACTCGCCGCCGTCGTCGGAGCGGTGCATCCCGACATGGTTCTGCTGGTACAGCCGGGTCGTGTCCTGCGGGGACATGACCAGCTTGTGGACGCAGTAGCCGACCTCCGGGTTCTCGAGCGGCCAGTCGGCCCGCAGGCCCTTGTTGCGCGGCGTCCACGAGTCGCCGTCGTCGGTCGTCTCGAAGATCCCGACGCCCTGAACGATCGCCCACCAGTGCGCGGGGTCGTCCGGGTGGGGAAGGACGGCCGGGATTCCGAGGTTCCCCGGCGGCTGGTTCTCCGGGTCGTTCCAGCCCTCGCTGCCGGGCTGCCCTTCGAGCCGGCTGACGACCGACCACGTCCGGCCGCCGTCGCTGCTCGCGAAGACACCGGGCATCTCCGCGCCGGCGAACAGGCGCCCGTGCGCGGCGGTCAGGCCCGAGACCTTCGAGACCTTGAGCCCCTCGCCCTCGTGACTCGTACGAGAGGCCCTCGCTCGAGTGCTCCCACGTCTCGCCGAGGTCGTCACTCCGCCAGACGGCGACGCCGTGCCAGGAGCTCGCGGCGGCGGCGTAGATCGTCCCGGTCGCGGGGTCGTGGATCGCGTGGTAGACGGGCCAGCCCTCGCAGTGCGGGCCGCGGAGGGCCCAGTCGCGTCGCTTGGCGTCGCTCTCGAGGACGAAGAGACCTTTCCGCGTCCCCACGAGCACCATGGTCTTCGACATCGGCGTCACCTCCGGTCTCGGCTTCCAGGGTAGAGACGGCCACGGGCCCCGAAACTCATCGCACCGCGGGCCGCCCGTACGCCTGCAGCACGCACGTCGGGACGCGCGCGTGCCGGAGTGCAGGCTCGTGCGCGGCCCGGTACGCCGCCGGCGAGAGCCCGTACGCGCGGCCGAAGCTCGTCGTGAACGAGCCGACGCTCCGCAGTCCGACCGCGAAGCAGACGTCCGAGACGGGCCGGTCGGTGTGGCGCAGGAGCGCGGCGGCTCGCTCGAGCCGCCGCGTCAGCAGGTACTGGTGCGGCGTCTCGCCGAACGCCCGCCGGAACTCCCGCGAGAAGTGCGCGGGCGAAAGCCGAGCCGCCCGGGCCAAGGTCGGCACGTCGAGCGGCTCGCGGTAGCGCGCGTCCATCAGATCTTTCGCGCGCACCAGGTGGCGGGCGGGAGGCGCGATCGCCAGCACCCCGGGAGTATCGCTACTGCTGCATCACGCGCATCTGGTTGCCGGACGGATCGCGGAAGCCGGCATCGACGCCGTAGGGCTGCTCGGTCGGCTCCTGCGAGAACTCGACGCCGCGGCCCTTGAGCTCCTCGTACGTCCCCTTGATGTCGTCGGTGCGGAAGAAGAGGCCGGTGGCCGCGCCCTTCGCAACGAGTTCCTCGAGCTTGGCCTTCGTGTCCGCGTCGAAGACGGGCGGGCCGGGAACGGCCATGAGCGTCAGGGCGACCTCCTCCTGGCCCGGAACGCCGACCGAGAGCCAGCGGAAGTTGCCGAGCTCGGGGACGGTCACGTCTTCGCGGAGCTCCATTCCGAGCTTCTCGGTGTAGAAGGCGAGCGCCTCGTCTTGGTCGTGCACCCAGACCTGCGCGTGGGTCAGCTGCTTCAGCATGTCGGTCTCCTTCGAGTCGGGTTCGGCGGTCACCGTAGTCCCGCCGCCGCGCGCTGTCTTCTCGAAAGCTGCTGTACCGTCGAGGACGTGAAGCACGCACGGAAAGAGCTCGTCTTCGAGACGCCGGAGCGGCGTGCGTACCTGAACATCACGCCGGAGGTGCAGGCGTTCGTCCGCGAGAGCGGGATCGAGCACGGGCTCTGCCTCGTCAACCCGATGCACATCACGGCCGCCGTCTACGTGAACGACGACGAGCCCGGGCTGATCGCCGACTACGACGACTGGCTCGAGCGCCTCGCCCCGCACGCGCCGCCGTCGCAGTATCGCCACAACAACGGCGAGGACAACGCCGACGCGCATCTGAAGCGCCAGCTGATGGCGCACCAGGTCGTCCTCGCGATCACCGGCGGCGACCTCGACCTCGGTACCTGGGAGCAGGTCTTCTACGCCGAGTTCGACGGCCGGCGCCGTAAGCGCGTGCTGCTGAAGGCGATCGGCGAGTAGCCGCGGCCTCCACGCGGGTCCGTAGACTCGGGGCCGTGACCGTCGTCGCCATCCACCTGGCGGACGGGAGGGCCGCCCCTCCACGCGCCGTCGACTCGGCGGAGGCTGTCGCTGGGAAGGGCCTCGTCGGCGACCGGTACTTCTTCCCTGACGGCGCGCCTGCCGGGCGCGCGATCACGCTAGTCGAGGAGCGCCACGTCGAGGACGTCGGCCTCGAGCCGGGCGCGACACGGCGCCAGGTCACCGTGCGCGGCGTCGACCTGAACGCCCTGGTGGGCCAGCGGTTCCGCGTCGGCGCGGTCGAGTGTTACGGCGTCGAGCTCTGCGAGCCGTGCAAGCACCTCGAAAGCCTCACCCGGCCCGGGATCATCAAGGACCTCGTCCACCGTGCCGGCCTGAACGCGGACGTCCTGACGGACGGCACGATCGCCGTCGGCGACGACGTCCTCGAGCTCTAGGCCGGCGTCGTCGCGAAGCGCTCGGCCGCGCGGGCCTTGCGCTTGGCCGCCTCGACCTCGCGGTCCTTGGGCGGCGCCGTCGTGACGAGCGAGTCCAGGAGCTCCTGCGAGATCGACGCGACCGCGTCCACCGCCCGCTCGAACGCCTCGGCGTTCGTCTGCGACGGTTTGTTGAAGCCGCTGATCTTGCGGACGTACTGGAGCGCCGCCTCGCGGACCTCCTCGGAGGTCGCCTCGGGCTCGAAGTTGTAGAGGGTGCGGATGTTGCGACACATGCGCCCGATCGTAGCGGGCGCGCCGTGGTCTACTCCGGCGCGATGCGGATCTTCGTCACCGGCGGCACCGGCGTGCTCGGCCGCGAGCTGCTGCCGCTCCTCCGCGATGCGGGTCACGACGTCACCGCGCCGACCCGGACGGAGCTCGACCTCCTCACCGACCCGGACGCGGTGCGTTCCGCGGCGGTGGGGGCGGGCGCGATCTACCACCTCGCGACCCGGATCCCGCCGCGGGAACGCTGGGACGACCGCGACGCCTGGCGCGAGAACGACCGGTTGCGGCGCGACGTGTCCCGGCTCCTCGTCGACGCCGCGCTCGAGGGCGACACGAAGACGTACATCCAGCCGACGGTCGTGGTCGTGGGCGACGTCCCGCCCCTGCTCGAGTCGGCGCTAGCTGCCGAAGACGAGGCGGCCCGGTTCGCGGCCGCGGGCCGTCGTGGCGTCGTCCTGCGGCTCGGGATCCTCGACGGGCCGGGGACCTTCCACGACCGGCCCGACCCCGACGCGCGGGCCACGCTCCACGTCGAGGACGCGGGCCGGGCGCTCCTCGAGGCGCTGGCCGTTCCCTCCGGAACCTACGACGTCACGCGCGACGGCGGGCGGGTCTCGAACGCGCCGTTCCGCCGTGTGAGTGCGTGGTCGCCCATGCGTTGAGCCGCCGCTCGGGTCCGAGTGCGTAGCATGCGCACCTGTGTCGACGACCGCGCCCGTCGCAGCCGACCTCGAGCAGTACCGCCGGGAGCTGACCGGCTACGCATACCGGATGCTCGGCTCCAGCTTCGAGGCGGAGGACGCCGTGCAGGAGACGATGCTGCGCGCGTGGCGGAGCCTCGACAGGTTCGAAGGCCGCTCGTCGCTCCGTTCCTGGCTCTACCGGATCGCGACGAACGTCTGCATGGACCTCCTCGGCGCCCGCGAGCGTCGCGCGCGGCCGATGGACCTCGGCCCTGCGCGCGAGCCGGTCGCGGCCAACCTGAACACGTTGCCGGAGGTGACCTGGATCGAGCCCGTTCCGGACGCGCTCGTCGCGCCTGAGGGCGATCCCGCCGAGGTCGCCGTCGAGCGCGACACGATCCGGCTCGCCTTCGTCGCCGCGCTCCAGCACCTACCTCCGCGCCAGCGCGCGGTGCTGATTCTCGCCGAGGTGCTCCGCTGGAAGGCGTCCGAGGTCGCCGAGCTCCTCGAGACGAGCGTCGCTTCGGTGAACAGCGCGCTCCAGCGCGCCCGCGCCACGCTCGAGGAGGGGAACATCGCCGAGACCTCGGACGAGCTCGGCGAGGAGGAGCGCGACCTGCTCGACCGCTACGTCGCCGCGTTCGAGGCCTACGACATGGAGGCGCTCACGGCGCTGATCCACGAGGACGCGACCCAGTCGATGCCGCCGTTCGACCTCTGGCTCTCCGGCCGCGAAGACATCTTCACGTGGTGGTGGGGCCCAGGGATCGGCTGCAAGGGCTCGCGGGTTCTGCCGGCCGGCTTCGCGAACGGATCGCCGGCGTTCGGGCAGTACAAGCCGGCCGAGAACGGCGACGGCCACGAGCCGTGGGCGCTCCAGGTGGTCGAGATCCGTAACGGAGGCATCGAGGAGATCACGTTCTTCCTCGACACGGAGCGGCTCTTCCCACTCTTCGGGCTGCCGCCCCGGCTCGACGCCTAGTCGGCGAAGACGTCCTCGAGCCCCATGAACGCGACGAGCTCCGCAAGTTCCGGCGAGGCGCCGCGCAGCGCGATCCGGCAGCCGAGGCGGCGCGCGGCGATCTGCAGGCGGCACAGCGCGTCCACGGTCGCGGCGCTTGGCTCGATGCCGTCGACTTCGCAGACCGCGAACACTGCGCCGCTCGTCCTGAGGATGCCGCACACCCGGTCGCAAAGGCCCGGGAGGTCGCCGCGCGCGATCGGACCGCGCACGGAGAACACCACGGGCTCGGGAGCCGGGGCAGCCATTACCCTTCTGACGCCCAGGGCGGCCGAAACTCATCGCACCCGACCGATGAGTTTTCGTTGCCGGGATGGTCTGAGCCCCCGAGACCGGTCGAATCCCGTGTGAAAGGAAGACGACGCGCATGACGATGGAAGGACGCAACCGCTGGCTCGCCCTCTACGTGCTGTGTCTGGGCGACCTGATGATCGTGCTCGACGGGACGATCGTGAACGTCGCGCTGCCCACGATCCGCGAGGACCTCGGCTTCTCGCAGGCGTCGCTCGCGTGGGTCGTGAACGCGTACCTCCTGACGTTCGGCGGGTTCCTGCTCCTGGGCGGCCGGCTCGGTGACCTGTACGGGCACCGGCGGCTCTTTCTCGGCGGGATCACGCTCTTCACGCTCGCGTCGCTCGCCTGCGGTCTCTCGACGACGCAGAACCAGCTCGTCGCCGCGCGCGCGGTGCAAGGGGTCGGCGGCGCAGTGGTCTCGGCGGTCGCTCTCTCGCTGATCATGACGCTCTTCACGGAGCCGGCCGACCGCGCGAAGGCGATGGGCGTCTTCGGCTTCGTCCTCTCGGGCGGCGGGACGATCGGCGTGCTCCTCGGAGGCGTCCTCACGGATCTCTTGAGCTGGCATTGGATCTTCTTGGTCAACATCCCGGTCGGGATCGCGGTCTTCATCCTCTCCCGGGCGCTGCTTCCGGGCGGCACCGGCCAACGCGGGACGGCACGGCTCGACGTGGGAGGCGCGATCCTCATCACCGCGTCGCTGATGCTCGCCGTCTACGCGATCGTGAAGACCGACGAGCACGGCTGGATCGCCGCGCACACACTCGGGCTGCTCGGCATCGCTGTGGGGCTCTTCGTCGCGTTCCTCGTCCTCGAGTCGCGGATCGCCGCGCCGCTCATGCCGCTCGGCCTCTTCCGGAACCGGAACGTCTCGACCGCCAACGGGATGGGCGCCCTCATGTCGGCCGGGCTGCTCGCGCTCTTCTTCTTCTCGGCGCTCTACCTCCAGCAGATCCTCGGCTACACCCCGCTGGAGGTCGGTCTCGCGTACTTGCCGATGACGATCCTCTGGGGTGCGGCGTCGCTCTTCCTCTCCGACCGGCTCGTGATGCGCTTCGGGATCAAGCCGCCGCTCGTCGGCGGGCTGGCGCTGATGGTCATCGCCTCCGTGCTCTTCGCCCGCGTCCCGGTGGAGGGGAGCTGGGCGATCGACGTCCTGCCGGCGACCCTCTTCTTCGCGCTCGGCGCAGGCGTTGCGTTCAACCCGCTGCTCCTCGCCGCGATGAGCGGGGTCGCGCCGACAGAGGCGGGTCTGGCGTCGGGCGTCGTGAACACGGCGTTCATGATGGGCGGCGCCGTCGGGCTCGCCGTCCTCGCCAGCGTGTCGGCTTCACGCACGGAGAGCCTCCTCGACGGCGGCGACTCGGACGCGGTCGC
Source organism: uncultured Actinomycetes bacterium (assembly GCA_963696365.1). Lineage (GTDB taxonomy): Bacteria > Actinomycetota > Thermoleophilia > Gaiellales > Gaiellaceae > CAVOKD01. Next base: position 20,574 of record CAVOKD010000011.1, read on the forward strand.
GCTGCTGGGCGGCTACCACGCCGCGTTCATCGTCGGCGCGGTGCTCGTCGTGGCCTCCGCGATCCTCGGTGCGCTCCTGCTCCGTCCCGCCGAGGGCGCGCCGGCGCACGGCGAGGAACCCGTGCCGGAACCGGCCTGACGGCGTTCGCCCCGGCGAGAAGGCCTGCTGTCGGCGGGCTTCCTCCGATGAGTTCCGGTTCCCGGGATGGTCTGCACGTGCCGAGAACGTTGGCGACTGTTGTGAAAGGACGGCGACCACGATGACCGGACTCGATACCCGCACCCGCTGGCTCGCGCTGATCGTCCTGTGCATGGGCGACCTGATGATCGTGCTCGACGCGACCATCGTCGGCGTCGCGCTGCCCTCGATCCGCGAGGACCTCGGCTTCACGGCCAGCTCGCTGGCCTGGGTCGTGAACGCCTACCTGATCACCTTCGGCGGCTTCCTGCTCCTGGGCGGGCGGCTCGGCGACCTGTTCGGTCACCGGCGGCTCTTCCTGATCGGGATCGGGCTCTTCACGCTCGCCTCGCTGGCCTGCGGGCTGGCTCAGTCGCAGGGCGTGCTCGTCACCGCCCGGGCCGTGCAGGGGCTCGGCGGCGCGGTCGTCGCCGCGGTCGCGCTCTCGCTGATCATGACCCTCTTCACCGAGCCGGCCGAGCGGGCCAAGGCGATGGGCGTCTTCGGGTTCGTCGCCGCCGGCGGCGGCTCGATCGGCGTCCTCCTCGGCGGCGTCCTCACCGACGCGCTCGACTGGCACTGGATCTTCCTCGTGAACATCCCCGTCGGCGCGGCCGTGCTCGCCTTCAGCCTCGCGCTCCTGCCGGGCGGCGGCGGCCAGGGCAGCGGACGGCGGCTCGACGTCACCGGCGCCGTCACGGTCACGACGGCCCTGATGATCGCCGTCTACGCGATCGTGCGCGGGAACGAGGTCGGCTGGACGTCCGCCCGGACGCTCGGCCTCCTCGGCATCTCGGCGGCGCTCATCGTGCTCTTCCTCTGGCTCGAGTCGCGCGTGAGCAACCCGCTCGTGCCGCTCCGCCTCTTCCGCCTCCGGAACCTGAACTCCGCGAACGTGATCGGGGTCCTCTGGTCGGCGGCGATGTTCGCCTCGTTCTTCCTCTCGGCGCTCTACCTGCAGCTGATCCTCGGCTACACGCCGCTCGAGGTGGGGCTCGCGTACCTGCCGAACACGCTGATCATGGGCGCGCTCTCGCTCGGGCTCTCGGCGAAGATCGTCATGCGCTACGGCGTCCGGCGCCCGCTCGCGGTTGCGATGTCCTTCGTGACGGTCGCGCTCCTGCTCTTCGCCCGCGCGCCCGTCGACGGGACGTTCATGGACATCCTCCCGAGCATGATCCTGCTCGGGCTCGGGGCCGGGCTCGCGTTCAACCCGCTCCTGATCGCCGCGATGAGCGACGTCGACCCGTCCGAGGCCGGCCTCGCGTCCGGCGTCGTCAACACGGCGTTCATGATGGGCGGCGCGCTCGGGCTCGCGGTGCTTGCGAGCCTTGCGGCCGCGCGGACGGACAGCCTGCTCGCCTCGGGCGAGGACTCGCTCACCGCGCTGAACGGCGGCTACCACGCGGCCTTCCTGCTCGGGGCGGTCTTCGCCGCCGCCTCGGCGCTCGTCGCCTACGTGCTCCTGCGGGAACCGGCCGGCCAGCCCGAGCACGCGGGCGAGCCGGTTCCGGCCGAGGGCTGATCCGGCTCCGACAGGTTCACCCCCAGGAGGAGGCTCGCTCTCGGCGGGCCTCCTCCGCATGCGGGGAGTAGGGTCGCCGCGTGGGCGTGCGGCGGCTCGACGACATCCCCGGCTTCTCGATCGACCGCGTCGCCGCCGCGGCCGGGGACGACCCGGACGTCCTGCGGCTCGAGAACCTCGACACGGACGTCCCGCCGCCGCCGGAGGCGGTCGAGGCGACGCGGGCAGCGATCGGCGAGGACGACGCGAACAGCTGGCTTCCGTTCACCGGCCGCGACGACCTCAAGGAGGCGGTTGCGCGCCACGTCGAGCGGCGCGGCGGCCCGCGCTACGACGGGCCGCGCGAGATCGTGATCACGGCCGGCGAGGGCGACGCGATGCTGGACGCCCTCTTCTGCGTCACCGATCCGGGCGACGAGGTCGTCCTCACGGACCCGACCTACGCGGGAATGCTCAACCGCGTGCGGCTCGTCGGCGCGGTGCCGCGGCTCGTCCCTCTCCGCGTCGAGGACGGAGAGTGGCGGCTCGACCTCGACGCCCTCGCCGGCACGGTGGGCGACCGGACACGCGCCGTCTTCCTCAACAACGCGTCGTTCCCGTCGGGCTGGGTCGCGAGCCGCGACGAGTGGGATGCGGTCGCTGCGCTCTGCCGCGGGCGCGACCTGACGCTCCTCTACTGGGCCGGGTACGAGGGCGTCCTCTTCGACGGGCGCGAGGTCGTGCACCCGGCCGGGCTGCCCGGGATGCGCGACCGGACGGTGACGGTCGGCGCCGTCTCGCTCGAGCAGCGGATGATCGGCTGGCGCGTCGGCTGGGTGGTCGCGCCGGGCGAGCTCGTGAACGACGTCTCGCGCGTCCACATCTACAACGGCCTCGTCGCGAGCGGCTTCGCGCAGATCGGCGCGCGGGCGGCGCTCGACGCCCCCGACGACGGGCTCGCGGCCGCGAACGCCGAGTGGCAGGCCCGCCGCGACGAGACGCTCCGGCAGCTGGAGGGGCTGCCGGTTGTCCGGCCGGCGGGCGCGTGGTCGCTGCTCCTCGACGTGGCCGAGCTAGGCCTGGACTGCGTGGACGTCTCGAACCGGCTGCTCGAGCAGAAGGTCGCGGCGACGCCGATGCGCGGCTGGGGCGGGGAGGTGGCCGATCGCCACGTCCGCTTCGTCTTCTCGAACGAGCCCGTCGAGCGCCTCGCCCTGCTCGGCGATCGCGTCCGCGCGGCGTTCGGCTAGCGCTTGCCCATCGCCGGCGCGTGCTGCCGGGCGAGGTCGACCGCGACGGAGAAGATGAGCGCGCCCGTCCAGAAGTTGACCGGATCGAGCTCGAGCGGCTCCGAGTCGCCGATCAGGTCGAAGATGAGCCAGACGAAGAACCAGAGGAGGGTCATGCCCGGCAGTCTTCTCGACGGCTCGGCCGGACTCGGGTCAGGCCGGCGTCAGATGCTCGACGCGGACGCCGTGATCACGCTCGAGCCGCTCGGCGACGAGCGAGCGGTGACACGCGCCGGGGTCGCGCTCGACGCACAGGAGCGCCGCCGCACCCGCAGCCGGTAGCCCGGCGACGATCGCGTCGAGGTCGGCGCGGTCGAGGATCTCCCGCGTGTAGCGCTCCACGTACGCGTCGGCGAGCCGGGTGCGCGAGCGCTTGCCCTCGCCGGCGCGCTCGTCCTCGGCGTACTGGAGCTCGCGCAGCTCGGTCGTCGGCGCGAGGTCGGGGACGTGGCGGTAGCCGATGCCGGCCTCGCCGAGCGCCGCCTCGAGCCGCTTCGCGTTCGCCCACGCGTACTTTGCGCCTCGCACGCCGCGGCGCTGGCGGACGTCCAGCACCTCCCGGACGTCCGCCTCCGAGAGGGCGGCGAGGAACGCGTCGAGCGTCCAGTCGTAGACCCCGATTGTCACGAGCTCCCGCACGCCCGCATCATCGCGGCGCGTGCGGGAGTCGCGCACTAGTCGTCGTTCGGACCGTCCTGGCCGTCTTGCTCCTCGGAGTCGCCGTCGACGCCCATGACCTTGAAGGCCGCGTCGAGGCGGACATCAACCGTGGTGCCGTCCGGCTTCGTCACCTCGACCTCCCAGGTCGCGCCGGCCTCGTTGTCCCGCTCGACCGCATTGGCCGTGCCGCCCTTCGTGTAGGCGAGCGCCGCCGCGGTCGCCCGGTCGGCCTGCGGGCCGGTGACCGAGCCGCCCTCGTCGTCGCCGCCGCCGGCGAGCGCCCAGGCGCCGCCGCCGAGGGCAAACGCGGCAGCCACGGTCGCGACTCCCGCGATTACTGCCGTCCGTCGCTTCATCGAAACACCTCCTTCCCGATTCCGGACGACAGTACGCGGCGCGCGTGAGACGGCCATGAGAGCGGGGCGCTCATCGAACTCTCATCTGCGGAGCGACAATGGAGAGCGTGCGGGTGTTGATCGTCGAGGACGAGACGAAGCTCGCCGCGCTCCTCCGGCGGGGCCTCACCGAGGAGGGCCACGCAGCGGACGTCGCGGCTTCGGGTGACGACGCGCTCTGGATGGCGCGGGCGACTCCGTACGACGCCGTCGTCCTCGACCTGATGCTCCCCGGCGTCGACGGCGTCGAGGTCTGCCGACGCCTGCGGGCCGACGGGGTCTGGTCGCCCGTCCTCATGCTCACCGCGCGAGACGCGGTCGAGGATCGCGTGGCCGGGCTCGACGCGGGTGCGGACGACTACCTGACGAAGCCGTTCGCGTTCGCAGAGGTGCTCGCGCGGTTGCGCGCGCTCGCGCGCCGCGGCGCGGCGGAGCGGCCGGCCGTGCTCGCCGTCGGCGACCTCGAGCTCGACCCCGCCACGCGCCGCGTCCACCGCGGCGTGACGGAGATCGCGCTCTCGACCAAGGAGTTCGCGCTGCTCGAGGCCTTCATGCGGCGGCCGGGCCGCGTGCTCTCACGCCTTGAGCTGCTCGAGCACGCGTGGGACTACGACTACGAGAACCGCTCGAACGTCGTCGACGTCTACGTCCGCTACTTGCGCGAGAAGGTCGACCGGCCGTTTGGCCGTGCGTCGCTCGAGACCGTGCGCGGGGTCGGCTACCGCCTCCGGGAGGACGAGGCGTGAGCCGCCTCTCGCTCCGCCTGCGCCTGACGCTCGCCTTCGCGCTCGCGATGGCCGTGCTGCTCACGGCGGCGGGTCTCTTCCTTCACTGGCGGCTCGCGGACACGCTCGACGAGCAGATCGACGCGGCCCTGCGCGCGCGGGCCGCCGACCTCACGGCGCAGGCCCAGGGCGGCGGCACCGCGCTCGGCGAGGCGGGGGCCTTGGCCGAGCCGGACGAGAACGTCGCGCAGGTGATCGGGCCCGACGGCGAGGTGGTCGACGCCACGCCGCCGCTCGAGAGCACGCCGCTCCTCACGGCCGACGAGCTCGCCCGGGCCCGCGAGGCCACGGTCGTGGTCGAGCGAGGCCGGATCGCCGGCCTCGACGAGGAGCGCTTCCGGCTGCTCGGGACGCCGGCCGGCGAGGAGGTCGTGGTCGTCGGCGCCTCGCTCGGCGACCGCGACGAGGCGCTCGAAGGGCTGCGGAACCAGCTGCTGATCGGCGGCCCGATCGCCCTCTTGCTCGCTTCGCTTCTGGGCTACGCGCTTGCGACCGCGGCGCTGCGGCCCGTCGAGGCGATGCGCCGACAGGCGGAGGAGATCTCCGCGACGACGGCCGGCCGACGTCTGCCCGTCCCGGCCGCGGACGATGAGATCGCCCGCCTCGCCCGCACGCTGAACGAGATGCTCGCGCGGCTCGAGGCCGGGCTCGCGCGCGAGCGGCGCTTCGTCGCCGACGCGAGCCACGAGCTGCGGACGCCGCTCGCCCTGCTCAAGGCCGAGCTCGACCTCGCCCTGCGGCGGGAGCGGAGCCCGGAGGAGCTGCGCGCGTCGATCGCGTCGGCCGCGGAGGAGACCGATCGCCTCGTGCGGCTGGCGAACGACTTGCTCGTCCTCGCCAGCGCGGACGAGGGACGGCTGCGCCTGCGCACCGAGCCGCTCGACCTGCGCGGCGTGCTCGACGACGTCGCGGGCCGCTTCGAGGGCCGCGCGCGGGCGGAGGGTCGGACGCTCGAGGTGGACGTGCCGGCCGAGCTCGTCGTCCAGGCCGACCGGCTTCGGCTCGAGCAGGCGCTCGGCAACCTCGTCGACAACGCGCTCCGCTACGGGGCCGGCACGGTCCGGCTGGCCGCGGCGAGCGAGAACGGCTCGCTCGCGCTGCGGGTGAGCGACGAGGGGCCGGGCTTCCCGCCGGAGTACCTCCCGCACGCGTTCGACCGGTTCAGCCGGGCGCCCGACGCGCGCAGCGGGTCGAGTGCGGGCCTCGGCCTCGCGCTCGTTCGCGAGATCGCGCGCGCCCACGGCGGCACCGCCTCGGCCGAGAACGACGACGGCGCGACGGTCGTCGTCCTGCTGCCGACCTAGGCCGCCCGGCGTGCCAGCTCGGCGCGGACGGCGGGCGCGACCTCCGTCCCCAGGAGCTCGATCGAGCGGAGGGCACGGTCGTGCGGCAGCGACCCGACGCTCGTCTGCGCGAGGAACCGGTCGTGGCCGAACACCTCGTGCTCGAAGAGGATCTTCTCGACCACCTGCTCGGGCGAGCCGACGAGGAGCGCGCCGCGCGGCGAGCGCAGCCGATCGAACTCGTCGCGCCCGATGCCCGACCAGCGCCGCTCGCGACCGACCGCGTTCATCATCGCCGCGTAGGCCGGAAAGAACTCGTCGGCGGCCTGCTCGGGCGTGTCCGCGACATACGCGTGCGAGTTGATGCTCAGCGGCGGCAGTGGGTCGATGCCCGCCTCGTGTGCGGCTCCGCGATGGAGCTCCGCGAACGGGCGGAAGCGCTCCGGCTCGCCGCCGATGATCGCGAGCGCCATCGGCAGCCCGAGCCGCCCGGCGCGCAGGGCCGACTCCGGCGTGCCGCCGACCGCGACCCAGACCGGGAGCGGATCCTGGACGGGGCGTGGGTAGACACCCTGGCCGTCGAGCGGCGCGCGGTAGCGGCCCTCCCAGAGGATCTGCTCCGACTCGCGCAGGGTGAGCAGGAGCTCGAGCTTCTCCTCGAAGAGCGCGTCGTAGTCGGCCAGGTCGTAGCCGAAGAGGGGGAACGACTCGATGAACGACCCGCGGCCGACCATGATCTCGGCGCGTCCGCCGGAGAGCAGGTCGAGCGTCGAGAACTCCTCGAACACGCGCACGGGGTCGTCCGAGCTGAGGACGGAAACCGCGCTCGTGAGGCGGATCCGCGCGGTGCGCGCGGCGATCGCGGCGAGCACGACCGCCGGGGCCGAGACGGCGAAATCGGGCCGGTGGTGCTCGCCGACGCCGAAGACGTCGAGCCCGACCTGCTCCGCGAGCTCGGCCTCCTCGAGGAGCTCCACGAAGCGCTGCTCGGTGCTGCGTGCCGGGGCGCCGTCCCCGCTCCGGACGTCCGCGAAGGTGTAGACGCCGATCTCCACGACGGCAGCTTGCCCGATCTCATCCGACTCTCATCCAGAGTCCCTACGGTGGCGGCCATGAAGCCGATTGCAGTCGTCCTCGCAGGTGCCGCGCTCGCCGTGGCCGGGGGCTGCGGCTCGACCGACGAGCCGGCGTCCACAGACGTCGCGGGGAGCACCCTCCCGACCGGCACGGAGCCGGTCACGCTCGAGCCCTCGGAGTTCACGAACCAGATCGACAACCCCTACTGGCCGATGAAGCCGGGCAGCCGCTGGGTCTACCGCGAGACCGACGGCGAGGGAAACGTCCAGCGTGTCGTCGTCACCGTCACCGACCGGCAGAAGACCGTCGCCGGGATCGATGCGCTCGTCGTCCACGACGTCGTGTCCGAGGAGGGCCGGGTGATCGAGGACACGTTCGACTGGTACGCGCAGGACGCGGCCGGGAACATCTGGTACCTCGGCGAGGACACGAAGGAGTTCGAGAACGGCAAGCTCGTGACCACCGAGGGCTCCTGGGAGGCCGGCGTGGACGGCGCCCAGGCGGGCATCGCGCTTCCGGCGGATCCCGTGCCGGGCCTCACCTACCGGCAGGAGTACTACGCCGACCAGGCCGAAGACGGCGGCACCGTCCTGAGCGTCGACGAGCTGGTCGAGGTGCCGTTCGGCGAGTTCCGCGACGTCCTGATGACCAAGGACTTCACGCCGCTCGAACCGCACCTGCTCGAGCACAAGTTCTACGCGAAGGGCGTCGGGCCGGTGCTCACGCTCACGATCTCCGGCGGCAGCGACCGCGAGGAGCTCCTCGAGTACACCGAGGGCGCGGGCTAGCTCAGGTTGACGTCGACTCCGAAGAGGATCAGGGGCCAGATGAGCACTGCGATGAGCGCCTCGCCCACCTGCTTCAGGGTGTCGAGGTCATCGAAGTAGTCGTTGATCGCCGCGACGACGACGCCGACGATCACGTAGACGGCTCCGAGGGAGATTCCGCGCACGACCGCGGTTGTTTCCAGCGCGGACGAAGCCAAACCGCGGGGCCTGCTGGCGTACCCTTCGTCGGTGGCCAAGCCACACAGGCGAAAGGGGCCGACGCCCAGGTCGAAGCCCGCGCCGGCCGCGCGCCGCGGGCCGAACCGTCGCACGGCGGTCCTCGTCGGCGTCTTCGCGCTCGCGGGGGTCGCGGCGCTCGCCGCTCTGCTCCTCCTGCGCGGAGGCGAGGATGAGGCGTCGTCGTCGGCGCCGCCCGACGTCAGGTCGCTCGCCGACTGCGCGGACGCTGCGTCCCAGGACGAAGGCCGCGCCTGCTACATCGACGGCCTGGCGGCCGAGGTGGACGCGGCTGCCGACCCGGCCGCCGCTGTCGCGGCGATCGCCGAGGACGTGCGCGCGTCGGGCGACGGATTCCTGATCTCCAACTGCCACGGCCTCATGCACACGGTCGGCCGGGAGTACGCATCCGAGCACGGGCTGACGCTCGCAACGCTGATGGGCTCGCTCCCGCAGACGAACGACGCCGGCTGCGCCGCGGGCTTCGCGCACGGGCTCGTCACGGGTGTCGCTCCCCAGATCGATCTCTCCGACCCGGAGGCGGCGGCTGCCGTGTGCGGCGGATCCGAGACCCGCTACCAGCGCTACAGCTGCGTCCACGGCTTCGGGCACGCGTTCATGCGGCTCTCGAACGAGGAGCTCCCCGCGGCGCTCGCGCTCTGCGGGAAGCTCGGTGACGTCGGCGCCGACTGCGCCCAGGGCGTCTACCACGACTACTGGTTCGCGGTCGCGGGGCTCGACTCGGCTGAGGCGCCGGCGGACGCCGAGACCGACCCCCGTGCCCTCTGCGCCGACCAGCCGGACGAGTTCGTGCGCCAGTGCTGGTACCGCGCCTACATCGAAAACCGGCCGCCGGGCGCGGTCGACCAGGCCGCCGATCTCGGGTCGCTCTGCCTCGAGCTCGAGGGGCTCCAGCGGGAGAGCTGCATCACCGCCGCGTCCGTCGTCGGCCCGGCCGACCCGCGCGCGCAGCTCGTCCTCTGCAGCGGCCTGCGCGGCGCCGACGCGACCGCCTGCATCCGCGGGATCAAGGTGCAGAACTTCCTCGAGGGCGACACGGCCACGTACCTCGACCTGATCCGCCGCTGCGATGTCTTCCCGGGCGAGACCGGCCGCTTCTGCAACCGTTGGCTCGGGAAGGTGATCGCGGTCGTCACCGACGGCGCCTTTGCCAACGAGGGTTGCCCGCAACTCGAGGGCGCCGCCGAGGACGCGTGCCGCGCGGGCGCGCGCTCCTACGAGGACCCGCTCGTCACCTTCAGCTAGCCCGTCTCGGCCGCGGCCACCCGCATGGAGACCCAGGTTCCCTTGCCGACACGCCCGGTCGGCTCGAGGCCCTTCGCCCGCTGCCAGACCTTGACGAATTCCTCCGTGCCCGGGCCGTAGAAGCCGTCCGGGTCCGCGCCGATCCGGCGTTGGACGTAGCGAACGTCCGTCCCGCTCATCCGTGGGCTCTCCACCTTCAGCGTGCGGGAGCCGCGTTTGAACTTCGGCAGGCCGAGCTTCTTCGGCTTCGTGAACTTCGCGTCGCCGGACGTGACGCCCCAGCTTCCGGAGTCGTCGTAGCCGGACGCCGACGTCGTGCACGAGATGTGGACGTGGGCCAGGTGCGGGTTCGTGCCGTCGTACGCCCGCCAAACCCATCCGTGGGCGTCCGAGGCGATGCGGCGGTTGAAGATCACGTAGCCGTCTGGATTCAGGCGGCCGTCCCCGCCCTGACCGCGCTGGCGCACGTGCTCGGCCAGCCAGGCAGCCGGGATGCCGTCGGCGTCGACGTCGATCGCGCGGACGACGCCGGCTGCGTTCGGATTGTGGTCGCTCTTGCGGGCCTGGTGGCTCAGGTCGCCCACCGAGCCATCGGAGGACTTGTCGCGGTTCGGCCACTTCGCGTTGACCTCGCCGCGCAGTTCCTCGAGGGACTTTGCAAGTCGCCAGCTCATTCGTCCGCCTCCTCCTCGTCCTCGTCCGGCCCGCGGCCGATGTCCTCCGGCGGCGCGGCCTCCTCGCCGACCTTCTCGAGCGGATCCTCGTCCTCGAGTTCGATCGCCTCGGGTTCTTCCTGCATTGCGGCCTCCAATCGATGCGGTCGGCCATGTATCTCGCATCGGGCGAGGGGCGTCAAGCTGGAGGACACGTCCGAAACGGGCGGT
>CAVOKD010000012.1:0-251385 GCA_963696365.1 uncultured Actinomycetes bacterium
GATCCGGTAGCCGGGCCCGAGCCGGTCGAGCGCCGCGACCGCGACGGTGAGCTTCTCGTTCGAGGCGGGTCGGAGCGGCGTGCCCGGGTTGCGCGTGAAGACGACGCGGCCGGTCTCGAGGTTCATCGCCCAGACGCTCTGCGCGCTCCAGGCGACGCCCGATCCCTGGAGCGCCCGGTCGAGGCGGGCGCCGATCCCCGCCGAGGCCGGGCCGGCCGCGAGCGCCGCGAGTGCCGCGAGCAGCTGCGACGAGCGCGGCGAAACGCCGTCCGCGCCTGGGACTCGCGACGCCCGGAAGATGGGCCGGTCGGCCCATGGAGCCGGCTCTGCGGCGCTCGGATAATCCTCAGCGGTGAGCGATCTTCCATCTCTGCTCCTCCGCATCCAGTCGCTCGCCGACGGCCATGCCGACGACCCCCCGGAGCGGCTCCTCGAACAGGTGGAGCATACGTTGACCGACGGATACGCACAGGCGCTCGTCCTCGAGGGCGAGCGGCTCCGGCTCCAGCGCGAGCTGCAGACGGACGGCTCGCAGGCGGACGACCTGCGGAGGCGCCTCGCGGTGAACGAGGAGGAGCTCCGCGACCTGCGCGCCCAGCCTCGCACGGCCTGCGCCTGCGCGCGCAGGCGATGCGCAGGCCGCGACGAACTAGACGATCCCGCTCCGGACGGCGTAGACGGCCGCCTGGATGCGGTTGTCGATCTGGAGCTTCATGAGGATGTTCGAGATGTGGTTCTTGACCGTCTTCGGGCTGATGAAGAGGTCCTTCGCGATCTCGGCGTTGTCCTTGCCGATCGCGATCAGCTTCAGCACCTCGAGCTCGCGCTGCCGAGAGTTCCGCCCGCAGCGGCTGCGGAGTGGCCGGGCGACTGGGCGCGGAGGAGCTGGAGCACCTTCGTCGCGATCTGCGGCGAGATCAGCGACTCGCCGGCCGCCGCCGCGCGGATGCCGGCGACGAGCTCCTCGATCGACGAGCTCTTGAGCAGGTAGCCGCAGGCGCCGGCCATGACGGCGTCGACCACGTCTCCGTCCTCCTCGGAGATGGTCAGGACGACCACGCGCGACCGCGGGGCCACCGCGGCCAGCTCGCGCGTCGCGTCGACGCCGGAGATGCCCGGCATGTGGATGTCCATCACGACGACGTCCGGCGCGAGGTCGCGGACGAGCTTGACCGCCGCCTCGCCGGTCGCCGCCTCGCCCACGACGTGGATGCCCTGCTCGGTCAGCAGGTTCATGAGGCCGGTCCGGAAGAGGTCGTGGTCGTCGACGACGACCACGCGTGTGTCGTCCCCCGCCGCCTCCCCGTCTACCCGCCCGTTCGCATCTGTGGGCGATGCGCGCACTCCACCTCCAAAGAGTCCTCGGGGTCGCATTGTACGGACGGGCGGAAAATCTGCCCGGAACCGGGCTAATGGACGGTGATCGTGACCGTCCGGCGGCCCCACGCGAGCGCCTGCGCGGTGGTGGGGAACCAGAGGTCGATGATCCGCCCGCGGACGGCGCTGCCCGTGTCCGCGGCGACGCCTTCGCCGTAGCCCGGGATCGTCATGCGGGTGCCGAGCGGGATGACGCTCGGGTCGACCGCGACCACGCCCCAGCCGACGGGCACGCCCGTCGCGGTCGTGCCCTTCAGGGAGTAGCCCGTCGCCTCGACGGTGATCGTCCGGCCGGCGCCGATCGGGACCGGGGCGGGCCGGGGAGCGGGGGCGCCGCCGCCAGCTCGCCGCCGCCGCTCGTGAGTCTCCTGCGACTTCTGCTCGGCGGCGTCGGCGACCGCGAGCGCGTCGGCGAGCTGCTGCTCGTTCAGCCGCTCCTCGCGCGCGGAGGCGCTCGAGGTAGGCCGCCTTGTCGGCCTGCTTGGCGAGGAGGGCCGCCTGCGCCTGCTCGGCCTGCGGCGAGCAGCGCGTCGACCTCGGCGGACTCTTGCGCGAGGCGGTCGAGCGCGGTGCGCAGCTCGGCGCGGCCGCGCTTCACGTCGCCGATGATCGTCCGGTCCTGCTGGGCGAAGCGGCCGAGGTTGTCGAGCGTCGAGAGCGCGTCGCCGAGCGATTCGGCGCCGAGCAGCACCTCGAGCGGATCGGTCTCGCCCTCGACGTACAGCTGGCGGATGCGCTCGCCCAGCCGCCGCTCGGCCTCGGCGAGCGCGGCGCGCACGACCGCGAGGTGGTCGCGGGCCGCCTCCTGCCGGCTGCGGACGGTCGCGGAGCGCTCCTCGAGCTGGCCGATCCGCGCCTGGACCCGCGCGAGCTCGGACTCGAGCGAGTACAGCTCGAGCACGACCCCGCGGCGCTCGGCCTGGAGCGCGTCGTTCTCGCTCCGGAGCCGGAGGGTCTCCCGGGTCGTCTCGGAGTTCTGGTTGGCGTGTGCGCCCGCGGCCCCGAGAAGGGCGGTAACCGCCGTGAGGACGGCGACCACGACGCGGGCTTGCCTTCGCGCAGCCGCTCGCACGGGGCGGGACGCTAGCAGGTCGACGTGTCCTCGGTTGGCAACAACGGGCACGAACTACCCGTTTGCGCGCCGTCATGAACCGTTGCTAGAGTGCCCCACTTGTGCCGGCGAGCAGTCCTCCCTGCCCGCCCCACGGGGCAACGCGTCGTCGGGTCGTGATGCGATCTGTGGCGTCCAGAACGGCGATCGCGCTCGCTGTCGCCTTGGGGACCCTCTTCCTGGCCGGCCCCGTCGCAGCGGATCCCGTCGAGTCGAAGCAGGCCGAGGCCCAGCAGGTCCTCGCGCAGATCAACGAGCTCGACATGGAGGTCGGGGTCGCCGTCGAGGCGTACAACGCCGCGAAGATCCAGCTGGACGAGATCGAGCAGCGCCAGGCCGACAACAGGCGCCATCTGAAGCTGGCGAAGGCGAGCTTCGGCAAGGCGCAGGGGGCGCTCCAGAGCGTCTGCTCTCGCTCTACACCTCCGGCCAGCTCTCGACGCTCGAGATCATCCTCGGGGCCTCGAGCATCGACGACCTCCTGTCGAGCGTCGACGCGGTCAACCGCGTCTCCGCCAGGACGCGCGGATCATCGAGGAGATCAGCACGATGCGCGCCGAGATGCGCAAGCGCGAGAAGGAGCTCGCGGCGGCGCAGGCGCAGCAGGCGGCGGTCGTGGCCGACCTCGACAGCCGCAAGCGGGAGATCGAGGGCATGCTCGCCCAGCGGAAGCAGCTCCTGAGCTCGATCCAGAGCGAGATCGAGCAGCTGAAGGCCGAGGAGGCGCGCCGCCAGCGCGAGCTACAGCGCCAGGCCGAGCAGCGCCTCAGCGACAGCCCGTCCACGAACTCGGCGCCCGCGAGCGACGTTCCGGACGGCGCCGCGCCGCCGCCCACGCACGGCGGCGTCGTCGGGATCGCGATGCAGTACCTCGGCACGCCCTACGTCTGGGGCGGCGCCTCCCCGAGCGGCTTCGACTGCTCCGGGTTCGTCATGTACGTCTTCGCGCAGATGGGCATCTCGCTCCCGCACAACGCGGCGATGCAGTACGGCTACGGCACGCCGGTCTCGCGCGCCCAGCTCGCTCCCGGCGACCTCGTCTTCTTCAACGGCCTCTCCCACGTCGGGATCTACATCGGCGGCGGCCAGTTCATCCACTCGCCGCACACGGGCGACGTCGTGAAGATCTCGAGCCTCGGCGAGAGCTGGTACTCCAGCACGTTCGTCGGGGCCCGCAGGATCTAGCCTCCGCGCGACGAAACCCCTTCTCCCCGGTACGCTCCGGGTAGCCATGCGGACGATCTGGAACGGCTCCATCACCTTCGGCCTCGTCTCGATCCCGATCGGGCTCGCCGTCGCGCAGCAGCGCAAGGACATCGCGTTCCGCACGCTGCACCGCGAGTGCGGCACGCCGATCAAGCAGAAGCGCTGGTGCCCGAAGCACGAGCGCGACGTCGAGGCGGACGAGCTCGTCAAGGGCTGGGAGTTCGCGAAGGGCCAGTTCGTGGTCATCGAGGACGAGGACCTCGAGAAGATCGCGCTCCAGCGCTCGCAGTCGATCGACATCGTCACCTTCGTCCCGGTGGACGAGGTCGACCCGATCTACTTCGACCGCACCTACTACCTCGCGCCCGCGAGCGCGCCGCCGCAACGCCGGCCGTACGCGCTGCTCCTCGAGGCGATGAAGGAGTCCGGGCTCGGCGGCGATCGGCAAGTTCGTGCTCTGGAACAAGGAGAACCTCTGCCTGATCCGGCCGCTCGGCGAGTCCCTCGCGCTCGAGACGCTCTACTTCGCCGAGGACATCCGCCCGCGCGCCGAGATCGAGGAGGCGATGGAGGAGAGCGACGTCTCGAAGGCCGAGCTCGACATGGCCGTGCAGCTCGTCGAGAGCATGAAGGGCGAGTTCGAGCCCGGAGGACTACCGGAACGAGTACCGCGACACGCTACGGGCGATGCTCGAGGCGAAGCTCGCGGGCGAGGAGATCGCCGTCCCCGAGCCGGCCGAGCCGGCGCAGGTGATCGACCTGATGGAGGCGCTCAAGGCGAGCGTCGCCCAGGCGAAGACGGAGCCGGACGAGAAGCCCGCGAAGAAGCCCGCTCGCAAGAAGGCCGCCGCGGGCGGCCGCAAGCGCGCCTCGTCGCGTTCCTAGCGCGTCCCTCTTACGAGCCCTGCGTGGCGCCCGACGCCGCGAGCTGCGCCTGGAAGAGGCTCTTGTCGATCTTGCCCTGGTAGATCGGCACGTGTTCCGTCAAACACACGCGGATCACCTCGTCGCGATCGATGTTGAGCTCCTTGGCCAGCTCTTCGGGCGTCAGGTGGTTCGCCACGGTGTGCTCCTTTCGGTCGGGGACGCGGGCGCAAAAAAGCCCGCCCCATCAATGCAGGCGGGCTGCTCGAATCCCTCGTCGTGTCGGTGCCTGGCTCAACGGCCGGCGGCCTCCGTGTCCATCGCTCACAGCATAGTCACGGTCCCCGGAGGGATCAATCGCCTCGTCAGACGGGATTCGGGAGGTCGACGAACTCCCACTCGACGCCGAGCTCGCGTCCGACGCGCTCGGCCAGGAGGCGGACGCCGGAGGTCTCCGTCGCGTAGTGGCCGGCGGCCACGAAGTGGATGCCCGGCCTCCTTCGCGGCGTGCTTCGTCGGCTCGGCCGCCTCGCCCGTGACGAAGCAGTCGTAGCCCCCGGCGACGGCCTCGGCGATCCCTCGGCGGCTCCCCCCGAGCACACGGCGACGCGGCGGATCTCCTCCGGGCCGTACGAGAAGACGAGCGGCATCCGGTCGACGACCTGCCCGACGCGCTCGGCGAAGTCGC
Source organism: uncultured Actinomycetes bacterium (assembly GCA_963696365.1). GTDB lineage: Bacteria > Actinomycetota > Thermoleophilia > Gaiellales > Gaiellaceae > CAVOKD01. Next base: position 5,247 of record CAVOKD010000012.1, read on the forward strand.
TCGCGTCAGCGGCTGCGTGAGCGGGCCGCCCCAGCCGACGTCGTAGAAGCGCCGCTCCGGTCGATCCCGAGCTCGCGGCACAGGTGGGCGTTGTTCCCGATCTCCGGATGGGCGTCGAGCGCGAGGTGGTAGGCGGCGAGCGTCAGGTCGGCGTCGAAGAGCGCGCGCAGCCGGTCGCGGAGGAGCGGGGGTCGACGACCTGCGAGTCGCCCTTCCAGAAGAGCCCGTGATGGACGAGGACGAGCTGCGCGTCCGCCTCCGCTGCGCGCTCGAAGAGCTCACGCGAGGCCGAGACGCCGCAGACGAGCTTGCGCACCTCGGGCGCGCCGACGACCTGGAGGCCGACCGGTCCGTAGTCCGGATACGAGGCGACGTCGAGGAGCTCGTCGCAGTAGGCGAGGATGTCGTCCCGCGCCGCCATTCGGGTACCCTATTGCGGCCTCGGGGTGTGGCGCAGCCTGGTAGCGCGCGCCGTTCGGGTCGGCGAGGTCCCCGGTTCGAATCCGGGCACCCCGACTAGCGCGGGGAACCGCATGGTTCCCCGCGGGCCCTCCTTTTCGGGAACCTGCGGTTCCCTTCCCCTCCCTTCAGGGATGGCGCATGCGGCGATGGACGATCGCGGTGCACTCGTCCTCGACGTACTCGAGGCCGCCCGCTTCGGCGATCCGGCGCGCTTCGGGCGAGACCAGGCCGAGCTGGAGCCACAGGGCCGACGCGCCCGCTTCCACTGCCTCTCGCGCGACGCCGGGGCAGGCATCGGCCCGGCGGAAGACGTCGACCAGGTCGATCGGGACGTCCACGTCGGCGAGCGACGGGACACACGGGACGCCGAGCACCTCGCGCACGGCCGGGCGGACCGGGATGACGCGGAAGCCCTGCTCCAGCAGGTAGCGCATGACAGCCGTGCGAGGGCGCGCCGGGTTCGGCGAGGCGCCGACGAGCGCGATCGTCGTCGTGTCGGCGAGGATCTCCTCGGGGGAGCGCTGCACGGGGCGAGGCTATCCTGCGGGCATGGCGGATCGTCTGCGGGTGGGCTGCGTCCAGCTCAACGCCGGGCCGGTCAAGGCGGACAACCTCGAGCGCGCCGAGCGTCTCGTCGCCGAGGCGGCCGCGACCGGCGCCGACCTCGTCGTCCTGCCGGAGAAGTGGAACGCGTACGGCTCGACCGAGACGATGCGCGCCGCCGCGGAGCCGCTCGAGGGCGGCGAGACGGTCGCCGCACTGGCTCGACTGGGCGCGCCGGCACTCCGTCTCGATCGTCGGCGGCTCGATCACCGAGTCGCGCGAGGGTCGCGAGAAGCTCTCGAACACGTCCGTCGTGTTCGACTCCTCCGGCGAGATCGTCGCCGTCTACCGCAAGATCCACCTCTTCGACGTCGAGGTGGGCGGGATGGTCTACCGCGAGTCCGAGGCCGAGGAGCCCGGCGAGGAGACGGTCGTCTGCGAGGTCGAGGGCTGGCCCGTCGGGCTGACGGTCTGCTACGACCTGCGCTTCCCCGAGCTCTACCGCGGCCTCGCCGTCGACGGCGCGCGAGATCGTGACCGTGCCGGCCGCGTTCACGCTCGCAACCGGCCGCGACCACTGGGAGCTCCTGCTCCGCGCCCGCGCGGTCGAGAACCAGTGCTTCGTCGTCGCGGCGAACCAGTGGGGCCGCGCCGAGGGCGGCAAGGAGAGCTACGGCCGCTCGATGGTGATCGATCCGTGGGGCGTCGTGCTCGCGCAGGCGCCGGACGAGGACTGCGTCGTCACGGCCGAGCTCGACCGTGCCCGGCTCCGCGAGATCCGGCGCACGCTCCCCTCGCTTGCAAACCGCAGGCCAGCGGCGTATCGCGTGTGACCGACCTCCGCGCGGTCCTCTTCGACGTCGACTTCACGCTCGCAAAGCCGGGACCGCTCCTCGGCGGGCCAGGCTACCGGCGAGGCGGCGGGCCGCTACGGCCTCGACCTCGACCCCGAGCGCTACCCGGAGGCCCGCGGCGTCGGCGATCCTCGACATCGAGCGGCATCCCGAGCTCGACCACGACGAGGAGGTCTGGGTCCGCTTCACCGAGGACATCCTGCGCGGCATGGGGGCCGAGGGGGACGACGTTCGTGAGATCGCGCTCGAGATCACGCGCGGGTGGGAGAGCGCGGACAACTTCGAGCTCTACGAGGATGTCGCGCCGACGCTGCGTGGAGCTGCGCCGCCACGACCTCCGGATCGGCCTCGTCTCGAACACGAGCCGCGACCTCGACGCATTCGTCCGCCACTTCTCGATCGACGCGGACGCGTGGATCTCCTCCGGGGCCCACGGGAAGGTCAAGCCGAGCCCGTCGATCTTCCGCGCGGTGCTCGACCTGCTCGGCGTCGAGCCCGACGCGGCGGCCATGGTGGGCGACTCGCCCGACGACGATGTGGAGGGCGCCCGCGCGCTCGGGATCCGCGCGTTCCTGATCGACCGCGACGGCCGGTTCCCGGACCGGGACGACGCGCTGCCGACGCTGCTCGCCCTGCCGGCGGCGCTCGGGCTGCGCGCATGAGGCGCTCGCGCCGAGCTCGCCGCGGCGCCCGCGCTGCCGCCGAGCGAGCTCCTCGGCGCGTCGCCCCTCGTCTGGAAGCTCGGGCTCGGGGCATTCGGGCTCGCCTGGTCGATCACGACCGTGGCCGCCTACCTGCCGCCGTTCCTCGAGCGGTTCACCTCGTCCGGGACGCTGATCGGTCTCGTGCTCGCGCTCGAGGGCGTGTTCGCGCTGACGGTCCCGCTGCTCGTCGGCCCGATGAGCGACGCGACGACGACGTCCTTCGGCCGCCGCCGCCCGTACATGCTCCTCGCGGTGTTCCCGATGGCCGCGGCGCTCGCGGTCGTCGGCGTTCATGCCGAGCCTGCTCGCGACGGCGGCCGTCCTCTGCGCGTTCTTCTTCGCCTACAACATCTACGAGCCGCCGTACCGCGGGCTCTACCCCGACTGCCTGCCCGAGGGGCTGTTCGGGCGCTCGCAGGGTGTCCAGCACCTCTACCGCGGGGCCGCGCTCGGCGGCGCGCTGGTCGGCGGCGGCTTCCTCTTCGCCGTCTGGCACCCGTTCCCGTTCGTCGTCGCGGCGGCGGTCACGGCGCTCGCCTGCGGCGCGGTCGTCGTGCTCGTGCAGGAGCCGCCGATCCGCGAGCGCGAGCACGAGCGCCTGCGGACCTACCTCGCGGCGCCGTGGCGGATCGTCCGGCGGAACGTGACCGTCCGGCGCTTCCTGATCTGCAACACGGCGTGGGAGGCGACCTTCGCCGGCATGCGGACGTTCGTCGTCCTCTACGTCATCCAGGGGCTCGACGAGCCGCTCTACGTCTCCTCGGTGCTGCTCGCGGTCGTGGCCGCGGGCTACATCGCCGCCGCGCTCTTCGCGACGCGCTTCGGCGACCGGTTCGGGATCGGGAACGTGATCCTCGGCGCGTCGGTCGTCTACGGCTGCGGGCTGCTCTTCGGCGGCTTCCCGCAGCAGTGGCACTGGTGGTACCTCGCCGTGGTCGCGCCGGTGGCGTTCGCGGCCGGGATCGTGATGACGCTCGCGTGGGCGCTCCTCTTCACGCTGATGCCGAGGACCGAGCGCGGCGCCGTGACCGGCCTGGCGACGACGACCCGCGGGCTCGGGCTCCTGATCGGGCCGCTCGCCGTCGGCGCCGCGATCGACATCTTCCGGCCCTTCCTCGAGGAGACGGACGGCTACGCGGCCGTCTGGCCGGCGGTCGCGATCCCCGTGCTGGCCGTGATCCCGATCGTGACGCTCCTCGCCGACGAGGAGAACCGCCGCCGCGGGATCAGAGGCAGGGGTTCGCGCCCGAGCGGATGAGGCCGAAGCCCCAGAGCTGCCCGTCGTAGACGTAGTAGACCGTCTGCGCCTTGCCCGTCGAGGACAGTTGGGCCGTGTAGCCGCGGCACGGCTTCTCGCCCACGAGTACCTGGCCGGCGCCGATCTCGGCCTCGTCGGCGCCCAGCTCAGGCCGTCGTTCGTCTGCCAGCCGAGCGGCCGCCAGAGCGTGAAGACGTGCGCGACCCGGCCCTGGCGGAAGACGACGCCGGCGCCCTCGGGCTCGAACGCCTTGCGGTTGAAGTACCAGGTCTCCCGGCGGCAGTCGCGGCAGACGCCGTGCCGCTCGCCCCACACGCGGAGCACCTCCTGCTTGGTCATCCCGAGCTCGACGCCGCCGAGCGACACGCCGGGGACGAGGATCCCGGCGGCCGGGCGGTGCCGCGACCGCGGGGGCGACGACCGCCGCGACCGCGACGACGGCGAGCCAGAGGACGGCCCGGCGAAGCACGGCCAGAACGCTAGCGCGCGAGGAGGGCGGGGGCCCAGCTGGCGATCGGCGAGACGTCGCCGCCCGAGCCGTTCAGCTGCCGCCAGCCGAGCGCGTGCTCGGCCTGCATCATCTTGTGGATCTGCGTCGTGCCCTCGTAGATGATCGGCGCGCGCGCGTTGCGGAAGTACCGCTCGATCCCGTACTCGCCCGAGTAGCCGTACGCGCCGTGCACCTGGATCGCGAGGTGCGCCGCCTTGAAGGCCGACTCGGTCGCGTGCCACTTGGCGAGCGAGCGTCTCGCGCGTGTTGCGGACGCCCTTGTCCTTGAGCCACGCGGCCTGCATGACGAGGAGCTTCGACGTCTCGTAGCCGAGCACCATCTCGGCGATCATGTCCTGGACGAACTGGTTCTTGCCGATCGGCTGGCCGAACGTCTCCCGCTCGCGCGCGTACTCGACGGAGCGCTCGAGGCAGGCGCGGATCACGCCGCACGCGCCGGCCGCGACCGTGAAGCGGCCCTGGTCGAGGCCGTACATGGCGATCTCGAAGCCCTGGCCCTCCTCGCCGACGAGGTTCTCGGCCGGCACCTCGACGTTCTCGAAGAAGAGCTCGCCCGTCGAGCCGGCCCAGATGCCGAGCTTGTGCTCGGTGTCCGCGGTCGCGACGCCGGGCCACTCGCGCTCGACGATGAACGCGGAGATGCCCTTGTGCTTCGCGGCGGGGTCGGTCTTCGCGAAGACGAGCTGGTGGTCGGCGACGGTCGCGTACGAGATCCAGTTCTTCTGGCCGTTCAGGATGTAGCGGTCGCCGTCCTTGCGGGCGGTCGTCTGCATCGCGGCCACGTCGGAGCCCGGCCGCCGGCTCGGTCAGGCCGAAGCACGCGAGCTTCTCGCCGCGCGCCTGCGGCGCGAGGTAGCGCTGCTTCTGCTCCTCGTTCGCGTAGCGGAGGAGCGAGAGCGAGTTGAGGCCCGACGTGGACGGAGATGAGCGTGCGGAAGGCCGCCTCGCCGCGCTCGATCTCCTCGCACGAGAGCGCCTCGGCGACGAAGTCGAGGCCGGCGCCGCCGTACTCCTCGGGGATGACGATCCCGAGCAGGCCGAGCTCGGCCATGCCCTCGATCGCCTCCATGTCGAGGTGGTGGTTGATGTCGTTCTCGATCGCGTTCGGCAGCACGCGCTCGTCCACGAACTGGCGGACGGTCGCCTGCACCTCGCGCTGCTCGGGGGTCAGCTCGAAATCCACGGGCCGTAGTCTAGGCCGCGTGCTCTTCTCGGCGTTCGCCCAGGCGTTCGCGGCCGCGCTCGGCCTGGCTGGGCCGCCTGCCCCGCGATCCGGCCGCGGCGCTCTCGCCGCTCGCGAAGGCGCGCCTCGTGGTCGTCTCCGGGCTGCCCGCGCCGGCGGGCGTCGGCGGCGTGATCGTCCAGCGCTGGAGCCTCGGCGAGCCGCGCCCTGCGAACACGCTCGTCGTCGTCGACCAGGAAGGCGGGGAGGCGAGCGCCTTCGTGGACGCGCCGCCGTTCGGGGTCGCGGCGGCCTACACGACGAAGGCGGAGGCGCTCGCCGCGGGCCGCGCGACCGGCCGCGCGCTCCGGCAGCGCGGCGTGGATATCGATCTCGCGCCCGTGCTCGACGCGCCGACCGGGCCGCTCGGCTCGCGCCACTTCCGCCGGCCGGAGCTCGGCCTCGCCTTCGCGCGCGGCCTCGCCGCGGGCGGCGTCGCGGCGTGCGTCAAGCACTTCCCCGGCCTCGGGAGCGCCGCGATCAGCACCGACCTGCGCCCGTACGTCCGCGCGCGGCTCCTGCCAGCGCGAGCTGCGCGCCTTCCGCGCGGCGGTCGACGCCGGCGTCCCGTGCGTGATGACGAGCCACGCCGTCTACCGCGCGCTACGGGCCGCGCCGCGCCACGGTCTCGCCGGGCGTGTACGCGACGCTCCGGCGCTGGGGCTTCGACGGCGTCGTGATCACCGACTCGCTGAACGTGATCTGCGAGCGGGGACTGGTCGGCGCGGTGGGCGGTCGGTGCAGCGCGGGCGGGCGCCGACCTGCTCCTCTTCACGAGCCCGGAGCACGCCCGGCGGGCGGTCCGCGCGCTCCTTCCGCTCGCCCGTCGCGGTGAGCTGGACGAGGCCGTCCGGCGAGTGCTCGAGTTCCGCGCGGCGCGAGGTCTGGCGCCGCCCTGAGCTTGGTAGAGTGGCCCGTTCTATGCGCGCGGAGGTGGACGTTCGGCCGGTGCGCGAGCGCCGTCGTGCCCGCCGGCTCGCGGCTCTTCGCGGACTTCCATGGAAGGGGATCGGGCTCTGGGGCGGCGCCGCGGTCCTGTTCCTCCTCCTCGCGACCGGCGTCGTCTTCGCCGGGAGCCCCGGCCACATCCCGGCCGGCGTCCAGATCGAGGGGGTGAAGGTCTCCGGCCAGGAGCCGGCGGCGGCGGCGTCGCTCCTCGAGGACAAGGCGGCCGACTACGCCGACAAGCCGGTCACGTTCACGGCCGACGGGGAGGAGTACCGCCTGACGCCGGCCGAGCTGGACGCGACCGTCGACTGGGACGCCCTCGCCGTCGAGGCGGAGTCGAAGGGCGACTGGCCGATGCCGTTCCGCGGCCTCAAGCGCGTCTACCTGCGGCTGTTCGGGAGCGACGTCGAGGCGCGGGCGGAGGTCTTCGAGCCGCGCCTGGCGCACGAGCTCGACGTGATCGCCAAGTCGGTGGACAGCCCTGGCCGCGACGCGTCGATCGTGCTCGCCGGGCTCGAGCCCAGGATCGTCGCCGAGCGCGAGGGCAGGACACTCAACCGCCGGGAGGCCGGAGACGCGATCGTGAGCGCGCTGGCCGGGTTCGACCGCGAGCCCGTCCCGCTCCCGATCGCGATGGCGCGGCCGACGGTGACCGCCGCCACGCTCGGGCCGGTGCTCGAGCAGGTGCGGACGGCGCTCTCGGCGCCGGTCCGGTTCGGCTGGCGCGACGCCCACTGGACGGTGCAGCCGGCCCAGCTCGCCACCTTCCTCCGCCTGCCGGCCGACGGCCGCAGCAAGCTCGAGATCGGCGGCAAGGCGGCGGACAAGTACTTCGGGAACCTCGCCAAGGCCGTCGACCGCCGGCCGCGCGACGCCTCGTTCGTGGTCGCCGAGGACGGGGTGCACGTGCGGCGTCCGGCCGAGCCAGTCCGGCCGCAAGCTCGACGCCGAGGCGAGCGGCCAGGCCCTGCTCGCGGCGGCGCTCTCGGCCGAGCGGCGCGACGCCGAGCTCGTCGTCGTCCCCGTCGACGCGCAGCTGACCACCGAGGACGCCAAGCGGATGAAGGTCTCGCGCGTGCTCGCCTCGTACACGACCGCGTACTCGGGCACGTTCGACCGGATCCAGAACCTCCAGCGCGCGGCGCAGATCCTCGACGGGACGACGCTCGGGCCCGGCGCGACCTTCTCCTTCAACGACGTCGTCGGGCCGCGGACGACGGAGCGCGGCTTCCGCTCGGCGCCGACGATCATGAACAACGAGTACGAGGACCACGTCGGCGGCGGCGTCTCGCAGGTGGCGACGACGATCTTCAACGCCGTGTGGGAGGCCGGGCTCAAGATCACCGAGCGGACGGCGCACAGCCTCTACATCAGCCGCTACCCGCTCGGCCGCGACGCGACCGTCAACTACCCGGACGTCGACCTCAAGTTCGAGAACGACACGAAGAACTGGCTCTACATGCAGGGCGTCGTCGGCGACACGGGCATCACGATCAGGCTGCTCGGCGCGCCGACGAACCGGCGCGTCGTCAGCGTTCCCGGGCCGCTCAAGAACACGGGCAAGCCGGAGGTCGAGCGGACACCTGACCCGACGCTCTTCGTCGGCGAGCAGGTCGTCGAGGACTTCGGCGAGCCGTCGCGCACGGTCACGGTCAAGCGCACGGTGTACGTGGGCGACCAGGTGCTCTACGAGGAGTCCTGGACGACGAACTACGCGTCCGAGCCGAAGCTCGTCCGCGTCGGGACGATCCCGGTCGAGGAGGAGCCTCCGCCGCCGCCCGAGAACCCGCCTGCACCGCCTGCACCGCCGCCTCCGCCCGGCACGACCACCGGGCCGACGACGACGAACCCCAGCGCGCTAGCCGCTCTCGGCCGCGCGGATCTCGTCGGCGAGCCAGGCCGGCATGCGGACCGGCGCGAGCGTGGTCGCGTCGACGGTCGCGTGGCTCGTCCAGCCGTCCGCGACCTCGCCGGGCGGGTCGCTCAGCCGCTCGATCACGTACTCGAAGCGGAAGCGCGCCTTCAGCCGCTCGGGCTCGGTGATCCGGGCCCAGATCCGGAGCTGGTCGTCGAAGCGCGTCGGCGCGCGGTAGCGGACGTGCGTCTCGAGCGTGACGGCCTCGAAGCCCTCCTCGATCATCCCGCGGTAGCCGCCGCGGAAGCGCGCCAGGTACGCGACGCGCGCGACCTCGAACCAGTCGAGGTAGACGCTGTTGTTCACGATCCCCTGCGCGTCGGTCTCGCTGAAGCGCACGCGCACATCCTCGGAGAAGCGGAAGCCGTCCATCGGAACCGGGAACTTTCGCAGGGGAGCCCGAGTCTGAGCAACACCATGACGAAGACACCGCTCGTTCTCGCGCTCGTGCTCCTCCTCGCCCTCGTGCCGGCGGCCTGCTCCGGGTCGGACGACGACAGCGCCGCTTCCGGCGGCGGCCGAGACGGCCGCGGCCGACAGCGCCCAGCCCGAGGAAGCCGCCTCGGGCGGCGGCGACGGGGAGGCCGTGCCCGCGTCCGAGCAGACGGTGCCGGGGGTCGCGCCGAAGGTGATCCAGACCGCCTCCCTCAGCCTCAGCGTGGCGAAGGGCGAGTACGAGGAGGCGGTGTCCGAGGCGCGGAGCGTCGCCGCGCGGCTCGGCGGGTTCGTCGTCTCCTCGGAGACGACCCGGGCCCGCGCGAACCAGCCGCTCCGCGGGTCGCTGACGATCCGCGTCCCGTCCAGGCGGTACGCGCGAGGCGATGGCGGCCGTGTCCCGGCTCGGGCCGGATCGAGTCGGAGAACGAGGGGAGCGAGGACGTCTCGGCCGAGTACGTCGACCTGCAGTCGCGCGCCCGGCACCTCGAGGCGGTCGAGCGGCAGCTGCTCGAGCTCCTCGACCGCGCCGACACGGTCGCGGCCGCGCTGGCCGTCCAGGGCCAGCTCTCGCAGACGCAGCTCGAGCTCGAGCAGACGCGCGGGCGGATCCGCTACCTCGACAACCAGACCTCCTACGCGACGATCGCGCTCCAGCTGCGCGAGCGCGGCGTCGTCGAGGCGGCCGGCGGCGGCTGGGGGATCGTCGACGCCTGGCGCGACGGCGCGCGGGCGTTCCTGCGCGTGGTCGCCGGCACGTTCGTCGTCGTGGCGACGGTCGCGCCGCTCCTCCTGCTCGCGCTGCTCGGCTGGGCGGGCTTCCGCTTCGTCCGCCGGCGGCGCACGGCGCCGGCTCCGTCCTAGCGCGTCGCTTCGCGCGGGCGCGGGTATGGTGCCCGCAGTCGAAGCGGGAGGATCCGCAATGGCCGAGAACGGCAAGCAGGAAGGCGAGACCAGCGTGATCACCAAGCTCTCGAAGGCAGGCGAGGACGCCGTCACCAGGATCGTCGAGGAGCTCGGGAAGAACGAGCGGGTCACCGACGCGGTCGCGCGGGCCATGTCCGCGAAGGGCAAGGTCGACGAGCGGACCCGGAAGACGCTCGGCCAGGTCGGCGTCGCCGGCGCGGACGAGATCAAGAGCCTGCGCAAGCATCTCGAGCGGCTCGAGAAGCGCCTCGCGGCCCTCGAGCAGAAGCCGAAGCCGGCCGCCAAGCCGAAGACGAGCGCCGCGAAGAAGCCGAGCCGGCACGGCACCGCCAAGCGCACCGTCCTCCGCGAGCAAGGCCTCCGCCGCCAAGAAGAGCACCGGCGGCGACGACGCGCCGAAGAGCTAGCCGCGGCACCTTCAGGCGGATCGCCTTCGGCACGACGCTGAACGTCACCGGCGTCGTGCCGGGCTGCTCGCCGTCGAGGGCGATCGGGAGCGGCTGCGCGGACTCGATCGTCACCGTCTCCCCGCGCGCGATGTCGATCTTCGGGTGGCTGACGTGGCGGCCGCGGTAGATCTTCGGGAACGTCGTCAGGAAGTCGAGCTTCGACACGTCCCCGATCGTCATCACGTCGAGGAGGCCGTCGTCGGGCGCGGCGCCCGGGCGTCACGCGCATGCCGCCGGCCGCGTACTCGCCGTTCGTCGCGAGCACCTCGAGCATCTTCCCCTCGCGCCGCTCGTCGCCGACCGTGACCGTGACGACGCCGCTCTTCCAGCGGGCGAAGACGGCGACCGTCGCCCACATGAAGGAGAGCCGCCCGCCGGCCGCCTTCGAGGTCGCGTTCGCGCGGCGGGCGATCGCGCCGCTGATCCCGGCGCCGCCGAAGTTCGCGAACCACGACTCGGCCTGCGACCCGTCCCACGCCGTGTAGCGCGCGAGGCCCACGTCGACCTCGCGCACCGCGTCGTCCCGCGCGATCGCGAACGCGCGGTCGAGGTCGCCGGGGATCCGGAACGTGCGCACGAAGTCGGTGCCGGTGCCGCGGGGGACGAGCGCGAGGTCGACCTCGCTCGGCCGCGCCGGAGCGCATCAGGCCGTTGACGGCCTCGTAGACCGTCCCGTCGCCGCCGACCGCGACGACCAGCGCGGCGCCCTCGCGCCACGGCCCGCTCCGTCAGGTCGGCGACCTCGCCCTGCTTCGTCGAGATGAGCGCCTCGCCCTCGAGCCCGGCCGCCGCCGCGCGGCGCGCGATCTCCGCCCAGCGCTTGCCGGTCGACCCGTTCGCGGACGCCGGGTTGACGACGAAGGCGACGCCCTCGCGCGGCACTAGTCCGCGGCGGTCACGGTCCCGAGCGCCAGCTCGGTCATCTGGTCGACCGCGGCCCGCAGGTCCTCGTCCGAGATCCGCGTGAACTCGCCCTCGACGATGATGTCGCTGACGGTCAGGAGGCAGCCCGCCTGGAGCCCGCGGAGCGCGCCGACCGTGAAGAGGACGGCCGCCTCCATCTCGACCGCGAGGATCCCGCGCGAGGACCAGCGCTGCGGCGCGGCCCGGGTCCGGGTCGTAGAAGACGTCGCTCGAGACGATCGGCCCGACGCGCACCGGCTTGCCGAGCTCCTTCGCCGCGTGGACGGCGCCGTGGACGAGCTCCCAGCTCGCGGTCGGCGCGTGCGGCTCGCCGCCGACGTAGTGCGTCGCGGTCGAGTCCTGCGGGCACGGCGGAGAGCGCGACGATCAGGTCGCCGAGCTCAGGTCGGGCTGGAGCCCGCCGCAGGTGCCGATCCGCAGGAGCCGCTTCGCGCCGAGCTGGGCGAGCTCCTCGACGACGATGCCGGCCGTCGGGCAGCCCATCCCCGTCGACTGCACGGAGACCGGCTTGCCGTTGAACGTGCCGGTGTAGCCGAGCATCCCGCGCTCGCCGTTCACCTGGCGCGGGTCGTCCATGAACGTCTCGGCGATGTACTTCGCCCGCAGCGGGTCGCCCGGGAGGAGGACGGCGTCGGCGTAGTCGCCCGGCTCGGCTCGCAGGTGGATCGGCACGGCGGGGACTGTAACCCGCCCGCCTGGGCGAATGGGGCGGAGGCGGTTATCGTCGCTCTGTGTCGCGGCTCGTGCGCCGGCCCGACCTGACCCGCATCCTCGAGTTCTGCGCGGAGGATCCGGTCGAGCGCGTCTTCCTCGAGGACGTCGCCAGGCGCGGGCTCGGGCGCTTCAGCGCGCTCGAGGACGGCGGGCGGCTCGTCGCGCTCTGCCACGTCGGCGCGAACGTCGTCCCCTCCGGCCGCGAGACGGCGCGCTTCGCCGACGAGACGGCCGAGTCGGAGCCGCGCATGATCGTCGGGGAGGAGCGCGCCGTGAGCGAGCTCTGGGAGGCCGCGCGCGGCTCGCTTCCCGATCCGCTCGACGACCGGCCCGGCCAGCCGGTGTACGAGCTCGCGAAGCCCGCCGCCCGCGGGCGAGAGCGCGATCCGCCCCGCGACGCTCGACGACCTCGACCTGCTCGTCCCGGCCGCGGCCGAGGCGTACCGGGAGGAGGTCGGGATCGACGCGTACGCGCGCGACCCGGCGCTCTTCGAGTGGCGCACGCGCGTGCAGATCGAGCAGGGCCGCAGCTGGCTCTGGCGGGAGGAGAACCGCGTGCTCTTCAAGGCCGAGGCGTCCGCGTGGACGGAGAAGGCCGTCCAGCTCCAGCAGGTGTGGGTCGAGCCCGAGCTCCGCGGGCGCGGCTACGCCAGCCGCGCGCTGGCCGACCTCTGCCGGCTGCTGCTCGCCTCGACGCCGATCGTCTGCCTCTTCGTCCGGCCCGAGAACGCGCCCGCGATCGCGCTCTACGAGCGGATCGGCATGCGGCGAGACGCTGCGCTACCGCTCGCTGATCTTCGAGTAGATCGTTGCGAGCCGCACGAGGATCTCGCGCCTCCCCCAGGCGGGCGATAGCCGCGGGGCCCGCGCGGCCTGATTCTGAGACAGATTTGCGCGGGTTCGGAGTGACTGCGGCGGCACTCGTCTGCGCCTTCGGGATCGGCTTCGCCATTCGTGGCGGAGGGGCCGAGGCGGAGGCGGCGCGTGGCCATACCTGCAGTGCGACCGACAAGCGCTTCATCCAGGCGGCGGGGACGGACATGACGGCGCTCTCGCTCTGGGGCGAGAGCTACAAGAACGGGCGAGATCGACGGCGGACGACGTCGTGCAAGCAGGCCGAGGACGCGGCCAAGCGCGTCGGCTACGTCAAGCCGCACGACCCGTCGCTCAAGCTCTCGCAGCGGCTGATCGACGAGATGTTCCTCGAGTACGGCCGGGCGATCGCGCTCGCGGCGAAGGAGCGCGCCCAGGCCGGCCAGCACATGCACCGCGCCTACGGCCTCGCCAACTTCGCGCGCGAGGTCCTGCTCGAGGCGCAGCCCGAGCTCGCCAAGCGCGGCTGCGACGTGACCTCGCTGCTCTAGCCCGGAGCGCATCCGGCACCTAGAATGGCGCGATGGACGCCGCGCGGGGTCCGCGCACGGATCGAGGAGCACGTGCGGGAGCACGACCTCGTCCCGCGCGGCGGCGAGGTCACGTGCCTCGTCTCGGGCGGCGCCGACTCGACGTGCCTCTGGCACGCGCTCGGCGCGCTCGGCTACCGGGTCTCCGCGCTGCACGTGAACCACGGCCTGCGCGGGGCCGAGTCCGACGAGGACGCCCGCTTCTGCCGCGAGGTGCTCGGCGCCGAGGTGGTCGACGCGCCCGCGCGCACGGGCACCGAGGCCGAGCTCCGCGACCTCCGCTACGCCGTCGCGGCCGGCCGGCTCCGCGCGACCGGCCACACCGCCTCCGACCAGGTGGAGACGATCCTCTTCCGGCTCGCGACGAGCGGGACGACGACCGGCATCCGCGTCCGCCGCGACGACGGCGTCGTGCGGCCGCTGCTCACGCTCTGGCGCGAGGAGACCGAGGCCTACTGCCGCGCCGAGGGGCTCGCGTTCCGGACCGACTCCTCGAACGACGACACCGTCCGCGGCCTCATCCGGCGGGAGATCGTCCCGCTGCTGCGGCGCCTGCATCCGGCCGCCGAGCGGAACGTCCTCGCCGCGCTCGACGAGCCGGCCGCGCTGCCCGAGCCGCTCGCCCGCGCGTTCGCGGAGCTCGTCGCCGCGCCCGCCGGCTCGCGCCGGGTCGACCTCGGCGACGGCCGCGTCGCCGTCCGCGAGTACGACCGCGTCTGGCTCGAGCGGACGCCGGTCGCGCTCGACGGCCCGGTGCGCTGGGGGCCGTGGCTCCTCGAGGCGAGCCGCCCCGGCCTGCGCGTCCGGTCGTGGCGCGCGGGGGATCGGCTCGCGTCGCGCGCCAAGAAGGTGCAGGATCTCTTCGTGGACGCGAAGGTGCCCCGCTCGGAGCGCGAGGCCTGGCCGCTCGTCGTGCGCGGCGACGAGGTCGTGGCCGTGCCGGGGATCGCGACCGCGCCGGGCTGGGAGGACGCGGTGGCGGCGACCCTGGAGGACGGCGCGTGACGCAGCACCACGTGACCGAGCGCACGCTCCTCGACGCGGGCGTCGACGAGATCCTGATCGACGAGGAGACGCTCCAGCGGCGCGTCGCCGAGCTGGGCGCGCGGATCACGGAGGACTACCGCGACGGCGACCTGCTGCTCGTGTGCGTCCTCAAGGGCGCGGTGTTCTTCCTCGCCGACCTGATGCGCGCGATCGACCTGCCGCTCGAGGTCGACTTCATGGCCATCTCGAGCTACGGCGCCGGCGTCGACTCGAGCGGCGTCGTCCGGATCCTCAAGGACCTCGACGCGCCGATCGAGGGCCGCGACGTGCTCGTGGTCGAGGACATCGTCGACTCCGGGCTCACGCTCTCGTACCTCCTGCGGAACCTCCAGGCCCGCAAGCCGCGCACGCTGAACGTGTGCGCGCTCCTGACGAAGCCCGAGCGGCGCGAGAACGACGTCGACTGCCGCTACATCGGCTTCGAGATCCCGAACCGCTTCGTGATCGGCTACGGCCTCGACTTCGCGGAGCGCTACCGGAACCTCCCCTACATCGGGGTAATCCGGGAGGAGCTGGTTGCCGAAGCAGAGTCGGAGTAACGCGACGAGGCAGGCGGCCGGGCGGCGGCGCAGAACCTCGCTGCTACCCTTCGAGCCAGGAGGCCACCCCGTTTGAGCCGTTTTTTTCGCAGCGCACTTTTCCCCCTTCTGATCATCGTTCTGCTGGTCTGGCTGGCGTCGCAGACGCTCCTGCCGAACCGTGACGAGCGGCAGAAGATCGCCTACTCGGAGCTGATCACCGCCGTCCAGGACAACCCGACGGAGGTGAAGGACCTCGTCTTCTCGCCGAAGGGCAAGTCGATCGAGGCCACGGTCGACGGCAAGAAGGTCAAGACCAACTACCCGAGCGACGAGTCGCAGGCCTCCTTCCAGCGGAACCTCCAGTTCCACCAGGTCCCGTTCGACTCGAAGGGCACGGGCAACTCGGCGTGGTGGTCGTTCCTCACGTACCTGCTGCCGTTCGTCCTCTTCTTCGGGTTCTGGATCTTCCTCATGAACCAGGTGCAGGGCGGCGGGTCGAAGGTGATGAGCTTCGGGAAGAGCCGCGCGAAGCGGATGGCGCCCGACTCGCCGAAGATCACGTTCAAGGACGTGGCCGGCGTGGACGAGGCGGTCGAGGAGCTGCACGAGATCAAGGAGTTCCTCGAGAACCCGAAGAAGTTCCAGGCGCTCGGCGCGCGCATCCCGAAGGGCGTCCTCCTCTACGGGCCGCCCGGCACGGGGAAGACGCTGCTCGCGCGCTCGGTCGCCGGCGAGGCCGGCGTGCCGTTCTTCTCGATCTCGGGCTCCGACTTCGTCGAGATGTTCGTCGGCGTCGGCGCCTCGCGCGTGCGCGACCTCTTCGAGCAGGCCAAGCAGGCGAGCCCCTGCATCATCTTCATGGACGAGATCGACGCCGTCGGCCGGCACCGCGGCGCGGGTCTCGGCGGCGGCCACGACGAGCGCGAGCAGACGCTGAACCAGCTGCTCGTCGAGATGGACGGCTTCGAGATGAAGGACAACATCATCCTGATCGCCGCCACGAACCGGCCCGACATCCTCGACCCGGCGCTCCTCCGGCCCGGCCGCTTCGACCGGCAGATCGTCGTCGACCGGCCCGACCGTCTCGGCCGCCGCAAGATCCTCGAGGTGCACACGAAGGGCAAGCCGATCGGCGCGGACATCGACCTCGACACGCTCGCCGCCGGGACGCCCGGCTTCACGGGCGCCGACCTCGCGAACCTCGTCAACGAGGCCGCGCTGCTCGCCGCGCGCCGCGGCCGCAAGACGATCGGCGAGCACGAGCTCGAGGAAGGCATCATGCGCGTCATCGCCGGCCCGGAGAAGAAGACGCGGCTCCTCTCGGAGCACGAGCGGAAGGTGACCGCCTACCACGAGATGGGCCACGCGCTCGTCGGCCACTACCTGCCGAACTGCGACCCCGTCCACAAGATCTCGATCATCAGCCGCGGCCAGGCGCTCGGCTACACGATCTCGCTCCCGTCCGAGGACAAGTTCCTGACGACGAAGTCGGCGCTCATGGACCAGATGGCCATGACGCTCGGCGGCCGCGCCGCGGAGGAGCTCGTCTTCCACGAGGTGACGACCGGCGCCGCGAACGACCTCGAGAAGGTCACGCAGACCTCGAAGCACATGATCATGCGCTACGGCATGAGCGAGAAGCTCGGCCCGCGCGTCCTCGGCCGCAACCACGACATGCCGTTCCTCGGCCGCGACATGGGCGCGGAGCCGGACTACTCCGAGGAGATCGCGCGCGAGATCGACGACGAGATCCGCCGCGTGATCGAGGAGGCGCACGAGCGCGCCGTCTCCGTGCTCGCGCGAGCACATGGACGAGCTGCACCAGATCACCGAGCTCCTGATCGAGCGCGAGACGATCGACAAGGACCAGTTCGAGCGCCTGCTCGCCGGCGAGTCGCCCGAGAGCGTCTTCGCCGACGAGGAGCCCGCCGCCGCGACGCCCGAGGCCGAGCCGGAGCGCAAGCCGCGCACCGAGCCGAAGCCGCGGCCGTTCCCGCTCCCCGGCGCGACGATGCAGCCGCCGGAGCCCGAGCCCTCGCCCTAGCGCCCGTACGATTCCGGCCATGCGGCCGGTCGTGCTCGCCTCCATCCTCGTCCTCGCCGCCGGCTGCGGCGGGAGCGAGACCGTCACGGTGACCTCGACGCGGACCGAGACCGAGACGACCACGCGGACGGAGACGGCGACGGAGACGGTCGAGGGCGCCGTCGGGCTGCCGGCGCCGGTCGCCGAGACGCACGCCGCGCTCCTCGCCGCCGCCGAGTCGGGCGACTACGAGCAGCTCCGCCCGCTGATCCCGGAGCAGTTCTCGTACACGTTCGGCGGGCCGCAGGAGGGCGGGCCGATCGGCTACTGGCAGCTCGTCGAGGAGCAGTCGGGCGAGCGGCCGATCGAGATCCTCGCGCGCATCCTGCGGATGCCCTACACGCTCTCGCACGGGACGTACGTGTGGCCGTTCGCCTACGACAAGCAGCCGGAGGACCTGACCGCCCACGAGCGGAAGCTCCTCGGCGACCTCGCGGACGACTTCGGCGCCGGGAGCGGCTACCTCGGCTGGCGGGCCGGGATCCGCCCCGACGGGACGTGGACGTTCTTCATCGCCGGGGACTGACGGTGGCCGTCCCGCCGCTCGAGGAGCGCTTCCCGCGGCCCGCGGTGGTCGGGATCGTGAACGTCACGCCGGACTCGTTCTCGGACGGCGGGCGTCACTTCGACCCTGCGGACGCGGTGGCCGCGGCGCGGCGGATGGCCGCGGAGGGAGCCGCGCTCGTGGACGTCGGCGGCGAGTCGACCAGGCCCGGCTCGGAGGGCGTGTCGCTCGACGAGGAGCTCCGCCGCGTCGTGCCCGTGCTCGAGCAGGTCGCGGGCGAGCTGCCGGTCTCGATCGACACCTCGAAGGCCGAGGTCGCGCGGCGGGCGCTCGCGCTCGGCGCCGTCCTCGTGAACGACGTGACCGCGCTGCGCGGCGACCCCGAGCTGGCGGGCGTCGTCGCGGACGGCGGCGCCTACCTCTGCCTCATGCACATGCTCGGCGAGCCGCGGACGATGCAGGACGACCCGCGCTACGACGACGTGGTCGCCGACGTGGCGCGCTTCCTCGAGGAGCGGCTCGGCCGTTCGCGGTCGCGGCCGGGATCCCGGAGGAGCGGATCTGCCTCGACCCGGGTATCGGGTTCGGCAAGACCGTGGAGCACAACCTCGAACTGCTGGCGCGCCTCGACGAGCTGGCCGCGCTCGGGCGGCCGATCCTCGTCGGCCTCTCGCGCAAGCGCTTCCTCGGGCGCGTGCTCGGCGACCCGGACGCGCTCACCGGCCCGGTCACGGCCGGCGTGGCCGCGGCCGTCGTCGCCTACGAGCGGGGCGCGTCGCTCTTCCGCGTCCACGACGTCCGCGAGCACGTCGAGGCGCTCGGCACGGCGGTGGCGGCATGAGCGACGTCACGGTCGAGCTCCGCGGGCTCGAGCTCTTCGGCTACCACGGCGTCACCGAGGAGGAGCGGCGCGACGGCCAGCGGTTCCTCTTCGACCTCGAGCTCCTGCTCGAGACCCGGGCGACCGAGACGGACTCGCTCGCCCACACGCTCGACTACCGCGACGCCGCGGGGCTCGTGCGCGAGATCTCCGACCGGCGCTCGTACGTGCTGCTCGAGGCGCTCGCGGCCGCCTGCGCCGAAGGGCTCCTCCAGCGCTTCCCGCTGATCCAGGTCGCGCGCGTGCGGGTGCGCAAGCCGGACGTCGTCCTCGAGACGCCGGTCGAGTACTCGGCCGCGACGGTCGAGCGCGGCCCGCTAGGACGCGGTCGCCGTGAAGGAGAAGCTCGTGTCGTCGAGCGGGATGCCGCGGCACGAGAGCACCGTGCCCTGCCGGCAGCTGTAGCGCGTGCTCGCGTTCGTGAGGACGAGCGTCACGTGCTTCGTCGCGCCGAAGCCGTTCACGACGATGTCCCACTGGCCCGACACGCCGTTGAACACGGCCGGGATCGTCGTGACCGTCCCGTCCATCGCCTCGACGAGCGCGCGGGCGCGCGGGTTCGCCGCGGCGGCGGGCAGCGCGATCGAGAACGTGAGCGTCGTGAGCGTCCCCGTCGCCGGCCGGAAGCGGTAGTAGTCGTTCGACATGTGGTCCATCGGGATCGAGCCGCTCGAGAGCGGGCTGTTCCCGGTGCCGAGCGCGAGCGAGACGGTCGGCTGCGGCGTGGGGTAGGCGGTGCCCTCCGAGTAGGAGGTGTCCGGGTAGATGTTCGCGGCGCCGAAGTCGGCGAAGACGTCGTGGAGGTCGTCGCCCTGGAGCCGCGACGGCGTTGACGGCGGCCTTCATCGAGTAGTCGTTCGGCGTGCCCGGGATCGTGTCCGCGCGGCGCCAGATCGTCCGCACGATCTCGCGCGAGTACCGCTCGGAGAGGTAGCGGAAGAAGATCCAGGCGCCGTACTTCTGGAGCGAGAGCGGGTTGGCCGGGTTCGGGTGGTACCAGTCGAGCGCGTGCCAGAAGGTCTGCTGCCCGATCGGGCTGAACGCGAGGTACTGGCGGTTGTCGTTGATCCCGTCGTAGACCTCGTCCTCGATCCACGCGGCGCTGCCCTCCATCAGCCAGAGGTCCTCCTTCCAGTCGTAGGCGAACTGGACGGCGTGGAAGAACTCGTGCGCCGCGGTCACGCGCAGGGCGGCGACGCCGTAGGCCCCGACCTGGAACTGCTTGCGCGCGAAGTCGTCGTCGACGACGCAGTACGCGGAGACGTAGCGCCGGGAGCTCCGCCGCGGGTCGTCGGTCGTGCAGTAGCCGTAGAGGCCCATCGCGCCGAGGTCGGCGATGTAGATGTCGAGCTTCCCGTTCGGCCCGTGGTGGCGCGAGGCGAGGTCCGAGCGCGGCTTGCGGTAGTTGAACGCCCCGACCTCGGTCGCCCAGACCTTGTCGAACGTCGTCTTCGTCTTGTCGATCCAGTCGGGGAGGCCGTTGCGGTTCACGTCCAGGAGCGTCGGCGCGTCGCGCGTCTTCTGCACCCACCAGAAGCACATGCGCGGGTTGCAGGTCTTGAACGCCCGCGAGCGGTAGCGCACGAACGGGTCGTTCGGGCTGTTCGGCCGCGCGAGCAGGCGCTCCGCGAGCCGCCGCTGCGCCGGCGGGAGCTCCGACGATCGCGCCGCGAGCTCGCGGAAGATCGGGGTGCCGCCGCGCGGGTCGACCGGGGCGACGTCGCCGAAGAGCCGCCGGGCCCGCTCGGGCCGGACGAGCGCCAGGGCGCGCTCGAGCGCGTACTCCGCCCGGGTCAGCTCGCCCGATTGGAGTGCGCGGGTGATCCCGTCCGCGGGGGCGGCGGCCGGCGCGCGCCGCTCCGCCGCCTGGGCGGCGCCGGCGGTCGCGAGGACCGCGACGACGGCGAGCGGCACGAGGAGCCGCAGGCGCTGGCTGAAGGTGGGCTGCTGCACGGCGAAGAAGGGCGGACGGTCCGATCCGCGGACTCATGGTAGCCCGGTGTCGGCCGGATCTCGATCCCCGGCCGAAAACCTTTACCGTCGCCGCGTGACCCGCGCGTACATCGGGCTCGGCTCCAACCTCGGCGACCGCCGCGCGCAGCTCGAGCGAGGCGCTCAGGCGCCTCGACGCCGACCCGGCCGTCGCGGTCGTCGCGGTGTCGTCGTTCCGCGACACGGACCCGGTCGGCGTGGTCGACCAGCCGCGGTTCCTGAACGCGGCGGCGGCACTCGACACGAGCCTCGCGCCGCGCGAGCTCCTCGACCGCCTGCTCGCCGTCGAGCGCGCGCTGGGGCGCGACCGCTCCGGGGAGCGCTGGGGCCCGCGGACGGTCGACCTCGACCTGCTCCTCTACGGCGACCTCGTCGCTCGACGAGCCGGGCCTGACCGTCCCGCACCCGCGCCTGCACGAGCGGCGCTTCGTCCTCGAGCCGCTCGTCGAGCTCGATCCGGCGCTCACGCTGCCCGACGGGCGGCGGCTCGGCGACCTCCTCGGAAGCCTGGAGCCCGGAAGCTAGACTTCGATGCATGTCGCACCTCGATGACCTCGACGAGTACGAGGCCGACCTCGAGCTCCGTCTGAAGCGCGAGTACACGGCCGTCTTCGGGCTCTTCCGCTACTGCGTCGTCACGCAGGACTCGACGTACCTCTGCAACAAGCTCGACCTGAAGGTGCTGCCGCAGACGAGCTACCCGTTCTTCCATCTGACGATGGAGGACGTCTGGGTCTGGGACAAGAACCGGCCGACGCGGATGATCCCGCGCGCCGAGGTCTACACGTCGAGCGACGTGACGATCGAGGAGCTCCGCGGCGAGGGCGAGGAGCCGGCGCTCACGCCCGAGGCGCTCGCCGAGAAGCTCGGCGAGATCTCCGGCGACGACGAATAGCCCGACGCCGGCGCCGCCATGCTGCTGACCGCCGACGTCGGCAACACGCAGACCGTGTTCGGCCTCTTGGAGGGCGACCGGCTCGCCGAGCACTGGCGCGTCGCGACCGAGGCCGAGCGGACCGGCGACGAGATCGGGGCGCTCCTCGGGCGGCTGCTCGAGCTGCGCGAGCTCGGGTTCGAGGACGTCTCGGCGATGTGCCTCTCGACCACGGTGCCGCCGCTCGTCCGCGCGTACACGGAGCTCGCGGAGCGCTACGCCGAGGCGCCGCTCCTCGTGGTCGGGCCGGGGACGAAGACCGGCGTGCCGATCCGCTACGACGACCCGCGCGAGGTGGGGCCGGACCGCGTCGTCAACGCCGTCGCGGCGCGCGAGCGCTACGGCGCGCCGTCGATCGTGGTCGACTTCGGCACCTCGACGAACTTCGACGCGGTGTCGGCGGCGGGCGAGTACGTCGGCGGCGTGCTCGCGCCGGGGATCGAGGTCTCGATGGACGCGCTCTTCGCCCGCGCCGCACGGCTCACGAAGGTCGACTTCGTCGCGCCGGAGCGGGCGATCGCCACGTCGACGACGGCGGCGCTCCAGTCCGGGCGTCGTCTTCGGCTTCGCCGGCCAGGTGGACGGGATCGTCGACCGCATCCAGGCGGAGCTGGGCGGCAACGCGACGCGTCGTCGCGACCGGCGGCCTCGCGTCGCTGATCGCGCCGCACTCGCGCACGATCGAGCTCGTGGACGAGTTCCTGACGCTCGAGGGCCTCAGGCTCGTCTGGGAGCGGAACCAGGCCTAGGCCGGTCGTTCCGACGCGTCGGCGTCGGGGCCGCGCATCCGCGCCTGCTGCGCGAGCGCGCCCTCGGGCTCCGGCTCGGCGGCCGGCTCGCGCGGCAGCACGACCGCCTCGTCGAGCTGGAGGCGCGTGAGCGGCGTCGTCCAGATGCCCTCGATCCAGGGGCGGCGGACGATCGGTCGTCCGGCCGTAGAAGAGCGGCAGGATCGCCGCGTGGTCGTGCACCCAGAGCCGGTCGAGCTCGTGGTAGAGCTTCATCCGCTCGCCCTGGTTCTGCAGCGACCGCGCGCGGTCGAGCAGCCCCTCGATCTCCTCGTCGAGGTAGAAGGGCCAGCGCGTCGCGTAGAAGAGGCCGCGGAAGAAGCCGTCCGGGTCGGGGTAGTCGGCCGTCCAGCCCGGAGAGCCACATCTGCGCGTCGCCGAGGTCGCTGCGACCAGAGGTGGCCCTCGCGCTTCTTGATCTCGACCTTCACGTTCAGCACCTCGGCCCACTGCTCGGCCAGGTTGTCGGCGAACTCGTGCCAGGCCGAGACGATCATGCTGAGCGGCGGCAGGCCCTTCCCGTCCGGGTAGCCGGCGTCGGCGAGCAGCTGGCGCGCGAGCTCCGGGTCGTACGGCAGCGCGACGCGGTGCGAGTGGCCCGGCATCGCCGGCGGGATCGCGCCGCCCTTCGTCGCCGAGGTGACGAGCCCGAAGCGCTCCGGCTTCGCCGCCTCGCGAGTCGATCGCGTGCGCGAACGCCCGGCGGACGAGCTCGTTCGAGAACGGGGCGACGTCGGGCCGGAACCCGACGTAGTTGAACGAGAGCTCGGGCACGAGCTCGGACAGCGTGTCCGTGCGCCTCGCGCGCCCGCGGGTCGAGCACCTGGAGGACGTCGAAGCGCCCGTCCAGCCACTCCTCGACGAGCTCCTCGCCCCGCTTGGTGAAGGTGATCGCGATCTCCTTCACGTTGCCGCGCGGCCCGGCCCAGTGCGGGTTGGCGATCAGCGTGGCGCCGTCGTCGCTCAGCTCGCCGAGCATGAAGGGCCCGTTCGTGACGAGGTTCTCCGGCTTGCGCCAGTCGTCGCCGAGCGCCTCGCACATGTGCTTCGGCCGCGGGAACGCCCAGGTGGCGGCGAGGATGTAGGGGAAGTACGAGCGCGGCTCGCGCAGGCGCACCTCGATCGTGCGGGCGTCGAGCGCCTTCGCCGACTCGATGTCCTCCATCAGGAAGGCCGTGATCGCCTCCTCCTCGCGGATGCTCTCCCACGCGTGGATGAAGTCGTCGGCCTCGACCGGCTCGCCGTCGCTCCAGCGCGCCTCCTCGCGGATGCGGAAGAGGTACGAGAGCCCGTCGCTCGAGACGCGCATGTTGTCGGCCATCGCCGGGATCACGTTCAGCTCGCGGTCGACGACGAGGAGCCCCTGGAAGAGGTGGGAGATGAACTGGCCGCCCTCCGACGTGTACACGTCGCCCGGGGTCACGTCGTCCGGCGGCGGCGAGGCGGTCTCGATCCGCTCGGTCGGCTCCGGCCGCGGCAGATCCTCGACGCGGCAGCAGAACGCCTCGTCGTAGGCCTCCTCGGCCTGCTCGAAGTCGAAGGCGAGGTGGTGGGCGAGCGCCATCTTGAAGAGCGTGTCGCGCGCACGGCGCTCGTCGCCGAGCTGGGCGAGGAAGCCCCGCGCCTGGCGGTAGTGCTCGAGCGCCTCCTGGTCGGCGTAGAGCTGCCGCGCCTTGTCGCCGGCGGCGAGCAGGTAGTCGACCGCCTTGTCGGCCTCGTGCGCCTCCGCGAAGTGGCGGGCGAGCAGGTCGTAGACCTCCTCGCGCGAGTCGCCGTAGAGCTCCTCGAGCGCCTCGCCGACGCGCTTGTGGAGGTCGCGCCTGGTCGGCTCGACCAGCGTCGTGTAGGTGACCTCCTGCACGAGCCCGTGGCGGAAGCGAAACTCGGGGTCGGCCGGCGGCGCGTCTCCATGATCAGGTCGAGGCGCTGCAGCTCGATCAGCGACGAGCGCACGACGTCGGGCTTGACCAGCTTCTCGAGCAGAGGCAGGCCGAACGTCCGCCCGACGACGGCGGCGATGCTCAGCACCTCGCGCGTGGCCGGATCGAGCCGGTCGAGCCGCGCCTGGAGCGCGCCCTGGACGAGCGCCGGGACCGAGAGCTCGTCCGGGCTGACGGCGAGCTCCCACGAGCCGTTGTCGCGGCGCAGGGTGCCGCGCTCGACGAGGTCGCGGAACGCCTCCTCGAGGAAGAACGGGTTGCCGCCGGCGCGCTCGACGAGGAGCTCGGCGACCGAGTCGGGCAGCTTGCCCTCGGCCGCCTCGCCGACGAGCGAGAGGCTCGCGTCGCTCGGGAGCGGCCGCAGCTCGATCTCGCGGTAGCGGTGCGGGTAGACCTGGCGCGCGCGCTCGCCGAGGTGCCACGAGCGGCTCTCGCGCTCCGTGCGGTAGAGGAAGAGCAGCCCGATCGAGGCCTCCTCGGTCACGCGCAGGAGCTCCTCGAGCAGCTCGAGCGTCGACTCGTCGGCCCAGTGGAGGTCCTCGAGGACGACGCAGACGGGCAGGTCGGCCGAGAGCCGGCAGAGGAGCTCGGTGACGACGTCGAAGGTCTGGTGCTGGACGCTCTCGCGGTTCAGCTCGCGGATCCGCTCGGCCGCGTCGGGCTCGAGCGTCAGGCCGAGCAGGTTGGCGAGGAACGGGTACGCGTCGTCGGCGCCCTCGCCGAAGAGCGTCGCCACCTGCGCCTTGAGCTCGAGCCGCACGCGCGTCTCGGGCGTCGAGGCGCCGACGCCGAGCCAGTCGCGCAGGAGGTCGCGGATCGGGGAGTAGGGGAAGCTCTGCGCGTACGAGACCGCCCGGCCCTCGATGAACCGGATCACGTCGCCGTACTCCTTGCGCACCTCGGCGACGAGGCGGCTCTTGCCGATCCCGGCCTCACCGATCACCGAGACGATCACGCCGCGGCTCTCGCGCAGGCCGTCCATCGCCCGCTCGAGCACGGTCAGCTCGAAGTCGCGCCCGACGAGCGGCCCCTGCGGCGTCGAGCGCTCGTCATCGCGGATCCCGGTGACCGTGAAGAGCGGTTGTCGGCGCCTCCTTGCCCTGCAGCTCCCGCTCGCCGAGCTCCTCGAGGTCGAAGCAGCCCTCGACCTGGCGTGCCGTGGACGGGCTGATCGCGACCTCACCGGGCGGCGCGAGGTTCTGCAGGCGCGAGGCGACGTTCACCGTGTCGCCGAGGGCGTTCCAGCGCTCCGCGATCGCGGCGCCGTCGTCGCCGGGGACGACGACCTGGCCCGTGTTGACGCCGACGCGCACGGAGAGCTCGACGCCGTACGCATCCTTGACCTCGTCCGAGTAGCGGGCGACCGCCCGCTGGATCGCGAGTGCGGCGCGGACGGCGCGCTCGGGATCGTCCTCGTGACCGACCGGAGCGCCGAAGATGGCGAAGATCTCGTCGCCGACGTACTGGACGACCGTGCCGTCGAAGCGGCGGACCTGCTGCGTCATGATCCGCAGGACCTCGTCCATGAGGAACTTCGAGCGCTCGGGGCCGAGCCGCTCGCCGATCCCGGTCGAGTTGACGACGTCCGCGATCAGCACGGAGACCATGCGCCGCTCGCCTGTGACGACTGTTGCCATAGTCGAGTTATAGCCGTGGGGCCCGCCGCCGAGCCGCCCGCGAGACGAGATTTCGGCCTACCCGCCGGCGTAGATCGAGACCGGCAGGTCGAGCGTCGTGTGGTCGACCGTCGGCGCCTCGTCGTGCAGCCGCGCGAGCACGTCCGCGGCGCCCGGCGCGGCCGCGAGCAGCCGCTCCTCGACCTCCGCGAGCGCGGCGAGCTGCACGAGCTCCTGCTTGAACGGCTTCGGGAAGCGGCCCCGGCCGAGGTACCAGCCGTAGAACTTCTTCAGGAATCCGGTCGCGCGCTGCTCGCCCATCTCCTCGATCGTGTCGTGCATGAAGAGGAGGAGCTCGGCGACCACCTCGTCGCGGTTCGGACGCCCCTCGAGGAGGCCGGCGATCTCGCCGACCGTCCACGGATCGCCCTGGGCCGCCCGGCCGACCATCACGGCGGCGGCGCCGGTCTCCTCGAGCACCGCGAGCGCGCGCCCGCGCGAGGTGACGTCGCCCGAGGCGATCACCGGGACGTCGACGAGCTCGACCAGCTCGGCCGTCAGGGAGTGGTCGGCGGTGCCCGTGTACATCTGCTTCGCGGAGCGGGGATGGAGCGCCAGCGCGGCCGCGCCGGCGTCGACCAGCCTCGGTCCGAGGTCGAGCGCCACCCGCGAGCCGTTCTCGAGCCCGCGGCGCATCTTCACGGTCACGGGCGCGTCGACCGCCGCCGCCACGGCGGCGACGATCGCGCAGGCGCGCTCGGGATCCTCGAGCAGCGTCGCCCCGGCGCCGGTCTTCGTCACCTTGCGGACGGGGCAGCCGAAGTTGATGTCGACGATGTCCGCGCCCGCGTCCTCGACCATCCGTGCCGCCTCGGCCATCACCGGCGGGTCGGACCCGAAGATCTGGACGGCGAGCGGATGCTCGTCGCTCGCGATCCGCAGGTAGCCGAGCGTCCGCTCGTTCCCGTGCTGGAGGCCGGCGCAGCTGACCATCTCCGAGCACACGAGACCCGCGCCGTAACGGCGGCCCTGGCGACGGAACGCCTGGACGCTCACGCCGGCCATCGGCGCGAGCACGATCCGGCTGGGAATCTCGACTTTCCCGATCCGCCACGGAGTGCTGAGATCTACCTGCATTCGGGCAGGAAATCGTAGCCGAGGGGCGAAACGGCCCACCTTGACACGGTCGCTATCATTCGCCGGCTCACGGTGCGTGAGGCCTGCTCCGTGACGGTATTCCAAGGCCTCGGAGGACGACGACGGTGAAAGACGTATTGCTCACTAAGGAGGGGATGGAGAAGCTTCAGGACGAGCTCCAGTCCCTGCGAACCGACAAGCGCCGCGAGGTGGCCGAGCGCATCGCGCATGCTCGCGAGTTCGGCGACATCTCGGAGAACTCCGAGTACGACGACGCGAAGAACGAGCAGGCGATGGTCGAGCAGAAGATCGCCCAGCTCGAGGAGCGCCTCAACCGCGCGCGCGTGATCGACAAGAAGGACGTGCCCAAGGGCGTCGTCGCCGTCGGCACCCGCGTGCGCCTGCGCGACCTGGACGCGAAGCAGACGGTCGAGTACGTGATCGTCGGCTCCGCGGAGGCGAACCCGCGCGAGCAGAAGCTCTCGAACGAGTCGCCGGTCGGCCGCGCGATCATCGGCAAGAAGAAGGGCGAGACCGTCGAGGTCGCAGCGCCGCGCGGATCCCTGAAGTACAAGATCATGGACGTCAAGGCCGCCTGAAGTCCGGCCGCGCTTCGCGGCGACCATGACGACTTCAGGCGGGTGACCGACCGTCCGAGAACCGATCGTGAGCGAGGCCGGGCTGAGCCCGGCCTCGCGGCGTTCTTGGCCCGACCTGGCTCGCGCGTAAGATCGCGCTCCATGGCGGACTCGATGCCCAAGCGGTTTCCCGACCGGGACTCGGTTGCCGACGTTCGCGTCGAGGCGGATGCGCTCGAGGCCGGCGCGGAGGGGTCCGAGACGCGGCGGCTGGCCGGGCGCGTGATGGGGCGGCGCGGGCACGGGAAGCTCGTCTTCCTCGACCTCGTCGACCGCACGGGGCAGATCCAGCTCCTCGTCGCGGAGGATCGCGCGGGCTCCGGTCGACCTCGACCTCGGCGATCTGATCGGCGTCGCGGGCAAGCCGACGAAGACGAAGCGCGGCGAGCCGTCGCTCGCGGTCGACGAGCTCGCGCTGCTCGGGAAGACGCGCCGGCCGCTGCCCGGACACGTACCACGGGCTCGTGGACGCGGAGACCCGCTACCGCAAGCGCTACCTCGACCTGCTCGTGAACGAGGACGCGCGCGAGGCGTTCCTCGTCCGGAGCCGCCTGGTCGCGGCGATTCGCCGGCGGCTCGACGACGAGGGGTTCGTCGAGGTCGAGACGCCCGTGCTCCAGCCGCGCTACGGCGGCGCGTTCGCGACGCCGTTCGTCACGCACCACAACGAGCTCGACCAGGACTTCTACCTCCGGATCGCCGACGAGCTGTACCTCAAGCGGCTGATCGTCGGCGGGCTCGAGAAGGTCTACGAGATCGGCAAGGACTTCCGCAACGAGGGCATCTCGACCAAGCACCAGCCCGAGTTCACGATGCTCGAGTGGTACGAGGCCTACGCCGACTACCGCGACACGATGGCGCGGATCGAGGCGCTCGTCGACGCGGTCGCGCGCGAGGTGCTCGGGCGGACCGAGGTCGAGTTCCGCGGCCACAAGATCGACCTCGCGGCGCCATGGCGGCGGCTCTCCCTGGTGGACGCGCTGCGCGCCGAGGGCGTCTGGGCCGAGGACGAGGCCGAGCTGCGGAGCCTGCTCGACGGCCGCGGCGTCGACACGTCGCACGACAAGACCTGGGCGCAGCTCGTCGACCACGCCCTCGGCCACTTCGTCGAGCCGAACCTGATCCAGCCGACGATCCTCCACGACTACCCGATCGAGCTCTCGCCGTTCGCGCGCACGACGGACGAGGACCCGCGCGTGGTCGAGCGCTTCGAGTACTACGCGGGCGGGATGGAGCTCGGGAACGCCTACACGGAGCTGACCGACGCCGAGGAGCAGGCCGAGCGCTTCCGCATGCAGCAGGCCGAGCGCGAGGCCGGCGACGTGACGGCGGAGGCAGGCGACCCGGACTACGTCGAGGCGCTCTCCTACGGGATGCCGCCGACCGGCGGCCTCGGCCTCGGGATCGACCGGCTGGCGATGGTGATGACCGGCCGCGAGACGATCCGCGACGTGATCCTCTTCCCCGCGCTGCGCGAGCGCGACTAGGCGGCTGCGCGCGCCGGGCGGAGCGTCTGCTTCGCCGCCGGGCTGCCGATCAGATGGAGGCTGGCGAGCCCGGCCCACTCGCCGTAGGGCTCGAGGAGCGCGCGCGTCTCCTCGGCCTCGACCCAGCGCCCGGTGCGGGCGGAGAGGAGCTTCACGAGGCCGAGGTCGCCGACGAGGCCGCGGTCGAAGTGGCCGAGCCCGTAGAGCGAGACCATCCCGGACGACCACGGCCCGAGGCCGCGCTCCCGCTCGAGGCGCGCGGCCGCGACAGCGGACGGAGACGCCGCGGAGCCGCTCGACGTCCCACTGGCGCGAGAGGCGGACGAGGACGTTCGCCTTCCGCGAGACGAGGCCGAGCCGCGCGAGCGCCGCCGGCGAGAGCGGCGCGAAGGTCTCGCGGGTCGGGGGCAGGCGCAGGCCGGCGTGCTCGCGCGTCGTCGCGCGGATCAGCTTCGCCTCGAGCAGCCGTGCCGCCTTCGCCTGGATCAGCTGGCCGCAGACGGCCTTGAGGAGCGCATGCGTGACGGTCGCCGTCCGCAGCGGCCGTCGGCCCGGCCGCAGGCGCACGGAAGCGCCGATCTGCGGGTCGTCCCGGAAGCGGCGGACGAACTCGGCGTGCGAGTCGTCGACCGCGAGGACGAAGCGGAGCCGCTCGAGCGCGGCCTCGGGCCGCTCGCCCTCGATCCGCACGGCGAGCGACCCGTCGCGCCGCTGGCGCACCTGCGCGAGCGCGGGCGCGCCGTCGGCCTCGAGCGCGGCGGTCAGGACGCCGTCGCGGAAGAAGCGCGTCGCGTCGCTCGCGAGCCGGCACGAGTCGGCGAGCGAGTACGGCGGCGCGGGCTGGAGGTCGGTCTCGAGGACCACCGCGGCAATCTATGCGGTGCGCTCGACGTCCAGCCGGACGAGGTCGAGGCCGCGCGCGCGGATCCGCGCGATCAGCTCGGGCAGGGCGGCGACCGTCGCCGAGCGGTCCTCCGCCTCGGGCGCGAGCGCGAGCTCGATCCCGTCGTGGAGGAGGATCACGCCGCCGCCCGCGACCGCCGCGCCGCGCTCGGCGATCTCGTCAGCGTCGATGCCGGGCCGCCAGTCCTCCGAGTCGACCGTCCAGAGCCACGTCCGCATCCCGGCCGCGCGCGTGACGAGCGCGGTGCGCGCGTCCCAGAGTCCCTTCGGCGGGCGGAAGAGCGGCGTGTCGCGCCAGGCCGCGCGCCTCGACGGCACGGCGGCCGGCGCGGTAGTCGCGCCCGAGCTCCCGGGCCGAGAGCTCGCCGGGCTCCCGGTGCGACCAGGAGTGCGAGCCGAGCGCGTGGCCCTCGTCGACGATCCGGCGGACGAGCTCCGGATGGCGCTCGGCCCGCTTGCCGACGGCGAAGAAGGTCGCGACGGCGCCGTGCTCCGCCAGGACGTCGAGCACCTGCGGCGTGAAGACCGGGTCGGGGCCGTCGTCGAACGTGAGCGCGACGCCGCGCTCTGCCGCGACCGTCGTGTGCGGCGAGACCGCGCGCAGCGCGGCCGAGCGGGCGAGGCGCTTCACGCCGCCACCTCGCGCAGCGCCGCGAGCACGTCGGCCCGGAACCGCTCGTCGGTGAGCTCCCGCGCCTCGATCGCCGCCGGGCCCGCCGCCGAGCACGCGCGCCACAGCTCCCCGTCGGCGACCAGGCGGCCGATCGCCTCGGCGAGCGCGCCCGCGTCGCCCGGCGGGACGAGCAGCCCGGCGTCGCCGACGAGCTCGAGCGAGCCGCCGTGCGCGGTCGCGACGGTCGGGACGCCGACGCTCATGTACTCGAGGATCGAGAGCGGGCCCGGCCTCCGGGTCGACGCTCGCCGACACGCCGACGCGCCAGGTGCGCACGCGCGCGAGGACGTCGTCCACGTGGCCGAGGAACCGCACCCGGCCCGCGAGGTCGGGCTCGCCTGCGCGGGCGCGCAAGCGACTCGGCGTAGGCCGCGTCCTTGGGGAACGTCCCGCCGACGAGCTCGAGCTCCACTTCGGGCAGGCGCGCGACCGCCTCGAGCAGGACGTCCTGGCCCTTCCACGAGGTGAGGAGCGCCGTGCAGCCGACGACCGGCGGCTCCTGCGGGCCCGGGCGTCGGCTCGACCGGCCAGGGGACGCCGTGGAGGACGGCGCGGGCCGGGATCCCCGCCTCGCGCACGGGTGCGGCCGCGGCCTCCGAGACGGCGATCGCCTCGTCCACCGCGCCCGCGCAGGCGCCGAGCAGCCGCTTCCAGTCGCGCCGGTGGATGACGTCGTGCACGAGCCAGGCCGCGGGCGGCCGTACGCGGGCGAGGCGCAGCGCGGGCAGCGCGAGGATCCCGTTCACGAGCACGAGGTCGGCGTCGCGCGACTGCCGGCGCAGGCGCAGCGCGGCGAGGGCGCTTCGCAGGCCGAGGACGGCCAGCCCCCAGAGCCGCGGCCCGCCCGGGAGCTTCAGCTCGGGGAGCGGCCGGGTCGCGATTCCGCCGCGTCCGCAGGCGCTCGGCGAGCGGTCCGTCAGGCGTGAGGCAGACGACCGGCCAGCCGTCGGCGGCGGCCGCCTCGAGCACGCGCGCGAGCACGGCCTCGGCCCCGGAGAAGAGTCCCGTGTGCGAGACGGCGACGAGGCGGGGTGGGCTGGCGTTGGCGGGCAAGGCGACTCCGGTCGGATCGGGGAACGTCGCTGATCCTGGCGGGCCTACGGGGACGTCCGGTGCGTCGGAACCTCTCGAGCCCCGGTCGACGATGATCATTCCGACCAGTCCGGCCAGGACGCGTCCTTGTCGGACAGGATCGCGTGCTCGGGGTCCGGCCATTCGATGCCGAAGGCAGGGTCGTTCCAGCGGAGTCCGCGCTCCGCGTCGGGAGCGTAGAACTCGGAGATCAGGTAGAGGGTCTCGGTGTCGTCCTCGAGCGTCTGGAAGCCGTGCGCGAACCCTTTCGGCACGTAGAGGGCGCGGCCGTTGGCCGCCGAGAGCTCGACGCCCGTCCAGCGGCGGTAGGTCGGCGACTCCGGGCGGAGGTCGACGATCACGTCGAGGATCGAGCCACGGGTGGCCCGGATCACCTTCACCTCCTCGTGCGGCGCGACCTGCATGTGCATGCCGCGGAGCGTCCCCTTGCGCGTGTTGAAGGAGACGCTCGCCTGCACGATCCGCGTCTCGAGCCCGCGCTCGCCGAGCTCGTCGATGCACCAGGCGCGTGCGAAGAACCCGCGCTGGTCCTCGCGTCGCTCGAGGTCGAGCACGTACGCCCCGGGAAGCTCGGTCTCGGTGAAGATCATCGACCCGCGACAGGGTACGCGGCGGGGCGCAGCGACCCGTCGAGGTCGCCGCGGGCGAGCAGCGTGTCGATCCGGCGCAGCCGGATGAAGCGGTCGCTCTCGAAGACGTCGAGCGTCACGCCGTGGACGCGCAGCGCGTCGACGACCTCGCGGGCGCCGCGGCGCGCCGTCCAGGTGAGCTCCAGGTCGGGCAGCGCGCGCGCCAGCTTCGCGAACGAGACGCGGTAGGAGCGCGGATCCGGGTCGCCCGAGCCCGCGTACTCCACGGTGCAGTCCCCGACCGTCTCGCGCACGATCTCGGCCAGGTCGCGCACCTGGTAGTTCTCGTCCGAGCCGCCGACGTTGAACGGCTCGGCGTGGACGACCTCGCGCGGGGCCTCGAGCAGGGCGAGGGTCGCGAGCGCGATGTCCTCGACGTGCACGAGCGGCCGCCAGGGCGTGCCGTCGCTCATGATCTTGATCGCGCCCGTCGTGACGCCCCAGGCGGCGAGGTTGTTGAGGACGATGTCGAGCCGCAGCCGGGGCGAGACGCCGTACGCGGTCGCGTTGCGCATGAAGACGGGCGAGAAGTCGTCGTCGGCGAGCTCGCGCGAGCGCCTCCTCGGCGCGCACCTTCGACTCCGCGTAGGCGGTCAGCGGCCGGAGCGGCGCCGACTCGTCGACGAGCTCCTCCGTGTCGGAGGCGCCGTACATGGAGCAGGACGAGGCGAAGACGAACCGGCCGACGCCGGCCTCCTTCGCCGCCTGCGCGAGCCGGACGGTCGCGTCGAGGTTGATCGCGCGCGTCAGGTCGGGCGAGAGCTCGCCGATCGGGTCGTTCGAGAGCGCGGCGAGGTGGACGATCGCGTCGTACCAGCCGAGCTCGGACGCGTCGACGTCGCGGACGTCCTTCGGGATCGCCGCGTGCGCCGGGTCGTCTCGGCCGAGGTCGCAGCCCGCGTAGAGGTACGAGTCGAGGCCCGTCACCTCGTGGCCGGCGTCGACGAGGACGCGGCCGGTGACGGCGCCGATGTAGCCGTGGCTTCCGGTCAGCAGGATCTTCATGGCGAGAGGCCCGCCCTAGTATCGGCGCGGGAGCCGGCCGGCTGGAGGGTCAGAACGTCCTGCGCCGGCACGGCCAGCGTACCCGTGGGCCTCCTGCCGCCGGGATAGCGTTCGCATGCGTGCCGCCCTCCGACCCACCTGCCCTCAGCGTCGTCATCCCGTGCCGGAACGCCGCGGCGACGCTCGGCGTCCAGCTGGACGCCCTTGCGCGCCAGACGTGGGCCGCGCCGTGGGAGGTCCTGCTCGTGGACAACGGCTCGACCGACGGCTCGGTCGAGGTGGCCGAGCGCTATCGCGACCGGCTGCCTGCGCTCCGCGTCGTCGACGCGTCGGCCCGGGCCGGCCAGGCCTTCGCGCTGAACGAGGGCGTGCGCGCCGCTGCCTCCGAAGCGATCGCGTTCTGCGACGCGGACGACGAGGTCGGCGGAGGGCTGGGTCGCCGCCGTCGGGGACGCCCTCACCCGGCACGACTTCGTCTCCTGCCGCCAGGATCCGGTGAAGCTGAACGAGCCGTGGGTCGCCGCGACGCGGGAGGCAGCGTTCGCGGACGGACTCCCGAGGCTCTGGTTTCCGCCGTACGTGACGCACGCGGGCTCGGGCGCGATGGGGATCCGCCGGGCGGTCCACGAGGCGGTCGGCGGCTTCGACGAGTCGATGCCGTGCCTCTTCGACACCGATTACTCGGTCAAGGCGCAGCTCGCGGGGTTCGAGCTCGTCTTCGTGCCGGAGGCGGTCGTCCACTACCGCTACCGGGCGACGCTCGGCGGGATCTTCGACCAGGCGCGGCGCTACGCCGAGCAGATGGCGCGGATCCAGCGCCGCTACAAGACGCCCGGGGAGCGCGTCGCCGGCCAGCGCACCTGGCTCGTCGAGGGGTGGCGGCCGCTCCTCGGCACGCTGCCGCAGGTCGGCCGCCGCGCCGGCCGCGCGCGGCTCGCCTGGCACCTCGGCTGGCAGATCGGCCGCTACGCGGGCAGCGTCAGGTACCGCGTGCTGGCCGTGTGACGGTCGGATCGCCGCCACGCCCCTCGGCCAGCCCGCGCAGCGAGCCCTCCATCTCCGCGGCCGCCGGTCTCGTTGCGGCGCGAGACGGAACCACGCACGCCGCGCATGCAGGCCGCCCGCCATGAACGCGAGCGTCAGTCGCGCGGCGGCGGGTGAGAGGTTGCGCCGGAGCATCGCCGCCTCGGAGCGTCCGATCCGCTCCGACCCGGACGGGATCCATGTGGTCGCCGCCCGGTCGAGCCGGCGCCGACGTGCAGGAACTCTGCGTCGTGGACGAACCACCCGCACCAGCCGAGCTTGCCGCGCGCGCCAGAAGAGGTCGAGCTCCTCGGCGTACATGTGCAGCCGCTCGTCGAAGCCGTCGAGTGCGTCGAACGTCGCGGCCCGGACGAGCAGGACGGCTCCGTTCGCCGCCTGGATCTCACGTGAGGTCGAGTGATCCCAATGCGTGCTCCAGCTCGGCTGCCAGCGATTCGGCACGAGCCGGCTCGCGCCCGACGCCCGGATCAGTGCCACGCCCGGCGTCGTCAGAGCGGCACGACGCTCGGCTGCAGCGTGCCGTCCATGTTCAGGACCCGCGGGGCGACGATCCCGACCTGCTTGCTCTCGAGCGCGGCGACCATTCGGCCGACGCTGCCCGGCCGGTGCAGGAAGGCGTCGCTGTTCACGAACAGGTAGCTCGAGCCCGGGAGCGTGCGGGCACCGACGGTTGGCCGCGCGGGCGAAGCCCATGTTCTGCTCCACGCGGACGAGGACGACGCCGTCCAGCTCGCGCTCGAAGCGTTCGACGCTGTCGTCGGTCGAGGCGTTGTCGACGACCACGATCCGCCCGCGAGGGACGCCGTCGGACTCGAGCGACGTGACCGAGCGGATCGTCAAGTCCGCGGTGTTCCAGTTGAGGATGACGACCGACAGCTCCATCGCACTCATCTATCGGGCGCCTCCCCCGCGAGCACGAGGGCGGGCTGGTGCTCGGTCAGGTCGGCGGCGAAGGAGTCGCCGAGGCGCCGGCGCACGAGGTCGGTGGCCTCGCGAAGGCGGACGCTCCGCCGTCTTCGTGCCGTGCGCGTCGCTCGCGAGCAGGCTCGCGCGGCCCGTGTCGACGAGCTTCCAGGCCGTCTCGGCGGCGTCCTCCCGAACCGCCCGATCAGGCTCGGCGCGACCACCTGGAGGACGCCGCCCTGCCGCCGGATCCAGTCGACGAGCGCGGTGCCACGCTGGAGCGCACGGCAGCGCTCCGGATGCGCGACGACCGGGAGGAGCCCGGCCGGCTCGAGCCGCGGGAAGAGCGCCTCGAAGAAGGTCGCCGGCGTGTCGTGCAGCGCCTCGACCACGAGGTAGCGTCCGGCGATGCTGCGGGCGTGCAGCTCCGTCAGCGGGCTCGGACACCGCGTGGCCGGGGCTCACCTCGGCGGCGAGCGTCGCGCCGAGGCCGAGCGTCTCGAGCTCGCCGCGCAGGTCGCCCAGGCGCCGGGCGGCGTCGTCGTGCTCGGTCGGGAAGAAGGACGAGAAGTGCGGCGTGCAGACCACGCGCTCGATCCCGTCGGCAACGAGGCTGCGCGCGAGGTCGATCGCCTCGCTCGTCGTCTTCGGCCCGTCGTCGATCCCGGGCACGAGGTGGCAGTGCGTGTCGATCACGCGCGCGACCCTCAGCGACTCGAAGAGGCGCAGGAGCCCGCGCGCGGCCTCGAGCCAGGAGTAGCGGGCGACCGTCGCCGTCCCGCGGGCGCGGAGGTCGGCGCGGAGCGCCTCGTCCGCGGCCACGCGACCGATCGCGTCGCGCCAGGCGGCGCGGTCGCCGGGCGGCACGAGCAGCGCGCCGTCGCCGGAGATCTCTCGGACGGCCGGGATGTCGCTCGCCACGACGGGGCAGCCGCGCCCCATCGCCTCGAGCGGCGTGAACGCGAAGCCCTCGTAGCGCGACGGAAGGAGGAGCGCCGTCGCGGCGCGCAGGAGCCCGTCGAGCACTGCCGTCGGACGGACCCTCGAGCAGCACGACGCGCTCGCCCGGCCGCGGCGAGCGCAGCGTCGAGCTCCGGGTATCCGTCGCGCCGGCGCCCGGCGAGGACGAGCCGCCCGGGCACGTCCGCGTCCGCGAACGCGGCGACGAGCGGCGCCACGTCCTTCTTCGGGCTCAGGTCGCCGACGTAGAGGAGGAACGGCGTCTCGGGCAGGCCGTTCGCCGACGCCGGGCGACTCGGCGCAGAAAGCCGGGGCCGGAATGGACGACCGTGATCCGGGCCGGGTCGGCCCCGAAGTGCGTCACGCGCCTCCGAGCGCGCGAACTCCGAGACACGCCACGACCCGCTCGGCGTGCCGAAGCGCCCACGGGTAGAGCCGCCGCTTGTAGCCGTGCCGGACGCGCTCGTAGCCGTGGGCGATCGAGGCGTCGTGGATGGTCGTCGTGAACCGGCGCCGCGGCCGGAGGACCGGGCCGGAGAGGTCGAAGAAGTGGAGGACGTCGGCCGGCGCCCGATGTGTGACGGCGAGCTGCTCGGCGACGACGCGCATCGCGCCCGCCGGCGAGCCGAACGGGATGTGCGCCGGCCGCAGCTCGATCGTCCGCGGCGACGCGACCTCGGCGCCATCGCGGGTCGTCAGGAGCGAGAGGCGGACGTCCGGGAACTCGGGGCCACCTGGTCGAGCGCGCGCGTGAGCTCGGCCGCATAGCGCGGCACGCCCGATCCGTGCGGCGCGGCCGCGACGAGCAGGCCGACGAGGCAGACGGAGAGCGCGTCGGGCTCGCCGCGCGCCGCGCTAGGCACCGGTCGCCCCCGGGCCGCCGAACCCGTAGGCGGGGCGCGGCCGGGAACGGGTGGCCGGACGCCGCCGCGTCGGGCGGCGGCCCGCCGGCTCGACCTCTCGTCCGGCTCGTCGGAGGCGGCGGCGAGCGCGAGCCCGGTCAGGAGCAGCCCGAGGAAGGCGGTCGGGAAGGCGGTGAACGACTCGCGGGTGACGGCGTCGAGCGCGAGCGAGAGCACGATCGCGATCGCGAGCCAGCCCTCCGGTCGGCCGCGTGCGATCGCCCGTCGCGCGAGCAGGACGAGCCGCCCGAGCAGGAGCAGAAGGGCGGCGAGGCCGACGATCCCGATGTCCGCGACGGTGACGAAGTAGCCCGAGTCGACCACGAGCGCCTCGCTGCCCTCCTCGGCCTGCTGGCGCGTCCGCGTCACCTTGTACGTCGCGCGCTCGTTCGCCGTCCCGACCTTGCCGACCCCGCGGCCCATCGGGATGTCGGACGGGTCGCTGAAGACGACCTTCCAGGCGTCCGTGCGCCCGTTCAGCGTGATGTAGAGCGACGGGCCGCCCTGGACGACGCGCCGCTCCGTCGCCTCCTCGGAGAGGACGAAGGTCAGGCTGGTGACGAAGACGATCGCGAGCAGGAAGACCGCGGTCACCGTGCGGCCGTGCCGGGCGAGCAGCAGGGCGATGATCGCGACGCCGATGATCGCCGCGCTCCGGACGACGGAGACCGCGAGGCCGACCGCGATCAGCGCCCCGGCCGCGTAGGCGAGCCGCCCGCGGCGCATCCACATGACGACGCCGCAGAAGCCGAAGATGAGGAAGGCCGCGTAGGCGAACGGCTCGTCGAGCGTCCCGTAGCTGCGCAGGAAGCCCGCGATCGTCCGGACGTTGATGTCGTAGAGGTAGCCGAGGTCGACGAGGCGGCTCGGGCCGGCGATCTGCTGCAGGATCCCGACGAAGGCGACGAAGCAGGCCGTGCCCGACCAGCGAGGCCATCGACCAGCGCAGCGTCCGCCGCGGGTTCTTGAGCGTCATCCCGACGAGCAGGAGGAGCATCGGCTCGGAGAAGAGCCGGACGCCGTGGAACCAGGCCCAGCCGCGCTCGAGCCCGCCGCCGACGTTGATCGCGTAGAGCGCGAGCAGGAACCCGACGAGGGCGGCGATCCAGAGGTCGCCCGGGATCTTCCGTCCGCCGCGCGCGGCCTGCACGACGGTGATCGCCGCCGCGAAGATCGCCGCGACCGTGATCACGTCCTTGATCGGGCCGATCCACGGGACGTAGAGCGCCTTGATCGCCGGCAGGAGCGCGAACAGCGGGATCATCGACGCGACCGCGACGTGCGGGACGGCCACGAAGGCCATCACGACCGCCCCGAAGATCGCGAGCAGGACGAGCAGCGTCAGCGCGAGCGGCTCGCCGAGCCGCGTCGACGCGGCCAGCGTGAGCGCCATGACGAAGGCGCCGAGCGCGAAGAGGCCGAGGTCGGTGCGTGGGATTCCGAGTCTGAGGGCCCAGCCCACGACGACGCTCAGCGGTAGTAGTAGTAGTCGTCCTCTTCGGGCGGCGCGTCGGTGATCACGGCGCCGACGAGATCCGTCTGCCAGGTGTCGGCCTGGCGGTTGAGCGCGACCAGGCTGCGACGCGTCACCTTGCCGTAGCGGACGACGGTGATCGCGAGGTCGATCATCCGCGAGAGCTCGGCCATCTCGACCGTGGCGAGCGCGGGCGGCGTGTCGAGGATGACGACGTCGGCCTCGGCCGCGAGCTCGTCGAGGAGCTCGATCACCTCGGTCGAGCGCGCGATGCGCGCGCCGCGCTCGTTGCCGCCGGCGGCGATCACCTGGAGCGAGCCGACGCCGTCGGACCCGACCCGTTCCCGTTCGTCTCGATCATGCGCGTCGGAGCCCGAGCCGTTGCGCGCCGCGACGGGCTGGCCCGGGCCGCCGTTCAGCGGGATCGACCAGCGGGCGTCGGTCAGATCGACCTTGCCGTCGATCACCTGCACGACGCCCGGAGAGCCGGCGGGGATCTGGAAGACGCGACCAACGGACGGCTTGCGCAGGTCGAAGTCGACGAGGATGACGCTTCTGGCCGCGCTGCGCCATCGCGACCGCGAGGTTCGTCGCGGTGGTCGTCTTGCCCTCGCTGGCGATCGCGCTCGTGACCGCGAGGATCGTGCGGTCGGCGTCGCCGCGGATCTGCATGATGTTCGCCGCGAGCAGGGCGTAGGTGTCGCCCCAGCGCGACTCGTGGCGGCCGGCGGTGACGATGGCGGTCCGCTTCGGCAGCGACTGGATCGAGGCGAGGACCGGGCCGCCCGAGGGCGTCCTCGACGTCGGCCTCGGAGCGGATGCGCGTGTTGAACGCCTCGCGCACGCCCGCGAGAAGCAGTGCGATCACGAGGCCGAGCGCCGCGCCGAAGAGCGCGTCGCGGATCGGCCGCGGGCTCGTCTTCACCGCGGTCTCGGCGCGCTCGATGACCGTCGCGCCGCCGGAGTTGAGCGTGTCGAGGACCTTGAGGCGGTTCAGCTGGCTGCGGAGCTCGTCGCGCTCGGTGCCGGTGACGGCGTCGAGCGTTCGGCCGGCGCGTCGAGCTGGGCCTGGATCTGGTCGATCGCCTGGTGGATCGCCTGACCGGAGATCTCGCCGCGCCACTGGACGTACTCCGCGGCGACCTTGTTGACGAGCGTGATCGCCTCCTCCGGCGTGTCCGCGACGACCGTGAAGGTGAAGACGTCGGTGTCGGCGCCGCCGCTCACCTTCGTCGCCTGGCGCAGCGCCTTCGCGCTCTTGTCGATGTCGCCCTCGGCCACGACGCGGTCGTAGAGCTCGGGCGAGCCGGCGAGCGCGGTCGCGGTGTCGATCACGCGCTGCGGGTCGGTGTACGGGGTCTGGACGCCGAGCACGCTCTGGCCGAGGTCGGTCGTCGACTGGACGATCCGCGCGCTCGCCTGGTAGCGCGGCCCCTGGTACTGCCGGATCGCGGTCACGGTCAGCGCGCCCAGGAGCACCAGGGCGAGTGTCAGCGGCAGCGACCGGCGGATCGCGGCCTTGAGAGCTTCAGCTGCGCTCGGTCTCATCGAACGCCGTTATCGGCCCGCAGGGGGCTCGGCATGACCTTCAGACACGCGCAGGAGAACAATGTGCCGCACGGCATGAACCTTAGCCACGAACCGAGGGAGCGCGGCTCCCTCGGGTGGGTGAGTTCGCTCGAACGAGGGACGCGGCTGGGTAGGCGGCTGTACCTCCAAGCGGGGGACTTCGCTCCCTCACGGGAGGGTTCCTCGCTTTTCGGGTCAGGCCGATTCACGAGGCGGACACCGGGTCCGCCGCCATGCCGAGCCTCAGCAATTCCTTCGTTTCGCCCGTCCCGCGCCCTCCTCGTCGCGGTCGTCGCGCTCTGCGCGCTGGCCGTGTCGCCGGCCGCCTCGGCGGCCGATTCGGAGGGCACCGAGCTGACCGGCTTCCGGCCGGTCGCGGACACGTACGTGGACGCGGGACGCCCGTGGACGGCGTTCGGCCGCCAGACGCGGCTGCGCGCCTCCGCCCTCACGAAGCGCACCTACCTGCGCTTCCTGGTCGACGGCGTCGGAGAGGTCGAGGACGCCACCCTCTACGTGCGCGTGGTGAACAGGCGCTGGGCGCCGTTCAAGGTCCGCGCGGCGCAGCGGCACTGGTGGAACGAGCGGGCGCTCACCTTCCGGCGCGCGCCGCGCGTGCTCCCCGGCACCCGCGTCGGCGCGCGGCTGGGCGCACCAGGGCTGGACGGCCGTCGACGTCAGCTCGCTCGTGACGGGCAACGGCCCGGTCACGCTCGTGCTCTCGCGCGGCACCCGTGGCGCCCGCATCGCCTTCGGCAGCCGCGAGTCCGGCCTGCCGGCGCTCCTCAAGGTCCGCTGGAAGCACGAGACTGCGCCCACGGAGCCTCCGCCCACCACCGACCCGCCGGCCGAAGAGCCGCCCGCGCCGCCCGCCGACCCCTACGAGGGCCGCGTCGGCTTCTCGGGCTCGAACGTCTGGTACTCGTCCGACAAGCAGCTCGCGTACATGAACAAGCTGCGCTCGGGCGGCGTCAGCTGGCTGCGCGAGGACTTCCACTGGGGCGCCTTCGAGCCGACGCAGGGGAACTGGACGTGGACGGTCGGCGACCGCCTGATGCGGAACGCCTCGACCGCCGGCCTGAACATCCTCGGGATCTTCGCGTACTCCTCCGACTGGGGCGCGGACGGCCCGACGATCTACCACCCGCCGCGCGACCCGAACGAGTACGCGAACTTCTGCCGCAAGGTGGTCGAGCGCTACGGCCCCGGCGGGACGTTCTGGGCCGCCAACCCGCAGCTCGATCCGCGCCCGCTGACGGCGGTCGAGATCTGGAACGAGCCGTGGCTGACGAACTTCTGGAAGCCGAACCCCGACCCGGCTCGGTACGCGGCGCTCGTGCGCGCGGCCTCGTCGGCGATCCACGCGGCGCAGCCGACGATCAAGGTGCTCGCCTCCGCGGACATCTTCCAGATGCGCAGCGACACGACCCAGTCCCGCGACTGGTTCCGCCTCCTGATGGAGAACGACGCGGCGACCTTCCGCGACTACGTGGACGCGTACTCCGTGCACGCCTACACCCAGGACCGCAGCCCGCTCGACACCGTGACGGCGCAGCGCTGGCGCTTCGACCGCGTCCTCATGACGCGCGACCTCGCGGCCGCACACGGGGCGAGCAAGCCGATCTGGATCACCGAGTTCGGCTGGTCGACCGAGGCCGGGAACTCCGACGCGGTCTCCGAGTCCGAGCAGTCGACGTACAGCCGCCAGGCGCTCGAGCTCGCGCTCGAGGAGTGGAGCCCGCTGGTCGAGAAGGCCTTCCTCTACTACTGGGGCGAGTCGAGCGACTCGTACAGCGGCGGCTACAGCCCGCTGCGCCCGGACGGCAGCTCGAAGCCGCTCTGGACGACCCTCAACGGGCTGCTCCAGTAACGAGCCGGCGAGCCGCCGGGACGAGGCTCCTGAAGAACACGTTCCGCGCCGTCCCCGGCAGCGAGAGCAGGACGACGCCGTACGCGAGCGCCGAGGCGAGCATCGCCACGATCGCCGGACCGGGCGTCACGAGCCCGACGACGGCCATCAGCGCGGCCGCCCCGGCGACGGTCGGCGCGTAGCGTAGCCCGGGCGCGAGGCCGCGCCGGCGGACGGTCAGCGCGAGCGGGACGAGCACGAGCGCCTCGGTGAGCACCGAGATCGTGGCCGCCGCCCGGAAGCCGTAGAGCGGGATGAAGGCGAGGTTCAGCGCGACGTTCGCGACGAGGATTCCCGAGGTCGACGCGAGCAGCACGCGGTCGCGGCCGCAGACGATCAGCACGTGGAAGAAGAGCCCGCCGACGAACGAGAAGAGGACGTACGGGCTGAGGATCCGGAGCGCGTCGGCGCCCTCGCGGAACTCGGGGCCGGCGGTCGCGAGGATGATCGGGGTGGCGAACACGGCGAGCGTGACCGTGATCGGCGCCGCGGCCGCGATCAGGACGTCGAAGGCGCGCTGCACGAGCGGGCGCGCGCGCGGGTCGCCGGTCGCGACGAAGCGCGCGAGCGGCGGGAACGCCGACGTGACGATCGCCGTCACGACGAAGTACGAGATCTCGAGGAACTTGTAGGCCGCGCCGTAGAGGCCGACCTCGTACGCGTTCGTGAGCAGCGCGAGCAGGACGGCGTCGATCCGGAAGTAGATCTGCGAGAGCGCGATCGCGAGTCCGAGCGCGAACGACCCGCGACGAGGCTCCGCCAGTACGCCGTGTCGACGATCGGCCGCAGCGAGACGTGGCGGCGGACGATCAGGACGTGCAGGACGAAGATCAGCCCGAGCCCGGCGACCTGGGCGAGGACGATGCTCTTGAACCCGAGCCCCGCGGCGAGTGCGCCCAGCGTCAGGCCGAGCGTGAGGAGCCGGCCGGCGATCGTCGACATCACCGACCAGTGCATCTGGAGCTTCGCCTGGAAGACCGGGACGAGGTTCAGCGTCAGGAGCGTGAACAGCGACCCGACCGACGAGATGACGATCGCGACCTTCGTCAGGTGCGGGAACGGCG
Organism: uncultured Actinomycetes bacterium; assembly: GCA_963696365.1. Lineage (GTDB taxonomy): Bacteria > Actinomycetota > Thermoleophilia > Gaiellales > Gaiellaceae > CAVOKD01. The sequence continues at coordinate 48,211 of CAVOKD010000012.1, forward strand.
CCGCGAGCCCGATCGCGACGGCGAGGAGGATCGCGCCGGTGGACACGAAGGCCCGGAGCGGGAACGAAGCGCGGATCGCGTAGTCCGTCTCCTCGGGGTTCGCGGAGATCTGCCGCAGGACGGCGGCCGAGAGCCCGGCCTCCGCGAGCACGGTCGGGATGAAGAGGAACGCGGTCGCGGCGGTCAGCTCGCCGAACGCGTCCGGGCCGAGGCCGCGCGTGATCGCGACGAACGTGAAGAACGCGATCGCCGAGGCGAGGAAGCTGCCGCCGGCCTGGACGAGCGAGTTCGTCGCAAGCCGGACGGTCAGGCGGTCCGACGAGAGGTCGAGCTCGCTCACGGGCGGGCCCGCTCGTGCGGGAAAGCTAGGACGCCTGGCGCACGAGTGCGGTCACCGTGCGGATGAGGATCTGGACATCGAGCCAGAGCGACCAGTTCTCGATGTAGTGGTTGTCCCATTCGACCCGGTCGGCCAAGGACGTTCGACCCCGGAGGCCGTTTACCTGGGCCCAGCCGGTGATGCCGGACTTTACGCGGTGCCGCTCGGGGTACCGGTAGATCCGCTCCTCGAAGCGGCGGGCGTAGTGCGCGCGCTCCGGACGCGGGCCGATCAGGGACATGTCGCCGCAGAGGACGTTCCAGAGCTGCGGCAGCTCGTCGAGCGAGCAGCGGCGCAGGAGCCGGCCGAGGCCGGTGCGCCGGTCCTCGGTCGTCTGGGTCGCGACGGCGGTCTCGTCGCCGAGCTCGTGCGCGGCCCAGTCGGCGTCCGCCTCGCCGCCCTCCTCGGGCGCGCCGCTCATCGTGCGGAACTTGAGCATCCCGAACTCGTGACCGTCGAGCCCGACGCGCGCCTGGCGGAAGAAGATCGGACGGCCGCTCGAGACGAGCACGACGAGCGCCGTGACGGCGAGGAGCGGCGAGAAGAGGAGCAGGAGCATCGCCGCCGGCCACGCGGTCGAAGGCGTACTTGATCGCGAACTGCCAGCCGCGCGGGTTCGAGTGCCGCGGGGTGACGAGCGGCAGGCCGCCGATGTGGTCGACCATCACGCGCTCGGGGACCCGCTCGAAGAGGCGCGGGACGAGCGACACCTCGACGCCGAGCTCCTCGCAGCGGCGGGCGAGCCGGAGCAGCACCTCGTGCGGCGCGGTCGAGAAGGTGACGATCACGTTCTCGACGCCGCGCTCGGCCACGATGCGGTCGAGGTCCCAGCTCGCGCCGAGCACCGGGAGTCCCTCGACGCTCGCGAGCGGCTCCTTGTCGAGGAACCCGATCGGCTTCAGGCCGAGCTCGGGCCGCTCGAGCAGTCGCTGCGCGACGAGCTGCCCGACGCGGCCGGCGCCGAGGATCAGCGTCGGCCTGGCGGCCTCGCCCGAGCGCCGGGCCCGCATGTCCGCCCAGCCGAGGACGGCGCGCGCGGCGACGAGGCAGGTGGTCGCGAAGAGCCAGGGCCGCACGGCCTGGGTCGAGGGAATGGCGTCGTCGGTCAGGACGACCCGCGCGGTCGTCGCGGCCATCGCCGCGATCGCGCTCGCGCCGATCACGCGCCGCAGCTCGTCGAGCAGCCTCGGGTGGAGGCGCGGCTGGTAGGCCCCGCGCGCGTAGAGGAGGACGATCGTGAGGAGAGGGAAGGCGAGGAACCAGATGACCGGCGTCGGCTCGAAGCCCGCCGCGCGCCAGCCCGTCTCGGCGACCACCGCGCCGAGGGCGAGCATGACCGCGTCGACGGCGAAGCGGACGAGCGCCCACTCGCGCCGCGCCTGGACGCCGCGCGAGGACGCGAGGACCGCTGGCGCCACCGCGGGCAGCGCGTGTGCGTCCGACCCAGTTTCGGTAGCCGTCGTCGTCGAAGAGGTTGCCGCAGACACCGCAGATCCTTCCCGTCCCGTTGCCCCGCTCCCGAGGTGTGACCGTACCGGCCGCCGCCGGCTAGGACACACCCCCGATCGGGGGACTTCTCCCATATTCGTTAAACGAACAAACCTCTTCCGGGGTTACGCGTCGGAGAACGCATCGGACCCATCGCCCGAACCGGATGCGCGGCCTCGTCGAATCGACTCTGTTGCGACACGCACACGCGGCCGATACGAGCATCATGCGCGCCTCTGTGTCTCCCGACCCGTCCGGTACGATGGGGCGACCTGTACGACCGAAAGGACTGAGCGTTGTTCGAACGCTTCACTGAACGCGCAAGACAGGTCGTCGTACTCGCCCAGGACGAGGCGCGCGCCCTGAAGCACAACTACATCGGGACGGAGCACATCCTGCTCGGCTTGCTCCGCGAGGAGGAAGGTCTCGCCGCGCGCGTGCTCGAGAGCCTCGACATCACCGTCGAGGAGGTCCGCGCGCAGGTGGCCAGGATCGTCGGCCAGGGCGACGAGGTGACGACGGGGCAGATCCCGTTCACCCCGCGCGCCAAGAAGGTCCTCGAGCTGGCTCTCCGCGAGGCGCTCTCCCTCGGCCACAACTACATCGGCACCGAGCACATCCTGCTCGGGCTCGTGCGCGAGAACGAAGGGGTTGCCGCGCGCATCCTCCTCGACTTCGACGCCGACGCCGAGAAGATCCGCAACGAGATCATCCGGATGCTCTCCGGGCCCGGCCGCCGCTCGGGCGGCGGGTCGTCGAGCTCCGAGAAGTCCAAGAGCTCCAAGCTCCTCGACCAGTTCGGCCGCAACCTGACCAAGCTCGCCGCCGAGGGCAAGCTGGATCCCGTCGTCGGCCGTCAGACCGAGATCGAGCGGGTCATGCAGATCCTCTCGCGCCGGACGAAGAACAACCCGGTGCTGATCGGCGAGCCCGGCGTCGGCAAGACCGCCGTCGTCGAGGGCCTCGCCGCGCGCATCGCGACCAACCAGGTCCCGGAGATCCTCAAGAACAAGCAGATCTACACGCTCGACCTGGCCGCCCTCGTCGCCGGCTCCAAGTACCGCGGCGAGTTCGAGGAGCGGCTCAAGAAGGTCATGAAGGAGATCACGCAGCGGGGCGACATCGTCCTCTTCATCGACGAGCTCCACAACCTCGTCGGGGCCGGTGCGGCCGAGGGCGCGATCGACGCGGCCTCGATCCTCAAGCCGGCGCTCGCGCGCGGGGAGCTCCAGACGATCGGGGCGACCACGCTCGACGAGTACCGCAAGTACCTCGAGCGCGACGCCGCCCTCGAGCGCCGCTTCCAGCAGATCAAGGTGGACGAGCCCGCCGTGGACGACACCGTGCAGATCCTCCGGGGTCTCCGCGACCGCTACGAGGCGCACCACCGCTGCACGATCACGGACGACGCGCTCCGCGCCGCCGCCGTGCTCGCCGACCGCTACATCCAGGACCGCCACCTGCCGGACAAGGCGATCGACCTGATCGACGAGGCAGCGTCGCGGATGCGGATCAAGACGATGACCGCGCCGCCGCGCTACCGCGAGCTCGAAGAGGAGATCGAGAAGGTCCGGGAGGAGAAGGAGAAGGCGATCGAGGACCAGGAGTTCGAGAAGGCCGCGAACCTCCGCGACAAGGAGCGCAAGCTCACGCAGAAGCGTCGCGAGCTCGAGGAGAAGTGGCGGAGCTCCGAGGAGGTCGAGCAGCCAGAGATCGGCGAGGAGGAAATCGCCGACATCGTCTCGATGTGGACCGGCATCCCCGTCTTCAAGCTCACCGAGGCCGAGTCGCAGAAGCTCATCCGCATGGAGGAGGAGCTGCACAAGCGCGTGATCGGCCAGGAGGAGGCGATCGTCGCCGTCTCGAAGGCGATCCGCCGCGCCCGGGCCGGGATCAAGGACCCGAAGCGGCCGGCCGGCTCGTTCATCTTCCTCGGCCCCTCGGGCGTCGGGAAGACCGAGCTCGCCCGCACGCTCGCCGAGTTCCTGTTCGGCGACGAGGACGCGATGATCCAGGTCGACATGTCGGAGTACATGGAGAAGCACTCCGTGTCCCGGCTCGTCGGCTCACCTCCGGGCTACATCGGCTACGACGAGGGCGGACAGCTCACCGAGGCCGTGCGCCGCAAGCCGTACTCGGTCGTCCTCCTCGACGAGGTCGAGAAGGCCCACCCGGACGTCTTCAACATCCTGCTCCAGATCCTCGAGGACGGGAAGCTGACGGACGCCCAGGGCCGTAAGGTCGACTTCCGAAACGTGATCGTGATCATGACGTCGAACATCGGGGCGGCCACGATCTCGAAGAACCAGTCGTTCGGCTTCGGCATGGGCGACGAGACCGGGCTCTCCTACGACGACATGAAGTCGCGGATCATGGGCGAGCTGAAGAAGGTCTTCCGGCCCGAGCTCCTGAACCGGATCGACGAGGTGATCGTCTTCCACAAGCTGACCAAGGAAGAGATCACGACGATCGTCGACCTCATGCTCAAGCGCCTGCGCGACCAGATGGGCGAGCACGAGGCCGCGATCGAGCTGACCGACGCGGCGAAGGAGCTCCTCGTAGAGAAGGGCTACGACCCGGCGATGGGCGCCCGGCCGCTGCGCCGCGCGATCCAGCGCCACATCGAGGACCCGCTCGCCGACTTCGTGCTCGGCCGGTCGCTCAAGCCAGGCTCGACCGTCCTCGTCGACCGCAAGGACGACGCGGACGAGGTCGAGATCACGGTGATCGAGGGCCCGGAGCCCGAGCGCGAGAAGGTCACCGTCCCGCCCGAGGAGCCCACGGGCGAGGCGGAGGACGACCACCACTCCAACGACGAGTAACCGGCCGGGCCGCGCGCCTGCGCCGACGAGAGACGAGAAGGGCGGCCCTAGGGCCGCCCTTCGACGTTCGGATGAGTCCGCGGGTCAGGCGGGCTGGCTCTCGGGCGGCGGCTCGTCGTGGGGCGGCGTCGTGCTTTCGGCCGGGGCGCTCGGCTCCATCGGTTCCATCGGCTGCGCCGGCTGGGCGGGCGCCGCGGGAGCTGCGGGTGGGGGCGCCGCGGGTGGGGGCGTCGCGGGCGAGGCCGCGGGCGGGGCGCGCTGCGGGGCGAGGCCGCGGGCGGGGGCGAGGCTGCGGGCGGCGAGCCGGCCGCGTCGGGGCGGCTCATGCTCGACTGCATATCGGACGCCTCGGTCTTGAGCGTGTCCAAGCCGCCTGCCTCCTGCACTGCCCACCAGGCTCCGACCGCGATCACGACGGCGAGGATGAGCCCGACCCAGGCCGGCCAGTGCCGCGCCTCGTTGTCGGCGAAGAACTTGATCACGGTGAAGAGAAGGATCAGGAAGCCGAGCAGGGCGCCGGTCATCGCGTCCGAGACCGGCAGCTTGACGTTGGCGGCGGCGAGGCGCACCACGATCCACGCGATCAGGACGATCGTGAGGATGCCCATGATGAAGCCGACACCGTGCCAGCCGCTCGCGCCGGCAGTGATGTCCTGACCGAACACGGTCCCGGACACCTGCTGCCAGTCGAAGAAGCTGTCGATGAGAAGCAGGACGCTCCCGACGAGCATCACCTGCATCCCACGCGACAGCTCGTTGAATCTCTCCATCGGGCCGTCCTTTCTGGTCGTGGCGACAGCGAACGATTCGGTGGCGGTGGGCCCAACCCTCTCGCGCTCGCGCGGGTACCAAGCGGCCGGAGGGCTGGGTGCGCCGGACGGCGCACCGGGAAGCGTTCCCGCCGGGCCGGACGGCGGCCTGCACGAAGTCGACACATTTCCGTGACAGACCCGCGCGCCGGCCGCTGGTAGCGTGGATCACAGGGGGCTCCCCGGGGACACAGTTTCGTCACGATTTCGGCGCAGTCTCGGCACTTGGGGGACCGGGCGCCGTCCCGCGGCGCGCCTACACTCGGCCTCCCATGGCGAAGGCAGCCGCCGTCCAGTACGCATGCTCCGAATGCGGGTACGCGACCGGGAAATGGCTCGGGCGCTGCCCGGGCTGCGGTGCCTGGAGCACCCTCGCGGAAGAGCGAGCGCCAGCGTCGAGCCGCGGCAAGGCGAAGGCCGCCGGCCGGCCGGTGCTCCGCCTCGTCGACGTTGAGGCTGCGGACGCCGAGCGGCTCTCGACCGGCGTTCACGAGCTCGACCGGGTGCTCGGCGGCGGCCTCGTTCCCGCGAGCCTCGTCCTGGTCTCCGGCGACCCGGGGATCGGCAAGTCGACGCTCCTGCTCATGGCGCTCCGCGAGCTGGCCGCCGACCGTCGCGTCGTGCTCGTGACCGGCGAGGAGTCGGTCGCGCAGGTGAAGCTCCGCGCGGAGCGGCTCGGCGGTGCCGGCGAGATCGGGATCCTCGCCGAGACCAACCTCGACGAGGTCTGCGCGACGCTCGAGCGCGAGCGCCCTGAAGTCGCCGTAATCGACTCCGTCCAGACGCTCTACGCCCCCGACCTCGGCTCGGCGCCGGGGTCGGTCGGCCAGGTGCGCGAGGCGGCCGGCCGGCTCCTTCGCCTCGCGAAGGAGGAGGGGATCGCCGTCTTCCTCGTCGGGCACGTGACGAAGGACGGCGCCGTCGCCGGCCCGCGCGTCCTCGAGCACCTCGTCGACTGCGTGCTCCAGTTCGAGGGGGACCGCTACCGCTCGCACCGTGTGCTCCGCGCGGTCAAGAACCGGTTCGGCTCGACGAACGAGCTCGGCGTCTTCGAGATGACCTCAACCGGGCTCGTCGGGGTGGAGGATCCCTCGCTGCTCTTCGGCCGCCCGGAGGATGAGCAGCCGGGATCGGCGGTCGCTTGTGCGCTCGAGGGGACGCGACCGCTCGTCCTCGAGATCCAGGCGCTTGTGTCGAAGACCGACCTGGCCATGCCGCGTCGCGTCGCGACCGGCATCGACCCTAAGCGGCTCTCGATGATCGTGGCCGTGCTCGGGCGTCACGCCGGCGTCGCGCTCGGGCAGTCCGACGTGTTCGTGAACGTCGCCGGCGGCGTCCGGATCGACGAGCCGGGCGCGGATCTCGCCGTCGCGCTCGCGATCGCCTCCGCGGCGCGCGGCGTCCCCGTGCGCAGGGGCGTCGCGTGCCTGGGCGAGATCGGCCTGACCGGTCGCCTCCGGGCCGTCTCGCAGCTCGAGCGGCGGCTGGCCGAGTGCGAGAAGCTCGGTCTCTCAGAGGCGATCGTGCCGGAGGGGGACGCGCGCCATGAAAGAATGCGGCTCAGCGCGGCCGGCACGCTACGCCGAGCGGTCGCGCTGGGACTCGATGCGCGCGGATCCGCGGAAGGATAGGACCCTTCTTTCGGCGCTCAGCCTCGTGGCGCCGGGGACCTCGCTCCGGTCCGGGATCGACGACATCATCCGCGCCGAGCTCGGTGCGCTCGTCGTCGCCGGCGAGCCGCAGGAGCTTGCGTTCCTCTTCTCCGGCGGCATGCGGCTCGATCTGCCGCTCACGCCCCAGCTCCTCTACGAGCTGGCCAAGATGGACGGGGCGATCATCGTCAACGCCGACCTCTCGAAGCTCGTCTACGCGAACGTCCAGCTCATGCCGGACCCGAAGATCGCGTCGAACGAGACCGGCACCCGCCACCGCACCGCCGAGCGCGTCGCCAAGCAGACTGGGACGCTCGTGATCTCGATCTCGCAGCAGCGCGAGACCGTCACGCTCTTCATCGGCGACATCCGCTACCAGCTCGGTGAGATCTCGGACGTCCTCGCGCGCACCAACCAGGCAATCGCGACCCTCGAGACGTACCGCACGCGCCTCGACCAGGGCCTTACTCGGCTGACCGCGCTCGAGTTCCAGAGCGCGGTGACGCTCGACGACGTCCTCGTCGTGCTCCAACGGGCCGAGATGACGACGCGCATGGGCGAGGAGATAGAGCGCAACCGCGTGGAGCTGGGTGAGGAGGGCCGGCTGATCGAGATGCAGTTGGACGAGCTGATGGAGACGCTCCCGCGCGAGAAGGCCGCCGTGGTCTTCGACTACGAGGCGAGCGGCGACCCCGCAGCGGGCGTCGCGGCGCTCGAGGCCCTCTCGGCGCTCCCGTACGAGCGGCTGCTCGAGCCCGACCAGGTGACGCTGCTCCTCGGGCACATGCCCGACTCGAATCCGATCGACCACAGCGTTGCGCCGCGCGGCTACAGGGTGCTCCAGCACATCCCGCGGCTGCCCGAGCAGATCGTCCGGCAGGTGGTGGCCGACTTCGACTCGCTCGACGCCGTCATCCGGGCGAGCCAGCGGGATCTCGAGGCCGTCGAGGGCATCGGCGCCGTCCGCGCGCGCGAGATCCGCGAGGGCCTCCGGCGGCTCCAGGAGCACAACCTGGTCGACCGCTACCTGCAGCTCTGAGCCGCGCGCGCCGCGACAAAAGTCCTGCTCAGGGCGAGGTGTGCACGAAAATCCCTGGAAAGTTGGCGTTTTTCGCCGATTTTCGGTACACTTTCCGCGGTTGGAGAGGCGTTCCGGGTGCGCAGGCGCCCGTTTTTTCTAGAGGGAGGCAGCTTGTACAAAGTCGGCGACAAGGTCGTCTACCCCCACCACGGTGCGGGCGTCGTTGCGAAGAAGGAATCTCGGACGATTCTCGGGCAGGAGCGCGAGTACCTGACGATCAAGATCCTGCACAACGACATGACGGTGAACGTGCCGTCCGAGAATGCAGAGCGCGTCGGCCTCCGCAAGGTGATCGACGAGGAGATGGTCGACCGCGTCCTCGAGGTGCTGCACGGCAACGGCACGAAGATGCCGAAGAACTGGAACCGCCGCTTCAAGTACAACCGCGACAAGATGAAGACCGGCGACATCTTCGAGCTCGCGGAGGTGGTCCGGAACCTCTCCCTGCGCGACCAGGAGAAGGGCCTCTCCACGGGCGAGAAGCAGATGTTCGTCAAGGCCAAGAAGATCCTCGCCTCCGAGCTCATGTACGCGAAGGGCATGGACGAGGACGAGGCCGCCGCCTGGCTGGACGAGGTTCTCGGCGCGCCCGCGCCGGAACCGGTCGCCGGCTAGCGGCCGAGAGCCGAGGCTGAGCGCCGCGGCGGCACCCGACTCCACCGGCGTCTGGGCCGTGGTGGTCGCGGCGGGTCGCGGCGAACGGCTGGGCAGTCCCCATCCGAAGGCGTTCGCCAAGCTCGGCGGACGCCCGCTCCTGGCCGAGAGCCTGGAGCGCCTCGACCGCTCCGACTGGATCGAGGGCCTGGTCGTCGTGGTGCCGGCCGAGTGGGAGGAGCCGGCCATCCTCCTGGCCGAGGAGGTCGGGAGCCGGCAAGGTCACGCTCGCGGTGCCCGGCGGCGAGACGCGCTCCGACTCGGTCCGCGCCGGGCTCGCCGAGGTGCCTGAGGAGGCGGCCGTCGTGCTCGTCCACGACGCCGCGCGGCCGCTCGTCGACGAGGCGGTCGTCGAGCGGGTCGTGCTGGCGCTCGAGGACGGGTGGGACGGGGCCGTGCCGGCCATGCCTGTTCCGGACACGCTCAAGCGGGCCGACGGCGAGGCGGTGGTCGAGACGGTCGACCGGACCGGGCTGATCGCGGTGCAGACGCCGCAGGCGTTCCTTGCCGCGACGCTGCGCCGGGCGCTCGCCGCGGGCGGCGCCGAGAGCGACTGCGCCGGCGTCGGTCGAGCGCGCAGGGGGTCGCGTGCGCGTCGTACCCGGGGATCCGCGGCTCATGAAGGTGACGAGCGATGCGGATCTGGCGCTCGTCGACGCGCTCCTCGGCGATGATCGCGGCGATGAGTGAGCTCCGGGTCGGGATCGGCGTCGACGCGCACGCGCTCTCGCCCGACGTGCCGCTCGTGCTCGGCGGCGTGTCCTTCCTGGGCCAGCCGGGCCTGGTCGGACATTCGGACGGCGACGTGATCGCCCACGCGCTGATCGACGCGCTGCTCGGCGCGGCGGGGCGCGGCGACATCGGCACGCTCTTCCCGTCCGGCTCCGGCGAGTGGGAGGGCGCGTCGTCGCTCGACCTGCTCTCGCAGGCGTACGCCGAGGTGAGGGACGCGGGCTTCGTGCTCGTGAACGCGGACTGCGTGCTCGTCGGCGAGCGGCCACGGATCGGGGAGCGCCGTGGCGAGATGGAGTCGCAACTCGCGGACGCCCTCGGGGTCGAGCACGAGCGAGTCACCGTCCGCGCGACGACCACCGACGGCCTGGGCTTCACCGGCCGGGGCGAAGGCCTCGCCGCCCACGCGGTCGCGCTGCTCGAGCGCAAGTAACACAGCTGTTACTAGCCGGGAAGCGAGACCCGGCCGCCGGCGACGCGGACGAGTCCGTCACGCTCGAGGGAGGCAACCGCGTCGGCGTCGTCGACCTGCATCGCGCCGGCTGCGACGAGGCGGAGCGTCTCGGCCCGGCGCTGGCGGAACGAGCCCTCGAAGCGGCCCTGCTTGCGCTCGGGCTCGAAGCGGCGGCCGCGTGACGGACACCCCTCCGCCAGCGGGCACGCGTCGCAGCGGGGGATGCGCGCGAGGCAGACCGTCGCCCCGAGATCCATCAGCGCCTGCGCCGCGGCGCGGGCCGAACGATGCCGCCGGAGCGGTCGAGCACGCGGCGGATGTTCACGTCGACCGGGAGCACGTCGCGGCCGAAGGCGAAGAGCCCGACCGCGTCGGCGGTGTAGCGGCCGACGCCGGGAAGCTCGGTCAGGTCGTCGGGCCAGCCACGCTCCGCGACGACGCGCGCGGCGCGATGCAGGCTGACGGCGCGCCGGTTGTAGCCGAGCCCCTGCCAGGCGCGGATCACGTCCGCGAGCGGCGCAGCCGCGAGCGCCTCGACCGTGGGCCAGCGCGCGAGCCACTCCTCCCAGCGCGGCAGGACGCGGGAGACCTGGGTCTGCTGGAGCATCACCTCCGAGACGAGGATCGCGTAGGGGTCGCGCGTCCGTCGCCACGGCAGGTCGCGGCCGGCCTCGGCGTACCAGGCGAGCAGCGCCTCTTCCACGCGGAGAGCCTAAGCGCCCGGACGGTCGCGGCAGACGGCCCGACTATCCTCAGCGGCGTGACCGACGAGCCGACCCGCACCCGCCCGAAGTTCGCGCCGGGCTACGGCCTCGCCGAGGGCGAGGAGGGGCTCCTGGACTGGGAGTGGGCCGTCGAGCGCCTCGAGGCGTCGCGCAACTACTGGATCACGACGACGCGCGAGGACGGCAGCCCTCATGCGGCGCCGGTCTGGGGCCTCTGGCTCGACGGCGCGGTGATCTTCGGCACCGATCCGCATTCGCGCAAGGCGAAGAACCTCGAGCGCGACCGGCGCGCGTCCGTGAACCTCGAGAGCGGCGACGAGGTCGTCATCCTCGAGGGGCTCGCGGAGCCCTTCTACCTCGACGAGCGCGTGGCCGACATCTACGCGAAGAAGTACGACTTCCGGCCCGAGCCGGGCCACGGCGACGGGTGGTTCCGCGTCGAGCCGCGCGTTGGGTACGCCTGGCTCGAGCGGGACTACCCCGCGACCGTCACCCGCTTCGTATTCGAGTGACGCGCGTCCGTTTCGCGCCGAGCCCGACCGGCTCGCTGCACGTCGGGAGCGCGCTCACCGCGGTCGCGAACCGGAGCTTCGCGGACGAGCGCGACGGCGCGTTCGTGCTCCGGATCGACGACACGGATCCGACCCGCGTCGAGCCCGGCGCCGAGGAGGCGATCCTCCGCGACCTCGAGTGGCTCGGGATCGCCTGGGACGAAGGGCCGCTTCGCCAGAGCGAGCGAGCCGACCGCTACCGCGAGGAGGCGGAGCGGCTGCTCGAGGCGGGCGCGGCGACGCGCGAGGACGACGGCGCCGTGCGGTTCGAGATCGACCCGCGCCCGACGCTCCTCCGCGCGGACGGGACGGCGACGTACCACCTCGCGTCCGTCGTGGACGACGCCGATCAGGCGATCACGCATGTGATCCGCGGCAAGGACCACCTGGCGAACGCGACGCTCCACGCCGAGCTCGCACGCGCACTCGGGGCCGAGCCGCCCGAATACCTCCACCACGGGCTGCTCGTGGGCGAGGACGGGACGAAGCTCTCGAAGCGCCACGGCGCGGTCTCGCTCGCCGAGCTGCGCGACCGCGGCATACCGCCCGAGGCGCTCCGCCGCTACCTCGAGGAGCTCGGCCTGCCGCGCGGCGACGTCCACCTGGACGAGACGCGGATCCGGCGCCTGGCGGTCGAGACGCTCGGCGCGCTCCCGGACGACGAGCTGGCCGCGCGCGTCGGCGTCGACCCGTCCCTCGCGCCGGTGCTCCGCGGCGCGCACGACCTGGTCGAGGCGCGCGAGCTGGCGCGGCAGGTGACGGAGCGTCCGCCGCCGTCCACTGCGTCCTCCGGGACCCTGGAGCGCTTCCGCGAGCTGCGCGGCGCCGCCGGCGACCTCGACGAGGCCGGTGCCCGCGCGCTGGTCGCGTCGGTCCGCGAGAGCGGCGGCGACCTGAAGGCGCTCCGCCTGGCGCTGACCGGCCACGAGCGCGGGCCCGGAGCTCTGGGCCGTCGTGCTGGCGCTGCCGCGCGACGAGGCGCTCAGCCGGACCGGGGGCTGAGCTCCGGCTGCATCTCCTCGACGGCCGCGAGGAACGCGCCGACGGTGCCGGTCGGGACGCCGCGGTCGCGACGGCGGATCGCGACGAGCTGCGGCCGCGGCGGCTTCGCGTCTGCGATCTCGACCTGGTGGAGCAGCCCGACCTCGAGCTCCTGGCGGACGCTCGTCTGTGGGAGCAGGGCGACCCCGAGCCCTTCCTGCACCATCTTCTTGGCCGCGTCGATGTTGTCCAGCTCCATCGTCCCCTGCGGCCGGACGCCCGCGTCGCGGAAGAGCGCGTTCGTCAGCTCCGTGTAGCTGGACGTGCGGTCGAACTGGACGAGCTGCTCGTCGCCGATCTCGGCGAGGCGGACGCGCGGCCGCTTCGCGAACGGATGGTCGGGATGCGTGACGAGCACGAGGCGGTCCTCGTAGAGCGGCGACGAGACGATCTCCGGGTGGCGCAGCGTGCGGACGAGCCCGAGGTCGACCTGCTCCCGCAGGACGAGGTCGAGCACGTCCTCGGAATGGCCGGTGCGGACGGCGACGCGCACGCGCGGGTGGCTGACCGGAAGCGGCGGAGGATGACCGGCAGAACGTACGTCGAGAGCGCGGGCGCCGCGCCGAGCGTGAGCCGTCCCGCGCCGCCGCGCTCGAAGGCGTTCACGAGCTGCCGGCCGTCGGCGAGGTTCTCGAGCGAGCGCACGGCGTAGGGGAGGAAGGCCTCGCCCGCCTCTGTCAGCCGCATCCCGCGCGAGGTCCGGACGAAGAGCCGCGCCTGAAGGTCGGACTCGAGCCGCTGGACGCGCGCCGTCAAGGCGGGCTGGGTGAGGAACAGGGCGTCGGCGGCGCGGCTCACACTTCCGGCCCGGGCGACCTCGACGAAGGCCTGGACCTCGGCTAGCTGCATAACCAAAGTCTATAGCCACGATCCACGGAAACGATTATCGCTATACCGGACCCGCGCCTACCATCGAGGCGAGACCGGGAGAGGAGGCTCGATGGCACCAGCAATCGCAACGCCCGTGAAGCAGGAATCGCCCGCGCGGACGCCGCGCAAGCCTGCGCCGCTCATCGTCCTCAGCACGGCCGAGCTGGCGCCCTGCACGTGCCCGGAGTACTGCGAACGCGACCACGATCGCGACTGAGCGCTTGCGTCAGGTGGGGACGGTCACCGGCGTCGAGATTCGCGGCCCCGTCGAGGGCCGCGCTTCGGAGATCCTGAGCGACGACGCGCTCGCGTTCGTCGCCGAGCTGCACCGACGCTTCGACGGCCGGCGCCGCGAGCTGCTGGCCGCGCGCGCGGCGCGCCAGGCTCGGCTCGACGCCGGCGAGCTGCCGGACTTCCTGCCCGAGACGCGGGTGATCCGCGAGGGCGACTGGACGATCTCGCCCGTCCCGGCCGATCTGCAGGATCGCCGCGTCGAGATCACCGGGCCCGTCGACCGGAAGATGGTCATCAACGCGCTCAACTCGGGCGCGCGCTGCTTCATGGCCGACTTCGAGGACGCGACCGCGCCGACGTGGTCGAACCTCGTCGAGGGCCAGGCGAACCTGATCGACGCGATCGAGGGAACGATCCGGCTCGACACGGGCGAGAAGGTGTACGAGCTCGCCGACGAGACGGCCACGCTGCTCGTCCGGCCCGCGCGGCTGGCACCTGCCCGAGCGCCACATGCTCGTGGACGGCGAGGTCATGTCCGGCTCGCTCTTCGACTTCGGGCTCTACCTCTTCCACAACGGCCGCCGGACGCTCGACCACGGAACCGGCCCGTACCTCTACCTGCCGAAGCTCCAGAGCCACCTCGAGGCGCGCCTCTGGAACGACGCGTTCGACTTCGCCGAGGACGAGCTCGGCCTGCCGCGCGGCATCGATCCGCGCGACCGTGCTGATCGAGCACGTGCTCGCCGCGTTCGAGATGGACGAGATCCTCTGGGAGCTCCGCGAGCACGCCGCCGGCCTGAACGCCGGGCGCTGGGACTACATCTTCAGCGTCATCAAGACCTTCCCCGACCGGGAGGAGTTCGTGCTCCCCGATCGCGCGCAGGTGACGATGACCGTGCCGTTCATGCGCGGCTACACGGAGCTGCTCGTGCGAACGACGCCACCGGCGCGGCGCGCACGCGATGGGCGGGATGGCCGCGTTCGTCCCGAGCCGGCGCGACGCCGAGGTGAACGAGCGCGCGCTCGCGCGTGTGCGCGAGGACAAGGAGCGCGAGGCGGGCCAGGGCTTCGACGGCACCTGGGTCGCGCATCCCGACCTCGTCCCGGTCGCGACCGCGGAGTTCGACCGCGTGCTCGGCGACCGGCCGAACCAGGTCGAGCGGCAGCGCGACGACGTGAGCTCCGAGGCGCAGACGCTTCTCGACGTGGCCGCGACCGGCGGCGACGTCACCGACGACGGCGTGCGCGGCAACGTGAGCGTCGCGCTCCGCTACATCGCGGCCTGGCTCGCGCGGCACCGGCGCCGTCGCGCTCGACAACCTGATGGAGGACGCCGCGACCGCCGAGATCGCGCGCTCGCAGCTCTGGCAGTGGATCCGCCACGGCCGTGTCGTCGCGCGAGCGCGTCGTCGAGCTCGAGGAGGAGCTGCTCGCCGAGTTCCGCGACTCGATGCCGGACTTCCGCTGGGACGAGGCCCGCGCCGTGCTCGACGAGACCGCGCTGGGCGACGAGCTCCCCGATTTCTGACCGTGCCCGCCTACGACCGACTGGAGGACTGATGAAGGGCTTCGACGCGCAGGTGACCGAGCTCGAACGGCGCTGGGCCGAGGACGAGCGCTGGGCGGGGATCGAGCGCCCGTACTCGGCCGAGGAGGTCGTGCGCCTGCGTGGGTCGATCCGGGTCGAGCAGTCGCTCGCGCGCCACGGCGCCGAGCGGCTCTGGGAGCTCCTCCACTCCGACGAGCACGTCGCCGCGCTCGGCGCGCTGACCGGCGGCCAGGCGGTGCAGATGGTCAAGGCGGGCCTGAAGGCGATCTACCTCTCCGGCTGGCAGGTCGCGGCGGACGGCAACCTGGGCGAGAACGTCTACCCCGACCAGTCGCTCTACCCGGCCGACGTCGGCGCCCGCGCTCGTGCGGCGGCTGAACAACGCGCTGCGCCGCGCCGACCAGATCGAGTGGTCGGAGGGCTGGACGAGCGCGAGTGGCTCGTCCCGATCGTCGCCGACGCCGAGGCCGGCTTCGGCGGCGCGCTCAACGCCTTCGAGATCATGAAGGGCTTCATCGAGGCGGGCGCGGCGGGCGTCCACTACGAGGACCAGCTCGCCTCGGAGAAGAAATGCGGCCACCTGGGCGGCAAGGTGCTCGTCCCGACGGGCCAGTTCATCCGGACGCTTGGCGGCGGCGCGGCTCGCGGCAGACGTCCTCGACGTGCCGACGCTCCTCTTCGCGCGCACGGACGCGCTCGCCGCGACGCTGCTCACGAGCGACGTCGACGAGCGCGACGCCGGGTTCGTCACCGGCGAGCGGACGGCCGAGGGCTTCTTCCGCGTCGAGTCCGGGCTCGACTCGTCGATCGCCCGCGCGCTCTCGTACGCGCCCTACGCGGACGTCCTCTGGTGCGAGACCTCGACGCCCGACCTCGAGGAGGCCGAGGCCTTCGCGGCCGCCGTCCACGAGCGGTTCCCGGGCAAGCTCCTCGCGTACAACTGCTCGCCCTCCTTCAACTGGAAGGCGCACCTCGACGACGAGACGATCGAGACCTTCCAGGCGCGGCTCGCGGACATGGGCTACCGCTACCAGTTCATCACCCTCGCCGGCTTCCACGCGCTGAACGCCGGGATGTTCGACCTCGCGCGCGGCTACGCGGAGGAGGGCATGCCCGCCTACGTGCGCGTCCAGGAGCACGAGTTCGAGCTCGAGGAGGAGGGCTACACGGCCACGCGCCACCAGCGCGAGGTCGGCGCCGGCTACTTCGACCTCGTCGCGCAGGCCGTCTCCGGCGGCGAGAGCTCGACGCTCGCCCTCAAGGGCTCGACCGAAGAGGCGCAGTTCTCGGCGAACGGCGCGCGGGCGCGCTAGCCCTCCGCAGGACCCGGCCGTCGTTTGCGAGGCTACGGCCGTGCAGCTCTACGACTCGCTGACGCGCACGAAGCAGGAGCTTCCGGCGCCGCCAGGGCCGGTGCGGATGTACGTCTGCGGCCCGACGGTCTACCAGCGCATCCACGTCGGCAACGCGCGGCCGTACGTCGTCTTCCTCTGGCTGCGGAACTGGCTGCGCGAGCGCGGCTACGAGGCGACACTCGTCGAGAACATCACCGACGTGAACGACAAGATCTACGACGCCGCGCGGGCGCAGGGGATCCCGAGCGGCGAGCTGGCCGAGCGCGCGACGCGGTGGTACCTCGAGGACACGGAGGGACTCGGCATCGGCCGGCCCGACGTCGAGCCGCTCGCGACCGAGACGATCCCCGAGATCGTCGCGCTGATCGAGGAGCTGGTCGGACGCGGGCTCGCGTACGAGTCCCACGGCGACGTGTACTTCCGCGTTGCCGCGTACCCGGAGTACGGCGCGCTCTCGGGCGCGAACCTCGACGACATGGTCTCGCAGGAGCCGAGCGACCTGAAGGAGGACCCCCGCGACTTCGCGCTCTGGAAGGCGAACAAGCCCCACGAGGACACGGCGTGGGACTCGCCCTGGGGCCGCGGCCGCCCCGGTTGGCACATCGAGTGCTCGGCCATGGCGGAGAAGCATCTGGGCCCGGAGTTCGAGCTGCACGGCGGCGGGCTCGACCTCCGCTTCCCGCACCACGAGAACGAGATCGCCCAGTCGCGCGGGGCCGGCCGGCCGTTCTCGCGCTTCTGGGCGCACAACGGCATGCTCGAGTTCGGCGGCGAGAAGATGGCCAAGTCGGTCGGCAACGTCGTCTCGCTCCGCGAGGCGCTCGACCGCTGGGGCCGCGAGGCGATCCTGATCCTCTTCCTCGGCGCGCACTACCGCAGCCCGGTCGACTTCACCGAGGAGGCGATCGACCAGGCTCAGGCGCAGTGGGAGGACTTCCGGACGGCGTTTCGCGTGGCGGCGACGCGCGGCGACGCGCCGTCCTGGGACGATTTCGCGGCCGCGCTCGACGACGACTTCGGCACGCCAGCGGCGCTCGCGATCCTGCACGAGTGGCGCGCGGCCGGCCGGCTCGAGGAGCTCGCCCGCGGGCTCGGCGATCTTCGGGCTCGAGGCCGGCGTCGAGGCAGGGGAGGCGCCCGAGGAGGTACGGCGGCTCGCCGAGGCGCGGCAGCACGCGCGTGCCGGCCGCGACTTCGACGAGGCCGACCGCCTGCGCGCCGAGATCGACGCCGCCGGCTGGGAGGTGCAGGACGTGCCGGACGGCTTCCGCCTCGTGCCGCGCCGGTGACGCCGACCCGCGAGCTCGTCTACGGTCGCCGGCCGGTGCGCGAGGTCGTCCGCGCGGGAAGGCGCCAGCTGCTCGAGGTGGTCGTGACCGACCGCGCGCTCGCCGCCGAGCCGTGGCTCCAGGAGCTCAAGAGCCCGCGGCCGCGAGTCGAGCGCGAGGCGAAGCTGAACGAGATCTCCCACACGCGCGATCACCAGGGCGTCGTCGCGTGGTGTGAGCCGTACCGCTACGCCGACGCCTGGGAGCTCGCGGCGGCCGAGCGCCCGTTGATCGCGTGCCTCGACCAGGTGACCGACCCACACAACCTCGGTGCGGTCTGCCGCACGGCCGAGGCGGCCGGCGCGACCGGCGTCGTCGTGCCGGAACGGAACTCGGCCCGCGTCACCGCCGCCGTGTGCCGCGCGTCCGCCGGCGCGGTCGAGCATCTGCCGGTCGCGGTCGTCGTCAACCTCGCGCGCTATCTCGACGAGACGAAGCGCGGCGACCTCTGGGCCTGGGCCTCCGACGGTGACGCGCCCACATCCGTGTGGCAGGCCGACCTCTCCGGCGGCGTCTTCCTCGTCTTCGGCTCCGAGGGGCGGGGGATCCGCCCCGGCGTCCGCCGTGCGTGCGACGACGCCTTCTCGATCCCGCTCTCCGGGCACGTCGAGTCGCTGAACGTGAGCGTCGCGGCGGGGATCGCCCTGTTCGAGGCGGCGCGGCAGCGCCGCGCGTGAAGCCGGGCGGGCCGCTCCTCGCCTTTGCGGCGTTCGGCGCGTACTGGGGCGTCTGGGCTGTCGTCGTCCCGGACGTGAAGGAGCGGACCGGCGCGTCCGTCACGGAGTTCGGCGTCGCGCTCTTCGCCGTGGCCGCGGCGGCGCTGCCGGCGATGCTCCTGACCGGCCGGTGGATCGACCGGCGTGGCCCCGGCATCGTCGCGCCCGCGCTGGTCGGCTACGGCTTCGCCGCAGTCCTCCCCGGACTCGTCGATTCGGTGGTGGCGTTGGCGCTCGCGCTGGCGTTGATCGGCGCGCTCTCCGGAGTCCTGGACGTCGGGATCAACGTGGCCGCCTCGACGGTCGAGGCGACGGGCGGGCCGCGGATCATGCAGGCCGCGCACGCGCTCTTCTCGGGCGGCTTCCTGGTCGCGGCAGTGGCGAGCGGCCTGGCGCGCACGGCCGGGGTTGAACCCGCGTGGCTGCTGCTCGCGTCCGGTCTTCTCTTCGTGGTCGCGGCCTGGTTCAACCGCGGCTATCCGAAGGTCACTCGACCACGCGAGCTTCCGGCTTCCACGTCTCGTGGCAGCTCGTCGCCCTCGGCGCCGTGTGCGCGGTCGCCTTCGTGGTCGAGGGAGGGATCGAGAGCTGGAGCGCGCTCTTCCTCGAGACCGTCCACGACGCGTCGCCCGCCGTCGGCGGCCTCGGCCCGGCGCTCTTCGCGGCCGCGATGGTCACGGGCCGCGCGATCGGCCAGCGCGTTGGAGGGACGGATCGGAGGGCGGCGGTTGCTCGTCGGCGGCGGCCTCGTCGCGGCCGTGTGGGCTCGCGCTGACCGCGGTGTCGCCCGCGGCGCCGCTTGCGCTCCTCGGCCTTCTGCTCGGCGGCGCCGGAGTCTCGATCGCGGCGCCGACGGTCCTCGGCGCGGCCGGGCGTGACGTGTCTCGCCGAGCGACGCGGCAGCTCGGTCGCGACCGTGACGACGATCGCCTATCTCGGGTTCATCGTCGGCCCACCGTCGTTCGGCGCCGTCTCGGGCACGCTCGACCTGCGCGCGGGCATGGCGCTCCTCGCGGTGCTCGCCCTCGTGCTCGCGGCGGGCGCGGCGCGCGCCCCCGGGCTCGGCGGCCGCGGGCATCCTTAGCCCGTGCTCTATCTCTTCGACGGCTGGAACCTCCTGCACGCCGGCGGCTACCGGAACGCCGAGGAGCTCGTCGACCGGCTCGCCGGCTTCGTCGCTGCGCAGGGCGCCCGCGGCGTAGCGGTCTTCGACGGCGCCGGCGCCGACCGGACGATCGGCGCGCTCGAGGTTCGCTACGCCGAGGAGGCGGATGCCGTGCTCGAGCGCCTCGCCGTCGGCGCGCGCGACCGCCGCGAGGAGGTCGTGCTCGTCTCGTCGGACCGCCTGATCCGCGAAACGGCGGGGCAGGAGGTCCGCCGCCGGACGTCGAACGACTTCGCAGCAGAGCTCGCGGGCTCGACATCCGCGCCGGGTCAGGGCCTTCCCGAGGGCCGCGTCGAAGACGCGCTCGACCCGGACACCCGCTCGAAGCTCGAGCAGTGGCGCCGCCGGCGCGCTTGACCTACCGAAACCTCCCTGCTACCTTCCCTTCACCTTCAACCTTAGGGTTAGGGTTGCCGGACGTACGGGGCAACCCTTCCCGCCGCCCCGAGGGAGACAGCCCATGCCGCGCACCCAGGCAGCCGTACGTCCCGCTGAACGGATCCAGCGAGAGCAAGACGACGTCCGTCTCGTCGTCCGCGCCCGCAACGGCGACCAGGCCTCGCTCGACGCCCTGCTCCGCCGCTATACCGGCTTCGTCCGCCTGAAGGCGAGCTCGTACTTCATCGCCGGCGGCGAGTCCGACGACCTGATCCAGGAGGGGCTGATCGGCCTCTACAAGGCCGTGCGCGACTTCCGGGCCGACAAGGACACGTCGTTCCGCTCGTTCGCGGAGCTCTGCATCACGCGCCAGATCATCACCGCGATCAAGGCCGCGACCCGCTACAAGCACCAGCCGCTCAACGGCTACGTGTCGTTCAGCCAGACACCTGCGGGCCAGGACGACGGCGACTGCACGCTCGGCGACGCGCTGCCGGGCCCGGGCGTCGACGACCCGGCCGTCTGCGTGATCTCGACCGAGGAGCTCCAGAGCCTCGTCTTCGCGCTCGGCTCCGGCCTCTCGCCGCTCGAGGCGGACGCCCTTCGCCTCTACATGGAGGGCAACTCGTACGAGGAGATGGCCGAGGTGCTCGGTTGCGACACGAAGACGATCGACAACGCCCTCCAGCGCGTGAAGCGCAAGGTCCTGACGCACCAGCAGTCGCGTGAGGTCTTGCTCTAGCGGCGTCGGCTCCGGCCCCGCGCGGGGCTACGATGCGGGCAGGCCGGAGTAGCTCAGCTGGCAGAGCACACGCCTTGTAAGCGTGAGGTCGCGGGTTCGATCCCCGCCTCCGGCTCTTTCGGTCGCGGCCGGGAATGACGCCGATCCCGAGCCTCGTTCTCACCGGTGTGAGAACGCTTATGGAAATCCGCAGAGAGCTCGAGCAGGCCACCGAGCAGCGCGCGGATCTCTGGGACGAGCTCTCGGAGGGACACGACACCGTCAAGTCCGCCGAGGCCGCCCGGCTGAGCCGGCGCATCGAGGAGCTCTGGGCCGAAGCCCGCGTCGCGCGTGCGCGGGCCCGCTACGGGCCATCGGACGAGATCATCACGCGCGCTCGCGCCCACGACCGCCTCGATCGAGAGGCGCGTCGCTGGCGCGAAGCGGCCTAGGCCGCGAACGGTTCCCTCGCCCGCAGGAGACGGCCCCCATCGGGGCCGTCTCTCTATATTCGCGCGGTGCGGATCCTGTTCGTCTCCTCGCTCTACCCGGGCCCCGAGGACCCCGACTACGGTGTCTTCGTCCGCGGCCTCGCGGAGGAGCTCGAGCGCCAGGGCCACGAGCTCGACCTGGTCGTCGCGAACCGGCGCAAGGGCTCGCTTGGGAAGCAGCTGGGGCTCCTCCTGCGCGCGCTCGCGGCCGCCCGCCGGCGGCCGGACGTCGTCTACGCCCACTACCTCGTTCCCGCAGGCGCGATCGGGGCTCTCGCGGCGATCGTCGCGCGGCGCCCCCTCGTCGTCACCGCCTACGGCCGCGACGTGCGCAACGTCGGGGCGGTCCGCGGCGTGCGCTCCCTGACCCGCTTCGCCACCCGGCGCGCGGCGCGCGTCGTGACCCTCTCGGACTACCTCCGTCGCGACCTCGTCGCGCGGCTGCCCGAGCTCGACGGGAAGGTGGACGTCGTCTCGCCGGGCGTCGACCTCGAGCGGTTCGGGCCGCGCGACGCCGCCGAGGCGCGGGCCTCGCTCGGCTGGGAGGGAGAGGGGCCGTTCTTCGTCTGCGTCGGGACGCTCGACGAGCGGAAGAACGTCGTCCGGCTCGCGGACGCCTTCGCGCGCCTCGGGCGCGGCAGCCTCGCGTTCGTCGGCGAGGGGCCGGCCCGCGCCGCGCTCGAGGGCCGGCCGGGCGTGACGCTCGCCGGGCGCGTCCCGCACGACCGCGTCGTCGAATGGGTCGCCGCCTGCGACGTGCTCTGCCAGCCGAGCCTGGTCGAGCCGTTCGGCGTCGCGCTGCTCGAGGCGATGGCGGGCGAGCGATCGGTGGTCGCGACGAGCGTCGGCGGGCCGCCCGAGTTCGTCCCGCCGGAAGCGGGCGTCCTCGTGGATCCGACGAGCGTCGAGTCGATCGAGCAGGGCCTCCGCGACGTGCTCGAGCTGCCGAGCCCGAACCCGGCCGCCCGCGCGGCTGCCGAGGCCCGCGACGTGAGGATCGAGGCCGCGCGCGCCGCCGAGATCCTCGGCCGCGCATCCGCCTCGGCACGAAGTTGATTTTTCCTGACAAAAGTTCCATAACCTCGGTTGATGGCGAATGCGGCGCCCACAACCGTGCTGATCGCTGACGATCACGACCTCTTCGCGGAGAGCCTGAGCGCGTTCCTCAGCACCGAGCGGAGCATCGAGGTCGTGGGCCGGGCGGCCAACGGCAAGGAGGCCCTGCGCCTCGCCGACGAGGTCGATCCGGACGTGATCCTCATGGACATCTCGATGCCGGTGATGGACGGCTTCGACGCCGCCCGGTCGATCAGGGGCGCGCACCCGGACATGCGCATCCTCTTCCTGACGGGCTCGAACGCCCCGGCCGACATCGCGGCCGCGCGTGATGCCGGCGGCTCCGGCTACGTGACGAAGGACAAGATCGCGTCCGAGCTGATCGACGCGATCAGAACCGCAGCGCCTCCCCGCGGCTAGCTATTCTGGCCCGGTGCTCGCCGGTTCTCGCCGCCTTCCAGGTCATCGTCGCGATCGTCATGATCGCGCTCGTGCTCATGCACTCCGGGCGCGACACGGGCTTCGGCGGGCTCGGCTTCACTCCGGCCTCGCAGGGCGGTCAGCACATCGTCGAGCGGAACCTGACGCGGCTCACGGTCGTCGTCGCGGTCATCTTCGCCGCGAACTCGATCGCGCTCTTCTACCTGCTCGCTTAACGCATTAAGGACCGTCAGAGCCCGGGCCCGGAACCCGTGCCCGTGATCGTGAAGCGCTCGGTCGCCACCGCCGGCACGCGGGTGCCGTACGGGTAGCGCTCGTCGTAGAAGTCGCTGGCGTTCACGAGGCGGATGTCGCGGCCGAGTCCGAGCAGTGTCGCGACGAGCTCCGGGAACGAGGTCGAGAAGCGCAGGTTCGCAAGCGGCCGCGTCACCTTGCCGCCCTCGATCAGGAACGTGCCGTCGCGCGTCATCCCCGTGTAGACGCCCTCGCGCCCGTCGACGACGTTCACGTAGTGGAGCCGCGTCACGTAGATGCCCTCGCCGACAAGCTCGGCGAGCTCCTCGTCGGTCGCGTCCCCCGGCGCCACCGAGAGGTTGAACGGCAGTGGCCCGAACGCCTGCGCGGGCGGCGCCAGCCCGTGCCCGGTCGACTCGCGGTTCGCGCGCTTCGCCGTCCGCCGGTCCCAGACCACGTCGCGCGCGACGCCGGCCTCGACGATCGCGACCGGCTGCTTCGGGACGCCCTCGAAGTCGAACGACTTCGGCAATCCGTTCGGGTCGAGCCCGTCGTCGCGGAGCGAGAAGCGCTCGGAGAAGACCTGCTCGTCCATGCGCCCGGCGAGGTAGCTGCGGCCCTCGAGGAGCGAGAGCGCGCCGAGCGAGCTCCAGCCGAAGTACCAGAGGAGCTCGCCGAACGCGACGGGCGAGAGCACGGCGCGGTAGGTGCCCGCCTCGAGCTCGCCCGCGCCCTTCGTTCGGGCCGCGACCTCCGCGGCCTCGCGCGCCGTCGCGCCGGGGTCGAGGTCGCCGATGGCGTGCGACGTGCGGTTCGCGTAGCCCGACAGCCCGTCCCCGGCCGCGAGCGCGACGACGGTGGCGTCGGTCAGCGCCTGCGACAGGGCGAGGCCGGTGCTCGACGAGACGGCGATCTCCGTCTCGCCCGCCGTGACGAAGCCGTAGAGGCCCAGGTCGCCCGCGCCCGCGATCGCCGCCCAGGCGCCCTCGGCCAGACCCTCTGGTCCGAGCGCGGCCGTCTCCTCGTCCCACGCGTCGACCGCCGGCGGCGAGGCCGGGGGCGCGAGGCCGGGGAAGCCGGGGTCGGGGTTCGCGAGATCCGCGGCCTCGCCCGCCCGGGCGGCCGCCTCCGGAGCCCGTCGTCGTCCGTCCGGTTCGTCGAGACAGAGCCGACCCGGCCGTCGCGCACGACGCGGACGGTCACGGTGGCGTCTTCGACGAGCGTCGGCTGGTGGACGATCGAGCTCGCGTAGCGGGCGAAGCCAGAGCGTTCCGACTGGACGAGGACGTCCACCGCGTCGCCGGTCGCGGCGGCGCGGGCGCGCTCCGCGAGCGCGAGCGCCTCGGGCGCCTCCCTCACGAGGACGGCCCCACCTGGACGTTGCGGAAGCGCACGGGCGACGCGCCGTGCGAGACGTGCGCGTGCTGTCCCGGCTGGCCCTTGCCGCAGTTGGTCAGGCCGTGGAGCCGCCACTCCTCGGGGCCGGCGACGCCGTCGAGCGACGCCCAGAAGGTCGGCGTCCGGCCCGTGTAGGTCGCGTCGCGGAGCAGCCGCGTGCGCTTGCCGCGCTTGATCTCCCACGCGACCTCCGTGCCGAACTGGAAGTTGAGCCGCTTGTCGTCGATCGACCAGCTTCGGTTCGTCGCCATCAGGATCCCGTCGTCGACGTCGGCGAGGAGGTCGTCGAGGGAGCCCTCGCCCGGCTCGAGGTGGAGGTTCGTCATCCGGACGAGCGGCATGCGGCTCCAGCCGTCGGCCCGCATCGAGCCGCCCGCGCCGGCGCCGAGCCGCGCGGCCGACTCGCGCGAGGAGAGGAAGCCGGTCAGGATCCCCGCCTCGACGATCGGCTCGCGCCGGGCGACGACGCCCTCGTCGTCCCAGCCGAACGTGCCGAGCCCGCCGGGCGTGGTCGGGTCGGCGACGACGTTCATGAGCTCCGAGCCGTAGCGGAGCGAGCCGGCCGCGTCGGGGCCGACCCAGCTCGTGCCCGCGTAGGCCGCCTCGGTGCCGTAGATCCGGTCGAGCTCGACCGGATGGCCGACCGACTCGTGGAGCTGCAGGCCGGCCTGCTCGGAGTCGAGGACGAGCGTCGTAACCCCGGCCGGGCACGGGTCGGCCCGCAGCAGCGCGAGCGCCTCCTCGGCCACGCGCGGTGCCGCGCCGGCGAGCTCGAGCGAGCGGACGTGCTCCCAGCCCGCCTGCGCGCTCGACCCGCCGTGGGCGGACGGGTACGAGCGCGACTGGATCCGGCCGTCGTCGGACGCGGGCGAGCGCGTCGATCCCGGCGCCGCACTCCCAGAGCGTCTGCACCGTGTCCGCGCCATCCGAGGAGGCGAAGGCCCGCGTCTCGCGAAGGGCCCGGACGAACGACGACGTGATGGCGATCCCCGGCGCGACGAGCGCCTCCTCGGCCTCGAGGCAGAGGGCGAGCTTCGCGTCGAGCGGCACGTCGACGGGATCCTCCCCGGGGGGCGTCGAGTACTCGCCCTGCGCTGGCTCGACCGGCACGAGCTCGAGCGAGTCGCCGCCGTGCGCCGCGCTCGCGCGCGCGAATTCAACGGCGCGCAGCGCCGCCGCTTCGGCGCCCTCCGCCGTCAGCCGAGGGTCGCAGGCGAAGCCCCAGGCGCCGCCGACGAGGACGCGGACCCCGATGCCCTCGGTCTCGCCGTCGGCGAGCGTGTCGGGCGCGCGGTTGCGCGTTGCGACGGTCTGCGCGCGGCGGACGACGGCACGGGCGTCGGCGTACCTCGCGCCCGCGTGGAGCGCGTGGTCGACGGCGTCTTTCGGAAGGTCGCGCATGGACGCCGAACGCTAGTCGAGACGGGGGTCGTCCGGGCACCGGACCGTGCAGCGGAATCCACGAACTGGCCTCGTTTTCGCACCTAGACTCGGACCAGCAAATGGTTTACCATCGGGCCCCCTTTCCAGGAGAGCTTCCCTCGGAGGTCTGATCGCATATGCCCAAACTGCTTCGAATCCTGCCCATCGCCGCGCTGGCGCTCTTTGTGCTGGTGCCAGCCGCGAGCACGGCACCCGGGCCGACGACGCCATGGAACGGCGGCTTCTTCGGCCTGACGGGCGCCTACGAGTCGTGGCACAGCCCCAACTACGAGTGGATGGGCTCGACGCGAGCCCCCGCGTGGTGGGACAACAACAGGACCCAGGGCCGGTACGTCAGCGACGCCACGGCGATCGGTGACACGTACTTCCTCGCGAGCTACGACCACACCGCTGCGTACGACATCAGCGACCCGTCGAATCCGCAGTTCCTCTCGAGCTTCCGGTGTGTCGGAAGTCAGGGCGACGTCATCGTGCAGGGCAACCTGCTCTTCGTCGCCAAGGAGGGTGGCCACACCGTCCCGTTCAACGACCTGAACCGAACGTGCGGTGACCACGCGGGCGCGAACGAGCAGCAGCGCGCGTGGCTGTACGGCTACAGCACGGACGGGGATTCCTACACGCTGAACTTCGGCGGGAACAACACGATCCCGATCGTCCGCGGCCAGAACAACACGACTGCGGGCGTCACGAACGCGCTCCAGGGCGGGAACGAGCAGCAGTCCATCTCGTTCGGCACCCCGACCACGTTCGACACGAACGGCGACTCGTTCACGCTGAACTACAACGGCGCGGACACGATCCCGTTCGTCCGCGGGACGAACTACACGGCCGCCGCGATCACGGCGGCGCTGCACGGCGTCAGCGAGGTGCAGACGGTCGCTCTCACCAGCTACGACGAGAACGGCGACTCCTACACGCTGAACTACGGCGGCGTCGACACCGTTCCGATCGTGCGCGGTCAGAACAACACGCAGGCCGGCATCGCGAACGCCCTCCAGGGCGGGAACGAGCAGCAGCAGGCCACGCTGACCGGGTTCAACGGGGCGACCCAGTCCTTCCAGATCCGGCTGAACGGGAACGACTCCGTCCTGCTCGGAGCCGGCGGCCTCGCGATCTCGAACGCGAACATCCAGACCGCGGTGAACGGCATCGCGGGCTTCGCGGGCACCGTCACCTCGGCGGGCGCCGGCAACGGCGGCTTCACGCTGACCTTCGGCGGCGCGTCGGCCAACACCGACGTCAACGCGATCGAGATCGTCAACTGCACCGGCGGCTGCACGAGCGCCGTCCGTGAGAACGCCAAGGGCGGCACGGCTATCGCCGGCTGGCCCGCCGGCGGCACGGTCGCGGTCGGCACCGTCGCGGATACGGGCTACACGCTCACGTTCGCCGGCAGCCACCAGGGCACGAACGTCTCCGCGATCACCGTCACGAACGGTACGGGGACGACGCCGGCGAGCGGCATCGTGACCGAGACGACCCCGGGCACGGCCGGCATCTTGCCGCCCGGTTACTCGGTCGCGAGCACTGCGCCGAACGACAACGGCTTCACGCTCACGTTCTCGGGCACCGCCGCCGGGATCGACGTCCTTCCGCTCGCGATCACGAACCCGGTCGGCATCACCGGCCAGGCGGTTCGCGAGAACGCCAAGGGCTCCGGTCCGATGGCGGGCTGGCCCGCCGGCGCGACCGTCACGGTCGCCTCGATCGGCAGCGCCCCCGTCGCGCCCGCACACGCGGACGCCGGGATCACGCTGACCTTCGGCGGCACCCTGGCCGGCGCCGACGTGGCGCAGGTCACCCTCGGCCCGACGACCGGGCTCGACGACGATCCCGAGGCGTCGGATCCGCGGACGAACGGTCCGGCGGAACGTCAGCCACATGGAGACGATCACGATCGCGGCGCCGGGCTCGACCTTCACCGGCGTCGTCATCTTCGACGTCTCCGATCCGGCCAATCCGGAGTTCCTCAAGGCCGTGCCGGTCTGCGGCGGCGGCCACACGATCACGAAGTACTTCGACAAGGATCGGAACCGCACGATCATCTACATGACGCGCGGTACGACCACCGGCAGCCTCGCGGCCTGGGGCGTCAACTGCGCCGGTCTTCCGGGTGGCCGTCTGACGGCAGTCGCCGTCCCGATGGCGCATCCGAAGAACGCGCACGTCGCCAGCGAGAACGTCCTCACCGGGTTCGCGGGCAACGGCTGCCACGACGTCAACGTCCACGACGAGGCACACCTGATCACGATGGCCTGCCCGAACGGCCCCGGCCTGTCGATGGCGCGGCTCGCCAACGACGGCCTGAGCGCTCAGCTCATGTGGACGTTCACCTGGCCCGGCCTGGCGACGACGCACTCCGCGGCGATCAGCTGGGACGGCAAGCTCGCCTTCGTGAACGGCGAGCCGGGCGGCGGCTCCGGTGCGGAGTGCGCGTTCGACGACGACGTCGTCAAGCCGACGATGCACATCCTCGACGCGCAGACCGGCCGGCTCCTGGGCAACTGGGCGCTGCCGCGGCCGCAGGGGACGCAGGGCACGGAGAACTGCACCATCCACGTGCTCAACATGATCCCGATGGTCGGGAAGCACCTGATGGCCACGTCGTTCTACAACGGCGGCATGGCGGTCACGGACTTCACCAACCCGCGCGCTCCGCGCGAGCTCGCGTTCATGGACATCCCGTCGGCTCCGCCCGGGACTTCCACGGAGTGACGCGAGAGCGAAGGCTGCTGGACGGGCTACTGGTACAACAACTTCCAGTACTGCACCGAGCTCTCGTGGGGCTTCCACGTGTGGCGGATGAACGACGGCACGTGGGACAACACGCTGACCGTCGACCATCTGAACGGCCAGACCCACGACTCGTACATCAAGTGCAAGGTGTCCTACACGGGTGGGCCCTCGAAGGCCGGGACGGCGGGCACGGTCAACGTCACCGTGCAGGTCTTCGGCGCCGGGCCGCTCCAGCCCGGGAAGGGCGTCAAAGTCCGCGTCTCGGCGCCTGGCTTCAACAAGGTGCTGACGACGAACACGAGCGGGACGGCCTCGACGTCGGTGACGGCGAGCGGTGCCGGCCAGCTCAACGTGGCCGTGCCGGTGCAGGTCAACCTCCCGGTCGGCTGCTCGGCTCCTTCGAAGGCGATCGCCAAGAAGGCACGTAGGTAAGGAAGCTCACCGCGCTCCGCGCGGTAAGGGGCAATTGCGATCAGCGGGCCCGCCTCCCTCCGGGGAGGCGGGCCCGTCTCGTAGGGCGGTTTCCCGCCCGGAACGCAGAAGGGCGGCCTCGAGGCCGCCCTTCGATGCGCTGGAGAGGACTTGAACCTCCACGGCCCGTTCGGGCCACAAGGCCCTCAACCTTGCGCGTCTACCAATTCCGCCACCAGCGCGGGGACGACCGATTCTAGCGAGTCGTTGACGCCGTCCGGCCGCGTCGGTACTCTGCGAACATACGTTCGGAAAGGAGGCGCCGTGCTCACGGCCAGACAGCGCGAGATCTACGAGTTCATCACCGAGTACGTCGACGGGCACGGCTACCCGCCGACCGTCAGGGAGATCGGCGAGAAGGTCGGCCTCGCGTCGCCCTCGACCGTGCACGCCCACCTCGCGAACCTCGAGCGGGCCGGCTACCTGCGCCGCGACCCGACGAAGCCGCGGGCCCTCGAGCTCGTCGGGCGAGAGCGCCGCTCGGCGGAGCCCGGGCTGCGCGAGGCGGAGCGCGTCCGCGTCCTGCCGCTCGTCGGCCAGATCGCGGCGGGCGGGCCGCTCCTCGCCGAGCAGAACGTCGAGGACCACATCGCCGTCCCCGAGCCGCTCTCGTCCGGCCAGGCGGAGGAGTTCCTCCTGCGCGTCCGCGGCGACAGCATGATCGAGGCGGGGATCCTCGAGGACGACTACGTGGTCGTCCGGCGGCAGCAGACGGCCCGCGACGGCGACATCGTCGTCGCGCTCGCCGGCGACGACGAGTCGGCCGACGAGGCGACCGTGAAGCGGTTCTTCCGCGAGTCGGGCCGCGTGCGGCTCCAGCCGGAGAACAGCCGCCTCGAGCCGCTCTACCCGTCCCACGTGCAGGTGCTCGGCAAGGTCGTCGGCGTCTTCAGGACGGTGTGACGGATGGCCGTCGTCCATCTCGCCAGGACGCTCGAGCAGGAGCTCTTCGCGCTCGCGCGCGGAGCGAGCCTCGAGTGCCTGGTCTGCGGAGAGTTCGTCCTCCACGAGCCCGGCGGCGCGATCGCGTGCCCCGAGTGCGGCTCGCGGCTCCACGGCGCGGTGCTGGCGGGCGCCGCCCAGGAGGCGCGGGCGTCGTAGGAGGCTCAGCGGCAGCCGACGGGGCCGGGCCGGGTGCGGCCTGGCCCCGGACGCGCCGTCCGTCCCGGCGGTTTGGCGCTGGCTTCGCCGGACTGCCGCTAGTCGGCCTGGGAGCGCTCGGACTCCGAGCGCTTCCTGATCTCCTCGCACACGCTCGGATCCGCGAGCGTCGTCGTGTCGCCGAGCGCGCGGTTCTCCGAGACGTCGCGGAGGAGCCGGCGCATGATCTTCCCGGAGCGCGTCTTCGGCAGCTCGGGCGTGAAGACGATGTTCGCCGGGCGCGCGATCTTCCCGATCTTCTGCGCCACGTGCTCGCGGAGCACCTCGAGGTGCTCGACCGAGCCCTCCTCGCCGCCCTTGAGCGTCACGAACGCGACGATCGCCTGGCCGGTGACCGCGTCGCTCCGGCCGCAGACGGCCGCCTCGGCGACGCTCGGGTGGTCGACGAGCGCGCTCTCGACCTCGATCGTCGAGATCCGGTGGCCGGAGACGTTCATCACGTCGTCGACGCGGCCCATCAGCCAGAAGTCGCCGTCGTCGTCGCGCTTCGCGCCGTCGCCCGTGAAGTAGACGCCCGGGAAGCGGCTCCAGTAGGTCTCGACGAAGCGCTCGTGATCCTTGTAGATCCCGCGCAGCATCGCCGGCCACGGGCGGCGCAGGACGAGGTAGCCGCCGTGGCCGAGCGGCACCTCCTCGCCGGACTCGTCCACCACGGCCGCGTCGATTCCCGGGAAGGGCTTCGTCGCCGAGCCGGGCTTCACGGTCGTGATCCCGGGCAGCGGCGTGATCAGGATCATCCCGGTCTCCGTCTGCCACCAGGTGTCGACGACCGGCGTGTGCCCGCCGCCGATGTGCTCGCGGTACCACATCCACGCCTCGGGGTTGATCGGCTCGCCGACGCTCCCGAGCAGTCGCAGCGACGAGAGGTCGTGCTTCTGCGCGTGCTCCGGGCCCCACTTCATGTGCGCGCGGATCGCGGTCGGCGCCGTGTAGAGGACGTCGACCTTGTAGCGCTCGACGATCTCCCACCAGCGGTCGCGGTCGGGGAAGTCGGGCGTGCCCTCGTAGAGCACCGAGGTCGTCCCGTTGCAGAGCGGCCCGTAGACGATGTAGCTGTGGCCGGTCACCCAGCCGATGTCGGCCGCGCACCAGTAGATCGAGTCGGGCTTCACGTCGAAGATGTAGTGGTGCGTCGAGGCGACGCCGACGAGGTAGCCGGCCGTCGTGTGGACGATCCCCTTCGGCTTCGCGGTCGTGCCGCTCGTGTAGAGGAGGTAGAGGAGGTCCTCCGAGTCCATCGGCTCGCAGGGGCATGTCTCCGGCGTCGTCGCCGGCGCTCGGCGACGAGGTCGTCCCAGGCGACGTCGCGGCCCTCGACCAGCTCGGGCCCGCCGCCGGTCCGCCGGAGGACGACGGCGTTCCGGACGCCGGGGCTCGCGGCCAGCGCCTCGTCGGCGTTTGCCTTCAGCGGCACGGGGGTGCCCTTGCGCCAGCCCTCGTCCTGCGTGATCAGCACCTCGCAGCCCATGTCGTTCAGCCGGTCGGAGAGCGCGTCGGCGCTGAAGCCGCCGAAGACGACCGTGTGCGGCGCGCCGAGGCGCGCGCACGCGAGCATCGCCACCGGGAGCTCGGGGACCATGCCCATGTAGATCCCGACCGGCGTGCCCTTGCCGACGCCGAGCGTCTTCAGCCCGTTGGCGAAGCGCACGACGTCCCGCTGGAGGTCGGCGAAGGTGATCTCGCGCCGCTCGCCGACGGGCTCGCCCTCCCAGTAGTACGCGACCTTGTCGCCGTTCCCGGCCTCGACGTGGCGGTCGACGCAGTTGAAGCAGACGTTGAGCTTGCCGCCGACGTACCACTTCGCGTACGGCGGCTCCCACTCGTAGAGCTCGCTCCACGGCTCGAACCACGTGACGCGCTCGTTGCCCTCGGACGTCCAGAGCTCCTCGAACGAGCGCTCGTAGATCTCCGGCTGCGCGTTCGCCTGCGCGGCGAAGTCGGCCGGAGGCTCGTAGCGCCGCTCCTCGAGGAGGAGCGCGGAGATCGCGTCGCCGGAGGCCTGGTCCGAGCTCACGGCCGGGACTCTAACCGCCTCGCGCGGGCCTCGGAGCGGGTCGCGACGGCGGCTACAATGTGGGCGCAGGCCGGGTGACCGCGGGCCGCTTCGGCGGCTCGAGGAAAGTCCGGACACCGAAGGGCAGGACGCTGGGGCGACCCAGGCGGCGAAAGCCGACGGAAAGTGGCACAGAAAGGAGACCGCCCGCGGCGAAGCACTCTCCGGAGACGCCGTTGGCAAGGGTGAAAAGGTGGGGTAAGAGCCCACCAGCGTCGTGGCGACACGGCGGCTGCCAAACCCCGTCCGGTGCAAGGCGAACAGGCTCCGACGGCGCGGCCCGCGCCGGAGCCGGGTAGCCGCACAGATGGATGGTCACCCTCGACAGAATCCGGCTTACAGGCCTGCTACGGAAAAGCCCCGCACATGCGGGGCTTTTCTATGCCGCCGGGGCGCTCAGTACGACCGAGGCAGCCCGAGCACGTGCTCGCCGAGGTAGGAGAGAACGAGGTTGTTCGAGACGGGGGCGACCGAGTAGAGGCGGGTCTCCCGGAACTTCCGCTCGACGTCGTACTCCCGTGCGAACCCGAAGCCGCCGTGCGTGTCGAGGCACACATTGGCCGCCTGCCAGGACGCCTCGGACGCGAGCAGCTTCGCCATGTTCGCCTCGGCGCCGCACGGCCGCCCCTCCTCGAAGAGCGCTGCCGCCCGGTAGCGGACGAGGTCGGCCGCCTGGAGTGCGGCGTACGCACGTGCGATGGGGAACTGCACGCCCTGGTTCGCGCCGATCGGCCGTCCGAAGACGACGCGCTCCGACGCGTAGCGCACGGCCTTGTCGACGAACCACCGCCCGTCGCCGATGCACTCCGCCGCGAGCAGGATTCGCTCCGTGTTCATCCCGTCGAGGATGTACCGGAAGCCGTGCCCCTCCTCGCCGACGAGCGCGTCGGCCGGCACCTCGACGTCGTCCAGGAAGACCTCCGTCGTCGCGTGGTTCATCATCGTCGCAAGCGGTCGGATCGTCAGCCGCTCGCCCGCGGCTTTCATGTCGAGCGAGGAAGACGGAGATGCCGTCGCTCTTGCGCTCGACCTCCTCGAACGGCGTCGTTCGCGCGAGGAGCAGCATGAGATCCGAGTAGAGCGCCCGCGACGTCCAGATCTTCTGCCCGCGGATCACGTAGCCGCCGTCCACGCGTCGGGCGCTCGTCTGGATCCGCGTCGTGTCCGACCCGACCGTCGGCTCGGTCACGCCGAACGCCTGCAACCGGAGCTCGCCGGCCGCGATCCGCGGCAGGTAGCGCTGCTTCTGCTCCTCGCTCCCGTGCCGGAGGAGCGTGCCCATCGTGTACATCTGGGCATGGCACGCGGCGGCGTTGCCGCCCGACGCGTTGATCTCCTCGAGGATGACGCTCGCCGCGGTGACGCCGAGGCCCGCGCCGCCGTACTCCTCGGGAATGAGTGCGGCGAGCCAGCCGTGCTCGGTGAGCGCCTGGACGAACTCCTCGGGATAGCGGTCGGGCTCGAGCGAGCGCCAGTACTCCCCGGGGAAGCGGTCGCAGAGTTCGCGGACGGCGCGACGGATCTCGAGGTGCTCGTCTGGGGTCGAGGTCGTCATGCGCCTTCCCGGGCCACGATAACTCCGTGATATCCTTGCGAGGGCCGACGCCAGGGCCGCCCGATAGACTGGCGGCGAAGCGAACTCGAGGGGTGCGCATGCGACGCGTGATCGTGTCGACGGCGATGACCACCGACGGCGTCATGTGCGTCGAGGACTGGTTCGTCGCGGAGGGGAGCCCACGACGAGGCCGCCCGCGAGCGGCTTCGCGACGCGGACGCGATCCTGCTCGGCCGGAAGAACTTCGAGGGGCTCGCGGGGTACTGGCAGACGGCCGAAGGGCCGTGGGCGGACTGGATCAACCCGATGCCGAAGTACGTCGCCTCGCGGACGCTCGAGGAGCCGCTCGAATGGAACGCGCTCCCTGCTCGACGGCGACGTGGGAGAGGCCGTCCGCGCACTCAAGGAGTCCGGCGAGGGCGACCTCGTCGACGTACGGCTGCGGCGAGTTCACGCGCGCCTGCTCGCGGAAGGGCCTCGTCGACGAGTTCTGGTTCTGGATCCACCCAGCAGTGTGGGGCCCGGGGGACCGGCTGTTCGAGGAGGTGGAGCGGCTGCGGCTGCGCCTGGTCGACACGGAGGCGTTCGACTCCGGCGTCGTGCTCCTGCGCTACGCGCCTGGGAGCCCGCGAGGCGATCCCGGCTAGGCCGGCACCGCCTGACCGGAGAACGTCCGCGCGTGGTCGAGGAGCGGCCGGCTCGGGGCAGCGCCTCTCCTCTTCCTCGACGATCGCGGCGAACGCCTTGCGGGTCCACTCGGCCTGCTCCTCCTTCGAGGCGTCCGGGCCGAGCAGGATCTGGATCAGCCGCTCCGCGCCGTCGAGGCGGCCCCAGAGGTAGTCGTTCTCGCGGCCCGTCGCGGCTGAAGAACGCGCCGAAGTGCATGATCCCGACGCCGCTCAGCTTCGGCTTGTCCGGGTCGAGCGGCTTCAGGAGCCTGGCGTCGCGCGGGCTCATCCGGATGATGTCGACCGAGTCCCGCTCGCCCGTGTCCGTGGTCGACTGGATGCGGATAGAGGAGCGAGTCCCAGATCGGGAAGCCGAGGAAGCGAACGAGGATGTCCTCCTTGCGCGGCGGGCGCCCAGCCCTGGGCGACCTCGAACACGCTGTCGACGAGGTGTTTGCCGAAGCCGTCGAGCGCTGCGTTGAGGCTCTTGCCGAACTCCTGCTCGAGCTTCGCGAGCGCCTCGGCGTGCGCCTCGACGTAGTCCTGCGGGCTGCGCTTCTGGGTGTAGATCCAGTCGTCGACCGTGTCCTGGCCGAAGACCGGCGAGCACCTCGTCGGTCAGGTCCGTCGAGAGGCCGCTTGCCGTCCATCGCGTCCGTGAGGACGTCCTGCGCCTCGTAGAGCCGCCGCTTTCCCTCGTTCAGCTCGGCGCGCGTCGGGAAGCTCTCCTCGTCACAGTGGCGGTACCACCAGGACAGGCCGTCGATCACGAACCGCAGCCGCCGCGCCCCGTACTCGAGGTCGAAGGTGCGAAGGAACGCGACCTGGTCCTCGGCGGGCGCCGGGTGGCCGTCGCGGTCTGCGAAGAGGCGGCCCTCGGCCCAGCGGCGGAGGACCTCACGCACGAACGTCGCCTGGTTGCAGTCCTCGGGGTAGTCGGAGAGTCGGCAGATCGTCCGGGCGTAGCGGTCGACGACGCTGCTCACCTTGCTCCGGAGGTAGGTCGCCCAGGCGAACCCGGCCGCCTGCTCCGCTTCCTCGTTCAGGCGCGTGCGCCACCGGTCGATCTCCTCCGCCGACGGCTGCTCGGCCAGCCGGCCCAAGTCCTCGCCGATCACCTCCTGCACGCGCGCGGCGATCGGCTCCCAGCTCATCCGGATCACGTCCTGGATGCGCCGCACGCGCTCGTTCAGGCGGACGACCGCCTGGATGTCGTCGATGCAGCGGCTCCTTGCGCGGGATGCCGGACACCGCGGCGAGCACCGTGGCGACCGGCCGCGGCGCCTCGCCGCCGGTCGGCTTCGGACCGCGTCCGCCGGGATCGGGCTCGAGGTAGAGGAGCTTCCGCCGCGTCTCGGCCTCGGCCGGTCGGCGCTTGATCGCCGCGATCGCGTGGCCGAACGGCCGGTTGTCGAGGATGCCGCCGTCGACGAAGAACGTGTTGCGCGGCTCCGCATTCGAGAGCGCGTAGATCTTGAAGAACTTCGGCCCGAGCTCCGAGATGTCGCCGCCGTCCTTCGCGAGGTAGCCCTCGAACTCGTCGAAGCTGACCGGCGGGAACGCGCCGGGGAAGCACGAGGTCACGCGGCCGGAGAACGCGAGCGCCGCGTTGTCCTGCCGGCGGAAGTCGTCTTCGCCGTCGCCCAAGCGGAACGTCAGCACGTGCCGGTGCGCGTGGTCGTGGATCAGCTTCGGGTCGGCCAGCATCAGGTCGCGGTCGTAGCCGTTGAAGTCCGTCGTCGTCACGAACAGCTCGAGGAGGTGGCGCGAGGGCATGAGCGTCCCGAGCTCGCGCGGCTGCGGGCCCGGCTCGTCCATGTCCTGGAGCGCCTGGTACATCCACTGCGCGATCGAGTCGCCCGCGGAGGGGCGGCTTGCGCATCGTCGCCGCGAGCAGCCACGGCGCCTTCAGCTTCGCGGGGAGCCACGACGGGCCGCGCAGGAGCTGCGCGATGTCGCCGTGGTCGAGCCAGAGGTCGCGCAGCGCGTCCTGCGTCTCGTTCCGCGCGAGTGCCTTCGCGAGGTAGATCCCGTTGATCCCGCCGGCGGACGTGCCGGCGACGATGTCGACGACCACGCGCGTGCGCACCTTCTTCTCGTCGCGCTCGGCCAGTGCGCGCAGGAACTGGCGCCAGAAGGTCTCGCTCGGCGTCTCCTCCGAATCGAGCCGGAGCTCCTCGAGGGTCGACGCCTTGACGAGGCGGTGCAGCTCCTTGGTCGTCCCGTGCATGTAGATGGCGAGCGACACGCCGCCGTAGAGGACGACGGCGAGACGAAGCTCGCGGACATCGGCGGCCTCGACGACCGGCGGGTTCTCCTCGCGCGTGGACATGTGCGGCTCCTTTGCGTCGCGGCTGGCCGCCCCAGCCTTCCGCACGCGCCCGCGCAATGCAACCGCCGCGGCACAATGGGGTCGTGGACGAGCGGGAGCGCAAGCGGCTGCTCGGGCAGTGGGGTGTCCGCGACGAGAACGCGCGGGAGCGCCGCGAACGCGAGGTGCTCGAGCGCGAGCTCGCCGGACTGCCTTTCGAGGGCCGGCGGGTGCGCCCGCGGCCGCTGCCGTTCAGCCCTTCGTCCGACCGCTACGTCGCCTCGCTCGGCGGCCCGCTGCCGTACATGGCGCGGCTGCGGGAGATCGAGGAGGAGACGGCCGCGCACGAGCTGGCGCTCGAGCAGGCCTGGCGCGAGATCTCGGCCGAGTGCGCCGACGATCCGGGGCGGTTCGCGCGCCGGTGGGACTCGCTCGCGCGGCGCTGGAACTTCGTCGCCGTCAACGAGCTGATCGACCGGCACAACCGCTTCTATCCGGTCGAGTCGCAGCTGCCGATGGATCCACGCACGCGCGACTTCGCGCTCGTGAACGGCGAGCCGTACCGCACGGCCGCGCGCTGGACGCACGCTGGGTCCTCGAGCGCTTCCCGCCGCGGCTCGAGGCCGCGCTCGCCGCCTGAGCGGTTCGACCGGTCGGCTGCCGCAGGGCCGTCGGTAGCCTTTCGCGGGCCCAGATGCGTGGTCTCCGCTTCATCCTCGCGGCCGCGGTCGCCGCCCTGCTCCTCGTCCCGCTCGCGTGCGGGGACGACGACGACCCGACGACCACCGCGGCCACGACCGAGCCCGCCGCCGACCGAGAGCGCGCCGACCGAGCCCGCGGAGACCGTCGAGACGACGGGGGAGACGACGACGGCCGAGGCCGCGCCGGCGCCGCTGCCGGCCGACCCGGCGGCGAGGAAGGCCGTCCTCGCGTACCGCGCGTACCTGCGCAAGCAGGCGAACATCCTCGCGGCCGAGGGGAAGCCGTTCGCCAAGGCGCTCCGCCAGGGCACGCCGGCGCGGGCGCAGGCGATCTACCCGCGCCTGATCGCCGCCTACGAGAGCATCCAGCCCGCGCTCGCCGACCTCGGCTACGACCTGCGGCTCGGCGCCGCCGAGGGCGAGGCGCAGGGCGAATGGACCGGCCTGCACGCGATCGAGAAGACCCTCTTCGACACCGGGACGACGGTCGGCACCGAGGACCTCGGCGCGACGTTCGTCGAGGACGTCGACGAGCTCAAGCGGGTGCTGCCCGGGCTCGAGCTCAGCCCGGCGGTGATCATCGGCTACGCGAACGAGCTCGCCGACCGCGTTCCTAACACGACGATGAAGGAGGAGGCGGAGCGGTACTCGCGTCCTCCAGCTCGACGGCGTCGACGGCGACGTGCGTGGCGCGCGCGCCGCGTACCGGTCGGTGCGCCCGATCGTCAGCACGCAGAACCCGGATCTCGTCGCGAGCCTCGACTCGGCGACCGCGGAGTCGCTGGGCGTGATCGACTCACTTCGCGCCCCGGTGCAGCTGCGCCGCTGGGACGAGCTCAGCGAGGGCGACATCCAGGCGGTCCTCGACGCCGTCGCGCATCTGCAAGAGCAGCTGGCCGCCGCCCAGGGCGCGGTCTAGCGACCTACTCCGGCGTGACGTACGCGGCCGTCAGGCCGCCGTCGACGAGGAACGTCGCCCCGTTCACGTAGGACGACTCGTCGCTCGCGAGGAAGAGCGCGGCGTTCGCGATCTCGCGGGCCTGCGCGAGGCGGCCCATCGGCAGGTGGATGCGCCGCCGCTCGTACGCGGCCGGGTCGTCGGAGAACAGGCGCATGAGCAGCGGCGTCTCGACCGGGCCTGGACAGAGCGCGTTGACGCGCACGCCTCGCCGGGCGAACTCGACCGAGAGCTCGCGGCTCATCGAGAGCACGGCCCCCTTCGACGCCGTGTAGGAGATCTGCGACGTCGCCGCGCCGAGGATGGCTACGAACGACGCAACGTTGATCACCGAGCCGCCACCGCGCTCGAGCAGGTGCGGGATCCCGTACTTGCAGCAGAGGAAGACGCCCTTCGTGTTCACGTCCTGCACGCGCTGGAAGGCGTCCGCGTCCGTGTCGAGGACGGACGCGTCGTCGCCGGGCATGATCCCCGCGTTGTTGTAGAGGACGTCGACACCGCCGTAGCGCTCGGCGGTCGCGCGGTAGAGCTCCTCGACGCTCGCTGGGTCTGCGACGTCCGTCCTCTGGAAGAACGCGTCGCGGCACTCGGCCGCGGTCGCCTCGCCGGCGTCCGGGTCGACGTCGGCCACGCACACCTGCGCGCCCTCGCCGGAGAAGAGGAGCGCCGCCTCGCGCCCGATGCCCCCGGCCGCGCCGGTGATCACGCAGACCTTGCCGTCGAGCCGCCCCATGGTCGGGCGAATCTATCTCAGGCCTGGTCGGCGAGCGAGGAGAGGATCGTCGTCGAGCCGCTCGAAGCGCTCGTCCACGGTCTGCGTCTTGCTCTCGGAGAACCACGTCAGGACGACGTTGTCCGCGTAGCGGCTTGTACGCGATCCACGTGCCGGAGAGCTCGTCCTTCTCCCACTGGATCCCGTCGCCGTCGGCGGGGAGCGGGTCGCCGGTCGTCTTGTCGGCGAGCAGCGAGTCGACCGCCTCGAGGTTCCCGGGGTCGACGACGTAGATCGAGAAGATCCCGTACTCCTTCACGAGCTCGGGCGACGGATTGAGCCCGAAGTTGAACTGCTCCCACGACGGGTCGGTGCCGGCGGCCGAGCGCAGGTCGTCGCCGGTCTCCTCCTGGAACTCGGAGGTCACCTGGCCGGCGCTCAGCAGGTTGCGGTCGGGCTCGGGCTCGCTCTCGCTCGAGCCGCAGCCGGCGGGCACGGCGACGGCGGCGAGGACGAGCAGGAGGGTGAGGACCCGCGCCATCGTCTACAGGGTAGGCGAACCGCAGGCGGGGCAAACGTTCGCTGACGGTCCCCTTACGTGGCGACGAAGAGGTTCTTGACCTCGCTGTAGCCCTCGAGCGCGTGCAGTCCGAGCTCACGGCCGAAACCGGACTGCTTGAACCCGCCGAACGGTGTCTGCACGCGCACGGACGTGTTCGAGTTGACCGAGATCACGCCGCTCTCGAGCGCGCGGGCGACGCGGAGCGCCCGGGCTCCGTTCTCCGTCCAGACCGAGCCGGAGAGGCCGTAGGGCGTGTCGTTCGCGATCCTGATCGCGTCCGCCTCGTCGTCAAACGGGATCACGGCGGCGACGGGGCCGAAGACCTCCTCGCGCGCGACGCTGTCGTCGTTCGAGGCCTCGACGAGCGTCGGCGGGAACCAGAAGCCGGGGCCGTCGGGCGCGTCGCCGCGGAACCGCGCGTTGCCGTCCACGAAGGACGCAACCTTCTCGCGGTGGTCGGCGGAGATCAGCGGGCCCATCTCGGTGCCGTCTGCCTCGGGGTCGCCGACCCGCACGGCGCCGGTCGCGTCCTCGAGCAGCGAGAGGAAGCGGTCGTACGCGCTCCGCTCGACGAGGATGCGCGAGCGCGCGCAGCAGTCCTGGCCGGCATTGCCGAACACCGCGCCGGGAGCGGACGCGGCCGCCCGCTCGAGATCGGCGTCCGCGAAGACGACGTTGGCCGACTTGCCGCCCAGCTCGAGCGTGACCCGCTTGATCGTCTGCGCGGCGCCCGCCATCACGCCGCGGCCGACCTCGGTCGAACCGGTGAAGCCGATCTTGGCCACGTCGGGGTGCTCGACGAGCCGCTGCCCGACCACGCGGCCCGGGCCGACGACGACGTTCACGACCCCCTCCGGGATCCCGGCCTCGAGCGCGAGCTCGCCCAGGCGGATGCTCGAGAGCGGCGTCAGCTCGGCAGGCTTGAGCACGACCGTGTTCCCGCACGCGAGCGCGGGGCCGAGCTTCCACGAGGCGATGTTGAGCGGGAAGTTCCACGGCGTGATCAGCCCGACGACGCCGAGCGGCTCGCGGAAGGTCATGTCGATTCCGCCGGCGACCGGGATCGTCTCGCCGAAGTGCTTGTCGACCGCGCCGGCATAGAAGTGGAAGACGTCGGCGACCATCCCGACCTCGCCACGCGAGTCGCCGAGCGGCTTGCCGACGTTGCGCGTCTCGATCAGCGCGAGCTCGTCCGCGTGCTCCTCGACGAGCGTGGCGAGCCGGCGGAGCAGGCGGGCGCGATCACCCGGAGCGACGGCGCGCCAAGTGGGAAACGCGGCCTTGGCGGCGGCGACCGCGCGGTCGGCGTCTTCCTCGTTCGCGGCGGGCAGCTCGGCGATCCGCTCCTCCGTCGCCGGGTTCAGGACCTCGATCATGGCCTGCGCTCGCGGTAGCGCCGGGCCTCCGCGACCAGCTCCTCGAAGAGCTTGCGGTCCTCGTGCTCCTCGGGGTGCCAGAGGACGCCGAGCGCGAACGTGCGGCTCGGATCCTCGAGGCCCTCGACGGTGCCGTCCTCGGCCCACGCAGTCTCGACGAGCCCGTCGCCGATCCGTCCGACGCCCTGGTGGTGGTGCGACTTGACCGGCGTGTGGTCGCCGAGGATGCCGCCCAGGCGGCTGGAGCTGTCGACGCGGACGTCGTGGTCGGCGAAGACGCCCGGCGTGTGCTTGTGGCGCGCGTCGCCGACGACGTCCGGGAGGTGCTGGACGAGGTCGCCGCCGCGGGCGACGTTCATGATCTCGATCCCGCGGCAGATCGCGAGCATCGGCAGGTCGCGCTCCAGTGCCGCGCGCATGAGGGCGAGCTCGGCGCTGTCGCGCTCGGGGCGGACGCCGTTCGTCTCGGGGTGGCTCGTGGCCCCGTACGTGTCCGGGTCGAGGTCGGAGCCGCCTGAGAAGATGATCCCATCGAGGACGTCGAGCGTCTCGTCGACGCCGTCGTCGCTCGGCGGCACGAGCAGCGGCCGTCCGCCGGCGGCCTCGACCGCCTCGATGTAGGTGAGCGGGATCAACGCGGTCGGCACGTTCCACGCGCCCCAGGCCGCGGACTCCGCGTAGGTCGTGATCCCCACGATCGGTTTCGTTCCGCGCGCCATCGAGCTGACTTTACGCCGTGGGCCCATCACCGCGCGCGCCCCACCCTGGGTGGGGAAGGGCGCCACCCACCACCCGCCTTCGACGGTACTCGGCAACCGCGCGCGTGTCTGTCACCGGCCTGCGCCGACTTCGGGCCAATCGGCCCACAGACGCGTACACGAGTGCCCGCTAGCCCCGCTCGAACATGCGGCGGCGCTCGTAGTCGGTGACGACGCCGTCGTAGAGCCGCTGCTCGGTCTTCGCATACGTCAGGTAGTGGTCGACCACGTCGTCCCCGAGCGCGGCCCGCGCCAGCGTCCCGGACTCGAGCGCGTCGATCGCCTCGCGCAGGGAGTGGGGGAAGCGCGGCGCGTCCGACTCGTACGCGTTGCCCTCGAGCGGCGGCGGGAGCTCCAGCTCGCGCTCGACGCCGTCGAGCCCGGCGGCAAGGAGCGCCGCGAAGCACAGATACGGGTTCGCGTCCGCGCCCGGGATCCGCGTCTCCGCCCGCACCGAGCCGCCGTGGCCGACGATCCGGAAGCCGCACGTGCGGTTGTCGTGGCCCCAGGCGAGCGTCGTCGGCGCCCACGAGCCGGCCGCGTAGCGCTTGTACGAGTTGATGCTCGGCGCGAGGAAGACCGCCAGCTCGCGCAGGCCGGCGATCTGGCCGGCCAGGAACTGCTTGAAGACCGGCGACTCGTCCGCGAACGCGTTCTCGCCGTCGCGCCAGAGGCTCGAGTGGACGTGGCACGAGTTGCCGATCCACTCGTGGTGCGGCTTCGCCATGAACGTGAGCGAGCAGCCGTTCAGGTGCGCGATCTCCTTGGCGCCGTTCTTGTAGATCGTGTGGTTGTCGGCCATCGTGACCGCGTCGGCGAAGCGGAAGTTGATCTCCTGCTGGCCCGGCCACGCCTCGCCCTTCGAGTTCTCGACCGGGATGCCCGCCGCCTGCATGCCGTTGCGGATCTGGCGGATGAACGGCTCGTCGTAGGTGGTGGCGAGGATGTGGTAGTCGAGGATGTACGGGACGGATGGCGTCAGGTTCTCGTAGCCCTGCTCGTGCGCCTCCGCGTAGCTCTCCTTGAAGAGGTAGAACTCGAGCTCGGAGCCGAACATCGGCTCGTAGCCGAGCTCCCGCGCCCGCGCGACCTGGCGCTTCAGGACCTGGCGCGGCGACGGCGCCACGTCGCGCCCGTCGTGCGAGGCGACGTCGCAGAGCACGAGCGCGGTCGCCTCGAGCCACGGGATCCGCCGCAACGTCGCGAGATCCGGTCGCAGCGCGAAGTCGCCGTACCCGGACTCCCAGTTCGTGAGCGCGTAGCCGGGCACCGGATCCATCTCCATGTCGAGCGCCAGCAGGTAGTCGCAGGCCTCGACGCCGTGCTCCGCGAGGTTCTCCGCCACGAAGTGCTCGCCGTGGACGCGCTTGCCCATCAGGCGCCCCTGCATGTCGGTGAACGCGACGACGATCGTGTCGATCGTGCCGTCGGCCACCGCGCCCTTCGAGCTCCTTCAGCGTGAGCACGGCGGGAGCCTAACGGGGTGCGGCGGCGCTTGACATCCCATCCGGCGCCCCGTGTAAATAGCGCGCTACGGCCACATCTGAGCGGAAGGAGTCAGGATGAGTGCGGCTGATCCAGGCGCGCCAGGGCGCTCCACCCACAGCGAGGACGAACGCATCCTCCACAAGCTCGGCTACGCCCAGGAGCTCTTCCGGGGGATGGGCGGGTTCCGGAACTTCGCGATCTCGTTCACGATCATCTCGATCCTCGCGGGGTGCCTGACCTCGTACAACATCGGCTTCGAGCACGGCGGCCCGATGTGGATCACGTACGGCTGGCTGCTCGTCGGCCTGATGGCGACGATCATCGCCCTCGCGATGGCGGAGATCGCCTCCGCGTATCCGACCGCCGG
This sequence comes from uncultured Actinomycetes bacterium, assembly GCA_963696365.1. Classification (GTDB taxonomy): domain Bacteria; phylum Actinomycetota; class Thermoleophilia; order Gaiellales; family Gaiellaceae; genus CAVOKD01. Next base: position 91,855 of record CAVOKD010000012.1, read on the forward strand.
CGGTCTCTACTACTGGGCCTCGAAGCTCGGCGGCCCGGGCTGGGGGTGGGCGACCGGATGGTTCAACCTGATCGGCCAGGTCGCGGTCACCGCGGCGATCGGCTACGGGCTCGCGCTGTTCGGGCAGGCCCTCTTCAACTTCTGGTTTTCGTACTCCGACCACATGAACGACTGGTTCGGCGCGTCGTTCGACGCCTCGACGTACATCCTCTACGCGATCTTTCTGAGCGCGGCGGCGCTGATCAACCTGCTGAACATCCGCCTGACGTCCGGGCTGAACATGATCTCGGCCTGGTGGCACATGGTCGGCGTCGTCGTGATTGTCGCGATCCTGATCATCGTCCCCGACAACCACCAGTCGCTCTCCTACGTCTTCAGCGAGACGGTGAACAACTCGGGCTTCGGCGACGGAACGACCTCATTCGGGTTCGCGTTCCTGCTGGTCCTCGGGCTCGGGATGCTGCTTCCGCAGTACACGATCACCGGCTTCGACGCGTCGGCGCACACGGCCGAGGAGACGAACAACGCGTCGCGGATGGCGGCGACGGGCATGTGGACGTCGGTCGTCGTGTCGGTGATCTTCGGCTGGGTCCTCCTCGTGGCGGTGACGTTCGCGATCCCGAGCACGCAGGGGGCGCTGGACGAGGTCAACGCGCTCGGGCTGCTCGTGCCGTGGATCTGGGCGAACTCGATGAGCCAGAACTGGGCGGAGGCGCTGCTCTTCATCTGCGTCGTCGCGCAGTTCTTCTGCGTGACCGCGTCCGTCACGTCGGCCTCGCGGATGATGTTCGCGTTCTCGCGCGACGGGGCCGTACCGGGCCATCAGCTCTGGCGGCGCGTCGCGACGAACCGCGTCCCGCGGTGGTCGGTGTTCGGGATCTGGCTGTTCGCGGGCATCCTGATGATCCCGGCGGTCTGGAACTTCTTCGTCGGGTACGCGGTCGGTACGGCGATCGCGGTCATCGGCCTCTACATCGCCTTCGTGATCCCGGTCTGGCTGCGCTGGCGCAAGGGCGACGCCTGGGACGAGCCGAGGGCATGGAGCCTCGGCAAGCACTACAAGTGGATCGACCCGCTGTCGGTCGCGTGGGTCGCCCTGATCACGATCATCTTCATCATCCCGCTGTACAAGATCGGCCTTCCCTGGGAGGAAGGCTTCGACTGGCGGTTCACCAACTACACGATCCTCTGGTTCGCCGGCATCGGCCTGATCTTCGGCGGCTGGTGGTTCCTCTCGGCCCGCAAGTGGTTCAAGGGCCCCGTCCGCATGGGCGACGAGGAGGAGCTCGAGCGGATCGAGGAGGCCTACGAAGCCGGGCTCAGGCCCGCCGGCCAGTAGCGGCTGACTCCGTGGGCGCCCGGGCTTCGGTCCGGGCGCCCACCGCGCCCTTGGCGACGGCCGCCAGGGTCGCGCCCTGGAGCAGGATCGAGCCCGCGGTCGCGACGAGGACGATCCCCTGCACGCGGGCGGCGCCGTCGAGTCCCTCGAGCGCGGGGTAGGCGGCGAGCAGGAGCGGCACGGCGCCCTTCAGCCCGCCCCAGGCGACGAGGCGCCGCTCGCCCATCGTGAGTCCGCTCCCGATCGTGCCCGCGAAGGCGACGGGCGGACGGACGATCAGGGCGAGCGCGACGATCAGGCCGACCCCGTAGCCGAGCTCGGACCAGCCGACCGACGACGCGAACGCCGCCCCGAGCAGCCCGAAGAGGAGCGGCTCGGCGATCGCGGCCGCGCCCTCGGTCGCGACGTGGCGGCTTCCGTCCTGCGCCCGCCACGCGTCGGAGACGAGCAGCCCGGCGATGTAGACCGCGAGGAAGCCGCTCCCGTGGATCGACGCCGAGAGCGCGCCGATCCCGATCGCGGCGACGAGGAAGCCGATCCCCTGCAGGTCGTCCGGGACGCCCTTCGTCGCGCGCAGGACGACGATCAGGAGCAGGCCGGCCGCGATCCCGACGACGCTGCCGATCCCGAGCTCCTGCGCGAAGCGGACGAACCCGCCGCCGACCCCCGAGGCGTCCGGGCCGACGTACGCGAGGACGGCGACCATCAGCGAGATGCCGACGGGGTCGTTGAAGCCCGGACTCCGCCTCGAGGATCGTCCGCGCGCGGGTGTCGCCGCCGCCGCTCCGGCGGAGGACGGCGTAGACCGCCGCTGGGTCGGTCGGCGCGAGCGCGACGCCCACGAGCGCGGCGATCGTCCAGTCGAGCCCGAACGCGTAGTGCCCGACCGCGGCCAGGGCCGCGGCGGTGGCGGCGGTGCCCGGCAGGGCCAGGACGAGCGTCGGCGTCATGTTCGGCCTGAGCGCACGCACGCCGGTCGAGATACCGCCCTGGAAGAGGATCGCGTAGAGCGCGACGGACGCGATCTGCTCGAGGTGGAGCGGCCCGAGGTCGTCCGTCGGGATCAGGTCGGTCGCCCCGGCGACGATCCCGACGCCGAGGAACGCCGCCGGGCCGGGCAGGCCGACCCGGGCGGCGAGCGGCGCGGCGGCGATCGCGATCAGGAGCAGGACGGAGAACGCGAGGAGGTCGGGGAAGAAGTCGGCGTACGCGTCCACGTCAGTCCTCGTCCAGTTCGTCGGCGAGGAGCGATGCCGCGTAGGCGTTCCACGCGATGTCGGGCGCGTGCATCAGGCCGTGCAGCGCCTCGCTCACGTGCGGCAGTCCCGACGCCTGCATGGCGAGCCGCCGCACGCCGGCCTCGAGCTCGAGCTGGCGCTCGGCCGTGCGCAGCTCGTCGGCGAGCGAGGTGACGGCCGGCCCGGCGAGGTCGAGCCCGCGGGCAGGGTCGCCGCCCGTCGCGAGCCGGAGGACGGCCCGGCGGGCCGCGCCGCGCAGCTCGTCCTCGTCGACGTCGACACCGGCGCCGGCGACCGCGGCCAGCACGACGAGCGAGGTGGCGAGTACCTCCTCGTCGTTCTCGCCTGCCAGACGCTCCTCCATCTCCGTGAGCCACGAGACCGCCATCGCTAGGCGCGGATCCGCTCTCCGCGCGGGTCGAAGAGCGGCTCCTCCGCGACCGCCCCGGGAACCCAGCGGCCGAAGATCTCCACCTCGACCGCCGTGCCCGGCGCGGCTGCGGCGGCCGGGACGTAGGCGTAGGCGATCGAGCGCTCGACCGTGTAGCCGTAGCCGCCGCTCGTCACACGGCCGGCGATCTCGCCCTCGATCCGCACCGGCTCGGAGCCGAGCGCGACCGAGCGCGGGTCCTCGAGCACGATCGCGACGAGCTTCCGCTCGGGCTCGGCGGCAGAGGCCAGCGCCTCCCGCCCGACGAACTCGCCCTTGTCGAGCTTGACCGCGAAGCCGAGCCCAGCCTCGAACGGCGTGTCCTCAGGCGAGATGTCCGCGCCCCAGACGCGGTAGCCCTTCTCGAGCCGCAGCGAGTCGATCGCCTTGTAACCGCCGGCGACGAGCCCGTGCTCCCGCCCTGCCTCCCAGAGAGTGTCCCAGAGGCGGAGCCCGTACTCGGTCGGGCAGTAGAGCTCCCAGCCGAGCTCGCCGACGTAGGTGACCCGCAGCGCCGTGCACGGCACGACGCCGACGGCCAGCTCGCGCGCGCGCATGTACGGGAAGGCCTCGTTCGAGAGGTCGGTCGTGGTCAGCGGCTGCAGGAGCTCGCGGGCCGCCGGCCCCCAGAGCCCGAAGCACGCGTAGCGCGAGGTCACGTCCTCGAGCTGGACGGAGCCGTCGTCGGGGAGGTGTTGCGCGGATCCAGGCGGCGTCGTGGTTCCCGAACGCCGTCCCGGTGACGATGCGGAAGCGCTCCTCCGCGAGCCGCGTGACGGTGAAGTCGCACTCGATCCCGCCCCGCGGGTTCAGCATCTGCGTGTAGGTGACCGCGCCGACGTCGCGCGCGACGCGGTTGGCGGCGAGGCCCTCGAGGAAGTCCGCGGCACCGGGGCCGACGACGTCGAGCTTGGCGAACGACGACTCGTCGAAGAGCGCGACCCGCTCGCGGCAGGCGCGGTGCTCGGCGCCGATCGCGGGCGACCAGAGCTTCCCCGCCCACCCGCGCGGGCGAAGTGACTCGTCTCCGTCTGCCGCGTTCGACTCGAACCAGTTCGCCCGCTCCCAGCCGGACTTCTCCCCGAACGCCGCGTCGAGCGCACGCAGCCGCTCGTACGCGGACGAGACGCGCAGCGGGCGGCCGGCCTGCCGCTCGTGCCCGGGGTACTTGACGTCGTAGTACGTCGCGTAGACCTCGACCGTGCGGGCGAGCGTGTACTCGCGGCTGCGGTAGTGCGGGCCGAAGCGGCGCGAGTCCATCTCCCACGTATCGAGGCTCGGCGTGCCCTCGACGATCCACTCGGCGACGAGCTGGCCCATGCCGCCGGCGCCCGCGAGCCCGTGCGCGCAGAACCCGGCGGCGACCCAGAAACCGCGCACGTCCGTCGGCCCGAGGATGAACTCGCCGTCCGGCGTGAAGGCCTCCGGGCCGTTGATCAGGCGCACGACCTCGGCGTCCTCGAGCGCACGGCACCCGGACGACGGCGTTCGTCATCAGCTCCTCGAACCGCTCCCAGTCCTCAGGGAGGAGCTTGCCGTTGAAGTCGGCCGGGATCCCGTCGAGCGACCACGGCGCCGGGTGGCGCTCGTAGCCGCCCATCACGAGCCCGCCCGACTCGCCGCGGAAGTAGACGAGCAGGCTCGGGTCGCGCATCGTCGGGACGTCGGCCGGAACGTCGAGCGGGCGGGTGACGAGGTACTCGTGCGCCATCGGGACGACCGGGACGTTGACGCCGGCGAGCGCGCCGATCTCGCCGGCGAACATCCCGCCGGCGTTCACGACGACCTCCGTCTCGATCGAGCCCTTGTCCGTCTCGACCCCCGTGACGCGGCCGCGCTCGACGCCGATTCCGGTCACGCGCGTGTTCGTCTCGATCTCGGCGCCGCCGCGCCTCGCGCCCTCGGCGAGCGCGAACGTCAGCTGGCTCGGGTCGATGTAGCCGTCGGTCGGGAGGTACGCGGCGCCGAGCACGCCGTCGGTCGTCATCGGCGGGAAGAGCTCCTGCGCGCGCTCGGCCGAGACGAGCTCGAGCGGCAGGCCGAACGTCTTCGCCCAGCCGGCCTGGCGCTCGAGCTCCTCCATCCGCTCCTCGGAGGAGGCGAGGCGCAGCGACCCGACCTCGCGCCAGCCGGTCTCGAGGCCGACCTCGTCGCCGAGCGTCCGGTAGAGATCGACCGAGCTCATCATCATCTTCGTCAGCGCGAGCGAGCCGCGCAGCTGGCCGACCAGGCCGGCCGAGTGGAAGGTCGAGCCGCTCGTCAGGTCGGCCCGCTCGACGAGCACGACGTCGTCCCAGCCGAGCCGGGTCAGCCAGAGCAGGATCGATGTCCCGCCGACGCCGCCGCCGACCACGACCGCGCGGGCCTTCGTCTTCACGCCGAGGCCTCGAGCGCGGCCCGGAACGACGGCTCCCCGGCGGTGCGGAGGAGCCGGTCGAAATGCTCCGTCGCGTAGGCGACGAAGTCGAAATCGAGCTCGGAGATCCCCTGCTGGACGACGCCCCACATCGCCTCGCGGAAGTCCGACATGAAGCGCATCAGCTCGAGCGCGGCGGCGTCCTCGGGGCGCAGCTCGCCGAAGTACGCGCGGAGCAGCTCCTCCTTGCCGGCCGCGTCGAGCTCGTGGTTCGCGGCGAAGTTGGCGAGGTCGAAGAACCGGTCGCCCATGCCGGCGTACTCCCAGTCGACGATCCAGAGCCGGCCGTCGCCGCGGATGAAGTTCGCGTTCAGGAGGTCGTTGTGGCAGGGGCACGGCGCCTCGCCGGCGCGCGTCGCGCTCGATCCGGCCGGCGACCTCCTTCGCCTCCACGTAGGCGTCCGGGATGGCCACGCCGCGCTCGGCCGCCGTGTCCCGGTAGGCCTCGACGACGCGGAACGAGTCGAAGACGCCCGCGATCGGCGGCCCGTCGTGGAAGCGCCTGAGCGCAGCCACGATCTCGGCGAGACCCTCGGGCGTGCCGAGCTCCTCGGGCGGGGCCGGCCGTCCCTCGACGAAGCGCGTGACGAGCCAGCCCTCCGGCTCGACGAACGCGATCACCTCCGGGCCGATCCCGGCCGCCGCCGCCGCGCGCGACGCACCGTGCTCGATGTCGCGGTCGATCCCGAGCAACTCGGTGTCCTTGCCGCCGAGCCGCAGGACGTAGCTCTCGCCGTCGAGCGTGACCTTGAAGTTCCGGTTCGTGATCCCGCCGCCGAGCTCCTCGATGGTCACGGGCCGGCCGGGCCAGATCCGCTCGGCGATCAGCGTGGGCTCCACCGGAGGATCCTAGACTCACGGCCGTGCTGGTCCAGCATCCGGAATCGGTGGCGATCGTCGCCCTGGTCGACGGGGAGCTCCTAGCCGTCCGCCAGCCGCGGCCGGGCGCTCCCGAGCCGACGCTCGAGCTCCCGTCGGGCAAGCTCGAGCCGGGCGAGACCCCGCTCGACGCCGCCGCGCGCGAGCTGGCCGAGGAGTGCGGGCTGGCCGCGTCGGGCTGGCGGGAGGTCGGGACGTTCTGGGCCGTGCCGGCGTACTCGACCGAGCTCGTGCACGTGGCTCGAGGCGATCGGGCCGCTCACGGACGCGGTCGGGACGCCGGACGACGACGAGGAGCTCGAGGTGGAGCGGATCCCTGCCGACCGGGCGCTCGAGCTCCTCTCGGACGCCGTGTCGCTCGCGGCTCTCGCGCTCTGGCGGGCGCGATCCTGATGGCTGCGCGCGCGCTCCTCTTCGACTTCAACGGAACGCTCTCCGACGACGAGCCGATCCTCTTCGAGATCTGGCGCGCGATCTTCGAGGAGCGCGGTCGGACGCTCACGCGCGAGGAGTACTTCGGCTCGTTCGCCGGGCTTGCCGACCCGGAGATCGCGGCGCTCGGGCTTGGCGTTGCCGGTGAGGAACTCGCCGCCGTGATGGACGAGCGCGTGCGTCGCTATCGCGATCGGGTGGCCGACGGCGCCTGCGTGCGGCCGCAGATGCGGGCCGCCGTTCGCGCCGCGGCCGCGCGCGTGCCGGTCGGTGTCGTCTCCGGCGCAGCGCGGGCCGACATCGACCTCGTGCTCGGCGCGGCCGGACTCGCCGGCGTCTTCGGGGTCGTCGTCTCGGCCGAGGACGTCGCCGCCGGGAAAGCCGGATCCCGAGGGGTACCTGCGGGCGGCGGCGGCGCTCGGCGTCGAGCCGGCGGGCGCCGTCGTCCTCGAGGACAGCGAGGCCGGCGTGCGCGCGGCGAAGGCGGCCGGGATGCGGTGCGTCGCCCTGCTCGGCACGGTCGCGCCGGAGCGTCTCGCCGCCGCCGACGAGGTGGTCGAGCGCGTGGACGAGGCGCTCGTCGAGCGGCTGCTCGGCTAGAGCGGCAGCTCGGTTCCCGCGCCCCGCTCGCGCGCGGCGGCGAGCACCCGCGCCGCGAACGCGGCGTCGAGCGCGCCGATCCCGAGGTTGACGCACGCCACGCGCTCGGGCGAGTCCGCCGCGGCCGAGCGCCTCGCCGACGCTCCCGGCCGGGACGGGCCATTCGGCAGAAGTGCCCCTGCTCGCGGTAGTAGTCGAACTGGCCCACGTCGTCGACGGCGAAGAGGTCGGCCGCCGCGACGACCTCGCGCCGGACGAGCGCGTCGAAGTCGATCGGAAGCACGAGCCAGCGCTCGCCGAGCGCATCGAGCCCGATCACCGGCTGCGGCTGCCTCGACGATCGGCGCGGCGGTCACGACGATCTCGGCGCCGTCGACCGCCTCGAGCTCGCCGCCTGCGGCCTCGACGCCGGGCCCGAGCCGCTCGACGCGCTCCGGGTTCGGGTCGTAGGCGCGGATCCGCACGCCGGGGTTCAGCTCGCGCAGGAGCGCGGCGTGGAAGACGCCCTGCTCGCCGGCGCCGAGGATCGCGGCGGTGCTCCAGCCCTCGGGCGCGAACCGGCGGACGCAGACGCCGCTGGCCGCGGCCGTGCGCGCGGCCGTGATCTCGGCGCCGTCCATCACGCAGGTCGGCAGGCCGGTGTCGGCGTCGTTCAGGACGACGAGGCCGGTGATGTACGGGAGCCCGCGCGCCTTGTTCGCCGGGTAGCCGGAGACCCACTTGAGCGCGACGACGTCGTCGTCGCGGAGATAGGCCGGCATCGCGTGGATGAACGAGTCGGCGCGGGGGTGGACGCCGGGCTTGGGCGGGAGCTCGACTCGGCCCGGCGGCGAGCGCGCGGTAGGTCTCCTCGACGAGGTCGAGCTGCTCGGCGACCGGCGGGAGGAGCGCGGCGACCTCGTCGCGAGCGAGGTAGAGGAGGCGTCGGCACGCTCAGAGCACGCGTTCCGGCTCGATCAGGAAGATGACGCGCTCCTCGCCGGGGCGCACGGGGTAGTCCTCGTCCGAGCTCGTGGTACTTGCGGTTGAGCCCGTCGATGTGGGTCCGGGCCTCCGGCTCGTCGACGATCCCGACCACGTGGCCGCGGATCTCGACCCGCTCGTACGGGATCGTCCGTGTGCGGCGATCGAGACGGCGACGCGTGGGTCGCGGCGCATGTTGCGGTCCTTCGCGCGGCCTTTCGCCGTGTTGATCCGGATCGTGTCGCCGTCGCGGTCGATCCAGACGGGTGTCAGCTGCGGAACGCCGTCTCTGCCGACCGTCGCGAGGTACGCGAAGTTCGGATCGTCGATGAGCGCGCGCGCCTTGTCCGTGAGCTTTGCCATGCGGCCGTCCTTCCGTCGGGGTCGATCGGCCTAACGATCCCCTCGCGGGAACCTTTCCACGCGGCCCTCGGCGCCGTCGCGCGATCGGCGCTCGAGCCTTCAGTTAGACGCGCGCGCCCCACCCTGGGTGGGGAAGGGGCTCCTCCCGCCACCCGCTTCGAGCGTACCGCCGATCCCGTGCCGTGTCCCGCGCGGAAGGCGCCAACGCTGTGCCGAAGTCTCCACAGGCGGCGAACGCACTACGCTCCGCGCATGCTGCTCGGGGGCATTCGCGTCGTCGCGTGCGAGGTCGGGCTCGCGGGGCCGCTCTGCACGCGGCTCCTCGCCGACCTCGGCGCCGACGTCGTGAAGATCGAGCAGCCGGGCCGCGGCGACGTCACGCGCGGGTGGGACACGATCGCCGCCGGCCTCTCGAGCGGCTTCGTCTGGGTCAACCGCGGCAAGCAGAGCGTCGAGCTCGACGTCCGCGACCCGGAGCGCCGCGCCGACCTGGAAGCCCTCGTCCGCGGCGCCGACGTCTTCCTCCAGAACTTCACGCCCGGGTGGGCGGCCGGCGTCGGGCTCGACGAGCCGTCCGTCCGCCGCTTGCGCCCCGACGTCGTCTACGTCGAGATCAGCGGCTACGGCGCGGAAGGCCCGTACGCGCAGCGAAACGCCTACGACCTCGTCATGCAGGGCGAGACCGGACTCATGTCGATCACCGGGACGCCGGAGGAGCCGGCCCGCGTCGGCCTCTCCGCCTGCGACCTCGGCGCCGGCTCGTACGCGGCCGTCGCCGCGCTCGCCGCGCTCGTCCGCCGCGCGGAGACCGGCGAGGGCGCGCACGTCGAGGTCTCGCTCTTCGACACGATGCTCGACTGGCTCGGCTACTTCCCGCACATGTGGTGGCACCGCGGCGAGCTGCCGGAGCGCACCGGCCTCCACCATCCGCTCTTCTGCCCCTACGGGCCCTACCGCGCCGGCGACGGGAAGCTCGTCTCGATGGCCGTCCTCTCGCCGCAGCACTGGGAGACGCTCTGCCGGGACGTGCTCGGCCGGCCCGAGCTCGCCGAGCGAGGAGCGCTTCGCGACGAACGAGGCGCGCGTCGCCGCCCGCGCCGAGCTCGAGCCGCTGCTCGAGGCCGCGCTCGCCGAGGCGCCGGCCGCCGCGTGGGCCGAGCGGCTCGAGGACGCCGGGATCCCCTGCGGGCTCGTCCGCGACGTCGGCGAGGTGCTCGACCACCCGCAGCTCGGCGCGAGCGGGCTCGTGGCCGAGGTCGACTCGCCCGCCGGGCGCATCCCGACGATCGGCGTCCCGTTCCGCGTCGACGGCCGGCGCCCCGAGCCCGGCGCCGTCCCCGCGCTCGGCGGCCAGACCGACCAGATCCTGGAACGCTAGAAGCCCGCAAACCCTGTATCCAAGCGGCCTCTAGCCGAAGAGGTAGTTGTATTTGTGCCGAACCGTGCGATCCTCGATCGGCTTTCGGAGCCGACGGCAAACCGGCTCCTCGAACACGATCTCGCTCTCGGCTCGCGGCAAGCCGGGAGGGAGCGTCTCCGTCCTCATCTCGAACTGAGGGGGCGGCGACACGACGCAGACTGCGGCCCGGGCAACCGGGCCGCAGTCGTTCTCAGCGCGTCGCGAGCCGCTCGACCAGGCGGCGCCCGTCCTCGTCGAGCGGCGGGAGGTCGCCGGCGGCCGCGTTCTCGCGCGCGTGCTCCGGGCTCGAGGTCGCGGGGATGAGGACGTGCACGCGCGGGTCGGCGAGCGCCCAGAGGAGGAGCGCCTGCGCCCACGTGATCCCGCCGAGCGGCTCGAGCTCGCGCGGGATCCGGGCCGGGCATGAGCGTGCCGGTTCCGCCGAGCGGGCGCATGACGACGACGCCGAGCCCGAGCTCCTCGGCGAGCGGCAGGATGCGGCGCTCGCACTCGCGCTCGACCGGGTTGTACGGGATCTGGATCGCCTGGATCCGGCCGGTCCGCATCACGCGCTCGAGCTCGTCGAACGCCGCTGCGCGGTAGTGCGTGGCGCCGAGGAGCCCGATCCGCCCGGCGTCGCGCTCGGCCTCGAGCCACGGCAGGTGCTCCTCCCACGCGACGAGGTTGTGGATCTGCTCCAGCTCGATCCGGCCGTCGTAGAAGCCGAGCTGCGCCTCGAATTGGGCGCGCGCCTCGCTCCGGCGAGTCCGTCCAGATCTTCGTCGCGACGAAGGCCTCGGACCGGCGCGCGCCGAGCGCGCGGCCGAGCACGCCCTCCGACCGGCCGTACATCGGCGACGAGTCGACGACGCGGCACCCGTCGGTCGAAGGCGGTCGCGACGACCTCCGTCGCGACGCGTCTCCTCGCCGGCGGGAGGTCGAAGACCTGCCACGTTCCGAGGCCGATGACCGGGAGCTCAGGTCCCGACGCGCCGAAGGCTCGAAGCTGCATGGGAGAATCGACTCTATGCCCGGCCGCAGCCTGCTCGACTCGCCGGAGCTCGCGCTCGCTCGGATCGACGCGCGCGCGGGGGGCGAGAACTTTCCGGTCGCGTCGTTCCTCGCGCCGCGCGAGGCGCGCCCACACCTGCGCGCGCTCTACGGCTTCGCCCGCCTCGTGGACACGATCGGCGACGAGGCCGCCGGCGACCGCGACGCGCTCCTCGACCAGCTCGAGCGGGAGCTCGACGGGCCGCCGACCGTGCCGATCATGGAACGGCTGCACGAGACGATCGCCGCGTGCTCGCTCCCGCGCGAGCCGTTCGCGCGGCTGATCGAGGCCAACCGCCGCGACCAGCGGACGACGCGCTACGAGACCTGGGACGACGTCCGCGAGTACTGCACCTACTCGGCCGACCCGGTCGGGCGGATCGTGCTCGGGATCTACGGCCGGGCGGACGAGCCCGAGCTCGTCGCGCGGAGCGACGACGTCTGCACCGGGCTCCAGCTCGTCAACTTCCTCCAGGACCCGCCGCGCGACCTCGCGCTCGGCCGCGTGTACCTGCCGCAGGAGGACCTCCGGCGCCACGGGGTCGTCGACGCCGACCTCGCCGGGCCGTGGAGCGAGCGCGTCGCGGCGCTCCTCGCCTTCGAGGCCGCGCGGGCCCGGCCGCTCCTCGAGCGCGGGATCGGGCTGGCGGCGGCACTCGGCGGACGGACCGGCCGGTCGGTCGCGCTCTTCGCGCGCGGCGGTCTCGCGGCGCTCGACGCGCTCGAGCGCGCGCACTGGGACGTCTTCACCGGCCGGCCGGCGCCGAGCAGGATCACGTTCGCCCGCCTGGCCCTCCGCGAGCTCGTGCGCCCGTGAACGTCGACGAGGCGTACGCCGAGGCGCTGGCGATCACCGCCCGCGAGGCGCGGAACTTCGCCTGGGGGATCCGCGTGCTCCCAGGGCCGAAGCGGCGGGCGGTCGCCGCGCTCTACGCCTTCGCGCGCCGGGTCGACGACGCCGCCGACGAGCCGGGCGTCGACGCCGAGACGCGCCGCGCCCGGCTGGAGGTGATCGGCGCGTCGCTCGACGGGCGGCCGGGCGACGACCCGGTGCTCGTCGCGCTCGCCGACGCCCGCGGCCGCTACCCGATTCCGGACGCGGCACTCCACGACCTCGTCCGCGGCGGCCTGATGGACACCGAGCGCACCCGCTACGGAAGCTGGGAGGAGCTGCGCGAGTACTGCCGCTGCGTCGCGGGCGCGGTCGGCGTCGCGTGCGCAGGCGTCTACGGCCCGCGCGAGCCCGCGCGCGCCCGGCCGCTCGCCGAGACGCTCGGGCTCGCGCTCCAGCAGATCAACATCATGCGCGACGTCCCCGAGGACCGGCAGCTCGGCCGGATCTACCTGCCGGAGGACGAGCGGGCCCGGTTCGGCGTGTCCGGAGGACGGAGATCGCGGCGAGGCCGCCCCGGCGCCGGCTGGGTTCCGCTGATGGAGCACCAGGCCGCCCGCGCCGAGGCGCTGCTCGACGAAGGCCTGGGTCTCCTCCGCCTGCTCGACCGGCGCAGCCGGCTGTGCGTCCGCTCGTTCGCCGGGATCTACCGCGGCCTGCTCGTGCAGATGCGCGGCCGCGACTTCGACGTCTTCTCGCGGCGTCCGTCGCTCTCGGCGGTGGCGAAGGTGCGCGCGGTCGCGAGCCTGCCCGTCCCGCCGGAGGCAGAGCGGTGAGGGCGGTCGTCGTCGGCGGCGGGCTCGCCGGGCTGGCGGCCGCGCTCGACCTCGTCGACGGCGGGCACCAGGTCACGCTGCTCGAGTCGCGCCCGACGCTCGGCGGCGCCGTCCAGACGTTGCCGGAGCGCGAGGGCGATCCGTCCGCCGCCGCCGGACAACGGCCAGCACATCGCGCTCGGCTGCTGCACGGAGTACCTCCGCTTCCTCGACCGCGTCGGGCAGCGCGGGTCGGTGCTGCGGACGGAGCTCGCGCTGCCGGTGATCGGGGACGACGGCCGTGAGGCGACGCTCGGCGCCGGCGCGCTCGCGCTCCTGCGCTACCGCCACCTGCCGTTCCGGGAGCGGCTCACCGTGGCCAGGGTCGCGCGGCGGCTCGGGCGCCTCGACCCCGACCGCGCACGACGACGTGACGTTCGCGGACCTCCTGCGGAGGCTCGGCCAGTCCGACCGGGCGATCGAGCGCTTCTGGGACGTCTTCATGCGCCCGGCGCTCAACATCCGCAGCGAAGAGGCGAGCGCCGCGCTCGCGATCTTCACCGTGCGGACGGCGCTGCTCGGCGGCCGCGGGGCCAGCGACCTCGTGCTCCCGACGGCGCCGCTCGGCGCGATGCACGGCAACGCCGCCGAGCGGACACTTCGGGCGGCGGGAGCCGACGTCCGTCTCAGGACGCGCGCGGCCGCGCTCGAGGACGAGAGCGGTCGTGCTCGCCGACGGAACGCGATTCGAGGCGGACGGGATCGTCGTCGCCGTCGCCGCCGACGGAGAGCGCCGCGCTGCTCGGCGAGCCGGATCCCGGGACTCGAGGACTCGCCGATCGTCAGCGTCCACCTGCTCTTCGACCGGAAGCTGCTCGACCGGCCGCTCGCCGCGCTGCTCGGGAGCCCGGCCCACTGGATCTTCGACCGCGGGCGGCTGACCGGCCACGAGCCGGAGCGGGGCCAGTACCTGACCGTCGTCGCGAGCGGCGTCCCCGACCTGGCCGCCACGCGCGGGCGCGAGCTCGTCGAGCTGATGGCGCGCGAGGTGACCGGGCGCCTCGGCGCCGCCGAGCTCCTCTGGTCGCGCGTCAGCCGCGAGCCGGCGGCGACGTTCGCCGGTCGTCCCGGCCAGGCGGCGCTCCGGCCGGGGCCGGAGACGGGACGGCCCGACGTCGTGCGCGCGGGCGCGTGGACCGACGACCGGGTGGCCCGCGACGATGGAGGGTGCGATCCGCAGCGGCCGCCGGGCGGCCGCGCTGCTCGGCCGACGCGCCGGGGACGGTACGCTCCAGGGCTGACGCGGGAGGTTTCGTGGGCGTTCACGAGGCGGAGAGGGCACAGGCGCAGACGGAGAGGCAGGGCGCCGCGGCGTCCGAGCTCGACGGCGCGCTCGAGGCCGCCGTCGGCCGGCTCCTCGAGCTGCAGACGCCCGGCGGCTGGTGGGTCGGCGAGCTCGAGTCGAACGTGACCATGACCGCGCAGCACGTCTTCCTGCTGCACTTCCTGCGCCTGCTCGACGACCGGACGCTCCAGGGCTGCGCGAACGAGCTCCTCGCGCGCCAGCGGCCGGACGGGACGTGGGCGATCTACTGGGGCGGCGAGCCCGACCTCGCGGCGACGGTCGAGGCGTACACGGCGCTCCGGCTCGCCGGGCTCGAGGCCGACGACCCGCGGCTGGCCGGCGCGCGCGCGTTCGTGCTCGAGCGCGGCGGCGTCGGGGCGTCGCGCGTCTTCACGCGCATGTGGCTCGCGCTCCTCGGCCAGTGGCGCTGGGAGGACATCCCGCAGATCCCGGTCGAGCTGATCTTCCTCCGCTCGTGGATGCCGTTCTCGGTCTACGACTTCGCCTGCTGGGCGCGCCAGACACTCGTCCCGCTCGCGGTCGTCATGCACTACCGCCCGGTGCGCCCGGTTGCCGCGGAGCGGCGCTGCGACGAGCTGAACCTCGGCGTCAGCACGTGCGCGCCACGGGCCGCTCGAGCTGGCCGACAGCCTGATCACGCGCTACCAGAACGGCGACGTGAAGCCCGGGCGCGGGCGGGCGCTCGAGCTCGCCGAGCGCTGGATCCTCGACCGGCAGGAGCTCGACGGCTCGTGGGGCGGGATCCAGCCGCCGTGGGTGTGGTCGCTCGTCGCGCTCGTCTGCCGCGGCCACGGCCCCGACTCGCCGTACCTCCGCCGCGGGATCGCCGGCTGGCAGCGGTTCATGGTCGAGGACGGCGACCGGATCCGGCCCGAGGCGTGCCAGTCGCCCGTCTGGGACACGGGCCTCGCCGTGCTCGCGCTGCGCGCGGCCGGCGTCGCGGCCGACGACCCGGCCCTGCAGCGGGCGGTCCAGTGGCTGCGCGGCGAGGAGGTGCGCGTCCGGGGCGACTGGTCGCTGCGCCGCCCGGGCGCGCCGGCCGGCGGCTGGTCGTTCGAGTTCGACAACGACCTCTACCCGGACGTTGACGACGCTGCGGTCGTCGGGCTCGCGCTCGAGGAGGCCGGGCGCGGGCGGCGAGCCGGTCGAGCGCGCGGCGGGCTGGGTCGCCGCGATGCAGTCGGCGGGCGGAGGCTGGGGCGCGTTCGACGTCGACAACCGCGCCGAGTGGCTCTACGGCCTGCCGTTCTGCGACTTCGGGTTCGTGATCGACCCGCCGAGCGTCGACGTGAGCGGCCACGCGCTCGAGCTCCTCGCCGGGCCGGCCCGGCCACGAGGAGGCGGTGCGGCGCGGGGTCGAGTACGTCCTGGCCGAGCAGGAGGAGGACGGCTCCTGGTACGGGCGCTGGGGCGTCAACTACGTCTACGGCGTCGGCGCCGCGCTGCCCGCGCTCGCGGCCGTGGGCATCTCGCCCGAGCACGACGCGTTCCGGCGCGCCGTCGGCTGGCTCGAGACGGTTCAGAACGAGGACGGCGGGTTCGGCGAGGACTGCCGCTCGTACGACCTCGCCGAGGCGGGGCTCCCCTGGCGCGGCAACGGCGCCTCGACCGCGTCGCAGACCGCGTGGGCCCTGCTCGCGCTCGTCGCCGCCGGCGAGGCGGACTCGCCGCGTCGCGCGGAAGGCCGTCCGCTACCTGGCGACGACGCAGCGCGCGGACGGCGACTGGGACGAGCTGCAGTTCACGGGAACGGGCTTCCCGCGCGACTTCATGATCCGCTACCACCTCTACCGGATCGTCTGGCCCGTGCTCGCGCTCGGCCGGGTGCGGGAGGCGCTCGCGCGGGCGTGAAGGTCTTCGTCACCGGCGCAAGCGGGTTCGTCGGGGCGCACGTCGCCCGCGAGCTCGCCGAGCGCGGGGCGGAGGTGAGAGGCGAGCGGGTCGAGCTCCTCGACCCGGATGCGCTCGAGCGCGCGTTCGCCGGGTGCGACGCGGTCGTGCACGTCGCGGCGCTCTACAGCTACGACGCGGATCCCGGCCCTCGTCGAGCGCGTGAACGTCGAGGGGACGGAGAACGTCCTTCGCGCGTGCGCGCGCGCGCGCGTGAAGCGGCTCGTCCACACGAGCACGGCCGGAACCTGCGGGCCGGTGCCCGGCCGCCCGGCGACCGAGGCCGACGCGCCGCCTGCGTGGGAGCTCGACGTCCCGTACAAGCGGACGAAGCTCGAGGCCGAGCGCCTGGTGCTCGAGGCGGCCCGCGAGGGACTCGACGCCGTGGTCGTCAACCCGACCACGCCGGTCGGCGACGGGGACGCGAAGCCGACCCCGACCGGCCGGATGGTCGCGGGCGTCGCGCGCGGCCGGATCCGCGGCTACGTGGCCACCACCGGCCTGAACGTCGTGGACGTGGCCGACGTCGCCCGCGGTCACGCGCTCGCGCTCGAGCACGGTCGCGTCGGGCGAGCGCTACCTGCTCGGCGGCGTCGACCTGCCGCTCGCCGATCTCTTCGCCGCGATCGCCCGGCTCGCGGGTCGTCCGCAGCCGACCCTCCGCGTGCCGTACCCTGTGGCCGTGGGCGCCGCGACCCTGGGAGTGGCGAATCGGAACGAGGTGCGACTCGCGCGGCTGCCCATGTACTTCTCCTCGACGCAAGGCAGAGAATGACCTCGGCTACCGGCCGGGCCCGGTCGAGCCGGCGCTCGCCCGCGCGGTGGCCGAGGCGACGGCGACGAACGGAAGGGAGAGCCGATGAAGTTCCCGCTTCGGAGCACGGTGCAGATCGGTCGCTACGTCGCGTCCCAGCGCGGGGTCGAGCGCTATCCGCTCGTCGTCATGCTCGAGCCCACGCTCGGCTGCAACATCGCCTGCATCGGCTGCGGGAAGATCCGCGAGTACGAGTCGAACAAGGCGCGGCTCACGGTCGAGGAGTGCCTCGACGTCGCGCGCCAGTGCCCGGCCCCGGTCATCTCGATCTGCGGCGGCGAGCCGCTGATCTTCAAGGGGATCGAGGACGTCGTCGCCGGCTTCATGGAGATGAAGCGCAACGTCCAGCTCTGCACGAACGCGCTCCGGCTCGTCGACATGCTCGACCGCTTCGAGCCGAACCCGCGCCTCACGTTCGTCGTCCACCTGGACGGCATGCAGGAGATCCACGACTACATCTGCGACTACCCGGGCCTCTGGGAGATCGCGGTGAAGGCGATCCACAGCGCGCGCAAGGCCGGCTTCCGCGTGACGACGAACACGACGATCTTCAAGGAGACGAAGGTCGAGGACGTCCTCGCGATGATGGACTTCCTCACGAACGACGTCGGGATCGACGGGATGCTGATCGCGCCCGGCTACCAGTACTCGCAGATCGACCCGGCGCTGACGATGACGCGCGCCGAGCACGAGGAGAAGTTCCGCGAGATCCGCGCCGCGGTCGACGAGCACGGCTACAAGTGGCTCGCGAGCCCCGTCTACCAGGACTTCCTGACCGGCGAGCGCAAGCTCCCGTGCGCGCCGTGGGGCTCGGTCACCCGGAACCCGTACGGCTGGAAGGGCCCGTGCTACCTCCTGACGGACGGGATCTTCCCGACCTTCCACGCGCTCATGGACGGGATGGAGTGGGAGCGCTACGGCCCCGGGAACGACCACCGCTGCGAGCACTGCGCGATCCACTCCGGCTTCGAGCCGGCCGCGACGCTCGCGACGACCGAGTCGGTCCGCGACACGGCCCGCACGCTCGCCTGGACGCTGAACTGACGCCGACGCTCGTCTGCGCGCTCGCGGTCGAGGAGCGCGCGGCCCGCGCGTCCGGCCTGCCCGTCGTCGCGCGTCGGCCTCGGCGCGCGCGGCGAGCTGCCGCCCGGCCCGCTCGTCTCGTTCGGGCTCGCCGGGGCGCTCGTGGACGGCCTCGAGCCGGGCACGCTCGTCGTCGGCACCCGCGTAGTGGACGATTCCGGCGGCGTGCTCTGGGAGGGCGAGCCGCCGGCGCTCTCCGGCGCCCGCGCCGTGGTCGTCTGCGCCGCCCGGCGAGATCGTCGACACCGCGGAGGAGCGGGCCGAGCTGGCGCGCGCGAGCGGCGCCCAAACGGTCGACCTCGAGAGCGGCCGGCTCGCCGAGTCGGGCCGCCTCGTCGCCGTCGTCCGCGCGATCTCGGACTCGCCCGCGCGGCCCGCGGGTCGGCTGGCGCACGCCGCGCGGCCGGACGGCGAGACGGCCTGGGCGGCCGTCGCCGGGGCGCTCCTCCGGGCCCCGCGGGCGACCCTCCGGACCGGCCTCGGCGGGCGGGCGGCACTGCGCGCTGCTCGAGGCCGCCGCCGTCGAGCTGGCGTCCCCGCGAACCCCCTAGGAACGCGGCGAAAATCGCCCCTTCGCGGGTTGGAAAGTGATGCTAGACGCAGCCCTCGCAGTGGTTTACCATCGGGCCCCCTTCTTTTTCGACACCGGAGGTGACATCGCCCATGCGACGGCTCTCTTCGCCTGGCGTTTCCGCTCGGCATCGTGGCCATCATGCTCGCCGCGCCCAGTACGTCAAGCGCGCAGGTCACGGTTACACCTGATTCCTCAGGGAACATCGCGCTGAACGCGCAGCGCCCGACGACCAACCGCCAGAACACCGACATGGCGTTCTGGGGGAACACGCTCGTTCAGGGCGACACCCGTGGGATCCGGGTCTTCGACATCTCCAACCCGACGACCCCGGTCCTACTGAGCGATTTCGCCTGCCACGGCGCGTATGGCGACGTCACCATCTGGGGCACCCTCGTGTTCCGCTCCGTCGACCGGCCGCAGGACTCGGCCGGCTGCGGCAGCGCCGACACGACAACGACCGTCACCCCGGCGAACTTGGCCGCCGCGGCGACGGCCACGGGCCAGTCGACCTCGCAGGCGCCCGGCTGGGAGGGCATCCAGATCATCAGCATCGCGAACCCGGCGAGCCCGCAGTTCGTCGCGGGCGTGGCGACCGACTGCGGCGCCCACTCGAACACGATCGTGCCGGACCTCGCGAACAACCGAGTCCTGCTCTACGTCTCGTCGTTCCCGAACACCGGCTTCGGCGACTCGGGCTTCGGGACGTCGTGCAACCTGCTCGACCCGGCCTCCCCGCCGGCGCCGAACCAGGTCTCGGGCCACGACAAGATCTCGATCGTCTCCGTCCCGCTGAACAACCCGGCGGGGGCGACGGTCGTCAACGAGGTCACCCTGAACACGAAGGGCTTCGACCCGTTCTTCAACTGGATCCTCGACTACACCGGCGACTTCTCGAACACGCCCGGCTACAAGGGCTGCCACGACATCGCCGTCTACATGCCGGCGAAGAAGGCCGCCGCCGCGTGTGTGACCGAGGGTCTCCTGCTCGACATCACGAACCCGGTCGCCCCGACGGTCACGGAGCACTTCGTGAATCCGTCGATCGACCGCTGCTCGACCGGCGTCTTCCATCTGACGACGGGCTCGTCGACGACGGCCGCCGGCCCGAACAACTGCATGTGGTCGACCGCGTCCTTCTCGTTCGACGGGAAGTACGTGATGTTCGGTGACCTCTCGAGCGGCTTCAACCGCTGCCGCGGCACCGGTGAGAACACGACGCCTTCGACGTGCGGCCAGACCGGCCTCTCGATCAACGTGGGCGCCGACCGGTACTACGACGGCACGTCGGTCACGAACGAGTGCGACATCGGCACCGCCAACGCGAACCCGCGCGACACGTACGACCGCGGCGCGTACTGGCTGTTCGACGTCACCCATCCCGACTGGCCGGTGAGCTCCGCCAAGCCGGAGACGCCGCGCTACATCCGCCAGCCGAACCAGGGCTGCTCCTCGCGGCTCGGCGCGTTCATCCCGGCGGCCGGGACGTACCAGACGACCGGCGCCTGGGGCCTCATGGGCATGGACGTCATCGACTGGGACGACCACTTCGACACGACGGAGACGGCCTACTACGTGGTCGAGACGGGCGGCGCCGACGCGGTCGCCGCCGCGAACGCTCCCGAGCGGTCTCACGCCTGGTCGGCGTACTGGTACAACGGCCACATCTACGTCAGCTACGACATGCCGTCCTACGGCAGCTGGGCACCGACCGCGAGCCGCGGGCTCGAGGTCTTCACGGTCACCGATCCGGCCCTCAACGGCGCCTTCGACCTCCAGCGGCTGAACCCGCAGACGGTCGAGAGTGCCCTCAAGTGCTCGATCGCGGTGGGCGGGAACCCGAGGGTCGGCGTCAAGGCGAACGTGAACGTCACGGTCAAGGTCCTGGGCCAGGCGCTCGCGGGCCACAAGGTCACGCTGACCAGCTACCAGATCTCCCAGGCGAAGACCACGAACGCGTCCGGCAAGGTCACGTTCACGGTCAAGCCGAAGAAGACGAACTCGCTGAAGTTCGCCGTCGCGGATGCCGCGAACATGCTCGGCTGCAACGCGACCAAGTCGGTCAAGCCCCCGGCGAACTAGTCGAAAGAACCCGGGCTCACGCGTCTCGCCGAGGCGCGTGAGCCCGAAAGAAGGGGTGAGGAAGGCGCCTACGGGCGCCTTCCTCACGTTCTCTTGCCCGTCGAGTAGCGTCTCCGGTCGGTGACCGGCCGCGTCCAGCTCCTGACGACCTGCCTCGGCGACCTCGCCTTCCCGGAGGTCGCCGCCGACTCGGAGACGCTGCTCCGCGACGCCGGCTTCGACGTGGTCGTCCCGGACGGGCAGGTCTGCTGCGGCCAGCCGGCCTTCAACGCCGGCCACCGGAAGGCGGCGCGCCGCGTCGCCCGGACGGTCGTCCGCGCCTTCGACCGCGACCTGCCCGTCGTCGTCCCGGCGGGGTCCTGCGCGGCGATGCTCGTCCACCGGCTCCCGGAGCTCCTCGGCGTCGAGCCGTTCGAGGTGCACGAGCTCTCCGCCTTCCTCGACGCGCAACGACGCCGCCCTTCCGCGGGCGAACGAGGGCCGCGCGCTCGCCTACCACGACGCCTGCCACCTGCTTCGCGAGCTCGGCGTGTCCGACGCCCCGCGGCGGCTGCTCGAGCGCTCCGGCGCCCGGCTCGTCCCGCTCCCGCGGCCGGATCTCTGCTGCGGCTTCGGCGGGACGTTCTCCGTCCGCCAGCCCGAGGTCTCCGTCGCGATGGCGGACGAGAAGCTCGCGGGCGCGGCCTCCGCCGACGCGCTCGTGACGCCCGATCCCGGCTGCCTCATGCAGCTGCGCGGCCGCTCCGAGCGGACCGGCGGCCCGACGGTCGTCCACCTGGCGACGGCGCTCGCGCGCGGCGTCTAGGCGGAGGCGCGCTCGGCGAGGCGGCCGGCGAGGTTGCCGAGGCCCCACTCGTCGGCGAGGGCGGAGGCGCGCTCCCAGTCCGGCTGCGCGTCCGGCAGGTCGGGGATCGTCGCCTCGTACTGGAGCCGCGTGATCCGCAGGTAGAGCCGCAGCTGGTCGGCCTGCTCCTGGAAGACGCCCGACTCGATCGCGTTGTCGAGCGTCTCGTGCGTCTGGAGGATCGTCGCCGCGCGCTGGGTGCCGATCCCCTTCGCGCCCGGGATCTTGTCCGCCGTGTCGCCGCGCAGCGCGATGAAGTCCGGCACCTGCACCGGGTCGACGCCGTAGCGCTCGCGCACCTCGGCGGGCCCGACGCGGTCGAGCTCGCTGACGCCGCGCCGCGGGAGCAGGATCGTCGTCCGGTCGCTCGCGAGCTGGAAGAGGTCGCGGTCGCTCGTGAGGACGAGCGCCGTGCCCTTGCGCTCCTCCTCGAAGCGGGCGGCCGCGCGCGACGAAGTCGTCCGCCTCGTAGCCCGCCTCCTTCGCCCACGGGAACCCGAGCGCCTCGACGAAGTCCGGCAGCAGGTCGAGCTGGCTCGTCAGCTCGGGCGGGAAGTCGCGGCCGCTCTGGTAGACGGGGAGCAGCTCGTGCCGGTAGGTCGGGTGGCCGATCGAGTCGAAGCCGACGAAGAGCGTCCGCGGCTGCTCCGCCTCCCAGACGGAGACGAGCATGTTCGCGAAGCCGACGAGCATGTTCGACTGGCGCCCGTCGCGGCCCTTGATCGAGCTCGGGAGCGCGTGGAAGGCGCGGTGCGCGAGCGAGTCGCCGTCGACGGCGAGCAGGGGGCGCTTCGAGCGTCACGTGCGCGCGAGCTCCGTCTCGAGCCGCGCGATCTCGTCCATCAGCCGCTCGGTCGCGATCCGGCCTGCCTCGCGCTTCGGGACGTCCGCCGTCCGGGCAGCTCGATCGGGGCCCGTACGCGACGCGCACCGGCTCACGCCCGAGACGCTCGGTCCCCGCCACCGCCGCCGGCACGAGCGGCACGCCGGCGGCGAGCGCGATCCGGGCCGCGCCCGCGTGCGGCTTCGCCTCGTGCTTCTTGCGCAAGCCCTTCGTCCGCCGCGTCCCCTCGGGGAACATCGCCACGACGCCGCCCTCGCGCGCGAGCCTGACCGCCGTCTTGAACGACGTCCGCGTCGCGCTCGCCGCGGCGCACGGGGAACGTCCCGAGCTTGACCAGGAACCAGCGCAGGCGCGGTTCTTGTAGAGCTCCGCCTTCCCCATGAAGTGCACCTGGCGAGGATAGAGCGGGAAGCCGACCGGCCAGGGATCGACGTTCGAGAGGTGGTTCGAGGCGACGACGAAGCCGCCGCTCTCCGGGAGGTTCTCGAGCCCGCGCACCCGCAGGCGGAGCGGCCAGCGCATGAAGGGCCGGCTGCAGGTTCACGATTCCCGAGAAGAAGCGGCTGGCGTGTCGGTAGTCGCCCATCAGGGCCAGTATCACCCGTAGCACCCTTCGCTAAGGTGATTCTGTGAGCAAGACACTCGTCATCGCCGAGAAGCCGTCCGTCGGGCGCGACCTCGCGAGCGCGCTTCCGGGCACATTTCAGAAGCACGACACGTACCTCGAGTCGGACGACTACGTCGTCACGTGGGCGATCGGGCACCTCGTCGGCCTGGCGCCGCCCGAGGACTACGACCCGAAGCTCAAGAAGTGGCGCTTCGCCGACCTGCCGATCGTCCCCGAGCGCTTCCGCCTGATCCCGAACGACGAGAAGGCGAAGAAGCAGCTCCGGGCGGTCCACAAGCTCCTGAAGGACGACCGGATCGACCGGATCGTCAACGCGTGCGACGCCGGGCGCGAGGGCGAGCTGATCTTCGCGTACGTCTACGAGACCTCCGGGGTCGACAAGCCCGTCCAGCGCCTCTGGCTGAACTCGATGACGAAGAAGGCGATCCAGGAGGCGTTCGAGCACCTGCGCCCGGGCGCCGAGATGAAGCTGCTCGAGGCGTCCGCGCGCTCCCGCTCCGAGGCCGACTGGCTCGTCGGGATGAACGCCACGCGCGCCGCGTCGATCCGCCTGCGGGCGGCGTTCAGCGGCGCGGTCTCGCTCGGCCGCGTGCAGACGCCGACGCTCGCGCTCGTCGCGCGCCGCGAGAAGGAGATCCGCGCATTCGTCCCCGAGCCGTACTGGCTCGTCGAGGCCGCGTTCGAGGCGAGCGGCGACCGCGCCTACAACGGCCGCTACCTCGGCGGCAAGCGGATCAAGGAGGACGAGGCAGCGGCGATCGTCGCCGACGTCGAGGGCAAGACCGGCGAGATCACGAGCCTCGAGAAGAAGGAGGAGCGCGAGCAGGCGCAGCTCCTCTACGACCTCACCTCGCTCCAGCGCCACGCGAACACGCTCTTCGGCTTCTCCGCGCGCCGGACGCTCAGCGCCGCGCAGCGACTCTACGAGGAGCACAAGGCGATCACGTACCCGCGCACGAACTCCCGCTTCCTGACCGGCGAGCTGATCGGCGAGATCAAGCCGACCGCGAGCCTCGTCGGCAAGCACGCCGAGTACGCGAAGGCGGCCGAACTACGTCGTCGGGCTCGACAAGCTGCCGCTCGGGCGCGTGGTCAACGACAAGAAGGTCGAGGACCACCACGCGATCATCCCGACTCGCTCGAACCACGACGTCGGGAAGATGGGCGACGACGAGCGCAAGATCTACGACCTGGTCGCGAAGCGCTTCCTCGCGATCTTCCACCCGGAGGCCGTGTACGAGCGCACGCGCGTCGAGACGACCGTCGAGTCGCACGTCTTCCGCACGAGCGGCCGCGTGATGCTCGAGGCCGGCTGGAAGGGCGTCTACGGCGAGGAGCCGCGCAAGGAGGGCGCCGACGACGACTCGGGCGGCGACCAGCTGCTGCCGGTGCTCGAGCAGGGCGAGTCGGTCGAGACGACCTAGGTCGAGTCGATCCGCAAGGAGACGCAGCCGCCGCGGCGCTTCACGGACGCGTCGCTCCTCGGCGCGATGGAGACGGCCGGGAAGGACATCCAGGAGGCCGAGCTCCGCGAGGCGATGAAGGACTCCGGCATCGGCACGCCGGCGACGCGCGCCGCGATCATCGAGCGGCTGATCGACGTCGGCTACATCGAGCGCGAGGGCCGGGCGCTGCACGCGACCGACAAGGGCGTCCAGGTGATCGACCTGCTCGGCGAGCATCCGCTGACGTCGGCGGAGCTGACCGGCTCGTGGGAGCACCGGCTCGGCCTGATCGAGCAGGGCGCCCAGGACCGGGCCGACTTCATGGCCGACATCGAACGATTCACGACCGAGACCGTGCAGCAACTGGATCAGCTGAAGGACGTGAAGATCGAGCGGGCTAACCTCGGTCCGTGCCCCGTCTGCGGCCGCCCCGTGATCGAGAACCGGAAGGGCTTCTCGTGCTGGTCGAAGGACGACCCGGGCTGCGGCTTCGTGATCTGGAAGCAGAAGTCCGGCAAGACGCTCTCGCCCGCCATCGCCAAGGAGCTGATGGAGAAGGGCCGCACCGAGAAGCAGATCACCTTCAAGGGGCGCTCGGGCCGCAACGTTCAGGGCCAAGCTCAAGCTGACGCAGAACGAGGAAGGCAAGTGGCGCGTCGACTTCGACGAGGAGTGGGCGCAGAACGCGCCGCCCGAGCAGGCGCCCGCCGCCGCGGACGGGACCGAGCCCGCCGAGCCCTCGTCCGACGGCACCGGGGACGCCGCGAACGGCTCCTCGAGACCGCCTCGCCGCCGCCGCAAGGCCGCGGCGGCGCAAGGGGTAACTTCCGGTCTCGACGGTACGTTAAACCCCGGTTAAGCACGCCCGGAATCCCTGGTTTCGCCAGGGAATCGGTCATACGCTCCGAACGTTTCTGAGGTTGGACAGTCTTAACCCATGAACAGCCCTGGTACGAAAGGAAGTAGAGAGCATTTGAGCGACCACACCACGCAGGAGCTTCTGGAGACCACCCAGGCACGCACCCTCGTCGAGAGTGCAGAGGAGCGCGGCTACATCGAGCCGGCTGAGCTCGAGGCGCTCGCGCTCGAGCTGGACCTCGCCGACGACGAGGTGGCGGACCTGACCCAGGAGCTCGAGGCGCTCGGCCACGAGGTCGGCGCAAAGAGCGAAGAGACCGAGGAGGCGGCGGCACCCGCGCCCGCCGAAGCCGCACCGGCGGCGCCCATGATCGGCGCCGGCGACAGCCTGCAGCTCTTCCTGGCCGACGTCGGCCGGCACAAGCTGCTCACCGCCTCCGAAGAGGTCACCCTCGCCAAGCGAATCGAGAAGGGCGACCTGCTCGCCAAGCGTCGGATGATCGAGTCGAACCTCCGGCTCGTCGTCTCGATCGCGAAGGGCTACCGCGGGCTCGGCGTCCCGTTCCTGGATCTGATCCAGGAGGGCACGCTCGGCCTCAACCGCGCGGTCGAGAAGTTCGACTGGCGGCGCGGGTTCAAGTTCTCCACGTACGCAACCTGGTGGATCCGGCAGTCGGTGCAGCGCGCCGTCGCCAACAACGCCCGCACGATCCGCGTTCCCGTCCACGTCGTCGAGCGCCAGCAGAAGCTCGGCCGGGCCGCACGCCGGCTCGAGGTCGAGCTTGGGCGCGAGGCGACGAAGGAGGAGCTCGCGGAGGCGACCGGCCTGCCGATCCAGCACGTCGACGAGGCGCTCGGCGCCGCCCAGGCGTCCGTCTCCCTGAACCAGAACGTCGGGGCGGACGACGAGGGCGAGCTGGGCGACCTGTTCGCCGACCGCGAGGCCGCGGATCCGTTCGACGAGGCGGAGGAGTCGCTGCGCAAGCAGGGCGTCCGCCGCGCGCTCGACGCGCTCCCCGAGCGGGAGCGGCGGATCCTGGAGCTTCGCTTCGGCTTCGACGGTGAGCCCTGGACGCTCGAGGCGATCGGCCACGAGCTCGGTCTGACGCGCGAGCGCGTCCGCCAGCTCGAGGCCCAGGCGCTCGCCCGCCTCGCCGCGATCCGGGATCTCTCGTCCGTCGCCGCGTAAGCGCCAGAGGACAAATCTGTGGACAGGGCGGCCTCCGAGCCGCCCTTTTCACACCCGAAAGCGCAAGAAATCGCCAGATTTGGCGTTCAGAAGGGGGGAGGGCGGCCTCCCTCGTTCTAGGGTGAGCAGGGGGTCAGGCGGCGCCGATGCTTGCTTCACGATGGACGCTGCAGAGCGCAAGGACATCCTGAACCGGTATCTGGAGCGGTCCCGTCAGTTCGACGAGGTCGCGGCCCGGCGTGAGAGCACCGGCCAGAGCGCCGAGGTCATCCAGTTCACGCCCCCGATGCGGGAGCTGGAGCAGGAGCCCACGATGCGCGAGATCGAGGTGCTGCAGCTGATCTCCGAGGGCCTGGTGAACCGCGAGATCGGCCAGCGGCTCTTCCTCTCGGAGGAGACCGTCAAGTCGCACGTTCGCCACTTGCTCGCGAAGCTGCAGGCACGCAGCCGCGCCCACGCAGTGGCGATCGGATTCCGCCGCGGCCTAGTCGGCTAGCCCGCTAGCGGCGCCTCAGCTCAGAAGCCCCGGTTTTCCACAGTCTGTGGGAATCCCTCAGGCGAGGGATGCCCCAAAGTGTGGAAAGCCGCAGACTGCGTGAGCTTTAGCGAACTACCAGCCTCTGGAAAGGCCTGCGACCATGGCGAGACTGAAGGCGGCGCTTGCAACACCGACGATCCGCGTGAGGACTCGCACGATGCGGCTCCTTTCAGGGGGGGACACGACGACGACCAGCGGCAAGGTATCACCCTTTTGGGGGAGTCTCAAGATGCCAGTTGTCGATCTAAGACACGTCGTTACGCCGTTGGGCCTCTATGCGTTGGCCCTGTCGACGGGGGCTTTCGGGCTTCTTCTCGCGCTTGTCACACACGGGGACAGGTACGAGGGGAATGTCTGGGTCTTGGTGGGCCTCGGCGCGTTGGCGGCTCTCGCAGAGCGCCAGGGCGTCCAGGTGGGCCTTCACACGCACACCTCGGTCTCTGTTCTTCCGATTCTCTTCGCCGCGGTGGTGCTCGGCCCAGTCGCCGGCATGATCGTCGGTTTCGCGGCCTTGCTTCCGTACTTCGGGCGCCCTGCTCTCCGGTGGATTGTCTGGACGTCGTCCCGAATGCTTCTCGCTGGGTTGGCGGGTCTCGTCGCCAGCCTTTTCCTGCACGGTCACCCAGGCCTCCCTCGAGTTCTCCTGGCTGTTGCCGCCGCCGCAGCGGTTGAAGGGGTCGGGGATGCCCTGTTGACCTCGGTCACGGTTGGCCTACGGCACGAGGGTGCGTTTGGCGCAGACCCTGCGAATCCTCATGCGAGTTCTCTTGGTTACTGCGCCTCTCTACACGCCGATTGTCGCGGCGCTCGCGTATGCGTACACGGAGCTTTCGCCTTGGACCCTTGTGTTCTTCACGCTGCCGGCAATTGCGGCGCACAGGCTCCTGCTTCTCTACCAGGAACAGCGCGTCCTCACGGATGATCTGGTCGCGGCAAACCGACGACTCGAGCAGGCCAGTGTCTCCTTTTCGGCCGCGCTTGTTGCCGCGCTGGACGCGCGCGATCCTTACACAGCTGGCCATTCCGCTGCGGTCGCGGTATATGCCCGCGACATCGCCCGGGAGCTCGAGTTGCCCGCGGAAGACCAACAGCGGGCACACCTCGCGGGGCTCCTTCATGACATCGGCAAGGTGGGCCTGCCGTCGGGATTGCTCGAGAAGGTCGGACCCCTGACTCCGGCGGAACGAAGGCAGATGGAGGGTCACTCGGAAATCGGCGAGCGGATCCTCGGTAACGTGGAGGAATACGCGGACATCGCTCGGATTGTCCGCCACCACCACGAGCGGCTTGACGGAGACGGGTACCCGGACGGGCTGTCTGGGAGGGCGATCCCTCTCCTCGCGCGGATACTGGCAGTCGCAGACGCATACAGCGCGATGACGTCGGGGCGACCGTACCGCGCTGCACTCGACGCAGATGAGGCGCGACGCCGGTTGAGGGCTGAGTCCGGGTCGCAGTTCGACCCAATGGTCGTCGCTGCGTTTGAGCGACTGCTCGCCGCGTCCGGCGAGAGGTATCTAGTGGCGAACCGATCTGACTTTGGGGTCGCGGCTCAATGGCTCCCTTGGCCGACGCCGATTCAGGCTGGGCCGGCGTCAGCGGCGGCCTAGTCCGAGTCCCTTGGCAGCGTCATCGTGATCGGCCGCTGCCGTTAGCTCCTGCCATCGCAGCACAGCCTGAAGTCGGGAAGTTGCGCGGAGCTTTCGGAGAACATGGTTGATATGAACCTTCGCCGTACTCCGAGCGATCACGAGCGTTCTCGCTATCTCGTCTGTCGTCCGCCCCTGCGCAAGCAGTCGAATTACTTCCTGCTCGCGGGTCGTCAGGAGCTGGGATTCCTGGTCGTCCACGTCGCTGAGAGCATGAAAGCCAGCCGCAGCCCCGAGCTGGCGATCATGGCTCGAATCCATGAGTCGGACAAGGATCTCGACTGACCTGGCATCGCCCCTGACGTCGGCGGAGGAGATCCGGTCTCGCGCGATATGCGACCACAACAGGTTCAAGACTTTCGATCTCGGCGCAATGCACTACCGCCTCAGAGACCGTGAGCTCGGCATGGTTCGCTGATTCGAGCCGCGAGGCCGCCAGTGAAGCTTGCGAGGGAACTGGCTCCGGTGACCGAGGGATAGCTGCAAAGACTCGCGGCCTCCCTCGCGAGTCCGAGCCCCAACATTGGGTCCCCAACGCAAGCGTGTGCAAGCGCGCAGATGGCTGCATAGTCCGCCCACGCATCGATGGGTGAAGTAGGTCGGGACAGGTGAAGGAGCCTCTGAAACCCATTCCTCCCCGCGGCCAGTGGCGAGTGCCAATCGAATCTTGACGCGCTCTATGTCGAACCGAAGGTGCGGATCACCGAGAGAGCGTGCCGCCCCCTCGATCTCCAGGATTGTGCGCTTCGCAGCCGAGAACCACCGAAGCCCGATCTCAGCCATGGCCCGATACACCAGCACATAGCTCACCGGAAATGCGAGCCCCACGTTTCGACAGTAAGCGATCAGCCTGTTCGCAAACGTGTGAGCGGAGTCAAAATCGCCTCGCGAAAGGCTCACGTAGCAGAGACAGCGATTCAGCGTTGACACCGCCAGGGGATCCGTACCCATTTCGAGCAGTGGGATGCGAGTCACCAAGTGCTCCCAGAGTCCGTGAAACGAGCCTTCCATGTCGGCGATCGCGACGCGCCCGGCTGCTAGACGCAGCATGTCGTTCGGATCGTCTGACGTGAGGCTGCTCGAACCGCGCGTAGAAGTCGTGGACCCTGCTGGGAATGAAGAGGCGCCGCACAGATCACTAAGCCCCATGTTGCATCGCGCTCCGCTTCTCGCGTCGGAGCAAGCGCCGCTGCTCGTTCGTAGCATTCAAGCCCTCGCGGATACTCGGATAGGAGGTGGCACGCTTGTCCGAGGATTCGCCAAGCCTCTGATCCATCAGACTCTTCATCGATCGCTCCTGAGGATCTCCTCGACGAGTAGGCGTGCCTCCAGCGGACGCCCTTGACGCAACAAGATCTCAGCCCGGGCGAGGACGAGCCGACTGGTCGACAAATGCCCAATGACCCGCGTCGGTGAGCCACGATTGCAGCGTTTCAAGCCGGCCTTCGCTAAGTAAGGCTGGTGTGGCTGCTCCGACGGTTCGTCGCCAACCGCTCTCCGAGCCCGTGTTCTCGTGCGCAGCGTTACGGCATGCTCCCACTCGTGCTCGCTCCTCGTAGAATTCGAGCGCACGCGCGATCACATCTTGCTGGTCGGTGGTCATGAGCTCCTGGGCTCGCAGGAACTCGCGGAACAGGGGATGGAGCCGCCGTGTCGCCTTCGATTGTCCCGATGAGACCTGCGTCGACGAGCGCGTCCAGGTGACTAGCCACCTGCGGTCGCGCCGAAGCAACGCAAGATCAGTTTGCCGTCTGCGGTCGGCAACCGAGAAAGCGTTGTCAGAAATGCATACGTCTCCGGCCTCGTACCCTCGAAGAATTTCGTCGCGAAGGAACTCCAGGACTGCGTCAGTAGTTCCGGCGCGCGCTGTTGGCGGTCCGTCGAGGAGCGACGCGATTCCAACAAGCGCGTGGCCAGCCATCGATCGCGCTGATCAGGTCGTCATTCACTGAGCTCTCAGAAGCGTGCAGGACGGTCGCAGCACTCGTCCTCAGTCATCCGGAGCGAGTTCTCATCGAGCTCGAGAATCTCGCCATAGATGATCCGCCGCGCGTTCACCCACGATGGTCTCGCTCTCGTAGTTACGAGGACATTCGAGCGGGGCGAGCTCGAGGACGATCGAACGAAGTCTTCGGCGGTGGCCGACCCCATGATGTGGTGGTAGTCGTCGATGACGAGCCACGACGACTCGGGCCAGGCGACGAAGTCGCTCGCCAGAAGTTCGGCATAGGTCTTCGCCGGATCCTTGGGCGGCTGGGGGACGGTGAGGCGCTGCCGTAATCGCTCGCCGGCAGGGACAATGTGTGCGGCGGCGTCGGCGAGGCCGACCGAGAGGGCTGCGACATCGGCGGACGCCGGTGTCGCCTGGTACCACGCGACTTCCTCGGGAGGACGGCCCTGGAGCCATTCGGCTGCCAGCGTCGTCTTGCCGTACCCGGCCGGAGCGGTGAGCATCAAGATCCGCGCCTTGCTTTCGTCGAGCTGGCGCGTCAGCCGAGGCCGGCGGATGTGGCGGCGAAACAGCGGTGGGAGATCAGACGATGCTCGATCATCCGCCGCAGGGGGATCGGCGATCGGTGCGCTGGCCACAGGGAAACCGAGCGTACCGCGCTCGTGGCAGCTGCGCCATTGTCCTTTCCGGGAGCGCCGCGCCCGCCGTGCCACCTCGGCGGGCGCGTGCTTCTCTCCCGGTCTAACTCGGCGATTCCGTCGACGGCGGCGGCGGGGACGGGTGCTCGAGGACGGCGAGCTCGTGGGGATCCTCGCCCGTCGCTTCCCGGAAGGCGGAGGGGATCTGCCGCCGGCGGGAGACACGGAGCTTCGTCCTCAGCGTGTCGGAGTGCGCCTTTGCCGTTCGCGGCGAAATGCCGAGCCGATCAGCGATCTCGAGGTTCGAGCATCCCCGGGCGATGAGGTGGACGACCTGGCGCTGGCGGAGCGTGAAGCGTTCCCGTTCGGCAATGAGCATGCCGGGCATCGTGTCCGCCGGCGCGCTGCCGCGCAATTGGTCCGCGGACGTATCTTGCGGCGCTACTCCGCCGGGTGTACCGCGAGCTGGAGGCGCCGGCCGGCGCGGTCGACCGTGCCCACCGATTCGATCGGCACCCGCACCTCGCCGCGCGGCCCCTCGACGACGAGCCCCAACGGTCGGTCCCACCGGGCGCTCGGCTCGTAGATCGGGGCGACCACGACGCCGATCGGGCCGTCGGGCCCGTCCACGCGCATGCCTTCGCACCCCAGCAGCCAGCTGCGGTCGTCCGGGGCCCCCGGGCCCCCGACCTCCGCGGTCATCGCGGCGTCCTCCTTCCGTCGGGAGCCCGTCCGGCGCCTTCCGGACGTGCGGCGCTCCCGATCCCAAGATGCCCGACGGCCCCGGCCGCGGCATCCCCGAACCGGGGGAGTCCGAGAGTCAGGCCGACCGTCGAATCTGCGCTGCCCAAAGGCAACGTTCACCCGCTGCGGGAGGGCCTCCGCCGGCCGCCTTCACCGATACCTGGACAGAGGCGGAAAAATCCGCATAATCCCGCAGATGGTCCGGGGCATCGGCCGAGGGTGCAGGCGGATATGGCGGCGAGGGGTAGGCGCCGTCCACCCCTCGCAGCCGCAGGTGCGCTAGCCCCAGGGCGTGCCGCCAACGAGCGCGGCAATCGACCCAAGAGCGGCACACAGGAAGGCAAGCCGCATCTTCATCGGGATCGTCCTTTCAGTTGGTGGTACTCCACAGAGCGATCCCGGGCCCGGAGACCGCGCCAGTATATGAGGTGAATGTCAAGATGCCGAGGAAAAAGTCAACACATATCGACGACCCGGTTTCGGTCGGAATTCGCGTCAAGGAAGCGCGCGAGAAGGTCGGATTGAGCCAGCGGCAGCTCGCGTTCCCGGGCTGCTCGTCGGCGTACATCTCGCGGATCGAGGCGGGCATGCGCACGCCGTCGCTCCAGGTGCTCCAGCTGCTCGGGCAGCGCCTCGGCGTGACCGGCGAGTACCTCGCGACCGGCAACGAGGGCGCCGGCCGGCAGGACGACCTGCTCACGCAGGCCGAGTTCGCGCTCCGCTTCGACGACCTCGACTCCGCCGAGAGTCTCTTCAAGGAGGCGCTCGAGGGAGCCGAGGAGCCGCGCCAGCGCGGCCGCGCGCTCGAGGGCCTCGGGCAGCTCGCGTTCCGCCGCGGCGACCCGCGCACGACGGTCGAGTACTTCCACGAGGCGCTCCAGGCGTTCGGCGACGATGTCGTCGACCACCCCAAGCTGGCCGACACGCTCGGGCGCGCGCACGCGATGCTCGGCGACCTCGGCTCGTCGATCGACATCTACGACCGCTGCCTCGCCGACGCGCAGGCGCGGCGCGACAAGATCGAGGCGTCCCGCTTCAGCGTCCTCCTCGGGCACGCGCTGATCGACGCGGCCGAGTTCGCGCAGGCCGAGAACATCCTCGAGCAGACGGTCGGGCTCGCCGAGCAGATCCGCGACCCGGTGCTGCACGCCCGGCTCTACTGGCTCGAGTCGCGGCTCTACGCGGAGCAGGACGACCCCGAGCGCGCCGCCGGCTACGCGCGCAAGGCGCTCACGATCGTCCAGATGCTCGAGGACCGGGCCTACGTCGCCCGCGCGCACCAGCTCCTCGCGCACATCGAGATCGACCGGGGCCGGCCGCAGGAGGCGCTCGAGATCCTCGAGCGCGGCCGGCACCTGCTCGACGACTCGAGCGCCGGTCGAGGAGGCGCAGTACCGCCTCGAGGAGGCCCGCGCGCTCGCCGGCATCGGCGAGACGGAGCAGGCCACCGCGCTCGCGATGGAGGTCACCGGCGTGATCGTCAACGCGAACGTCGAGGACGCGGGCCGCTCCTACACGCTGCTCGCCGACCTCTTCGCCGGGCTTCGGCGACGTCGAGCGCGCCGCCGAGCTGTACGAGCTCGCGGCCGAGCTGCTCGAGAAGAACCCGAACCGCTACCTCGTGCGCGTCTACCGGCGCCACGCGGAGCTCGCTCGAGTCGGAGGGCAAGCGCGACGAGGCGATGGACCTCCTGAAGAAGGCGGTCGCCGTCGGCGAGTACGAGCACCCGCGCGTCCGGCTCCCGCGCCTGGCGCGGGCCGCGCAGCCGCGCCGCTAGATCGCCGCGAGGAAGCTGGCCTCGTGGCCGCGGTCGTTCGCGGCCTGGGCCTCGGCCTCGGTGAGCGCGCCGACGCGCAGGAGGAGCGCGAACTCGTCGCGCAGGTGGGTCTGCATCATCTCCGGGCCGTCCGTGGCGATCGTGAACTGCACGCCGCCGTCGACGAAGGCGCGGACGGTCTCGCGGATCGCGTCCTCGTCCGGGAGCGCCCGGGTGAGCAGGTTCGAGGACGGGCAGAGCTCGAGCACGGTGCCGGCGTCGCGGAGGAGGCGCATCGCCTCGCCGTCCTGGGCGGCGAGGATCCCGTGCCCGATCCGCTCGGGCCGGAGCGACTCGACCACCTCGACGATCTCCTCGATCCCGGTGTCGCCGCCCTCCTCGCCGACGTGGATCGTCACGCCGAGCCCGGCCTCGCGCGCGGTGGCGACGAGCGGCTCGAGGTCGCGGTACGGGTAGCGGCCGGGCGCAGGCCGCGGGCCGGCGATGTCGATTCCGACCACGCCGCGCGACTGGTAGCGGATCGCCTTGTCGACGATCACGGCGTTCTGCTCGGGCGTGAAGGTGCGGTCCATCATCAGGATCAGCCCGGCGCGGACCTGCGGGTACTCGAGGCTCGCGCGGTCGAGGCCGCGGATCGCGGCCATGATGATGTGGTCGAGGTCGCGCTCGCCGCCGCGGTTTCGCTTCATCGGGTTGAAGCGCAGCTCGAGCGTCGTGATGTTCTGCTTGCGGTAGGCGCCGCCGATCGCGCCGTGCACCGAGCGCTCGACCGCGATCGGGCTCGACTGGATCAGCTCCGTCCACTTGTAGATCGCGTCGAGCTGGGGGAGCCCCTCGACGCCGCGCGGGTCGACCGACACGAGGCCGACGAAGTCCCAGTAGTCCTTCACCGGGAGCGCGATGCCCTGCTCGTGGGCGAGCGTCCACATGACGGCGGGATCGACGGAACCGCCGAGGTGGGTGTGCAGCTCCGCAAGGCCGCGACCCTCGAGGGCGTCCGCCGCGGCGGCTTCCCGCGGGCGCGTCTCGGTCGTCGCCATGCGGCGAGTGTACGCGAGTGGTTGCCGGCCGGCACTCGGCCCGGGCGGCGAGGGCGCTCCAGCCGCGGAGCCCCCTCGCGCCGGACTGAGCGGCGGCGTGCGCGTGGCGCTACGCCGCCTTGCGCCCGCTTGCGAGCCGCGCGATCGCCGCGGTGATCGTGGTTCCCGTCGCCACGGAGGGAGCGAGGGGCCGCGGAGACGCGGCGGCAAGGGGTTGGATGCGGGGAACGTAGGGCCGGCATGTGCGTACATTGTCGGCGGGGTGATGCCATCTGGAAGCGCCCATTCGGGTGAGACGTCAGCGAGCCGCCCGCGGAGCGCGTGACGGCCAGGGAGCGGGGTAGGGTTGGCGCGATGAAGGTCGGCATCGTCGTCCCCTTCTCGTGGTCCTTCTGGGGCGGCGTCCCGGAGCACGCGGATCACCAGGCGCGCACCCTCCGCGAGCTCGGTCACGAGGCGAAGATCCTCATGGGCCACGACCCGCCGGGGCGCCTCACGAAGGCGCTCCACCCGCGCGTCGGGCGCCACGAGCGGCCGCCCGAGTACGTGATCCCGGTCGGGCGGTCGGTGATCGTGCCGGCCAACGGCTCGCTCTCGAACATCGTGCTGACGCCACGCTCGATGCGCCGCATGTCGCGCGCGTTCAAGGAGGAGCAGTTCGACGTGCTCCACGTGCACGAGCCGTTCGCGCCGATCATCTCGGCGTACGCGCTCGCGGTCGCGGAGTGCCCGATCGTCACGACGTCGCACAGCTCGGGCGAGACACTGCGCTGGTACCCGGTCGCCAAGCGGGTTTGGGGGATCCTCGACGAGCGGATCGACCACCGGCTCGCAGTCTCGGAGCGTGCCGCCGAGGCGGCGGAGAAGTACCTCACCGGCGGCCCGGTCGAGGTGCTGCCGAACGGCGTCGTCATGCCGGACGAGGCCTTCGCGCACGCGCGCGAGCCGCACGTCGTCTTCATCGGGCGCCTCGAGCCGCGCAAGGGGCTCGCGGTGCTGCTCGAGGCGTGGCCGACCGTGGCGCAGCGCACGGGCGCGCGGCTGCGCGTCGTCGGCGCCGACCCGCTCTCGGTCCGCTGGCTGATGCGGCGGCAGGGCTACTCGGCGCGCAACGTCGACCTGCTCGGCTCGATCCCGGAGGACGACCTGACCGAGGAGCTCCTCTCGGCGAGCGTCCTCGCCGCGCCGTCGATCGGCCGCGAGAGCTTCGGGATGGTGCTGACCCGCGCGTTCGGCTGCGCGACGCCCGGTCGTCGCGTCGGACATCGAGGGCTACCGCGACGTGGCGACGCCCGAGACGAGCGTCCTCGTCCCGCCCGGCGACGCCGCCGCGCTCGCCGAAGCGCTCGTCGAGCTGCTCGAGGACGAGGAGCGCCGCGTCGCGCTCGGCGCGGCCGGCCGCCGGCTCGCCGAGGCCGAGTACGGCTGGACGCGGATCGGCTCGCGGATGATCGAGATCTACGGCGGCCTCGTCGGCGCTCCGGTCGCCGACCGCGCCGCGGCATGAGCTTTCCGCGGCTCCGGCTACCCCGCTCGCCCGCCGGCCGCCTCATGGTCGTCGCAGCCGTCCTCGCCGGCGTCGTCGCGCTCGTCCTCTGGCGCATCGACGTCCACCTGGTCGAGGAGGCGTTCGAGCTCGTCACCTGGAAGTGGATCGTCGCGGCGGTGCTGCTCAACTTCTTCTCGATCCTCGTCCGCGCGATCGCGTGGAAGATCGTCGTCG
Source organism: uncultured Actinomycetes bacterium (assembly GCA_963696365.1). GTDB lineage: Bacteria > Actinomycetota > Thermoleophilia > Gaiellales > Gaiellaceae > CAVOKD01. The sequence goes on from CAVOKD010000012.1 coordinate 128,286, forward strand.
ACCAGGCCGTGCCGCCGCCGCCGCCGCGCCAGCGGAGCGTCTTCGCGGCGTTCTCGATCGGCCTGCTCGGGAACGCGGCGCTGCCCGGGCGCGTGGGCGAGCTGGCGCGCGTGATCGTGCTCAACCGCCGCCTCCGCCCGCGGCCGGGCAACTGGGCGACGCTCGTCGGGACGGTCTTCGCCCACCGGCTCTTCGACGTGGTCGTCGCCGCCGCGCTCGTCGTCACGGTCCTCTACACGGCGCGCATTCCGGACTGGGCGCTCCCCGGGCTCGCGATTGCTCTCGGGATCGGGCTCGGCCTCCTGATCGCCGCGCTCCTCATCGCGCAGCGCCGCTCGCGGATCTCGCTCGACGAGGTCGGGCCGGTGCGGCGCGCGCTCAGCATGGCGCGGCGCGGGCTGAACGTCCTCCAGCGGCCGTCGGCCGCGATCGGCGCGCTGCTCTTCCAGGCGCTCGCCTGGATCGCCCAGCTCTTCGCGGTCTGGACGACGATGCGCGCGTTCGACATCCACGCGCCGCTCGAGGCCGCGGCCCTCGTGCTCGTGATCATGAACCTCGTCTTCGTGTTCCCGCTCTGGCCCGGGAACATCGGCCTCCTGCAGGCCGCGGTGGCGCTCTCGCTCCTGCCGTACGGCGTCTCGTACGGGCGCGGGTTCCTCTACGGCATCGGCCTCCAGGCCGTCGAGGCCGGAGTCGGGATCGGCCTCGGCCTGATCTTCCTCGCGCGCGAGGGGTTCTCGTTCGCGATGCTCAGGCGCATGCCCGACGTGACGTCCGTCGAGATGGACGAGCGCGTCGAGCGAATCGCCTGACCGGGCGCGGCGTCGGGCCTACGGAGCTCCTCGCGTCGGAAGACGGACAGGCAGCTACCGCGGCCGGGCCCGGCCCGGCTATCCCCCCATCCCGGCGCCCGGGTTCATCTCGTCGTGCTCCCTGACCTCCTCCTGGTACTCGAGCTCCTGAGGGTTCCGTGCTGTCCGGCTCCGGCCCGCGCCCCTGCTCCTCGCGCAGCATCTCGGCCTGCTTCTCCTCTGGGTCGCGCGGCTTGCCGCGGAGAAAGTCGAAGACACCCATGTCCCGCTCCTTTCCTCGTGTTCCGGTACGGGTTCCCGGCTCGGCGCCGGAAAACGCGCACCCGGTTGTCACAATGCGTATCCGTGACTCTTCCAGAGCGGTCACCGGCCTCCGCGGAGCCCGCGGGCGGGCGCGCGGAGCCGCGCCCGGTCACCGATCCCGAGTCCCTGCGCTTTCTCGCCGACGCGACGGATCTGCTCGCGCGCTCGATCGACTACGAGGCGACGCTGGGCGCGATCGCGCGCCTGGCTATCCCGCGGCTCGCGGACTGGTGCATCGTCGACGAGCTGCTCGACGACGGAACGCTCAGCCGCGTCGCCGTTGCCGCTGACCTGCCGGAGAAGCAGGACCTGGTCGAGGAGCTCCGCCGCAGCTACCCGCCGACCTGGGATTCTCCGCAGCCGGCCGCCCGGGCGCTGCGCGCGGGGGAGACGATCGTCTTCGACGAGTTCGACGAGGAGGCGCTGCGTCGGACGACGCGCGACGCGGAGCACCTCGAGCTGATCCGCCGGCTCGAGCCCGCGCGCCGCGGTCGCCGTGCCGCTCTTCTCGAAGGAGGAGCCGATCGGGGCGATCACGTTCGCGTTCGCCGAGTCCGGGCGCGCGTACGGGCCCGAGGACATCGCGCTCGCCGAGCAGATCGGGCGCCGCGCCGGGATCGCACTCGACCGCGCCCGGCTCCTGCGCCGCGAGCGCGAGGCGCGCGTGCGGGCGGAGGCGGCCCAGGAGCAGATGGCCTTCCTCGCCCAGGCGACGGAGCTCTTCGCCGAGTCGCTCGACTACGAGGAGACGCTCGAGCGCGTCGCGAACCTCGCCGTCCCGCGGCTCGCCGAGTGGTGCATCGTCTACATGCGTCGAGGAGGGCGGCGCGATCCGCAGGCTCGCGGTCGCGCACGCGGACGAGGCGGAGCGCCGCGCGGCCGAGGAGCACCTGCGCGACCTGCCGCTCGACCCGGACGCGCCCGTCGGCGTCCCGCGCGTGCTGCGGACGGGCGAGCCGGAGCTCGTGCGCGAGCCGACGCTCGAGCTCCTCGCGGGCGACGTCCAGGATCCCGACCGGTTCGTCGAGACGCTCGGCGACGTGCGGCCGCCGAGCTCGTGGATGTGCGTGCCGCTGCTCGCCCACGGGCGGACGCTCGGGGCGCTCGCCTTCATCGCGAGCACGCCGGGCCGCCACTTCGACGACGAGGATCTCGCGCTCGGCGTCGAGGTCGCGCGCCGCGCCGCGGTCGCGATCGACCAGGCGCGGATCCACCGGCTCGAGCAGCTCGCGCGCGTCGAGGCGGAGGCGGTCCGCGAGCGGCTGGCCTTCCTCGCCGAGGCGAGCGCGGTGCTCGCGTCCTCGCTCGACTACGAGACGACGCTCGAGCAGCTCGCGCTCCTGGCCGTGCCGGCGCTCGCGGACTGCTGCGTGGTGGACGTCCTCGGCGAGGGCCGCGAGATCCGCCAGGTCGCGGTCGCCCACGTCGATCCGGCGAAGGAGCAGCTCGTCCGCGAGCTCGAGGCGCGCTACCCGACCACCGAGGCCGATCCGCGCAGCCCGGTCGGACGGGCGCTCCGCGAGGCGCGGGCGCTCCTCTTCCCCGACCTCGCCGGCGAGCGCGACTCGATCGCGCGCGACGAGGAGCACGCGCGCGGCCTCGACGCGCTCGGGCTCGTCTCCGGGATGATCGTGCCGCTGATCGCCCGCGGGCAGACGCTCGGCGCGATGACGTTCCTGACCGCCGAGTCGGGCCGCGTCTACGGCGACGCGGACGTGGCGCTCGTCGAGCAGCTGGCCGCGCGGGCCGCGATCGCGGTCGACAACGCGCGGCTGTTCGGCGAGGCGGAGGAGCGGGCGCAGGCGGCGCGCGCGCTCGCGACGGTCGCGGACGGCGTGCTCATGCTCGACGGCCGCGGCGTCGTCCGGGTCTGGAACCCGGCGGCCGAGGCGATCACCGGCCTCCCGGCGCGCGCGGTCGTCGGGCGGCCTGCCGAGGAGGCGATCCCCGGCTGGGCCGCCGTGCAGCACCTCCTGCCGGTGGCCGAGTCGTCGAGCTCGCGCGCGCCCGCGTGCAGGCCGTGCCGCTCGAGTTCGGCGGCCGCGAGCTCTGGCTCTCGTTCTCCGGCGTCGGGTTCGCCGACGGGACGGTCTTCACGTTCCGCGACCTGACCGAGGAGCGGCACCTCGAGCAGCTCAAGTCGGAGTTCGTCGCCACCGCGTCGCACGAGCTCCGCACGCCGCTCGCCGCGGTCTACGGCGCGGCGATGACGCTCCGCCGCGACGATCTCGAGCTCGGGCCCGAGAAGCAGCGGATGCTCCTCAACCTCGTCGCCGACGAGTCCGACCGGCTGGCGCGGATCATCAACGACATCCTCTGGGCGAGCCGGGTCGACGCCGGCGAGCTGGACGTCGAGCTCGCGCCGGTCGAGGCGGGAGCGATCGCGCGACGCGTGCTCGACGCCGCGGCCGCGCACCTCGCGGAGGGGATCACGCTCTCGCTCGCCGCCGAGGAGCCGTTGCCGCCGGTCGCCGCGGACGACGGGAAGCTCAGCCAGGTGCTCACGAACCTCGTCGACAACGCGATCAAGTACTCGCCCGACGGCGGGCCGATCGAGGTGCGGCTGGCCCCGGTCGACGGCGACATGCGGATCGAGGTGCGCGACGAGGGGCTCGGGATCCCCGCCCAGGAGCAGGAGCGGATCTTCGAAAAGTTTTACAGGCTCGATCCGAACCTGACCCGCGGCGTCGGTGGCACCGGGCTCGGCCTCTACATCTGCCGCGCGCTCGTCGAGCGCATGGGCGGGACGATCTCCGTCGACTCGGCCGAGGGCCGCGGGTCGACGTTCATCGGTCGAGCTCCCGCTGGCCTGAGTTTTGCGGTTCGACCACCCTGGGAACGACTGGGAAGTCAAACGAAGGGGGTGGGCATGTACATCGGTATCGGAACCATTCTGGTGATCGTCCTGATCATCCTGCTCATCGCATTCCTCACCTAACACGGAACACTTGAGCACATGAAAAGCGGCCGCCCATCGGGCGGCCGCTCGTGTGTCCGGGATCGGTTTCTCCGCGCCGGCTTAGTACGGCGGGGGCGGGTTGTAGCGATCGTCGCGTACGACCGTGTCGCGCCGGTAGCCGCCGAAGCCGCCCCACGACGACCAGAAGATCAGCGAGAGCAAGAGGCCCACGGCGCCGACCAGGACGAGGATGATCCCGACCATGTTGATGTCGATGCCGTTGGCGTCGACGGTCACCGCCAACCACAGGATCAGGCCGACGGCGATCAGGAACATGCTCACGCCTACGCCCATGTGTCCTCCTCAGGGTTGCTGTCCGTGCAGGTAGTCACGGAGGGGGACTACCCGCTCCGGCCGGAAGCTAGCCGCCCTGTGCGATGCGCAAGCGGCGCGCGAGGGTGCCGAGGAGCTTGAGCGCCGCCTCGGGATGCTCCTCGAGGAAGGGCCGGAACTCCCACGGAGCGAGGAAGTACGAGCGCAGATCGGTCGCCGCGGTGACCGACGCGGAGCGGACGCCGTCGTCGACGATCGCCATCTCGCCGAAGTAGTCGCCGGGCCCGAGGCTCGCCACGGATCTCGCCGCCGACGCTGACCGACGCGTTGCCCTCGCCGATCACGAAGAAGCTCGTGCCGGTCGCGCCCTCCTCGACCACGGTGGTGCCCTCGGGGAACGAGCGCTCCTGGAAGCGGTCGGCGAGGCGGGTCAGCTCGTCGTCGTCCAGGCCCTCGAAGAGGGGGACGTTGCGCAGGGCCTCGACGGGTGCTCGTGCCACGGGTCGCGATTCTAAACGTGGAGGGCAAGCGGCGTGCGCGGCGAACCTCGGACCGTGTCGTCGCAGGCCGTCTCGCCCGTGCCCGATCCGGCGCTCTCGTGGACCGAGCGGGAGCTGCCCGAGCGCGAGCGCACGAAGCACGTCCACCGGCTCCATCCGTACCTCGGGCAAGTTCGTGCCGCAGCTCGCCGAGGTCTTCCTGCGCCGCTACGCGAAGCCCGGGCCAGCTCGTCTGGGATCCGTTCGCGGGCTCGGGGACGACGCTCGTCGAGGCGAACGCGCTCGGCCTGCGCGCGGCCGGCTGCGACCTGAGCGCGTTCAACTGCCTGCTCGCCGGCGTGAAGACGGCCGCGTACGACGGCGAGGCGCTGCTCGCCGACGTCGCCTGGCTCTCGCTGCCGCGCGAGCGGGGCGATGCTCCGGCGGCGACGCCGTACCTCGAGCGCTGGTTCGCGCCGGAGGCGCTCGCCGACCTCCTCGCCTTCCGCGACCGGATCCCCGAGACCGCGTATCCCGACCTCTGGCGCGTCGTCCTCTCGCGCGCCGCCCGCTCGGCGCGGCTCGCGCGCCACGACGACCTCGACTTCCCGCGCGAGCCCGTCCGCGGCGAGTACTTCTGCCACAAGCACCGGCGCGTCTGCCGCCCGGTCGCCGAGGCGGACAAGTTCCTGCGCCGCTACGTCCGCGACGCCGCGCAGCGGGTCGCGGAGTTCGGCGACCTGCGCACCGACGCCGCCGTCGCGATCCTCCCGGGCGACGCGCGGCAGGTCGACCCGCCCGGGCCCGTCGACCTCGTCTTCACCTCGCCGCCGTACCCCGGCCTGATCGACTACCACGAGCAGCACGCGTACGCGTTCGAGCTGCTCGGCCTCGAGCGCCGCGACCCGGAGGAGATCGGGCGCGGCGTGAAGGGCTACTGCGACGACATCGCGGCCGTGCTCCGCCGGGCGCGGCGCGCGCTGCGCCGCTCGGGCCGCGTCGTGATCGTCGTCAACGACTCGCGCGGGCTCTACGACGGGATCGTCCGCGCCGCCGGGCTCCGGCTCGAGGAGCGGATCCTCCGCGAGGTCAACCGGCGCACGGGGCGCCGCGCGGGCGCGTACTACGAAGAGGTCTTGATCGCGCGCCCGTAGATCCCGGCGCGGACGAGCGGGGAGGAGCCCGGGATCGGCGTCTCGTCCACGCCGGCCACGTCGAAGCCGGCCGCCGCGATCGCCGTGCGCGTGTCGCGGTTCAGGTGGCAGTTTCCGAAGACCTTCTTCTGGAGCGGGTTGAGGCGGTCCTGCCAGCGGGCGACCCTGCCGTGCCCGCGCACGTGCTCGAGGACGTTCAGCGTCCCGCCGGGCTTGAGCACGCGGCGGATCTCGCCCAGCGCGGCGGGCTGGTCGCGGACGGAGCAGAGCACGAAGACCGTCACCGCCTCGTCGAAGCTCTCGTCGGCGAACGGCAGCGCCTCCGCCTCCGCGTCGAAGACCTCCACGGCGGCGGGCGACTCGGCCGCCTTCGGCGGGATGCGGGCGGCCATGCCCTCGTCCGGCTCGACCGCGGCCACGCGCTCGGCGTGCAGGTAGTGCGGGAGCGTCAGGCCGGTGCCCGAGCCGATCTCGACCACGTCGCCGCGGATCCGGCCGACGAGCGAGCGGCGGAGCGCGCCGATCTCGCCCCGCTCCTCGAAGCCCGCGAGGAAGTCGTAGAGGCGGCCGTTCAGCGCTGGGCCTCCTCGGCGCGGCGGCCGAGCTCCTCGATCGCGCCCTGCGCGGCGTCGAGCTTCGCGAGGCAGAGCTTGTAGAGCTCCTCGCCGCGCTGCCAGAGCGCGAGCGCGTCCTCGAGCCCGACCCGGCCGCTCTCGAGCTCGGCGACGATCTTCTCGAGCTCCGCGCGCGCCTCCTCGAAGGTCGGCTCGGGCGCGCTCACCGCGTCTCCTCGACGACGGCGCCGAAGCCGCCCTCGGCGAGCTGGACGTCGACGTGCTCGCCCGGGCGCGACGGCCGTGCCCTCGCGGACGACCGAGCCGCCCGCGCGGACGATCGCGTACCCGCGGCCGAGCGTTGCCTGGGGCGAGAGGGCGCGCAGCCGGCCGGCGAGCCCCTCGAGGTGTCGCGCGCCGGCGCTCGAGGAGCGTCGCGGGCGCCGTGCGCAGGCGGACGCGGTCGGCCTCGAGCCGCTCGCGGGCCCGCGCGACCGTCCGCGTGCCCTCGCGTCCGAGCGCGGCGTGCAGCGCGGCGAGGCGCTCGCGCCCACGGGTGGCCGTTCGCGCCGGCTTCGCGCGCGAGCGAGCCCCGGAGCGCGTGCAGCCGCTCGCGCAGCTCGCCCTCGTCCGGCACGACGAGCCGCGCGGCCGCCGTCGGCGTCGAGGCGCGCGCGTCGGCGGCGAGGTCGCAGAGGGGCGTGTCCTGCTCGTGGCCGACCGCCGAGACGACCGGCACCGGGCACCGGCCACGGCCCGCACGACCTGCTCGTCGCTGAAGGGGAGGAGGTCCTCGAAGCTGCCGCCGCCGCGGGCGAGGACGATCACGTCGACCTCGGGCGCCTCCGCGAGCGCGGCCAGCGTCGCAACGATCCCGCGCGGCGCGAGCGGCCCCTGGACGGCGGTCTCGGCGACGAGGATCCGCGCGGCCGGGAAGCGGGCCTGGACGGCGGTGACGACGTCGCGCTTGGCGGCGGCGTCCGCTCCCGTGAGCAGGCCGATCCGGCGCGGGAAGACGGGCAGCGGCCGCTGGCGCGCGAAGAGCCCTTCCGCGGCGAGCTTCGCCTTGCGCCGCTCGATCTCGGCGAGGAGCGCGCCCAGCCCGAGCGGCTCGAGCGAGAGCGCGCGCAGGCGGAAGGTCCCGCGCGCCGTGAAGAGCTCCGGCCGGCCGAAGACGTGCACGGTGACGCCGTCGGCGAGGTCGAGCTTCAGCGCGTCGAACGTCCCGCGCGGCATCGAGACCGGCAGGCACGACCCGTCGGCGGGATCCTTGAGCGTGAAGAAGACGCTGCCCCAGCGGTCCTGGCGGCGGAGCTCCGTGATCTCGCCCTCGACCCACACGGTCGGCAGGCGCTGGAGCCAGGACGCGACGCCGCGGTTGAACGCCGCGACGGGATAGACCTTGCGGTCGCCGTAGAGCAGGGGCTCGGGCCGCACCCCCGCAGACTAGTTCGTCAGGGCGCGGCTACAGGAGGATCTCGGCGGCCAGCTCGGGGCGGCAGCCGCGATCGGTGACGAGCGTCACCGCGTCGTGCAGGTCGGCCCCGCTCTGGGCGAGCCGCTCGGCCAGCGGGAGCGGGATAGCCGGCCTCGACGAGGACATGGAGGCGCCAGCTCTCGACCTTGGCCCGCTCGTCCCGGTCGGTCGCGATCGTCGTCGTCGTCGTCTCTTCCATCAGCTCTTCCATCGCCGCGCCTCGTTCGTCCTTTCCCCGACGATCCCTGCCCGGAAAAGTTGTCCGGAACCGAGTTCGTCGCCGGTCGCTCTCGCGCCGGAAACGTGCCTACTGGAGGCCGGCGGCCCGGACCGACTGCTCGAGCTGGGCGAGGCGCGTGGCCATCTGCTCCTCGATCTGCTCCTCGAAGGAGGCGATGCGGCGCTCGGCCTGGCTGAGCGCCTCGTCGATCCGCTCGCTCATCCCGCGCAGCCGCTCGGCCGAGACCTCGTGCTGCCCCTCGGCGCGTGCGCGTGATGTCGGAGACCTGCTTCTCGAGGCGCGCCGCCGTCTGCTGCGCGGCCTCGGCGATCCGGTCGGAGATCTCCTTCTCCGCTCGGCGTGCGAACTGCTCCATCGCCTTGTCGAGCTCGTTCGAGAGCCGCTGCGCGGACTTCTCGCGCGACTGGCGGATCTGCGCGTCGAACCGCCGCTCGGCGTCCTCCGCCAGGCGGGACGACGCTCGGTCGAGCGAGCGCTCGAGGTTGTCGCGCTGCCGCTGCTCGACGTCCGTGGAACGCGGCCTGGATACGGGTGAGCGAGTCCGCCTCCTCGCGCTCGACGTACTCGCGGAGCTCCTTCTCCTGGTCCCGCACGCGGGCCGACAACTCGGCGAGTGCGCGGCGGCGCTCGTCCGCGTGGAGGTCGAGGTCGGACTGGCCCTCCTGGAGGAGCTGGCGGCCGACGTCCTGGAGCTCGACGCGCAGGCGGCCCAGGGCGGCCTGCTGCTCCTCGGTCGCCGTCCGGAGGTAGTCGGAGTCGGCGGCGAGGCGCGCCTCGTACGCCTTGATCGCCTCGGCCTGGCGCTGCGCGAGCGCGGTCAGCCGCGTCTCGAGGGCCCGCTGGCCGCGGTCGAGGTCGGCCGCCCAGGCGGTGAGCCGCTGCTCGAGCCGCTCCTGCACCTGCTCGATCGACTTCGCGAGCTCGGCCCGGGCGCGATCGGCCTGGCGCGCGATCTGGTCGCGCCGCTCGGCCGCGAGCTTCCGCTCCTGCTGGGTGAGCGTATGCGCGGCGTTCGCGCGCTCGCGGGCGAGCTGGTTCTCGAGCTCGGCGGCGCGGAGGCGCTCGTGCTCGGCCACGACGGCGTCGACGTTGCGGCGGCCGGCCTCGATCAGGCGGTCGGCGTCGCGCATGCCGGGCGAGCCCGCGGCGGAGGGCGAGCAGGCTGCCCTCGGCCACGGTCGCCGCGGCGAGGCCGGCGGTTGCGAGCGCCGACGATCTCGGGGTCGACGAACTCGTCCGCGACGTTGACGCCGAACGCGATCGCCGCGCCGGCGGTCGCCGTGCCGAGCACGACGGTCGCGGCGAGAAGCAGCCGTCCCGGACGCTCGGTCCGTGACGACTCCGAGGAAGGAGACGAAGACCACGGCGAAGGCGACGACCAACGCCGCCCCGAAGACGCTCTCCATGCCGGGCATCGTACGGACTCGGCGCGCGAGGGAGAGCTACCCGGCGAGGGCCAGCTCTTCGCGGCGCTGCGCGAGCGCGGCCTGCGCGACGCGGCCGGCGAGGATGTCCGACGACGCGCCCGCGTACCCGGGCACCCAGGTCATGACGGCGACGACGAGCGCGCCCTCCGGCGTGTAGACGAGCCCGGCGTCGTGGCGGGCCTCGGAGACCCAGCCGGCCTTGTGGGGCACGATCGACCCCTTCGGGGCGAAGCGGTCGAGCTTCCCGTGGTCGTTCGAGTGGGCGAGGATCCAGAGGATCGCGCGGGCGTCCGAGGCGGTGAAGGAGCCGTCGAGCGAGAGCAGCGGGCCCTCGTCGCGCGCGGCGAGATGGATCCAGCGGTAGAGCTGGGCGAGATCCCAGGCCGACGTGTACTTGCCGACGAACGACGGGCTCTCCTCGGTCTCGAGCGGGATCGGCGCGCCCTCGGCCGCGGTGAGGAAGCCGCCGTAGAGCCGCGAGTCCTCGAGCGAGAGCGCGAGCAGGAGCTCGTTCACCTCCGCGGCGCCGCCGGTCTCCGAGCCGCCGATCCAGGTGAGGAGCGCGTTCGCCGCGGCGTTGTCGGAGTCGATCAGCATCGCGTTCAGGAGCAGGTCGAGCTCGCTGTCCGGCGGCGGGCGCTCCGAGAGGATGCGGAGCACCTCGACCGCGATCGCCGTCTTCACGGTCGAGGCGGCCGGGAAGCGCGCCGTCGCGTTCCACGCCGCGCCGAGCCCGCTGCCGAGGTCCTGGACGTAGACGCCGCTCACGCCGGAGAACTCGTCCACGAGGCGGTCGACGCGGCGGGCCAATGCGGGGTCGAGCGCGCCGTCGGCCGCCGGGGCCGCCGCGACGTCGGGTAGTCCGAGCACCGGTGCGATGGTGGTGACGGCCCGGTTGCCGGCCGCGTCCTCGGCGGCGACCTGGATCCGGACCTTCCGGAGCGGGAGGTCGACCTGCGCGGCGAAGCGGCCCGCCCGGGGCTCGACGTCGCCGCGCTCGACGCCGTCCACGAGCACGACCACGCGCGCCGTTCCGGGCCCGACCTTGCCGGCGATCCGGCCGAAGGACGCCTCGCGGGGCGCCGGCTCCACGATCGCGGGCCGCTCGAGATGCTCGGCCGCGGGGAGGTCGATGGTGACCGCAAACGCCATCTACGCCACCCGCATGATGACGAGCGCGACCGCAAAGGCAACTGTCGAGGCGGCGAGCAGGCGCAGCGCCCGCTCCTCTGCGCCGATCAGCGTCTCGCGGGTAACGCGCTCCGGCGGCTCCGTCCTGTCCGGGTCAGCTCGCCCTCGATCCGGACGACCCGCCGGCGAACGTCGCGCACCTGGTTCGAGAGCCGCCGCTGCGCGAGCGAGAGGAGCGCGGCCGCGCCGGCGGCGACCGCGGCGGCGAGCGAGATCGACTCCGCCTCCGCGAAGTAGCCGGTCAGGACGGGGAAGGCGCCCCAGGCGAGCGCGAACTGGAGGTCGCCGTGGAAGCGGCCGTCTCCGAGTTCCGCGTTGTACGCGACGACCGCGAGGGCGCCGACGACGACGAAGAGCGCGATCCAGGCGTTGACGGTGATCGCCCCGTAGATCCCGATGGCCACGGCGCCGCCGAGCGAGAGGACGGTGAGCGCGACGAGCGTTCCGTGAGGGGATCTCCGTCCCGAGCGGGCGGCCGTGGAGCTCGTCGAGCGCGTGCGCGGCGATCCCCACCGCGAGGAAGAACGCGACGAGCGTCGGGATCGTCCGGTCCCGCGTGAAGTGCCGGCGCGAGCGCGGCGCCGATCGCGACGTAGCTCAAGTTCCAGGCCGTGTACGGCAGGTGCAGGAGGGTGACGTAGTCGCGCCAGCCGCCTGCGGCGAGCGCGTAGAAGGCCGGGCGCGGGGCGTCAGTCACGCGTCCCCCAGACGACCACGCCGCCGCCGAGGCTCAGGCGCCGCGCCTGCACGTCGCCGATCCCGGCCGCGCGCCAGTCGGCGAGCTGCCGCTCGAGCGGGTAGCGGGCGTAGAACTCCGGGATGCTCGTGCGCAGGACGCGGCCGACCTCGCGCCAGCCGGGCGAGACGAGCCCGCCGAGCGTCGGGCAGGCCGACGCCGACGTAGAGCCGCCAGAGCGCGTGCGCCGCGGGGCCGGGCGGGACGCCGAAGTCGAGCAGCGCCATCCGTCCGCCGGGCCGGACGACGCGCGCGAGCCCGGCGATCGTCGCGGTCGGGTCGTCGACGTAGCGGAGCAGGTAGCCGCCGGTCAGGTGGTCGAAGGACGCGTCCGCGAAACGACAGCCGCTGCGCGTCGCCCTGCTCCAGCCGGACCCGTCCGGCGAGCCCCGCGGCCGCGAGGCTCCGGCGCGCCTCGGCGAGCATCTCCTCGCTCCGGTCGAGACCGACCACGGAGCAGTCCGCGCGGCGCACGAGCTCGGCGGCGATCGAGCCCGTCCCGCAGGCGACGTCGAGCACGGTGTCCGCCGGGCGCGGGAGCGACGCGATCGACGAGGAAGCGCCGCCAGCGTCCGTCCTGCCCGAACGAGAGCAGCCGGGCGTATCGCTCGTACGTCGGCGCGATCGGAGCGAAGAGCCGCGCGGCGAGCGCTCCCCCCTCCCCTTGAGCCTCGGCCACCCCGGTATGTTGCCTCGGTGGCGCTCGCGGAGGAGATCGAGGCGGCTCGCGCGGCCGCGACGCCCTTCGCCGAGGCCGGCGAGAAGCTGGTCGGCATCGTCCCGACCGAGCCGGATGCCGAGGCCCGCGTCTACCTCTGCGCCTTCGAGCGCGGGGAGGAGCGGGCGTGGGTCGCGCTCGACGACTCGGGCCGGCCGGTGGGCGACCGGCGGGTCGTCCGCGACGCCGCGGCGATCGCGGCGCTCTGCGAGCTCGCGGAGGAGAGCGCGGGCGGGGGCGACGTCCCCGAGCTGCGCCGCCGGCTCGCGGACCTGCGGGAGCGGGAGCGGCCCGAGGGGATCGAGGACGCCGAGGAGGCGGCCGCGCGGCTCGACGAGGCGCTCGTCCCGCCGCCGCGGCTCGCGAGCCCCGCGTACCTCGACGCGATCGGCGCGGCCGCCGCCGACCTCGAGCGCGCGCTCGGCGGGCACGGCTCGCCCTTCGCGGAGGCGATGCAGGCGGGGATCGGCGCGGCCGAGGAGTTCGCCGCCGAGGTGGAGGGGACGTACAGGTTGGAGCTCGTCTAAGGAGGACTCGATGGAAGGTGGATTCGGATTTCCGTTCGGGGGCGACCCGGACGACCTGATGAAGGGGCTGCGGGAGTTCGCAGAGAAGCAGACGGAGGCGATGCAGGAGTCGCAGCGCGAGCAGTTCGCGACGCTAACGCTCAACACCGCGGTCGAGCTGACCGGCTCGGCGCTCTCGCGGCTGCAGGTGCAGGGCTCGCCCGACGAGCAGGCGATCGCTCTCCGTGACGCCATGCGCGTGCTCTTCCCCGAGGCGGTCGCGCTCGTCTCGGCCGCCCGGCAGGGCTTCATGCGGGAGACCTAGGCGTGTCGCTCGTCGACCGCGCGCTGGTGCGGATGCTCCCGGCCGTGCCGCGGCCGGTCGTCAAGCGCCTCTCCGACCGCTACATCGCGGGGGAGACGCTCGAGGACGCATGCCGCGTGGTCGAGGAGCTGAACGCGCGCGGGCGGATGGCGACGATCGACGTCCTCGGCGAGGAGATCACGACGCCGGAGGAGGCGCTCGCGCTCGAGGAGGAGTACGTCCGCGTCTTCGACACGATCCGCGAGCGCGGGCTCGACTCGAACGTGAGCATCAAGCCGACCGGGCTCGGCCTCAAGCTCGACCGGAAGCTCTGCGCCGAGCACCTCGCCGCGATCGTCGGCTGCGCCGGCCGGTACTCGAGCTTCGTCCGGATCGACATGGAGGACGCCTCGACGACGACCGCCACGCTCGACGTCTACCGCGCGCTGCGCGACGACGGGCTCGACCGGGTCGGCGTCGTCCTCCAGGCGCGGCTGCGCCGCACGCTCGACGACGTCGCCGCGCTGGCGCCGCTCCGCCCGAACGTGCGGCTCTGCAAGGGCATCTACCTCGAGCCGCCCGGACATCGCCTTCCAGGAGTTCGGCGAGATCCGCGACGCGTACGTCCGCGCGCTCGAGGCGCTGTTCGAGGCCGGCGCCTACGTCGCGGTCGCGACGCACGACGACTGGCTCGTCGAGCGCGCGCTCGAGCAGATCGAGGCGCGCGGGCTCGGCCCGGACGAGTACGAGTTCCAGATGCTCCTCGGCGTGCGCGAGGCGCTCGGCGACCGGCTCGTCCGCGCCGGCCACCGCCTGCGGATCTACGTCCCCTACGGGCGGCGCTGGTACGAGTACTCGATGCGGCGCCTGCAGGAGAACCCGAAGATCGCGACGTACGTCGCGCTCGACACGGTCGGGCGGCTCGTCCCGTCAGGCGCGAAGCAGGTGCCGGCCTAGGCCGGAACTAGGCCAGCACGGCGTAGCCGCCGTCGACGATCACGACCTGCCCGCGGATCATCGAGGCGTCGGGCGAGGCGAGGAACGCGACCACGCCGGCGACGTCCCGCGGCTCGACGAGGCGGCCGGCGGGCGTCCGGTCCCGGAAGGAGCCGATCATCTCGTCGCGCTTGTCGAAGTACTCGAGCGCGCCCGTCTCGACGAGCCCGGCGGAGACGGCGTTCACGCGGATCTCCTGGGGCGCGAGCTCGACCGCGAGGTAGCGGACGAGCGACTCGAGCGCCGCCTTCGACGTGCCCACGAGCGAGTAGTCGTCCAGCACGCGGTCGCTGCCGAGGCTCGAGACGGCGACGATCGAGCTCCCGGCCGGCATCGCGGGCGCGGCGCGCTTGGCGAGCGTGAAGAGCGCCTTGGCGTTCGCGTTGATCGTCCAGTCCCAGTGCTTCTCCTCCAGCTCGAGCAGCGGGCGGATGACGCCGGAGGCGGCGTTCGAGACGAGCACGTCGAGCGGCCCTGCCTCCTCGACGATCGCCTCGACCTTGGCCGTGTCGGCGAGGTTGCCGCGGAGGAGGACGGGCTCCGCGCCGAGCGCGGCGAGCTCCTCGCCGGTCTCGTTCGCGGCCGTGTCGTTGCGGAAGTACGAGACCCCGACCCGGCGCGCGCCCTGCTCGGCGAAGCGCAGCGCGATCGCCTTGCCGATCCCGCGCGTCCCGCCGGTGACGAGAACGCTCTTGCCGGCGAACACGCCGTCCGCTCACGACGAGGGCTCGAGCGGCGCCGACGCGGGCGCGTGGCTCGGGAGCCCGTCCCAGCCGAGCCGCTCCGGATCGGCGGGCGGGCCCTCCTCCGCCTTCGACGAGGCGTGGCCGAGCCGGTCGAGGAGCGCGAGCTTCTCGTCGGCGTATCGGCGCGTCGGGTGGTTCTCGGGCAGGTCGGCGACGAGCCCCCGGAGCCGTGCCGCGATCTGGTACGCGAAGTGCGGCGTCGCGGGACCGACGAGGTAGTCGACGTCGTCGATCGTGGGCTCGGCGGGCATCGCGGCGACTCTACCGCGCGGCAGTACAGTCCGGCTCCGTGCGCCATCGGGTCCCGCCGGACGTCCTGCTCCTGACCACGGTCCTGTTCTGGAGCTTCAACTTCACGGTCGTCAAGTACGCGCTGACGCACGGCTGGGAGCCGCTCTCGTACTCGTCCGTGCGCTTCGCGATCGGCGCGGCGATGTTCTCCGGCGTCACCTACTTCCGCGAGGGATCGCTCAAGGTGTCGCGCGCCGACGTGCCGCTCCTCCTCGCGGCGGCGGCGATGGGGATCTGGCTCAACCAGGTGACGTTCTCGTACTCGGTCCGCCTCACGACCGCGGCGACGGTGGCGCTCGTCTTCGGGACGCTCCCGATCTTCGTCGCGCTGATCTCGCGCGCATTCGACCTCGAGCGACTCCGCTTCCGCCACTGGGCCGCGGCGACGGTCTCGTTCATCGGCGTGGGACTCGTAGCCGCGGGCGGGTCGGGCGGGCTCGGCGGAGACGTCGGCGGTCTGCTTCTCGCGCTCGCGGCCTGCCTCACCTGGGCCGGCTACTCGGTCGCGATGGGGCCGCTCATGCGCCGCTACTCGCCGTACCGGATCAGCGCGTTCGTCCTCCTCGTCGGCTCGGTGCCGCTGCTCGTCACCGCCGGCAAGCAGCTCGTCACCCAGGACTGGAGCGAGCTGAGCGCGCTCGCCTGGGCCTGCTTCGTCTACAGCCTCTTCTTCTCGCTCGTGTTCACGAACGTGATGTGGTTCACGGCGATCGACCGCGTCGGCGCGGCGCGCGCGTCGCTCTACGCAAACCTGCAGCCGTTCCTCGGCGCCTTCTTCGCGCTGGTCGTGCTCGGCGAGGACATGACGTCGCTGCAGGTGGCCGGCGGGTTCGTGATCGGCGCAGGGATCCTGCTCGCGCGGGCCGGGCCGCCCCCGCAGCCCTCGCCCGATTAGCCTTCGTCCCGTGGCGCAGCGCACACTCGTGGTCGACTTCGACGGCACCGTGACCGTGGACGACCTGCTGGACGAGATCGCGAGCCGCTTCGGCGACCCCGAGGTCTACCAGGAGGTCGAGGACGGGCTCGACACCGGCACGATGCCGCTTCGGGATGTGATCACACGCGAGTTCCGGCCGGTGCGCAAGCCGCTCGACGATGTCGTCGGCTGGGTGCTCGAGAACGTCGAGATCCGGCCGGGGTTCGGCGAGCTCGTCGCGCTCGCGCAGGAGCGCGGCTGGCGGTTCCTGATCGTCTCGAGCGGCTTCCACGAGCTGATCGAGCCGATCCTCGACCACGAGGGGGTCGACGTGGAGCTGCACGCGAACCGGGTCGACCCGCGGCCGGACGGCTGGCGCGTGCTCTGGCGCTACGACGACTCGTGCGACGCATGTGGGGAGTCGTGCAAGCGCTCGACGGTCGACCGGCTCGTCGACGGGGACGAGGTGGTCTACGTCGGCGACGGCTACTCCGATCGCTGCGCGGCGGAGCACGCCGACCGGGTGTTTGCGCGCCGCGGACTCGCGCGGTGGCTGGACGAGCGCGGCGTCCCGTACGAGCACTTCGAGGACTTCCACGAGGTCGCTCGAAGCCTGGAGGCGGCATGACCGCCTCGGACGACCCCCTCGGCGGGCTCGAGCCCGCGGCTCCGCCGGCCGACGGCCTCGAGCTCGATCCGGAGACGATGCGCGAGCTCGGCTACCGCGTGGTCGACCTGCTCGTCGACCGGGCCGCGTCGCTCGACGAGGGCCGCGTCTGGCGGGGCGCCTCGCGCGCGGAGATGGAGTCGCGCCTGCGCGAGCCGCCGCCCGAGGGCGCGACCGGGTTCGACGAGCTGCTCGGCCGACTCGAGAAGGACGTCCTCCCGTTCAGCGGCCACCACGACCACCCACGCTTCTTCGGCTACGTGCCCAGCGAGCCGACCTGGCCGGGCGTTCTCGGCGACTTCATCGCGAGCGGGACGAACGTCTTCGCGGGGACGTGGCTCCAGTCGGCGGGCGCCTCGACGGTCGAGCTCGTGGTGATCGACTGGTTCCGCCAGTGGATCGGCTTCGGCGGGCAGGCGTCGGGGATCCTCCTGCCGGGCGGGTCGCTCGCGAACCTGACGGCGATCGCGTGCGCGCGCGAGACGCAGGCCGGCGGGCGGGCGGTGAACGCGGTCGTCTACGTGACGGCGCAGACGCACTCGTCCGTGACGCGCGCGCTCCGCGTGCTCGGCTTCAAGCCGGAGCAGGTGCGCTCCGTGGCGGTGGACGATCGCCTGCGGCTGCGGCCGGACGCGCTCGCGGCCGCGATCGAGAACGACGTCCAGGCGGGCCGCCAGCCGTTCCTCGTCGCGGCGACCGCGGGTGCGACGAACACGGGCGCGGTCGATCCGCTCGGCGAGGTCGCGGCGGTGTGCAGCGAGGCGGATGTCTGGCTCCACGTCGACGCGGCGTACGGCGGCTTCGCCGTGCTGACGGACCGAGGATCGGCCCTCCTGGCCGGGATCGACCAGGCCGACTCGGTCGCGCTCGATCCGCACAAGTGGCTCTACCAGCCGTACGAGTGCGGCTGCCTGATCGTCCGCGACGGCCCGCTCCTCGCGCAGGCGTTCCACATCCTCCCGGACTACCTGCAGGACACCGCCGTCGGCGGCGTCGAGGTCAACTTCGCCGACCGCGGCATCCAGCTGACCCGCTCGACGCGGGCGCTGAAGATCTGGCTCTCGCTGCACGCGTTCGGGGTCGGCGCGTTCCGTGCCGCGATCGACCGAACGCTCGACCTTGCGCTGCACGCCGAGGAGCGGATCCGAGCGAGCGACGAGCTCGAGCTGCTCTCGCCGGCGTCGCTCGGGATCGTCTGCTTCCGCCGGCACCCCGCGGGGCTGGACGACGAGCCCGAGCTCGAGGCGCTCAACCAGTCGCTCGACCGGCGCCTGGCCGAGAGCGGCGAGGGGCTCGTCTCGTCCACGCGGGTCGACGGGCGCTACGCGCTGCGGCTCTGCGTGCTGAACCACTCGAGCCGCGCCGAGGACGTCGACCGCGTCCTCGAGTGGCTCGCCCGCGCGCCCCTCGACGGCTGACTCGCGGCACTCGTGGTGGCGCGTTTTCCTGCCTCGGCTTGAGCGTCCCTTAGCTCTGACCGGCGACGATCGCGCGAGCGGCTAGTTCGGCTGTTTCGGCAGCAGCGCGCGGCCATCGACCACTGCCGATGCTATGTCGACGACCTTCCGATTTGTCGCGCGCGCGTGCTCACGGAGCAGCTCAAACGCCGCCGGCTCGTGAATCGAATGGCGTTCCATGAGGATGCCCTTCGCACGCTCGATGACGGCGCGGCGGCCGAAGGCGCCCTCGAGATCGTGGTATTCGGAGAAGCGGCGCAACACGATGTCGATCGAGCTCTGCCAGTCCATCGCCTCCGCATCGGTGATGTAGGCGAAGACCCCCCGCTTGGAGGCCTCCCTGACGAAGTCGGGATCGGGCGCGTGGATGAGGGCGATCACGGGGCAGGTCGCCTCGTGCACGATCCTCTCGACCATTTCGAGTGCGTGCTCGGAGCTCTCGCCGAGGCCGACCAGGGCGACGTCCGGCCGTTCCCGCGCCGTCACTGCTGCGACGTCCTCGACCTCGATCTCGCGCGCGATCACTTCGTGCCCGAGAGCGGCGACGATCGGTGCGACGAGCGCCAGCCGATCCTTGCGCTCGTTCGCGATCAGCACGCGCAGATGCTCGGTCTCACGATGGCTCATGCTGCGCCTACCGCGAGTCTACGCCCTGGGCGCGCGACCCAATTTGGCCGCCCGACGGCCGCCGGCCGTGACGGTGCTAGGGTGGAAGTTCGTCCGGCCCTAGCCCTCGGCGGACTCTCTCTTCCGGCTCCGACACTTGGCCGGCGTAGTGCGTGACCTGGTTGGTTGCGCAGAGACCACGCCTAAGGAGCCGCCTGTGCCTCTCGTTGCTGTACCGCTCAATCGGTTTGCTGCACTGCACGCAAAGCGGCGCACGTGAGTAGCACCGTCGAGACCGCGGTCGACATCCGGCCGTTCCACGTCGACATCGCGGACGAGGCACTCGAGGACATGCGGCGTCGCATCGCGGCCACCAACTGGCCCGAGCGGGAGACCGTCGCAGACGAGTCGCAGGGCGTGCGGCTCGAGACGATGCAGAAGCTCGCAGGCCACTGGGTGGCGGAATACGACTGGCGCGCGTGCGAGGCGCGCCTGAACGCCCTCCCGCAGTTCATCACCGAGATCGACGGGCTGGACATCCACTTCATCCACGTTCGGTCGCAGCATGATGACGCGTTGCCGCTCGTCGTCAACCACGGCTGGCCGGGCTCGATCATCGAGCAGCTGAAGATCATCGAGCCACTGACCAATCCGACGGCCCATGGCGCGAGCGCGGCGGACGCGTTCCATCTGGTGATCCCGTCGATGCCGGGCTACGGGTTCTCGGGCAAGCCGACGAGCACCGGGTGGGGCCCCGAGCGGATGGGCCGGGCCTGGGCGGAGCTGATGGGCCGCCTCGACTACACGCACTACGTCGCCCAGGGAGGCGACTGGGGCGCGTTCGTCGTCGACCAGATGGGCCTGCAGGCGCCCGAGGGGCTGCTAGCCATCCACACGAACATGCCCGCCACCGTCCCGGCGGACGTGGACAAGGCTTCCCTCGCCGGCGAGCCGCCGCCGCCCGGGCTTTCGGCGGAGGAGCGCCGTGCCTACGAGCAGCTGATTCGGACATACGGGCAGGTCGAGTACGCCCGGATGATGGCGACCCGCCCACAGACGCTGTACGGCATCGCGGACTCGCCCGTCGGCCTGGCAGCCTGGCTTCTCGACCACAACGATGCCGACGGCCAGCCGGCCGCGGCCGTCGCAGCCGCACTGGACCGCACCGAGAGCGCCTCGGGCGAGCTGACCCGGGACGAGGTCCTCGACAACATCACGCTCTACTGGCTGACGAATACGGGCGTCTCCGCGTCTCGCCTCTACTGGGAGTACAAGGGTGGCTTCTTCAACGCCAAGGGCGTCTCCATCCCGGTGGCGGTGAGCGTCTTTCCTGGCGAGCAGTATCAGGCGCCGCGGAGCTGGGCCGAGCGTGCGTATCCCAACCTCATCTACTTCAACGAGGTCGACAAGGGCGGCCACTTCGCCGCCTGGGAAGAGCCGGAGCTCTTCTCGGCCGAAGTGCGTGCTGCATTCAGGTCACTGCGTTAGCAAGGAGGTCTTCATGAGCACAGTCGAGACCGCAATCGAGATCAAGCCCTTCCACCTCGAGATTCCGGCCGATCAGATCGACGACTTGCGCCGGCGCATCGAGTCGACGCGCTGGCCCACCAAGGAGCTCGTCGAGGACCGGTCGCAGGGCGTCCAGCTCGCGGCCATGAAGGAGCTCGCCCGGTACTGGGCGACCGACTACGACTGGCGCAACGCCGAGGCGAAGCTGAATGCGCTGCCGCAGTTCACAACCGAGATCGACGGGGTGGACATCCACTTCATCCACGTGAAGTCGAAGCACGAGAACGCGCTGCCGCTGATCATGACGCACGGCTGGCCCGGCTCGGTGATCGAGCTGCTCGAGACCATCGGCCCGCTGACCGACCCGACCGCGCACGGTGGGCAAGCGGAGGAAGCATTCGACCTCGTGCTGCCATCACTGCCCGGTTACGGGTTCTCCGGTGAGCCGGCCGAACTCGGCTGGGACGCCGGCCGCACCGCACGCGCGTGGGCGGAGCTGATGCACCGCCTCGGCTACACCCGCTACGTCGCCCAGGGCGGCGACGTGGGTGCCCTCGTCACGGACCTGATGGGTCGCCAGGCGGTCGAGGGTTTGGTCGGCTACCACCTGAACCTGCTCACGGCCGTGCTCGCAATCGGCGATCAACTGCCCAAGGAATCCGAAAAGGAACGCGCAGCGGCCGAGGCGCTCGCGAAGTTCAGGGAGGATGGCTTCGGCTACTTCCTCGAGATGGCAACGCGGCCGCAGACGATCGGCTACGCCCTGCTGGATTCACCCGTCGCGCTGGCGGCCTGGTTGCTTGACCACGACACGGACAGCTACTACAAGATCTCCCACGCGTTCGTCGACGGCGAGCCTGTGGGCAATCTCACCCGGGACACGATCGTCGACAACATCACGCTGTACTGGCTGACCGGCACCGCAGCGTCGGCGGCCCGGTCGTACTGGGAGGACGGACGAGCGCTGGCCGCAGCGCTTGCGAGCGGCCAGGCTCCTCCGGCGGTCTCGGTTCCAGTCGGCTTCACGACGTTCCCCGGTGAGATCTGGGCTTCACCGCGCAGCTGGGTCGAGGCGGTCTACCCCGGCCTCGCCTACTTCAACGAGGTCGACCGAGGCGGCCACTTCGCCGCCTGGGAGGAGCCGGAGCTCTTCAGCGAGGAGCTGCGCGCCGCGTTCGCGTCGGTCCGCTAGCGAGTCAGCCGGAACGAGAAGGGAGCGTCCGATGCAATCGGATAGTGCAGTTCTCCAGCCTCAGCTGACGCGCGACGAGAGCGGGAGCCTGCTGGGCCAGACGATGGGCCTCGTGTCCGTGACCGCCGGCCTGTTCGCGGTCGGCGCGTACCTCGGCCGCGACATTTCCTACGGATGGGGCTTTCTCTTGTTCCTCGCGGCGTTCGGCGTGCTGCTCGGGATGAACGTCGCCGTCCAGCGATCCGAGCGGCTCGCCGTGACGCTTCTGTTCGGGTTCGGCGTCCTCATGGGCCTGGCCACGGCGCCGACGATCGCGTACTACGCGAGCACGAATCCGCAGATCCTCTGGCAGGCCGGCGGGGCGACGGCGCTCTTCATCGCCGGGTTCGGGGCCTACGGATACGCCACGCGGCGCGACCTGTCCGCGATTGCCCGCGTCTGCTTCTGGGCGCTGATCGCGCTGATCCTGTTCGGGATCGTCCTGATCTTCGTGCAGATTCCGAACGGCTCGCTGATCTACGCGATTCTGGGGCTGGTGATCTTCGCGGGACTGACCGCGTACGACTTCCAGCGGTTGCGGCGCACGCAAGACATTCGAAGCGCGCCGCTCCTGGCCGCGTCGATCTTCCTCGACGTCCTCAACGTCTTCCTCCTCTTCCTCACGCTCTTCGGGAGGGACTGACCCGCGCGATGAGATGAGCATCTTCAGCCGCACCACCGCGCTCCCGCGGGAGGGGCACCTGCCCGGCTTCGATGGAGCGACGGGCTGGCTCAACTCGCCGTCGCTGACACCGGCCGAGCTGCGCGGCAAGGTCGTGCTGGTCGACTTCTGGACGTACACGTGCATCAACTGGCTACGGACGCTCCCCTACGTCCGCGCCTGGTCGGAGAAGTACGCGGAGCACGGCCTCGTCGTGGTCGGCGTCCACACGCCCGAGTTTCCGTTCGAGCACGACCTCGAGAACGTCCGCCGGATGGTGCCTGCCCTGCGCGTGGCCTATCCCGTCGCGGCCGACAACGACTACGCGGTCTGGGAGGCGTTCGCGAACCGGTTCTGGCCGGCGCTCTACCTCGCCGACCGGGAGGGAACCCTTCGCTTCCACCACTTCGGCGAAGGCCGCTACGAAGAGTCGGAACGCGCGATCCAGGAGCTCCTGGGCGTGGAGGCGGAGCTCGTCTCCGTCGGGGGGTCGGGCCTCGAGGCCGCCGCCGACTGGGACCACCTCCGGTCTCCGGAGACCTACCTCGGCTACAGCCAGGCCGAGCGCTTCGCCTCACCGGGCGGCGCGGTCGGGGGCGAGCGCACGGCCTACACCATCCCCGAGACGCTGCGGACGAACGAGTGGGCGCTCGTCGGCGACTGGACGATCGGGGCACGCGCCGCCGTCCTGCACGAGCCGGAAGGCCGCCTCGCCTATCGCTTCCACGCCCGCGACCTTCACCTTGTTCTTGCGCCGGGCCGGCCGGGCCGGCCGGTGCGCTTCCAGGTGCTCCTCGACGGCGAGCCGCCGGGCGACTCCCACGGGGAAGACATCGACGGGCAGGGCAACGGGGTCGTGTCCGAGCCGCGTCTCTTCCAGCTCGTCCGCCGGCCCGATCGCGTCGACGACCGAACGTTCGAGATCACGTTCGAGGAGCCCGGCGTCGAGATCTACGCCTTCACGTTCGGCTAAGCCCCAGCTACCGTCGCGCCCGATGGCGGTCCGGGCGGTGAGTACGAGCATCGCGTCACGCCGCGCGAGCTCTTCTTCGACCTCGTCTTCGTGTTCGCGTTCACGCAGGTAGCGACGCGCCTGAGGGACTAGCCTCCTGCCGTGCTCGTTCCGATGCCGCAGCCGTTCTCGTTCGAGCTGACGACCGAGCGCTACCGGGCCTTCGGGCGCGATCCCGCGAACGTCTGGGAGGACGACGGGCTCCACCGGGTGCTCGCCGGGCAGGAGGTGGCGATCGCCGAGGCGCCCGGCGGGGTGCGGATCGCGCCCGACGACCGGACGCTCGCGCTGCCGGTTCTGCGGCTCCTCGGCGCCGACTTCGACCTCGTCGGCTTCGCGGCCTTCGCCGCGACGGAGGATCCGGTGCTCGCGCGCCTCGTGGACGCGCTCCCGGGCCTCCGGCCGTCGCTCGCGCCCGATCCCTGGGAGGCGCTCGTGACCTCGATCACGGCGCAGCAGGTCTCGCTCCACGCCGCGTTCGCGATCCGCGCGCGGCTGATCGAGGCGTACGGCGTCCGCCACGACCGCGCCTTCGCGTTCCCCGCCCGCGACCTGATCGCGGGCGCCGAGCCCGATGACCTGCGCGCCCTCGGCTTCTCCACGCGCAAGGCGGAGTACACGGTCGCGCTCGCGCGGGCGCCGCTCGACCTCGACGCGCTCGCCACGCTTCCGGACGACGAGGTGAAGGCCGCGCTCGTCGTGCTCCCCGGGCTCGGCGAGTGGACGGCCGACTGGTTCCTCGCGCGCCACCTCGGCCGGCCGACCGCCTGGCCCGCGGGCGACCTCGCGCTCCGCAAGGCGGTCTCGGCGTACTACCGCGGCGGCGAGCCGCTGTCCGTCGACGAGGTGCGCGCGTTCGGCGAGCGGTTCGGCGACCACAGGAATCTGGCGGCGCACACGCTCCTCGTCGGGCTGCGTAGGGTTCCGCCGTGACCTTCCGGATCCGGATCGAGGAGCCGCCGAACGAGGAGCGTCTCCGCGAGCTGGTCGAGCAGGCCCGCGCGGCCGGCGCGGGCGAGGTCGAGATCGAGACGAGCCACGAGGCCGGCGACGCCTGGATCCGCGCCGGGTTCACCGAGCTCACGCGCACCCTGACCGCGCCGCTCGAGACGCTCGAGCACCACCTCGAGGGCGGACGCGAGGCATCGTTCGGCTCGATTCACGTCCAGTCGGACGACGTGGACGCGGTCGTGCGCGCGGTACGCCAGTTCGTCCCGCGGCTCCCGGGCGGGTCGGCCGGGAGCGTCGTGCACCCGCCGCGCGACGGCTGGACGTCGGTCTACGACGAGCTGACCGACCGGGAGCCGGAGATGCTCAGGCGCCTCGCGCGCGAGCTCTCGGACCGGATGGGCGCCTTCGTGATCGCGATCGGCGTCGAGGAAGGGGAGGTCGTTCGCTACGTCGCGCTCGAGCGCGGCCGGGTCGTGGACGAGTACCTGTCCGTGCCCGAGCACTACGGGCCGCTTCCGCCCGGCGAGGTGATCGCGCTCGGCGCCAACCCGCGCCTGATGGCCCGGCTCACCGGCGCGGACACCGAGGCCGTGCGCGCGACCGCCCGCACCGCGGCCATCCCCACTGAGCTGCCGCCGGCCGAGGAGCTGCTCGGCTCGCTCGCGCGCGTGTTCGGTCTCGCGGGCGCGGGCCACGGCTACGCGCAGGCGCTCGGCGAGCCGGGCGCGCTTCCGGTCGTCGCGCTGACCTAGGATCGGCCCGTGCCGACGCTCTACGACGCGGCCCGCTGCCCGTACTGCGCGCGGGTCCGGATCGTGCTCGCCGAGAAGGGGATCGCCTACGAGCCGGTCGAGATCGACCTCGACGACCGGCCCACCTGGATCTACGACCTGAACCCGAAGGGCCGAGTGCCCGTGCTCGACGAGGACGGGCTCGTGCTCCCGGAGTCCCTCGTCATCTCCGAGTACCTCGACGAGCGCTACCCGGAGCCGGCGCTCCTGCCGCGGGACCCCGCCGACCGGGCCGCGATCCGGCTCCTCTGCGCGCGCTTCGACGACCTCGGCGACCCGTACTACGACCTCATGTACGAGCGGTCGGCCGATGCGCGCCCGCGCCTCGAGCGGGCCCTCGCCCGGCTGGATGAGCTCCTCGCCGAGCGCCCGTATCTCTCCGGCGGCGAGTTCGGCCTCGCCGACACCGCCTACGTCCCGTGGATCCTGCGCGCCGAGACGCGGCTCGGCGTCGACGTGCGCGCGTGGAGCAACCTGGCCGCGTGGCTAGACCGGCTCGGCGAGCGGCCGTCGGTGCGCGAGGAAATCGACGTGGTCGCGCGCCTCTACCCAGCGGCCGCCTGACGTGGCGCTCCTCACTCGCCAACGGGCGGGTCTGGGGGAGGCGTTCTTCGTGTGGGCCCTGGCCGGGCTCGTGCTCGCGGTCGTCTGCGTGACCTACGCGAGGATCCCGGCCGCGGAGCTCTACCACACGAGCGCCGAGGGCCTCCGTGGCGGCCTGGGCCGCGCGCTCGTCGTCTCGAACTTCCCGATCGCACTGATCGCGCTCGGGATCCTCGGACTCGTCGCCGATCGCGCGGACACGCTGCGGATCGACCTAGCCTGCGCGGTCGCGGCGGTCCTGTGCGCCGTCGTCGTGCTCCCCGGGATCGTGGAGCAGAGCGACCTGGACGCGAAGCCCGTGAATGCGATCCCCGCGGTCGGCGTGGCGCTCGCGTTCGTCCTCACCGTGGTGACCGCCATGCGCCGCGGCGTCGGTGAGCGGGGGCGGGTCCAGGGCGACCGCGTGCGGCTCGTGCTGCTCGTCCTCATCGCGGTCGCGGCCGCGCCCTGGATCGCCGCGTGGCTCGGCTTCTATCTGGACGACGTGCCGGGGCTCGGCTTCGTCATGGCGGGCGACGTCGTGCCCGAGGAGGGAGCGCCCGACATGCGCGCCGTCCACCTCGGCGAGCACCACGGTTTCGACGGCGCGCTGGTGGCGTCCGCGTCGCTGCTCCTCTCGCGGCAGCTCGGCCGGATGGGCCGACGGCGCCTGCGCACCCCGGTCGCCGCGTATCTGGCGCTCGGGATCGTCTACGGCCTCGCGAACCTCACGCAGGACTTCTGGCTGGAGCAGCTGGAGAAGCGCGGAACGGTCGACGTCGACATACCGACGCTGATCCAGCCGTCCTTGAGCGCTGCGTGGCTCGCGATCCTCGTGGCTGCCGCGTGCGTCTACGCTCTCCTGCTCCGGTGGAGCATCCCCGAGCCGCGCACATGAGCCGTCCCCGCGTTCTCCTCCTGCACGCCTTCCCGTTCGACCGGCGGATGTGGGACGACGTGCGCGCGCGCCTCGAGGACGCGGGCTGGGAGGTGGACGCGCCCGATCTGCCCGGCGAGGGATCGATCGCGGACTGGGCGCCCGGGCTCCTCGAGGGCGACGGGCGCCTCGTCCCGGTAGGGAGCTCGCTGGGCGGCTACGTCGCGCTCGAGCTCTGGCGGCAGGCGCCCGAGCGGATCGCCGGTCTCGCGCTCGTCGGGAGCCGGGCCGCGGCCGACGCGCCGGACGTCAAGGAGGCGCGCGACAAGACGCTCGCCTTTCTCGACGAGGAGGGCGTCGCCGGCCTCTGGCCGGGACTCTCCGAGCGGCTCTTCGCGCCGGCCGTGCCGGCCGAGGTGGTCGAGCTGGCGGGCTCGATCGCCCTCGAGCAGCCGACGGAGCGCCTGAAGGCGCACGTCCGGGCCATGCGCGACCGGCCGGACTCGACCGACCTCCTGCCGGGGATCTCGGTGCCGGCGCTCGTTGTCGCGGGCGTGGACGACCAGGTCGTGCCGCGCGCCGAGGCACGCGAGATCGCCGCCGCGCTCCCCGAGGGCGAGCTCGTCACGCTCGACGGGACCGGCCACCTGCCGGCGTTCGAGTGGCCCGCCGAGCTGGCGCGGCGGATCCTGCGCTTCCTCGAGGACGTGCGTGACCGGCGACGAGCTGGCCGGCGCTCCTCGCCGAGGACGCCGTCACCCTCGTCGACGTGCGCTCGCCGGGCGAGTTCACCGGCGAGGCCGGCTACCCGTGCGACCCGCGGCAGGGCCACATCCCCGGCGCGGTCAACGTCGAGGTCGGCGAGCTGCTCGACGCCGAGCCGGGCGCGCTCCCCGCCCTCCTCGCTGCGCGCGGCGCGGATCCCGACCAGGCCGATCGTCGTCTACTGCCACTCCGGCTCGCGCTCCGCCTCGGCCGCCTCGGCGCTCTGCGCGGCCGGGCTCGACGCCGTGAACTACAAGGGCTCCTGGCACGAGTGGTCGCGCCGGCCCGAGGCCTAGGCCGGTAGCAGCACGACGTGCACCTCGCCGGGGCCGTGCACCCCGACGGTCATCTGCTGCTCGATGTCGCCGCTCTTGCTCGGGCCGCTGACGATCGCGAGCGCGCTCGGCAGGCTCGGCCCGACGGCGGCGAAGAGGTCGGCGAGCGACGGGAGGATCCGGTCTTCGCGCAGGCGCGTGACGTGGACGTCAGGGAGGAGCGAGCGCGCCCGCGGCTCGTCCGGCGAGGCGGCGAGCACGACGCTGCCGGTGTCGGCGAGCCCGTGCAGCGCCTCCGAGACCTCGGCGCCCTCCGGCGGCGGGAACTCCTCGCGGTGTACCGCGAAGCCGGCCCGCTCGGCCTCGCGCACGAACTGCTCGACGAGGGTCACCGGCGGCCGATCCGCGGCAACCGCCGGCCGCGGCTCCAGACGCGGCCCGGCCCGAGCCGGCCGGCGAGCGGCGCGCCGAGCCGCGCGAGCGCCTTCGAGGCGCGGTAGGTCGAGGGCCGCGACCAGGCGAGCGACCAGAGCCAGAACCCGAGCCGCTCGCCGCGCGAGGCGACGCCCTGCTCGGAGAGGTCGGTGCGCAGGTCGAGCAGGAGCTCGTGCAGCGGGATCCGCACCGGGCAGGCCGCCGTGCACGCGCCGCAGAGCGAGGAGGCGTGCGGCAGGTCGGGCGCCTGGTCGAGCCCGGCGAGGAGCGGCCCGAGGATCGCGCCCATCGGGCCCGACAGCACGGGCCCGTAGGCGCCGCCGCCCGCCTTCCGGTACACGGGGCAGACGTTGATGCACGCGCCGCAGCGGATGCAGTTGAGCATCTCGCGGTACGGCCCGCGCAGGAGGTTCGAGCGGCCGTTGTCGAGGACGACCACGTGCAGCTCCTCGGGCCCGTCCTGCTCGCGCGGGCGCCGCGGGCCGGTGATCACGGTCGTGTAGCTCGTCAGCTTCTGGCCGGTCGCGCTCCGCGCGAGGAGCCGCAGGAGGACGGCCGTGTCGGCGAGCGTCGGGACGACGCGCTCCATGCCCATCAGCGCGACGTGCACGCGCGGGAGCGCGGAGACGAGCCGCGCGTTCCCCTCGTTCTCGACGAGGACGATCGAGCCGGTCTCCGCCACGCCGAAGTTCGCGCCCGTGATGCCGACGTCGGCGGAGAGGAACGTCTCGCGCAGCCGGCGGCGGGCGGTCGCGGTCAGCTCCTGCCAGGTCGGACGAGACCGGCGCGCCTTCGACCTCGGCGAAGAGCTCGGCCACCTGCTCGGCCGTCTTCTCGAGCGCGGGGCCGATGATGTGCGCCGGGTGCTCGCCGGCGAGCTGGAGGATGTACTCGCCCAGGTCGGTCTCGGTCACCTCGATGCCGGCCGCCTCGAGCGCGGCGTTCAGGCCGATCTCCTCGGTCGCCATCGACTTCGACTTCGCGGCCGAGCGCGCGCCCGCGCGGCGGCAGATCTCGACGATCGCGGCGCAGGCGTCGTCGGCGGTCGCGCAGCGGTGCACCGTGCCGCCCCGCGCCTCGACCGCGCGGGTGAAGTCGCGCAGGTGCCGCTCGAGCTCGGCGATCGTCCGCGAGCGGATCTCGTGCCCGGCGTCGCGGAGCGCCTCGACGTCCTCGACCTCCTCCCAGGCCGCGACGCGATGGGACATGAACCGGCCGGTCGCCTGGTCGAGCGCCTGCTGCGCGCGCGCGTCGGCGAGCTTCGCGACGGCCGCGTCCCGGAAGGCGCCTCGCGGCCGCGCGAGCGGCGAGGTCACGCGCCGGCGGGGACGCCCGCGCGCTCGGCGGCGACGGCGAGAAGCCCGTCGGCGAGCCGGCGCCCGAGCTCGTTCCAGCGGCCGATCTCCGCGGTCACGCGCTCGCGGGCGGCCTGCTGGTCGAACCCCATCGCGACCGCGTCGGGATCCGTGTCGTACGAGGCGATCCAGCTCTCGCAGATGTCCTGCGTCACCTCGCAGTGGAACTGCGTGCCCCACGCGAGGTCGCCGAGCCGGTACGCCTGCAGGCAGACCGGGCTCGAGGCGAGCGCGACCGCGCCCTCGGGGAGTCGCGACCCGTAGCTGTGCCACTGGTACGCGGTGAAGCGCTCGGGCAGCCGGCCGAGCAGCGGGTCGTCGGCCGCCTCGGGCGTCAGTCTCGACCTCGTACCAGCCGATCTCGGGCTCGTCGACCCGGTAGACCTCGGCGCCGGCGACCGACGCGACGAGCTGGCTGCCGAGGCAGATGCCGAGCAGCGGGATGCGCGCCTCGAGCGCCTCCTCGATCAGCGAGCGCTCGGTCGGGAGCCAGGGGTTCGCGTCCTCCTCGTGGACGTTCATCGCGCCGCCGAGGACGATCAGCGCGTCGTAGCCGCGCACGTGCTCCGGCTCGTTGCCGAGCGCGAACGAGCGCTCGTCGAGCGTGTGGCCGGCCGTCCTCGATCGCGTGCGCGGAAGATGCCCGAGCGGGCGTTCCGGCCGTGGACGATCGAGAGGATCCGCACGCGGGGAGCTTAGCCAGCCCTCGGCGCGGGCACGAAGGCGCGCCCTGGAGCTCGATCGCCGCCGGGCCGGGCCGGCCGTAGGCGATCGGCAGGTCGTTCACCGCCATGACCGGGAACGATCTCGCGCACGGACGACGACGTGAACGCCTCGTCGGCGCCGCCGAGGTCCTCGAGCGTGTACTCGCCCTCGGTCACCTGGTAGCCGGCCTGCGTCCGCCTCCTCGAGGATCGTCGCGCGCGTGACGCCGGGGAGGATCCCGAGCTCGGTGCCGGGCGTGTAGAGCGTCGCGCCGCGGCGCCACCAGATGTTCGTCACCGGGCCCTCGAGCACGACCTCGCCCTCGGCGAGGAAGAGGGCGTCGTCGGCGCCGCGCCGCTTCGCCTCGGCCTCGGCGGCCATGTTCACCGCGTAGCTCGTCGACTTGACGCCGCCGAGCATCCACGGCGCGACGGCGCGCAGGTCGGGGCCGAAGCCGAGCGGGAGCGCGACGAGCCGGATCCCGCGGCGGCGGCGCTCCTCCAGGCCGTCCGGGAGGGTCGAGACGAGCGCGAGCGCGTTCGGAAGGCCGTCGCCCTCGCGGCCCGGCGTCCAGTAGACGCGCAGGACGGCGTCCTCGGCGCCGGAGGCCGCGAGCGCGTCGCGCGCGAGGGCGGCGCAGTCGACCGGGTCGACGGGCGGCAGGCCGATGCGCGCGGCCGACTCGGTCAGGCGGACGAGGTGGTCGTCGAGGCGGAAGGGCCGCCCGCCGTAGACGCGCGTCGTCTCGAAGGCGGCGCGGCCGCGGAGGAGGGCCTCGTCGTCGGCGTGGAGGACGGGGTCGTCGGGCGGCACCACGCCGCGGCCGCGGACGGCCACGGCCAGGAGCGTCATGCGGGCACCGCCGTGCGGCCGGGCACACGGCCGCCGACGAGCGCGAGCAGCGGGCGCGCCTTCACCCACGACTCCTCGATCTCCGCCTCCGGCTCCGAGTCCCAGACGATCCCGCCGCCGACCCAGAGGTGCGCGCGGCCGTCGGCGACGGCGAAGGTGCGGATGGTCAGCGCGAGGTCGAAGTCGCCGTTCGGCCTGATCGTCCCGAGCGCGCCCATCGAGGCGCCGCGGCCGACCGGCTCGAGCGCGGCGATGTGGTCGATCGCCGAGATCTTCGGCGCGCCCGTGATCGAGCCGCCCGGGAACGTCGCCGCGAGGATCTCCGGCAGGCGTCACGCCGTCGCGCAGGCGCCCCTCGACGGTCGAGACGAGGTGCGTGACGCCGGCGAGCGGCCGCTCGGCCATCAGCTCGGGCCAGCGGACCGAGCCGGGCTCGCACACGCGCGAGAGGTCGTTACGCTCGAGGTCGACGATCATCGTGTGCTCGGCGGCGTCCTTCTCGGACTCGCGCAGGTCCTCGTCGCCGAGCGGGCGCGTGCCCTTGATCGGCATCGTGCGAAGCGTCCGGCCGCGGCGCTGGAGGAAGAGCTCGGGCGACGCGGAGACGACCGCCCAGCCGTCGCCGACGAGCGGCTCCGGATGGAGCGGGCGCAGCGGCGCGAGTCGCGCGGCGAGGCCGGCGGGGTCGCCGCGGAACGGGGCGGAGAGGTGCTGGACGACGTTCACCTGGTACACGTCGCCGCGCGCGATCGCCTCGCGCACGGCCTCGACCGCGGCGCCGTGCTCCGCGCCGACCAGCTCGGCTCCCAGTCGCCGAGCGCGAACGACCCTGGGGTGGCTCCGGTCGCGGCGGGCCGGATCCGGCAGGCCGCGTACGGGAGGCGGGCGGGCTCGGGCGGCGCCGGGGTGGCCGAACGGCGCAGCGCCTCCGAGCAGCGGTACGCGAGGAAGAGGTCGGCGCGCGCGTCCGCCGCGGGGTCGTCGAAGAAGCCGCGGTCCTCGAGCCAGCCCGCGACGGCGTCGAACGGATGCGCGGCGTCCCAGACCTCGAGCACGGCCGTACGCTAGCGCCGCGAGGCTTGTAACACAGTGTCACGAGCCTCTTCGCCGCGTCCGCCGCTGGCGAGCGCGTCCTAGTTGCACACTGCAACGAAGTCCGACAGGTCCGCCGAGGCGCGCGCATCGCGCCGGCACGACCCTGGCGGTCGGGTGCCGCTCGTAGAATCGGCTCGATGGACGCGCGTCCGATCGGGATCTTCGACTCGGGTGCGGGCGGGCTGACCGTCCTGCACGAGTGCCTCGTCACCATGCCGGGCGAGGACTTCCTCTACCTCGGCGACGGCGCGCGCTGCCCGTACGGCCCGCGCGACGCGGAGGAGATCCGCCGCTTCGCGCTCGAGATCGGGCGCCACCTCGAGCGGAGCGGCGTGAAGCTGATCGTCGTCGCGTGCAACACGGCCGCGGCGGCCGCGCTGCCCTACCTGCAGGAGCGGCTCGAAGTCCCGGTCGTGGCCGTGCTCGCACCCGAGGCGCACGTGGCGGTGCAGGCGACGCGCAACCGGCACGTCGGCGTCCTCGCCACCGAGGCGACCGTCGCGAGCGGCCGCTACGCGGACGTGATCCACACGCTCGACGCGGGGATCGAGGTCGTCTCGGTCGCGTGCCCGCGCCTCGTGCCGATGATCGAGGGCGCCGCGCCCAACGAGGAGCTGACCGCCGCCGTGCGCGAGTACGCCGCGCCGCTGCGCGCCGCCGGCGTGGACACGGTCGTCCTCGGCTGCACGCACTACCCGCTCGTGCGGCCGGTGTTCGAGCGCGTCTTCGGGCGCGGCACGACGCTCGTCTTCTCCGCGGACGAGACGGCGCGCGAGGTGGCCGAGACGCTCGAGCGGAAGGGGATCGAGAACGAGCCGGGCCGCGAGGGCCGGACGACCTTCCTCACCACGGGCCCGCCGGACGAGTTCGCCGCGCTCGGGGCGCGGTTTCTCCAGCTGCCGATCGACTCGGTGGGCCGCATCGACCTCCACGAGCTGGAGCGCGAGGCCGCGTGAGCCGCGAGGGCCGCCGGCCGGACGAGCTGCGGCCGCTCGAGATCGTCCCGAACTTCCTCGAGCAGGCCGACGGCTCGGCGCTCATCTCGCTCGGCCGGACGCGCGTCCTCTGCACGGCGACGGTCGAGGACGAGGTGCCGCGCTGGCTCCAGGGCCGCGGCCAGGGGTGGCTGACGGCCGAGTACGGGATGCTCCCGGCGTCGACCGGCGAGCGGATCCGCCGCGAGGCGAGCGCCGGGCGCCAGAAGGGCCGCACGGTCGAGATCCAGCGCCTGATCGGCCGGGCGATCCGCGGCGGCTACGACCTCGCCGACCTCGGCGAGCGCACGGTCTGGCTCGACTGCGACGTCCTCCAGGCGGACGGCGGCACCCGCACCGCGGCCGTGACCGGCGCCTGGGTCGCGCTCGTCCTCGCCGCCCGCGCGCGCGGCTTCGCCGAGCCGAAGGAGGAGATCGCGGCCGTCTCGCTCGGGATCGTCGACGGCGAGCTGCTTCTCGACCTCGACTACGGGGAAGACTCGACGGCCGAGGTGGACATGAACGTCGTGATGACCGGCGGCGGGCGCCTGATCGACGTCCAGGCGACCGCCGAGCGCGAGCCGTTCGAGCAGTCGACGCTCGACGAGCTCGTGACGCTCGCGCGCGGAGGGATCGAGGAGATCGCCGCGGCCCAGCGCCGCGCGGTCGGCGATGCCTGAGCTACCGCTCTGGGAGCTCGCCCTCCGGCTGCTGATCGCGGCGGCGCTGACCGGCGCGATCGGCCTCGAGCGGGAGCTCCGCGAGCGGGCCGCCGGCCTGCGGACGCACATGCTCGTCGGGCTCGGCTCGGCGCTCTTCACGATCGTCTCCGCGTACGGCTGGGCGGACTTCACGTTCTCCGCCCGGTCGGGCGTCGTCTTCGATCCCACTCGGATCGCGGCCCAGATCGTCACCGGCATCGGCTTCCTCGGCGCGGGCGCGATCATCCGCCAGGGCCTCTCGATCCGCGGGCTGACCACCGCCGCGGGGCTCTGGGTCGTGGCCGCGATCGGCATGGCCGCCGGGGCCGGGTACTACGCGGCGGCGCTGATCGGGACGGCGCTCGTGCTCGTCGGGCTCGGCCCGGTGCGCTGGCTCGAGGGCGCGCCGGTCATCCGCGACCTGCGCCGCCAGGGCCGCCGGCTCGTGGTCGACCTGACGCCCGAGGGCTCGGTCGGCTCCGTCCTCGACGGGCTGCACGGCCACCGGCTCCGCGTCACGCGCGTCGAGATCGAGGACGAGGCGGACGAGCGCCGCCGCGTGCGCGTCGAGCTCGACCTGCCGCTCGGGCACGCGGGCTCGGAGATCGTCGAGGAGCTCGCGCGGCTCCCGGGCGTCCGCGCGGTCCGCTTCTCCGGATGAGGCTCGTCCTCGTCTCCGAGAACGCCCACAAGGCGCGCGAGCTCGCCGACGCGCTGCCCGGCTGGGAGGTCGTCCGCTGGGAGGGACCCGCGCTGCCGCCCGAGACGGGCACGACCTTCCTCGCGAACGCGCGCGGCAAGGCCGTCGTTCGGGCGCGAGCACGCCGACCCGGAGTCTGGGTCGCCGGCGAGGACTCGGGGCTCGAGGTGGACGCCCTCGGCGGCGCGCCCGGCGTCTTCTCCGCGCGCTACGCCGGCGAGGGCGCGACGGACGACGCGAACGTCGAGAAGCTCCTGCGGCGAGCTGGCCGGCGCCGAGGGCGCGGCACGGCGCGGCCGCTACCGCGCGACGATCGTCGCCCTCTCGCCGGAGGGCGCCGAGGTGGTCGCCGAGGGCGCGCTCGAGGGCCGGGTCGCGACCGAGCGCCGGGGCACCGGCGGCTTCGGCTACGACCCGGTCTTCGTCCCCGAGGGGGAGTCCCGCACGGTCGCGGAGCTCGGCGACGCCTGGAAGGCCGAGAACAGCCACCGCGCCAGGGCCGCGCACGCGCTCGCCGCGCGCGTTAGGCGCGCACGCGGGAACGGTGTAGATTCCGCCCGATGCTCTTCTCGTCAGACACGAAGGTGGAGCTCCTGCGGAAGGCGCCGCTGTTCGCCGACCTCTCGAAGTCCGAGCTCGAGCACCTCGCGAAGTCGACGGAGGACCTCGAGGTCGAAGCCGGCCGCGTGCTCTGCCGCGAGGGCGAGATGGCGAGCGAGTTCTTCGTGATCATCGAGGGCGAGGCGGAGGCGACGCGGGACGGCAAGCAGCTGAGCACCATGCGCGACGGCGAGTTCTTCGGCGAGATCGCGCTGCTCGAGGACATCCCGCGCACCGCGACCGTCACGGCGAAGACCGAGCTGCGCTTCTTCGTCCTCACGCGCCAGTCGTTCTGGAGCATGGTCGACGCGATGCCCGACGTCGAGCGCAAGATCCTCCGCGCCTCGCCCGCCGGGTCGTCGACAGCTGGAACGACCCGACGGTCTCGAACGGCGACTAGCTCCTCTAGGCGAGGCCGGCCGGCTCCTCGACGGGCGCGCTGGCGGTCGCGCGCGAGGTACCAGTTCACCTCGGCGCCGAAGACGATCACGTTCGCCATCAGGTAGATCCAGAGCAGGAGGAGCGCGAAGCCGCCGAACGCCTGGAGGGCGATCAGCCCGCTCGTCCCGCGCACGAAGAGCGGCAGCAGCTGGAAGCTCGCCTGCAGGACGACCGCCGCGAACGCGGCGCCGGGCAGCGTCTCGCGCCAGGGCAGCCGCTCGTTCGTGAGCAGCGTGTAGATGCACCAGACGAAGCCGAAGACGAGCGCGGTCGAGATCGCGATCCCGTAGAGGTAGGCGAGCGCTCCGCCGGCGACGCCCGCGTGCCGCGCGATCCCGATGCCGAACGAGCCCGGCGACGAGCGCGACGAAGAGCACCGCGAGCGCGCCGGCCGTCAGCACGAGCACGAATCCCTTCTGGCGGATGAACGGCCGGTTCGGGAGGCCGTAGACGATGTTCAGCGCCGACTCCATGACGCTGAAGAACCCGAGCGCCGCCCAGACGAGCGCGATCGCGCCGAAGATCCCGAGGCCCGCCGCGCTGACCTGGATCTCCTCGACGACGCTCGACGAGCCGGTCGACCGACGCGGCCGGGAACGCCTTGCGCAGCTGCTCGATCAGGTAGCTCGACTCGTCGGCCTGGCCGAACACGCCGATCAGCGAGAGCGCGAGGAAGAGGAGCGGCACGAAGGCGAGCGTCGCGAAGTAGGCGATCATCGCGGCGAGGTGCGTCCCGCGGTCGGCGAGGAACTTCGCGAGGATGGCGTGCCACCGCACGGGGCGAGAGTGTAGGTTGCCCCTATGGACGCGGCGCAGGCCCTCGCCGACCTGATCGAGGTGTCGTCCCAGATCGAAGGTGCGGTGCTCCTCGGCCCGGGCGAGGAGGTTTCGGCCTCCACCTGGGCCGACGACCGGGGCGACCGCGTGGCCGCCGCGGCGCGCGCGCTCGTCGCCGCGGCCGAGGAGGCGCAGGGCGGCTCGCCGCTCACCCAGCTCCACGGCGCGAGCGAGGAGGGCGGCGTCTTCGTGCGTCCGCGAGGGCGACCGGATGGTCGCCGCGGTGACGAGGCCGGACCCGACCGTCGGGCTCGTCTTCTACGACCTGCGCACGACCCTCAGGCTCGCCGCCGAGCAGGCCGAGGCGAAGAAGCCCGCCAAGCCGCGGGCGCGCAAGCCGAAGAAGAAGGAGCCGGAGCCCGAGCAGGCGCCGGAGGCCGCGCCCGAGCCGGCGAAGGCGCCGGAGGCGCCTCCCGCCGCCCGCATGGCCGGCCCGCCGAGCGAGCCGAAGCGCCGAGCCCGAGGACGCCGGAGGCGGCCGATGCGTAAGGCCGTGCTCCTGCTCGCCGCCGCCGGCGCGGCCGTCGCGTACCTGCGGCGCCACCGCCCGAGCCCCGAGCGCGTCGACCTCTACTTCGAGGACGGCTCGATGGTCTCGCTCGCCGGCGACTCGGGGCAGGCCGACCGGCTCGTCCAGCTCTCCCGCGACGTGCTCGCGGCCGCGCGGGCGTGAACGACGAGGACCTGATCGCGCTCCTGCGGGAGCGCGCCTACCTCGAGGGGGACTTCCTCCTCCGCTCGGGGAAGCGGTCGTCCTACTACCTGGACAAGTACCGCTTCGAGACGGAGCCGACGCTGCTCGGGGCGCTCGGCGAGCGGATCGCCGCGCAGGCGTCGGCCGAGGGCGCGCCCGACCTCCTGGCCGGGCCCGGAGCTCGGCGCGGTCGCGCTGACGGCGGCGGCGTCGCTCGCGTCGGGGCTCCCCTTCCTGATCGTCCGCAGCCAGGCGAAGGACTACGGCACGGCCAACCGGATCGAGGGCGTGTACGAGGCGGGCCAGCGCGTGTGCCTCGTCGAGGACGTCGTGACGACCGGCGGGGCCGCCGTCTCTGCCGTCGAGGCGCTCCGAAGCGAGGGTCTCGAGTGCCGGCGGGCGGTCTGCGTGGTCGACCGGGAGGAGGGGGGCGTGGACGCTCTCGCGCGCGTCGCGGTCCGCCTCCACCCGCTCTTCCGCGCGGCCGACGTCATCTCGGCGTGATAAGGGCCCGCAAACCGCTTGGTTGCGGGAAATCCGACCGGACTGTTACGGTTCTTCGCCAGTTCGTGTCCTGAGTGCAAGCAACGTAGGGAGGAGAGGGCAGTGGCAGTCACCAAGTCAGAGTTCGTGGATCGCGTGGCCTCGAAGAGCGGGCTCTCGAAGCGGGACGCCGCGAAGGCCGTCGACGCGTTCCTGGACTCCGTTGAGGAGACGCTCGTGTCGGGCGACTCCATCACCTTCACCGGTTTCGGCAAGTTCTCGCCCCAGCACCGCAATGCGCGGCAGGGCGTCAATCCGCGCACGGGCGAGCGCGTGATGATCGCAGCGGCAACGGTTCCGAAGTTCTCGGCGGGCAGCGCCCTCAAGGCCGCTCTGAAGGCCTCCTAGCAAGGACGACGCCCCTCTCCAGGCTCGCGAGGAGGCCGCCATCGATGCGGCCTCCTCGCCGTTTCGGGCGCCGTGCCGTGACGCGGCGTCGTCCGAACATACGTTCTACTATCGGCGGCCCGTGCAACTGCGCCTGGATGCCGCCGACCGCCTCGTCGAGCTCGTCGAGGAGCGCCGCGGGCCCGTGCCCGCGCAGGAGGCCGCCGGGCGCGCTCTTCGCGCTCCGCCAGGCCCCGGCCGGGCTGGCGCGCACGCTGCTCGACGAGGTCGTCTCCTCGGACGCGCGGCTCGCGTGGTCCGGCGCCGCCGTCTCGCTCGCCGGCGAGGGGCCGGGCGACCTCCCGCTCGAGGCGGCCGCGTTCGTCGTCTTCGACCTCGAGACGACCGGGCTCTCGGCGCGCAACGCGGAGATCTGCGAGATCGGCGCCGTCCGCCTGCGCGGGCTCGAGCCGGCCGGGACGTTCCAGACGTTCGTGCGGCCCCGGACGCCGCTCCCGTCGTCGATCGCCGCGCTGACGGGCATCCGCGACGCGCGACCTCCGGCGGGCGCCTCCGCCGGACGCCGCGGTGCGCCGGTTCCTCGCGTTCGCCGGCGACTGCGTGCTCGTCGCGCACAACGCCCGCTTCGACCTCGCGTTCCTCGACCGGGCGGTCGAGCGCTTCGAGGGCAGGCGCGTGGCCGCGCCCGTGCTGGACACGGTCGCGTCTCGCCCGCGCGCTGCTCGGCGGGCGGGCCGGGCGGACGAGCCTCGCGTCGCTCTCGCGCTACTACGGGACGTCGGTCGACCCGTGCCACCGCGCGCTCCCGGACGCGCAGGCGACGGCCGAGATCCTCGTCGCGCTCGTCGGCCTCGCCCAGGAGCGCGGGGCGCGGACCGTCGCCGACCTGCAGCGGATCGCCGCGCCGCGCGCCCGGCGCGCGCACGACAAGCGCTCGCTCGCGTTCGGCGCGCCGCAGCGGCCCGGCGTCTACCTCTTCCGCGGCGCGGGCGACCAGGTGCTCTACGTCGGCCGGGCCCGCGACCTGCGCGCCCGGCTGCGCTCGTACTTCCGCTCCGACCGCCAGCGTCCGGCGGTGGAGGCCGCGCTCGCGGCGCTCGAGCGGATCGAGTGGCGCGTGCTCGGCTCCGAGCTCGAGGCGGCGCTCGAGGAGCTGCGCCTCCTCCGCGAGCTGCGGCCGCCCGCGAACGCGCGCGGGGCGCGGCCCGACCGGCACCTCTACCTGGCGCGCAAGGGCGAGGGCGTGACGGTGACCTCCGAGCCCGGGCCGCTCGGGCCGATCCGCTCCCGCCGCCGGGCCGAGCTGGCCGCGCGCGCGCTCGCGGGCGCCTCGCCGGAGGAGCTCGACGGCCTCGCCGACGGCGCGCCGCTCGCGCGGGTGCGCTCCCGGCTCGCGCGGCTCGCGGCGGCGCAGCGCTACGAGGACGCGGCCCGGCTGCGCGACCGGCTCGACGCGCTCGAGCAGGTGGTCGAGGGCCTCGGCGAGCTGCAGCGGCTTGCGCCGCGCCGAGCTCTGCCTGGTCGTCCCGGCGGAGGAGCCGGGGTTCCTCCGCGCGTACGCGGTCGCGGGCGGACGGGTCGCCGCGTCGCGCCGGCTGCCGCGCCACGGCGGCGCCGCGGTCGAGGCGGGCGCGCTCGTCGCCGAAGCGCGCGGGCGCGCGGCGGGAGGCCCGTCGTACGCGCCGGAGGCGGCCGACGAGCTCCTGCTCGTGGCCGGTTTCGTCCGCCGCCCGCCGCCCGAGCTGACCGTGCTCCCGCTCGACGCCGCGCGGCTCGCCGCAGCCTGCGGCGGAGTCGAACCAGCCGCCTGGGTCGCCTAAAGTTCGGGCATGGAGCAGGAGCTCGCGCCGAGTCCGCGCGCCGCGGTCGCGTCCTTCGCCGACCGCGTCGCGGAGACGGTCGAGCGCAAGCGCAGCCAGCTCGTCCTCGGCATCGACCCGCGTCCGGAGCTCCTCCCGCTCGAGCTTCGCGCGGCTTCGCACTCCGGCCGGGCGGCGGCCGCGGAGGCCTGCGCCCGCTTCTCGTTCGGACTCGTGGACGCCACGAGCCCGTACGTCGTCGGGGTGAAGCCGCAGCTCGCGTTCTTCGAGGCGCTCGGCGCCGACGGCATAGCGGCGTTCGAGGAGGTGTGCGACTACGCGCGGAGCGCGGGGCTCCTCGTGATCGGCGACGCAAAGCGCGGTGACATCGGCTCGACCGCCCGCGCCTACGCCGAGGCCTACCTCGAGTCGGCCCGCGACGACGTGCCGCCGCGCGTCGACGCGCTCACGGTCAACCCGTACCTCGGCGAGGACTCGCTCGAGCCGTTCCTCGCCGCGTGCCGGCGGTCGGGCGCGGGCATCTTCTGCCTCGTCAAGACCTCGAACGGCGGGACGGCCGACGTCCAGGAGCTCGCCCTCTCGGACGGCCGGCGCGTCTGGCACCAGGTCGCGGAGCTCGTTGCCGAGTGGGGCGCCGACCTCGTCGGCGAGCGCGGGCTCTCGAGCGTCGGCGCCGTCGTCGGGGCGACCTACCCGCGCGCGGTCGCCGAGGCCCGGAAGCTGATGCCGCAGTCGATCCTCCTCCTGCCCGGGATCGGCGCCCAGGGCGCGACGCCGGCCGACGTCGCGCGGGCGTTCACGAGCGGGCCGGCGAGCGCCCTCGTGCCGGTCTCCCGCGCGGTCATCTACGCCTTCCGGGTCGAGGGAGCCGACTGGCGCACGGCTGCCGCGGCCGAGGCGGCGCGCCTGCGGCGCGAGGTCTGGTCGGCCTCCGGCTGGTAGCCGTGGAGCGACGAGCGCACCTTTCTGCAGTCCTGGGGCCCGCGGGTGCTCGCGCCGCTCGCGTTCTTCCTCGCCGCGACGATCCTGATCCTGCTCGTGAACGACGCGATCGAGGACGGGTCGAAGCCGGCCTCGAGCGCACCCCCCGCCGGAGACGACGAACGTGTCCACGTCCCCGTCCGGGACCGGGACGACGACCACCCCGGACGGCCCCGCGAAGCGGACGTTCTACCGGATCAAGCCCGGCGACACGCTCGAGACGGTCGCGAACAAGAAGGACACGACCGTCGACGACCTGATCCAGCTCAACCCGAACATCGACCCGAACAACCTCCAACCGGGCCAGCGGATCCGCGATGAGCTAGCGGCGCGCCTCGCGGATGGCTGCGCGCGCCGCGTGGACGCCGGCGAGCGCGACGGTCATCAGCGGGTTCCCGAGCGTGCGGACGCGGACGGCGCCGGCGTGGAGCTCGCGCTCGCGGCGCTCGAGGTCGAGGCTCTTCGGCGGGGTGCCGAGCGCGACGATCCGCTCCCGGCCCTTCCGCTCGCCGCCGTCCCAGAGGAAGAGCCGGGTGGGGCGCAGGTCGAAGCCGCCGAGCGGGCCGAGCTGCACCTCGAGCGAGCGCTCGACGCCGCGGACGGGCACCGGCTCGGACCCGCCGGCGGGGACGGGCGCGCGCGACTCGTCGACCGGCATGGCGCCGAGTGTAGTCGGGGTAGTGTTCGGCTCCGTGCGGCGAGGCTTCCTGGTCACCCTGATCGCCTCCGCTCGTGCTCGCCGCCGCCCCCGTCGCGAGCGCCCAGCCCGCCCCGGTGGTCGACGCGAGCGCGTAC
The DNA here is from genome assembly GCA_963696365.1 of uncultured Actinomycetes bacterium. Taxonomy (GTDB): domain Bacteria; phylum Actinomycetota; class Thermoleophilia; order Gaiellales; family Gaiellaceae; genus CAVOKD01. Next base: position 169,629 of record CAVOKD010000012.1, read on the forward strand.
CTCGTGGCGAACGGCGCCACGGGCGAGGTGCTGCTCGCGAACCACCCCGACCGGCGCGTCCAGATCGCGAGCATCACGAAGCTGATGACCGCGATCGTCACGCTCGAGCACGCGCGCCCGAACGAGCTCGTGCGGATCGCGCGGCCGGCCTCGACCGTCGGCGAGTCGACCGTCAACCTGCAGCCCGGCGAGCGGATCCCGGTGCGCGACCTGCTCGCCGCGGCGCTGATCCAGAGCGCGAACGACTCCGCCTTCGCGCTCGCCGCGCACGTCGGCGGCAAGGGCGGCGTCCCGGCGTTCGTGCGGATGATGAACCGGCGCGCGCAGGAGCTCGGGCTGACCGAGACGCACTTCGTCCGGCCCGACGGCCTCGACGTGCCGGGGCATGTGTCCTCGGCCGTCCGACGTCCTCAAGCTCGCCCGCGTGGCGATGCGCCGCCCGCTCGTGCGCGAGCTCGTCCGCAAGCGCACCGCGACGATCGCCGGCGGGCGCCGCCTCTTCACCTGGAACGACCTGCTCGGCGACTATCCCGGGCTGATCGGGGTCAAGACGGGCCACACCGACGACGCCGGCTGGTGCGAGGTGGCCGCGGCGCGGCGGGGCGGCGTGACGATCTACGCCGTCGTCCTCGGAAGCCCCGAGCGCGACGAGCGGAACGACGACCTCGTCGAGCTCCTCGACTGGGGCTTCGACCGCTACGTCCGCGCGACGCTGGTCGAGGAGGGGAAGGAGTACGCGACCGCGGAGATCCCCTTCCGCGAAGACGAGAGCCTGTCGCTCGTGGCCGAGGAGGGCGCCGCGGCGGTCGTCCTGAAGGGGCGTCCGCTGGTCGAGCGCGTGGTCGCGCCGGCGATGGTCTCGCTGCCCGTCCGCAAGGGCGACCGGCTCGGCGAGATCGTCGTCAGCGAGAACGGGAAGGTGGTCGCGCGGCGCCCGCTCGTCGCCGCCGAGGACGTGGACGAGCCGGGGTTCACGGAGCAGGCCGGCTGGTACGCTGGCCACGCCCTGGATCGAGGCCGGCGACATGGTGAGCGACCTGTTCGGGGGGATCCTGTGATCGTCACCGTCACCCTCAACGCGGCGATGGACCGCACGCTCCTCGTGCCCAACTTCAACCTCGGGCACCGGCACCGCGCCAGCCAGGCGGTCGCGAGCGCGGGCGGCAAGGGCGTCAACGTCGCGCGGGCGCTCCGCGGGCTCGGCGTGCCCGGTCGTCGCGACCGGCTTCGTCGGCGGCCGCACCGGCACGCAGATCGGCGACGACCTGATGAACGAGGGGATCCTGAACGACTTCGTCCGGATCGAGGGCGAGTCGCGGACGTCGAGCGCCGTGCTCGACCCGATCGCCGACCAGTTCACGGAGATCAACGAGTGGGGGCCCGAGGTCAGCGCGGCCGAGCTCGACCGCCTGCAGGAGAAGATCGAGTACCTGACGCAGGGCGCCGAGTTCATCGTCTTCGCCGGCTCGCTGCCCCGGAAGGTCGAGCCGGACTTCTACGCGGAGCTGATCCGCGACCTGAACCGCCGCCAGATCCTCGTCGTCCTCGACACCGAGGGCGAGCCGCTCCGGCTCGGCGTCGAGGCGGAGCCGCACCTCGTGGCGCCGAACGTGCAGGAGGCCGAGGCGCTCGTCGGCCACGAGTTCAACGACGAGGCGGACGTGACCCTCGGGCTCGACGAGATCGCCGAGCGCGGCGCGCGCAACGTCCTCATCACGCACGACGAGGGCTGCTTCGCGCTCCTGCGCGAGGGCGGCGAGGAGCGGCGCTTCCGCGCGGTCGCGCCGCGGCTCGAGGCGGTGTCGCGGATCGGCGCCGGCGACACGCTGCTCGCCGGGTACCTCGCCGCCCGCGTCGCGGGCAAGCCGGTCGACGAGGCGCTGCGGAGCGCGGTCGCGACGGGCGCCGCGTCGGTGCTCGAGCCGGGTCCCGGCCGCTTCGACCCGAAGGCAGTCGCGAGCGTCACGGGCCTCGTCCAGGTGGAGCCGCTCAGCCCGGTCGCGCAGGACGCCTAGTCCCGGGCGGCCGCTGACCGTCGTCAAGCCGCCTTGGTACGATCGCCTCGCATGAGAGTGGTGGCGGAAACGTCCGTCCCGGCGCCCAGGCGAGCACGGTCCTCCTGGGCGTTTTTCGTCAGGGGGACTCGTGGCTGACGTCGAGATCGGGCTGGGCAAGAAGGCCCGCCAGGCGTACGGGTTCGACGACATCGCGATCGTGCCCTCGCGGCGCACGCGCGACCCGGACGACGTCGACATCGGCTGGAAGCTCGGCGACCACCTGCTCGAGCTCCCGCTGCTCGCGTCGGCGATGGACGGCGTCGTCTCGCCGAAGACGGCAGTCCAGATCGGCAAGCTCGGCGGCCTCGGCGTCATCAACCTCGAGGGGATCTTCTCCCGCTACCCGAAGGCGGACGACCAGCTCGAGCGGATCGCGAAGTTCTCGCCGCAGGAGGCGACCGCGGGGATGCAGGAGATCTACTCCCGTCCGGTCGAGCCGGACCTGATCGCCCGCCGCGTGCGCGAGATCAAGGACGGCGGCGTGCTCGCGGCCGGCGCGCTGACGCCCCAGCGGGTGCGCGAGTACTACCCGCTCGCACGCGAGGCCGGCCTCGACATCCTCGTCATCCAGGGGACGGTCGTCTCGGCCGAGCACGTCTCGGCGAACGGCTCGGCCCTGAACCTGAAGGAGTTCATCGGCTCGCTCGACATCCCGGTGATCGTCGGCGGCTGCGCCTCCTACCACGGCGCGCTGCACCTGATGCGGACCGGGGCGGAGGGCGTGCTCGTCGGCGTCGGGCCCGGCGCGGCCTGCACGACGCGCGGCGTCCTCGGCGTCGGCGTCCCGCAGGCCACCGCGATCGCCGACGCGTCCGCGGCGCGCGCGCAGCATCTGCTCGACACGAGCCGCTACGTCAACGTGATCGCCGACGGCGGCATGCGCACCGGCGGCGACATCTCGAAGGCGGTCGCGTGCGGCGCCGACGCCGTGATGATCGGCTCGCCGCTCGCCCGCGCATTCGACGCGCCGGGGCGCGGCTACCACTGGGGCATGGCGACGTTCCACCCGACGCTGCCGCGCGGCGCGCGCGTGAAGGTCGAGCTGGCCGCGTCCCTCCAGGAGATCCTCGTCGGCCCCGCACGCGAGAACGACGGCACGCTCAACCTGATGGGCGCGCTGCGCACCTCGATGGCGACGTGCGGCTACGAGAACATCCACGAGTTCCAGCGGGCCGAGGTCGCGCTCGCGCCCTCGATCAAGACCGAGGGCAAGACGCTCCAGCAGGCGCAGAAGATCGGAATGGGTTGAGCGAGCAGGCGAGCGTCGTCCCGCTTCCCGAGCCTCGGCCCGAGGAGCGGCCGGTGCTCGTGGTCGACTTCGGCGGCCAGTACTCGCAGCTGATCGCGCGGCGGGTGCGCGAGGCGCGCGTCTACTCCGAGCTCGTCCCGCACTCGATCACGCCGGCGGACGTGCGGGCGAAGCGGCCGCTCGCGCTCGTCCTCTCGGGCGGGCCCGCGTCGGTGTACGCGGACGGGGCGCCGCGGATGGATCCGGCCGTGCTCGAGCTCGGGATCCCGACGCTCGGCATCTGCTACGGGATGCAGCTCCTCGCGCTCGAGCTGGGCGGCGAGGTGTCGCGCACGGACGTGTCGGAGTTCGGGCGCACCGACGTCGCGCGCCGAGCGCGAGAGCCTCCTCTTCACCGGCCTGCCGGACGAGCAGGTCGCGTGGATGAGCCACCGCGACTCGGTGACCGCGCCGCCGACCGGCGCGCGCGTCGTCGCGTCGTCGGAGGCGGCGCCGATCTCGGCGTTCGAGGATCCGGAGCGGCGGCTCTACGGCGTCCAGTTCCACCCGGAGGTCGTGCACACGCCGCACGGGCAGGACGTCCTCAAGAACTTCCTCTACCGCGTCGCGGACGCGCCGCCCGCGTGGACGGCCGCCGCGGTGATCGAGGAGGAGACGGCGCGGATCCGCGCGCAGGTCGGCGACGAGCGGGTGCTCTGCGCGCTCTCCGGCGGAGTCGACTCCGCGGTCGCCGCGCTGCTCGCCTACAAGGCGGTCGGCGACCAGCTGACGTGCGTCTTCGTCGACCACGGGTTCCTGCGCAAGGACGAGGCCGAGCAGGTGGTCGAGACGTTCGGCGGCCACTTCCACGTGCCGCTCGTCCACGTCGACGCGCGCGAGCGCTTCCTGGCGCGGCTCGCCGGCGTGACCGAGCCGGAGGAGAAGCGCCGCCGGATCGGCGAGGAGTTCATCCGCGTCTTCGAGGAGGAGGCCGGGCGGCTCGGGAAGGTCAAGTACCTCGTGCAGGGCACGCTCTACTCGGACGTGATCGAGTCGGGCGGCTCGGCCGACGGCGTCGCCGCGACGATCAAGTCCCACCACAACGTCGGCGGCCTCCCGGAGGAGATGGACCTCGAGCTCGTCGAGCCGCTGCGGATGCTCTTCAAGGACGAGGTGCGGCGCGTCGGCGAGGAGCTCGGGCTGCCGGAGAAGATGGTCTGGCGCCAGCCGTTCCCGGGCCCCGGGTCTCGCGATCCGGATCATCGGCGAGGTGACCGAGGAGCGGCTCGCGCTGCTGCGCGACGCGGACGCGGTCGTGCAGGAGGAGATCCGCCGCGCCGGCCTCTACCGCGAGCTCTGGCAGTCGTTCGCGGTGCTGCCCGGCGATCCGCTCGGTCGGCGTCCAGGGCGACGAGCGGACGTACGCGTACCCGATCGTGATCCGCGCGGTCACGTCCGACGACGCCATGACCGCCGACTGGGCGCGCCTGCCCTACGAGGTGCTCGAGACGATCTCGAGCCGGATCATCAACGAGATCCCGGGCGTGAACCGCGTCGCGCTCGACATCTCCTCGAAGCCGCCCGCCACGATCGAGTGGGAGTGAGGCCGGCGTGGGCTCCGGCCCGCGGTCGCCTGTGGACGAAGCGGCGCACATCCGGCACACCCGCGTGACCCATCCGCGCGGATTTTCGCGCTAGCGTCAGAAGCGGGGGCGAGGGGCCGAAGGCCCCGGGGGCGAGAGTCACGCGCGAGAGAAGCGACGTGTGGCCGCGGGCTAGCCGGCCTCGTCGGCGGCCTCTTCGGCCTGCTCGCCGAGCTCGACGATGTCGCCCTCGGTGAAGAGCACCCGCTCGAGCGTCTCGCGCCACTTCGGCGTCCGCCGGATCAGGAACTCGAGGTCCATCGCGAAGTGCTTGAACTCCTCTTGCTGGGCGTTCTCCATGATCGCCCGGGCGGCCGCGTCCTTCTCGACCGCGAGGCGCTGCGCGTACCAGCCGATCGCCTCCGTCTCCTCGAGCAGCGACGTGCAGATCCGCGCGAAGGTCCGCGCCTCCTCGCCGAGCTCCTCCGGCGGCTCGTGGTACTGGTCGAACGGCATGCGCCGTCCCTACCCGCTCGGTTCGAGCTCAACCGGCGGGTACAGCGTCCGCGTCTCGTCCACGAACGCGGCGAGCCGCTCGGCCAGCTCCGGGCTCTCGATCTCGACCACGTTCTCGGCGTTCATCTCGCCGGAGCGCGACAGGTTGTAGCTCCCGGCGAACACGACGTCGTCGGCGATCGTCACCTTCGCGTGCATGAAGTCGTGGAGGCCGCCCTCGGGCCGCCATTCCTGCGACCGCTTGCCCGTGAACCCGCGCGCGAGTCCGCGCTGGAGCAGCGGCAGCTTCCAGAAGATGTTGCCGTTGCGGCCCCACTCGTAGACGACGCCGCGCATCTGCGTCTGGTCGACGACGCCGGCGAGGTCGACCCGCTCCTCGGACGAGACCTGCGCGAGCGCGCCGAGCACCGGGCCGGTCGTGATCACCGGGGAGGCGATCCGGATCCGCCGCTTCGCGCGGAAGATCGCCCGCGCGATCCTCGCCGAAGGTCCTCGCCGTTCCCCGGGCGTGAACCAGATCCGCGCACCCGCACCGTTCACGCCCAGCGTCCGCGGCTCGACGAAGCCGCTCCGCGCTACCTCGCCCGTCTCCCAGAGCTGCTCGAAGTCCGTCGTGTAGGCGGCGGCGACCTCGGCGGAGGCGATCCGCACGATCACGTTCTCCTGGCGCGAGAACGAGTCATCGGTCCAGTTCATCGAGCCGGTCCAGACCGATTCGCCGTCGCGAACGACGTACTTGTGGTGCATCAGGTCGGGAACGCCCGAGATCGGCTTGAACGGGACGTCGAACGACGCGATCAGGTCGCCGTCCGGCTCTGGCGGCGGCGGCACCGGGATCGGATTGCGGTGGTCGAGGTTGTACGCGATCCGGACCGCCACGCCCCGCTCGTGCGCCCGGCGGATCGCCCCGCCGACGATCGCCGACGTCTCCTCGGCGAGGTGGAAGTCGTAGTGGGCCAGGTCGAGCGAGCGCGTCGCGGCGTCGAGGAACTCGACGATCTCACCGGCCACCTCGGCCGCCGTCTGGCCGCCGTCGCGCAGGGTGCGGACCTCGATCACCGGCCCAACCTACCCTCAGTCGGTCGTGAACCCACTCAGGGACTCGGGCTCCTCCTCGATCACCTCGACGTCGGCGACCTCGGCCATCGGCGGCCCGGTGCGGCAGGCCTCGACGAGCTGCTCGACCGCGTCGGGCTCGCCCTCGAACACCGCCTCGACCGTCCCGTCCGGGCGGTTGCGCACCCAGCCCGCAACGCCGGCCTGCTCGGCCAGGTGCCGCGTCGTCTCGCGGAAGAAGACGCCTTGGACGCGGCCGACCACGATCACGCGCCGGCGGATCACCGCGCCCTTCCATAGCGGCCGAACCACGGCGTGATCAGCACTGCGAGCGCGACTGTGAAGCCGCAGGCAAGGAAGAACGGCGTCCGGGCGTCCTCGTGGAAGAGCGGCAGGTAGATGAGCGGCGCGACCGCGACGCCGGCGAACTTGAAGGCGGAGTACGCCGACGTCGCGCCCGGCGCGGTTCCGCGGGAACGACTCGACCGCGATCGTGTTCAGCCCGGCCCAGACGAACGTGCCGGCGCAGCCGATCCCGAGCCAGAGGAGCGCGAGCGTCCAGGCATTCGGCACGAAGGCGAGGCCGAGCACGCCGGCGGCGCACACGAGCGCGCCCCAGAACGCCGTCCAGGGCCGGCCGAACCGGTCGACGACCGTCCCGGCGTAGCGGCCGAACGCGATTCCGCCGATCGCCGTAGCCGGCGACGAGGAGGCCGCGGGTGCCGGAGCCGAGGTCGAACTCCTCGGCGGCGACGAGCGCGATCAGGAAGCCGATCGCGGTGAAGCCGAGGTAGCCGAGCGCCGCCTTCGCCGAGAGGAGCCCGATCCAGCGGTTCAAGAGGCCGCGCAGGCTCGCGGAGCCCTCGCGCCCCTCGAACACGCCGAGCGTCCGCTTCGGCACCGCGAGGACGAGCGCGACCACGGTCACGGCGACGAACGCGAGCCGCCAGGAGATCTCGCCGAGCGCGCCGCCGATCGCGGGCGCGAAGGTGAGGCCGGCGGTCTGCCAGGCGGCGAACGTCCCGACGGTGCGGCCGAGCACCTCCGGGGCGACGACCTCCGAGAGCGCCGCGAGCAGGATCGGCGACAGAAACGCGTTCGAGGCGCCCATCACCGCCCGCGCGCCGAGGAAGAACCAGATCCCCGGCGCGAGCGCGCACGCGAGCGCGGAGAGCCCGAACACGACGTACGACGCGCGCACGACGCGGCGCGCCCCCAGGCGTTCAGCGACCGTTCCCGACACGAGCTGCAGCACCGCGAACGGGATCATGTACGCGGTGATGGCCGCGCCGACGAGCGTGAGCGACGTGTCGAGCCCCTCGGCGACGTTCGGGATGATCGCGGTCAGCATCGCGCCGCCGAACGGGCCGAGGAAGCCGCCGGCATAGAGGGGGAACGTCACGCGCACGGCGCACTAGGCTAGTTGCGTGGACGCGCTCTCCGACGCCCAGCTCGCCCGCGTTGTCCGGCGCAACACGATCATCCTCTCCGCCTCGACGACCGTCACGTCGGGGACGCTCCAGCTGGTTGCGGCGCTCGCCTCGACGACGTTCGTCCTCGCGACCGGCATCACCGGCCTCCTCGGCCTCGGGCCCGCCATCTTCCTCGCGAGCTCGGCGCTCGCCGCGCTCCCCGCCGGCCGCGCGATGGACCGCTTCGGTCGGATCCCGATCATCGCGCTCGGGTTCGTGGTCGGGGCGGTCGGGGGCGTCGTCACCGGGGTCTCGGTCGGCGCGGAGAATGGCCTCGGCGTCGTGCTGGGGTTCGCGATGATCGGCGCCGCGAGCGGGACCGTTCAGCTCTCGCGCGCCGCGGGCGGGGAGATGTACCCGCCCGCGCGGCGCGCCCGCGGGATCTCGCTCGTCCTCTTCGGAGCCGTCTTCGGCGCGATCCTCGGGCCGGCCGTCTTCAGCCCGCTCTTCGCCGGCAAGGAGCTCGACGCCGACTCGCTCGTGACGCCGTGGATCGTGGCCGGCGGGCTGATGCTGATCGGGCTCGCGCTCGTCGTGTGGGTGCGTCCCGATCCGAAGAAGATCGCCGAGCGCTACGCCACGCCCGGCGCGCCCACGGCCGCCGCGGCCCCGCTTCGCGAGATCCTCGGCAGGCCGGGCGTCCCCTCGGCGCTCCTCGCGGCGATCACGTCCTTCGCGGTGATGGTCTCCGTGATGAACCTCACCGGCTACGCGGTCATCCACGAGCACCACCACACGCAGCAGGACGTCTTCCCGATCATCGGGGCGCACGTCTTCGGGATGTTCGCGCTCGTCCTCGTCGTCGGCCGGATCGTCGAGCGCTTCGGGGGGACGCGCACGCTCGTGGCCGGGCTCGCCGTCGAGGCGATCTCGTGCGCGGGGCTCGTCTGGGCCGAGACCGTCCTCTCGCACGCCGTGCTCCTGTTCGGTCTCGGGCTCGGGTGGAACCTCGCGTTCGTCGCGGCGACGACCACCCTTGTCAATTGCGCCGCGCCGAGCGAACGCGGCAAGCTCGTCGGGTTCAGCGACCTGATGTCCGGCCTGACCGGCGCGTCGCTCGCGCTGATCGGCGGCTACGCGCTCGAGGCGGTGGGCGTCGTCGCGCTCGGCGTCGGGGCCGCGGCGCTCGCGCGTGCTCCCGGCGATCTGGATCGCGGGCCGCGCCGTCGCGACGCCCGCGCCGGCCGAGACGTGATCGTCGAGGAGCTCGCGGCCGCCTCGATCGGCGCGACCTTCAACTTCTACCGCGACGGCCGCGGAGCCGGGCGCCGCCGCGAGCGGCTTGCTGCCTACCTGGCTGACCGCGCGGACGCCCCGCTCCTGCTCGTCGCGGAGGCGCCGGGCTGGCGCGGGGCACGGGTGAGCGGCATCCCGCTGACGTCCGAGCGCCAGCTCACCGGCCGCGGCCCGGCCGAGGCGACCGCGACGATCGTCCACCGCGTGCTCGCGGAGCTGGGCCTCGCCGAGCGCGTCCTCCTCTGGAACGTCGTGCCGACGCATCCGCACCACCCCGGGCGCCCGCGGACGAACCGCCGGCCGACCAGGGCGGAGGTCGAGACGTCGCGGCCGTTCCTCCAGGCGCTGGCACACGGACGGCGGGTCGTGCCGGTCGGGAGGCTGGCGCATGCCGTGCTCGGCGGGCCGTACGTCCGCCATCCGTCCCACGGCGGCGCGGCCGCGTTCCGCGACGGCCTGCGTAGAATCGCCGCGCCCACGAGCGAAAGGACGGCGATGGACGAGCAGACGGTTCGGGAGGCGGCCGAGACCCACGCGCAGGCGACGGTCGAGCGCGACTACGGGACGGCCGGCTCCTACCTGAGCAAGGAGATGATGGGTCAGGCCGGCGAGGTCATGCAGGCGATGCCGAAGCCGCTGACCGGCTCGGAGGTCGTCTCGGTGGAGGAGGCGGGCGGTGCGTTCACGGCGCGGATCCGCTACTCGGGCGACGAGGGCGCGACGACGGTCGACTCCCGCTGGGCGGACGTGGACGGCAACCCGACGATCGTCGGCCTCGAGGTCGTCGAGCGGACCTAGTGCCCCACGTCCGGCGCGTCGAAGACCGCGACCGCGCCTGGATTCGCCAGACGGTCGCGGACGCCTGGGGCAGCCCGCGCGTGGTCAGCCGCGGGCGCGTGACCGAGGACGCGTCGCTCCTGGACGGCTTCGTCGCGGAGGTCGACGGGCGTCCCGCGGGCCTTGCCATGACGCACAAGGACGCCGACCGCCTCGAGGTGGTCGCGCTGATCGCGGCGGACAAGTTCCAGGGCGTCGGCACGGTGCTCCTCCGCGCGGTCGAAGAGGAGGCCGCGCAGCTCGGCTGCCGCGCTTGGCTGATCACGATGAACGACAACCTCGACGCGATCCGCTTCTACCAGCGGCGGGGCTGGGACTGGGTCGCGTTCCACCGCGACGCGGCGACCGAGACGCGCCGACTGAAGCCCGAGCTGCCCGAGGTCGGCGACCACGGAATCCCGCTCCGGCACGAGCTAGAGTTCGAGGCTCCGAGCGCGTAACTCCTGCTACCATGCGCTCCCGGCGGACTTCGCGTCCGCCGCTTCTTTGCCATGAAGACCTGGACAGCGAAAGCAGAGGACGTCGAGCACGCCTGGTACGTCGTCGACGCCGAGGGGCAGACCCTCGGGCGCCTCGCCACGCGCATCGCGGACACGCTGCGCGGCAAGGGGAAGCCGACCTACACGCCGCACGTCGACTCCGGCGACTTCGTGATCGTCGTGAACGCCGACAAGATCGCGGTGACCGGCAACAAGCTCGACCAGAAGCGCTACTACCGGCACTCCGGCTACCCCGGCGGCCTGCGCTCGCGGACGCTGCGCGAGCAGCTGGAGCGGCGGCCGACCGAGGTCATCCGCACCGCGGTGAAGGGCATGCTCCCGAAGAACCGCCTTGCGAGCCGGCAGATCACCAAGCTGAAGGTCTACGCGGGCCCCGAGCACCCGCACGAGGCCCAGAACCCGACGGAGCTTCCATGAACGAGATCGCGCAGTACCTCGGCACCGGCAAGCGCAAGACCTCGGTCGCGCGCGTGATTCTGCGCCCGGGCGACGGGCAGTGGTGGGTGAACGGCCGGACGCTCGAGGAGTACTTCCCGCGTGCCTCGCAGCGGATGGTCGCGACCGCGCCGCTCCGCGTCGCCGGCGTCGAGGGACGCTTCGACATCCGTGTCCGCCTGCACGGCGGCGGTCCGACCGGCCAGGCCGGCGCGCTCCGCCACGGGCTCGCCCGCGCGCTCGTCGAGGCCGATCCTGCGCTGCGGACGCCGCTCAAGCGCGAGGGCTTCCTCACGCGCGACGCTCGGATCGTCGAGCGCAAGAAGGCCGGCCTGCACAAGGCCCGCAAGGCGCCGCAGTACTCGAAGCGCTAGTCCCCTGGGTCGCGCGCCCGTCGGGGACGATCCGGCACACCTTCGGCACGAAGCCGTGACCCACGCGTGCGCATTCCCGTCGTACGCTGTCCGCGGGGGAACCGCTAACCGGGGGTCCCCCGGGGGAGCTAGACGCGAGTCGGACACGCCCGAACGGGACGTGTCCGGAGCCTCGGACGAGATCCTCTAGCGTTTCGGCGTGCCTGCGTCTCGTGCCTACTTCGGGACCGACGGCGTCCGGGGGGTCGTCGGCGACTCGCTGACCGACGAGCTCGTCGCGCGCCTCGGCGTCGCGTTCGCCCGTTGGAGCGAGGGCTGTGCCGTGCTCGTCGGCCGCGACACGCGCGAGTCCGGGCCCGCGCTCGAGGAGGCGCTCGCGGCCGGGCTCGCGGCCGGCGGATCGGCCGTAACCCTCGGTGGCGTCCTCCCGACGCCGGCGGTTGCGCTCCTCGCGCAGGCGTGTGGCGCGGTCGTCTCGGCGAGCCACAACCCGCCCGAGTACAACGGCGTCAAGGTCTTCGCGCGCGAGGGCGTCAAGCTGACCGACGAGCAGGAGCTCGAGGTCGAGGCGCTCCTCCCCGACGAACCGCCCACGGCACCCGCCGGGGAGGCCGTGCGCGCCGACGGGCTCGGCGAGCGCTACGTCGACGTGCTCGTCGAGCGCTTCGGCGCGCCCCTCGACGGCCTGCGGATCGCCTGCGACACGGCCAACGGGGCCATGACCGGGCTGGCGCCCGCCGCACTCGAGCGGCTCGGCGCCGACGTGACCGCGATCGGCGACCGGCCCGACGGGACGAACATCAACGTCGGCTGTGGCGCCACCGACCTCACCGCGCTGTCCGCGCTCGTCCGGGACGGCGACTTCGACCTCGGCGTCGCGCTCGACGGCGACGGCGACCGGCTGATCGCGATGGACGGCGACGCCAACGAGGTCGACGGGGACGCCGTGCTCGCGGTGCTCGCGCTCCACCTGGGCGTGCCGCTCGTCGTCGTCACCGAGACGACGAACAGCGCCTTCCACGGGCTGATGGCCGAGCGCGGCGTGCGGACGATCACGACGCCCGTCGGCGACCGCTACCTCCTCGAGGCCCTTCGGCGCGAGGGCGGCACGCTGGGAGGGGAGCAGTCGGGCCACATTCTGAGCCTCGACGGCCACGTCTCGGGCGACGGGCTGATGGGCGCGATTCTCCTCGCGCGGGCCGTCGTCGAGAGCGGACGGAGCCTCGGCGGACCTCGCATCCGTGCTCGAGCTGTTCCCCCAGGCGCGGCGGGATGTCTCGGTCCGCCAGAAAGTGGTTACCTCTTCCATATGGACAGAGATCGAGGCCTTGAACGCTCGCCTCGACGGGGACGGCCGCGTCCTCGTTCGCCCGTCCGGAACGGAGCCCGTCATGCGCGTTCTGGCCGAGGCAAAAACCGTCCAAACGGCCGAGGACCTCTGTGCTACCGTTGCCGCCCTCGTCGAGCGCGAGCTCGGCTAGGCGGTCTCCATCCCAAGGTCTCGCGGCCCCCGGCGCGAACGAGGAGGTTCCAGATGTGCGGGATCATCGGGTACGTCGGTTCGAGGGAGGCCAAGCCTCTGCTCCTGGGGGGTCTCGAGCGGCTCGAGTACCGCGGCTACGACTCCGCCGGCCTCGGGCTCCTCGAGGACGGCGGGCTCGAGTTCGTTCGCGCCGTCGGGAACCTCGACAACCTGAAGGCCGCCGCCGGCCCGAACGGGTCCGAGACGACGACCGGGGTCGGGCATACGCGCTGGGCCACCCACGGGCGCGTCTCGGAGGAGAACGCCCACCCGCTGTGCGGCTGCGAGGAGGGCGAGATCGCGATCGTCCTGAACGGCATCGTGGAGAACTTCCGCGAGCTCAAGGACTCCCTGATCGAGGACGGGCACGAGTTCACGTCCGAGACCGACGCCGAGGTCGTCGCCCATCTGATCGAGCGCCACTACGCAGGGCGACCTCGCCGAGGCCGTCCGTGCCGCCTACGAGCAGCTCGAGGGCCACTTCGCGTTCGTCGTCTCGCACCGCGACCATTCCGACCTGCTCGTCGGCGCGCGCCTCCAGTGCCCGCTCGTGGTCGGGGTCGGCGAGGGGGAGATGTTCCTCGCCTCGTCCATCGCCGCCTTCCAGCGCGAGACGACGCGCGTGCAGCTGATCGAGGACGGCGAGGTCGTCTCGCTCACCCCGGACGGCGCCACGTTCGTCTCGGTCGACGGCGAGGTGCGCGACCGCGGCGAGATGGAGGTCGACTGGGACGACGAGTCGGCCGAGCGCCACGGGTTCGAGACCTTCATGCTCAAGGAGATCTACGAGCAGCCCGGCGCCGTCGAGCGGACGATCGCCGAGCACACGAGCGACACAGCCGTCGAGCTCGCGGGCCTCTCGGCGGAGGACCTCGCCGGCGTCCGCCGCATCCTCATCCTCGCGTGCGGGACGGCGTACCACGCGTGCGTCGTCGGCCGCTACGCGATCGAGGAGTGGGCGCGCGTCCCGTGCGAGTTCGACGTCGCCAGCGAGTGGCGCTATCGCAACCCGGTGCTCGAGGAGGGCACGCTCGTGATCGGGATCTCCCAGTCGGGCGAGACCCGCGACACCGTGCACGCCGTCCGGCTCGCGCGCGAGCTCGGAGCGCGCACGGCCGCGATCACGAACCTCCAGGGCACCCAGATCACGCGCGAGGTCGACGAGCGTGCTCTACACGAAGGCCGGCATGGAGATGGGGGTCGCCGCGACGAAGACCTTCACGTCGCAGGTCGTCCTGCTCCTGCTGCTCGCGCTGAAGCTGGCCGAGGTGAAGGACACGATGCCCGCCGCCGAGCGCGACGCCCTGCTCGAGGAGCTGCGCGTGCTGCCGGACAAGATGGAGACGTTCCTCGACGGGCGGCATCCGATCGAGGAGATCGCCGCACGGCACTACGACGAGGACTTCTTCCTCTACCTCGGGCGCCACATCGGCCTGCCGATCTGCCTCGAGGGCGCGCTGAAGCTGAAGGAGATCTCGTACATCCCGACCGAGGCGTACTCGGCCGGCGAGATGAAGCACGGCCCGATCGCGCTCCTCGCCGAGGACACGCCGGTGGTGGTCGTGGCGACGGACGGCCAGGTCTACGACAAGATCGTCTCGAACATCCAGGAAGTCCGGGCCCGCGGTGCGCAGGTGATCGCGGTCGCGACCGACGGCAACGAGGACATCCAGCACCACGCGGACGACGTCATCTACGTCCCGCGGACGAGCCCGTTCCTGCAGGCGCCGCTGGCCGTGATGCCGCTCCAGCTCCTCGCGTACCGGATCGCGCGGCTGCGCGGCTTGAACGTCGACCAGCCGCGGAACCTGGCCAAGACCGTCACCGTCGAGTAGCGAGCACCGGGCCCGCCGGCCGATCTGGCCTGGGCAGAGAGGCTCCGCAGGGGCACAATGGAGGGCCGAGCGCCCATGGTCGCCCTCCTCCGCAGCCCGGTCGTCATCTTCGCCGCCGTCGTGACGGCACTCTTCGCCGCGATCGACGGGCTCCACTTCACCTACTTCGCGCCCGAGCTGCGCATCGTGCTCGAGACGGTCACGTCGCTCGGCGCGCTGATCGCGGCCGTCGTGGTGCTCGGCCGCTTCCGGCGCACGCGGACGCAGAGCCAGCTGGCGCTGATGATCGCGCTCGCGCTGCTCGGCGCGGCCAGCGTGACCGTCGCCGCGTTCGTTGCGATCCAGTCCGCGCCGCGGGCGGTGATCGTGGTCGCCATCGCGGCCCGCCTCGTCGGGGCGTGGGCCCTGGTTGCCGCGGCGTTCCTCCCCTCGACACCCGTTGCGCGCCCCGTCCGGACGGCCGTGTTGGGAACCGTGGGCGTCGGGGTGCTGGTGGCGCTCGTCTCCTGGGCGTTCCTCGCCTCGGTCGCGGACATCGGCAACGCGGAGCTCCAGCGGCTTGCGGCCGCGGGGGAGGCGGACCAGAGCTTCGTGCACGACCTGGCCGGGTTCCACGCCCTGACGCTGGTCGGCTTCATCCTCGCCGCGTTCGGCTTCAGCCGGATGTTCGCGCGCACCGGGGACGCGTTCTTCTACTGGATCGCGATCGCGGCCGTGCTCGCGGCCACCGCCCGAGCGCACTACCTGCTGGCGGCGCCGGCCGGGAAGTTCTGGATCCACACGGGCGACGTGTTCGTGCTCCTCTCGTACTGCGCGCTCCTCTTCGGCGCCGTGCACGAGATCCTCACGTACTGGCGCCGCGCCGCCGAGACCGCCGTCCTCGAGGAGCGCCGCCGGATCGCGCGCGAGCTACACGACAGCGTCGCGCAGGAGCTCGCCTTCATCGCGCGGCGCTCGCGCCGCCCTGGCGTGGGCCCCACCGACCTGATGCAGATCTCGGCCGCCGCCGAGCGCGCGCTCAACGACTCGCGCCGCGCGATCGCCGCGCTGACGCGGCCGCTCGACGAGCCGCTCGACGAGGCGCTCGCGCAGGCGACCGTGGACGTGGCCGCGCGCACGGGGGCGTCGCTCTCTCTCGACCTCGAGCCGGGAATCGTCGTCGCCGAGTCGAAGACGCGCGAGGAGCTCGTCCGCATCGCGTGCGAGGCGGTCGCGAACGCGGCCCGACACTCCGCCGCGGCGACCGTGCGGGTCGAGCTGCGGAACGGCGACCGGATCCGCCTCCGCGTGGTCGACGACGGCGTCGGCTTCGATTCGGCGCTGCCGGCCGAGGCGGGGCGCTTCGGCCTCGCGAGCATGCGCGAGCGCGCAGCCGCGCTCGGGGCAGAGTTCGAGATCCGCTCCGAGCCGGGCACGGGAACGGCCGTCGAGGTGATCCTGTGAGCACGAAGACGGCCGCCGCCACCGTCCTGATCGCCGACGACCACCCGCCGACGCGCGCCGACATCCGGCAGATCCTCGAGGAGGACGGCCGCTTCGCCGTTCGCTGGGAGGTCGGAGATGCGGCCGCGGCCGTGCAGGCGGCCGTCGACGGCCGGCCACAGGTGTGCCTGCTCGACGTGCGCATGCCGGGCGGCGGCGTCGCGGCGGCGTGGGAGATCAGCGCGCGGCTGCCGGAGACGAAGATCGTGATGCTGACCGTCTCCCGCGACGACACCGACCTCTTCGCCGCGCTCCGGGCCGGGGCATCCGGCTATCTGCTGAAGGACATCGACCCCGCGCGGCTCTCGGATGCCCTCGAGAGCGTCCTCGCGGGGGAGAGCGCGCTTCCCGGCAGCCTCGTCGCGCGGCTCGTCTCGGAGTTCCGCGACCGGAGCCCGCGCCGGCGCACGATCGTCTCCGAGGCCGACGGGGCGCAGCTCACGAGCCGCGAGTGGCAGGTGCTCGAGCTGATGCGCCAGGGTCTGACGACGGCGCAGATCGCGCGGCGGCTGGTCGTCTCGCCGGCGACGGTGCGCAGCCACGTCGCCTCGATGCTGAAGAAGCTCCGCGTGCCGGACCGCGAGTCGGCGCTGCGGCTCTTCGACTCGCTCGAGCTAGCTATCGCCCGACGGCGGGCGGCGGAGGCGCTTCGTCGTGCCGCGGCGGCGCTTGTCGGCAAGCCGCTCCTCGCGGGAGGCCTTCGTCGGCCTCGTCGGACGCCGGCGCCGGCGCGGCTTCAGCGCCTCGGCCAGGGTCGCGGTCAGCCGCTCGAGCGCGAGCTCGCGGTTGCGCGCCTGGCTGCGCTCGTCCTGGGCGACCGCGCGGACGACCGGCCCGAGCCGGGCGAGCAGCCGGCTCCGGTCCGCCTCGCCGAGCGCCGTCGGAGCCCTCGACGTCGAAGACGGCCTCGACGCGCGTCTCGGTCTTCTGCGCGTGCTGGCCGCCCGGCCCGCTCGAGCGGGAGGTGCGGATCTCGATCTCGGCGTACGGGATCGCGACCGTCGGCGTGACCTGGAGCGACTCGGGCGCCATGGCGCCATTCTGTCCGCGCGCCGGGCTAGCCGGTGCCGATCGTGATCGGGACGGTCTCCGCGAAGGCGTCGAACTCGCCCTGGCGGATCTGCACCCGGAAGTCCCACGTCCCCGCGATCGCGAGCTCGGCGTCCTCCACGACCCAGCGCTTCGGCCCGTCCTTCTCCGCCTCGAACTCGAGCGGGCCGATGTCCTCGCTCGGCAGGGAGGCCTGGAGCGAGATCTCCGCGATGTCCTCGCCGTGCACGACGTCGAAGACGATGTCGTTCGTCCCGGCCGTCCCCGGCTTCGCCTCGACCTCGAGGTGGAACGGGCCCGCGAGCAGGGCGCCCTTCGGCTGGCTCGCGATCGCCGCCTGCGCGGCCGCGGCCTTGGCCGGCGGCTCCGCCACGAGCGCGGCGGTCACGCCGACGATCACGGCCATGATCATCAGCTCGGCCCCGGCCATGCGCAGGAAGCGGCGCCGCTCCGGCTCCGACGACGCGCCGGCGCGGATGTTCGGCACCGCGAAGCGGTTGTTGAAGGCACCGAGCGCGAGCAGCGGGAGGATCAGCGCGACCTTGACGATCAAGAGCTGCCCGTACGTCGTGTTCCAGAGCGCGTTCCAGCTCTTGACCTGCAGGTAGCCGTTGATCACGCCGGCGACGAGCAGCACGGCGACCGAGCCGACCGCGAACGTCGAGAAGCGCGGCACGCAGGTCGACGCCAGCGGCCAGCGGTCCTCGCGGGCGACGAGCAGCCCGATCACGACGAACGTGAGGCCGCCGACCCAGATCGAGGCGGCGGCGACGTGCGCGGCATCGGCGAGGAGCGAGACGCCGCCGCTGACGCGCGCGTGCCCGGCGAGCCCCGGCGTGACGACGAGCGCGGCGGCCGCGAGCCCGGCGACGATCTCGAGGTCGCGGGCGCGCTTCCCCAGCGAGCGGAGTCGCGAGCGCGGTCAGGAGGAGGAGCAACGCGACGACCGTGCGCACGGCGATCACCTGGCCGTAGCGCGTGTCGAGGACGGCCGAGACGACGTCCCATTTCGCCGCCTCGCCGACCGAGAAGCCTCCGGCCTCGGCCCCCTGGAGGACGAGCGCGGGCGGGCCGCAGAGCGCGAGCAGCCCTGCCGCTCCGGCGACGATCGCCCAGAGGAGGCGGCGGACCCGCTCGGCGGCGGCGCCGAAGAAGAAGAGGAGTGGCGATCACGCCGCCTGCCGCGAGGATCAGCGCGCCGAACCCGGCGAAGCGCACGATCCCCGCCGAGACGTTGACCGACTGCGGGATGCCCTGGTTCTCGACCTGTTCGGCGATCCCGGCCGCGTTCGCGCCGGGGGCGCCGATGTGGAAGACGAACGCGCCATGGATCGGGTGCGAATCGGCCGAGATGACCTGCCAGGTGACCGTGTACGTCCCGTCCGGGAGCCCGTCCTCCAGCGCGACCGCGACCGTGTCCGGGGACGGCCGGAGCAGCTCGCCCGTGTCCACCCGCCGCGCGGCCGAGTCGTAGACGCGCAGCGCGCCGAAGGCGGTCTCGACCGGCTCGGTGTAGATCACGCTGACGCGGTCCGGCGCCTCCTGGACGACGGCGTCGTTGGCGGGCTGGGTGGCGCTGACGGACGAGTGGGCGGCGGCGACAGGGGCGGCGGCGAGCGCGAGGAGCGCGACCGCAAGCCCTGCGACCCACCCACGGGCCCGGGCGGTCCGGGGAACGGACACGACGGGTTCTCTCCTTTCCGGGGGAAGTTCGCGCGGAACGCGAAACTGGTTTACGCCCGGTGGATGAGCGGTGGGCCGCGCTCCGGGGTGGAGCGGGTCAGCAGCGCGACGGCAGGGGCGGGCGCGACCGCGGGCGGCCGCCACGAGAGCGTGAGGGGCGCGAGCGGCATGCGGCTCCGCGAGCGGAGCGCGTGCCCGAGCGCCGCGGCCCGGCGCGGGAGCGCTCGAGCCACGAGGAGGAACGCGGCGGCGATGGGGAGCTGGAGCGCGAGGCCGACGAGCAGCGACCGGGTTCCTAGGCCGCCGGAGAGCGCGAAGCCGAGGGGCGGGAGGAGCGCGGCCAGCCAGATGGGTGGATTTGTGGCCCGGCCGCGTCGGGCGCTTTCGACGAGGTACGCGGCGACGGCCGTCGCGAGGACGGCGCCGCAGACGAGCGCGCAGGCGCGCCAGTGCGTCGCCGGGCCCGCATGGTGGTGCGCGTGGGCGCCGCCGCCGGAGCCGAAAAGCAGGCCGTGCGCGCCGACGTGCGCAGCGAGGCTCGCGAGCGTCACGAGCGCGAGAAGCAGGGGCCACGGTGGCCGGCGCAGCGTCATCTCTCGCCGATGGTACGCCATAGACTCGGCCGAATGGCCTGCGTGTTGCTCGATATCGACGGTGTCTTGCACGTGTCGGGGGAGCCCGTTCCGGGCGCGCCCGAGGCGGTCGCGCGCCTGCGCGCGGAGGGGCACCGACTCCGCTTCGTCACGAACAACACGACGCGGGCCCGGGCGGCGCTCGCGGCCGACCTGCAGGGCATCGGGGTCGAGCTCGACGAGGACGAGATCGAGACGACCGCGCTCGCCGCGGCGCGCCGGCTCGAAGGGCTGCGCGTCCTGCCCCTCACGCTCGAAGCCGTCCACGGGGACCTGGCCCGCCACGTCGAGCTCGTCGACCGCGAGGCGGACGCGGTGCTCGTGGGCGGCGCGGACGAGACCGACGAGCCCGAGCGGACGTTCGCCTGGGGCCGGCTCGACCGTGCGTTCGCCGAGCTCGAGGGCGGCGCGAGGCTCGTCTGCCTCCACCGCAACCGCTGGTGGCAGACGGCGGCCGGGCCGAAGCTCGACTCGGGCGCGGTCGTCGCGGGGCTCGAGTACGCGGCCGGCGTCGAGGCCGAGGTGGTCGGCAAGCCGAGTGCGGCGTACTTCGAGGCGGCGCTCGAGGCACTCGGCGCCGAGCCGGGCGAGACGGTCATGGTCGGCGACGACGTCGAGGCGGATGTCTCGGCCGCGATCCGGCTCGGCCTGCGCGGAGTGCTCGTCCGCACCGGCAAGTTCCGCGAGGCGACGCTCGCTGCCGCCGACCCGCCGCCCGACGCCGTGCTGGACTCGATCGCCGACCTGCCGGACTACCTGGCCCGTCGGGCAGAATCGGCCGCGTGAGGATCGGCGTCGACCTGATCGAGATCGAGCGGATCCGCCGGGCGCTCGAGCGGCCGGGCTTCCGCGAGCGGGTCTTCACCGAGTCCGAGCGCGCCTACTGCGACTCGCGGCCCAACCCGGCGCAGCACTACGCCGGGCGGTTCGCGGGCAAGGAGGCGATCGGCAAGGCGCTCGGCTGCGGCGTCCACTTCACGTGGCGGGAGATCGAGATCGCCGGCCGGCCGAAGCCGGGCGTCAACCTCTCGGGCTGGACGAAGGCGTGGAGCGACCGGGTCGGCGCGGGCGCGATCGACCTCTCGATGACGCACTCGCGCGACCTGGCCGCCGCGATCTGCGTCGTCGCGGACACGTGAGCGCTCGAGCCGCTCTTCACGGCGGCCGAGATGCGCGCGGTCGAGGACGCGTACGACGGGCCGACGCTCGACCTGATGGAGCGCGCCGGGTCGGTGGTCGCGGCGGTCCTGCAGGAGCGCTGGCCGGACGCGCGCCGGATCGGGGTCTGGTGCGGGACGGGGGCGAACGGCGGCGACGGGTTCGTGGCCGCGCGCCGGCTCCGCGAGGCGGGGCGTGAGGCGTGGGTCGTGCTCACGGGTTCGGAGGAGAAGGTGTCCGGCGACGCGCAGGCCTGCCTGGCGCGCGCGCGGGAGGAGGACGTGCCGGTCGCCGCCGACGACGAGGGTGGCGCCGACGTCGTAGTCGACGCGCTCTTCGGCACCGGGTTCTCCGGCGCGCCGCGCGGCGACGCGGCCGCGCGAATCGAGGCGCTCGGCGCGCTCGGCGTCCCGGTGGTCTCGGTCGACGTCCCGTCCGGCGTGGACGCGTCGACCGGCCGCGTGCCGGGCGCCGGCGTCCACGCGACGCTGACGGTGACGTTCCACGGGCGGAAGGTCGGCCATGCGGTCGGGCCCGGGCGCTTCCACGCGGGGGAGGTGATGGTCGCCGACATCGGCCTCTCCGGCGGCGAGACGCGGGCGCAGCTCGTCACGGAGGCGATCCTGGACGAGATCCCGCGCCGCGGGCCGCAGGACTCGAAGTACACGGCCGGGTTCGTCGCCGTCGTGGGCGGCTCGCGCGGACTCACCGGAGCGCCGCTCCTCACGTGCGAAGCGGCCATGCGCGCGGGCGCCGGCTACGTGCGGGCCTGCGTGCCCGCGTCGCTCGAGCCGGCGTTCGCACAGCGGTTCGTCGAGGTCACGACGACCGGCGCGCCCGACGAGGACGGGCTGCTCACCGGGGAGGCGGCCGAGGTCGTGCTCGAGGCGGCGGCGAAGGCGAACGCGCTCGCGATCGGCCCGGGGCTGGGGCGGAGCGACGGCACGCGCGAGCTCGTTCGCGTCCTGCTCGACCGGGTGGAGCTGCCGGTCGTCCTCGACGGCGACGGGCTCTGGGCGCTGGCCGGCCACCTCGAGTGGGTGTTCTCGCGCGATGCGCCGACCGTCCTGACGCCGCACACGGGGGAGCTCGCGCGGCTGCTCGGGCGCGACTCCGCGTGGGTGGACGCGAACCGGCTCGAGGCGGCCGAGGGCGCCGCGGACGACGTCGGCGCGGTCGTGATGCTGAAGGGCGCGGACACGATCGTCGCCGCCCCGGGACGCGGGCCGCTCGTCTGCGACCTCGGCAACCCGGGCCTCGCGAGCGCGGGAACCGGCGACGTCCTCACGGGGATCGTGGCCGCGCTGCTCGCGAAGGGGATGGACGCCCGGACGGCCGCCGCCGCGGGTGCCGCGCTGGGCGGCGTCGCCGCGCGGGAGGCCGCGCGCGTCCACGGCGAGGCCGGCCTGATCGCGCGCGACGTGATCGACGCGCTCTCGCCGGTTCTCTCGCGCCCGTAGAGAATCCCGGCATGAACCGCTCGGCGGTCACGATCGACCTCGGCGCGCTGCGCCGGAACGTGCGGCATCTCCGTGAGGTCAGTGCGCCGTCCGAGCTCTGGGCGGTCGTGAAGGCCGACGCGTACGGTCACGGCGCCGCCGACGCCGCCCGCGTCGCGCTCGAGGAGGGCGCGGCCGCCCTCTGCGTCGCGACCGCGCGCGAGGGCGCCGCGCTGCGGCCGCTCGCGCCGGAGGCTCGCATCATCGTGATGGGCCCGCTCGAGCCCGACGACGTCACGGTCGCGCGCTCGGCCGGCCTCGAGGTGGCGGTCTCGCGGCCCGAGTTGCCCGAGGGCCTGCGCGTCCACCTGAAGGTCGACACCGGCATGGGCCGCTTCGGGATGACGCCGGAGCAGGCGCTCGCCTGCCCGCGCGAGCGCGTGGTCGGGCTGATGACGCACCTGGCCACGGCGGACGAGGAGCATCCCGGGTTCGCGCGGGCTCAGCTCGAGCGCTTCGCCGCGGTGCGCGAGTCGTTCCCCGGCGTCACGGCCCATGCGGCCAACTCGGCCGCGGCACTGCGCTTCGCCGAGGCGCGGCTGGACGCGGTGCGCTGCGGCGTCGCGCTCTACGGCCTCTCGCCCGTTCGGCACCGACCCGGCCGCGCACGGGCTCGCGCCGGTGCTTGCCTGGCGGAGCTACGTCGCGCAGACGAAGACCCTCGACGCGGGGGAGAGCACCGGCTACGGCCGCCGGTTCGTGGCCGACGAGCCGACGCGGATCGGGCTCGTGCCGGTCGGGTACGCGGACGGCTTCCGCCGCGGGCTGACCGGGACCGAGGTGCTCGTGGCCGGCCGCCGCCGCCGCGTGGTCGGCACCGTCTCGATGGACTCGTTCGCGGTCGAGCTCGGGCGCGAGCACGAGGGGGCGCTGGTCTCGATCCTCGGCGACGGCATCCTCGCCGAGGAGCACGCCTACGTCCTCGGCACGATCAACTACGAGGTGACGTGCGGGATCCGGACGCCCGCCGACCGGGCGACGCGGACGGTGGTCGATGGCTGAGGAGGCCTTCGCCCGCGCGGCGGGACCGGAGGCGTTCCTCGTCGGCGGCGCCGTCCGCGACGAGCTGCTCGGCCGGCCGGTGCTCGACGTCGACATCGCCTGCCCGGAGCCCGAGCGCGCCGCGCGCGCCTACCAGGCCGAGGCCGGCGGGGCGGTCTTCCCGCTCTCGGAGCGCCACGGCGCCTGGCGGGTCGCCTTCCGCGACGGACGGACGATCGACTTCACGCCGCTCCCGGAGGGAATCGAGGCCGACCTGCGGACGCGCGACTTCACGGTCAACGCGATCGCGCGGCCGCTCGGCTCGCGCGAGCACGTCGACCCGCACGGCGGCCTGGCCGACCTGGACGCGCGGCGGCTGCGGGTCGTCACGGAGGACGTCTTCCGCGACGATCCGCTCCGGCTCCTGCGCGCAGTGCGGCTCGAGGACGAGCTCGAGCTTCCGGCTCGACCGGGGCGGCGAGGAGCTGGCCCGCCGCGACGCCGGCCTCGTCGGTCGGCCGGCCGGCGAGCGGATCCTCGCGGAGCTCCAGCGGCTCTCGGACGCGGGCTTCCGCCGGCTGGACGAGCTCCGGCTGCTCGCGCCGCTCGGGCGGCTCGGCCGAGCGCGCCGCCGGCGGCAGAGCGTGCCGATCATCCCGACTACCTGCTCGTCCTCTACCTCGGCGAGTCACTCCTCGCGCTGCCCGTCTCGAACGAGACGCGTCGTTTCGCCGCCCGGCTGCTCGGCGCGCGGCCTCCGGCGGACGACTCGCCGCGCGAGATCCACCGCTTCCGGCGCCGGACGGAGCCCTGGGCGCTCGAGGCGCTCGCGTACCTCGGCGCCGGCCGCTACGCCGACGCGGTGGTCGAGGCGCGGGCCCGCGAGCCCGCCGAGCCGCTCCTGCGCGGCGACGAGCTCGGCGTCGACGCCGGGCCGGAGATCGGGCGGCTGCTCGAGCTCGTGGAGGAGGAGCGCGCCGTCGGGACGATCTCGACGCGCGAGGAGGCGCTCGAGCTCGTCCGGCAGGAGCTCAGCCGGCGTACTTGACGCTGCAGCCGACCGGCGCGGTCTCGGCCGGGTCGGGCGTCTCGCCGGCGAGCACGGCGTCGAGCGCGTCGCGGAGCCAGGGGTCGGCGCCCGCCTCGTCCTCGTAGTCGGAGTCGGGCGCGCCGTGGTAGACGAGCCGCCGCTCGGCGTCGAAGAGGAAGACCTCGGGCGTGCGGGCGGCGCCGTACGCCTGCGCGACCTCCTGCGAGGCGTCGCGTACGAACGGGAACGCGAAGCCCTTCTCGTCGGAGCGCGCCTTCATCTCGTCCGGCCCGTCGCCGAGGTAGTCGCCGTTCGAGTTGACGGCGACGAGGCCGGCGCGGCCGTCGTAGTCGCGCGCGATCGCGTTCAGCCGGTCCTCCCAGGCGACGACGTACGGGCAGTGGACGCACGAGAAGACGACGGCGACGGGCTGCCCCGCCCAGTCGTCGGGCGAGTGGTCGGCGCCGTCCACGCCGGGGAGCGAGAAGGGCGGTGCCTGGTCGCCGAGCGAGAGACGGGCCACGCCGCAATGCTACCCCGGTGCACGTGCTCTACCAGGCCGTCGCGGGCGGGATGTGGGCGTACTCCAACGCCGCGTTTCGGGTCGTGGTGCTCGGCCCGCGCCGCCTGCGCCTGCCCGCCGGGGACGCTGATCCTCGTTACGCACCGGAAGGAGACGGACGTGCCGGTGCTCTGCCCGCCGCTCTGGCACCGGGCGGAGCTCTGGCGCCACCCGGCGGGGTTCGCGGCGCGCGACGACATGTTCCTGCCGGGGTTCTTCGCCGGCTTTCCGCCCGACCTGCCCGTGCGGGCGCGGCGGGCGCTCTACGGCGTCGGGGTCGGCCGCTGGCTGCCGCGCGTCCGCGTCCACCCGATCCGCAGCGCGAGCGTCGCCCGGCTCGCCGAGGTCCTCCGCGAGCGAGCCGGACGCGCCGCTGCCCGACGCCGACGTCTTCCGCGCCCGCGCGGTCGAGCTCGGCCTGCCGGAGCCGGAGCGCGCCGCGGACGTCCTCCGGGGCGAGTACGCCGACCTGATCTGGCAGCCGGTCACGTCCCGACGACCCGGCCGGGGCGGGGCTCGACGGCTTCTGGGAGCGGCGGGCGCTTCAAGGCGGCCGAGGACTTCCGGCGGCTCGTCGGGCTCGTCCGCGGCGGCCTGTCGCTCGTCCTCTTCCCCGAGGGACGGCCGTCGCCGGACGGCGAGATCGGCCCGATCCAGCGCGGGCTCGGCGCGCTCGTCCGCCGCGCGCGGCCGCCGGCGCTGCTCCCGGTCGGGCTCGCCTACGACCCGCTCGTCCGCCGCCGCACGCGCGTCGTGGTGGCGTTCGGCGATCCGGTCGAGCCCGGCCCCGATCCCGAGGCCCAGGCGCTCGAGCTCCTGCGCGGGATCATGCCGGTGACCGCGGGTCAGCTCGCGGCGGCCGGCGCCGACCCGTGCCCGACGAGGACGGGCGCCCGGCCGACCCGGCGCTGCGCGACCCGCGGCGGCTCGAGGAGGCGCGCGTCGAGGCCGAGCGCCGGCCCGAGGAGCTGCCCTTCCTCGCCCGCGAGTACGCGAGCGCGCGCGCCTAGCCCGGCTCGCCCGCCGTCTCGCGGCGGAAGAGGCGAGGCAGGGCGGGCTTCACGAGGAAGGCGCCGAGGATCGTCACCGGCAGGACGATCAGCGCGTGCATCGTGAGCACGTACGCGCTCGCCGTCGCCTCGTCGATGTCCACGCCGCGGGCGGCCAGCAGCGTGATGTAGTCGAAGCTCCCGAGCCCGGCGGCCGTGGCCGGCACGGCGAGGGCGAGGTTCCCGATCCCTTCGAGCAGGAAGTACGCGCCGAGGCGCAGGTCGATCCCGAACGCGTGACCGACGATCGCGAACATCGCCACGTCGGCCGCCCACATGAGCATCGAGGTGCCGACGACGATCGCCAAGCGCCGCCGCCCGCGGAAGGCGCCCAGCCCCTCGACGAAGTGCGCGGCCGAGCGAGCGACGCGCGTGTGCCACTTCGGCGGCAGCCGGCTCGCGAGCCGCCAGGCCAGCCGCTCGGCCGCCTCCGGCCGCTTCGCCGCCCACGCGGCGAGGACGACCCCGAGCGCGGTGCCCGCGGAGAGCGCGATCCCGGTCAGGAGCGGGACGCCGCCGGCACCGATCCAGAGCGCGCCGAGCAGGATGAAGGTCGCGAAGACGACGCCGTCGAGCAGGCGCTCGGCGAACAGCGTCCCCGCGGAGACGAACGCAGGGACGTGCCCGACCTCCCGCATCGACTCGATCCGCAGCAGGTCACCGCCGCGCACCGGTAGGACGTTGTTCGCCGCGCGCCCGACCGAGACGCTCGAGAAGAGCGAGCGGAGCGGGATCGTGTACCCCGCCCCCTCGAGCAGGTAGCGCCAGCGCACGGCCATGATCGTCACGTTCACGAGCACCAGCCCGAGGCTGGCCGCGAGCGTCCAGGGCGGCAGCTCGCGGATCTGAGCCCAGGCTTCGCTCAGGTCGACCTCCCGCAGGAAGAGCCAGAGGAAGACGACCGTCGCCGTCAGCCCGATGAGCAGCCTGACGGCGTGGCGGCGAAGCCGGGACATGGCGCCAAGGGTAGTGCCGGTCCCAGCCATCGGAGAGACTGCGCGCGTGGCGGGCAGGCGCTTCGACGGACGGCGTGAGGTGGCGATCGGCCTGGGCGTCTACGCGGCGTACCTGCTCGTCCGCCAGGCGAAGCTGCGCCGCCAGGGACGGGCGAAGGCGGAGCGCAACGCCGACCGCGTCGTCGCCTTAGAGCGGCGCTTCGGGATCCACGTCGAGCCGGCCGTCCAGGGGCTGCTCCTGCACCGCCGCCGGCTCCTCGCCGTCCTGAACGTGGCGTACGTGACGCTCAACGTCGTGCTCACGATCGGCTGGCTGATCCTGCTCTTCCGCCGGCGTGACCCGGCCTTCCACCGCTTCCGCCGCGCCGCCGCGCTCGCGACGCTCGGCGCACAGCCGGTGTTCTTCTTCTTCCCGGTCGCGCCGCCGCGCTCGCTCGACCATATGACCGACACGCTCCACGAGGTGAGCGGCTTCGACATCGACAAGGGCCTCGTGGCCGAGGTGTACGACCCGCTCGCGGCCTTCCCGTCGATCCACCTCGCGTTCGCTGTCGTCACTGCGGCCGGGCTCGGGGCGGCGGCGCGCTCGCCCTGGGCGCGCGGAGCGGCGCCCGTCTACCCGTCGGTCGTCGCGGGGATCGTCGTCGTGACCGGGAACCACTACGTGGTGGACGCCGTCGGCGGCTGGGTGCTCGGGCGGCTGGCGCTCCGGCTCGCGGGCGCTGCCTAGGCGACCCGCTCGAGCGCGGTGCTCATCTCGTCCTCGAGCAGGTCGAGCACCGCGGCCTCGATCGCGCCCTGGAACGCCGGCTCGCCGAGCTCCGCCTCGTCGCCGAGCGCCTCGAGCACGCCGCCGATCGTCACGCCGGACACGTAGCGGTCGAACACGCGCGGGTCGATGTAGGAGGCGCGCGCGACCGCGGGCGTGTTCCCGAGGTAGTGCGCGACCTCCTTGATCGCGCGCGTCATCGCCCGCTTGCGCCCGGCCTTCGAGGTCGCCACCGAACCGGAGACGGCGAGCCCGACCGCCGCGAGCACCGTCCCTGTCCACGTGCGGAAGTCCTTGGCCGTGAAGTCGCCGCCGGCCGTCTCCTTGATGTACGCGTTGATGTCGTCGGACTTGACGTCGAACCACGCGCCGTCGCGCTCGTAGGCGAGCAGCTCGGGCCCGCCGGCCCGCCGTTTCTTCAGCGCCTCGACGACCCGGTACACCGGCCGGTCGACCACCGAGCGGACCTGCCGCTTGCCCGACTTCGCGGGGTAGTCGAAGGCGATCTCGCCGCCGTCGCCGAGCGTCACGTGCGTCTTGCGCATCGTCGCGAGCCCGTAGCTCTCGTTCTCCTCTGCGTACTCCTCGCCGCCGATCCGGAAGAACCCGCGGTCGAGCAGCCGGACGGCGCAGGCGAGCACGCGCTCGCGCGGGAAGCCGTGCTTGCGCAGGTGCTTGGCACTCGCCTCGCGAACCTCCGGGAGCGCGCGGGCGAACTCGGTCATCCGCTCGAACTTGATCGCGTCGCGGCGCTCGCGCCAGACCTCGTGGTAGCGGTACTGCTTCCGCCCGGCCGCGTCCGTGCCGACCGCCTGGATGTGCCCGTTCGGGTACGGACAGATCCAGACGTCCTTCCACGCGGGCGGGATCGCGAGCTCGCGGATCCGCTCGAGCGTCTCGAGGTCGCCGATCTTCTCGCCGTCCTCGTCGAAGTACTCCCAGCCGGAGCCGCGGCCGCGGCGGGAGATCCCGGGGCCGTTCAGGTCGGCGCGGCGCAGGCGGGCCATGTCCGGCGGTCGTTCCCGCGCGGCGGCGGAAGGGAAACTCAGCGCAGGCGCTCGAGCCGCGCGGAAAGCCGGCTGAGCGTCCCCGGCGCGAGCCCTTGCGCGGCGGCCGCGAGCCGGAAGACGGCCGGCACGAAGATCTCGCGCCGGTCCTTGGCGACCGCCCGCAGCACCTCGGTTGCGACCTCGTCCGTGGTCGAGACGAAGTGGCGTCCGAAGCGGCTCGCGAGCGCCTGCTTCTGCGGGAAGCTGGCCGTGTCGACCGGGCCGGGGTTGACCGCGTGCGCGCGGATGCCGAGCGGGAGGAGCTCGGCGGCGACACTGCGAGCGAAGGCGAGCTGCGCGTGCTTCGACGCGACGTAGGGGCCGCGGGCCAGCGGGATCGTCGTTCCCGCGACCGAGGCGATCACGACGACGTCCGAGGGCGCACCGCGCTCGAGCAGCGGCTGGAACGCGCGCACCGCCCAGACCGTCCCGAGGTAGTTCACGCGCGTCACCTGGTCGATCCGCTCGGCCGGGATCTCGAGGAAGCCGCCGCCGCCCGGCATGCCGGCGTTCGCGACGAGCAGGTGAACCGCCTCGTGGCGCTCCGCCACGCGGGCCGCCGCCGCGTCCACCGCCTCGCGTTCGCCGACGTCGCACACCTCGGCTTCGGCGCCGAGCTCGGCCGCGAGCGCCTCGAGCCGCTCCTGCCCCCGCGCGAGCAGGACGCAGTGCCAGCCCTCGGCCGTGAGCCGCCGCGCGACCGCCTCGCCGATCCCGCTCGACCCTCCCGTGATGACCGCGACCCGAATGGCCGGAGGCTAATAGACTCGCCGCGCCGTGAGTGACTTCCAGGGGAAAAAGGGCCTCGTACTCGGGGTCGCGAACCGCCGCTCGATCGCCTGGGCGATCGCGCAGCGCCTCGCCCAGGGTGGGGCGGAGCTGGCGTTCACGTACCAGGGCGAGCGGATCGAGAAGGGCGTCCGCGAGCTCGCGGAGAGCGTGAACAGCCCGCTCGTGGCCGAGTGCGACGTCCGCTCGGACGAGAGCCTCGATGCGCTCTTCACGCAGGTCGGCGAGCAGTTCGACGGGAAGCTCGACCTGCTCGTCCACTCGGTCGCCTTCGCCGATACGCGCGATCTCGAGGGACGGTTCACGGATACCCCGCGCGACCGCTTCTGGCTCGCGGTGGACGTCTCGGCGTACTCGCTCGTCGCCTGCGCCCGCGCGGCGGAGCCGCTGATGGAGGCGGCCGGCGGCGGCTCGATCCTCACGATGACCTACCTCGGCGGCGAGCGCGCGGTGCCGCACTACAACGTCATGGGCGTCGCCAAGGCGACCCTCGACGCGTCGCTCCGCTACCTCGCGTGGGATCTGGGCGAGAAGTCGATCCGCGTGAACGCCGTCTCGGCCGGCCCGGTGCGGACGCTCGCCGCCCGCTCGATCGCGGGCTTCCCGACGATGGAATCGATCGTCGAGGAGCGCTCGCCCCTGCGCCGCAACATCGAGGCGACGGACGTCGGCGCGGCCGGGGCCTACCTCCTCTCGGACGACGCCGCCAGCGTGACCGGCACGATCCTCTACGTGGACGCCGGCTACCACGCGATGGGCATGTAGCGCGTCCGCTCTCAGAGCGGATATTGCTCTCGCGCCCGCGGAGTGCCAGACTCGCGCCACCGCATCGTTCCGACATAAGGAGGACGAGCCATGCCGCTGGAGCTCGGTCCCGATGTCGCCGTCACGACGAGATTCCGACGGCGTCGTTCGCGCGTTGAACCACGTCCAGGCCCCGTACGTGGGCCGTCGAGGAGTCAAGCCTGCCGAGCTCGCGGCCGCGTATCTCGAGGACGCGGCCGAGGTGTTCGGGCTCGACGCCGAGATCACGCTCGAGGAGGTCTCGGACAGCGGGCCTGATCCCGGCGATACGAGGAACCGGCTCGTGCTCGCCGAGCAGAAGTCGCTCATGGGGGCAAGCACGCTGGGCTTCCAGCAACGGTTGGGCGGCCTGCCGATCTGGGAGGCGGGCGTCAGCCTGCTCGCGCAGGAGCGGCCGCCACAGGTCGTCCTCGCGCGTTCGCAGTACCGCCGCGACGTGAAGGTCGACTGGATCAAGGGCAAGCCGAAGCTGGACCCGAGGAAGCCGACGCCGGCGGCGCTCGCGAAGCTGCTGGGCGTCGGCGACCCGAAGCAGTTCGCGCTCAAGATCAACGGCCCCGCCCACTGGTGGCTGTACCGGTTCGAGCGCGCGCAGCGCAAGGACCCGGAGTCGCGGAGCAAGGACCAAAGGGGCCGCTCGCAGGGCCCGCCGACGCTCGTCCTGCCCGAGGTCGACCCGCGGATCGAAGAGGGCGTTCACTACCCCGCGCTCGAGGTGCTGTTCCGGCTTGCAGTTCCGTCCTGGGGAGCGCTCAACTGGCGGGCGTTCGTCGAGCCTGTGACGGGCTCGGTGCTCTACCTGCGCGCGTTCGTGGCCTGCGCGACGGGGCGCGTGTACCCGACAGACCCGACGGTGCAGACGGGCAACCTGTCGTTGCGGGCGCGTTCTGCGTCGACGACCGACCTCGACAACCAGCGGAGCACCCTCACGCTGCCGGGGCTGGAGGCGCCCACCGGCTCGCCGGCGAGACAGGCGCTGCGCGGCAACTTCGTCGTCATCCAGGACACGAACCCGCCGACGTCGGCGCCGCCCACGACGATCTCGCCGTTCTTCTTCGACTTCTCGTCGCCGACAGACGGCTTCGCCGCGGCGGCGACGTACTTCCACGCCGACGCGTGCTTCCGGCTGGTGCAGAACCTCGGCTTCACGGTCGCGACGTACTTCAACGGCACGACATTCCCTGTGCCGGTCGACCACCGCGGAAGGACCGACGTCAACGCGAACTGCGAAGGAAACACGGCGGGCAACGGCGTGGGCCGGTTCCGGTTCGGGCCGTGCGACACCGGAACCACGGTGGGAATGGGCACAGAGGGCCGGACCGTCTACCACGAGTTCGGGCACGCGCTGCTCTGGGACAACGTCAACAGCCCGAACTTCGGCTTCGCGCACAGCGCGGGCGACAGCCTGGCGATGATCGTGACCGACCCACACACCCTGATCACCGGCAGCGACCGGTTCATCGTCTTCACGTTCTGCCCGCTGGGGACGACCGCCGCGGCCGACCGTCGCGCCGACCGGCTGCCCGGGGACGGGTGGGCGTGGGGCGGCATGCGCGACACCGGCGGCTACCCGAGCGAGGAGATCCTCACCTCGACGCTCTTTCGCGTCTACCGTTCGCTCGGCGGCGACTCCGTCCAACAGTCCCTGCAGGAGTTCGCGTCGCGCTACTCCTGCTACCTCATCATCAAGTCGATCGGGGCCCTCGCGGGGTCGCCGATCACGCCGACGCCCGAGCCGGACGACTACGCCGACGAGCTGATGGCCGCGGATCGCCTGACGACCAACTTCGAGGGCTATTCCGGCGGCGCGATGCACAAGGTCGTCCGCTGGTCGTTCGAGAAGCAGGGTCTCTACCAGCCGCCCGGCGCCGCGACGCCGGTGACCGCGCCGGGAGCGCCGCCTGACGTCGACGTCTACATCAACGACGGCCGGAACGGCGAGTACCAGTTCCGCGAGAACTTCTGGGACACGACGGAGATCTGGAACCGCCGTGCGCGCCGACGGCGGGCCTGACACACCAGGAGCCGGTCGTCGGCGCGACCAACTACGCGTACGTGATCATCAGGAACCGGGGCACCACGCCGGCGACGGGGATCACCGTCCGCGGCTATCACAGCCGGCCGATGACCGGCCTGATCTGGCCCGCGGACTGGGCGCCGATGACGACCGCGTCGCTGCCCGGGCCGGCCTCGCTCGCCGCGGGTGCCAACGCGATGATCGGCCCGTTCGAGTGGACGCCGAACACGGTCGGCCACGAGTGCATGCTGATGATCGTCAGCGCCACGGGCGACCGGAGCGTCGTCGACTCGCCGGGAGGCACGGTCACCGGCGGCTCGATCCCGCACTGGCGGCTCGTTCCCCACGACAACAACATCGCGCAGCGCAACGTCGCGCCGATCGCGGGGTTCCGCACCGAGTCGCTCATCAAGTCGCTGTCGGAGCGCGTCTTCTGGATCAAGCACCCGGAGGAGGCGAAGCGTCCCGTCGTGGTGTTGATCGACGTCAAGCTGCCGCCGCTGCTCGCGAAGCTCGGGTGGGACATCGGCCTGAAGGGCGTCAAGCGGCCGCGCTTCACGCTGAAGCCCGGTCAGCAGGTGAAGGTCGCGCTCGTCGCCACGCCGGGGGAGCCGATCACGCCGAAGCTGATCAACGCGCAGCGGCGGCCGCCGCGCATCGACGTCAACATCGAGCTGGACGGCATCGTCGCCGGCGGAATGACGTTCCCCATCGACCCGAAATGGAAGGGGTGACCCGGCGGGCGAGGGACGAACGTGCTGGAGAGGCCTCGGGAGCGGCCGTCCGACTACGCCGTCCGGTACTCGTCGTGGCGGCGGAGCCAGTGTTCGCGCTCTCCTTCCTCCTGGCGCCCGCGCGGCGTGCGGTCGAGGAGCCCGTAGTAGGCCATCGCCGGCTCGAGGCCGCGCGCGCTCGTGACGTAGGTCCTGTAGACGGTCCCGTCCGAGAGGACGTAGGCGCTCAGGCCTGGGCCCTCCGAGACGTACCCGGCGACATCGGTACCGGAGGCTTCCGCCATCTGCTCGACGACCTGAGGGATCTCGCCTTCGAGAAACGGCTTCAGCTCCTCCTCGGTGGAGAGGAAGCCAAGGTCGCGGTTGAAGTCGCTGCCGCCGCTCGAGACCCAATCGATGGGCCAACCCATCCGCTCCCGGTAGGCGAGGAGCTTCTCGAGCGGCGCGCGGGAGGCGAGCAGCAAGGTCGTGTCCCTCGCCTTCAGGTGGACGACCTGCGGGGCAAGCGTGTCGGCGATCGACGAGCAGACCGGACAGCCGGCCGCATAGGGAGGCCCGAACATGAAGTGGTAGACGAGCAGCTGCGAGCGGCCGTCGAAGAGCTCGGCAAGTGACTTCGGCCCCTGTTCGGTGTCGAAGCTGTACTCCTTGTCGACGGGCACCCAGGGGAGCTCCCGCCGCTTGCGGGCAAGCTCATCGCTGCGGTGCGTGAGCTCCTTCTCCTCCTTGAGCAGCGCCTCGCGCTCGGCCTGCCACTCTTCCTGCGTTCCGATCCTGTGCTCGGTCATTGACGCCTCCTGCTCTTGGGTCTCGTTGCCCAGTGGTACCCGAAGATCGCGTGTTAGCGCGTGTCGTTTGCGACCCGGCCTGGCTGGCCACCCGACTCCGCACGGCGGACGCGCTCCGCTACGAGTGAGTGCCCGGGGGTCGGAGCGATGAGTTCCGGCATCCCGGCCGTCTACAAGGAAACGGCGGACAAGGAGTGGACCCATGCAGAAGAAGATCACGACGTTCCTGACCTTCAAGGACCGCGCGGGCGAGGCGGTCGACTTCTACACCTCGGTCTTCCCGGACGCGAAGGTGACGAGCGAGACGCGCTATTCGGCGGCCGGCCCCGGGCCGGAGGGCTCGATCATGACTGCCACGTTCGAGCTTGCAGGCCAGGAGTTCATCGCGCTGAACGGCGGAGGGAGCTTCACCTTCAGCCAGGGGATCTCCCTCATGGTCGACTGCGAGGACCAGGCCGAGGTGGACGAGTACTGGGAGAAGCTGACCGCGGACGGCGGCCAGCCCGGCCCGTGCGGCTGGCTGGAGGACAAGTTCGGCCTCTCGTGGCAGATCGTCCCGCGCCGGCTCGGCGAGCTCCTGAGCGACTCCGACCCGGAGCGCGCGCAGCGCGCCATGCAGGCGATGCTCCAGATGTCGAAGATCGAGGTCGCCGAGCTCGAGCGCGCCGCGGACGGCGTTCCGGCCAGCTAGGCGGGCCCGAGCCAGCGGTCGAAGTCGGGCGATCGCTCGAGGGCGGAGAAGTCGCCGTCCTCGAGGATCCGCTCGGCGGCGTCCTCGAGCGCCCTCGCCGCGACCCACGTGAGCGCGCCGCCGACGCTGACGCGGCGCACGCCGGCCTCCTCGAGCTCGGCGAGCGCCAGGCCCGGCCGCCAGAGGACGTTGACCGGGCGCGACACGGCGGCGGTGACCGCGCGCACGTCCTCGATCCTCGTCAGGCCCGGGGCGAAGAGCACGTCCGCGCCCGCCGCCTCGAAGGCCTGCAGGCGGGCGATCGTGTCCTCGAGGTCGGGGTTCCCGCGGATCGCGTTCTCGGCGCGCGCGGTGAACGTGAACGGGACGTCGAGCGTGCGGGCCGCCTCGGCGGCGGCCGCGACGCGTTCGACCGCATGGTCGAGGTCGTAGATCCGCCGCTCGCGCGAGTCCCAGTCCTCGATCGAGCCGCCGACCGCGCCTGCCTCCGCCACGCGCGCGACCGCGCGCGCCGCGTCCTCGGGCGCCGGGCCGAACCCGTCCTCGATGTCGACCGCGAGCGGCACGCCCGTCGCGCCCGCGAGCGTCTCCACGTGGGCGGCCAGCTCGTCGAGCGTGACGCCGCCGTCCCGCCGCCCGAGCGTGAACGCGAATCCGGAGCTCGTCGTCGCGAGCGCCTTGAAGCCGAGCGACTCGAGCAGCTTCGCCGACCCGGCGTCCCACGGGTTCGGGATCACGAACGTCCCGGCCTCGTGGAGCGCCCGGAATGCCTCGCCCTTCTCGCGCTGCGACGCCACGATGGTCAGAACGCCCGCAGGGGTGCGGCGCTTCCACCCGAACCAGCGCTGTGTGACAATTCCTGCTGCCGTGCCGCACGGCAACGACATCACGCTGGCGCGTCTGGAAGACCAGATCGCCTGGTACGACATGAAGAGCGGCGCCAACCAGCGCTGGTACAAGCGCCTGAAGGTTGGGCAGCTCGTGTCCGCGGCCGCCATCCCGGTCGTGGCGACGCTCGGCGCGCACGCCGCGATCCTCGGAGCGCTCGGCGCCGCCGTCGTCGTGATCGAGGGGATCTCGCAGCTGAACCAGTTCGCGGTGAACTGGCAGACCTATCGCGCGACCGCGGAGTCGCTCAAGCACGAGAAGTACCTCTACCTCGCGCACGCCGGGCCGTACGCCGGCTCGGCTGACGGCACCGCCCTTCTCGCCGACCGGATCGAGGGCCTCATCTCGCAGGAGCACGCGAAGTGGGTCTCGGCGCGCGAGGAGGCCGACCGCGCGCTTCCGGGCGCCGAGAAGAAATGAGCGACGCCGACCCGCGGGCGTTCCGCATCGTCGTCTCCTACCGCCGCGTCGACACGGGCGGCGACGCGCGGTCGCTCGCCGAGACGCTCGCCGACCGCTTCGGCGAGGAGAACGTCTTCTTCGACATCCACGGGATCGCGCCCGGCGAGCCGTTCGACCAGGTGATCGCGAAGGCGGTCGCCGCCTCGGACGTCTTCGTCGCCTGCATCGGCCAGCACTGGCTCACCGTCACGGCCGCGGACGGGAGCCGTCGGATCGACGACCCCGAGGACTACGTGCGGCGCGAGCTCGAGGGCGCGCTGGCCGCCGAGGTGCGCGTCATCCCGGTCACGTTCGAGGGCGCGCAAATGCCCGGCGAGGACGACCTGCCCGAGTCGCTCAAGCCGTTCTCGACGCGGAACGCCGTCGACGTGCGGGCGACCCGCTGGCACGAGGACGTCAAGGACTTCGTCGACTACCTGGTCGAGCTCAAGCGCAAGAAGCTGCGCGGGGCGCGGAAGGGCATCGGTGCGCTGCTCGCCGGGATGTGCCGCGACGCGGTCGACTGGGCCTGGCACAGCGGCCGGCGGCGGCGCGGCGTCGTCCTGACCTCCGCCGCAGTGGCGCTGGCGCTCGTCTTCGGCGGCTTAGGAATCTGGGCGATCGTGAACGATCCCGGCACGCAGGAGCGTCTCCCCGGATCCGGCGGCGGCCGGGGGGCCGGGACCGGAGCGTCCGAGACCACGCCCACGCCCGAGCCCGGGCCGACGCTCGCGTACTCGGCCGGGTCGCGCGTCTACCTCGTCGGCGAGGACGGTCGGCGAGAAACAGCTCCCCGGGGACCCCCTCCGGAAGGAGCCCGACTGGTCGCCCGACGGGACGCACCTCGCCTTCAGCGAGGGCGGCGACATCTGGACGTCCGACGCTCGACGGCCTCGACACGGTGCAGGTGACGCAACGGCCCGATGTGGACGGGTCGCCCGCCTGGTCGCCCGACGGCACGCAGATTGCGTTCAACCGCAAGACGGACGAGGGGCCGGCGCGGGTCTTCGTCGTGGGATCGGACGGCGGTGAGCCGACGGAGCTCGTCGAAGGCGGCGCTCCCGACTGGTCGGCGGACGCTCGCCGAATCGTGTATCAGCGCGACAACGCCATCTGGGTCGCCGAGGCCGACGGCACGGACGAGCGGAACCTCACCGAGGGCTACGGTCGGGCGGCGCTCTTCCCGGCCTGGTCGCCCGACGGGACACGGATTGCCTTCATCCTCCCTGACCCGCGGGAACAGGCGACCGGCTGCAAGCTCGTGATCGTCAAGCCGAACGGCGTCGATCGGCAGAACCGTACGCTGCCCCGGCCGCTGAAATGCCGCGACACGGCCTGGTCGCCGGACGGGCAGCGACTCGTCTTTGCGGGCGGCGAGGAGGGCATCTTCAGCGTCAAGCGGGACGGGACGGGCATCGATCAGCTCGTCCCCCAGCCGGGTGCGCTGAGCCCGTCCTTGTCACCCGCTCCCTGAGCCTCAGCCGCTCGCGACGATCGCGAGAAGCGGCGCGAGCGAGTCCCAGCGGGCGATCTCGCAGCCGTTCGCGCGCGTGAGCTCGGCCGAGACGTCCGTCCCGTCGACGATGCCCTGGACGCGGGCGCGCTCGGGGCCGCCGTACTGCTGCGTGCACGCCATGTCCGCCCGCACCGGCTGGAGCGCCGTCGCGTTCTTTCGCACGGCCGCGACACGCGGCTTCGGGGTGCGGATGGTCCCCGCCGGGCGGGTCGCACTGGAGCGAGGCGTGGACCGCGTCGCCGGTGCCGTTCGGCCAGACGGTCACGGTCAGGGACACGGTGGGGTCGGGAACTGTCGTGGGGATGGCGGTGGCAGACCCCTCGTCGCTCGATCCGCTGAACGGCGTCACCGCGCAGCCGGCGAGCAGGAGGACCAGGGCCGCGAGGCCGGCGAGCCTCACGCCGTGACGAGGCCGCGCGCCGCGTCGACGAGCTCGTCGAGATCCGGCACCTCGCCGGCCTCGTAACGGCGCGTCCACCGAACGATTCGGTCTCCGTCGAGCAGGAACGCCGAGCGCTCGGACACGTCCTTGAGGCCCTGGTACTCGTGCGCGATTCCGAACGCGTGCGTCGCCTCGCCGTTCCAGTCCGACAGGAGCGGGACGTCGAGGTCGAGGGCCTCGCGCCAGGCGATGTGCGACCAGGGGCTGTCGCGGGAGATGCCAAAGGGGCTGAAGTTGGCCGCCTCGAGCTCGGCGCGGCGGTCGCGCAGGAGCAGGAGCTCGTTCGTGCAGGTCGCCGACCAGTCGAAGAGGTAGAAGAGCAGGAGCATCCCCTCGCCGGGCGCAGTCAGGTCGTGCAGGCGCGCCTCCTGGCGGGGGCCGATCCAGAGCTGGACGTCCGGGGCGCGCTCGCCGACGCCGATCACGCGGCCACCGACTCCGAGCCGACCGCCTCGGTCGCGTCCGCGATCTCGTGCACGACCTCGGTCACGTCCCGGTTCGCGTTGAACACCCGCCGCTGGCGGTCGGCGCCGTTCCCGCGGGCGAGGATCTCCTCGATCCCCTCGAGCTCGCGGTCGGAGCCGAGCTCCCGCGCGTGCGGCTTGAGCTCGCGCAGCGCCCGCCGCACGAGCTGGGCGACGGGGACGCGGTTCCGGCGGCCGGTCGCCAGGTCCATCACCGGCGCCTCGAGCCCGTAGCGTGCCGCGAGCCAGCGGTTCTCGGTCACGAGCATGCGGTGGTACGACGGCACCTCCTGGCCCGCGTCGAACCGGTCCGAGTAGTACTTGACGAGCGACTGGATGTACGCGGCGAGGGCGACCGCGTCCTCGACGCGCGAGACGGCGTCCATCACCCGGATCTCGATCGTGCCCCACTTCGGGATGCGGGCGGATGTCCCACCAGATGTGCGTGTAGTCCGCGATGCAGCCGGTCTTCTCGAGCTGGCCGACCACCTCCGCGTACTCGGCGTAGTCGGCGAAGCGGGGCGGCACGCCCGAGCGCGGGAACGCCGCGAAGACCATCTGCCGCGTCGACGCGAGCCCGGTCTGCTCGCCGCGCCAGAAGGGCGAGTTGGCCGAGAGCGCGAGCAGGTCGGCGAGGTGCGCGAGCATCCCGTTCAGGACGACGATCGCCTTCTCCGGCCCGTCGACGGCGACGTGCACGTGCATGCCGAAGATCAGCTCGCGACGGGCGACGTACTGGAGCTGGTCGACGAGCGCGCGGTAGCGGTCGCGCGCGGTGATCCGCTGCCGCTCGAACAGGCTGAACGGGTGCGTGCCGGCCGAGCCGACCCGGAGCTTCTCCCGCCCGGCCACCTCGGTCACGTAGGCGCGCAGCCGCCGCAGCTCGCCGTCCACGTCCGCCGCCGTGTGGCAGACGGGCGTGGAGATCTCGAGCACGGACTGCATGAGCTCCGGCGAGACGCGCTCGACGAACTCCTCCTCGTGGATCCGCGAGAGCACCGTGTCGACGTGCTGCACGAGGTCGAACGTCTGCGGGTCGAGGAGCATGTACTCCTCCTCGACGCCCAGCGTGAAGGGGTCGCTCTCGCCGTAGCGGTGCTCGAGGACGCTGCCGCCGGCGGCGAAGCTCTCGCCCGTGATCGATGCGGGGTAGAGCTCTTTCGTCACGCGGCCACTGTACCCCTGTCGGGGCCCGAAACTAGGTCGTTGCGTCCGTGACGACCGCCTCCGCCTCGATCTCCACGTGGTAGCGCGGGTCGACGAGCGCGTGGACGAAGAAGCCGGTCGTGGCGGGGCGGATCTCCCGGAAGACCTCGCCGTGAGCGCGGGCGACCTCGTCGAAGTCGGCCTCGGGCGTGAGGATGAGCCGCGTGCGGACGACGTCGTCGGGTGTCGCGCCGGCCTCGGCGAGCGCCGCGAGGATGATCTCGAGGCACCGCTTGGCCTGGCCGTAGGAGTCGGACGGCGGGTCGGCGCCGTCGGGCATGACGGCGATCGTCCCGGAGACGAGCACGCGCTCGCCGACGCGGACGGCCCGCGAGAAGCCGACCACCGGCTCCCACGGCGAGCCGGACGAGACGAGGCGGCGCTCCATGGCGCCAGTAGTATCGCCCGCCCGTGCCCGCGCTCGAAGCGATCGAACACTGGCCGGTCGAGACGGCCGCCGCGGGCGTCGTCGCGGCCGACGGCGTCCTCGCGCGCCGCGGGCCGGTCGACCGCGTGCTCCCGTGGGCCTCGGTCACGAAGCTCCTCACCGCCGGCGCAGTGCTCGTCGCCGCGGAGGAGGGGATCCTCGAGCTCGACGAGTCGGCCGGACCGCCGGGCTCGACCGTCCGCCACCTGCTCGCGCACGCGTCCGGGCTCCCGCTCGACGGCGGCGAGCCGATCGCGAAGCCCGGCGAGCGGCGCATCTACTCGAACCCAGGCTTCGAGGCGCTCGGCGAGCTCGTGGCCGCGCGCGGCGAGATGCCGTTCGCCGAGTACCTCGCCGAGGTCGGTTCTCGGGCCGGCCGGCCTGACAGACACGCGGCTCGACGGCTCGCCCGCGCACGGCGCCTCGGGCTCGCTGGAGGATCTCCTCGCCTACGGCCGGGAGCTGCTCGACCCGCGGTTCCTCGCCCGCGAGACGCTGGCCGAGGCGACGCAGGTCGCCTTCCCCGGCCTCAGCGGCGTGCTGCCCGGCTACGGCCGCCAGGATCCGAACGACTGGGGGCTCGGCTTCGAGCTCCGCGACGCGAAGAGCCCGCATTGGACGGGCGCCGGGAACTCGCCGCGGACGTTCGGCCACTTCGGCCGCTCGGGCACGTTCCTCTGGGTCGATCCCGAGGCCGGCCTGGCGCTCGCCGTGCTGACCGACCGCGACTTCGGAGACTGGGCGGTCGAGGGCTGGCCCGCGCTCGCGGACGCAGTTCTGGACGAGTTCAGCTCGTGAAGACGGGGCGGACGAGCTCGTCGAACGTCTCGCGGTCGCAGCTCGCGACGGTTGCGGGGCTGACCGCGCGGATGCTCGCCGTCCGCGGAACGTCCATCAGGAGCGCCACCTCGCCGAAGTAGTCGCCCGGGTGCAGGAGGCCGCGCTCGCCGCGGTCGGCCTGCGCCGCCTGGAGCACGCCCGCGATCACGACGTAGAACCGGTCGCCCTCCTCGCCCTCGGCGACCACCCGCTCGCCGGGCATGAGCTGCCGGCGCTCCATCCGCTCCCCGAGCGCGGCGAGCGTCTCGCCGGGGAGCCCGGCCAGGAGCTCGACCTGGGCGAGCTCGTGCACCGTCGCGGACTGGCGTCTCACGGCGTCTCGGGATCCGGGTCGATCTGCTCCTCCGGATCCTCGTGGCCCGGCCCGCGGGTTGCGTCCTCCTCCTGGCGCCGCTCGAGCGGCGCGTCCTCTTCCTCCGGGGTGGGCCGGGGCTCTTCGCTCATGCGAGGACCATCGTAACTGGGCCACCTGGCCTATCGCGACTCGGATGGGCCGGTCGGCCCATTGCCCCGCCGCGCGAAATGGTCGAAAAGTCATTCATGCGCGATGATCGTCTGCTCCGGATCGACGAATGCTTGACGGAGGAGTCGTTCGACGCGTGGGCTCGGGATGTGGTCGCGCAGGTCGAGGAGTACCTCGCGAAGCACGCCGCGTTCGAGTCGTACCTGAACGGCGAGGACTGAGCCTCCGAGCCGTTCCCCGGGGCGAGAACCCCTCCTCGCTCGATCAACGGCGGCGCGCCCGGCCGTCCCCTTTGCCGGGCGCGCGCCGACTTGCCGTGGCGC
Source organism: uncultured Actinomycetes bacterium (assembly GCA_963696365.1). GTDB lineage: Bacteria > Actinomycetota > Thermoleophilia > Gaiellales > Gaiellaceae > CAVOKD01. The sequence continues at coordinate 211,013 of CAVOKD010000012.1, forward strand.
TAGGCGGCCGCTTCGAGCCCGAGCGCCTTCTCGAGCGCGGTCTTCGGCTGGGCGCCGAGCGTGCCGGCGACGGCCTCGCCGTCGCGGAAGAGGATCATCATGGGGATGCTCATGACGCCGTAGCGTCTGAGCGAGCGCGGGCTGCTCGTCGATGTTCACCTTGACGAGCCGCACGTCGCCGCCGCGCTCCTCCACGATCTGGTCGAGCACCGGGGCGACCATGTGGCACGGGCCGCACCACTGCGCCCAGAAGTCCACGATCACCGGCTTCTCGCTGCCGAGGACCTCCTCGTCGAAGGTGGTCTCGGTCGCCTCGATGGCGTTTGCCATATCTCCTCCTGATTCGAAAAACGCGCCCTGGGCGCGCTGATTGCCTACCCTCGAAAACGACAAACCGGGGGCGAAAAATCCCGCGGTTAGACTGGGTTTCGGCGTGTTCGAGCCGCTTCCGAAAGTCCCCGACCACCCGCGCCTCGAGGAGGAGATCCTCGCCTGGTGGGAGGAGCGCGGCACCTTCGAGCAGCTGCGCGAGCAGAACCGCGGCCTGGCGAAGTGGAGCTTCGTCGACGGCCCCGTCACGGCGAACAAGACGCTCGGCGTCCACACCGCCTGGGGCCGGACGCTCAAGGACGTCTTCCAGCGCTACAAGGCGCTTCGCGGGTTCGACCAGCGCTACCAGAACGGCTTCGACTGCCAGGGCCTCTGGATCGAGGTCGGCGTCGAGCGCGAGCTGGGGCTCAACTCGAAGCGCGAGATCGAGGAGTACGGCCTCGCCGAGTTCGCGCGCAAGTGCCGCGAGAAGGTCGTCTGGTCGGCGCAGGAGCTGATCCGCGGTTCGAAGCGCCTCGGCCAGTGGATGGACTGGGGCCGCGACTACTACACGTTCTCGGACACGAACATCGAGTACATCTGGCGCTTCCTCGCGCGCGTGCACGAGGAGGGCTGGCTCTACCTCGGCCACCGCTCGACCGAGTGGTGCCCGCGCTGCGGGACCTCGATCTCGGCCCACGAGCTGGTCGGCTCCTACGAGGACCGCACCGACCCGTCGCTCTTCATCCGCCTGCCGCTCCCCGACCGCCCGGGCGAGGCGCTCGCGGTGTGGACGACCACTCCGTGGACGCTCCCGGCGAACGTCGCCGCCGCCGTCCATCCGGACGAGGAGTACGGCCTGCGCGAGGACGGCGAGTGGGTGGCCGTCCGCCGCTATCCGGACGAGACGTTCACGGAGCGGCGGCGCGGGTCGGAGCTCGTCGGCTGGCGCTACGAGGGGCCGTTCGACCACCTGCCCGCCGCCGAGGGGCTCGAGCACCGGGTGATCCCGTGGGACGAGGTCTCGATGGACGAGGGGACGGGGATCGTCCACATCGCGCCCGGCTGCGGCGCCGAGGACTTCGAGCTCTCGCGCGTCCACGACCTCGCGGTCGTCCAGCCGGTCGACGAGTCGGGCCGCTTCTACCCGGAGTTCGGCTGGCTCCACGGCCTCTCGACCGGCGAGTCGGCCGAGCAGATCGCCGCCGACCTCGCCGAGCGCGGCCGGCTGATCGACGCCGGGACGATCGAGCATCGCTTCCCGTTCTGCTGGCGCTGCCACACGCCGCTCATCTTCCGGATCTCCGACGACTGGTTCATCGCGGCCGAGGAGCTCCGCCCGCGCCTGCTCCGCGCGAACGCGGCGGTCACGTGGACGCCCGAGTACTTCGGCAAGCGGATGGACGACTGGCTCCGGAACCTGGGCGACTGGAACATCTCGCGGCGCCGCTACTACGGCCTGCCGCTCCCGTTCTATCCCTGCTCGTCCTGCGAGCCACCTGACCGTCGTGCGCTCGCGCGGGCACCTGGAGGAGCTCGCCGTCTCGGGGCTCGACGCAGCTCGAGGAGCTCCGCCGGCCGTGGATCGACGAGGTGCCGATCCGCTGCGAGGCCTGCGGGGAGGAGGTGCGCCGGATCCCGGAGGTCGGCGACGTCTGGCTCGACGCCGGGATCGTCCCATTCTCGACGCTCGGCTGGGAGAACCCCGTGCGCGGAGCCCGAGGGCTTCGGCACGGGCGCCGCGAAGGGCCTGACGACCGCCGACCTGCCCGACCAGGCGTACTGGGAGACGTGGTTCCCGGCCGACTGGGTCTCGGAGATGCGCGAGCAGATCCGGCTCTGGTTCTACTCGCAGCTCTTCATGTCGGTCGTGCTCGTCGACCGGGCGCCGTTCGAGTCCGTCCTCGGCTACGAGAAGATGCTCGACGAGCACGGCCGCGAGATGCACGGCTCGTGGGGGAACCTGATTCCGGCCGAGGAGGCGTTCGACCGGATGGGCGCGGACGTGATGCGCTGGCAGTACTGCGCCCAGCCGCCCGACCGCAACCTCCTCTTCGGCTACGGCCCGGCGAAGGAGATCAAGCGCAAGCTGCTGCGACTCTGGAACTCCGTGATCGTGCTGGCCGACTACGGGGCGATCGAGAGGTTCCAGCCGCGCTACTCGGATCTCGAGGCCGGGCCGGCCGACGCCGAGCTGCAGCTGCTCGACCGCTGGCTCCTCGCGCGCACCCAGACGCTCGTCGCCGAGGCGACCGAGGCGTACGAGGCGCAGCTGACGTACCGCGTGGTGGACGCGTTCGAGCGCTTCCTCGACGACCTCTCGAACTGGTACATCCGCCGCTCGCGGCCCCGCTTCTGGTCGGGCGACGAGGCCGCGTTCCGGACGCTCTGGTACGCGATCGTCCAGTCGCTCCGCGTCGTCGCGCCCGTGCTCCCGTTCCTCACCGAGCACCTCTGGCGGCGGCTCGTCGGCGGTCCGTGCGGGGAGGAGGCGCCCGAGTCGGTGCATCTGGCCGGCTGGCCGGAGGTCGCGTCCGCGCTCGAGGACGACGCGCTCCTCGCCGGGATGGGCGAGGCGCGCGCGAGTCGCCGAGCTCGGCCACCGGGCGCGGGCGACCGCCGGCGTGAAGCTCCGCCAGCCGCTGCGCCGGCTCGTGGTCGAGGGGGCCGACCGGGCGGCCGCGCACGCGGACACGATCCGCGACGAGCTGCGCGTGAAGGAGCTCGAGTTCGGGCCGGTCGAGGCGCTCGAGCTGCTCGTGAAGCCGAACCTGCCCGTCCTCGGCCCGCGGCTCGGCGCCGAGCTCGCGGCCGTGCGCTCGGCGCTCGCAGTCCGGGGAGTGGGAGCAGCTCCCCGACGGCGGCTTCCGCGCGGCGGGCCACGAGCTCGGGCCGGACGAGGTGCTGGTCGAGCGCCACAGCCCGGACGGCGCCGCCGTCGCGGCCGACGACGGCGTGACCGTCTCCCTCGACACCTCGCTCGACGACGAGCTCCTCCGCGAGGGCCGCGTCCTCGACCTGATCCACCGCGTGAACACGATGCGCAAGGAGGCGGGTCTCGAGCTGACCGACCGGATCGCGCTCACGCTCCCGGCCGGGGACGAGGACCTGCTCGGCCACGAGGACTGGATCAAGGCCGAGACGCTCGCGACGGGCGTCGCGCTCGGCCCCGAGCTCGGGATCGAGAAGGCGTGAGATGAACCGCGTGCTCGTCGTGGCCGTCGTCCTCCTGGCGGCGCTCGCGGCGGGCGACGCGCTGCGGGGCGGCGACGGGACGAGCGACCGCGCCGAGCCCGCCGCGTCGCGGGAGCCGGCGGCGACGACGCCGGCCCCGGCTGCCGAAGGGTCGTCGACGCTCGTGCCCTCGCGCCGACACGGGCCTGCGCGCGGCCGGCGGGTTCCTGCGCAGCCGGATCGTCCGCGGCGCCGAGGAGGTGCTGAGCGCAGACGCGGTCGCGGAGGCGTTCCCGTCCTACGTGCCGGGCCCGATCGAGATCCGGCACATGGGCGTCGCGCCCGGACGGGACGCTCGTGCTCGCCGTCCGGCGCTTCCCGACGAACCACAAGCTGCTCGGCGCGCTCGAGCTCTGGCGCGGCACCCGCCTCGTCGCGACGTGGGAGGTGCCGCCGCGCTGGTTCGCCGGCGGGATCGGCTTCGTCCGGCCCGGCGGGCGGATCGCGCTCTTCGCGATCGACGGCAGCCTCGCGGCCGTCTACGACCGGCAGGGCAACGAGGTCGGGTTCGACTAGACGCGCGGCGGCGCGGCGCAGCTCGGCCGGGAGCTTGAAGGTCACGTCCTCGAGCTCCTCGGCATACGGCGCGACGTCGGTGACGCCGCGGTCGGCGAACCAGGCGAGCACCCGCTCGACCAGCCGCTCGGGCGCGGAGGCGCCGGAGGTGATCCCGACCGTGTCGACGCCCTCGAGCCACGCGTCCTCGATCTCCGTCTCGTCGTCGATCAGGTACGAGGGGACGCCGTTCGCGATCGCGACCTCGACGAGCCGGTTCGAGTTCGAGCTGTTGTGCGAGCCGATCACGAGCAGGAGGTCGATCTCCCGGAGCATCGCCTTGACCGCGCGCTGGCGGTTCGTGGTCGCGTAGCAGATGTCTTCCTTCTTCGGCGCCTCGATGTGGGGGAAGCGCCGGCGCAGGACGTCGATCACCTCGTTCGTCTCGTCGACCGAGAGCGTCGTCTGGGTGATGTACGAGAGCGGGCCGTCGGGCAGCTCGACCGTCTCGGCCTCCGCGGGCGACTCGACGAGGACGATCGACTCGGGCGCCTCGCCCATCGTGCCCTCGACCTCCTCGTGCCCGGCATGGCCGATCAGGACGATCGTGTAGCCGTCGCGGGCGTAGTGGCGCGCCTCGGAGTGGACCTTGGTGACGAGCGGGCAGGTGGCGTCGATCGTCTTCAGCTCGAGCGCGCGGGCGTTCGCGTGCACCGACGGGGCGACCCCGTGGGCCGAGAAGACGACCGTCGCTCCGGGCGGCACCTCCGTCTCGCTCTCGACGAAGACGCGCGCCGCGGGCCTCCAGGTCGCGGACGACATGGAGGTTGTGGACGATCTGCTTGCGCACGTAGACCGGCGGCCCCCAGAGGTCGAGCGCCTGCTCGACCGTGTCGACGGCGCGCTCGACGCCGGCGCAGTAGCCGCGCGGAGAGGCGAGAAGGATCCTCCGAGGCACGGGCACATCGTAGCCCGGGAGCACGGGCCGTCCCGCTTGTCCTGGCTTGGAACAAGCGGAAGGCCCACCGCTGGGGGGTGTAGCGGCGGGCCCTCCGCATCGCTCACCGCGGCTACTCGGCCAGGACACCTGCCGCGGCTCGCATCGCCCAGTGACGCAACCGTAGCGCGTTCAGGCAACTTCTGCCAGGGTCAGTTTTTCTGACTCAATCGGGCGCCGGTCTGGCACCCGCCTCCTATCATCAGGGGGAACCGTGCGCCTTTCTCCCCAGAGACATTCGCCCGGCCGGTTCCTGCGCGGCGCCGCGGTGTGGCTGGGCGCGCTCGTCGGGCTCGCGGCGGTGTCCCCTGGCGGCCGCGGCCGCGTCCTCCGGCGGCTGCGCGATCGCGGCCGGACGGGCGAGGCGAGCCGGGGCCCGTTCCCGAGCTCCCGGACGACGGCGACCCGCAGCCGCGCCTGATCGCCGCGCTCGAGCAGGCGACCACCGCGCACGAGGCGGCCGACGCGCTCCTCGACGAGGTGAGCGGCCGGCCCGGAGCCGAGATCGCCGGGATCGTGCTCGTGGACGAGCGCGGCGAGCGAGCGCGCGGCCTCCGCGTCCGCGGCGTCGACGAAGCGTGGTGGCGCGGGATCTCGATCGACCTCGTCCACGAGACAGGCGCGGTCGCGAACGTCGTCCGCGACCGGACGCCGTTCGCGGTCTACGACGTCGGCGCCGCGCCGAACGTGAACGCGCGCCTGGCCCAGGCGGTCGGCGCGAAGAGCGTCGCGTTCGTCCCGCTCGTCTCGGACGGCGTCTGCGTCGCGGTGCTCGTCCTCGCCTCGACCGCCGAGCGGCGCTTCTTCTCGTCGGCCGAGCTCGAGGCGCTCGCGCGGCTCGCCGACGAGGCGGCGCCGGTGATCGAGCGGCTGCGCTCCGAGGTGGCGCTCCGCTCGGCGCTCGAGCGGGAGAAGCTCGTCGCGGAGATCGCGCGCAAGGTCCGCTCGGAGCTCGACATCGACGACGTCCTCCAGGTCGCGGTGGCCGAGACGGGCCGCGCGCTCGACGTGGCCCGCTGCTACGTGCGGCTCGGGCTCGAGGGCGATCCGGCCCCGCTCAGGGTCGAGTGGCGCCGGCCCGGCGTCGAGCCGATCACGGACGCGACCAAGCTCCCCGTCACCAACCTCGCGACGCGCGAGGGACGGACGATCGCGATCGCGGACGTCGAGAGCGCCGGCGAGCTCGACGACCAGTCGCTGGGAGGCCGCGACGCGCTCCTGGGGCTCGGGACGAAGTCGGTGCTCGCGACGCCGATCGTCGTCTTCGACCGGACGATCGGCGTCTTCGGCCTGCATCGCACCGAGACGGGCGCGTGGTCCGGCAGCGACATCGCGGTCGCCGAGGCGGTCGCCGGCGAGCTCGGGATCGCCATCCACGCGGCCCGGCTGCTCGAGGAGGACGAGCGCCGGCTCGGGCTCCAGGGCGCGCTGCTCAAGGCCGCCCAGGTGGTCACGAGCGACCTGCGCTTCGAGTCGGTCCTCCGGCGCCTCGTGGACGAGGTCGCGGTGCTGTTCGGCGCGGACGCGGCCGACTGCTGGATGTTCGAGCCGGACTCGCAGGTGCTGCGCTGCCGCGCGGTCTACGGGCTCGACGAGGAGCGAGAGCTCGGACGCCGGGTCCCGGTGCAGGGCACGCACGCGCGGGCGGTGGAGACCGGCCGGCCGGTGCTCGCCCGGGACTTCGCGCGGACGGAGACGCCCGTGCCGAGCGAGAGCTACGCCGGCTTCGAGGAGGTCATGGTCGCGCCGATGATCTGGCTCGGCGAGGTTCGCGGCGTCCTCGGCGTCTGCTCGAGCGAGGCGGGCCGGTTCGACTCGTCCGAGGTCGAGATCCTCGACGCGTTCGCGCGCTTCGCGTCGCTCGCCTCGCACAACGCGGAGAGCTTCGAGGAGCGCGCGCGCCAGGCCCGGATCCAGCAGGGCTTCTTCCGGATCGCCGAGGTGCTCGGCTCCTCGCTCTCGCTCGCCGAGACGCGCGACGCGCTCGCGAACGCGGCGGCGGACGCGCTCGGGGCCGAGGCGGCCGCGGTGCTCGAGCTGCGCGGCGAGCAGGCTCGTCTGCGCCGGCTCGTACCGGCTGCCGCCCGCGCTCGCCCAGGCGCTCGAGTCCGGCGTGCCGGTCGACGCGAGCCCGCTCGCGGCCGCCGCGGTCGAGGGCCGGACGGTCGCCTCGCAGGATCTCGCCGGCGACGAGCGCTTCGACGACGAGGTCAAGCGGCTCCTGGGCGTGCCGGACCACGCGCGCGCTCCTGGCCGCGCCCGTCGTCCGTGACGGCGAGAACCAGGTCGTCGTCGTGCTCTTCCGCGACCGGCGCTCGTTCTCCGAGGAGGATCTCGCCCTGACGCGCCAGCTCTCCGGCGCGGCGCGGGGCGCGCTCGAGCGGGCGGAGCACTTCGAGTCCGTCAGCCGGGCCCGCCGCCTCTCCGAGGGCCTCGCCGCCCTGGGCGCGCGGCTCGTCAGCAACCTGACGCCCGGAGGACGTGCTCAACGAGGCCGCGGGCGAGGCACGGACGCTGATCGGCGCCGACGCGGCGGCCGTCCGGCTGCTCGAGCAGGACGAGCTGGTCGTGCGCGCCGCGGCGGGCGCGGCCGTGGAGCCGCTGCTCGGGACCGCGTCGAGCTCGGGCCAGGGTCTGCTCGGCGACGTCGCGCAGTCGCGGCGCCTGGTCGCCGTGCCGGACGTCCGCGCTGCGCCCGACGCGGCCGCGGCGACGCGCTGCTCGGCGAGGGCATGCAGGCGGCGGTGGCCGTCCCGCTCGTCGGCCGGGGCGGTGGCCTGCGCGGGGTGCTGAGCGCGTACTCGGCGGCGCCGCGCGCGTGGCGGCCGGACGAGACCCAGGCGATCGTCGCGCTCGCGGACGCTCGTCTCGGCCGCGCTCTCGAACGCCGAGCTCTACCGCGACGTGGCCGAGGAGAAGGAGCGCAGCGAGGCGATCCTCGCCAACATCGCCGACGGGATCGTCGCGGTCGACCGCGAGGGGACGATCGTGCTCTGGAACTCGATGGCCGAGCAGATCACCGGCGTCCCGGCGGCCGATGCGCTCGGGCGGCGGCTCGCGGACACGCTCCGGCGCGACCTCTCGAGCGGCGAGGAGGAGGCCGCCGGCGAGCGGGAGGTAACGATCGTGCGCGGCGGCAAGGAGGTCTGGCTCGCGCTCACGGAGGCGGCGATGCGCGACGCCTCCGGCAACGTCGGCGGGCGGATCTTCGCCTTCCGGGACGTGTCGAGCGAGCGCGCCGTCGAGGAGATGAAGTCCGACTTCGTCGCTACGGTCTCGCACGAGCTGCGTACCCCCCTGACCTCGATCTACGGCTTCGCCGAGACCCTGCTTCGCGCGGACATCGCCTTCGACGAGCGCGAGCGGGCCACGTTCCTCTCGACGATCGCCTCCGAGTCGGAGCGGCTGATCCGGATCGTCGACGACCTCCTGAACGTCGCGCGGCTCGAGGCCGGGATGCTCGGGCTCGCCGTGCGGACGACCGACCTCGGCGAGGTGATCCGCGCGGAGGTCGGGCGCGTCGAGGCCGGCCTCGACCGCCGCCATACGCTCGCGGTCGACCTCGACGACGACCTGACCGTGGACGCCGACCCCGAGCGGGTCGCGCAGGTGCTCCACCACCTGGTCGACAACGCCGTCAAGTTCTCGCCCGTCGGGCGGGACGATCACGATCGCCGGCCGCCGCCGCCACGACACGGTCGAGCTGCGGGTGAAGGACGAGGGCGTCGGGTTCTCGCCGGTCGAGCGGCAGCGAGTCTTCACGAAGTTCTTCCGCGGCGGGACCGGCGAGGAGGTGGCCGCGCACGGCACCGGCCTCGGGCTCTTCCTCGCGCGCGGGCTCGTCGTCGCGATGGGCGGCCGGATGTGGCTCGAGTCGGACGAGGGCCGCGGCTCGACGTTCGCGTTCGAGCTGCCGGTCGCGCGGCCCGCGGAGCCGGTGGGAGCCTGATCGTGGCGACCTCCGTGCTCGTGATCGACGACGAGGCCCCGATCCGGCTGCTCTGCCGGGTCAACCTCGAGGCGGAGGGGATGGAGGTGTCGGAGGCGCCGGACGGGCCGAGCGGCCTCGAGCTGGCGCAGGAGCGGCGGCCCGACGCGATCCTCCTCGACGTGATGATGCCGGGGCTCGACGGCTGGGCGGTCGCCGAGGCGCTCCTGCGGGACGAGCGCACGGACGCGATCCCGATCATCTTCCTCACCGCCCGCGCCGACCTGCGCGACCGCGCGCGCGGCCTCGACCTCGGCGGGCTCGACTACATCACGAAGCCGTTCAACCCGGTCGAGCTCGCGTCGCTCGTGCGGGGCGTGCTCGAGGCGGTCGAGAACGGCGAGCGCGAGCAGCTCCGGGCCGACCGGATCGCGAAGATCCGCGAGCTCTACGAGCGCGCGTAGTCCGTCGCGCGCGCCGTCTGCGCGATCGCGACCGCGGCGAGGACGAGCAGGCAGCCGACGATCTGCGGCGGCCGTCAGCTCCTCGCCGAGCCAGGCGTAGGCGACGACCGCGGCGAGCGCCGGCTCGAGCATCGCGATCACGGTCACGCGCGTCGCCGGGATCGAGTGGAGCGCCGTGACCATGAGCAGGAACGGGACGATCGTCCCGAGCACGATCAGGTAGCCGAGCAGGAGCCACACCTGCGAGTCGACGTCCTCGAGGCGCCCGAGCAGCGAGACGCTCCCGTCGACCGTGTCCCACGGGAAGCTCCACCAGGGCTGGACGGCGGCCCAGAAGAGCGCCGAGAACGTGAAGCCCCAGGCGAGGAGCGAGAACTGGTCGCGCCCCTCGCGGAGCGCGCGCTCGGCCATCAGCACGTACGCGGCGTAGCGCGACCGCGGTGACGAGGCAGGCGGCCACGCCGACGCCGTCGAGCGTCATCCCGCCGACGAGGTCGACGACGAGCGCGAGGCCGAGGAGCGCGAGGCCGATCGCGACCCAGAGGCGGCGGCGCACCGGCTCCTTGACGACGAACCGCGCCCAGAGCGCGACGAAGACCGGCGCGAGGTACTGGATCACGAGCGCGATCCCGATGTCGAGCCGCTCGATCGCGACGAAGTAGAAGAGCTGCACGAACGCGAGCCCGGGGATCCCGAACACGGCCAGGAACGCCAGCTCGCGCCAGGAGCGGACGCGCAGCGAGCCCGGCCGGACGATCGCGACCGCCGCCATCAGGATCAGCGCGGAGCCGGTCGCGCGCACCTCCGCGAGGCGCATCGCGGAGAGCCCCGCCGAGTCGAGCACGACCTTCGAGACGGTCGCGTTGACCGCCCAGAGCGCGACCGCCGACCACACGAGCACGAAGCCGAGCAGCGGATGCGCCCCGGTCGGCCTCTCGGCAGGCTGCGGCTGGACGGCGGCGTCGACCACGGGCGCCGGAGCCTACCGAGCGGCGTAAGCCGGGCGTAAATCCTTTGCCAAGGTCATCCATCCGGCCTGGCCGCGGGTGGTACATTCCGAGGGCGCCCGGGACACCGGACCGCAATAACCATGCGGGTTCGCGAGACCACACATCGGCCAGCGAGCACTGACGCGCGTCCTCGTGATCGCCGCGGGTGCCGTGGTCGCCTTCATCGCCACGCTGTCCTTCGCCCAGCCGGCGCAGGCGCAGGTCACGCCCTGTCCGCCTCCGGGGCATCCGAGCTGCAGGCCGATCTGCGAGATCGACGCCTCGCACCCGGACGCCGACCTCACGGGCACGATCGCGGGCCTCGGCTCGGGCGTGCTCCAGGCGAGCGCGAAGAACCCCTACAAGGGCGCGTCCGACAACGCCAACAAGGGCACGGACGAGTGCGCGACGAGCACCGGCACGGGCCCGCCGAGCTGGACATGGAACGTCAAGAGGTGGTGCGGCTTCCACTGCGAGCACTGGCACACGCTCATCGATCCCGGGCACCCTGGGCGGCGGGACGCCGTACCCCGCGACGGCGATCGTGACCGCCGCTCCGAACGTGGGCTCGTACTTCGTGGGCTGGGCGCCGGGGAACTGCGCGACGCCCACGAAGCCCGGCGATCCGCGGCTCGGGTGCGCGGTCTTCATGGACGCGGACAAGTCCGTGCAGGCCAACCTGAGCACCACGCCCGATGCGACCCCGCCGACGGCGCCGGTGATCGCCAAGGGGACGGTCAAGCAGTTCTCGATCCAGATCACGTGGCCGACCCCGGGAACCGACGAGACGTGGTTCGGCGGGTACGAGATCTACCGCAACGGCCTTCTCTACGGCCGCCGTGGACCGAGCGCGCCGGGCATCACGGCGACGGGTCTCCTCTGCAACACGTCCTACACGTGGAAGGTGCGGTCGTTCGACGGTGCGAACGAGTCCGTCGACAGCAACATCCTCGTGGTCAAGACCGGCGCGTGCGCGAAGATGCCGCCGAACACGGTGCTGCACGTCAAGCCGCCGCTCCGGACGAGCTCACGGACGTCGCCTACTTCCACTGGGGCGCCAAGCGGAACGGCAACGAGCTCAGCCACTTCAAGTCGCAGTGCCGGAAGGGCACGAACCCGTGGCGCACGTGCTTCCCCGGCAAGACGTACCGGAACCTGAGGTCGGGCTACCACACGGTGCGGATCCGGACCGGCGACGCCCAGGGCTGGGACCGCACGCCGGTCAAGTACCGCTGGTTCGTCCGCAGTAGCGGGCTAGACGCCGGCCGGGCGGCCGTTCAGCGGACACGAGGCGCTCGACGTGCTCGAGCAGCTCCCGCGGGCTGAAGGGCTTGCGCATGAACTCGTCGGCGCCCGCGGCGAGGCCTTCCTCGCGGTGCTGCTCCTGGACGCTGGCGGTCAGGAGGACGATCGGCATCGTCTTGCGCAGCGCGCGCAGGTGGCGGGTGACCTCGAGGCCGTTCAGGCGCGGCATCATCACGTCGAGGACGACGAGCGCCGGGCGCGTCTCGGTCACGAGCGTGACCGCCTCCTCGCCGTCCCGCGCGCAGAGGACGTCGAAGCCGGCCCGCCTGAGCGTGATCGAGACGAGCGTGAGGATGTCCTCGTCGTCGTCGGCGACGACGGCGATCGGGGCGGGGGCGGCGAGCGTCATGCGACCTCCTGCAGCTCTTCGGGCGCGTCGGCGGCGGGCTCGGCCGGGACGGCGGGGAGGCGGACGGTGAGCGTCGTGCCGACGCCCTCGCGTGCTCTCGAGGCCGACCGTGCCGCCGTGGGCGTCCGCGATCGCGCGGACGATCACGAGGCCGAGCCCCGTGCCGGGGACGGCGGCGCGGCGCGCGTTCGACGAGCGGAAGAAGCGCTCGAAGAGCTGCGCCTGCTCCTCGGCCGGGATGCCCATCCCGGAGTCGGCGACCTCGAGCACGATCTCGTCGCCGTCCGGGGCGACGCGGACGGTCGACGCGGCCGCCCTCGGCGGTGAACTTGACCGCGTTCGAGACGAGGTTGTCGATCAGCTGGGCGAGCCGGGAGCGGTCGCCGGCGAGCGTGGCCGGCTCGGCCTCGAGCACGACCTCGACCCCGCGGGCGACGGCGGCGGGCGTCGCGGCCTGCACCGACTCGGCCGCGAGCGCGGCCAGGTCGAGCTCCTCGCGCTCGACCGAGAGGCGTCCCGGCGTCGAGCTGCGCGACGAAGAGCAGGTCGCCGACGAGACGGAGCAGCCGCTCCGAGTTCCGCTGGACGACCGCGAGGTACTGGCGGTGCTCCTCGGGCAGCTCGGTCGCCGTCCTCGACGATCAGCTCGAGGTAGCCGCGGATCGAGGTGAGCGGCGTCCGCAGCTCGTGCGAGACGAGCGAGACGAACTCGTCCTTCAGGGCGTCGAGCTGGCGAAGCTGCTCGTTCTGGGCGGCGAGGGCGCGCTCGGACCGGGTGCGCTCGACCACGCGGCCGAGCACGGTGCCGACGTTCGCCATCACGCGCAGGAGGCTGTCGTCCGGCTGGCGCCGGCTCCTCGCCGTAGAACTCGAGCACGGCGACCACCTCGGTGCCGACGAGCACGGGGAAGGCGAGCGCGGCGTGGAGGCCGAGCTCGAGCGCGGCAGGCTGCCGGCGATAGGTGGGGTCGGAGGAGATGTCCTCGATCCAGATCGTCCGGCCGGACTCGAGCACCTGCCCCGGCAGGCCGTAGCCGGGCACGAAGCGCGTCGGCCTCGCTCGCGGCACGGAAGCGCGCAACCTCGTCGGTCTCGTCGATCGAGATCGACCAGAGGCCGGTCGAGACGAGCGCGTCCTCGCCCTCGTTGCGCGCGACGACGTGGCCGACGGGCCAGCCCGTGTACGCGCAGACCTCGTCGAGGCAGACCTGCAGCGCCTCGTCGACCTCCCGCGCCTCGTTCGCCGCGACGGCGACCCGCTGGAGCAGCCAGAGGAGCTCGGTCTGACGCTCGAACCGCTCCTCCGTGTGCTTGCGGGCGGTGACGTCGAGCAGGACGCCGTCGAGCCAGAGCACCTCGCCGTGGGGCCCGTACGCCGCCTGGCCCTTGTCGAGCACCCAGCGGACCTCGCCGTCGGAGCGGACGATGCGGTACTCGTGCGCGTACGGCCGCCCGGCCGCGACGTCGCGGTGGATCACCTCGGTGAGCAGCCTCGGCGTCCTCCGGGTGCTCGATCGTCGTCCAGCCGTTGATGCGGCTCCCGACGAAGCTTTCGGCCGGGTAGCCGGTCAGCTCCTCGATCGCGCCGCTCATGAAGTCGATCGTCCACTGGTCGTCGAACGCGCACCGGTAGACGGCGCCGGGAATGTTGTCGACGAGCGTCCGGTGCTGCTCCTCGCTGGACTCGAGGTTGGCCTGCGCGAGGCGGTTCTCGCGCTGGATCACGAACGCGCGGCCGGTGAAGCAGACGACGGCCACAGCCGCGAGTGCGATCGGGACGACCACGTAGTCCGAGGGTGAAAACGCTGCGACCGCGAGCAGGCCGACCACCCCGAGCGCGGGCGCGAGCGCACGAAGCGGGGAGTCGTCGAGGGGTCGAAGCTCGGGGGCAGCGCTTGGGTCGCGCGCGCGCATGATCGCGGCGACCGACGCCGCAAGGAAGCCGAGCGCCCAGATCATCTCGCCGGCGAAGCTCGGGCCCTGCGACCCGCCGATCACGTCGCCCGGCCAGGTCAAGCGCCGCGATCGCGAGCAGCGGCTGGCACACCCCGAAGCCCCAGAGGTTCGGGGAGCTGAGCCGGTTCCGTTCGAGCGCGAGCGTCTGCAGGCCGACGAGGGCGAGCAGGACGTACAGGAGCGGATACCCGAGCAGCAGCAGCTGCTGTCCCTCGGACGGGTCGAGCGGGTGGGTGCTCGCGAGCCGCGCGAGCAGGGTGGCGAGCAGGACGAGCGGCAGCGCATCGAGCAGGAAGAGGCCGAAGGAGAGCGAGCCGCGCGGCGCGTCCTCGAGGATCGACGCGCCGGCGAGCACCGGGAACATCCACCACGTCACGTCGGCGGCGGTCGCGAGGTCGCTCCACCCGGAGACCTCGGCGACAGCCGGATGATTGCGCCGCCGCACCAGAAGGCGCACGCGACGCTCCATGCGAGCCAGGCGCGATGGAGGCGCGGGCTGGTCGAGCGGCGAACGACCGCGAGCGCGGTTCCGCAGGCGGCCGCCGATGCGATCACCCAGGAGAGCGCGACGAACGTGTCCTCGCGGCTCGGGTCGAGGTAGGCCGCGGCGAGCAGGAGGCCGACCGCAGCGCCGACGGCCGCGACGACGGTGACGAGGAGGCGGGTGGAGCTGGCGCGACCCATGGTCGTCACGCGGCGAGCGCCGCGTCGTCGCCGGCCGGGCCGAAGCGCAGGGTCAGGGTCGTCCGTCCGTCCTCGTGGGCACGACGACGTCGCCGCCGTGCAGCCGGCAGACGGCGGTCGCGAGCGCGACGGAGCTCGTCGCGGCGGGCTGGGGGACTCGTAGCCGAGCTCGACCGCGCCGGCTCGACGCAGCGCGATCTCGGTGTCGCGGCGGGCGTGCTCGACGGCGACTCGAGAGCGCGTCGAGCGAGCGCGCGGCGAGCGTCTCGGCGCTTGCGGACGGGCCGTCGCTCGAGGCGGATCGTCTTCGCCTGGGTCTCGCGACCGGCCAGGCGCGCTCGGCGCGCGGGTGGCGAGCTCGGCGAGGTCGACGTCGTGCCCTCGACTCGAGCGCGCCGGCTCGGCGAGCGCGACCGTGGCAGGTCGTCGATCAGCGCGATCAGGCGCCGCGCGGTCCGCCAGCCGGCCTCGAGCACGCGGCGCTGCTCGGGCGTGAGCTCTCCGAGCTCGGGCCGAGGACGACCTCGAGTGGTTCTGGAGCGCGCGGCGGCAGCCGCCATCGCGCGGTGGCGGGCACCGCGGTGCGCTCGAGCGGGGACGGTCCGCGCCGCACGTCAGACCTGGCAGCCATTGTCTTTCCGAGCGTGGAGCGGAGTGACGGTTCCGCTACACCTCTGTCGTCGCATGAGCGTCCCGTTTCGGAGGATCGGCCTACGCGATCAGGCCCAGTCGGAGGGCGGTGGCGACGGCCTGCGTGCGCGTCGCGGCGTCGAGCCGCACGCAGGCCTTCTGGACGTGCGTGCGGACGGTCTCGCCGCTGATCCCGAGCTGCTTGCCGATCTCGTCGTGCGAGAGGCCCTCGGCCAGGTGGATGAGGACGTCGCGCTCGCGGTCGGTCAGGTGGATGCCGCCGTTCTTCGGCCGCATGAGCGCCTGGGCGGCGAGCGCCGGGTCGACGTAGGTGCGGCCCGCGACGGTCGTCTCGAGCGCGCGGACGACGTCGACGAGCGGCGCCTCCTTCAGGACGACGCCCGAGGCGCCGGCCCGCAGGACGTCCTCGGCGATGCGTCCGTCCGCGTCGGCCGTGTAGACGACGACGGTCGTGGCCGGTGCCGCTTCGCGGAGCCGGCGGACGAGCTCGGCGCCGGCGAGCTTCGGCATCCGGTAGTCGACGAGCGCCACGTCCGGGACGTGCTCGGCGGCGAGCGCGACGGCCTCCTCGCCGTTCACGGCCACGCCGACCACGTCGACGCCCTGGCTCTCGAGGAAGTCGGAGATTGCGACCACGAGCGCGGGGTGGTCGTCGGCGAGCAGGCAGCGGAGGGTCATGCCGACAGGAGGGCCCGCACCCGCGTCCGGAGCTCCTGGAGCGAGCTGTCGCCCTTCACGACGTAGTCGGAGGCGCCGCGGCGGAAGGCGTCCACGGCCACCTGCTCGGAGCCCTCGCCGGTCATCATCAGGATCGGCACGTCCGGGTCGGCGCGGCGGATGCCGTCGAGCAGGTCGAGGCCGCTCCCGTCCGGGAGGTTGTGGTCGAGGACGGCGAGCGACCACGCCGAGTCGGCGAGGAGCCGGCGCGCGGTGGCGACGTCCGGCGCGTGGATCACGCGGACGTCGTCGACCGAGCGGCGGATCACCTCGCCGACGAGCTCGGCGTGGTCTTGGTCGTCCTCCACGAGCAAGACGGAGAACATCGCGCGCGGCTCCTCGGCCGGAGCCGGCGCGGAAAGCCTGAAGCCGGTCGCCTCGAAGACGAGCTCGCCCGTGCGGATCAGGTCGAGCGCCACGTCGACGGGCGCCGAATCCCACTGCGTCGCGCGCCCCTCGGTCAGCTCGCGGACGATCGCATCGCGCCGGAGCGCCTTGCGGTACGGGCGGTTCGCGGACATCGCCTCGACCGCGTCGGCCACGCCGACGATCCGGGCCGCGGTCGGGATCTGCTCGCCGGCGAGGCCGTCCGGGTAACCGGCGCCGTCCCAGCGCTCGTGGTGGTGGCGGACGACGGCGCGCACGCCGTCGAGGAGGTCGAGCGGCTCGAGCAGCCGGTCGCCGATCAGCGGGTGCGCGCGGATGAGCGCCGTCTCCTCCTCGGAGAGCGGGTCCGGCTTCAGGAGCACCCGGTCGGGGATGCCGATCTTCCCGACGTCGTGGAGGACGGCGCCGAGACGGACGGTCTCGTGCTCGTCCGCCGGCAGCTCGAGCCGCTCGGCGATCGTGAGTGCGAGCAGCGAGAGCCGTTCGCAGTGGCCGTGCATCGCGACGTCGCGCGCCTCGATCGCGTTGGCGAGCGCGGCTGCGACGGTCGGGGCGACGAGCCGCTCGCGCAGCTCGTCCTCCGTCGCGCGGGCGCGGGCGAGCGCGGCCTGGACGGCGGAGACGAGGTCGGCGTGGGCGAACGGCTTGACGACGATCCCGCTCGCGCCGTTCGCGAGCGCCTGCGTGAGGTTCCCGTAGGTGCCGGCCCCGGTGACGAGCACGACCGGAAGGCTCGGGTGGGAGGCGCGGACGGTCTCGAGCAGCTCGAGACCCGAGAGCCCGGGCATGACGATGTCGGAGATGACGAGCGAGACCGAGTTCTGCGAGAGGAGCTCGAGCCCGGCGCTCGGCGCGGTCGGCCTCGACCGTCTCGAAGCCCGCGTCCTCGAGCACCTCGACGATCAGCCCGCGGACGATCGCCTCGTCCTCGATCACGAGCACGCGGTCGCTCATCGCGCCGTCCCCTCGAGCGGGATCCGCAGCGTGAACTCGGCGCCGCCGCCCGCGGGCGAGGCGACCGTGAGCGTCCCGCCGTGCGCGTCGGCGATCGACTGGCGAGAGCGCAAGGCCGAGCCCGGTGCCGCCCAGCTCGCGCTTCGTCGTGAAGAACGGGTCGAAGATCCGGTCGATCACGTCGGGCGTCGATGCCGGGGCCGGTGTCGCGGACGCGAAGGACGGCCGCCGAGCTCTCGTGCGTGAGCTCGATCGCGATCTCGCCCGACTCACCCATCGCCTGCTGGGCGTTGGTGACGAGGTTCAGGAGGACCTGCTTGATCTGGCCGGCGCTCGCGAAGACGGCGACCGGCTCGTCCGGGTAGCGCTCGACGAGGACGATCTCCTTGTGCAGCGAGGTGCGGCGGAGCAGCTCGACCGTCTGCTCGACGACGCCGCGCAGATCGACCGTCTCGAACTCGTCGGAGCGCTCGCGGGCGAAGTCGAGCAGCGCGCGGACGACGTCCTTGATCTCGAGCCCGGTCTGCTGGATCAGCCGGAGCCGGTCGTGCGGCTTCGTGCCGGGCTCGACCTCCTTGAGCAGGAACTCGACCAGG
The DNA here is from genome assembly GCA_963696365.1 of uncultured Actinomycetes bacterium. Classification (GTDB taxonomy): domain Bacteria; phylum Actinomycetota; class Thermoleophilia; order Gaiellales; family Gaiellaceae; genus CAVOKD01. Next base: position 229,028 of record CAVOKD010000012.1, read on the forward strand.
CCGAGGATCGCGAACAGCGGGTTGTTGATCTCGTGCGCGACGCCGGCCGCGAGTTCGCCGATCGCGGCGAGCTTGCCGCTCTGCACCATCTGCTGCTCGAAGCGGCGGCGCTCGGAGAGGTCGGTGATGAGCGGTGACGGCGGCGGCCGGCGCACCGCCCGCCTCGTCGACGAGGAGCGGGACGAGCTCGACCGGGACGAGCCGGCCGTCGGCGCGGCGGAAGAGCCCGTTGCGCGGCGTGCGCGCGTCGTCGCTTCCGTTGCCGTTGCGCAGATCCGGGACGTCGGCCCACCAGGCGTGCGGCGGGGTCGAGCCGAGCATCTCGTCGGGCGCGAACCCGACCAGCTCGGTGAGGGCTCGGTTGACGGAGAGGATCTCGCCAGACTCCGGGTCGGCGACCGCGACCGCGAGCGGGAGCGCATCGAAGAGGAGCTCGAGGAAACGCTCGGTCAGGAGCGAGCGGTTGTACTCCTCGGTCACGTCCCGGAAGGTCACGACCGTGCCGACGGGCTCGGCATGGGCGCCCGCGTACACGGGGGCGGCGGAGCCCTGGAAGACGCGCTCGGAGCCGTCTGGCCGCGTCCGTTTGTGCAAGAAAGGAACGGTCGTGCCGGTCGCGAGCGCGCGGCCGCGCGGGCGCCGGTCGGGGGCGATCGGGGTGCCGTCGAGCTCGCGCAGCTCGGTGTCGAGGTCGGCGGTCGTCTCGTCCTCGCCGAGCCCGAGCAGCTCGCGGGCGGCGCCGTTCAGCTTGGGGCCGTCCTTCGTCTCGATCCAGACGGCCTCGCCGACGGACTCGATCACCGCGTCGAGCCGGGCCTGCTCGCGCGTGCGCGCGAGCTCCTGCTCCGCGCGGGCGCCGACCTGGGTCAGCTTGCCCAGGGTCTCGAGCACCGTCTCGGCCTCCGCGAGCCGCGCCGGGGTCTGTTGCTCGAACCAGGCGGCGTGAAGGGTGACGGTCGCGCCGGGGCCGAAGTACAAGGGGACGATGACCCGGGAGGCGACCCGGGCGAACATTGCCGCGAACCCTGGGTTCTCGAGGGTCGTGCCGGTCGGCGGGGGCCCGCTCTGGGTCGAGCTCGGCAGCGCCCACGTGCGCCGGACGGTCGCGCCCTCGAAGCCGGCAGCCTTGCCGACACCGGCGCGCACGATTCCCGAGCTCGCCGCCGTCCTCCCAGACGATCGCCAGACTGCCGTCCGCGTCGAGCAGGGTCTGCGCCGCTTCGGTCAGCGCCGCGAGCGCGCGGTCGACGGTCGGCGCCTCGTTGACCGCCACCGCCGAATCCACGAGACGGGTTCCGTCCACGTGGGCGGCGTCGCCAGGAGACACGGCCGTTCTCCGGCCAGCGCGCAGCGGCGGATAGTCCGGTCACAAGTTAGAGTTACGGCGCGCCGCACCGGTAGGAGCATCCCCGGAGAAGCGCGAGTCGTGTCACTCGAACGGGGGATGTCGATGCCGCCCACGGCTACCCGGAACGAGCCACAGCCCATCACCTGTTTGGTTGCGGACGACCATCCCGCGATGGTCGAGGCGATCTGCGACACGCTCGCCGACGAGGGGATCGAGATCGTCGGGCGCGCGGTCGACGGCGAGGAGGCGCTGGCGAAGATCCAGACGCGCAAGCCGGACGTCGCCGTCGTCGACCTCCGCATGCCGCGCGTGGGTGGGATCGAGACGGCCAGGCAGGTCGCGCGCACGACGCCCGAGACGGCCGTGATCCTCTACACGGCCTACGGCGACCGCGCCCTCCTCACCGAGGCGATCGACGCCGGCGCGCGCGGCTTCGTGCTCAAGGAGGCGCCGCTCGCCGACCTCGTCCGCGCCGTCCGGATCGTGGCGGAGGGCGGAACGTATGTCGACCCGGTGCTCGCCGGCGCCCTCGCGACCGCGGACGCGACCGCGAAGCTCCCCGACCTGACGCAGCGCGAGCGCGACGTCCTGCGGCTTCTGGCCGACGGGATGTCGAACGAGGAGATCGGCAAGGAGCTCTTCATCTCGCCCGAGACCGTCCGCACCCACGTGCGCAAGGCGATGGAGAAGCTCGACGCCGACACCCGCACCCAGGCGGTCGCCACGGCGCTGCGCCAGTCCCTGATCGCGTAGGGGCGACTCTGGGCGGGGGAATCCCCGCCCCTACGTCTCCGGGGCGGAGACTACGATTGAGTGCCGGCTACGGGACGTAGCTCAGCCTGGTCAGAGCGCTGCGTTTGGGACGCAGAGGCCGGGAGTTCGAATCTCCCCGTCCCGATCTCACCCCGTTTGGGCGATGCCGCAAGCGGGCAACCGGGAAAGGCTCCTCGTCATGCGGATCACCGCCCTCATCGCCGCTTCTCGTCTCCGTCCTCGCGCTCGGGCTGGCCGCGGGCTGCGGCGGGGACGACGGCGGGTCGTCGGACGCGTCCGCAACGGACGACTGGGCGAACGACGTCTGCTCGGCGGTGACGGACTGGACGACCGCGATGACCTCCGTCGGCGTCGAGCCTGCAGGGCGGCAACGTCTCGAAGGACTCGCTCGACGAGGCGCTGGACAACGTCCGCGACGCGACCGACCAGTTCGCGGACGACATCCGCGGGCTCGGCCGGCCGGACACGGAGGCGGGCGAGGAGGCGAAGCAGACGCTCGACGGTCTCGCGGACGACCTCGAGAAGGGGCGCGACGAGATCGACGACGCCGTCCAGGGCGCCGACACCGTCCAGGAACTCGCGGCCGCCGCCCCGACGGTCACGCAGACGCTGACCACGATGTCGAGCGACGTCGCGTCGGCGTTCTCGTCTCTCCAGCAGCTTGACGCCGAGGGCGAGCTCGAGGACGCGTTCTCGCAGGCCCAGTCCTGCGACGAGATCGAGAACCAGAACTCGTAGCTCGGAGCGGCCGCGGCTACGAGGCCACGGGCGCCTTCAGCGAAGGCGTCTCGGGCGCGTCGCGGTACGGGTGCTCGTCCGCGACGTCTTCCTCGTGGTAGACCGACTCGGCGTTCACGGCCCAGATGTCGTGGTCGGTGCCGAGGACGGCGTTCTCGACCGCGCGGATCGCGGTCAGCATCGAGTGGTCGGAGTTGTTGTAGCGGTGGAGGCCGTTGCGGCCGACCTGCTGGAAGTTCTCGACCTCGTCGAGCCAGCCGCGGATCGTCTCGACCCGGTCGGCGTAGTCGGCGTCGTACATCGGGTACGCCTTCGGGACGCGGACGGCGTAGCCGCGCTCGACCTTCGACCGCGGCGCCAGGCCGAGCCGCTCGAGCTCGGTTGTCGCGAGCTCGACGAGCTCGTCGTCGCTCATCGACCAGAGGTCATCCCCGGCGAAGCAGAAGTACTCGAGCCCGACGCAGGCCTTCTTCTCGTCCGGGACCATCCACGGGCTCCAGGCCCGGTAGTTCTGGATGCGGCCGACGCGGACGCCCGGGTCGTGGATGTAGATCCAGTTGTCCGGGAAGAGGTCCTCGCCGTCGAGCACGAGCGCGACGGTGAGGAAGTCCCGGTAGCGCAGGCCGGCCGCGGCCTCGAGCACCTCGGCAGGCGCGTGAGGCTCGCTGATCGCGATCGTCGTCCGGAGCGGGAGCGAGGAGATGACGTGCCCCGGCTCGATGCGCTCGCCGCCGGCGACGACCTCGCGGACGGTGCCGTCCTCGACGATCAGCCGCTCGACCGGCGTGGACGTGCGGACCTCGCCGCCGAGCGCGCGGATCTCGTCGGTCATCGTCTCCCACATCTGCCCGGGCCCGTAGCGCGGGTAGTGGAACTGCTGGATCAGGCTCTTGACCTTGTTGCCCTTGTTCCCGAAGAACGCGGCCTTCGCGGCCGAGACGAACGAGAGGCCCTTGATCCGCTGCGCAGCCCACTCGGCGCGCAGCTCGGAGGTCGGGACACCCCAGACCTTCTCGGTGTAGTCGCGGAAGAAGAGCTCGAAGAGGCGCCGGCCGAAGCGGTTCGAGACCCACTCCTCGTAGGTCTCCTCGTGGCCCTTGGGCCGCACGGCCGCGGCGACGTACGAGGCGGAGACCCGCGCCAGCTCGGCCGGGCCGAGCTTCCGCATGACGTCGGTGCCGCTCAGCGGGTAGTCGAGGAACTTGCCGTTCCAGTAGATCCGCGACATGCGCGGGCGCAGGAGGAACTCGTCGCCCATCACCTCGTGCCAGAGGCGCTCGACCTCCTTCGCCTTCGTGAAGAAGCGATGGCCGCCCAGGTCGAAGCGGTAGCCGTCGCGGACGACCGTCTTCGCGAGTCCGCCCACCTGGTCCTCGGCCTCGAGCACGATCACCGGCAGGTCGCGCTTCGCGAGCAGGTAGCCGGCCGTCAGCCCCGCCGGCCCGCCGCCGAGGACGACCGTCGGGCGCCCGTGCTCGGGTTGGGGAGGGGAGGCCGGGGTTTGAGAGAGCGACGACGTCATCGGCGAGTCGGGTGAGCGTTCCCTACCCGCCGTCGGTCTTCTCGTAGACCTCGACGGCGAGTGGAAGGCGGAACGCCCGACCAGTGTACGGTGGCGTGTACTCCTGCGTCCGGGTGAACCGCGGGTCGATCGAGATTCTCGTCCGCCACCGTGCGCTTCGCTGACGAACCAGGCTCGTCCACGGTGCTCGCCACTGGGCGCTGTCGCGAAACACGGGATACACGACGAGGAGGTGCCCGCCGGGCGGCACGGCGTCGAGCACGGGATCGAGCGTCTCCTCGGGCTCGACCGTCTCGAGGCGCTCCACGGCGTCGCGCCAATCCATCACGCGTGTATCCGCGTCTGCGTCGAGCGGCGTCGCGTAGCGCAGGTCGTCGCCGAAGTAGTACGCGAGCACCGGAACCTGCTCCGGCTGTGTCGAGAGGATCACGTCCCCGGGCTCGACGTTCTCCTCGAAGAGGCCGGCGAGCTGCTTGGGGTTCGACTTGTTCGTGGGCGCGGTGTACGGGATCCAGAAGAGCGCGACGAGGCCGAGCGCCACCAGCCCGAGCCGCCCCGCGCGCGGGAGGACCGCGGCGGCGACGAGCAGCGTGGGGCCGACGAGGACGCCGAGGTAGCGCGTCGCCCAGGCGGCCGTGAACTGCGAGAAGACCCAGGCGGTGACGAGCGTCGTCACGGCGAGCGCGAGCGTGGCGAGGACCGCGGTGCGCGGCCGGGTGTCCGGGCCCTGGACGTAGTGCTTGAGGCCGACGAGCCCGGCGAGGATGATCGCGACGATCGCCCCCTGGCCGGCGAGCACGACCATGAACCCGCCCGAGAGCTGCACGGGCGAGGGCGTGTCCGACCAGGGCGCGCCGGTGTGCTGCGCCTGGGAGATCAGCGTCGGAAGCCACGGCGCGTAGAGGACGGCCACGGCTGCGTACGCGAGCGCCGCGTCGATCAGGAGCCCGCGTCGGTCGCGGCTGTCGCGCGCCGTGAGCGCAAGCGCCGCCAGCGTCCCCAGACCGAAGAAGAGCCCCCAGTTGTGCGTGTAGACGAGCAGGAGGAGCGAGAGCGCGAACAGCGGCACGTACAGGCGGCGCCGGTAGACGAACGCGTGCAGGAAGCACGCCGTCGTGACCAGGCTGAGCAGGATGACGAGCGCGTACATGCGCGCCTCCTGCGCGTAGATCGTCAGGAACGGGTTGCACGCGGCGAGGAGGGCCGCGATCCAGCCGGCCCAGCGGCCGAAGAGGCTCCAGCCGGCCCAGAGCGCCGCGGGGATCGTGGCGAGGGCGGCCGCGAGCGAGAACGCGTGCGTCGCTCCCTCGCTCGTTCCGAAAGCGTCCATCCAGACGTGGAGGAGCAGGTAGTAGAGCGGCGGCGAGCCATCCTGCTTCAGGACGCCCGGGATCTCGGTCAGCGGGAACGACGAGATCCCGACCGAGAGGCCTTCGTCGATCCAGAACCCGGCGAGGATCGCGCGGGTGCGCAGGTACAGCGAGAGCGCGAGGAGGAGCGCGAGCCCGGCGCCCGCGGCGGCCACCTGAGCGGCTCGCGTGCCCGGCCAGGCGAGCGCGCGCCGTCGGTCGAGAACGTCGGTGGCCACGCGGCCAGAGTAGTTGGAACCGCTGCGCGGAAGCGCGCTTACCCGGGGGTCGCGCGGAGCCGCATGCCGCGGATCTGCGACCAGCCGCCGTAGCGCGTGGCGAGGAAGAAGAGGCCGACGAGCGTGATCGGGACGAAGAGGACGAAGCGCAGGAGGACGAGGTACGTGACCGCCGTCGAGCCCGTCGCGCCCAGCCGGTGGACGGCGAAGAGGACGGCCGCGTCGAAGGTCCCGACGTAGCCCGGCGCCGCCGGCACGAGCGCGAAGAGGTTCGTCACGGCCATCACGTAGAGCGCCTCCTGCGGGCTGAGGTCGAGGTTCACCGCACGGGCGACGCCGAGGTACGCCGCGGCCTCGAGCGTCCAGACGGCGAGCGAGATCACGAGCAGCCCGGCCCCGTGCAGGCTGGGAAGCTGGCGGGTCGGCGCGGCGAGCGGGCGCAGCGCCGCCCGCAGCCGCTCGAGCGCTCCGGTCCGGCGCGCCCAGACGATCGCGACCACGCCGAGGACGGCGAGGAACGCGAGCGACGCCGCCCCGATCCCGAGTATGCGCGACTCCGGCACGCCGGCGTCCTTCACGAGCACGAGCGCCGCGGTTGCGAAGACGAGCGCGAGCGCGACGGCGTCGAGGATGCGCTCCGCGACGACCGTTCCGAGCGCCTCGCGCCTGCGCGCCCCGGCGACCGGCGCGAGCAGGAACGCGCGCAAGAGGTCGCCGCTCCTGGCGGGCAGGACGTTGTTCCCCATGTAGCCGACCGTCGTCAGCGGGTACGTGTCGCGCCGGCTCGCGGGGATCTCGGCGCGGCGGACGATCAGATGCCAGCGCTCGGCGCGGAGGAGCGTCGCGAGCGCTGTAGAAGCCGAGCGCGCCGAGGAGCGCGACGAGGTCGTTCTGCGTGCGCGGCAGCTCCGGCGGCTGTTGGCGGAGCGCCCACCAGACGACGATCCCGAGGAACGCGAGCGAGAGCACGACGGGCACTGCGGTCGCGAGCCGCTGCCTCATCCGTCGTTCCGCCAGGGGAAGCCGCGCGCGTAGCCGAGCTCGGACGCGCTGTCGCCGCGGATCGCGACGAAGCGGAGCGGCGTCGTCTCGGAGCCGTCGCCGACGCGGTCGCGCGGCAGGTCGAAAACGAAGCCGGAGCGGCCCAGGCCGCGATACTGCCGGCCGAGGTCGGCGCGCCCGACGCTCGGGGTGCCGGACGCCACGAGCTCGTCGCCGGCGAAGACGAGCACGCGGTCGGCCGGCACGCGCGCCTCGATGTCGCCGGCCCAGCCGCCGAAGCGCACCGAGTCGCGCTCGACGAACCAGTCCTCGACGAGGCCGTCGACCGCCGCGGGCACGATCGGCAGCCGGCGCCCGTCGGCGTCCTCGACCTCCTCGGTGCCGTCCTCCGAGACGAGCCGGTAGCTGCCCGCCGAGCTCCCGCCGAGCGACGCGAGCGCCGGTTCGCCGTCGACGCGAGAGATGGCGAAGATCTCGACCTCGTTCGGCCCGGACTCGAAGGCCGCCTCGGGCAGGTACGCGGAGAACGTGACCGAGCCGCCCGTCTGGAAGCTCTGCGTCACGCCGGCGATCCGCCCGTTCACCCCGACCGCGAGATGCATGCCCGGCGCCGCGTCGGGGCCGTCGAGGTGGCCGGTCACGTGGGACGGGGAGAGCGCCGAGGTGAGGTCGACGTCGGCGAGGAGCGGCTCGTTGTCGACGTCCGCCGTCACGTCGCCGGCCTGCGCGCTGCCGAGGTCCGAGACGTCCTGCCCGACGAGCGGCGCGTCCGGACCGAAGGCGTAGAGCCCGCGCCGGTCGCCCGACCCGAAGATCTCGGTCTTGCGCGCGACCGATTCGTCGCGCTGGCGCTCCACCTCGGCGACCGGGCGCCGTGATCGAGTCGCCGACGCGCTGGTGGACGACCACCTCGTCGCGATCCTCTGAGGAGTCGAAGAGCGAGACGCCGTCGGCCGCGTACGGGAGCGGCTGGCCGAGGACGTCGGCGATCGTCGGGACGATGTCGGTCGTCCGGACGTGCCGGTCGACGATCTCGCCGTCGGTCTGGCCGGGACGCTTGACGAAGAGCGGCACGTTGGCGATGTCCCCGATGTTCGTCGGCGTCACCCCGCGCCGCCGGTCGCCGGGGTGGAACGAGACGCCGTGGTCGGCCGTCACGATCACGAGCGAGCGGTCGTAGAGGCCGTCCCGCTCGAGCCGGTCGATCAGCTGCCCGAGCAGCCGGTCGACGAGCCCGACCTGGAGGAGGTGCCGCTGCCAGCCCTGCTGGACGAGCCACTCGTCGTCGCCCCAGCGGTCGTCGGCGATCCCGTCGATCCCGAGCGCGTCCGCGTACTGGCGGCCGGACGGCAGGAAGCGCCACGGCGAGTGGGGGAGCATCTCGTGGACGAAGAAGAGCGTCGGCTCCTCGGTCGGCTCGATCGAGTCGATGTAGCGCTCGACCGATGCGCGCTGGTCGGCCCAGAGCTCCTCGCCCACGGCGCGGTCGACGTCGGCGTCGTTCTTGACCGCGAGCTGCTTGCCGCCGTCGTCCGCGTCGGTGTGCTCCTTGCCGAAGTCCTGCCACGTCTCGGTCACCGACGGGAGCCGTTGGCTCACCCCGGAGGGGAGCACGACGTGGCCGTAGACGACCGCGAGGTCCTGGTAGAGCGAGCTCATCCGGTCGGCGAACGACTGCCGGACCCGCGGGCAGAGCTTGCTCGGGCAGAGCTGCGTCACCGGCTCGGCGACCTTCATCGCGTACGAGCCGCCGAGGAACGTGAAGAGGTTGTCCGGGTGGTCGGCGAGGAGCGGCAGCCGGCCCGGCTCGGGGTCGCGGCCGGTCAGGATCGCGGGCACCGCCTCGGTCGTGTGCTCGTGGACGGTGGCGGCGTTCCGGAACCACGACGCGTCGCTCGCAAGCCGGGCGAAGTTCGGGTAGCGGACGCGGTCGATCCGGCCGTCCTCGTCCATCAGGGACGCGACCGGCAGCTCGTCGAGCACGACGAGCACGACCGGCGTGCTAGGCAGTCACCGGCTGCCATGCTCCGCGCCTCCGCCTTGCTCTCGAGCTGGAGCTTGTCGAGCGGCGAGTTGACGAGGAAGAGGGCGGCGAAGACGAGCGGCGCGGGGGCGAGCACGGTCAGGAAGGTCCGGATGCCCTTACGCGTCGCGTACGCCGCGGCGAGGGCGACGCCGGCGGCTCCGGCGAGCGCGAACGCGAGCCACGTCGGCGCGTCGCCCGCCCGGATCACGACCTGGAGCGCGACGAGCGCCGCCAGCCCGGCGATGAACACCAGGTGAAGCGCCTCCTGCGCGCGCGGGTGGATGAGCCCAGCGACGATCTCGGCGAGGATCAGGAGGAGCGGCGGCCCGAGCAGGAGCCCCAGCGTCAGCACAACCAGGTCGAGCGAGGTCGAGCCGCGCACGACGAAGAACTCCGGCGTGTCACCCAGCAGGTCGTAGAGCGGCTGGGCGACGGCGAAGGCCGAGAGGACGAACAGGTGGATGCCGCCGGTCGCGTGGCGGCGGAGGTTTTGGAGCCTCGCGCGCACGTGGATGGAAAGGTTGTATCCGCTCGGCGCGAGCCGCGCCGGGGGAGGCGCGCCTAGCGGAGCGCCGCGCGCAGGGCGGCGACGGTGAGGCGGCCCGCGTTTCCGATCTTCGTCGCGCGCAGGCGCGAGGGCCGGTCACAGGACGAATGCCAGCACGCGTCCCAGCGGTACGTGAGGTACGTGGCGGGGATGCCGCCGCGCGTCAGCTCGGCGTGATCCGAGACGCCCGTGTCCGGCAGGTAGGACGGGCCGTAGCTCAGGGCGCGGCCCTGGTTCAGCGCCCGCCTGGACGAGCGGTTCGGCGACGACTCGAGCCCGCGGACGTTGAGCGTCGGTCCGACGCCGACCATGTCGAGCGAGATCGCGAAGCGGATCCGCGGCCGCACGACGTACGGGATGCTCTTGAGCAGCCGAACCGTCCCGAGGTGGAGGTTCGAGCCGGTCATCTGGCGCTCCTCGGCGCCCACGGCCGCGAAGAGGATCCCCTCCGTGTCGCGCAGGACGTGCGCGACCTCGAGCATCGCGGCCACGCCCGAGCCGTTGTCGTTCGCGGCCGGGCCGGCGCTGACGCCGTCCATGTGCGCGACGACGATCGTCCGCAGGCGGCCGGGCGTCCGCGCGACGACGTTCCGGGACTGGTTCCCGTTCGGCAGGCGGAACGTCTGGATCACGACCGGGAGCCCGAACGACTCGAAGCGCTCGCGGACGAGCCGGGCGGCGCGGCGCTCGTTGGCCGTCCCCGCGACGCGCGGGCCGGCCGCGGCCAACCGGGTCGCGAATGCCTTCGCGCGCTTGCCGTCGACGACGCGCGCCTGCGCGGCGGGCGCCGCGAGCAGCGCGATGACGGCGACGACGACGGCTGTGCGCACCCCTCGCACGCGGCGCAGGGTACCCGCTAGGCCTCCTCGTCGAAGAAGCGGAAGACGAAGATCGCGAACGCGGCGAAGAAGACGATCGCCTCCGACGCGGACATGATCACGCCCGCGATCTCCTGGTCGGCGAGCGGCGAGAGGCCCCAGAGCCGCGGCGCCTCCTCATAGAACGAGTAGATCGGCTCCGGCAGGAGCGTGAGCAGGAGCGAGATCGGGCTTGCGATCAGGAACGCCGCGAACATGTAGACGGCTCGGCGACTCGAGGCGAGCTCGTGCGGCGCGTCCTGCACGACCGGCCACCAGAGGAGCACGCCGGCGGCGAGGTAGGTCACGTGCTCGAGATGGAGGAGCGCGTGATTCCGCAGCGCCGCGTCGTATGCCGCCGGGACGTGCCACGCCGCGTAGGTCGCGACCCAGATCGGCAGCGCGACGAGCGGATGGGTGAGCGCGCGCCAGAGCCCGTTGCGGCCGGCGCGCTCGGCGAGCGCCGGCGGGATCCCGATCACGAGCAGGAGCGGCGCCCACTCCGCGAGCACGACGTTCTGGAGCAGGTGCGCGGCGAGGAGGTAGTGGAGCGCGATCGTCGAGAGCGGGCGTCAGGAGCGCGACCGCCGTCGAGCGCGACCCCGCCGCGTAGGCGAGGACGCGCGCCCGCGAGTCGCGCCGTATGCGCGGGCGAGCGGCACGTAGCGCGAGCGCGAGCGCGAGCACGAGGACGATCTCCCCCGCCGCCGGATGCGAAGCTCCAGGGCGAGGGCTCCATGCGGCGCACCGTATCGCTACGATCGCCGCACGCGGGTGTAGCTCAGTTGGTAGAGCATCAGCCTTCCAAGCTGAGGGTCGCGGGTTCGAGTCCCGTCGCCCGCTCTCAGGATCCATGCGGGACGGCACTGCGTGGCGGTCTGGTGAACGGGCCGGCTCGCGAGTCAGGTTCTAGTCAGGATCGGTGGCTGGCGTTGGACAACGCGTTTCGTCCGCCCGAGCCGTGGCGGCGTCGCGCTTTAACGGGCCGCTCTCCTCATGCTTGGGACAAAGGTTCGACGTGGTTCCTGCGGCCGCTTGAACGTCGGCTGACTGGGTAGGCGACTTGTAGGTTTGGGCCGAGGCGACCGACGCCTCGGTCGGTCTAGCGGAAGGGGGCCTTCATGGCCACCGTCGAACATGTTTGCCGGCGTCACGGGCGCCCGGCCGTTGCGTCGCGCGTTCGCATCCGTCCCGACGGAACGCAGGAAACCGAGTACCTCTGTGAGCTTGACCTTGCGGAGGAGCGGCTCTCGAGCCGCTTCGGTGGGGGAAGCCTCTTCGACAGCTTCTTCTCGGACTTCTTCGGGGAGGGCGGAGCGATGCCGCGGCCCCAGGCCGCGCCGCGACAGGTCGAGCGTGTCGATGTCACGCAGTCCTTCAGCGACGCCACGCGCGAGCTGCTCCAGCGGGCCGCCCAGACGGCGCTCGAGTGGGGCAGTCTCGATGTCGATACCGACCACCTGCTCCACGCGGCGCTCCAAGATGACGTCGTGCGGCACGTCCTGGCGCAGGTGGACGCGGATCCAGACGCGATCGCGGCGCAGGTCGAGGAGGAGGCCGAGAAGGGCGAGCGCACCGACGTCGCCCCCTCACTCTCCCCTGACGCGAAGGCAGCCCTGCTCGCCGCGTACGAGGAGTCGCGCGAGCTCGGGAGCTCCTACGTCGGGCCCGAGCACGTGCTGCTGGCGCTCGCGCAGGACACCGAGGCGGAGGCGGGCCGGCTGCTCGAGCGCTTCGGCGTCTCCCACACGAAGCTTCGCGGCGGGGTCATCCGCGGCGTCGAGGGCGGCGCGGCCCGCGAGACGTCGAGCACGCCGCGGCTGGACGAGTTCGGCCGCGACCTGACCGCCGAGGCGCGCGAGGGCAAGCTCGACCCGGTGATCGGGCGGGCGGAAGAGATCGAGCAGACGATCGAGATCCTGTCGCGCCGGACGAAGAACAATCCGGCGCTGCTCGGCGAGCCGGGCGTCGGCAAGACCGCGATCGTCGAGGGCATCGCGCAGCGGATCGTGAACGACGAGGTGCCCGAGACGCTGACCGGCAAGCGCGTGATCGCGCTCGACCTGGCCGGCATGATCGCGGGCACCAAGTACCGCGGCGAGTTCGAGGAACGGCTGAAGACCGTGATCGACGAGGTGCGCGCCAGCGAGGATCTGATCCTCTTCATCGACGAGATGCACACCGTCGTCGGCGCCGGCGCCGCGGAGGGCTCGATGGACGCCTCCAACATGTTGAAGCCCGCGCTCGCGCGCGGGGAACTCCACGTGGTCGGCGCGACGACCCTCGACGAGTACCGCAAGAACGTCGAGAAGGATCCGGCCCTGGAGCGGCGCTTCCAGCCGGTGTTCGTGCGGGAGCCGACCGTGGACGAGACGATCGAGATCCTCGAGGGGCTGAAGGATCGCTACGAGGCGTTCCACCGGGTGCGGATCTCCGACGAGGCGATCGTTGCGGCGGCGGAGCTCTCCGACCGCTACATCCGCGACCGGTTCCTGCCGGACAAGGCGATCGATCTGATCGACCAGGCCGGCGCCCGCGTCCGCCTGCGGACGAAGACGAAGGACGACGACACCCGGTCGCTCGAGGAGGACTTGAAGCGGCTGGCGCGCGAGCGCGACCAGGCGACGAGCGCGGAGGACTACGACCGTGCGGGCGAGCTGCAGCGACCGGATCGACTCCCGCGCGGCGAGCTGGACGAGGCGGCGCAAGGGCCGGACGCGCGCGGCCGAGGTGACGGCCGAGGACATCGCCGAGATCGTGTCGCAGGGCGACCGGGATTCCGGTCTCCCAGCTGACGACCGAGGAGCGCGAGCGCCTCATGCGGCTCGAGGAGGAGCTGCACGCGCGCATCGTCGGCCAGGACGAGGCCGTGAGCGCCGTCGCGGAGGCGGTCCGCCGCTCGCGGGCCGGCCTGGGCGACCCGAACCGGCCCGATCGGCAGCTTCCTCTTCCTGGGCCCGACCGGAGTCGGCAAGACGGAGCTCGCCCGGGCGCTCGCCGAGGCGCTGTTCGGCGACGAGAGCCTGATGGTGCGCTTCGACATGAGCGAGTTCCAGGAGCGGCACACCGTCTCGCGGCTCGTGGGCGCGCCGCCCGGCTACGTCGGCTACGAGGAGGCGGGCCAGCTGACCGAGGCGGTCCGCCGCCGGCCGTACGCGGTGGTCCTCTTCGACGAGATCGAGAAGGCGCACCCGGACGTCTTCAACATCCTGCTCCAGATCCTCGACGACGGCCGGCTGACCGACGCGCAGGGGCGCATCGTCGACTTCAAGAACACGGTCGTGATCATGACGTCGAACCTCGGCGCCGACCGTATCCAGGCGCTACGCCCGCAGCGACGAGCCGTTCGAGCAGCTGAAAGAGGACGTGATGGAGATCCTCCGGCAGAGCTTCCGGCCGGAGTTCATCAACCGGGTCGACGAGATCATCGTCTTCCGCGCCCTCACCGACGAGCAGCTCAAGGACATCACGCGGCTCCTGCTCGACCGCCTGGCGCGGCGCTTGCGTGCGCAGCGCATCGATGTCGAATTCACCGAGGAGGCCGTCGCCCTCCTTGCTCGAGAAGGCTTCGATCCCGAGTACGGCGCGCGACCGCTCCGGCGGACGATCCAGCGTCTGGTCGAGAACGAGCTCTCCCGGATGCTGCTCGGCGGCAGCGTCGAGCCGGGCGACCGCGTGCGAATCGACGCGGACGGCGACCTCCGTTTCGACATCGAGCGAGGCGCGGCGAGCGAACTCGCTCCGACGGCCGAGCCCGCCGCGGCGGCGGGTTAGAAAGGAGCGACGGAGTTTCGCCACTGCGTCTGGAAGATTCAGAACCAGCCCCGAGTCGCGGGAAGCAGCTGCCGACGTGCTCGACCGAGCCGCGGGAGGGGGTTCGGCGCTAGCGGCCTAAGGCTCGCGGAAATCTCGCCCGTGGATGTGCAGCCACGCTTGTACTCGGGCGCAACGCTTTAGGGAATCGGCCCGGGGAAGGTGTGCGACTATCCGACGGGATGTCGGTTCGGCTTCTAATCGCAGTGGCAGCGGTGGTCGTGCTGGGCGGCTGCGGCGGGTCGGACGAGGAAGGGCAAGCAACCGGGTCGTTGACAACGCCGACATCGACCGCGCCTGCCTCAGATCCGTTCGGCGAGTACGAGCGCGAGGTCAGCGCCGATGAGATCCAGACGACCGAGGGCCAGGAGGCGCCGCCGCCGGGTACTTGGCATCTGACGCTCGGCCCCTCGGTCATGCAGGTGGTCGACGCCGGTGGCTTCCGGTTCTCACAGGAGCTCGCGATGAGCGGGGAAGAGTTTGAGATCGGCCGCTACCTCGGCGGCGACGGCATCTTCTGCGAGGACGACCAGCCATCGACATATCGCTGGGAACGCGACGACAAGCAGCTGACGCTCGAAGCGACCAACGACGCGTGTCCGGATCGCAAGGCGATCCTCGAATCCACATGGCAGGAGGTCGGCTAGGCGGGCCTCCTCCGGCCGAAGCGGGCCGCTGTTCCGCCGCGGCGAGCGGGCACCAACCCGCCGTTGAATTCCGTGTAGTCAGGTTCCGAGTCAAGTTCCGCGGTCGGCTGCTGGCGGTTTGAGTCGCGTAAGCCGACGAGGACCTGTCGCATCCATGCGGAGTGTCGGCCTCGGGCGGTTGCTGTCGCCTAGACGGCGCACCCTTCCAAGCCGAGAGTCGCGGGTTCGAGTCCCGTCGCCCGCTCTCAGGAACGGTGCGCGAGGAGTAGGGTCGGGCGGTGGACGTCGACCGGAACGCGCCTGTGACGATCGAGCGGGTCGCAGAGATCGAGGCGACGCCGGATGCGGTCTGGGACGTGCTGGTCGACGTCGAGGGCTGGCCCGACTGGAACCCGGACGTCAAGTCCGCGCAGCTGGAAGGAAGTTTCGCTGCGGGATCCGAGTTCCGCTGGAAGTCGGGTGCTTCGACCATCCACTCCACGATCGAGGTCGTCGAGCGGCCGCGAGGCGTGGGGTGGAGCGGGACGACGTTCGGTGCCCGGGCGACGCACGTGTGGCGTCTGGAACCGACGAGTACGGGAACCCGCGTGCTGACCGAGGAGTCGATGTCCGGTCTCGTGCCGCGACTCTTCAGCGGCTGGATGAGACGGACGCTCGAGCGCTCGCTCGACACCTGGCTTGCGGAGATGACCAAGACCGTCGAGAGCCGGAGCCCGCGATCGCCGGCGTAGGCGACTAGCGCGGCGGCTTCGCACGCGCTGCGCGGGCCAGGTCCGCGAAGGTCGTGCGCTCGAGTATCTCGATCGTCGCGTCACGAACCTCCTCCCACACGGGGCGCAGCGAGCTCGCGACGAGCTCGGGCGCCGGGTCCGGGTTCCGCCGCGTGGCGTAGCCGATCGGGGCGAGCTGGCCGTGGAAGAGGCGGATCACCCGCTCGAGTGTGATCTCCTCGGCGGGACGGTTCAGGCTGTAGCCGCCGCCGGGCCCGCGCGCCGACCGAACGATGCCCGCGGAGCGGAGCGCCGGCATCACCTGCTCGAGAACCGACCGGGGGGCGTCCGTCTGAACGGCGATCTCGTCCAGCTTCAACGGGCCGCCGTCGGCAGCCGCGAGCGCCACGACAGCTCTCGTCGCGTAGTCGGCCCGTTTCGAGACCCACATCGGTGCTCCCAGGTTGACGTCTGTCGTCGGGGGTAGCTAGGTTGCTCGGTCAACTGTTCGGGTAATCCCGACAGTGTTTGTCGAGATTATGATGCAACCGTGCCCGCACTGATCCTTCTCGCCCTCGTCGGCTTCGCCGCACAGCTCGTCGACGGCGCCCTCGGCATGGCCTACGGGGCCACGTCGACGACGCTCGTGCTTGCGACCGGCCTCAGCCCCGCCGTCGCCTCGGCGTCCGTCCACATGGCGGAGCTCGGGACGACCGCCGTCTCGGGCGCGTCGCACTGGCGGTTCGGCAACGTCGACTGGCGGACGGTGCGGCGGATCGGCATCCCGGGCGCGATCGGCGCGTTTGTCGGCGCGGTCGTCTTGAGCTCGGTCTCGGCCGAGGTCGCGAAGCCGTGGATGGCCGGGATCCTGCTCGGGCTCGGCGTCTACATCCTCCTGCGCTTCACGCTCGGGCGGGCCGACCGCAAGCCCGGCCGGCGCTACGTGCGCGGGCGCTACCTCGCCCCGCTCGGGCTCGGCGCCGGGTTCATCGACGCGACGGGCGGCGGCGGCTGGGGCCCCGTGTCGACGCCGACGCTCATCGCCACCGGCCGCATGGAGCCCCGCAAGGTCGTCGGGTCCGTGGACACGAGCGAGTTCCTCGTCGCGCTCGCGGCGAGCCTCGGCTTCCTCGTGTCGCTCGGAAGCCAGGGCATGGACTGGGGCGTCGTGGCCGCGCTGCTCGCGGGCGGCGTCGTCGCGGCGCCGATCGCGGCCTGGCTCGTCCGCAAGGTGACCGCCCGGCTCCTCGGCGTGTCGGTCGGCGGCCTGATCGTCCTCACGAACGTACGGACGTTCTTCGACTACGGCGACGTCGCCGCGAGCGTGCGCTGGCCGGTCTACGCGGCGATCGTCGCCGTCTGGGCCTTCGCGATCGCGTGGGTCGTGCGCGCGCATCGCCGCGAGGGCCTTCCGCTCTTCGAGAGCGCACCGGACGAGGACGCTCCCGCAGTGCAGGCCGTCCCCGGCGAGCCCCACGCTCCGGCCGAGCGGCCAGTTCCGGCCGAGACCGCCGCGTACGCGAGCGCAAACCCGCGCCGCCGCGCGTCGTCTTTACCCTAGGGGCCAGGAGATGGGAGCGAGACGACTCAGCCGGAAGGGCTTCGTCGCGAGTGCGGCTGCGGCGTTGGCCGGGGCGCCGCTCGCCCGTGCGGCCGAGCAGGACCGCGGCGAGCACGCCGGGATGATGGAGGGCCACACCGGCGACCACGCCGCCGAGTCGATCCTCTCTGCGACCCAGGACGACCTGCGCCTTCTGATCCCTCCGCGCCCGCAGCCGGCGAAGCGGGGCCGCGTGCGCCGGTACGAGCTCACGGCGGTTGACAAGGAGCTCGAGCTGATGCGCGGCATCAGCTTCACCGGGTACGCCTACAACGACTCCATTCCCGGGCCGATCCTCCGGGCGACGCAGGGCGACGACCTGCGCGTGTTCTTCACGAACCGCTCCTCGCACGCGCACACGATCCACTTCCACGGGACCCATCCGGCCGACATGGACGGCTCGCGCGAGCCGGTCAAGACCGGGTCGTCGTACATCTACGAGATGACCGTGAAGCCCTGGGGGATGCACCTCTACCACTGCCACACCAAGCCGCTCGCGCAGCATCTCGCGCGCGGGCTCTACGGCGCGTTCATCATCGACCCGCCCAGGCCGCGGCCCCGCGCGCAGGAGCTCGTGCTGATGATGAGCGGGTTCGACACGGACGGCGACGGCCGCAACGACCTCTTCGGCTTCAACGGGCGGCCGTTCCAGTACGAGCTCGCGCCGATCCAGGTGCGCCGCGCTCGCAGACGGTGCGCGTCTACCTCGCGAACGTGACCGAGTTCGACCCGGTCGTCACCTTCCACCTGCACGGCGAGTTCTTCCGTCTCTACCGAACCGGGACGGGGGACGCGTACGAACTCACTGATGCCGTCACGCTCTCCCAGGGGGAGCGGTGCGTCCTCGAGATCGACTTCCACCACAAGGGCCTCTACATGTTCCATGCGCACCAGTCCCGGCTGACCGACAACGGCATGTCCGGCTGGTTCCAGGTGCTCGACGGCGACGAGCCGGAGTCGAACCTCGGCGCGATCGGCGGGCTCTACCAGGACGAGTTCGCCGACTGCACGCCCTGCCTCGGCCAGATCGGGGCCAAGGCCCTCTTGAAGTACTAGGTCGCCGCCGTGCTGCTCCTGATCGCCGTCGCGTTCGTCGCCGGGATCGTGACGGCGCTCTCGCCGTGCGTGCTCCCGGTGCTGCCGGTCGTGCTCGCGGGCGGGAGCGGCGGGGGAAGCCGGCGGCCGTACGCGGTGATCGCGGGCCTCGTCGTCTCGTTCACCGCGTTCACGCTCGCGGCGACGGCGCTCCTCTCGGCGCTCGGCCTGCCGGACGACCTGCTGCGGAACATCGCGATCGTCGTCGTGGCGCTCGTCGGGCTCTCGCTCCTCTGGCCGCGGCTCGGGGAGCTGCTCGAGCGGCCGTTCGCGCGCCTCGGCCGCCGTGCGCCGGGGGATGTCGGCGGCGGCTTCCTGCTCGGGCTCTCGCTCGGGCTCGTCTACACGCCGTGCGCCGGCCCGGTGATCGGCGCGGTCGCGACCGTGGCCGCGACGCAGAGCGTCTCGTTCGACGCCGTGCTCGTCACCCTCGCGTACGCGCTCGGGTCCGGCCTCGTGCTGCTCGGCCTCGCGCTGGCGGGGCGCCGCGGCCTGGAGCTGCCGCGCTTCCGCCGCGCGGCGCCGACGATCCGCCGCGTCCTCGGCGGCGCCGTGCTGGCCGTCGCCGTCCTGATGGCGCTCGGCGTCGACACGGAGCTCCGCACGCGCGTGCCCGAGTACACCCAGGCGCTCCAGAAGCTCGAGACCTCCGGCTCGGCCGCCGACCGGATCGACGGGCTGCTCGGCCCGCGCACGGGCGTCGCGGCCGCTGCGACCGAGGGCGGCAGCGAGGAGCAGCTCGAGGACTTCGGCCCCGCGCCGGACTTCGCCGGCATCGACGGGTGGCTGAACAGCGCGCCGCTCTCGATGGAGGCAGCTCCGCGGGAAGGTCGTCGTCCTCGACTTCTGGACGTACTCGTGCATCAACTGCCTGCGGACGCTGCCCTACCTCAAGCGCTGGGACGAGGCCTACCGGGACAAGGGCCTCGTGCTCGTCGGCGTCCACACGCCGGAGTTCGCGTTCGAGCGCGAGCGGTCGAACGTCGAGGACGCCGTCGACCGGCTCGGGCTCGAGTACCCGGTCGCGCTCGACTCCGACTACGGCACCTGGGAGGCGTGGGGCAACCGATACTGGCCGGCCAAGTACTTCGTCGACCGCGAGGGACACGTCCGCTACGCGCACTTCGGCGAGGGCGACTACGAGAAGAGCGAGCGCGTGATCCGCGAGCTCCTCGCCGAGCCCGGCCTTCCGAAGCCGGTCTCGGACGAGGTGCGGGCGCCGACGGCCGCGATGGACCTCGGCACGCCCGAGACGTACCTCGGCTACGCGCGGCTCGAGCGCTTCAGCGGCAGTCCGGTGAAGCCGGACGAGGAAGCCGAGTACCGGTTCCCGGCCGCCCTGCCGGACAACGGGCTGGCCTACTCGGGCCGCTGGCGGGTCGAGAAGGAGCGGATCGTCGCCGGGCGCGACGCCCGCCTGCGGCTCGGGTTTCACGCGCGGAGCGTCAACCTCGTGCTCGGGATCGACGACCGGCCCGGCGCGGTGGAGGTGTTCGTCGACGGCAAGCGCCAGGGCCGTGTCGAGGTGGAGCGCGACGACATCTACACGCTCGCGACGCTGCCCGGCCCGGCCGAGACGCACGTGCTCGAGCTCCGTTTCGCGCCCGGCACGCAGGCGTACGCCTTCACGTTCGGCTAGCGGCTGGCGTCAGGTGCCCCTGGGAGACTGGGGTGCGTGCCGGGGCCTCCCGAACGCGTGGTCATCATCCGCCCGCGGACGATCATCCTCGTCCTCGGCGTCACCTTCCTCGTCACGGCGGGGCTGCTGCTCTTCTACCTCGCCTGGCACGTCATCTCGTGGATCCTGATCGCGGCGTTTCTCGCGGCCGCGCTGAACCCGGCGGTCGAGTTCATCGTCCGGCGTGGACGCTCCCGGGGGACGGCCTCGGCGATCGTCGCGATCGCGGCGATCGCGCGTCCTGACCGCACTTGGGTTCCTGCTGATCCCGCCGCTCGTCCGGCAGGTCACGGACTTCGTCGACGCCGTCCCCGACCTCGTCGCCGACATCACCGAGGGGCGCGGCCGGCTCGGGTTCCTCGAGCGCGACTACCAGCTCGTCGAGCGCGTCCGGGAGGCGATCGAGGACCGCGGCGCCGCCGGCGTGCTCGGGAATCACGGAGCCGGCCGTCGCCGTCGCGCGGAGCGTCGTCACCGCGATCGTCGGAATCGTGACCGTCGCCTTCCTGACCTTCTTCATGCTCCTCGAGGGGCCGAAGATCATCGAGCGCTTCCTGGGCGCCCTCCCGGCCGAGACGTCGAAGCGCTGGCGCCGGGTCGGCGAGGAGATCTACAAGACGGTCGGCGGCTACGTGACCGGCAACCTGGTCATCAGCCTGATCGCAGGCGTCGCGACGACGATCGCGCTCCTCGCCGTCGGGAGCGACTTCGCGGTCGCGCTCGGCGTCGTCGCGGCCCTGCTCGACCTGATCCCGCTCGCCGGCGCGACGCTCGCCGCAGTGCTCGTCAGCCTCGTGATCTTCGTCGAGCTCGGCTGGGTGCAGGCCCTGATCGTGGCGGGGTTCTTCATCGTCTACCAGCAGATCGAGAACCACGTCCTACAGCCGGTGATCTACGGGCGGACCGTGCAGCTGTCGCCGCTCACGGTGCTGATCGCGGTGTTGATCGGCGCCGAGCTCGCCGGCGTCCTCGGCGCGCTCGCGGCGATCCCGGTGGCCGGGTCGCTCTCGGCGATCATCAAGGAGTTCCTGGCGTACGCGCGCGAGCGTGGCGGGCAGACGGCAAGCCCCGCTCCGTCGTCGCCCGAGCCTTCCGGCTAAGGGTGGCTCTCGACCGACTTGAAGAGGTCGACCAGCCGGTCGCCGCGGCCGGAGTCGGTGCCGGGACCGCCGTTCAGGTGGTCGTGCGTGCCGTCGTAGGCGGCGAAGCTGTCGCTGCCGTTCCCGCCGAGCATGACGTCCTTGCCGCCGCCGCCCTCGAGCCGGTCGTTGCCGAGTCCGCCTCGGAGGATGTCGTTGCCGTTGATGCCGGCCATCGTGTCGTTCCCACCCAGGCCGCACATGACGTCCGGGCCGGCCGTCCCGAGCATGAAATCGTCGCCCTGCGTGCCGCGGATCGTGCACGGCTTCCACGGATCGACCGAATGCGCGTTCGCGGCGAGCGGGCCCCATCCGAGGAGGAGCGCCCCGGCGAAGAAGCTCAGTCCTGACAGCAATACCCGTAGTCGCATCTCGGTCTCCGATCCGGGTGCCGCCGTTCCGGTTCCTCCCTCTAGATCGGCTTCGGAGCCGGTCGCTGCCATGCCTCGTTCGCGTGTCCCTCGTTCGGGCGCCTTGCCGTCGCGGGTCGGCTCTGCAAGGATCGGCGCGTGGCGAGGCCGCGTCGCCAGAAGCGCATCCTCAACTGCGTCCCGTCGCGGGACACGGAGCGCGACTGGCGCGTCGAGCACGCGCGAGCGGCCGGCGTGGCGGGCGACGCCGCCGCCCGGATCCCGACGCGCAAGGATCTCCGCGACAGCACCTGGTGGAAGATCGCCGACCAGGGCTCGACCGGCTCGTGCGTCGGCTGGGCGACCGCCGACTCCGTGCTCCGCTGGTACCTCGTGAAGGCGGGGCGGCTCCGCAAGGACGAGCTGCTCGCCCCGCGCTTCGTCTGGATGGCGTCGAAGGAGACCGACCCCTTCACGTCCCAGCCGACGACCTTCATCGAGAGCGCGGGGACGAGCATCAAAACGGCGCTCGACGTGGCCCGGAAGTTCGGCCTCGTGCGCGACGCGGTGCTGCCGTTCAAGACCGGCGGCCTCTACGTCGGCGACACCCAGACGTTCTACGCGACCGCCGCGCAGCTCAAGATCAGCTCGTACTTCAACCTGTCCGGGAAGTCGGCCGACGAGCTGCGCAACTGGCTCGCCATGCAGGGCCCGATCGTCACCCGGCTCGACGTCGACAAGACGTGGGACGACGCGTCGCTGACGAAGGGGAACCTGGACACGTACAAGGCGAGCACCGCGCGCGGTGGCCACGCCGTCGCGATCGTCGGCTACACGCCGGACCGGCTGATCGTACGCAACAGCTGGGGCACGACCTGGGGCGACAAGGGCTTCGCCTACGCCTCGGACGACTACGCGCGCAAG
>CAVOKD010000013.1:0-83839 GCA_963696365.1 uncultured Actinomycetes bacterium
CCGATGAGTGCCTGAAGCCAAAGTGGGCCTGAGCGGAGCATTGACATGGCGATACCGCGCTACCCTCTGCTGTACCAAATCAACACCCGCGTCTGGCTGACCGACCTGTCGCGCAGCCTGGGCCGGAACGCCACACTGGATGACATTCCCGAAGCAGAGCTCGACGGCATCGCCCGGATGGGGTTCGACTGGGTCTGGCTTCTGAGCGTCTGGCAGACGGGCCTGTAGCCCAGCAGATCTCGCGCACGAATCCCGAGTGGCGCCACGAATTCCAGGAGACGCTGCGCGATCTGCAGAACGACGACATCGCCGGCTCGGGCTTCGCAATCACCGGGTATACGGTGCATGAAGCACTGGGTGGGGAGGAAGCGTTGGGACGAATCCGCGATCGGCTTCGCCGCCGCGGGTTGCGGCTGATGCTGGACTTCGTGCCGAACCATACTGCTCCCGATCATCCCTGGGCAGCCAGTCACCCTGAGTACTTCGTGGCCGGGACCGACTCCGATCTGGCGCGCGAACCGCACAACTACACGCAGGTCAGCAACACAGGGGGTGACCGCGTGCTGGCCCTCGGCCGCGATCCGTACTTCGCGGGCTGGCCGGACACACTTCAGCTCGACTACAGCAATCCAGCCACACAGGAGGCCATGGCCGGAGAGCTCCTGAGGATCGCAGGACAGTGTACGGCGTGCGATGCGACATGGCCATGCTGGTGCTGCCGGAAGTGTTCGAACGCACGTGGGGACGCCGCGCGCCGCTCTTCTGGCCGGACGCGATACGGCGCGTGCGCGAGAAGGTTCCGGGCTTCTGCTTCATGGCCGAGGTCTATTGGGATCCTGAATGGACCATGCAGGACCAGGGTTTCGACTACGCGTACGACAAGCGGCTCTACGATCGGCTTCGCGACCGTCACGCCCGGCCGGTGCGAGAGCATCTCCTCGCCGGGCTCGACTACCAGGCGAAGCTCGCGCGCTTCATGGAGAACCATGACGAGCCGCGGGCCTCCGCGACCTTCGAACAGCCCGTGCACGAAGCCGCCGCCATCATCACCTACCTGACGCCCTGTCTGCGCTTCTTCCACCAGGGCCAGTTCGAAGGCCGCAGGAAGCGCATCTCGCCGCACCTCGTCCGCGCGCCGCTCGAACCGACCGACACGGCCTTGCACCAGTTCTACGAACGTCTGCGAGCGGTGTTGCAGCCCCGGCGTTTCGCGACGGTGAATGGCGGTTGCTCGAGTGCGCGCCGGCGTGGGATGGAAACTGGACCGCCGACTGTTTCGTGGCGGGTCCTGGAAGGGCGCCGCCGGCGACCGCTGGCTGGTTCTGTCAACTACGCGGCGAACCAGAGCCAGTGCTACGTTCGGGTGCCGCTTCGGATCTGGGCGCCAGCGCGGTGCGATTTGACGATTTGATGGGCGGCGGCCGTTTCGATCGTGAGAAGAGCGATCTCGAGCGCGCGGTCTGTCCCTCGACCTGCCCGCCTGGGGCTACCACGTGTTCGACGTCAGCGCGCCTCAAGTCGCGCGCGCCGGAGAACGCGCGCCGGCCGCGGCATCGAGCGATCGCGCGCGTGCAGTCCAGGCGTCGTAACGCCAAGCGGGCAGAAGGCGGTGCAGACAGAGTCGACAAAAAGAGACTGGCGGGTCCGCAGCGTTGCTCGTCACGAACGGCGCCCATCGCCGACCATCATGACGCTCGCGATGAAGAACGCATTCATGGCCCATACGCTCTCGCTGGTCGTCGGCCTGGTGGCAAGGGGCGTTCGGTGGATGGGCCGGTGCTGCTTGACCTATGCGCCGTTGGCTCCAGCGCTTGTTGGGCACACTGCAGGTTAATCAGGGTCAGGCCCTCGCTTCGAGGATCAGGTTCATTGGTGTCTCGGTCGCCCGCCGGAAGTGCGTGAATCCGGCCTCCTCAAACACTCTGCGCAGCCTCGTCTCACCAGCCTGCGCACCAAGCCCCAGGCCAACATCTTGCGACAAAGAGTTGGGCGTACATATCGCAGACGATGCCGTATAGAACAGCGTAGCCATGGGATTGGCCGTCATATTCGTCGATCGTGCGTCGATCGCGAACGGTTCGACGAGCAGCACTGTGCCGTTCGGCGCCAGATGCTCACGCGCATGTCGCGCCGCGGCAACGGGATCACCCATGTCGTGGAGACAATCGAAGAAACAGATCAAATCGAATCGCCCGGCATAACTGGTCGCAGAGGCGACTTCGAAGTGAGTCCGGTCAGCGACGCCGGCTTCGCTTGCCCGCCGACGTGACGTCTCGATGGACGGTACGTGAAAGTCGAACCCGAAGAACGTCGAGTTGGGATACGCGCCTGCCATCACGACGACCGAGGCACCGTGTCCACAGCCGACGTCAGCGACTCTGGCACCCGCCTTGAGCTTCGCATCGACACCGTCAAGAGCCGGGATCCAGGCGGTCGTCAGGTACGCTCGATACCCAGTTCGGAAGAACGACTCCGTCCCGGAAAACAAGCACGGATGGTGGTCGCCCCAACTGAGCGCGCCATTGCCGCGGAAGGGGTAGCCGCCGGCGCCAGACGCCAACCTCCCGCGTTCCCATTGAGTCCCGATGCGAGCAGGTCGGCGGCGGCGCCGGGCACGGTTCCCGCGCCGGAGATGTAGGCGTAGAAGCGCGGGTGGCCGAGATAGCCGGAGTAGTCGAACGTGATGCGGCTGAGGTACTCGAGGAGCTCGTCCTCGGGCATGGGCTCGTCGGGCACGGGGATCACGACGGCGTCGCGGACCTCCTGGACTCCCCATGTGCCCGAGACCGGCAGGTCCTTGAGTTTGGTCAGCAGCTCCTCGTAGATGTCCGCGACGCCGTCGGTGAACGCACGGGCGCGTTTCGGATCCCAGTCGAGATCGCGGACGGGTGCCGGTCGCTCGACCATCACGCCTCCTTCGTCGCCGCCAGCACGAAACCCTCCTTCGCCATGAAACGGCGGAAGCCCTCGTCACCGAAGACCTCGTAGAGCGCCTCGATCTGGCTGACGTGCTCCTTGATCGAGGCGATCTTCAGGTCGAGGAGCTCGGGCGGGCAGCTCGAAGTACAGATCCATCTCCTCGTCGGGGACCACGTTGGGGGTGCCCGGACGGAAGATGTCGAACGGCGAGAGCTTCTCGAGCCATTCGTCGGCCAGGCTCGTCGGGAAGACGGCGTGGTACAGACGCGCGCCGGGCTTCGCGACCTGGTCGAACGCCTCGCCGGCCCACCTGGAGACGTCCTGGTGCGCCACGTGCCCCGTCATCCCTCCGGTCCGAACGTGAGGACCGTGTCGGGATCGACGTCCTCCATGACCTGACGAACCTGATCCTCGCCCGCCGGATCCAGCCCCGTGTCCATGTCGGTGTCGACCGGCCCTTCGAGGAAGTGGTGCTCTTTCACACCGAGCACGTCCAGGCTCCGAAGGAGCTCAACGGTCCGGACGTCCCCCATCGTGGCGGGAGGCCACTTCTCCTCGTCCATGGAGCCACCTTCTCCGCGGGTCGCCGTCACGTCCACGACGCGCTGCCCCGCCTCCACCGCGGCAGCCATCAAACCGGCGCTCAGGTAGATGTCATCGTCCGGATCAGCCCAGACGCCGAGGACGGTCCCCAGCTCCGCCGCGTCACGCATGCCGAGGGATGCTAGCCGGGCGTCGGGAACCCCGCTAGGGGCTCGCGGAGCGGATCTGCTCGCGGATCCGCTCCGCCAGCCCCTCCGGGAGCACCTCGCCGCGACACTTCGTCGCGATCAGCAGCTTCATGTGCCGCTTGAACTCGGCGTGGTCGTGCAGTCGGCGCATCCGGCGAGATGGGCCTCGACCTGGACGGTGAGCTCTCGCAGGCACTCGCCGTCGACGTAGCGCTCGAGCTCGCGCTTCGTCTCCCGACACCCCATATCGCCCAGCTCACCCATCGACGAGTCCTCGTTCCTTGGCCACGGCGTACAACGCCTTCTCCAGGGCTTTCCTTCCCCGGTGCAGACGCGACATCACGGTCCCGATCGGCACATCGGTGATCTCCGCGATCTCCTTGTACGAGAAGCCTTCCACATCGGCCAACAGCACCGCCATCCTGAAGTTCTCAGGGATCGACTCGAGCGCCGACTTCACGTCGGCGTCCGGGATGTTCTCGAGCACGTCCTCCTCGGCCGAACGCTCGACGCTCGGGACCCCAGCCGGTCGTAGAGGAACCACTCGTCCAGGTCCTCGGGGCCGTCGACGGTCTTCGGCTCTCGCTGCTTCTTGCGGTACGTGTTGATGAACGAGTTCGTGAGGATCCGGTAGAGCCACGCCTTCAGGTTGGTTCCCTCCTGGAAGGACGCGAATCCGCGGTAGGCACGAAGGGTGGCCTCCTGCAGCAGATCCTCCGCGTCGGCCGGGTTCCGGGTCATCCGGAGGGCCGCTCCGTAGAGACCGGGGAGCAGGGGCAGGACGTCCCGCTCGAACCGCTCGGTGAGGTCCTGTTCGGCGGGCGCCGGCGCGCTGCTCGCGTTCGCCATACGAGCCCCAGTATCCCTGGTCGCCACGCCGGGCGCCCTCGCCGGTCGTCACAACTACAAGGCAGTGGGAAGATTGGGCTATGCCCGAGCAGGACAAGAATCCCTTCGGACGCCGCCCCGCGTCCGGGGCGCCACAGCCGAGGCCACGATCCGCATTGCTCGTCGTGCTCGTGGTGGCGGGAGCGTTGTTCCTGTTCAACTCGTTCCTGACCCGAGCGGCGACCCAGGAGGTCTCCTTCTCGAAGTTCCGCGAGGCGGTGGACAACGGCGACGTGGTGAAGTCCGAGCCGGTCGCGATCACGACCACCACGGTGAACGGGACGGTGCGAACCGACGAAGGTCAGCAACTGTTCGTCGCCACGATCCCACCGGGGTACGACCCCACCGACTTCGTGGACCAACTCCGTCAGGACGGGTACGACGTCGAGGCGCAGCAGCCCAACGCCCTCACGGGCTTCATCGTCCAGACCGTTCTGTTCATCGCGTTGTTCGGGGGTCTCTATTACTTCCTGTTCCGGCGGATCGGCGGCGGCGCCGACCTCCGCGCTGAACCTGGGCGCAACAAGGTGAAGATCTACGACCGCAAGGAGATGAAGACACCTTCGCCGACGTCGCGGGCGTGGACGAGGCCAAGGAGGAGCTCCGCGAGATCGTCGACTTCCTGAGGAACCCGAAGAAGTACCAGCGCCTCGGCGGCCGGATCCCGAAGGGCGTGCTGCTGCTCGGCCCGCCCGGGTGTGGCAAGACGCTGCTGGCCCGTGCGGTGGCCGGCGAGGCGAACGTCCCGTTCTTCTTCATGTCGGGATCGGAGTTCGTCGAGATGTTCGTCGGCCTCGGGGCGGCGCGCGTCCGGGAGCTGTTCCAGCAGGCGAAGGAGAAGGCGCCGGCCTGGTGTTCCTCGACGAGCTCGACACGATCGGGAAGGGGCGCGCCGGGCGCCATGAGCGGCGGGCTTCGGCGGGCACGACGAGCGCGAGCAGACGCTCAACCAGCTGCTGGTGGAGATGGACGGCTTCGACGCCTCCAAGGGCGTGATCATCATGGCGGCGACGAACCGCCCCGACGTGCTGGACCCTGCGCTGGTCCGGCCCGGGCGGTTCGATCGGCAGGTCGTCGTGGACCGGCCGGACCTGAAGGGCCGAGAGGAGATCCTGCAGGTCCACGCCGCGGCGTGGCCCTCGACCCCTCGGTGGACCTTCGGACGATCGCCGCCCGGACGCCCGGGTTCACCGGTGCCGACCTGGAGAACGTCGTGAACGAGGCCGCCCTGCTCGCGGCCCGTCGTGAGAAGAACTCGGTCGACGGAGGCGGAGCTCGAGGAAGCCATCGACCGGGCGTCGTCGGCTCGAGCGAAGAGCCGGGTGATGAGCGACAAGGAGAAGACCCGCGTGGCGTTCCACGAGATGGGTCACGCCCTCGTCGCGCATTTGCGAGTCGAGTCGACCCGGTGCACCGGGTCACGATCATCCCGCGCGGGTCGGTGCCCTCGGCCTCACATGACCCGGCCGCTGGAGGACCGCTTCCTCTCCACCGAGCCCGAGCTGCAGGACATGCTGGCGTTCGCGATGGGTGGCCGGGTCGCCGAGGAGCTCGTGTTCCGCGAGATCTCGCACGGGGGCGCAGAACGACCTCGAGAAGGCCACGCAGATCGCGCGGGCCATGGTGGCCGAGTACGGCATGAGCGAGAAGCTCGGACCGGTCTCGTTCGGGCACGAGGAACCCAACCCCTTCTTCGGGGGCTCGAAGTTCTCCGGAGCCACGGAGCAGCTCATCGACGAGGAGGTCACCCGGCTCCTGAACGAAGCGCACGACCAGGCCGAACGGATCCTGAACGACCACCGCGAACTGCTCGACAAGCTCTCCGCACTGCTGCTCGTGGTCGAGACGATCGACGGCGAGGATCTCGGGGCCTACGCCGCCGGCACGAAGCAGATCCCCGACCCCGAAACGGTTCGGCCGATACCGCAGCCCGAGCCTTCGGACGATCAGAGACGGTGCCCGCAGAGCCCTCGGCCGTTGCGCGCGCCGTGTCGATCCCGCCGGCGCCGCCGATGCCGGCCACGGACTAGCGGCGACCCCTACTCGTCCGAGTGGTCGTGTTCCTCGTGATGGTGATGCGGGCGCTCGTCTTCGGGTAAGGGGTCGACCAACAGGTCCCAGCGGTCGCGGAACCTGTCGAGGAACCGATAGAAGTTCTTCTTGGACCATCTCGCTCGGTCCTCGGGCTCGGTGGTGAACCACATGCGGTGCTCGTGCTTGGTGACCGGGAGGTCGACGACCGTGGCCCGCCGATCGAGGTCCCTCACCCGGAACGAGTACTCGATGTCGGCCGTGCGGTACCACCGGAACTTCTCGTCGAAGAGACCCGCGGCGATCATCGTCTCCCGCCGCATCGCCATCAGGTACCCCTCGATGGCGTCGACGTCGCCCGCGCTCGCCTCGTCGAACTGACGAAGATCGTGGGTGACGATCCCGTACGGACCGCACACGCCCACCGAGTGGTCCGCGAGGGCCGACTCCAGCGGCCCGAAAACGTCACCGGTGGGTTCCACCGAACCGTCCAGCACCAGCACGGTGCGGCCCCGCGTGCGCTTGAGACCGGCGTTGCGCGCGGCTCCCCACCCCGTGCCTTCCTCGAGCCAGACGACCTCCACGTCATCGCCCCACGCAGCGGGGTCCCGGTCGGTGGTGGGCGGAGCCAATCCCCACGCGCGTCTACGGCGAGGGGCACCAGGACGGGAGCGTCTGGCGCGGGCGGCTCGTGCTCAAGGGCTTCGGTGACCCGACGCTTCAGCGCCTCGACCTCGTGGCGATGGCGAAGGCGCTCCGCGAGGGCGGGATCCGGTCGGTGACGGGCGGGATCCGCGGCGACGAGTCGTACTTCGACACCCGCCGCACCGCCCCGGGCTGGAAGCCGTCGTACTACAAGCTCGAGTGCCCGCCGCTGACGGCGCTCATCTCCGACCGCGGGAAGGTGGCCGGCCGGACGGTCGACGGGCCCGCGCTCGCCGCCACGCGCGCCTTCCGGCAGGCGCTGATCGGCGCCGGCGTGCGCGTCGGAGGCCGGGCCGGGCTCGCGCGACTGAAGAGCGGCGCGTCGCGCCTCGTGACGACGCTCTCGCCGCCCGTCAGCCGGATCATCCGCAAGATGAACGGCCCGAGCGACAACTTCTACGCCGAGATGCTCGTGAAGCAGCTCGGCAAGGTGCGGCGCGGCGCCGGGACGACGGCCGCGGGCATGCAGGTCGTCCGCCAGGTGCTGAAGAACCGCGGCATCCCGATGGCCGGGCTGCGGCTGGCGGACGGCTCGGGCCTCTCGGAGATCGACCGGCTGACCGCCCGCGCGGTCGGTCGGCTGCTCGTCTCGGCCTGGCGGGACTCGAGCATCGCCTCCCACCTCTTCCTCTCGCTTCCGCTCGCGGGCGTGACCGGAACGCTCGCCGACCGGATGCGCCGCGAGCCCGCCTACCGGAGCGTCCGGGCCAAGACCGGGACGACGAACAACGCCTCGGCGCTCTCCGGCTACGCGCGGCACGAAGTGGGTCTTCTCGATCCTCCAGAACGGCTGGCCCGTGCCGTACACCTCGGCGCGCAAGAGCCAGGACCGCTTCGCCCAGGTGCTCGCGGGCAGCTAGCCGAGCAGCTCGTCCAGCGCGGCCTCGTCCAGGACGGGGACGCCTGCCTGCTGCGCCTTCGCGAGCTTCGAGCCGGGCGACTCGCCGGCGATCACGCCGGTCGTCTTCTTCGAGACCGAGCCGGTGACCTTCGCGCCCCTGGCCTCCAGCGCCTCGGTCGCCTCCTCGCGCGTGCGACGCTCGAGCGTGCCCGTGATCACGTACGTGTGGCCCGTGAGCGGCCCCTCGACCGGCTGCTCGGCCTCGCTCGCGCGGAACTGGAGCCCGAGCGAGCGAAGCTCCTCCACGAGCGCGAGGTTCTCCTCGTCGGCGAACCATTCGGCGATCGCCTCGGCGCGGTCGGGGCCGATGCCCTCGACCTCCTGGATCTCCTCCTGGGCCGCCGCGATCAGCTTGTCGACCGAGCCGAAGTGCCGCGCGAGGTTCAGCGCCGTCACCCAGCCCACGTGCGGGATGTTGAGCCCGTAGAGGACGCGCGAGAACGGTTGCTCCTTCGAGCGCTCGATCGCCTCGACCGCCTTGCGTCGCCGAGATCTCGCCGAAGCCCTCGAACTCCTGCAGCTGCTCGGCGGTGATCCGGTAGAGGTCGGGCATCGAGCGGAGCAGGCCCTCGTCCCAGAAGCGGCGCACGAACTGCTCGCCGACGCCCTCGATGTCCATCGCGGCCATCACCCAGTGGATGAGCGTCTCGAGCCCGCGCGAGGGACACGCCCGGTTGGGACAGCGGTGCATGACCTCGCCCTCGGGCTTCTCGATCGGCGCGTCGCAGAGGGGGCAGCGCTCCGGCATGCGGAAGCGCTTCGTCCCACGCGCGTGCGGCAGCACCGGCCCGACCACCTGCGGGATCACGTCGCCGGCGCGCTGGACGATCACCGTGTCGCCCTCGCGGATGTCCTTGCGGTTGATGTCCTCCTCGTTGTGGAGCGTCGCGTTCGAGACGGTCACGCCGCCCACCTCGACCGGTGCCAGCTGCGCCCAGGGGTTGAGGTTGCCGGTCCGCCCGACGCGGATGTGGATCTTCTCGAGCTTCGTCTGGGCGGTCATCGGCGCCCACTTGAAGGCGCGCGCCCAGCGCGGCCGCGCATGGAGCTCGCCGAGCCGCCGCTGCTGGTCGAGCGAGTCGACCTTGATCACGATCCCGTCGATCTCGTAGTCGAGCTCGACGCGCTTCGTCTCCCACTCGGCGCAGACGCGCGCGACGTCCTCGATCGTCTCGTGCCGCTCCGCGAACGGGTTCGTGCGGAAGCCGTGCTCGCGGAGCCAGTCGAGCACCTCGGAATGCTGCTCGAAGGAGATTCCGTCCGCCGTGCCGAGCCCGTAGACCCAGATGGACAGGGCCCGTGAGGCCGTGATCTCGGGATTCTTCTGGCGCAACGAGCCGGCGGCGGCGTTGCGCGGGTTCGGCGCCGTCTTCTTGCCCTCCTCCGCGAGCCGCTCGTTCAGGCGGTTGAAGGCCGAGAGCGGGAAGTAGATCTCGCCGCGGACGTCGATCAGCGGCGGCGCCTCGCCGTCGGCGCGCACGCGGAGCGGGATCGACTTGATCGTTCGGAGATTGGGGGTCACGTCCTCGCCGCGGATCCCGTCGCCGCGCGTCGCGCCGCGCGCGAACGCGCCGGCCTCGTACACGAGCGAGACGGCCGAGCCGTCGATCTTCGGCTCGGTGACGTAGGCGACGGGCTCGTCCGTGCCGAGGCGCTTGCGGACGTCGTCGGCCCACTTGCGCAGGCCCTCCTCGGTCGTGACCTTCTCGAGCGAGCCCATCGGGGTCCGGTGCTCGACCTTCGGAAACGCGTCGGAGAGCGGCGCGCCCACACGCTGCGTCGGCGAGTCCGCCGTCTGGAGCTCGGGATGCTTCCGCTCGAGCTCGACCAGCTCGTCGTAGAGGCGGTCGAACTCGGCGTCGGTCAGGTCGGGGTCGTCGAGGACGTAGTAGCTGTAGCTCGCGTCGTCGAGCCGGCGGCGCAGCTCGTCGGCCCGCTCGGCCGGCGCGGAGGTCTTAGAGGACGCCACGGAGCTCCTCGAACGAGTGGACGATCGCGTCCGCGCCGGCCGCGCGCAGCGCGTCCTCCTGGTGTAGGCCGCCCCAGCCGACGCCGACGGTGAAGACCCCGGCCGCCTTGCCGGCGCCCATGTCGAACGGCGAGTCGCCGACGAAGGCGGCCTCGTCCGGCTGCGCGTCGAGCCGCCGGAGGGCCTCGCGGACAGGCTCCGGGTCGGGCTTGTGCTTCGTCGTGTCGTCGGCCGTGACGACCACGTCGAAGTGACGCTCGAGGTCGAGGACGCCGAACGCGAGCGCGATCGTCTTGCGGCGCTTCGCGGTCACGATCCCCAGCCGGCGCCCCTCGTCCTTGAGCTCGGCCAGGAGGTCCTGGACGCCCTCGAACGGCTCGAGCTCGTCGTGGAGCGGCGTGTTGTGCTCGCGGTAGACGGCGACCAGCTCGTCGACGCGCTGCGGGTCGAAGGCCCGCATCTGCTCGTGGATGGTCGAGCCGCCGACCGCTGCCGCCAGCTCGGCGTCCGGGATCTCGCGCTCGAGCACCGTGCGCGTCGCATGGCGGAACGACGCGAGGATCATCGCGCCCGAGTCGACGATCGTCCCGTCGAAGTCGAAGAGCACCGCGGGGAACCGCACACGGCTGATGCTATCCAGGCGCCCGCGCGCGCGCCGGACGGGCCGCCCGGCCGCGCGGAGGATCGGCACACGCGCTGTGACACTTCATCACCACACGGTCACACGATTCGCGCACGATCGCGCGGTAGCGTGGACCGCGGGTGGCGGGTGGCCGGCTCCCCACCCTGGGTGGGGAATGCGCGCTCGGACATGTCAGTACGAGACATGTTCGAGGTAGAGCCCCCAGGGCGGGGCGGTCGAACCGGCTTCCTCGCGCGGGCGCCCCTCGAGGAGGCGGGCGAAGTGCTCCGGCTCGGCCTCGAGCATCGTGCCGACGAGCGTCCGCACCATCCGGCGCAGGAACGAGTCGGCGGTCACCCAGAGCTCGAGCGCGTCGCCGTTCCGCTCCCAGCGGGCCTCGCTGACGATGCGGACGAAGACGTCGTGCTTCGTCTCACGCGGCGTGAACGCCCGGAAGTCGTGTTCGCCGGGGAGCAGTGCCGCCAGCTCTGCGAGCCGCGCCTCGTCCAGCGGCCGCGGCCACCAGAGCGAGCGTCGCCGTTCGAGCGGCGAGGGCGACCGCCGCGTCCAGAGCCGGTAGCGATACGTGCGCGAGCGGGCCGAGAACCGCGCGTGGAAGTCGTCTGGCGCCTCGCCGCGGCCGTCACGGCCACGTCGTCCGGGAGCTGCGCGTTCAGCGCCTCGGCCGCGCGGTCGGACGGCGGCCCCGCCGTCGCGGTGAAGCTCGCGACCTGGCCGCGCGCGTGCACGCCCGCGTCGGTCCGCCCCGCGACCGCGAGCCGCTCCCAGGCCGGGAACACGGCATCGAGCGCCTCGCGCAGGACGCCCTCGACCGTGCGTTGCCCGGGCTGCGCGGCCCAGCCGGAGAACTCCGTGCCGTCGTACTCGAGGTCGAGGCGGACGGTCGGCACGCGCGGAGGCTAAACCAGCGCCGCCGGCCGGCGTCATAAGGGACGTGCGCCGTTCGGCCCTCCTGCTCCTCGTGCTCGTCCTCGCGGGCTGCAACGACGGCGGGGGCGGGGACACCGGCCCGGCCGCGACGCCGCCGCCCGAAACCGCCGCGTCGATCACGCCCGCGTCCATGCGCGACGCACCTGGAGGCGTTCCAGCGGATCGCCGACGAGCACGGCGGGACGCGCGCGAGCGACACGGCGGGCCACGCGGCGTCGGTCGAGTACGTCGAGCGGACGCTACGCGGAATCGGCCTCCAGACGCACACTCGACCGCTTCCCGCTCGACGCCTGGCGCGAGGTGCGCCCGGCCGAGCTCGAGGTCACGTCCGGGACGGCCGTGCCCGTGCCGGAGGTCGTGACGATGCAGTACTCGCCGAGCGGAGCCGTGACGGCGCCGCTCGCGCCGGTCGACCTCGGCGAGCAGGTCGAGCCGACCGAGGCCTCGACGAGCGGCTGCGAGGGCCGCGACTTCGGGACGCTCCGCGAGGGCGACGTCGCCCTCGTCCAGCGCGGCGGCTGCTTCCTCTTCGACAAGGCGCACAACGCCGAGCGCGCCGGTGCCGCGGCCGTCGTGGTCATGAACGGCGGGACGCCCGGCAACACGAACGCCGTCCAGGGAACCCTCGCGCGGCCGGGCACCAAGATTCCCGTGGTCGGGGTCAGCTTCGAGACCGGCGCTGCGCTCGCGCGCGCAGCCGCGGCCGGCCCGCTCGAGGTCTCCCTGCGGGTCGAGACCGAGACGCCGCGCGTGACCGGCACGAACGTCCTCGCCGAGATCCCCGGGAGCGGCGACGGGGTCGTCCTGCTCGGCGCCCACCTCGACTCGGTGCCCGCCGGGCCCGGCCTGAACGACAACGCCTCGGGAGCCGTCCACGCTGCTCGAGGTCGCTGCGGCGCTCGCCGACACGCACCCGGAGCGGACGATCCGGTTCGCCTTCTGGGATGCGGAGGAGCTCGGCCTGATCGGATCGTCGTCGTACGTCTCGCGCCTGCCGAAGGATCAGCTGGACGACATCGAGGCGGTCGTGAACGTCGACATGGTCGGCTCGCCGAACGGCGGCAGCTTCGTCTTCGACGGCGACGGCTCGAGCGGGTTCCTGCCGGGGCCCGACGGCTCGGAGGAGATCGAGGCGGCGTTCGAGCGAGCCTTCGACGCCCTCCACCTGCCGGAGGCGCCCGCCGACCTCGAGCTCGGTCGCACCGACTCGGCGCCGTTCGCCGAGGCGGGAATCCCCGTCGGCGGGGTCTTCAGCGGCGCGGACGGCGCGAAGTCGGCGTCCGAGGCGAAGGCGTTCGGCGGCGAGGCCGGCGAGCCGTACGACCCGTGCTATCACCAGGCCTGCGACCGGGTCGGCGACGTCGACCTCGAGCTGGCGGCCGAAGCTCGCCCGCGCGGTCGCGCTCGCCACGGCGGCGCTCGCGCAGGGTTGACACGACGTCCGGTAAGCGATACCTTACCGTAAGTGACGGCTTACGGTGATGTGTTGAGCGCCCTGGCGGATCCGACCCGCCGGCAGGTGTTCGAGCTCCTCCGGCGCGGCCCCCGGCCCGTCGGGGAGCTGGCCGGCGAGCTCCCGGTCAGCCGCCCGGCCGTCTCGCAGCATCTGAAGGTGCTGAAGGACGCCGGCCTCGTCCGCGAGCAGCGCGACGGCACGCGACGCCTCTACGCCCCGAACGGGGACGGGCTCGCGGCGCTCCGCGACTACCTCGACGGCTACTGGGACGAGGCCCTCGCCGCCTTCAAGACGGCGGCGGAGGAACCGACGGAAGGAGACGACGATGAGTGAGCAGGCGACGGAGCAGCTCGTGCTCCGCAAGACCGTGGTGGTGGCCGCGTCGCCCGAGCGGGCGTTCGAGGTCTTCACGGCCGGGATCGCCGGCTGGTGGCCGATGGCGACCCACTCGACCGGCAAGGAGCTCGTCGAGACGGTCGTGATCGAGCCGCGCGAGGGCGGCCGCTTCTACGAGCGGCAGAAGGACGGCACCGAGCAGGACTGGGGCATCGTGACCGCCTGGGAGCCGCCCGAGCGGTTCGCGAGCACGTGGCACCCCGGCTACGACGCGGCCGAAGGCCAGGATCTGGAGGTGCGCTTCGCGCGCGAGGGCGACGGCACCCGCGTCGAGCTCGTCCACACGGGCTGGGAGCGGCGCGCGGACGCCGAGGAGATGCTCCGGAACTACGACGCCGGCTGGGACGTCGTGTTCGGCGAGCGGTTCGCCGGCGCGTTCGGCGGCTAGCTCTCGCCGGCGGCCGGCAGCGGCGGGCGCCGCGGCGCGGACCGGCCTCGCCTCGGGCACGAAGTCCACGAGCTCGAGGTAGGCCATCGGCGCCGCGTCGCCCTGCCGCGGCCCGAGCTTCACGACCCGCGTGTAGCCGCCCGGACGGTCGGCGAAGCGCGGCGCCACGTCGGCGAAGAGCGTGTGCGCGATCGACTTCGAGCGCAGGAACGCGACCGCCTGGCGATGGGCGTGGAGGTCGCCCCGCTTGCCGAGCGAGATCATCTTCTCGACGATCGGGCGCACCTCCTTCGCCTTCGCCTCGGTCGTCCGGATCCGGCCGTGCTCGATCACCGCGCCCGCGAGGTTCGCGTAGAGCGCCTTGCGGTGCGCCGAGTCACGGCCGAGCTTCCGTCCCTTGCGCTGGTGCCTCATCGGAGCGTCAGTCGTCCCTCAGGTTGAGGCCGTGCGCGGCGAGCGTCTCGCGCACCTCCTCGATCGACTTCTTGCCGAAGTTCGGGATCGCGGCGAGCTCGTCCTCGGTCTTCGAGACCAGGTCGCCGATCGTCTCGATGCCGACCCGCTTGAGGCAGTTGTACGAGCGGACGCCGAGCTCGAGCTCCTCGATCGGGAAGTTCTCCATCCCGTGGGCCTGCGGCGCCTCGACCTCGTCCTCCGGGCCGGCCTCGCCGAGCCCCTCGATGCGGTCGAGGTCGGTGAAGATGGCGAGCTGGCGGATGAGGATCTCGGCCGCGTGGCCGATCGCGTCGCGCGGATCGAGCGAGCCGTCCGTCGTGACGTCGAGCGTGAGCTTGTCGTAGTCGGTGCGCTGGCCGACGCGGGCCGCCTCGACCTCGTACGACACGCGCCGCACGGGCGAGAAGATCGAGTCGACGGGGATCGTCCCGATCGCGTGCTCCGGCCCGCGGTTCAGCTCCGCGGGGACGTAGCCGCGGCCGCGGCCGATCGTCAGCGTGATCTCGAGCCGGCCCTTGCCCGCGAGGTTCGCGATCTCGAGGTCCGGGTTGAGGATCTCGAGGTCGGCGGGCGCCTCGATGTCGGAGGCCTTGACGGCGCCGGGGCCCTTCTTGTCGAGGCGCACCTCGATCTCGGGCGAGTCGCCGTGCAGCCGGCAGATCAGGTTCTTGAGGTTGAGGATGATGTCCATGACGTCCTCGCGGACGCCCGGCAGCGTCGTGAACTCGTGGGCGACGCCCTCGATCTTCACCGACGTGACCGCGGCGCCCTCGAGCGACGACAGGAGGACGCGGCGGAGCGAGTTCCCGAACGTGTAGCCGAAGCCGCGGTCGAGCGGCTCGATCACGAAGACGCCGTGGTCGGCGTCGATCTCCTCATGGGTGATCTTCGGGATCTGGAAATCCATTGCGAGCGGTCTTGTAGCCATGCAGTCCTTTCCTTGCCTTGCGGCGCTACCGGGCGAGGGGTGCCCCGCCTACTACTTCGAATAGAGCTCGACGATCAGCTGCTCTTGGACGGGCGTGTCGATCTCGGTGCGCTCCGGGAGCTTCAGCACCTTGCCCGTCAGGTTGTCGTGGTCGGCCTGGAGCCAGGCGGCCACGGAGGCCGTCAGGTCGGTCGCGTCGCGGATGACCTGCTCGGCGGCGCTGCCCGGCTTCATCGAGACGATGTCGTCGGGGCGCACCTGGTAGCTCGGGATGTTCACGCGGCGGCCGTTCACCTGGAAGTGGCCGTGGCGGATGAGCTGCCGGGCCTGCGCGCGCGACGCGGCGAAGCCGAGGCGGTAGACGACGTTGTCCAGCCGCAGCTCGAGCATCCGCAGGAGCTCCTCGCCGGTGATGCCGGAGCGCTTCGCGGCCTTGTTGTAGTAGCCGCGGAACTGCTTCTCGAGGATGCCGTAGTAGCGGCGCGCCTTCTGCTTCTCGCGCAGCTGGAGCAGGTACTCGCTCTGCTTGATGCGGCCGCGGCCGTGCTCTCCCGGCGGGTAGCTGCGGCGCTCGACGGCGCACTTCTCCGTCAGGCAGCGCTCGCCCTTCAGGAAGAGCTTCATCCCTTCGCGCCGGCAGGCGCGGCACTTCTTGCCGAGGTTCTCGCGGGCCACTAGACGCGCCTCCGCTTCTTCGGGCGGACGCCGTTGTGCGCCTGCGGCGAGACGTCGCGGACGCCGAGCACCTCGAGGCCGGCGGCCTGGAGGGAGCGGATCGCGGTCTCGCGGCCCGAGCCGGGGCCCTTCACGAAGACCTCGACCTTCTGGAGGCCGTGCTCCATGCCCTTCTTCGCGCACGCGTCGGCCGTGACCTGCGCGGCGAACGGCGTCGACTTGCGCGAGCCCTTGAAGCCCGCCGAGCCGGCGCTCTCCCAGGCGATCACCGCGCCGTCCTTGTCGGTCAGCGTGACGATCGTGTTGTTGAAGGACGTCTTGATGTGCGCCTGGCCGATCGCGATGTTCTTCTTGACGCGCCGGCGCGCGCGGCCCTTCGAGGCCTTCCTCGGAGGAGCCACTACGCCTTCGCCTTCTTGCCGCGGCCGACCGTCTTCTTCGGGCCCTTGCGCGTGCGCGCGTTGGTCTTCGTCCGCTGGCCGTTCACGGGCAGGCCGCGCCGGTGGCGGACGCCGCGGTAGGCGCCGATCTCCTGGAGCCGCTTCACGTTCTGCGAGCGCTCGCGGCGAAGATCGCCCTCGACCTGGAGCTCGCCGTCGATGTACTGGCGGAGCTTCGTGATCTCGCCGTCGGTCAGGTCGCTGACCTTCTCGTCCGGCGAGAGCCCGAGGTCGGACGCGACCTTGCGCGCGGTCGACGGGCCGATCCCGTAGATGTACGTGAGGGCGACCTCGAGGCGCTTCTCGCGCGGGAGGTTAACCCCTGCAATTCGAGCCATTTACCCCTGCCTTTGCTTGTGCCGCGGGTTCGTGCAGATGACCAGGACTCGACCGTGCCGCTTGATCACGCGGCAGCGGTCGCACATGGGCTTGACGGATGGACGTACCTTCATGGACAGAAATCGAGCGGCCACGCCGAGACTCGGCGAAGCCGCGACGGGGCCTATGGTAGCAGAGCAGGTTCGGGCACCTCGGTGAGGATCCGGGGCCCGTTCTCGGTCACCGCGACGGTGTGCTCGAAGTGCGCCGCGAGCGACCCGTCGGCGGTCGAGATCGACCAGCGGTCGTCCGCGAGGACGATGTCCTCGGCGCCCGCGGTGATCATCGGCTCGATCGCGATCGTCACACCCGACGAGAGCTTCGGGCCGCGGCCCGGCTCGCCGTAGTTCGGCACCTGCGGCTCCTCGTGCATCGAGCGTCCGACGCCGTGGCCGACGAGCTCCTTCACGACCGAGAAGCCGGCCGCC
This sequence comes from uncultured Actinomycetes bacterium, assembly GCA_963696365.1. Classification (GTDB taxonomy): domain Bacteria; phylum Actinomycetota; class Thermoleophilia; order Gaiellales; family Gaiellaceae; genus CAVOKD01. Next base: position 17,263 of record CAVOKD010000013.1, read on the forward strand.
TCGGTCGTCCGCTGGACGGCCGCCGAGACGTCGCCGACGTGGTTGCCGGCCCGCGCCTCGGCGATCCCGGCGGCGAGCGCCGCCTGGCAGACGTCGAGCAGCCGCTGCGCCTCCGGATCGATCTCCCCCACCGCGTACGTGCGGGCGGAGTCGGCCACGAAGCCGTCGAGCGTGACGCCGACGTCGATCGAGATCACGTCGCCGTCCTCGAGCGTGTACGAGCCCGGGATCCCGTGGACGACCATGTCGTTCGGGCGAGGCGCAGATCGCGGCGGGGAAGCCGCGGTAGCCCTTGAAGCTCGGGACGCCGCCGTGGCCGCGGATCAGCTTGTCGGCGATCGCGTCGAGCTCGGCGGTCGTCACGCCGGGGCGGATCGCCTCCTCGATCGCGGCGAGCGCCTCGACGACGACGGCGCCCGCGCGCGCCATCGTCTCGATCTCGTCCTGCGTCTTGCGGACGATCATCGGGCCGCGACCGCCTCGAGGACGTCCTGCACCTCGCCGAACACCTCGTCGATCGAGCGGTCGGCGTGGATGCCGACCAGGTTCCCCATCGCGCGGTAGTAGGCGAGCAGCGCGTCGGGGACGCGCATCGTCTCCATCCGGTGGTGGATCACGTCGGGCGTGTCGTCCTCGCGGCCCGACGCGAGCGCGCGGCCGAGCAGCCGCTGCTCCGCGAGCTCCTCCGGGAGCTGGAAGTGGAGCACGAGCGAGACGTTGCGGTCGTCGGCGGCGAGGATGTCGTCGAGCGCCTCGGCCTGCGGCAGCGTGCGCGGGAAGCCGTCGAGCACGAACCCGTCGCGGGTGTCCGGGCTCGCGAGCCGGTCGCGCACGACGTCGATCGTCACCTCGTCGGGCACGAGCTCGCCCGCGTCCATGTAGGTCTTGACGAGGTTGCCGAGCTCCGAGCCCTCCGCGACCGCCGCGCGGTACATGTCGCCCGTCGCGATGTGCGGGATCCCCAGCTCGGCCTCGATCTTCTCGGCCTGGGTTCCCTTGCCGGCCCCGGGCGGGCCGAGGATGACGATGTCCAGCGGCATGGCGGCCTCTATTTGAGGAAGCCTTCGTAGTGGCGCATCATCATCTGCGACTCCATCTGTCGCATCGTGTCGAGCGCCACGCCGACCACGATCAGGATCGAGGTTCCGCCGAGGGCCGCCGAGGTGGCCTGCGAGAAGCCGCCGTAGCGGATGAAGAGCGTCGGCAGCGAGGCGACCGCGGCCAGGTAGAGCGCGCCGGGCAGCGTCAGCCGCGTGAGGACGCGGTCGAGGTACTGCGCCGTGGGCGGCCCGGGCCGGATGCCGGGGATGTAGCCGCCGTGCTTGCGCAGGTTGTCGGCCTGGTCGATCGGGTTGAACTGGACCGCGGTGTAGAAGTAGGTGAAGACGACGATCAGGAACGCCTGCAGGAGCACGTACGGCAGCGCGCTCGGCTGGAAGTGCTCGTTGATGAACGACTGCGTCTGCGGGAAGAACTGCGCGATCGTCGGCGGGAAGGCCATGATCGCCGCGGCGAAGATGATCGGGATGACGCCGGCCATGTTCACGCGCAGCGGCATGTAGGTCGAGCCGCCGGTCGTCATCCGCCGGCCCACCATCCGCTTCGCGTACTGGATCGGGATCCGGCGCTGGCCCTCCTGGACGAAGACGACGGCGACGATGATCGCGAGCGCGAGCAGCGGGAACATCAGCCGCTCGAACGAGTCGCCCTCGTACCACGCCCGGAGGCCGCCCGGGAGCCCGGAGAGGATCGACGCGAAGATGAGCAGCGAGATCCCGTTGCCGATCCCGCGCTTCGTGATCAGCTCGCCCATCCACATGAGGAGCGTCGTGGCCGCGGTCAGCGACGTGACGATCAGGATGAAGCGCGACGGCGTCAGCGAGAGCGCGCCCTGGCGGTCGAAGAGGTACGAGTACCCGGCGGCCTGGAACGCCGCGAGCACGACGGTCAGGTAGCGCGTGTACTGGTTGATCTTGGCGTAGCCGGCCTCGCCTTCCTTCTGCAGCTGCTCGAGCTTCGGGATCACCACGGTCATGAGCTGCAAGATGATCGAGGCCGTGATGTACGGCATGATCCCGAGCGCGAACAGGGCGAGCTGCGAGAGCGCGCCGCCCGAGAAGATGTTCAGCAGGTTGAGGATCGTGCCGCCCTGGCCCGAGAAGTAGTTCTCGATCGCCTCCGGGTCGACGCCGGGCGTCGGGATCCAGCTCCCCAGCCGGTAGAGGGCGAGGATGAAGGCGGTGAAGAGGACGCGGTGCCGGAGCTCCGGCACCCGCCAGGCGTTGGCGAGCCAGGAGAACACGCCCGGCTACTCCTCGCTCTCGGCGGACTCGGCCGCCTCGGGCTCGTTCTGCGCCTCGGCCTCAGCGTCGGTGTCGGCCTCGGCCGCCGGCTCCTCGGGCGCCTCGGCGGGCGCGGCCTTCTTCGAGCGGCGCTTCTTCTTCTCGACCGGCTCCTTGAGCGCGGTGACGCTGCCGCCGGCCTTCTCGATCTTCTCGCGCGCGGTCGCGGAGAACCCGTGCGCGGTGACGGTGAGCTTCTTCGTCAGGTCGCCCTGGCCGAGGATCTTCACGTCGATCTTCGTGTTCTTGATCAGGCCCTTGTCGATCATGGCCTCGAGCGTCACCTCGGCGCCGTCGTCGAAGACGCGCTCGAGGTCGCGGAGGTTGACCGGCACGGTCTCCGTGCGGTGCGGGCCGATCGGCATCGCGTCCTTCGAGTACGGGCCGCGCTGCTTGCCGAGCCGCATGTAGATCGGCATCTGGCCGCCCTCGAAGCCGGGCCGCATCGTGTGCGAGCCGGAGCGGGCCTTCTGGCCCTTGATCCCGCGGCCGGAGTAGCGGCCCTTGCCGGAGCCCAGGCCGCGGCCGACCCGCTTGCGGGCCTTGCGCGGCTGCGCCGGCTTCAGGGTGTGCAGCGAGAGCTCGTCGTTCTGCGGCATGCGTTAGGCCTCCTCGACCTTCACGAGGTGGCGGACCTTGCGGAGCATACCGGCCGTCTCCGGGCTCTCCTCGCGCTCCACGGAGCGGCCGATCCGGCCCAGTCCGAGCGCCCGGAGCGTGCCCCGGTGGCGCTGCGACTGGCCGATCTGGCTGCGGACCTGGGTGATCCTAAGCTTGGCCATCGTCCTCGGCCGCCGGCTCGGCCGGAGCCTGCTCGGCGGGGGTCTCGGGCGCCTGCTCCGCCTTCTCGGCGGGCGGCTTCCACGGGAGCACCTCGGCGATCGTCTTGCCGCGGATCCGCGCGACGTCCTCGGGCCGGCGCAGCCGCTGGAGCCCGTTGACGGTCGCCTTCAGCATGTTGATCGGCGTCGGCGTGCCGAGGCTCTTCGCGAGGATGTCGCGGATGCCGGCCAGCTCGAGGACGGCGCGGACGCCGCCGCCGGCGATGACGCCGGTTCCCTCGCTCGCCGGGCGCAGGAGCACCCGCGCCGCGTCGGACTCGCCGATGATCTCGTGCGTGATCGTCGTGCCGTGGCGCGGCACCTCGAAGAGGTTCTTCTTCGCGTCGTCGACCGCCTTCGAGATCGCGAGCGGGACCTCGCGCGCCTTGCCGTAGCCGACGCCGACGCGGTCGACCTCGTCGCCGATCACGACGAGCGCCGTGAACGAGAACCGCCGGCCGCCCTTGACGACCTTGGCGACGCGGTTGATCTCGACCACGCGCTCCTTGAGCTCGCGCGCCTCGGCGGCGAAGTTGCGCTCAGCCTGACGTTCGACGCTGCTCAAAACTTGAGACCTCCTTCGCGCGCGCCGTCGGCGAGCGCCTTGACGCGACCGTGGTAGAGGAAGCCGCCGCGGTCGAAGACGACGGACTCGACGCCCGCCTTCTTCGCCTCCTCGGCGAGGGCCTTGCCGACCTCGGCCGCCTGCTCGGTCTTGGTTCCCTTGAAGCCCTTCTTCAGGCCCTGAGTGACTCGACGCGCGCGAGGGTCTTCCCCTCGACGTCGTCGACGAGCTGGGCCTCGATGCCCCGGTTCGACCGGAACACGACGAGGCGCGGGCGCTCCGCCGTGCCGGTGATGTGGCGCCGGAGCCGCCGGTGGCGGCGCAGGCGCGCTTCGCGGACGGTCAGCGTGCCCATTACGCGCGCTTCCCGACCTTGCGGGCGACGTACTCGCCCTGGTAGCGGATCCCCTTGCCCTTGTAGGGCTCGGGCGGGCGCACCTTGCGCACCTCGGCCGCCGTCTGGCCGACCTTCTGCTTGTCGATCCCCTTGACGACGACCTCGGTGTTCGACGGCACCTCGAACTCGATCCCGTCCGGAGGGTTCATGACGACCGGGTGGGAGTAGCCGACGTTCAGCTCGAGCGACGTGCCGCGCAGCGAGGCGCGGTAGCCGACGCCCTGGATCTCGAGCCGCTTCTCGAAGCCCTTCGTGACGCCCTCGACCATGTTCGCGACGAGGGAGCGCGTGAGCCCGTGCAGCGCCCGGTCGGGGCCGCGGTCGGTCGGCCGCGCGACGCGGATCTCGCCGTCGGCCTGCTCGATCGTGACGCGCTGCGGCACGTCCTGGGCAAGCTCGCCCAGCGGGCCGTTCACGATCACGCGGCCGGGCGAGAGCGACACGCTCACCGTGGCCGGGACTTCGATTGGCTGCTTACCGATTCGACTCATGGTTCACCAGACGAAACAGACGACCTCGCCGCCGATGCCGAGCTCCTGGGCCTTGCGGCTCGTCACGAGGCCGGTCGACGTCGAGAGGATCGCCGTGCCCATCCCGCCGAGGACGCGCGGGAGGCGGTCCTTGCGGGCGTAGACGCGGCGGCCGGGCTTGGAGACGCGCTTCAGGTCGGTGATGACCCGCTCGCGGTTCCGCCCGAACTTGAGCTCGACGACGAGGGTATCGAACGACTCGCCCTTCTCGACGTGGAAGTCGCGGATGTAGCCCTCCTCCTTGAGGAGGCGGGCGATCTCCGTACTTCATGCGCGAGGTCGGCATGGCGACGGTCTCCTGGAGCGCCTTGTTGGCGTTCCGGATCCGGGTGAGCATGTCTGCGACGGGGTCGGTCATCATCGCCGCATCACCTACCAGCTCGACTTCGTCATGCCGGGGATCGCGCCCTCGTGGGCCAGCTCGCGCAGGCAGATCCTGCACAGGCCGAACTTCTTGTAGACCGCGCGCGGCCGGCCGCAGCGGTTGCAGCGGCTGTAGGCGCGCGTCTTGAACTTCTGCGGCCTGGCTGCCTTCGCGATGAGACTCTTCTTTGCCACGTACTCCTCCTGCTCCTTACGCCTCGGACCGGAACGGCAGGCCGAGCTCGCGCAGGAGCGCAAGCGCCTCGTCGTCGGTCTTGGCCGTCGTCGTGATCGCGACGTCGAGGCCCCGGACGGAGTCGACGTCGTCGTAGTTGATCTCCGGGAAGATGATCTGCTCGCGGATCCCGAGCGAGTAGTTGCCCCGACCGTCGAACGAGCGCAGCGAGAGGCCGCGGAAGTCGCGGATCCGCGGCAGCGCGATCGAGATCAGCCGGTCGAGGAACTCGTACATGTACGCCCCGCGGAGCGTCACCTTGGCGCCGATCGGCATGCCCTCGCGGATCTTGAAGCCGGCGATCGACTTGGTCGCGCGGCGCACCTGCGCGCGCTGGCCCGCGATCGTCGTCAGCTCCTCGATCGCGCTGTCGAGCGCCTTGGCGTTGGTCTTCGCCTCGCCGACGCCCATGTTGAGCGTGATCTTCTCGACGCGCGGGACCTGCATGATCGACGTGTAGCCGAGCTCCTGCTTGAGCCCGTCGCGGATCTCCTCCTCGTAGCGCTGCTTGAGGCGGGGCACGTACGTCTCCTTGGACTTCGTCGCGGTCGGGCTCACCGGTCGAGCACCTCCCCGCAGTCCGAGCGCTTGCAGACGCGCACCTTGACCGGCCCGTCCTTCGACTCGCGGATGTCGTAGCCGACCCGCGAGGCGCGGTTGCACGTCGGGCAGACGATCATCACGTTGCCGACCGGGATCGGCGCGGCCACGTCGAAGACGCCGCCCGGCTGGATCTGCGGCTGGCCCATGCGGCCCGAGTCGCGCAGCGCCCGCGGCCGGCGGTGCTTCTTGACCATGTTCAGGTTCTCGACGATCACGCGGCGCTCGCTCGGGTGCGACTCGATGACGCGGCCCTGCTTGCCGCGGTCCTTGCCCGAGATGACCTGGACGAGGTCGCCCTTGCGGATCTTCATCGCCGTGGCCACTAGAGGACCTCCGGCGCGAGGCTGACGATCTTCATGAAGTTCTTCTCCCGTAGCTCGCGCGCGACGGGTCCGAAGATGCGCGTCCCGCGCGGGTTGTTCTGTGCGTCGATGATCACGGCGGCGTTCTCGTCGAACGCGATCGAGGTCCCGTCGTTGCGGCCGAACGGCTTCTTCGTCCGCACGACGACCGCCTTCACGACCTCGCCCTTCTTGACCGTGCCCTGCGGGGTCGCGACCTTCACGGTACCGACGATCACGTCACCGACGCCCGCGTAGCGGCGCTTCGAGCCTCCGAGCACGCGGATGCAGCGCAGCGAGCGTGCGCCCGTGTTGTCCGCGACTCTCAGGTTCGACTCCTGCTGGATCACTTCGCCGCCTCCACGACCTCGGCGAGCCGCCAGGTCTTCGTCTTCGAGAGCGGGCGCGTCTCGACGATGCGGACGAGGTCGCCCACGTTCGCGACGTTGCCCTCGTCGTGCGCGTGGAACTTCTTCGAGCGCCGGATGACCTTCTTGTAGCGCCGGTCGGGACGCGCGGACTGGACCGAGACGACGATCGTCTTGTCCATCGCGGCCGAGACGACGACGCCGCGGCGCTCCTTGCGCGGCCCGCGCGGATGCTCGGGCTTCGGCAGGCGCGCGATCGGCTTGCGCTCGCGCTTCTCGCCGGCCTTGCGCTGGCGCGCGCGGGTCTTCGCCGCCTCGCGCTGGGCGCGCTTCTCGATCTTCGTCTTCGTCGAGCGCCGCTTCTCGCGCGCGGGCGGGGCCGGCGGGGCCTCGGGCTCCTGCCTCGGCCTCGGGCGCAGGCTCCTCGTCGCCCGCCTCGGCGGCAGGCTCGTCGGCGACCTCAGCGACCTCAGCCGCCGGCGCCTCGGCAGGGGCGTCCTCCGCCGGGGCCTCCTCGGCCTCGGCGACCGGCTCCTCCGGCGGGCGCCTCCTCGGCCACGGGCTCCTCGGCAGGGGCCTCCTCGGCCGGAGTCTCCTCGGCGGTCGCCTCGGGCTCTGCTCGGCGGTCGGCTCGTCCTCGGCCGGGGTCTCCGCCTCGGCCTCGATCGGCTGCTCGTTCTCTTCCGGGTTCTTTCTCGTACCTGCCATCTACCTTCTCTCCAGCCTGTTCTCCCGCTCGACCTGGACACCCAGGATGCGGCTGATGTCGCGCTTCGTCAGCCCGAGGCGCGCCGTGTTCTCGAGGGCGCCGGTCGCGGCCTGGAAGCGCAGGTTGAACAACTCCTCACGCGTCTCGGCGAGGCGCTTCGCGAGCTCCTCGTCGGACAGCTCTCTCAGTTCCTTAGCCTTCAAAGAGCTCGGCCTCCCGCTTCACGAACTTCGTCTTGACCGGGAGCTTCATCCCGGCGAGGCGCATCGCCTCGCGCGCGAGCTCCTCCGGCACTCCGGCCAGCTCGAACATCACGCGGCCCGGCTTCACGACGGCGACCCAGTGCTCGGGCGAGCCTTTGCCGGAGCCCATGCGGGTCTCGGCCGGCTTCTGCGTCACGGGCTTGTCGGGGAAGACGTTGATCCAGACCTTCCCTCCGCGCTTGATCTTTCGGGTCATGGCGATACGAGCCGCCTCGATCTGGCGGTTGGTCACCCAGCCGGTATCGAGGGACTTGAGCCCGTAGTCGCCGAAGTTGACCTGCTGCTGGCCCTTCGCCGCCCCGCGCCGCCGTCCGCGCTGCTGCTTGCGGAACTTCGTCTTGCGCGGCATCAGCATCAGCTGTCACCGTCCGTCTTCTTGCGCGTGGTCGTGCGCTTGGGCTTCGGCTTCTCATCGGCGTCGCGCCTCGGCCTTCGGCTTCGCGGCGCGTGTGCGCTTCGGCTTCTCCTCGGTCGCCTCCGCATCCGCCTTCGGCTTCGCGGGCGCGCGCTTCCGCTTGGGCTTCTCCTCCGCGGGAGCCTCGGCGGGCGTCTCCTCGGCGGCGGGCGCCTCGGGCGCCGCCTGCTCGGGCGTCGTCTCGGCCGGAGCCTCGGGCGTCGCCTCGACGGGCGTATCGGTCGTCTCGGGCGCCGCGGCCGTGGCCTCGGTCACCTCGGGCGTCGTCGCGGTCGCCTCCGGCTCGGTGGCCTCGGGCGCGCGCTGCTCGCGCTCGCCGCGCGGACGGCCCTCGCCGCCCCGGCGCGGACCGCGTCCGCGGCCGCCCCGCTCGCCACGCCGGCGCACCGGGCCGAGACCCTCGCGGTCCGGTGCCCGGCGGCCGCCCTCGCGGCCGGCGCTCAGGCCCTCGAGGTTGCCGCGCCGGCGGGCGGAGTCGGCAGTCCGCGCCGTCGCCGAAGCCCTCCGGCATGATCTCGCCCTTGTTGATCCAGACCTTCACGCCGATCCGGCCGAAGGTCGTCTTCGCCTCGGCGAAGCCGTAGTCGATGTCGGCCCGCAGCGTGTGCAGCGGGACACGGCCTTCCGAGTAGGTCTCGGAGCGGGACATCTCGCCGCCGCCGAGCCGGCCGCCGCAGGTGATCTTCACGCCCTGGGCGCCGGAGCGCATGGCCGACGCGAGCGAGCGCTTCATCGCGCGCCGGAACGACACGCGGTTCTGGAGCTGCTCCCCGATCGACTGCGCGACGAGCTTCGCGTCGAGCTCGGGGCGCTTGATCTCGTTGATGTTGATGTGGACGTTCTTCTGCGTCATCGCGTGGATCTCGCGGCGCAGCGCGTCCACCTCGGCGCCCGACTTGCCGATCACGATGCCGGGGCGCGCCGTGTAGATGTCGATCGTGATCCGCTGCTTGTCCTTGCGGATCAGGATGTCCGAGAGGCCGGCGTGGCCGAGCTTCCCGGTGATGTGGTCGCGGATGCGGACGTCCTCGATCAGGTACGCCGGGAACTCCTTGGCGCCCGTGTACCAGTTCGACTTCCAGCCGTGGATGACGCCCACGCGGAGGCCGCCCGGATGAATCTTCTGACCCAAACTACTTCTCCTCCTCGGTCTTCTTGCGGCGGGTGGTTGTGCGCTTCGGCTTGTCGTCGGTCGCGTCGGCCTTCGGCTTCGCGGCCCGCTTGGGCTTCGGCTTCTCCTCGGCGGTCTCGGCCTTCGGCTTCGCGGCGCGCTTCGGCTTCGGCTTCGCCTCGGCCGTCTCGGCGGCGCCCGTCTCTGTCTCCTCCTTCGGCTTGCGCGTGCGCGGCTTCGGCGTCTCCTCCGCCGGCGCCTCGGGCGCGGGAGCGGCCGCGGCGGCGCGGGAGCGCGACGGGCGTAGCCGCCTTCAGCCTCGGCGTCGTCCGGCTGCGCCAGCTCGATCGTGATGTGGCAGGTGCGCTTGCGGATCCGGTTTACGCGGCCGCGCGCGCGGGCGCGCCAGCGCTTGAGCGTCGGCCCGGCACCGACGTACGCAGCGGACACGTAGAGCTCGTCGCCGATCAGGCCATGGTTCGCCTCGGCGTTCGCGACGGCGGAGTTCAGGACCTTCTCGACGTCGTTCGCGGCGTCACGGGTCATGAACGCGAGGATCGTCCGCGCCTCGGGCACGGTCCGGCCGCGGATCTGCTCCGCGACGAGCTGCGCCTTCCGCGGCGCCGCGCGCACGTAGCGCGCCTGGGCCCGCACCTCGGCCCTCTCTGTCTCGACCGTCGCCACTGCTACCGGGCCTTCACCTGACGGTCGCCCGCGTGGCCGCGGAACGTCCGGGTCGGGGCGAACTCGCCCAGCTTGTGGCCGACCATCGACTCGGTCACGAACACGGGCACGTGCTTGCGCCCGTCGTGCACGGCGATCGTGTGGCCGACCATCTCCGGGAAGACGGTCGACGTGCGCGACCACGTCCGCAGCGGACGCTTGTCGCCCGTTTCGTTCATGGCCGTGATGCGCGACATGAGCCGCTCGTCCACGAACGGTCCCTTCTTCGCAGACCTACTCACCTAGCGACGCTCCTTTCCGCGCCGGCGACCGCGGACGATCAGCCGGTCGGATTCCTTGTGCTTTCTGCGGGTCCGCTTCCCGAGCGTGGGGACGCCCCACGGCGTGACGGGATGACGGCCGCCCTTCGACTTGCCCTCGCCGCCGCCGTGCGGGTGGTCGACGGGGTTCATGGCCGAGCCGCGCACGGTCGGGCGCTTGCCCAGCCAGCGGCTGCGGCCGGCCTTGCCGCTCGAGATGTTCTCGTGGTCGGTGTTCCCCACCTGGCCGACCGTCGCGCGGCAGGTGAGCAGCACGCGGCGCATCTCTCCCGAGGGGAGGCGCAGCACGGCGTACGGGTGATCCTTCGCCACGAGCTGGATGCCTGCGCCGGCGCTCCGCGCCATCTGGCCGCCCCTGCCCGGCTTGAGCTCGACGTTGTGCACGAGCGTGCCGGTCGGGATGTTCGCGAGCGGGAGCGCGTTGCCCGGCCGGATGTCGGCCTCGGGCCCGGACTCGACCGTCGCGCCGACCCGCAGCCGCGCGGGCGCGAGGATGTAGGCCTTCGCCCCGTCCGCGTAGTGGAGGAGCGCGATGTTGGCCGAGCGGTTGGGGTCGTACTCGATCGAGGCGACCTTGGCCGGCACGCCGTCCTTCGTCCGCTTGAAGTCGATCTTGCGGTAGCGGCGCTTGTGCCCGCCGCCCTGGTGGCGGGTCGTGATGCGGCCCTTGTTGTTGCGACCGCCCCTCTTCTTGACCGGCTCGAGCAGGCTCTTCTCCGGCTCCGTCTTCGTGATCTCGGCGAAGTCCGAGATCGTGCGGAAGCGGCGGCCGGGGCTGGTCGGCTTCAGCTTGCGGGGCGGCATTAGACCTGGGCCCCTTCGAAGATCTCGATGCGGTCGCCGGCGCGCAGGCGGACGACGGCCTTCTTCCAGCCGGGCTTCTTGCCCTGCGAGAAGCCGCGCCGCTTGGGCTTCGACGGCACCTTGACGATGTTCACGGCCTCGACCTTCACGTCGAAGAGCTCCTCGACGGCCTGGCGGATCTGCGTCTTGTGCGCCTTCTCGTGGACGCGGAACGAGTACTTGTTGTCCTCGATCAGGCTGTAGCTCTTCTCGGAGACGACCGGGGCGATCAGAACCTCGCGCGCGTTCACTGCGCCACCTCCTGCACCCGCGCGAGCGCAGACTCGGTCATCACGACCGACTTGGCCCAGACGAGTGCGCCGACCTCGAGCTCGGACGGCGTGAGGACGAGCAGCCGCTCGAGATTCCGGAACGACTTGGCGACGGCCTCCTCGTCGGGCTGCACGACCACGATCACGGGCGTGTCCTTGCCCCACGACTCGAGCAGCGCGGCGGCCGCCTTCGTCGAGGGCTCGTCGAACGCGCCCGCGTCGACGACGGCGAGCGAGCCGTTGCCCGCGTGCGAGGCGAGCGCCCCGCGCAGCGCGGCCTTGCGCGCCTTCCGGTTCACCTTCAGGTCGTAGCGAGCGCGGCGCGAGCGCGAACGCGTGACCGCCGCCGACCCACTGCGCTGCGCGCGTGGTCCCGGCGCGGGCGCGGCCCGTGCCCTTCTGGCGCCACGGCTTCGAGCGGCCACCGGACACGAGCCCGCGGCTCTTCGTCGCCTGGGTGCCGGACGCGCGCGGCCGCGGCCTCGGCGCGAACCGTCTCGTGGATCAGCTGCGGCTTCACCTCGGCGGCGAACACGGCGCCCTCGAGCGTGACGTCCTTCGTCTTCTTGCCCGAGCCGTCGAGCAGCGGTGCCTTGGGGGCGGCCATCAGCGGGCGTCCTCCCGGACGACAACGGTGCCGTTCTTGTGCCCGGGCACGGCGCCGCGGACGAGGAGGAGGTTGTCCTCCGCGATCCGGTCGACGACCGTGAGCCCGACCTGGGTGGCGCGCTTGCCGCCCATCCGGCCGGCCATCTTCATGCCCTTGAACACGCGCGACGGCGTCGCCGACGCGCCGATCGAGCCGGGCGCGCGGACGTTGTGCGAGCCGTGCGTGACGGGGCCGCGCGAGAAGTTGTGCCGCTTGATCGTGCCCTGGAAGCCCTTCCCGATCGAGACGCCGGTCACCTTGACCTTCTCGCCGGGCTCGAAGGCCTCGACCGTCACGGTCTCGCCGGGCGTCAGCTCATGGCGGCCCCGGATCTCGACCAGCTTGCGGTGCGGGCCGACCCCGTTCTTCTTCAGGTGCCCGAGCTCCGGCTTCGTGATCTTCTTCTCCGGCACCTCGTCCCACGCCAGCTGGACGGCGTCGTAGCCGTCCACGTCGGCGGTCCGCACCGAGACGACGGGGCAGGGCCCCGCCTGGATGACGGTCACGGGCTCGAGCCGCCCGGTCTCCTGGTCGAAGACCTGGGTCATGCCGAGCTTCCTGCCGACGATGCCCTTCATCAGAGCTTGATCTCGATGTCCACGCCCGCAGGCAGGTCGAGCCGCATGAGCGAGTCGACCGTCTTCGGGGTCGGCTGGTGGATGTCGATCAGACGCTTGTGGGTGCGGATCTCGAAGTGCTCACGGGAGTCCTTGTCCTTGAACGGGCCCCGGATCACCGTGTAGACGTTCTTCTCGGTCGGCAGCGGCACGGGACCGGTGACGGTCGCGCCGCTCCGCTGCGCGGTATCGACGATCTGGACCGCCGACTTGTCGAGCATCTGGTGGTCGTAGGCCTTGAGACGGATGCGGATCTTCTGCTGGGGCATGGGGTGACGGGTCGTTCAGGGAGGGGCAAGCCCCTCCCCTACTTGATGACCTCCGTGACGACGCCGGCGCCGACGGTGCGGCCGCCCTCGCGGATCGCGAAGCGCAGGCCCTCGTCCATGGCGATCGGCTGGATCAGCTCGATCTCCATGTTCGTGTTGTCGCCCGGCATGACCATCTCCTGGCCCTCCGGGAGCTTGATCGAGCCGGTCACGTCCGTCGTGCGGAAGTAGAACTGCGGCCGGTAGCCGTTGAAGAACGGCGTGTGGCGCCCGCCCTCGTCCTTCGAGAGGACGTAGACCTCGGCCTTGAAGTGCGTGTGCGGCGTGATCGAGCCGGGCTTCGCGAGCACCTGGCCGCGCTCGACCTCCTCGCGCTTGATGCCGCGGAGGAGCGCCCCGGCGTTGTCGCCGGCCTGGGCGTAGTCGAGCGTCTTGTGGAACATCTCGAGCCCCGTGACGACCGTCTTCTCGATCTCGGGGTGGATGCCGACGATCTCGATCTCGTTGCCGGTCTCGATCTTGCCCTGCTCGATCCGGCCGGTCACGACGGTGCCGCGGCCGGGGATCGTCATGACGTCCTCGATCGGCATGAGGAACGGCTTGTCGACGTCGCGCTGGGGCTCGGGGATGAACGTGTCAACGGCCTCCATGAGCTCCAGGATCTTCGGAACCCACTCACCGTCGCCCTCGAGCGCCTTGAGCGCCGAGACCTGGACGATCGGGATGTCGTCGCCCGGGAACTCGTAGCGGGAGAGCAGCTCGCGGACCTCCATCTCGACGAGCTCGAGCAGCTCGGGGTCGTCGACCATGTCGACCTTGTTCAGCGCGACGACGAGCGCCGGCACCTCGACCTGGCGGGCGAGCAGGATGTGCTCGCGCGTCTGCGGCATCGGGCCGTCGGCCGCGGAGACGACGAGGATCGCGCCGTCCATCTGGGCGGCGCCCGTGATCATGTTCTTGATGTAGTCGGCGTGGCCGGGGCAGTCGACGTGGGCGTAGTGGCGGTTCTCCGTCTCGTACTCCACGTGCGCGGTATTGATCGTGATGCCGCGCTGCCGCTCCTCGGGCGCCTTGTCGATCTCGTCGAAGCTCGTGGCAGTCGTGTTCGTGCCCTGCTCCGCGAGGACCTTCGTGATCGCCGCCGTCAGCGTCGTCTTCCCATGGTCGATGTGACCGATGGTCCCCACGTTGACATGCGGCTTGTTCCGCTCGAACTTCTGCTTGCTCATACTTTCCTCCGTCTCTCCTTCGGCCTACGAGCCCTGTGCCGCCGACACGATCTCGCTCGCGATCGACTGGGGCACTTCCTCGTAGCGGTCGAACTGCATCGTGAACGTGGCGCGACCCTGCGACTGCGAGCGCAGATCGGTCGCATAACCGAACATCGTCGCAAGCGGAACCCGAGCGCGAATCGCTTGCGCATTGCCGCGGGGCTCGAGCCCCTCGACCCGCCCGCGGCGGGAATTCAACTCGCCCATCACGTCGCCGAGGTACTCCTCGGGCGTGACGACCTCGACGGCCATGACCGGCTCGAGGAGCTTGGGCTTGGCCCGCTCCATCGCGGCCTTGAAGGCCATCGAGCCGGCCACCTTGAACGCGATCTCGCTCGAGTCGACGTCGTGGTACGACCCGTCGACGAGCTCGACGCGGACGTCGACGACCGGGAACCCGGCCAGGACGCCCGACTCCATCGCCTCCTGGATCCCGAGGTCGACGGACGGGATGTACTCGCGCGGGATCTTCCCGCCGACGATCTTGTCCATGAACTCGTAGCCCTCGCCGGGCTGCGCGGGCTCCATGTTGATCACCGCGTGGCCGTACTGGCCCTTGCCGCCGGTCTGGCGGACGAAGCGGCCCTGGATCTTCTCGACCGGCGCGGCCGATCGTCTCGCGGTAGGCGACCTGCGGGCGCCCGACGTTCGCGTCGACGTTGAACTCGCGCATCAGGCGGTCGACGATGATCTCGAGGTGCAGCTCGCCCATTCCGGAGATGAGCGTCTGCCCCGTCTCCTCGTCCGTGCGCACCTGGAAGGTCGGATCCTCCTCCGACAGGCGCTGCAGCCCCGAGCCGAGCTTGTCCTGGTCGGCCTTCGTCTTCGGCTCGATCGCGACCGAGATGACCGGATCCGGGAAGTTCATCGACTCGAGCAGGATCGGCGCCGAGTCGACGGCGAGCGTGTCGCCCGTTGTCGTCTGCTTGAGGCCGACGGCCGCGACGATCTCGCCCGCGCCGATCGACTCGCGCTCCTCGCGGTGGTTCGCGTGCATCTGCAGCAGCCGGCCGATCCGCTCGGTCTTGCCGGTGGTCGCGTTCAGGACGCGATCGCCGGCCTTGACCTTCCCGGAGTAGACGCGGAAGTACGTGAGCTTCCCGACGTACGGATCGGACATGACCTTGAAGGCCAGCGCCGAGAAGGGCTCGTCCTCCGCCGGGCGGCGTGAGAGCTCCTTGTCCGTGCGCGGGTCCTTGCCGTGGATCGGCGGGACGTCGAGCGGGCTCGGCAGGTAGTCGATCACCGCGTCGAGGAGCGGCTGGATGCCCTTGTTCTTGAAGGCCGTGCCGAGCAGCACCGGCGTGATCGCGATCGCGAGCGTCGCCGTCCGGAGCGCGCGCCGCACCATCTCGGGCGTGACTGCGCTCTCGTCGGTCAGGTACGTCTCGAGCAGCTCCTCGTCGTGCTCGGCGACCGCGTCGATCAGCTGGTGGTGGTACTCCTCGGCCTGCTCGCGCAGCTCCTCGGGGATCTCGCCGACCTCCATCTGCATGCCGAGGTCGTCGCCCCACGTGACGGCGCGCATCTCGACGAGGTCGACGACGCCGCGGAAGTGCTCCTCCTGCCCGATCGGCAGCTGGATCGGCACCGGGTGTGCGCCGAGGCGGTCGACCATCGACTGCACCGAGCCGAAGAAGTCCGCGCCGACGCGGTCCATCTTGTTGATGAACGCGATCCGCGGGACGCCGTAGCGGTCGGCCTGGCGCCAGACCGTCTCGGACTGGGGCTCCACGCCGGCGACCGAGTCGAACACCGCGATCGCGCCGTCGAGGACGCGCAGGCTCCGCTCCACCTCGACGGTGAAGTCAACGTGCCCGGGCGTATCGATAATGTTGATGCGAAAATCGCGCCAGAACGCCGTCGTCGCAGCCGACGTGATCGTGATGCCGCGCTCCTGCTCCTGCGCCATCCAGTCCATCGTCGCGGCGCCCTCGTGGACCTCGCCCATCTTGTGGGTGCGCCCGGTGTAGTAGAGGATCCGCTCCGTCGTCGTCGTCTTGCCGGCGTCGATGTGCGCCATGATCCCGATGTTCCGGACGCGCTCGAGGCGCGACCTGGCCCGGCGCTTTCGTCTGTGTCTCAGCCACTGTTCTCCGTTACCACCTGTAGTGGGCGAAGGCCTTGTTGGCCTGCGCCATCCTGTAGAGATCGTCCTTGCGCTTGAACGCGCCGCCCTGCTGGTTGAGCGCGTCGAGGATCTCGTTCGCGAGCTTGTCGGACATCTGCTTCTCGCGGCGCTCCCGCGCGAAGGTCACGAGCCAGCGCACCGCGAGGGTGCGGGCCCGCCGCTGCGGGACCTCGACCGGCACCTGGTAGTTCGCGCCGCCGACGCGGCGGGAGCGAACCTCGAGGACCGGCGTGACCGTCTTCACCGCCTGCTCGAGCACCTCCACCGGCGGCTTGCCCGTCCGCTCCCCGACCACGTCGAGGGCGCCGTAGACGATCTGCTCGGCGTTGGACTTCTTCCCCCGCGTCATGACCCGGTTCACGACCTGGGTCACCAGCGTGGAGTTGTAGACCGGGTCCGCGGTGAGGACGCGGGGCTGGATCTCGGCGCGGCGCGGCATCAGCTTCCTCGCTTGGCGCCGTACTTCGAGCGGCCCTGACGGCGCTCGGAGACGCCGGCGGTGTCGAGCGCCGCCCGGATGATCTTGTACCGGACGCCCGGCATGTCCTTGACGCGGCCGCCCCGGATGAGGACGACCGAGTGCTCCTGCAGGTTGTGCCCCTCGCCCGGGATGTAGGAGGTCACCTCCATCCCGTTCACCAACCGCACGCGGGCGACCTTCCGAAGGGCCGAGTTCGGCTTCTTCGGGGTGGCCGTGTACACGCGCGTGCAGACGCCGCGCTTCTGCGGAGCTCCGCGGAGCGCGGGAGTCTTGGTCTTCGCCTTGGGCGTCTTGCGGCCCTTGCGAACAAGCTGGTTAACGGTCGGCACGAGTCCTTTGCTTCTCTCTCTAGACGCAAGAAAAGGCCGGAGGGGGCGGAGCCCACTCCGAACCTCGGCGAAGGGTAGCAGCTTCGAGCCCGCTCCCGCAAAGGCGTATCCGGGCCTTTCACCCTGGCCCTGCGCGGGATGGTGGAATCGGAAAAACCGGTCTATTGTCCGATCAGGGCTCCCGGAGGCCCAGGGTGACTGCGGAACGCCGCTCTGCGTTATCCGGGAGACGGGAGGATCGGGGATGCTTCTTGTTGACAGCACCGTCTGGATCGCATCCGTGTCTGCGCTCGCCGCAGCCGTCGGAGCGCTCCTGCTCGCAGGCTTGGTCTGGTACCTCGTGACCCGCAGCCGGCGCAACCAGACGGGTCAGCTCGAGCGGCTGCTCGAGGCGTCGAACGACCGCTTCGAGGAGATGCTCGGCGACCTCGCGCGCGATCTCGAGCGTGCGCGCGACGAGACCCGTCGCTCCCGTCAACTGGCGGCGATCGGGGCGACGATCGACCTCGACACCGTGCTCTCCCGCGCCCTCGAGGCGGCCGGCGGAGCTCGAACTCGTCGACGCGGCGATGATCGTCGTGCCGCAGGAAGACGCCGGCCCGGTCGTCGCCACCTTCGGGATGAGCGCCGAGGAGGCCGCCCAGCACCCGGTCGCGGGCGCGCCCGCGGGGCCCGGGGCGCCGGCGATCGAGATCGCGTACCGCTACGGCAACGGGCGCACGGAGGACGGCTCCGAGCTGATCCGCGGCGGGCTCGTCGTGCCGCTCCCGCAGGACGGCGAGGAGCCGATCGGGAGCCTGACCGTCTTCTGGCGCGAGGACGGCCGCGAGGCGACCGAGCAGGACCTGGCCGCGCTCCGCCATCTCGCCGCGAACGCCGGGCCCGCGATCGAGAACGCGCGCCGCTTCCGGGAGGCGCGCAAGCTGGCCGACCTGGACGCCCTCACGAACCTCCACAACCGGCGCTACTTCCACGACACGCTCAACCGCGAGGTCGCCCGCGCGCACCGGTACGACCGCCGGCTCGCGCTCGTCGTCTTCGACATCGACGACTTCAAGTCGATCAACGAGCGGGTCGGCCACCTGTCGGGCGACGCGGTGCTCGTCGCAGCTCGCCGAGCGCGTGCGATCGGTCGTCCGCAGCGCCGACATCGCCTGCCGCGTCGGCGGCGACGAGTTCGCGGTCATCCTCCCCGAGTCCGCGCTCGCGGACGCCGAGCAGCTCTACCGCCGCGTGCAGTTCTCCGTCTCGACGCGCCCCACCGGGCCCGCCGACCGGCTCTACCTCTCGGCCGGGATCGCCGAGCTGACGCCGGAGGACGACGCCACGTCGTTCTTCGAGCGCGCCGACGAGGCACTCTTCCGCGCGAAGGAGACCGGCAAGGGGCAGGCCGTCGCGGCCGAGGGCGCCTAGCTCCCACCGCGTTTCTGCACAGGCTTTCCCCAGCTTCCACAGGGCGCTGGGGAGCGATCGTGTCGAGGTGGAATCGGCCTGGAAACGATGAGGGGCGGCCGTGGCGGCCGCCCCTCGAATCAGGCGTTCCTGTGGAGAACGGGCGCTAGCCCTCCTCGTCGAGCGGGGAGTCGACCTCCGGGGTCTCCTCCGCCTCCATGGCGTCGTGGGCCGCCGCCGTCGGTCTCCGGCGCGCCGCCGAAGTCGAGGTCGAGGCCGGCCAGGTCCAGGCCCTCGCCGTTGGAGCCGATCTCCTCGAGCGCCGCGAGCAGCTGCTCCTCGGTCGCCGGCCGCGTGTAGGCGGCAGCGGGGATCTTCTCGGTCGGCTTGATCCCGACCGACCGGTATTGCTTGAGGCCGGTCGCGGCCGGGATGAGCTTGCCGATGATCACGTTCTCCTTGAGACCCATCAGGCGGTCGATCTTGCCCTCGATCGACGCGTCCGTGAGCACCTTCGTCGTCTCCTGGAAGGAGGCCGCCGAGAGGAACGACTCGGTGGCGAGCGACGCCTTGGTGATGCCGAGGATGAGCGGCTCGAACGTCGCTTGCTCGGCCTTGGCCTTCTTCACCCGCGCGTTCTCGCGCTCGAGCACGACCTTGTCGACCAGCTGGCCGGGGAGCAGGTCGGTGTCGCCCGCGTTCTCGATACGGACCTTCTTCAGCATCTGGCGGACGATCAGCTCGATGTGCTTGTCGTGGATCTCGACGCCCTGCGACCGGTACACGTTCTGCACCTCGGCGACGAGGTAGAGCTCGGTCGGCGTCGACCCCTTGCCCGCCTTCGCGTGGAGGGCGAGCAGGTCGGCCGGCGCGAGCGAGCCCTCGTGCAGCGGATCGCCCAGATCGACGGTGTCGCCCGCCTTCACGAGCAGCCGGGTCCGGCGCGGGAGCTGGTACTCCTTGACCGGCAGCGGCTCGCCGTCCTCGTCGAGCGCCTTCGGGTCGATCGTAACCTTCGGGCCGCGGTCGGTGTCCTCGATCTCGACGACACCGCCGACCTCGGCGAGCTTCGCCGCGCCCTTCGGGTTCCGTGCCTCGAAGATCTCGACGACGCGCGGGAGGCCGTGCGTGATGTCGGCGCCGGCCACGCCGCCCGTGTGGAACGTCCGCATCGTCAGCTGGGTGCCCGGCTCGCCGATCGACTGCGCGGCGATGATGCCGACCGCGTCGCCGACCTGCGAGTTCTCGCCGGTGGCGAGGAAGATGCCGTAGCACGCCTGGCACACTCCGATCTCGCTCTTGCACTTGAGCACCGAGCGGACCGGGACGGTGAACGTCTCCGCGGTCTCGTCGCCGATCCCGTCGACGATGTGCTGGAGCTCGCGGTTCGTCACCAGGTCGCCCTTGTGGACGAGCACGGTCTTGCCGGGCTTGCCGTCCTTGAGCGGCTTCGCGATGTCAGTGGCCGCGATCCGGCCGGTGAGCGAGCGGTTGAGACCGTCCGAGGTGAGGAGCGGAAGCTCGATCGCCTCGTCCGTGCGGCAGTCATCCTCGCGGACGATGACGTCCTGCGACACGTCGACCAGGCGGCGGGTCAGGTAGCCCGAGTCCGCCGTGCGAAGCGCCGTGTCGGCGAGGCCCTTGCGGGCGCCGTGGGTCGAGATGAAGTACTCGAGCACCGACAGGCCCTCCATGAAGTTGGCCTTGATCGGGCGCTCGATGATCTCGCCCTTCGGATTCGCCATCAGGCCGCGCATGCCGGCGAGCTGGCGGATCTGCTTGATCGATCCGCGCGCTCCCGAGTTGGCCATCATGTAGATCGGGTTCAGCTCGAACATCGTGTCCTGCATGGCGTCGGCGACCGCGTCGGTCGCCTCCGTCCACTCCTCCACGATGCGCTCCTTGCGCTCGTCCTCGGTGATGAGGCCGCGCTCGTAGTCGCCCTCGATCGCCTGCACCCGGCCCTCGTACAGGGAGAGGATCTCCTCCTTGTTCTCCGGGATGACGATGTCGTTCTTCGAGATCGTGATCCCGCCCTGCGTCGCGTAGCGGAACCCGAGCTCCTTGATCGCGTCGAGCACGGACGCGAGCGGGAGCGCCCCGAACCGGTCGACGAGCTCGGAGATGAAGTCGTTCGTCTCGCGCTTCGCGAGCGAGCGGTTGATGAACGGCTGACGGCTCGGATCAAGCCGGTCGCCGAGCGCCTCCGCGAGGGCCCGACCGACCTCCGCGTTGAAGATCACGCGGCCGGGCGTCGTGACGATCAGCTCCTCGTCGTGGCGGAACTCGATCGGCTGCTGGAGACCGATCTGCTTCGCCTCGACGGCAAGGATGACCTCTTCCTCCGAGCCGAGGCGCGGAGGATGCGGGTCGAACTCGTCCGCGGTCTTGCCGCTCAGCTCGTCCACGGAGTACGTGAGGTAGTAGCCGCCGAGGATCATGTCCTGCGTCGGCGTGGAGAGCGGCTTCCCGTGGGCGGGCGAGAGGATGTTGTTCGACGAGAGCATGAGCACCCGGGCCTCGGCCTGTGCCTCCGCCGAGAGCGGCAGGTGCACCGCCATCTGGTCGCCGTCGAAGTCCGCGTTGAACGCGTGGCAGACGAGCGGGTGAACCTGGATCGCCTTCCCCTCGACGAGCACGGGCTCGAACGCCTGGATCCCGAGGCGGTGCAGCGTCGGCGCGCGGTTCAGGAGAACCGGGTGCTCCGCGATGACCTCCTCGAGGACGTCCCAGACCTCGGGCGCCATCGACTCGACGTACTTCTTCGCCGCCTTGATGTTCTGGACGGACTTCCGCTCGACGAGCCGGCTCATGATGAACGGCTTGAAGAGCTCGAGCGCCATCAGCTTCGGGAGGCCGCACTGGTGCAGCTTGAGCGTCGGCCCGGCGACGATCACCGACCGGCCGGAGTAGTCGACGCGCTTCCCGAGCAGGTTCTGGCGGAAGCGGCCCTGCTTGCCCTTGAGCATGTCGGACAGCGACTTGAGGGCGCGGTTGCCCGGGCCCGTCACGGCGCGCCCGCGGCGGCCGTTGTCGAACAGCGCGTCGACGGCCTCCTGGAGCATCCGCTTCTCGTTGTTGACGATGATCTCGGGCGCGCCGAGGTCGAGCAGCCGCTTGAGGCGGTTGTTCCGGTTGATGACGCGCCGGTAGAGGTCGTTCAGGTCGCTCGTGGCGAACCGGCCGCCGTCGAGCTGGACCATCGGGCGAAGCTCCGGCGGAATGACCGGGACGGCCTCGAGGATCATCCACTCGGGCCGGTTCTCGGAGGTGATGAACGCGCTCACGACCTTGAGCCGCTTGATCGCGCGGCTCTGCTTCTGGCCCTTCGAGGTGCGGATCGTCTCGCGGAGAGACTTCGCCTCGGCATCGAGGTCGAGGTCCTTCAGGAGGTCGCGGATCGCCTCCGCACCCATCCCGCCGCGGAAGTAGACGCCGAACCCGTAGGCCGAGCCGAAGCGGTCCTTCAGCTCGCGGAAGAGCATCTCGTCCTGGACGATCTGCTTCGGCTCCATCTCGCGGAAGAGCTGCCACGTCTGCTCGAGCCGGTTCACGGAGTCGACGGCCGCATCGCGCGCGTCGGCGCGGCGCGACTCGATGTCCATGTACATCTCGCGGACCTTGAGCGCCCACTGGACGAGCGCGTCGAGGTCCTCCTTCTGCATCCGACCGTCGGTCTTCAGGCAGAGGTCGTTCGTGAGATCGCGGACCTCGTCGGCGCTCGCCCCGGTCTCGGCCGTCTCGATCGTCTCGCGCAGGAGCCCGTTCCCGAGCTCGCGCGCCTTCTCGAGGTTCTTCGGATCGACGCCCTTGACCAGCTCGGCGTCGTCGCCCTCGAGCTCGGTCCCCGACAGCAGCGCGTCGAGGATCTTGCCGATGTGCTTCTTGACGGCGCCCTTCTTGGAGCCGGAGGCCTTGTCGTACTCCTTCTGGAGCCCGGCGAGCGCCTCGCGGATCTGCACGGCGGCCGTGGCGACCTGCTCCAGCTCGCGCGGGGCGAGGCGGCGGTCGTCGCGGATCGCGGACGAGCGGACGAGCTCGCGGATCTTCTTCGAGTCCTCCGTCGTGATCTTCGTGGCGACGTCCTTGAAGAGGCCGGCGACGAGGTCGCGCGCCTCCTCGAGCGGCGGGAGCCCCTGCTCCTCGGCCCAGGCGAGCAGGCCGCGGCCCCAGAACTCGTCGTCCTCGTCGAAGTTGCGCTCCTTGCTCTTCGTGAAGAAGTCCCGCCGGCGGGAGAGCCGGTCCTCGAGCGCCGCGAGCTGCTCGTCACGGTCGACGAAGATCCGCTCCGACTCGGCGCGGACCTTGTCCTCGAGGTCGGCGAGGTCCTTCTCGCGCGCCTCGTTGTCGACCGCGGTCACGATCGACGCCGCGAAGTACAGGACCTTCTCGAGCTCCTTCGGAGCGATGTCGAGCAGGTAGCCGATGCGGCTCGGGACGCCCTTGAAGAACCAGATGTGCGAGACCGGGGCGGCGAGGTCGATGTGGCCCATGCGCTCCCGGCGCACCTTCTGCCGCGTCACCTCGACGCCGCAGCGCTCGCAGATGATGCCCTTGTAGCGGACGCGCTTGTACTTGCCGCAGTAGCACTCCCAGTCCTTCGTCGGACCGAAGATGCGCTCGCAGAAGAGCCCGTCCTTCTCGGGCTTGAGCGTCCGGTAGTTGATCGTCTCCGGCTTCGTCACCTCGCCGGAGGACCAGTCGCGGATCTGCTTCGACGAGGCGAGGCCGATCCGAATCGCGTCGAAGTTGTTGATGTCAATCACGTTCTGCGCGCCCTCTCTCTCTATTCCTCGATCTCAAGGTCGGCCAGGTTGGGAGCCTCGGCGAAGGGGCCGGCCTCGTCGGCCGCCTCCTCCGCGGGGCTCTCGCCGCCCGCCACATCCGGGTTGTCCTCGTCGACGTCGACGAGCGCCTCGTCGGCCGGGATCTGGATCTCCCCGGACTCGTCCATGCGCTCCTGACCCTCCTCGGCCTCCTCGGCCGTCGGCTCGCGCGCGGCGGCCCTGAGGGACCCGGGCGAGAGGTCGATCCCAAGCTCCTCTGCGGCGCGGAGCAGCTCGTCGTCCTCCTCCCGGACCTCGACCTCGGTGCCCTCCTCGGAGATGACGCCCACGTCGAGCGCGAGCGACTGCATCTCCTTCAGGAGCACCTTGAACGACTCCGGCACCTGCGGCTCGGCGATGTTCTCGCCCTTCACGATCGCCTCGTAGGCCTTCACGCGGCCGACCGTGTCGTCGGACTTGATGGTGAGCATCTCCTGGAGCGTGTACGCGGCGCCGTAGGCCTCGAGCGCCCACACCTCCATCTCACCGAAGCGCTGGCCGCCGAACTGCGCCTTGCCGCCCAGCGGCTGCTGGGTGACGAGCGAGTACGGGCCCGTGCTCCGCGCATGGATCTTGTCGTCCACGAGGTGGAGGAGCTTCAGGATGTACATGTAGCCGACGGTCACCTTCTGCTCGAAGGGCTCGCCGGTGCGTCCGCTGTAGAGCCGCGCCTTGCCCGAGCACCGCCGGCCGGGCCGGCGGCTCTCGTCGACCTTGAAGTCGATCGGGCTCTCGGAGTTCTGCTTCGTCCAGTCGACGAGCGCCTGGTCGACGTCGGCCTCGGTCGCGCCGTCGAAGACGGGCGTGGCGACCGGGGTCGGGCCGTTCGGCGTCCCGTCCTCGGCGAACACGCCGTGGAAGGCGGCCCAGCCGAGGTGGGTCTCGAGGATCTGGCCGATGTTCATCCGGCTCGGCACGCCGAGCGGGTTCAGGATCACCTCGACGGGAGTCCCGTCCTCGAGGAACGGCAGGTCCTCCTCGGGGACGATCCGGGCGATCACGCCCTTGTTCCCGTGGCGGCCGGCGAGCTTGTCGCCCTCCGCGATCTTGCGCTTCTTCGCGACGTAGACGCGCACGAGCTCGTTCACGCCCGGCGGCAGGTCGTCGCCGGCCTCGCGCGAGAAGGTCTTCACGTCGATGACCTTGCCGCCCTCGCCGTGCGGGACCTTGAGGGAGGTGTCGCGGACCTCGCGCGCCTTCTCCTTGAAGATCGCGCGGATCAGCTTCTCCTCGGCGGTCAGCTCGGTCTCGCCCTTCGGCGTCACCTTGCCGACCAGCAGGTCGCCGGAGCCGACCTCGGCCCCGATGCGGACGACGCCGCGGTCGTCGAGGTCGCGGAGCGACTCCTCCGAGCGGTTCGGGATGTCGCGCGTGATCTCCTCGTCGCCGAGCTTCGTCGCGCGTGCGTCGATCTCGTACTCGTGGATGTGCACGGACGACAGGAGGTCGTCCTTCACGAGGCGTTCGGAGATGACGACCGCGTCCTCGAAGTTGTAGCCCTCGAACGGCATGAAGGCGACGAGCAGGTTCCGCCCCAGGGCGAGCTCGCCCTGGGAGGTCGAGCTGCCGTCGGCGAGAACCTCGCCCTCCTTGACCCTCGCGCCGAGGGACACGATCGGCTTCTGGTGGATGATCGTGCCCTGGTTCGAGCGCATGAACTTGACGAGGTCGTACTCGTCGATCCCGTCCTTCGCCTCGACCACGATCCGGTCGGCGTCCACGTCGGTGACGGTGCCGGCCCGCTTGGCCAGCACGACGTCGCCCGTGTCGACGGCGGCGCGATACTCGAGACCGGTGCCGACGAGCGGCGGGTCGGTCAGGAGGAGCGGCACCGCCTGCCGCTGCATGTTCGCGCCCATGAGCGCGCGGTTCGCGTCGTTGTGCTCGAGGAAGGGGATCAGCGCCGTCCCGACCGACACGATCTGTGCCGGGTTGACGTCCATGTACTGGATGTCCTTCGGGTGCGCGGTGACGGGCTCGCCGCCCGGGCCCCGGCAGAGGACCGCGTCGTGCTGGAACTTGCCGGTCTTCTCGTCGAGCGGCTCGTTCGCCTGCGCGATCGTCAGCTTCTCCTCTTCGCTCGCGTCGAGGTAGACGATCTCGTCCGTCACCTTGCCGCCCTTGACGACGCGGTACGGCGTCTGGACGAAGCCGAACTCCGACACGGTCGCCATCGACGCGAGCGAGCCCATCAGGCCGATGTTCGGGCCCTCCGGGGTCTCGATCGGACACATGCGGCCGTAGTGGGTCGGATGGACGTCGCGCACCTCGATCGGGGCGCGCTCGCGCGTGAGGCCGCCGGCGCCGAGCGCCGAGAGCCGCCGCCGGTGCGTGAGCCCGGAGAGCGAGTTCGTCTGGTCCATGAACTGCGAGAGCTGCGAGGAGCCGAAGAACTCCTTGAGCGCGGCCACGACGGGCCGGATGTTGATGATCGTCTGCGGCGTGATCGTGTCGACGTCCTCCGTCGTCATCCGCTCGCGGACGACGCGCTCCATGCGGTAGAGGCCGACCCGGAACGCCTCCTGGATCAGCTCCCCGACGGTGCGAAGGCGCCGGTTGCCGAAGTCCTCGTACTCGTCGAGCTCGCCGCGGATCGGCTCGCGCGAGAGCGCGTAGGCGTCGGCCGCGAAGTCCTTCGCGTCCTCCGGGACGCCGAGGCGCTTCGGAAGGTCGACGAGCTTCTTCACGAGCGCGACGATGTCCTTGGTCGTGAGGACGCGGACGTCGTCCGCGACGTCGACCTCGAGCCGCCGGTTCAGCTTGTAGCGGCCGACCTTCGTCAGGTCGTAGCGCTTCGGATCGAAGAAGAGACCGCGCAGGAGGTTGCGCGCGTTCTCGAGCGTCGGCGGCTCGCCCGGCCGCTGCTTCTTGAAGACCTCGACGACTGCCTCCTCCTCGCGGGTCGTCGTGTCCTTCTCCAGCGTCATCTGGATGAAGGGCGAGTTGTCGAAGAGCTCGAGGATCTTCTCGTTCGTGGACGTGTCGAGCTGGAACCCGGTGTTCGGGTCCTCGGCGGGCAGTGCACGAAGGAGCGTCGTGATCGGGAGCTTCCGCTTCCGGTCGATCCGCGCGTAGACGATGCCCTTCTTGTCGATC
Organism: uncultured Actinomycetes bacterium; assembly: GCA_963696365.1. Taxonomy (GTDB): domain Bacteria; phylum Actinomycetota; class Thermoleophilia; order Gaiellales; family Gaiellaceae; genus CAVOKD01. Next base: position 43,506 of record CAVOKD010000013.1, read on the forward strand.
TCGACCTCGAGCCACGAGCCGCGGCTGGGCATGAGGTTCGCGATGAAGACCTGCTTGTCCGGATCCTTCGGCTCCATCAGGTAGGCGCCGGGGGAGCGGACGAGCTGCGTGACGATCACGCGCTCGGTGCCGTTGATGATGAACGTGCCGGACGTCCGTCATCATCGGGAAATCCCCCATGAACACGGTCTGCTCGCGGATCTCGCCCGTCTCCGTGTTCACGAAGCGGACGGTCATCGAGAGCGGGACCTGGTACGTCAGGTCCTTCTCACGGCACTCCTTGATCGAGACCGGCGGCAGGGCCGAACTCGTAATCGGCAAACTCGACTGCGAGCGTGCCGGTGTAGTCCTCGATCGGCGAGATATCGTTGATCGTCTCGCGAAGCCCTTCCTCCATGAACCAGTCGAAGGAAGCTCGCTGGATGTCGATGAGGTTGGGAAGGTCGAGGACGTGCTTCAGACGGGAAAAACTCTTCCGCGCGGGGCGCGGGGCGACCTTGGTGGCCACGTAGGGCTGACCTCCTCTAGGCAGGCGGGAAACTCAAGTACGGAACGGGAGCAGCAGAAAAGCGGCGCGACCCACAAAGGTAGCAGGTCCACCGGATCCCTCGCAAGGATGACGCGGCGGGGTGCCGCCGTCGGGCGGAAGCATAGCGATTCGACGGGAATTTCGCCGGACCGCGCGAGAGGCGTCCTCGCCGGGACGCCTCTCGATGCGCGCGCCGTGCCTTGACCGGACTCTGAACCTGCGCACATCGTGAGACCCGGCGCGAGGCATGGGGTCGATCCTTACAGCGTCCCGCGCATTCCTTACGAATTGCTCGCGAAGCGTGGCTCGAACGAGGGACGCGCCGCGCGGCGCGCTCCCTCAGCGGGTCAGAGGCAGAGCGCGAACGGGTTCGCGTGCGCGCGTCGGAACGAAGCAGGTCAGCGCGAACGGGGTCCCGTCCGCGTCCTCCGGCTCGCTCTCGTCGGGCTCGCCGGACTCCTCGTCGTCCGAAGAGCACTCGCCGTCGGTACTCGGGATCCTCGCTCGCGGCAAGCTCGGCCGAGCCGTCCTCGGCAGGCGGATCGTCCGCCTGCTCGTCGCACTCGCCGGGCTCATCCTCGGCGGGCGCGCAGTCGTCCATCGGCTCTTCGCCCTCGGTCGGCTCCTGGAGCTCGTCGAGCGGCGTCGCGGCGGGCTCGTCCTCCGCCGGCGCCTCGCAGTCGGCGGGCTCCTCAGCGTCGCCCTCGCCGCCCTCGCCCTTCGCCTGCGCCTGCTCCGACACGCATTTGCCGAACGCGTTGGCCTGGTTCGGGTTCGTGCCGAAGTGCGCGTAGAACTCCTCACCCATCTCGGCGAGGAGCCCGAAGCACGTCATCGCCGGGTTGAGCTCGCCGCCGCTTCGCGCGCCTTGTCGGCCTTCTTCGCCGCCTTCTCCGCCTTCCGCGACGCCTTCTCGGCCTTCTTCGCGGCGCCCTGCGCTCCGTGCACCTTCGCGCTCTTGCCGCCGCCGGCCCACGGCGGCGGACCACCCTTGCCGGCCGGCGGGCCGCCCTTCGCCGACGCCGAGGTGGCCAGGATGAGCACGGCCAGGCAGACGAGCGCTACAGGCAGGAACGAGCGGATGTTCACGCGAGCGTCGATGCCCTCAGTGTCGGCGCGGTAAACGGCGCGCCAATCGCCAGGACGGGGGATGCGCTGGACCCGGCGTCACCTCGACCTTCGTCCATTGAGTCGGCCACGGTGCCGTACTAGGGTCAGCGGCGTCCGCACCCGCGCCCGTTCGAAGGAGGAGGCCGTGCTCCAAGCGATCTTCCGCTACCTGGGTCGGCACCATGTCGCGCTCCTCGCGCTCTTCATCGCCCTCGGCGGCACCGCCGTCGCGGCGACGTTCATCAACGGCACGCAGATCAGGCCACGGTCGCTCCCCGAGAACCGCCTCGACGGCAGCCGCGGCCGCCTCGCTACGCGCGGCCGAGCTGACGATCTACTGCAAGACGGCTAACGCGCGCCCCCGCTCGTACACGACCGTGCCCTGCCGAAGCCGCTCCGAGGTCGTCGCGGACGGATTCAACATGGGCGACATCGCGCTCGGTGCCGATGGGAACCCCGTCCTGATCTTTGGCGGCCACCCGGTCATGTTCGTGCGGTGCAACGACTGGCTCTGCGCCGGAAACGACGAGTCGGTCCAGGAGATCAACGGCACCTTTTGCGGGTCAGGACAGCGAGGCGAGGCGTCCCTCGCGATCAACGCCGACGGCAACCCGATGGTGAGCCAGCGAAACGGCGGCTGCGTCAGCGACGGAACCCTCCACCTCTCGGTGTGTACGGACCCGTCGTGCGCCGCACCCAACGAGAGCGGCCCCAGCTACGACGCGGACGGCACCGGCCGCTTCACCTCGATCGCGATCGGAACGGACGGCAACCCGGTCGTCAGCTACTACGACCTCCCGAACGGCGACCTGAAGCTGCTGCGCTGCAACGACCGCCTGTGCGACGGGACCGACGACACGACGAACATCGTCGCGAGCACCGGAGACGTCGGGCAGCACACCTCGCTCGCGATCGGCAAGAACGGCAACCCCGTGATCGCGTACTACGACGTCACGAACCACGACCTGAAGGTCGCGCGGTGCAACGACAAGGCCTGTGCCGGCGGCGACGAGACGATCTCCACCGTCGACAGCGCCGACGACGTGGGCGAGTTCGCTTCGCTCGCGATCGGGGCGGACGGCAACCCGGTGATCGCCTACTACAAGCGCTCGAGCGGCGACCTGAAGGTCGCCAAGTGCAACGACCCCGCCTGCGCCGGAGGAAACGAGAAGCGCTCGACGGTGGCGTCGGAGGGCGACGTCGGTCAATGGGCCTCGATCGGGATCGGGCTCGACGGCCGGCCGGCGGTCGCCTTCTACGACGCGACGCCCGCGGCCCAGGATCTCCGGCTCGCCCGCTGCAACGACGCCGCCTGCGCGGGCGGCAACGAGCGGATCGCGATCCTCGACGGCGCCGGGAGCGCCGGTCAGTACGCCTCCCTGGCGATCGGCGTGGACGGCGTTCCGGTCGTCGCCTACTTCGACGCGACCAACAACAAGGTCAAGGTCGCGCGCCCCTCGATTCCGTAGAACGTGAGAGGGCCCGCCGCGCGGCGGGCCCTCTCGAGTCGAACGAGGTCGGTGCTACTTGACCTCGACGGTCCCGCCGGCCTCCTCGAGCTGGGACTTGACGGAGTCGGCCTCGTCCTGGGCGACGCCCTCGCGGATCGGGCTCGGGGCGTTGTCGACCAGATCCTTGGCCTCCTTGAGGCCGAGGCCGGTGATCGCGCGGACGACCTTGATCACCTGGATCTTCTTGTCGCCGGCTGCGGTGAGGATGACGTCGAACTCCGACTTCTCCTCGGCGGCGCCGCCGTCCGCGGCAGCGCCGCCGCCGCCGCCGGAGCGGCGACCGCGACCGGAGCGGCGGCCGTGATGCCCCACTCCTCCTCGATCTTGTTCTTCAGCTCGACGAGGTCGAGGACGCTCATCTTCCCCAGTTCGTCGAACACCTTGTCCACTGCGCTTGCAGCCATTCCTACTCCTCCTCTTTCTGCTCAGTCTCTGCGTTGGTCTCGTCGGGTGTCTCGGCCGCCTCGTCGGCGGTCTCGGCTTCCTCTGCGGCTTCGGTCTCGGCGGGCGCCTCGGGCTCCGGCGGCGCGCCTCGGCCTCTGCTTCTGCCTCGGGCTCGGGCGCATCGGCCTCCGCGGCGGGCGGCTCCTCGGGAGCTGCCGCCTCGGCGTCGGACGCGTCGCCCTCCTCGCGCAGCTGCTCGATCCGTGCCTCGAGCAGGCCGTGGAGGTTCTGGAGCGGCGCGTTCACGAGGCCCGCGATCGCGGTCAGCGGGCCGACGATCGCCCCGAGCACCTGGCCACGGAGCACCTCCGGGGACGGCAGCGACGCGAGCCGCTGGATCTCCTCGGCGCTCATCGACTTGCCGTCGAGGATCCCGCCCTTGAGGGCCAGGATCTTCGTCTGCTTGGCGGAGTCGCTCAGCGCCTTCGCGACCGCGACCATGTCGCCGTCACCGACGAAGGCGATCGCGGTCGGCCCGTCGAGGAACTCGACGAGGTCGGACACGCCTGCCTCCTCGGCGGCACGCTTGGTCAGCGTGTTCTTCACGACCGAGAAGCGGGCGCCGTGCTTCAGGAGCTCGGTGCGCACGTCGTCGATCGCGGTCATGTCGAGGCCGCGGTAGTCGGCGACGAAGAGCGTGTCGGACGCCTTCAGGCGATCGACGAGCTCCGCGACGACCTGCTCCTTCTTCTGTTTCAGCATCTATCTCACCTCCTCGAAAACGATTCGGGCCCGCCAAAAGGCGGGCCCGAACGAGAAGGCATCTCGTGCCGGACGCGCCTCGGTCGGTCTTCTGCGCTCTCGCGCTGCCGGCTGTCTCTGGCGACGGGCGGTTTTCCTACGCGGGTACTGCTTCGGTCTCCTCTTCGAGCTCGGACGCGACCTCGCGCGTCCGGGCCGGGTCGATCTTGATGCCGGGCGCCATCGAGCTCGTCAGCGTGACCGAGCGCAGGTAGCGGCCCTTGGCGGCGGCGGGCTTGGCCCGCACGATCTCCTCGATCACGGCGGCGTAGTTCTCGAGCAGGGCGCGCTCGTCGAATGAGCGCTTGCCGAGCGTCACGTGGACGTTCGCGCCGCGGTCGGTGCGGTACTCGAGCTTGCCGGCCTTGGACTCGGACACGGCCTTGGCGACGTCGAACGTCACCGTCCCGGCCTTCGGGTTCGGCATCTTGCCGCGCGGCCCGAGGATGCGGCCGAGCTTGCCGACCGTGCCCATCATGTCCGGCGTCGCGATCGCGATGTCGAAGTCGTCGAAGCCGCCCTCGATCTGCGTCGCGAGGTCGGCCGAGCCGACCAGGTCGGCGCCGGCGTCCTGGGCCTCCTTCGCCTTCTCGCCCTCGGCGAAGACGGCGATGCGGACGTCCTGGCCGGAGCCGTGCGGCAGCATGAGCGTCCCGCGGAGCTGCTGGTCGGCATGGCGGACGTTCAGGCCCATGTTGAAGTGCACCTCGACGGTCTCGTCGAACTTGGCCGGCGGGAAGTCCTTCAGCATGCGGATCGCCTCGAGCGGCGAGTAGACGCGCTCGCGGTCGATCCGTCTCCCGTGCCTCGCGGTAGCGCTTGCCGTGCTGAGCTCACAGGTCCACCTCCACGCCCATCGAGCGCGCAGTGCCGGCGATCACCTTCGACGCCTCGTCCACGTCGCGCGCGTTCAGGTCGACGAGCTTCGCCTCGGCGATCGCGCGCACCTGGTCGCGCGTGAGGCGCCCGACCTTCTCGCGGTTCGGCTCGCCCGAGCCCTTCTGGATCCCGAGCGCCTCCTTGATCAGGACGGCGGCCGGCGGGGTCTTCGTGATGAACGTGAACGAGCGGTCCTCGAACACGGTGATCTCGACCGGGATGATCCGGCCGTTCTCCTGCTGGGTCTGCGCGTTGAACGCCTTGCAGAACTCCATGATGTTGACCCCGTGCTGGCCGAGCGCCGGCCCGACGGGCGGCGCCGGGTTGGCCTGGCCGCCCGGGATCTGGAGCTTGATGAGGGTGAGAACTTTCTTCGCCACGATCTCTTCCTAGTCGAGTTTCTTCACCTGGTCGAAGCCGAGCTCGACCGGCACCTGGCGCTCGAAGATGTTCACGAGCACCTTGAGCTTCTGCTGGTCCTGGTTCACGTCGACGATCTCGCCGTCGAAGTCGGAGAGCGGCCCGGACGTTACCTTCACCGACTCGCCGAGCTCGAACTCGGCGATCGCGCGCGGCCGCTCGGCCGTCGCGCCCGTGTGGAGGATCCGGTCGACCTCGGGCTGCGAGAGCGGCACCGGCTTCGCGCCGGCGCCGACGAACCCGGTCACGCCGGGCGTGTTCTTCACGACCGTCCAGGCCTCGTCGGTCATGTCCATGTTCACGAGCACGTAGCCCGGAAGGACGCGCTGCTCGGTCTGGACGCGCTGGCCGTCCTTCGTCTCGATGCGCTGCTCGGTCGGGACGACCACGCGGCGGAAGCGCTCTGCCTGCTTCATCGAGTCGATCCGGTGCTCGAGGTTGGCCTTCACCTTGTTCTCGTGCCCCGAGTAGGTGTTGATCACGTACCAGCGGAACATGCTCAGACTCCCCGGAGCAGGACGTCGCGGACGAAGCGGGAGAAGACGAAGTCGGCCGCGGCCAGGTAGGCGCCCACGACGGCGATCGCGATGATCACGACGATGGTCGCCGAGAAGAGCTGGCGCTGCGTCGGCCACTCGACCTTGCGGAGCTCGGCGTAGGACTCGCCGATGAACGTGCGGAAGCCGCCGCGGCGCTCGCGCTGGGCGCCCGACTGGCTCTTCGACTGCTGGGTCGGGCGGACCTGCTGCGGCGGACGGCGCTCGCGGCGGGCGGCAGGCGTCGCCGGCGCCTGGTAGTCGGCGCTTCGCTTGCCTCGGCGGGTGCGGGAAGGACGGGCCATCGGGGCGCTAGCGGGTCTCGCGGTGCAGCGTGTGACTCCCGCACCAGCGGCAGTACTTCTTCGCCTCGAACCGGTCCGGCGTGTTTCGCTTCGACTTGTTCGTCTGGTAGTTCCGCCGCTTGCACTCCGTGCAGGCGAGCGTGATTCCGACGCGTACTCCTGTTGCCATTCTTCTCTCTTCCGAGCTTGTGGTTTGCCAAGCGAGGTAGCGGCGGGTGGATTCGAACCACCGACCTGCGGGTTATGAGTCCGCCGCTCTAACCGCTGAGCTACGCCGCCGAGCGGCTGCGAAGTCTAGCAGCGGTTCCGATCAGCCCTGGACGAGCTCGATCCCCTCGTCCGCGAGGTCGGCGACGCCCCCGTCCGTCACGTGGACGATGTTCTCCACGCCCGCGCGCGCGAGGAGCGAGGCGGCGATCGAGCTCCGGTTGCCGACCGAGCAGGCGATCGCCAAGCTCGGCGCCGTTCTGCGCGAGCCCGTCGGGGATCCCGTTCCGCAGCTCGTAGTAGGGCAGGTGCGTCGAGCCCTCGACGTGGCCCTCCTGCCACTCGTCGTCGTCGCGGACGTCGAGGAGGCGTACGTCGCCGGCGCGCAGCCGGGCGGCCAGGCCCGGGAACGTCGAGCACCGGGATCGTGTGCGTCGGGAGTCCGGCGTCGAGCCACGCCTGCGTCCCGCCGGCGAGGAGCCCGCGGATCGAGCGGAAGCCGACCGCCTCGAGCAGGCGCGCGAGCCGGCGCGCCTCGTCGTCGGTCGCGGCGGTCACGACCACGTCGCTCTCGGGGTCGACGACCCAGGCGGCCCGCGTCCCGACGGCGGCGCGGATCATCGTCACGTTGATCGCGCCCGGCGACATGGTCGGAGTCGAACGCGCGGGGATCGCGGCCGTCGATCAGCGTCGCGCCCGCGTCGAGGAGATCCTTCACGCGCGCGGGCGCGAGGGTCTCGATCGTGGCCGCGCTCGTCAGGAGCGGCCCGCGGTTCAGAGCGACGATGCGCGTGAAGTTCGGCGGCTGCGGCGCGAGCGTCCCGGTCAGCGCGCGCACGAACTCGCCCTCGTCCTCGAGCTTCGCGAGGCGGTTGTAGCGGCGCTCGAAGCCGATCGTCGACCCGGGCTTCTGGCTCATCCCCGCGCCGCCGCAGAGCGAGCCGCCGATGTGGCCGGGCCAGACCTCCGCGAAGTCGTCGAGCGCGAGCAGCCGCCGGAGCGAGCGGAAGAGCCCGTGCGCGCCCTCCTCCGCCTCGACGGCCAGGTCGGGGCGCGCCAGGTCGCCGACGAAGAGCGAGTCCCCGGTGACGGCGAGCCAAGGGGTGTCGCCGCGGCCCGCATCGGCGATCAGGAAGGCCATGTGCTCCGGGCGGTGCCCCGGCGTCGCGAGCGCGGTGATGCGCGCGTCGCCGACCGCGAGCGTGTCGCCGTCGGCGAGCGGCTCGTGCGGGTACTCGGCCTCGGCATCCGCGGACACGTGGATCGTCGCGCCGGTCAGCTCGCTGCAGGCGTCCGTGGCCGGACACGTGGTCGGCGTGGGTGTGGGTCTCGAGCACGTGCCGGATCGCGAACCCGTGCTCCTCGGCGAGCGCGAGGTAGTCCTCGACCTCCCACTTCGGGTCGATCACCGCCGCCTCGCCGGCGTCCGCGACGACGTAGGACGCGCAGCCGAGATCGTCGTGGAGCACCTGGCGGAAGAACATCGCCGCGATGATATCCCGCTATATTGCCTATGCATTGCCTAGGAACTCGATACCGGCCGGAGAGGCCGCGCGCTCGCTCGGGATCAGCCTGGACACGCTCCGGCGGTGGGACAGGCAGGGCCGGATCAAGACCGAGCGGGACGCGGCCAACCGCCGGCTCGTCCCCGTCGTCCGAGGTGAGGCGGCTTGCGGCAGGCTCCGCCGACCGCTCGGCGCTCTCGGCCCGCAACCACTTCGCCGGCGTCGTCCGCTCCGTACGCGTCGACGGGCTGCTGGCACAGGTCGAGCTCGACGTCACCGGGCCGACGCGCGTGGTCGCCGTCATCACCCGCGACGCGGCGGAGGAGCTCGGGCTCGAGCCGGGCACGCCCGCGTCGGCGGTCGTCAAGGCCACCTCGGTCCTCGTCGAGCGATGAGGACGCGCGCTCGCGCTCGCCGCGCTCGCGCTCGTCACCGGCTGCGGCGGGAGCGACGACGGGACACGCGCGCCGACCGTCTTCGCGGCCGCTTCGCTCACGGAGGTGTTCGAGGCGATCGACCCGGACGCGCAGTTCAGCTTCGCCGGCTCGGACGAGCTCGCGACGCAGATCCGCGAGGGCGCGCCGGTCGACGTCTACGCGGCCGCGAGCCCCCGCTATCCGGACGAGCTCTTCGAGGAAGGCCTGATCGAGAAGCCGGTGATCTTCGCGACCAACCGGCTCGTGCTCGTGGTGCCGTCCGACAACCCGGCCGGGATCGAGTCGGTCGAGGACCTCGGCAAGGACGGCGTCAAGCTCGTGGTCGGCGCCGAGGGCGTGCCCGTCGGCGACTACACGCGCCAGGTGCTCGAGACGATGGGCGCGACGGACGTGCTCGACAACGTCGTGTCGAACGAGGAGGACGTGAAGGGCGTGCTCGCCAAGGTGTCTTCCGGCCAGGCCGACGCGGGGTTCGTCTACGCCACGGACGCGCTGGTCGCGGGCGACGACGTCACGGCGATCGAGCTCCCGGCCGAGGCGCAGGCGGAGGTGCGCTACCCGATCGCGGTCGCCGTGGACGCCGAGCACCCCGAGGAGGCGAGGGCGTTCGTCGAGAAGGTGCTCGGGCCCGAGGGCCGTGCCGCGCTCGAGGAGGCCGGGTTCGGACGTGCCGTGAGGCGCGCGTTCGACGTCGCGCTCCTCGCGGCGACCGTGCTCGCGCTCGCGTTCCTCGTCCTCCCGATCCTCGCGCTCTTCCTCCGGATCTCGCCCGTCACGCTCCTCGAGCAGCTCCGGAGCGACGCCGCGCTCGACGCGCTCTGGGTGACGATCAAGACGGGTCTGATCGCGCACGCGCTCGTGCTCGGCGTCGGGACGCCGGCCGCCTACTTCCTCGCGACTCGCCGGTTCCGCGGCCGGAACCTCGTCATCACCGCGATCGACCTCCCGCTCGTGCTGCCGCCGGCCGTCGCCGGGATCGCCCTGCTCGCCCTCTTCGCCCGGCGCGGGCTCCTCGGCGGCACGGTCGAGGCGCTGGGAATCGAGATCGCCTTCACCCAGGCCGCGGTCGTCATCGCGGTCGCCTTCGTCTCGGCGCCGTTCTACCTCCGGGCGGCGATCGCGGCCTTCGAGGCGGTCGACCCGGCGCTCGTCGACGCGGCCCGAACGCTCGGGGCGAGCCCCGGCCGGGCCTTCGGACGGGTCGCGCTGCCGCTCGCGCGCGGCGGGCTCGGCGCGGGCTCGGCGCTCGCCTGGGCGCGCGGCACGGGCGAGTTCGGCGCGACGATCATGTTCGCCGGCAGCCTCCAGGGCCTGACGCAGACGCTGCCGCTCGCGATCTACGCCCAGCTCGACATCGACCCCGACACCGCGATCGCGATCGGCGCCCTGCTCGTCGTCCTCAGCCTGGTCGTGCTGCTCGTGGTACGGCTCCTCCCCGACATGGACACGCTTCACGTCCGTCTCGCTCACCCGCTCCGCTCGTTCCGCCTAGCGGTCGAGCTCGTCGTCGCGCGCGAGACGGTCGCGCTCGTCGGGCCGTCCGGCGCGGGGAAGAGCTCGGTGCTGCGCGCGATCGCGGGCCTGCTCGAGCCGGAGGAGGGCGAGGTGCGCATGGGCGACGCCGTCTGGCTCGACACGGCCGCCGGCCGCTCGCTGCCGCCGGAGCAGCGCTCCGTCGGGCTCGTGTTCCAGGACTACGCGCTCTTCCCGCACCTGACCGTGGCGCGGAACGTCGGCTTCGGCGCCACGCGGCCGGTCGGCCAGCTCCTCGAGTCGTTCGGGATCGAGCACCTCGCGGACGCGCGGCCGGGCGAGCTCTCCGGCGGCGAGCGCCAGCGGGTCGCGCTCGCCCGCGCGCTCGCGCGCGACCCGGCCGCGCTCCTCCTCGACGAGCCGCTCTCCGCGCTCGACACGCAGACGCGCGGGCGCGTGCGCACGCAGCTCGGCTCGGCCCTCCGCCGGCTGGCCCTGCCCGACGATCGTCGTCACGCACGACTTCGCGGAGGCGGCCGCGCTCGCCGACCGGATCGGCGTGATGGTCGACGGCGAGCTCGTGCAGATGGGAACGGCGGCCGAGCTGATCGCCGCGCCCCGGTCCGAGTTCGTCGCCGACTTCACCGGCACGAACGTCCTGCGCGGGATCGCCGCTCCGGGCCCGGACGGCCTCACGGTCGTGACGCTCGACGGCGGCGGGCAGATCGTCACGACGGACGGCGGCTCCGGGCGCGTCGGCGCGGTCGTGCACCCCTGGGACGTGACGGTGAGCCACGTCGCCCCGGTCGACTCGGCGCAGAACCGCTTCGAGGCGACGATCACGGCGCTGACGCCGGTCGGGAACCGCGTGCGCGTGACGCTCGGCCCGCTGACGGCCGAGATCACGACGGCGTCCGCGGAGCGGCTCGGCCTCCGCACCGGCGACCGCGCCGTCGGGAGCTTCAAGGCGACCGGCGTGCGCCTCGTCGAGCTCTCCGGCTAGACTAGACTCATACGTCTAGTTCTAGTTAGGAGGATTCCATGAGGCAGGTCGTGGCGAAGCGGGCCGGCGGGCCCGAGGTGCTCGAGGTGGTGGAGGTGCCGGAGCCGGAGGCCGGCGCGGGCGAGGTGGTCGTCCAGGCGGAGGCGATCGGCGTCAACTTCGCGGACGTGTGGGTGCGGCTCGGCGCCGACGGCGAGCCGCCGTACGCGCCCGGCATCGAGGTGGCCGGAACGGTCGCGGCGGTCGGCGAGGGCGTCGAGTCGCCGCGCGTCGGCGACCGCGTGGCCGCGACGCCGTACGAGACGCGCGGCGCATACGCGGAGCTCGTCCGCGCGCCGGCCGCGCTCTCCTTCCCGGTCCCGGACCGGCTCGAGAGCATCGAGGCGGCCGCGCTGCCCCTGAACTACCTGACGGCGTACGCGGCGGTCGAGCAGGCCGCGCGCCCGCGCGCCGGAGAGCGCGTGCTCGTCCACGCGGCGGCCGGCGGCGTCGGGCTCGCGGCCGTCCAGCTCTCGCGCCGGCACGGTGCCGAGCTCTACGCGACCGCGTCCGGCTCGAAGCACGCCGCGCTCGCCGAGGAGGGCGTCGCGCACGCGATCGACTACCGCAGCGAGGACTGGGTCGAGGCCGTGCGCAACCTGACCGGCGACGGCGTCGACGCGGTCGTCGACGGGGTCGGCGAGGACGCCTTCCGGCGCAGCCTCGACGTCCTCCGCTTCGGCGGCCGCGTGGTCGCGTACGGCTACACGGCCGGCGTGTCCGGGCCCGACGCCGAGCCGCCCGACCTCGAGCAGGCGCTCGGCGGCGACGTGCCGCTCCTCGAGCTCCTTTCGGAGGCACGCTCGCTCATGGGCGTCCACATGGGCGCGCCGCCCGAGACGCTGCAGGCGTGGTGGCGCGACGTGCTCGCCTGGCACGAGGCGGGCGAGGTCCGGCCGCGGATCGACCGCGTCCTGCCGCTCGAGGAGGCGGCCGAGGCGCACCGCCGTCTCCACGCGCGCGAGAACGTCGGGAAGCTCGTCCTCGTCCCGTAGAGTCGAGCCCGTGAGCGAGACGACCTTCCGCCCGCCGCGGCAGCGGCGCAGCGCGGCCACGCTCGACCGGATCGTCCGCGCCGCGGAGGAGCTGCTCGCGGAGCGGAGCTTCGAGGAGGCGACCGTCGACGACATCGTCGCGCGCGCCGGCTCGTCGAAGGGGTCGTTCTACTCGCGCTTCGCGGACAAGGAGGCGCTGCTCGCCTACCTCGGCGGCGAGTGCACGGCGCGCGCGAAGGCGACCTGGGCCGAGCAGCTCGACCCCGAGGCGACCGAGGGCGTCCCGCTCGAGGAGGTGGTCGACGGGTTCGTCGGCCGCCTGCTGGACGAGTACGAGCGGTCGGGGCCGGTGCTGCGGGCGCTCATGCTCGAGTCGCGGCTGCGACCGGGCACGGAGTTCGAGCGGCTGACGGACGAGCTCGACGCGCACATCCGCAACGCACTCCGCCGCTTCCTCGAGGCCCGGCGGAAGGAGCTCCCCGGGGTCGACCCGGCGCAGGCCGCGACGGTCGGGATGCTGATGCTCGACTCGACCGCGCGCGAGGCCGCGTTCTTCGCGAACGGCCGAGGCGGGCCGCTCGCGGTCGAGCCGAAGGCGCTGCGGCGCGAGCTCGTGCGCGCCTACGTCGCGTACCTGCGCGCCGGAAGCTAGAGCGCGCCGCCGGCGGCGGGCGGGGCGGCGGTCGCCTCGCCGGCGTCGCCGACCTGGTTCCGCGCCAGGTACTCCTCGGCGAGGAGGATGTTCGAGTCGTTCGCGCGCTCGACGATCGCGAGGAGCGCGGACATGCTCGAGACCTCCTCGCGCTGCTCCTGCAGGAACCAGTGCAGGAACTGCTCGCCGACGAGCTCGCCCTCGTCGCGGGCGATCCGCGCCAGCTCGACGATCTGCTCGGTCACTGTCCGCTCCTGCTGGAGCGCGAGCGACGACCGGCGCGACGACGTCGGCGAACTCGGTCTGCGGTGCCTCGACGCCCGGAATCTGCACCGTCCTCGCCCGAGTCGAGCAGGTACTGGACGAGCATCATCGCGTGGTTCCGCTCCTCGAGCGCCTGGCGGTAGAAGTGCGCGGCGAGGCCAGGGCAGCGTCTCGCCGTCGTAGTGGACGGCGATCGCCACGTACTGCTGGGACGCGGCGAACTCGCGCGCCACCTGCTCGTTGAGGGCGTCGGTGAACCGGCTCACGCGCGAGATTCTACGAGCCGGCGCGCAGACGGCGATGCGGCGACGCGCCGCTCGTGCGCATGGCAATCGACGCTCGACACCTTGAGGGCCTGGTCAAGCGCGACCTCGGCGAGGATCACCCATGGCTCGGCCGGGGAATCGCCGTCCTGCCGGACGGGCCGGCGTCGTCGATACGAGGCCGGAAGCTTCGTGAGCAGCCGGACGGCGAAGCTCTCACGCGTTCGGCTGAACTCCACCGACTCGCCGACCGGGACGGGAGCGCTCGAGCATTCTGCGTAGCCGATCGCGAGGTAGAGGGGCCTGCCGGGCGATCGCTTCTTGCGGATCCGCCTTCGCTTGCGACCGTCGGGTGGTGGGCAGGGCGCCACGGCGTTTCCGTCCTCGTCTTCGCTGAGGAGGTCGACGATCACTGCGTCAGCGACGACGATCTCGTCCCCGTAGGGATCGAGTGCATAGCCGGGCTCGACCGTGACCTCGGCATCGGCCGGGCCCGGTTGGACGCCGAGGCCGTTGACGATTCCCCAGCCGTGCAGCAGGCGGTTGTGCCGGCGGGCCTTCTCGCGGAGGTAGAGCTGCTCCTGCGCCAGGTCGCCCTCGTCGAGCCGCTGCCCGGCGAAGTAGCGGGTGCGCTCGATTGTCACCAGGCCGGAACCTACTACCGGCACGGGAGCAGGGCGAGTCGCCTCGCCGGCGGCCCCCGCCCGCGCTGGAGGACTACGACCCGCCGATGAGGGTGAGCAGCTTGAACATCGGGAGGTACATCGAAATGATGATGATCCCGACCATCAGGCCGACGCCGATCATCATCAGCGGCTCGATGATCGAGGTGAGGGTCGCGATCGAGCTGTCGACCTCGTCCTCGTAGAAGTCGGCGATCTTTCCGAGCATCTTCTCGAGCTCACCGGTCTCCTCGCCGACGCGCACCATCTGCGAGACCATCGGCGGGAAGATCTCGAGCTCCATGAGCGGAATCGCGATCGGCACGCCCTGGTGGACGCGCTCGCGGACGACCGCGGTGGCGTCCTCGATGATCGAGTTGCCGGAGGTCGTGCCGGTGATCTCGAGCGCGCGGATGATGTCGACGCCCGAGCCGAGCAGCGTCGAGAGCGTGCGCGAGAACCGCGCCATGCCGACCTTCAGGATGACGGCGCCGATCCCGACGGGCGCCTTCATCCGGAACCGGTCCCAGACCCTGCGGCCCTTCTCGGTCTTCTTCAGCCGCAGGAAGCCGAAGATCGTGCCGCCGAAGGCCGGGAAGATGATGAACCAGTAGCTCTTCAGCATCTCCGAGGCCTTCACGACGATCTGGGTCAGCATCGGGAGGTCGCCGCCGAGCTGCTTGAAGATGTCGACGAAGATCGGGACGAGGAACATCAGCATCCCGATCAGCACCAGCGTCGCGAACGCCAGCACCATCAGCGGGTACATCATCGCGCCCTTGACGCGGCGCTTGATCTGCGTCTCCTTCTCGATCTGGAAGGCGACGCGGTCGAGCACGACGTCGAGGATTCCGGCCGCCTCACCGGCCTCGACCATCGAGACGTAGAGGCGGGAGAAGATCTTCGGGTGGCGTGCCATCGCCTCCGAGAGCATGAGGCCGCCCTCGACGTCGGCGCGCACCTCGCCGATCACGGTCGCGAACTTCCGATCCTCGGTCTGCTCCTCGAGGATGACGAGCGCCGTGACGACGTTCAGGCCGGCCTCGATCATCGTCGCGAACTGGCGCGAGAAGATCTGGAGGCTCTTCGGCTTGACCTTCGTGACCGCACCGCGCAGGCCCTCGGTCGACGCGGCCTGCTGGTCGAGGTTCAGCGCAAGGAGACCGCGAACGCGGAGTGCCTCGCGGGCCGCGCTCAGGTCGGGCGCGTTGATCTGCCCGTCGAGCTCGACGCCCTCGGCATTGATGGCTGTATACGCAAACGAGGCCATACCGCTCCAGACGGCATCGGCATCACCCGTACTCGGCTTGAGTGCTGACCCCTACATGCCGATGAGCAACGCAGGTGTACGCCTTCGTGCGGCAAATCGTCCACCGCTCACGCTCCCAGGCGGGCTTCGGCATGATCGAGCTGATCGCGGCCATGATGGTCATGGCGATCGGCGTCCTGGCCGTGTTCGCGATGTACCACTCGAGCATGACCCAGCTCCGCCGGGCGAGCACGATCTCGACCGCGGCGGCGCTCGCGGACACGGAGATGGAGAACTACCGCGCGCTCGAGTACGAGTCGATCGGACTGGCGTCGAGCGACGTCGGCGCGGCCGACTCGACCTACACGGGCCAGAGCGGCGGCGCGTACCTCGCGATCTCCTCCCCGACGAACCAGGTCAGCTCGACCGTCGTCGTGACGAAGTGCCCGGGGACGCCGTGCACGAACAGCGTCCCGACCAGGACCGCGACCGGCGCCGACGGCAAGAGCTATCGGGTCGACACGTACATCACCTGGCAGGCGCACCTCGAACCAGTCCGGCACGACCGGCCGCAACGTGAAGCTGATCACGGTCGTCGTCCGCGACGCCTCGACGATGCGCACCTACGCGCGCGTCGCCTCGTCCTTCGACGAGTCGACCGGGCTCTAGGCAGCACGCGGACAGTCCGCACGGCGCCGGCGGGCTCAGGCCCAACGCACGACGAGCGCGCCTCGGTCTACCGGCCGGTCCGCGGTCGGCGGCCGCGGGCCCGAATCTGGTCCCTTACCATCGAACACATGACGATCCGACGGATGGACCACGTCGGCATCGTGGTTGACGACCTCGCAGCCGCGGCTGAGTTCTTCGTCGAGCTGACTCGTGCTGCAACGGCGAGTCAGCTGGCGAAGGTCACTGGCTGTCGACTCGTGCGGCCCGGCGCGTCGGCGGACACGCGAGGATGCAAACTCCGGACGGCATCGACGCCGACTCGCGGCCTGCGAGTCCGCGCGCTGAATTCGTCGGCGAGCTGGAGCGCTACGAGGACAGCACCGGCTCTGCTACGTCCGCGGCCCGAGGTCATCATCGAGCTGCGGAGCGGATCGGCTACGGGCGGTCCCTGCCGGTACGCGGCCGCCGCGATCGCACCTGGGAGTCGGACGGTCGGCTAGGCGACCGAGACGAGCTTGATCACGAAGCGCTGCCCGTCGGGCTGGCTGACGAGCGTGACCGACTTGCCGACCTTGACCGGGATCGCGTCCTGGCCCTCGGTGAAGGCGCCGGTGACGAGGACGAGCTCGACGCCCGTGCGCGTGACCTTCTTCAGGCGGAAGATCGGGTCGTACGAGGGGAAGGTGCCCTTGACGCTCACCGTCTCCTGGTTGCCGTTCACCTTGAGCGTCGCGGAGGTGTAGGTCGCCGGCGTGCTGCCGCCGTTCCCACCGCCGCCGTTGCTGCCACCGCCGTTGCCACCGCCGCCGTTCGCGTTCGGGCCCGGCTCGAAGCCGGTGCCGGGCGGAGGCGTGGTCGCGCCGCCGCCACCGCCGGTGTCCTCCGTGTCGTCGACGAGCTGGCGGAACGGGTCCTTGCCGACGAAGCGGTCGAAGGCGACGAGCTGGCCCTCGCCGGCCTCGGCGGTGCCGTCGGTGCTCGGAAGCGTCGTCACGACCGGGGTCGCGGGCGCCTCGCCGGGCGCGGCCGTCGAGGGCGCGGGCGCGGCGGTCGGATCGGTGCCGGGCGCCGCGGTTCCGGGCGCCGGAGTGGTCGCGGGCCCGCCCTCGGGCTGGACGACCGGCACGGGGCCCTTGTCGCCGCCCGTCATCGCCTTCAGCATCCCCGGGCCCTGCCAGACGAGCAGGAGGAGCAGGAGCGGCGCGAGGCCGATCAGGATCTTCTTCTGCTTCTTGTCCTTCGCCTGGCGATGGGCTTGCTCGCGCTTCTCGGCACGGTTCATGGCCCCGTCCCTCCTGCCTGCTGCTCGCCTTCGGTGGACTCGGTGCTGGTGGTGGTGGTCGTCTCGCCCGTGGTCGTCGCGCCCGTCGTGGTCGCGCCGGTGGTGGTCGTCTCGGTCGGCGGCGGGGCGCCCGCGACGGCCGCGTCGGCGGGGGTGCCGAACGAATAGGCCGACACGGTCAGCGTCGCGGTGATCGTCGGGAAGCCGTCGCCGCCCTCGGCGAGGTCGAGCGCGTCGAGCGTGTAGAAGCGACCGTTCGCCTCGAGCACGCCGTCGCGGACGCTCACGAGGTTCCGCAGCCGGAAGAGGAAATCTGTCAGGTCGTAGTAGTTGCCCTCGAAGGTCAGCGTGACCGGGACCGCGTAGTAGCCCGTGTACGTCACCGGCTCGCCCGGCTGGATCGAGAGGAAGCGCACGCCCGCGGCCGTCGAGACCGAATCGATCTCGAGCAGGACGCCCGGCATGTCCTCACGGTCCGGCATCGCCTTCGCGAGGCGGAAGAGGTCGGCGACGTCGATCTGCACCGGCGCCGGCGTGTTCTCATCGCCCTTCGTCGGGTGCGCGGCGAGCGCGATCTTCGACTCGAGGTCGGCCTTCTCCGCGTCGAGCGCGGCGCCCTTCGCCCCCTTGGGGCCGATCAGCGCGAACCAGACGACGGCGGCCACGATCACGAGGCCGATCGCGAGGACGGGGGTCAGAGGAAGCTGCTTCTTCATGTCGTCTGCCCCGGCGTCGTCGCCTTGAGCGTGGCGGTGATCGTGAACTGGACGACCGTCTCGTTGCCGACCTCGGTCGAGGTGGCGTTGACGAGCTTGACCGAGGCGATCTCGGGCAGCACGGCCAGGCGGCTCAGGAGCTGGGCGATGCTCGCCTGCTTCTTCGCGTAGCCGGCGACCTGGAAGGACGAGGCGCTCGGCGCCGCGGTCGGATCCGGCGGCGGGGCGCCGGCCGAGACGGCGTCGGTGGGAGTGGCCGAGCTGGCGGTGAGGCTGTCGAGCCAGACGTCCGCGGGAAGCACGAGCGAGACGTCGCGCATCAGGCGATCCCAGGCGACCCGGCGGCCGAGGGCGACGCCGAGCGCGCTCGTGCGGTTGTCGCGCTCCTGGACGAGCGTCTGGTCGGTCGCCTGCGGGACGGGCTTCTCCTGCGGCTGCTCGAGCGAAGCGAGCTGGCCGCGCAGCGCGTCGACCTGCTGCTGCTTGTCGGCGACGCGCGCGTTCGAGATCAGGAAGTAGGACGCGAGGCCCGCGAGAAGCACGAGTCCGACGACCGCGAGGACGAGCTGCGGAGTGCTCGGGCGCCGGCCGGTCGCCTCCTGGGCGTCCCCGCTCGGCGTGAGGTCGAACGCCCGCATGAGCGGGACCTGCGGCAGCGCCGCGCCGGGCTTCGCCTTGCCGCGGACGCGCTTCTCCTTCGGCGCCTTCGGCTCCTTCGGCTTGCGCTCGCGCCGGCCGCGCTTGGGCTTGCGCTCGTTCTCGGGCTCGCCGTCGTCCGACTTCTTGCGGCCGAACGAGATCTCGCGCTTGAAGAAGCTCGTGCGCTCGGCCTTCGGCTCCGCGGCGGTCTCGCCCTCGGTCGCGGGCGTCTCGTCGCCCTGCTCCTTCGGCGAGCGCCGGAAGAGGTCGGACAGCTTGATCTCCTGGTTGAAGTCGACCATCAGGAGGCCGCCATTCCGAGTCCGATGGGGACGGCGAGCGCCGGGTTGGCGGCGCCGTGCGCCTTCTTGCCGACGCCGACGTTCGCAACCGGGTCGCCGACGCTGACGTTCACGCCGATCAGGCCCTGGAGCGTCTCGGCGAGCCCGCCGAGCTGCGCGGTGCCGCCCGCGAGGACGACCTCGCGGATGCCCAGAGAGTCCTCCTGCGACTGGTAGAACTGGAGCGAGGAGACGAGCTCGCGGGCGAACGCGCCGAGGCCGTCGCGCAGCACCTCGACGGCGCGCACCGTCTGCTCGGCCGTGAGGCCCTGGACGGCGCCCGGCGTCTCGTCGAGCGAAAGCACGGTCTTGATCTGCTCGGCCTGCTCGAACTCCAGGTGGAGCGCCGAGGCGAGCTGCCGCGTCAGCGCGGCGCCGCCCCACTCGAGCACGCGCGTGAACTCGCACGTGAAGCCGTCCGAAACGGCGAGGATGCTCCGCTCCGAGCCGATCGCGACCGCGACGAGCGCGCTGCGGTCGCTCGGGTCGACCGTGCCGGCCGCGGGCGTGAGGGCCCGCAGGAGCGCGAAGGCCTCGAGATCGATGCCGGCGAGCCGGAGCCCCGCGAGGCGGCATGCGCGCGCGTACCCGTCCACGAGGTCGCGGTACGCGACCACGAGGAGCACGCGCCTGGCCGCCTGGCCCTCGGGCGTGACGGTCTCGTTGAGCACCTGGAAGTCGAGCACGGCCTCGTCGATCGGGATCGGCAGCGCCTCCTGCGCGCGGAACCGGACCGCGTTCGCGACCTGCTTCGGATCCTCGATGCCGACGATCTCGAGCGTCCGCACGCCGATCCGGTTGTTGGCGATCCCGATGCGCACGGCCCGTCCGGGCAGCTTGTGCGTCTTGAAGAAGTCCTTGAGGGCGACCGAGAGCCCCTCGACGTCGCGCACCTCGCCGGCCGAGACGAGCCCGGCGGGCAGCGCGTCGCGGGCGACCTGGGTCACCTGCGCGGAGCCGTTCACGGTCACGCGCGCGGCCGCGAGCTGCGAGGCACCGATCTTGAGTCCGACGATCTGCTTTCCCATGGCTGCCGCAGGCCCTTCCCGCTAGCTCCCGGCCGCCCGAAGGACGCCGATGTCGGTCGGCGGCTGCTTGACCGCCATGCCGGCCCGCTCGAGCAGCCCCATGAGCTGCTCGGGCCGGCTCGACTTGTTCATCGCAGTGTCCTGGCTGATGATCCCGCGCATGACGAGCTCGGCGAGCGCCTGCTCGAGGGTCTGCATCCCGCGCTTGCCGGCCGTCTGCATGACCGAGTAGATCTGCTCGACCTTGGCCTGGCGGATCAGGTTCCGCACCGCGTCGTCCGGCAGGAGGATCTCGACCGCTGCGACGCGGCCGTCTTCTGTCCGCGCGCGGCATGAGGGTCTGCGTGACGACGCCCTGGAGCGTGCTCGCGATCTGCACGCGGATCTGCTCCTGCTGCGCGGCCGGGAAGACGTCGATCAGACGGTCGACGGTCGACGGCGCGTCCTGCGTGTGCAGGGTGGCGAAGACGAGGTGGCCGGTCTCGGCCGCGGTCAACGCGGTTCCGATCGTCTCGAGGTCGCGCATCTCGCCGAGGAGGATCACGTCGGGGTCCTGGCGGAGCGCGCCCTTGAGCGCCTCGGCGAACGAGACGGCATCGGGGCCGATCTCGCGCTGGTTGACGATGCAGCGCTTGTGGCGGTGCAGGAATTCGATCGGGTCCTCGATCGTCATGATGTGATCGGCCCGCGTCCCGTTGATCAGGTCGATCATCGCCGCGAGCGTCGTCGACTTACCGGAGCCCGTCGGGCCGGTCACGAGGACGAGGCCACGGGGCTTCTCGGCGAGCTCGGCGAGCGCCGGCGGCATGCCGAGCTGCTCGAGCGTCTTGAGCTCGGTCGGGATCATGCGGAAGGCGGCGCCCAGGCTCTCGCGCTGGAAGAAGACATTCACACGGAAGCGCGCGACGCCCGGGATCGAGTAGGAGAGGTCGAGCTGGCGCTTCGTCTCGAGGTGCTTCTGCTGCTCCGTGGAGAGGATGCGGTAGAGCAGGCGCTGGTTGTCCTCGGGCGTGAGCTTCCCGAAGTCCTCGAGGCGCTCGAGGCGTCCGTCCACCCGGACGGCTGCCTCCGAACCGCTCGTCACGTGCAGGTCCGAAGCTCCCCGCGCGACCATCCGCTCAAGGAGGTCGTCGATGGAGAACAGGCTGCCGCTTGCTGCCGCAATAGTCGTCGTGTCCATGGCTGCTCCGCGGCTATCGGCAGGCAGGCCGCCCCACTAAAGGGCACCTGACAATCCCCCGTTTAGGTCAGGAGCCGGGCTGTCTGGACGCCCGATACCGGCCGTGGGCCCCTCACACGTTGGGCCCTGAGCCAACGACGCCTATGCTCGATAAGGAGGAGTTACATGCAGCGGCTCAGGAATCGGATCACTAGGAGCGAGACCGAGGGCGGTTTCACCCTTATCGAGCTCCTCGTTGTGATCATCATCATCGGCATCCTGCTCGCCATCGCCATCCCGAGCTACCTCAAGTTCCGGGATCGCGCCAACGAGTCGGCTGCCAAGGCGAACGTCCGCGCTTCGATCCCCGGGCTCGAGGCCTACTACGCGGACAACAACACGTACGTCGGCATGACGCTCGCGAACATCCAGGCGAGCTACGACGCCGGCATCAAGAACATCACCTTCGGGACGCTCACGGCTACCAGCTACTGCGTCCAGTCGGTTGTCGGACAGGCCACGTTCAACAAGAACGGCCCCTCCGCCGACATCGTCACCGGCGCCTGCTCGTAACGAGCACGCCAGATTCGACGCCAGGAAGGGCGCGGGAAACCGCGCCCTTCCTCATTCCCGGGGGATATCCCCCGAATGCGGCTTGAGCGACGGCGACCGGAGCGCCGATACGGGTCGGGCCGTAGCAGCCCCCACCAAGAAGGAGTACCCCTTGATTCAGCGGCTTAGCAAGAGGATTAACGGCAGCGAGCGCGAGGGCGGTTTCACGCTCATCGAGCTCCTCGTCGTGATCATCATCATCGGCATCCTGCTCGCCATCGCCATCCCGAGCTACCTCAAGTTCCGGGATCGCGCCAACGAGTCGGCTGCCAAGGCGAACGTCCGCGCGTCGATCCCCGGGATCGAGGCCTACTACGCGGACAACAACAGCTACGTCGGCAGCGACGCTTGCGAACATCCAGTCGAGCTACGACGCCGGCATCAAGAACATCACGTTCGGCACGCTCACGGCTACCAGCTACTGCGTGCAGTCGGTCGGTCGGCCAGGCCACGTTCAACAAGAACGGCCCCTCCGCCGACATCGTCACCGGCGCCTGCTCGTAACCGGCACCGGAACGGCGTTTTCGAGGGGCGCGGGAGACCGCGCCCCTCGGTCGTTCTTCGCCCGTTCGTGGGGCTCAAGGGATGCGCTCTGACGCCGATAGAAGTGAGGTGAAGTCTCTGCGGTCGAACCTTCGCGTGCGCGTGCTCGTCCCGACGGCGATCCTCGCCTTGCTCGGGGTCGCCGCCTACGCCTTCGCGTTCTCCGGCACGCCCGGGGGCTCGGAGGAGCCGCTGCCGCCGATCCAGCCCCCGGCCGCCGCCTCCGGCGGCAAGGGGACGCCCGGCGCGACGCTCGCGGCCTGGCGCAAGAGCGCCAACAAGATCTGCCGGACCCTGAACGACGACACGGCCGAGCTCGCGACCCCGCAGACTCAGGCCGAGCTGCTCATCCTCCTGCCGGCGAGCCTCGACATGGCGCAGGCGGCGGTCGTCGAGCTCCGCGCCGTTCCGGCGCCGAAGGCACAGGCCAAGCGGATCGAGAAGATGCTGAAGCAGTTCGACCGCTTCGTCGCCGTGCAGCGCAAGGCCGTCACCGCCCTCCAGGGCAACGACGCCGAGGGCTTCTCCGAGCTGACCGCCCGCGCGTTCGCGGCCAACGACGCAGGCAGCGAGATCGCCCGCGACCTCGGCGCCGCCCAGTGCGCCGTCGGCTCGACCGAGGACACCGACCTCGCGGCCGCGCTCGAGCGCAACCGGATCGTCGTCGCCGTCCTCTACTCCCCCGCCTCGAGCGTCGACACGCTGACGATCCGCGAGGCGCGCGCAGGCGCGGCGCTCGCGGGCGCCGGCTTCGTCGCGCTGAACGTCTACGACACGCACGAGATCGCGCCCGTCACGTCGCAGTACGCCGTGCGGGAGTCGCCCTCGGTACTCATCTTCGTGCGCCACCACGGCGCCGTCTCGCAGTTCGCCGGCTACCTCGACCGCGACACGGTCGCGCAGGCGGCCGACAACGCAGCGCTATGAGAGACGGCGGCCTCCGCGTCCAGGGCGAGGCCCCCGCGCGCGCCAAGGAGAAGGAGCTCGTCGCCAAGACCGCCCGCAAGGACGGCAAGCAGGTCGTGACGCTTCGCGCCGTCCAGCGCGGCGCCGAGTGCGCGGTCGAGTGCGAGGTCTATCCCGTCTCGGGCCTGCGGGTCGACCCGCTCAGTCCCGGGCCGTACACCTTCGGCTCGCCCGACGAGGCCAAGGCCTTCGTGGACGAGGCCGCCCAGGCGCTCATGTTCCTGGGCTGCGAGGTCGTCTAACCCGATGCCGCGGCGGGCGGCCTTCCTCTGGGTCGCGGTGCTGGCGCTCGCAGCCGGCGTCGCGCTGACCGACACGCGCACCGACGGCGGCGACGTCTCGTTCTTCCTGAGCGCCGGGAGCACGCTCCTCTCCGGAGGCTGGGCGCAGACCTACGCCGACCCGGCCGTCCAGGCGGGGCCACTGCAGCTCGCGTTCTTCGGGCTCGGCGCCTGGATCCCGTGGGGCGTTCTCGCTGTTCTCGCGCAGGTGGGCGGGACGGCTCTGCTGCTCTTCGGGCTGCTGCGCGTCCTCGGCCCGCGGCCCCTGCCCCGCCAGTGGATCGTCCTCGGCTTCGGCTGGTCGGTCGTCGTGCTCGGCCTGCCGCTCACGGCGGTGACGGGCGGGCACCCGGCGCATCTGATCGTCCCGGCGCTCTGGCTCCTCGCGGGCGCGGAGGCGCGCCGCGGGCGCACGCTCGCAGCCGGCGCACTCGTCGGGCTTGCGGCGGGCTGGGAGACCTGGGGCCTGCTCGGTATCGCCGTCCTCGTGCTCGCGCCGCGCGCCAAGAGCGCGCTCGCCGGCGCCGGGACGGCCGCCGCGGTCGCCGGCGCGCTGTTCCTCCCCTTCGTCCTTGCCGGCGAGTTCGCGATGGGCGAGTACGCCTGGCGCATCTCCGGCTCGACGCTCCCCGGGCTCTTCCTCGAGCCCGGCAGCGCGTTCCCGTGGGGACTGCGGCTCGTGCAGGCGGCGGCCGCCGTCGGCGCGGGCGTGGCGGTCGCCTGGCGCCTGCGCCGGACGCCGCACGCGGTGACCGCGTCGCTCGCCACGGTCGCGTTCGTCCGCCTCGCCCTCGACCCGGTCTTCTACTCCTGGTACTGGGTGTCGCTGCTGGCGCTCGTTCTCGCGGCGGCGGCCGACGTCGTCACGTCGCCGTGGTTCGTCGGCGTCCTGCGCGCACGGTCAAGCCGGACGCGCGGATTGCCGATGGGGAGCCCGTGAACGCCGCCCTCGCCGCCATGGTCTTCGCGCCCGCGCTCGCGATCGGGAGCTTCCTGAACGTCGTCGTCGCGCGCCTGCCCGAGCACCGCTCGCTCGTCCGCCCGCGCTCCGCGTGCCCGCACTGCGGTCACGAGCTCGCGTGGTGGGAGAACGTCCCGCTCGTCTCGTACGCCGCCCTGCGCGGCCGCTGCAAGGGCTGCAAGGCGGCGATCAGCTTCCGCTACCCGGCGGTCGAGCTCGCGACCGCGGCGACTCGTGGCCGCGTGCTTCTGGCACTTCGGACTGACCGGCGACGCCCTGGTGGCCGCGTACTTCTGCGCCGTGCTCGTGGCCCTCTCGGCGATCGACGTCGAGCGCCGGATCCTCCCGAACGCGATCGTGCTGCCGTCGTTCGTGCTCGTCCTCTCTGCGCAGATCGCGCTTCACCCCGACCAGACGCACGAGTGGGTGCTCGGTGCGCTGGGCGCGTCGCTCTTCCTCTTCGCGGCGCTCCTCGCCTACCCGAAGGGGATGGGCATGGGCGACGTGAAGCTCGCGCTGCTCCTCGGCGCCATGCTGGGGAAGCTCGTCGGCGTCGGCCTGATGCTCGGGATGCTCGCCGCGATGGTGCTCGCCGTCGTGCTGATGGCACGCCACGGCGCCGCGGCGCGGAAGATGGCGATCCCGTTCGGCCCGTTCCTCGCGTTCGGCGCGATCGTCGCGCTCTTCTGGGGCCAGGAGATCCTGGACCAGTACCTCTCGCTCTTCTAGATCGTCTCAATACCTGATCTCAGGGATTCGGCCCCTCGAGCCGATACCTGAGGGGTGACACCCGACGAGTCGAAGGGAATTCGCCGTGCCGGCAAGGAGGACACCGGTACCGACGGCGTGACGCCGTCTCCGCCGCCCGGCGCCGGCATCGGCCCCAACCGGACGGCCGAGCTCCTCGCCGACCTGCTCGAGACGACCGGCCTGATCACGGCCGACCGGCTCGCCGAGGCGCGCGTGCGCACGGGCTCCGGCTCGCTCGCCGCCGCGCTCGCCGAGTCCGGCCTCGCCCCGTCCGGCGGCGTCGCCCGCGCGCTCGCCGAGCGGCACCGGATGCCGTTCGTCGACCTGAACGAGGTCGAAGTCCAGAAGGACGCGGTCGAGTCGATCCCGATCCACGTGCTCGACCGCGTCGGCGCGCTGCCGTACGCGATCGAGGGCAACGTCCTCAGGGTCGCGATCGCCGACCCGAGCGACGTCCACAAGGTCGACGAGCTCCGGCTCGCGACCCGGATGACGCTCGAGCTCGGCGTCGCCGCCAGCGAGGACATCGAGCTCCACATCCGCAAGATCACGCGCGCGACCGAGGTCTGGGAGCGCGCGGCCCTCGTCGAGGACGAGCTCGAGGTCGAGGAGGAAGAGGACGACGACGACCTCGACGCCGACGACGGCGTCTCGGACGCGCCGCTCGTCCGCCTCGTCAACTCGATCATCCTCCAGGCGGCCGAGGACGGCGCCTCCGACCTTCACTTCGACCCGCAGGACGACGCGCTCGTCGTCCGCGTCCGCATCGACGGCGTGCTGCACGAAGTGCAGCGGGTGCCGAAGCGCCTCGCCGTCCCCGTCACGACCCGCCTGAAGGTGCTCGCGAAGATGGACATCGCCGAGCGACGAAAGCCGCAGGACGGCCGCATCTCACTGAACGCCAAGGCCGCGGGGCGCCTCCTCGACATCCGTGTCGCGGTGCTCCCGTCGGTCGAGGGCGAGATGGTCGTCATGCGCCTCATCGACAAGTCGAAGCGGCTGCCCAGCCTCGCCGACCTCGGCTTCTCGGACGACATGCGCGAACAGCTCGAGGCGGTCGTCCAGAAGCCGACCGGGGCGCTGCTCGTCACCGGGCCGACCGGCTCCGGTAAGTCGACCACGCTCTACGCCGGCCTCGCGCAGCTCAACGAGCCCGACATCAACATCATCACCGTCGAGGATCCGGTCGAGTACCGGATGCAGGGCCTGAACCAGATCCAGGTCAACCCGAAGGCGGGCCTCACGTTCGCCTCGGCCCTCCGCTCGATCCTCCGTTCCGACCCCGACGTGGTGATGGTGGGCGAGATCCGCGACGTCGAGACCGCCAAGATGGCGATCGAGGCCGCCCTCACGGGTCACTTCGTCCTCTCGACGCTGCACACGAACGACGCGCCGGCCGCGCTCACCCGGCTGAACGAGATGGGCGTCGAGCCGTTCCTGACCGGCTCCGCCGTCACCGCGGTCGTCGCCCAGCGCCTCGCGCGCAAGCTCTGCACGCATTGCTGCGAGATGTACATCCCCACGCGCGAGGAGATGCTCGGCGCCCGCTTCACGCCCGAGCAGGTCGCGGCCGCGGACGGCGTCTCGCTCTACCGCAAGAAGGGCTGCCCCCGCTGCAACCAGACCGGCTACAAGGGCCGGATCGGCATCTACCAGCTGATGGTCATGACCGAGGACCTCTCACGGCTCTCGTCGCAGCACGCGAGCCGCGAGGAGCTGGAGCGCGCGGCCCTCGAGAGCGGCATGAAGACGCTCTGGGACGACGGCCTCGCGAAGGTCGCCTCCGGCCTCACCTCGATCGAGGAGCTCGGCCGCGTCCTGGTGCAGTAGGCGCCGGAGCTAGCCGCTGTAGAGCTGCGGCGGGTTCGGCTGCGCGTAGACCTGCGGGTTGCCCGGCATCCCGACCGGCACGTTCGTGATCGTCGGGAAGGCGTACGCGGTCACGTTGTTCACGAAGTTGACGGTGTCGCCGACCATCGGCCCGTCCGACGTCGCGTTGTTCAAGAACGGGATGCGCCCGGTCGCGTAGAGGCCGCCCTGGAACTGGCCGTTCTGGTCGACGAGCACGCCGTTGCCGGTGCCGGCCTGGCCGCCCGACCCGTTCGTCACGATCATGAGCATCTCCGTGTTCGGGTTCCAGGCGTTGAAGTCGCAGTTCGAGCCGGAGACGCCGCCGCAGAGCTTCGCGTCGATCGTAGAGAGCTGCCGCAGAGGTAGAGCGTGGCCTGGCCGTTGTACTGGTTCAGGGCGCCGTTGGCGATCTTCGCGCTGCCGTCGATGAGCATCGTCCCGTGACGGTGAGCGTCTTCGTCGTCGCGTTCCAGAGAGCTCGCCGACCGGGCTCGTTCGCCGGGCCGACGCGGCACGTGTACGAGGACGCCGGCGTCAGGTCGAACACCGTCGGGACGCTGTTGTTCAGCAGTCGGGTTGACGTCTCGTTCTCCAACACGGGCGGCGTGCCGCTGCGCGCGCCGGTTGACGCTCGTGCAGTCGGTCGTCGGCCCGGGCATCGCGTCGCGTGTACCAGCGCGGCCCAGTCGGAGACCGGCATGGCGATCACGGGCGCCGGGTTCGTCACGCCGACCGCGTAGTTGGGCGCATCGTTCTTCGACCAGATGTGGCGCGAGTCCTGATTGCCGCCGCAGTTCGGGCGTCGCCCAGCGAGCCGCCGCCGTAGCGGCAGTTGCCGCCGACGAACGTCTCGGTCCGGGTGCTCATGCTGGTGGACGCTCCGACGAACGCGTTGTTCGACAGGTCGAGGTTGCCGCTGCACGATCAGCGAGGTGATCCCGATGCCCGCGTTGTTCGAGAGGCAGAGGTTGCCCGCGACGTAGAAGCGCGAGGAGCCGCCGACGTTGTTCGACGACCGTGACGTCGCACGCGTTGCCCGTGTGCTTGGCGAAGATGTAGTTCCAGGCCGGGTTGTTGAGCGGCTGCGTGTAGGTCGGCGTGACCGGCACCTTGGCCGTCAGCGTGCGCGTCACCTGGTCCGTGTTCGCCCCGGTCGAGTTCGTGACGCGTGCCGGTGGAGGAGATCTGCCAGGTGGCGGTGGCGAGGTTCAGCGTGCCCGACCAGGTGACCGTCCGGACGAGTACGTGCGCGTCGTCTGCGGAAGCAGCGTCGCGCGTCAGCGCGTTGTTCTCCGGGTTCGAGAGGACGGCCATCATCTCGTTCAGGCCGGCCTCGGCGAGGTCGTAGGCCGTGCCGTTGTCGGACGAGTACTCGGCCGCCCGCGCGCTCGAGGTCGACGTGTAGACGACCGTCGCGCCGGAGATCGACAGGACGGAGAGGATGCCCACCGCCATGATGAGCGAG
The DNA here is from genome assembly GCA_963696365.1 of uncultured Actinomycetes bacterium. GTDB lineage: Bacteria > Actinomycetota > Thermoleophilia > Gaiellales > Gaiellaceae > CAVOKD01. The sequence goes on from CAVOKD010000013.1 coordinate 71,993, forward strand.
ATCCCCTCTTCCCGCCGCAGGCCGCAGAGGAACTTCGGAAGCCGCATATCCACTGTCTCCGTCGGCGGAATCGCCGCGCCCCCCGATCCCTCGTTCGAGCGGAGGCCGAGCTAGGCGGCGTCGCGCGTCGTGTTGCGCAGCACGACGTCCGTCTGCAGGCGCCAGTTCTTCCAGCTCTGCGACGGCATCAGGTTGACCTTGAAGTCGAGCTGCAGCCGGCCGAGCGTGTCGTCGGTCGGCGCCACGTACGCGAAGACGTCGCCGCTCGTCAGGTAGTCGGCGACCGTGGTCGAGCCGCGCTTCAGCTTGTAGCGGCCGGAGGAGACGAGCTCGGTCGTGTAGGCGACGTTCGTGACCGCGCCGCCGACGGCGGTCGGGCAGTGGCCCGGAAGGACGACCGTGATGTTGGCCGCGCTCGTGAAGGTGACGCTGCTCGCGCAGTGCACCTCGCGGCGCATGCGGTCGGCGGCCACGCGGGCGGCCTGCTGCGCCTCGAAGCGCCGGTTCAGCTCGAGCTCGGCGCGGGCGCCGGAGACGAAGAGCGCGGTCAGGGCCGTGACGACGGTGACCATGATGATCATCGCCATCAGGAGCTCGATCATCGTGTACCCGCGCTGCTCGCGCGCCCGGGCGATGGCCTGGCGCATCAGGAGGTCGAGCGACGCTGGACGTCGGCGAGGGTGGCGCGCGCGACCGCGGCGCTCTTCTTGCCGAAGCCGAAGCGCTTCTGCAGGCGCAGGTCGGTGCGGATCAGCGTGCGGAGCGCGTCGTCGCCGCCGCTCCAGCCGAAGGACGCGCCGGTGACGATCCACGAGTGCTGGTAGAGCCAGTAGTTGACGAGCTTGCGGGTCGGCTTCGCGGCCGCGTTCATCCGCTTCTCGAGCAGGGTCGCGCGGGTCGGCAGCGGGAGCTCGTCCGTCGGCTCGGGCGGGGCGCCCGGAACCACGAAGTCCGGCTCGCGCGCCTTGTCGTCGGCCTTCTTGTCGGCCTTCTTGTCCTCGGTCGGAGCCGGCTCCTCGGCGGGCGGCTCCTCCGCGGGCGCCTCCTCGGCCGGCGGCTCGGCCGCGGGCTCGGGGGCGGGCGCGGGCGCTTCCTCGACGGGAGCGCCGGCGAGCACGACGGCGGTGCCGTCGACGCCGGAGCGGTTCTCGGGGAGGCCCTTCTCGGTGTAGCCGGGGTTCTTGGCCAGGCGCAGCACGATCGTCGGCGCGCCGGTGTCCTCGAGCTTCGTGCCGGGGGCGGGATCCTGGGAGACGACCGTGTTGGCCGCGTAGCCCTCGACCGGGCCCTCGACCCGCCAGGCGTAGCCGGCGTCGGCGAGGATCCCCTTGGCGAAGACGTAGGCCTGCTCGCGCACGTCCGGGACGACCATGTACGCGGGCTCCGTCGGCCCGGCCACGGGCGCCGGCGTCGTGTCCTCGTTCCGTCCGCCGGCGGCGAACGTGATCGTCGAGGTGGCCAGCAGCCAGATGACCGTCAGGACTGCAAGCCGAGGCAGAAGGGCTGAGAGGCGAGCCGCCATTACAGAACCCATCGGCACCTCGGGGGATGAGTCAATCCCCGAACGGGGGAGGCCCGTCTACTCCGTGAAGGTGAACACGGGGCCGCCGCCCGGCGTCGCGACCGGCGGCGGGCGCGCTCGCCCTGCCACGAGAAGGCCGTCCCGGCGAACGCCTGGAACCAGGCCTCGTTCTGCGGGTAGCCGTCGGTCGTCGGCACGTGCTGGAGGTGCAGGTGCGGGCCGGTCGAGTGGCCCGTCGAGCCGACGAGCCCGACCGGCGTGCCGGCCGCGAGCGTCGTGCCGGGCACGATCTGCGGCTCCATGTACGAGAGGTGGCAGTAGAGGTAGGTCGCCCCGGTGGCGAGCTGCATCGAGAAGCCGATCCCGCAGTTCGTGGTCGGGCTCGGGTAGGCGTCCATGACGATGCCGTCCGCGAGCGCGTAGAGCGGCGAGCCCTCCGGCGCGGCGATGTCCGCGGCCGGGTAGTCGTGGTGCTTCGCCCCGACCGACACGACCGACGGGCCGCCGCCGACCGGGAACACGTACTGGCCGGCGAACTGCGGCGTGCCGAAGCCCGCCGTGCCGGCCGTGCGCGTGAAGCTGAAGGTGGTCGCCTGCTCCTCGGCCGCGGCGCGGAGGTCGTCGACGAGCGCCGCCGCCCGGTCGAGCGCCTCGCGCTTGCGCGCCACGCGGTCGAGCTGGCGCTCGTGCACGAGGACGAGCTGGGTGACCTCGCCCTCGAGCGCCTGGAACTGCTCGTCCGAGAGGTTCGGGTCGCCGGCGCGCTGCTCGGCCTCGAGCACCTGGGTGTCGAGCTCCTGCGCGCGCTCCTCGGCGTCGAGCACCGCCCGCTGCGCCTTGTTCAGCGCCTTCCGCGCGTCCGAGAGGCGCTTCTCCATCGAGTCGAGCCGGAAGACCGCGTCCGCGCCGACGTCGCCGAAGCCGATCCCCGGGCTCGAGCCCAGCGAGGGATCGAAGCCCCCGCCGCCGGCGAAGACCCGCGCGAGCTCGAGGACGTCCTGCACGTACCAGTCGGCGTGGTTGTAGGCGAAGATCGCGCGCGAGAGGTCCTCGGCGGCGCCGGCCGCGGCGAGGTAGCGCGCGGCCGCGTAGACGCCGTCGTCCGGATCCCACGGGTTGGCGACGCCGTCGCCGTCGAAGTCCCAGCCCCAGCGCTCCCAGGTCGAGGGCATGAACTGCATCCAGCCGAGCGCGCCGGCCGAGCTCGGGCCCATGTTCCGCCCGAAGTTCGACTCGATCTTGTTGATCGCGCCGAGCACCTCCCACGGGACGCCGTAGGCCGCGCCGGCCTCGCGCCAGAGCGAGAGGAGCTGCGCGTACGAGCGCTGCTCGGGAGCGGCGGGCGGCGTCGAGAGCGCGAACGGTGACGACGACCGCGCCGGACGGGTTCGGGATCTCCGCGCTCGGGACCGAGACCGGCGCCGCGGAGGCGCCGCTCGCCGTCAGGGCGAGGGCCGCGAGGAGGGGGGCAAGTACGAGACGCCGCATCCGGGGCTTACGGGGACGAAAGCCGCAGGGACGACGGCGGCTCCTCCTCGTGGTGGGCCTGAACGATATCCGGGGCCTCGACCGGATGGGCGGTCCCGAGATGGGGCTCCGGCTCCGGCTCGGCCGGGGCGTTCGCCGCGTCCTCGACCTGCTTCAGGCGCACCGCCTGCTGCACCGCGATCTCGAAGTCGTGCCGGTTGGTCGCCGCCGTCGCGGCGGTCTCGAACTCCACCTTCTCGTCGAGCACGTGCTGCACGAGGTGCTGGGCGAAGCTCTGCATGTGGTGGTAGCCGCCCTCCTCGATCGCCTCGGTGATGCCCTCGGTCTTCAAGGGGTCGCGGATCAGGTCGGCGATGCGCGCCGTGTTGACCATCACCTCGACCGCGGCGAGCCGTCCGCCGTTCTTCGCGGGGAGGAGCCGCTGGCTGACGACGCCGCGCAGGACGCCCGCGAGGATCTGGCGGATCATCAGCTGCTTGGTCGGCGGGAAGAACTCGATCATCCGGCCGACCGTCTCGGCCGCGTCGACCGTGTGCATGGTCGAGAGGACGAGGTGGCCGGACTCGGCGGCCTGGAGCGCGACCTGGGCGGTCTCCTCGTCGCGGAGCTCGCCGATCAGGATCACGTCCGGGTCCTGGCGGAGCACGCGCCGGAGGGCCTGGCGGAAGGACTCGGTGTCGAGCCCGACCTCGCGCTGGTTGACGATGCAGTTGCGGTCGCGGTGCATGATCTCGATCGGGTCCTCGATCGTGACGACGTGCTGGCGGCGCGTGCGGTTGATCGCGTCCACCATCGCCGCGAGCGTCGTCGACTTGCCCGACCCGGTCGCGCCGGTGACGAGGATCAGGCCGCGGTGCTCGTCGGCGAGCTGCTCGACGCCCTTCGGGAGCCCGAGGTCCTCGAAGGTCGGCACCTCGGCCGGGACGTGGCGGAACGCGAACGAGATCGAGCCGCGCTGCCGGAAGCCGTTCACGCGGAAGCGGCCGAGGCCCTCCGCGGTGTACGCCGTGTCGACGTCGCCGGTCTCCTGGAACTGCTGCAGCTTCATCGGGGTGCGCTCGGTCACGAGCGCGAGGACCGCCTCGAGATCGGCGTCCGTGAGCGGGCGCTCGCCGACCGGCGTGAGCTCGCCGTCGATGCGCGCCATGGGCGGACTGCCGACCTTCAGATGCAGGTCGCTGCCGCCGTGCTGGATCGCGGCCCCGAGGTACGCGTTGAGGTCCATGGCCTCTCCGCGTATCGGCGCGTCGCGCGCGGGTCTTGAATCCACGCGTGGCTAGAATGCGCGACCCCGGGGGAGTTCCCGAGTGGCCAAAGGGGACCGGCTGTAAACCGGTTGGCTCCGCCTTCGGAGGTTCGAATCCTCCCTCCCCCACTCAGCGGTTCGGATCACGTTGAGCGGGCCCTGCCTTGCAGACTTCCATAAGAGGAAGCAGCGTTGTTGAAGTTCGGGCCGTAGTAGTGGGCGTAGAATGCTCAGGTTGGCTCGTCGACCACTCGATGTGTGCGCCCTTGGCGTCGACGTGGCAGAGGACGAGGCCGTCCGAGTGCGCTGAAGCCAGGGTGTGCGCCGACTGCGTCGTGGCCCCCGCGACCTGACTCCACCCATTCTTCGATCTGCGAGGAGCACCCGTCCTGACGAGATCGAGGACTTGGAGCGTACGGCGTCGGTCGACGCCGCCGTTCCCAACGAGGCACCGTGCAGTCGGCTCGACCGAGACCTCCGTCGCCAGATGCTTCTGCATGTCGAGCTGAGCTCGCGCGTCGCTGAACGACGATTCGGCTGTCCAACCTCGGATGTCGACATCTGGACGAAATCACTACGACGGATCGATGACTGAGAGTCACGACCTATGCGTTAATTTGACTAATCAGTATGGGTTATAGTACTGTCTACTCATGGCCGACCCTGGCGCAGCGGGCGAGATCGGATTCGCGATCGCAGCGTGATGCGGGCAAGCATTCCGGACTCGGCGTTCGGGGAGTGTCCGATTCGATCGGATCGCCGCCGGGTTCTACGCGCTTGCCTTCGTGACCGCGCTCGTGTTCCTGATCCTCGCCGCTGCGCTCGGGTCGGCCAGTCGTAGCAACTCGAAGTGCGGGAGGGAGTCATGTGCCACACAATCGTCGGGAGAGCAGAGGTCTCGTCGCCTGGTACGACACTGAGTCGTTGCGGTGGCACTCGTCAACGTCTGCGACTCGACGACCGCGGGCGGTGCTCTGGCGAGCCACCATGGATCCCGACACCGCCCCCGGCCTGGAGATAATCGACGGCCCAGGCCCGTACACCTCGTCGACCTCGGCCACGTTCGCGTGGACGCACGACGACCAGGACTCGGAGTTCGAGTGCAAGACGGACGACGGCGCCTTCGAGCCGTGTGCCTCGCCGCTGTTCATCGAAGGGCTCACCGAGGGACAGCACCGGTTCGCGGTGCGGGTCGTCGATGCGGAGGATGAGACAACGGCGCAGGAGCAACTCGAGTGGATCATCGATCTGACCGCGCCAATCCGCGCCGGGGATCGTAGCGATGGGCATCGTAGCCGAACAGGATCATCATCAGGTGGGCGCCGTCCACCGACGAGACACTCCTCGTTGGTTACATCGTGTATCTGGACAAGAGAGCTCAAAGCGGAACAATCGCGGCTGAGACGCTTCACGTTTCACGGCTTGACGTGCGGTGCGCACTCCATCGGCGTGGAGGCAGTGGATGCCGCCGGGAACGTGTCGGCTCGAACGCTGCTTGAGACCACGGCGCGCTGCGCGGTAGAGCGCCCACGCTGCGTCGTCCCGAGTCTGGTCGGCAAGCGTCTTGCGCGAGCCACTGCGCTTCTGAACGAAGCGAACTGTCGGCATCGGGACGGTGACTCGACGGTACTCGATCCGGCCGCGGGGCCGTGTGCTTCGCCAGTCGGACCTGGCTGGCCGGGTGCTCCCGCAGGGATTCCGGATCAACCTCGTGGTGAGTAAGGGCGCGCAGACCTGAGCGTCGGCGGATCCGGGGGCGGAGGGGCGTCACCGGCGCCCCTCCGCGTTTGGGCTCTGCGCCGCGCTCGGGTACCGGTCACAGGGATGCCTGAGCACCGACGCCCCACGGCAGGGCTCGAAGAGATCGCCGAGGAGTACGACGGCGGGCGGACGCCGCTCGCGCAGTACGCCGGGTTCGTCGGCGTCTACGCGGCCGCGCTCGGTGGGCTGCTCGCCGCGGCGGGCGCGTCTGGGCGGCCGCTGCCGCGGCTCGGCTGGGGCGACGTCGCCCTACTCGGAACCGCGACGCACAAGCTGAGCCGGCTCGTCTCGAAGCAGAAGGTCACCGCGCCGCTCCGCGCGCCGTTCACCGAGCTCGAGGGCCGCGCCGGCCCGGCCGAGGTGGACGAGCACCCCCGCGGCGAAGGTCTCCGGCGCGCGACGGGCGAGCTGCTCCTCTGCCCGTACTGCCTCGACCAGTGGGTCGCCGGCGGGTTCGTGGCCGGCTCGGTCTTCGCCCCGCGCGCGACGAGGCTCGTCGCGTCGCTGTTCGCGTCCGTCGCGGTCGCGGACTTCCTCCAGGTCGCCTACCGGGCCGGCCAGGAGCGGATGAGCGCCGAGCGCTAGCTGGCTACGACGGTCGATGAACGAGAAGCGTCCGAACCGGACCTTCTCGTCGCCCTCGCGGCCCTTGCGGGCGAGGAGGCGCATCGTCGCGCCGATCCCGCCGGCGACGACGAAGCCGAGGCCGACCGCGACGCCGGCCGCGACCGGCAGGTTGCGCTTGAGCTTGCCCTTGACGTCGGTCGCCTCGTGCACGCCGCGCCGGAGCTCGTCGACCGCGTCCGCGAGCTCGTCCCGTTCGGCGGCGAGGTCGCGGCGGACGTCCGCGGCGGTGCGGCCGTTACGAGCCATTCGTCCTGATCCTCGTGGTCTTAGGCTCGGTCGCCGTGCTCGGCGCCGCGGGCGGCGGGTTGGCGCCGCGGGCTGCGGCTCCGGCGACCCGTTCGACTTGATCGCCTCCCTCGTCTTGCGCGCCTCCTCGATCGCCTGCTCGGGCATCGCCGGCGTCGCCCGCTGGAATCGCACCATCGCAAGCCAGCCCAGGATCCCGGCGATCAGAAGCAGCAATAGGAACACGATCAGGAGCGAGAGCCAGACGTCGAGCCAGATCGCGAGCACGGCGGCGACGGTCGCGATCCCGACGCCGATCGCGAAGAAGACGACAACGGCCGCTCCGACCCCGAGCCCGATCCCGAACCCGAGGTTCGCGGCCTTCTGCTTCAGCTCGAGCGCGGCGAGCTCGAGCTCGAGGCGCACGATCGAGCTGGCGCGCTCGCTGACCGTCTTCGCGGCCTGCCCGAGGCCCATCTCGTCAGTCGAGCTTCGGGTGGGCATGGCCTCGATAGTCGATCAGCTTGGCGATCACGATGCCGGCGACGAGCGCGCCGCCGACGATGAGCAGCGGGTTGACGCCCGCCACCCGGCTTCTTGGTCTTCGCGCGCGGAATCTGCGGCCCGACCGGCGCCTCGGGGAACGGCGCCTCGCCGTCGCTCGGGTTCTGCCCTCTCGCGCGCGCGAGGATGAGACTGGGCTTCAGCTTGCGCAGGAAGGTCGCGTCGTCCTCCAGTTCGGAGGCGACCTGCTCGGCCACGCCGCCGCGCTGCGCCAGGGAGCGCGACAGCTGCTGGACCTTCGCCGCGCCGCGTTCCACGAGCCTGTCTGCGGTGGTCACGACTTGCGTGGCGGATCCTCGCCGGTCGCGATCTTCCAGACGCCGGTCGCCGCCCGCCGCGCCACGATCGTCGCGGCCGCGGCGAAGGCTGCGAACAGTCCGTTCCAGAGGAGCTTCCTCAACATCGCGGGAACCGTACCAAGGGATCGGCCGACGGAAACCCGGGGCCGGTACCTTGCGGGTGTGGAGAGCGCCACGACGCCGCGGATTGCGCCGGCGACGACGGTCGGGCCGGTGCACCTGACGGTCTCCGACCTCGACCGGTCTGTCGGCTACTGGCGTGACGCGATCGGCCTCGACATTCTCTCGCGCGCGGGGGACCAGTCGTCCCTCGGCGCCGGCGGGCGGGAGCTCGTCGCGCTCCGCGAGGAGCCGGGTGCGACGCCCGCGACCCGCTATGCCGGGCTCTTCCACGTCGCGCTCCTCCTGCCCGAGCGCCGCGATCTCGCGGCGTGGCTCTCCCACGCCGCGCGCGACCGCGTGCCGCTCTCGGGCGCGTCCGACCACTTCGTCAGCGAGGCGCTCTACCTGAGCGACCCGGACGCCCACGGGATCGAGATCTACTGGGACCGCCCGCGCGAGCACTGGGAGGGCCAGACGCACCGGCTGACGACGCTGCCGCTCGACGTCGAGAGCGTCCTCGGCGAGCTCGACGATCCCGAGAACGCGCCCTGGGAGCAGATGCCCGAGGGGACGAAGGTCGGCCACGTCCACCTGCAGGTGTCCGCGGTCGAGCCGGCGATCGAGTTCTACCGCGACGTGCTCGGCTTCGACCTGATGGCGACGTACGGCGGCCAGGCCGCTTTCCTCGGCGCCGGCGGCTACCACCACCATCTCGGCGCGAACATCTGGAACTCCGCCGGCGCGCCGCGCGGCGCCCGAGGGAACGGCGCGCCTCCTTCACGCGACGGTCGTCCTGCCGGACGCGGAGGAGCGCGACCGGGTCGCCGCCCGCGTTGCCGACGCCGGCCAGGAGCCGGAGGAGCGCGAGGACGGCCTGCTCGTCCGCGACCCGTCCGGGACCGCGCTCGTCCTCGCCGCGGCATGAGGCCGGACCTCGCGCCCGGCAACCCGTTCCCGGACCTCGCGCCTGCCCGAGACGACCGGCCGCGAGCGGTCGCTGTCGGAGATCGCGGGCGGCCAGCCGCTCGTCCTCCTCTTCGTCCGCGGCTGGTGGTGCCCGAAGGAGCAGGTCCGCGTGCGGAACGTCGTCGCGATGCAGGACGAGCTCCAGCGCGAGTACGGCGCGATCGCGGCGGTCACGGTCGACGAGCCGTACGTGAACGGCGCCTTCCGCGCCGGCGTCGGCGCCGACTTCCCGTTCCTCTCGGATGCCGACCGAGCTGTCGCCGAGGAGCTCGACATCCTCGAGCTGACCGACGAGAAGCACCGGCCGTTCCTGCCGCTGACGTTCGTCTGCGACTCGCAGCTCGTCATCCGGCGGGATGTGGAACGGCTTCTGGTTCTGGGGCAACCCGACGCCCGAGGAGCTGCGCCAGACGCTCCGCGAGATCACGCGCGAGGAGCAGCCGAGCTTCGACCCGGTCGGCGCTCTGGGCCGAGTCCGGCTCGGGCGCGCCGGACGCCGGGATCGAGGCGCCCGTCGTCTGGGTGCGCGAGGACTCGGCGGGCCACGAGCTCCAGCGCGGCGTCTGGAGCGGCGGGGAGCTGCCCGAGGTCGGCGACCGGACGACGCGCTCGCCGGTCGACGGCCGCTGGTGGCAGGTGGTCGACATCCGGCGGGCCGGCGACCGCGTCGCGATCCACTTGCGCAAGGAGGGCTCGCCCGACGGCGACCCGCACCTCGTGCGGCACCGGATGACCGTCCCGCGCGGCGGCCTGGTCTAGAGGCTCTCGACGATCCGGCGGAAGCGGCGGGCGCGCAGCCAGCGCGGCAGCGGCACACGCGCGGCCGGGACGAGCAGCCCGCGGCCGGCCAGCCCGACCGTCCGGTCGAGGCTCGCGAGGAACTCGGCGGCGAGCGGGGCGCGTCGCGCAGGTGCCAGAGGGTCGTCCCGTTCGTCCAGGCGGCGTCGCGGGCGCGGACGACGCTCCACATCGTGGCCACGTCGTCGGCCCGGCCGAGCACGCGGTCGACGAAGCCGAGCAGGCCGCCGAGGTACGCGCCCTTCACGCGCTTCTCGACCGCGGCCAGCTGCTCGTTGACGCGCAGGAAGTCGGCGTGGTCGGGCCCGCCCGCGCGCGGCTCGAGGCCGAGCTCGCCCCACGTCTCGACCAGCGCGACGGGGAGGTCGCGGTTGATGTGCGCGTTCATGCCGGCGAACGCGAACTGGAGCGGCAGGATCCCGCGCCGCTCCGCGGAGTCGAAGAGCGGCCGCCAGGCGGACGGCGGCTCGGTCGGCCGCGAGCGCGTCGAAGTAGAGCCACGCGAAGCGCACGTCGAGCCGCTCGAGGAAGGCCGGCGCCGCGAACGCGTCCGCCCGCAGGTCGTGCGCGACCGCCTCGGTCACAGCCAGGTAGAGCCGGTTGAAGTGCGCGACACCGTGCGTGTCCGGAAGCGCGTCGTCGATCGCCCGCATCCGGGCGACCACCTCGGCGATCGACCCGGGGCGCTCCCGGCCGCAAGGTCAAGGAGCCCGGCGCACGGCGCCGACCATACCGCGCGAACACCGAGGCTAGACTGAGCCGGAGCGCCCTCTTAGCTCAGTTGGCAGAGCACCTCCATGGTAAGGAGGGGGTCTCCGGTTCGAGTCCGGAAGAGGGCTTCGAGCAAAGCCCTGCAACCAGGCGCTTTCACTTCGAGGTTCCAGAGGCCGTAACGCCAGATCAGTTTGGAAAGCCGGCGGCGGCGCGTTACACGCCGCCGCCGCCTCTTCATGCTCCTACGGGATGAACGTCCCTTCCGGGCCCGCCGGCGCGGGCAAGGTGAAGGACGTCCCGGGCACGGCTCTGCCCGGCACGCCGTTGACCGCCTCCGTCGAGAAGGCGAACGTCAGCGTCGCGAACGCGATCAGGTCGCTGTTCACGTCGAGCGCGTGATCATTGTTGTTCAGGAACGTGTCGCAGGCCTGGTGGTAGCACGGGTCGAACTGCGCGCCCGTGGTTCCGCCCAGATCGCCTGCTGCTCGGCCGTCTTCAACTGCTCGGCGCCGGTGAAGAGGCCGCCCGAGGGGATGCCGTTCACGATGAACGCCTGGTAGTCGCTCCGGCCGGAGAACTGCGTGTCGTCGTACGGCTCGCCGACCATCGTGTAGTAGGACTCGTACACGTCCTCGATCGCGGCCGACCCTGCGGGAATCGGCACCCCGGCGGGCGGCGGGAACGATGACTGGTCGGCGTCGTAGACCATCTGGATGTAGTTCGGCGACCCGACCATGTCGTAGTTCGTGTAGAGCGCGATCCGGTCGCGTTCGGCCTGACTCAGACCGTTCACGTACGCCGTCGACCCGATCAGGCCGGCTTCCTCGCCGCCCCACCAGGCGAAGCGCAACGTGTTCTGGGGCTTCACCTTTGCGATGTTCTGGGCGAGCTCGAGCAGAGCGGCGGAACCGCTCCCGTTGTCGTTGATCCCGGGTCCTGCCGGGACGGAGTCGAGATGAGCTCCGGCCATGACGACGTTGTCGTCGGTGCGCCCGGCGAGCTCGGCGATCACGTTGGCCTGCGGATCGTTCACCACCGCGACCGTCGCGGTCGTGCCGGCCTGCGAGAGCGACTCGCCGGCGGCGAAGCTCACGCCGACCAGCGGGAGGTTGATCGTCGTGAAGGCCGAGCCGGCCGGCGGAACGGCTGTGATGTTGGTGAGGGTGACGCTGCGGGCAGGTGTGTCGCCCTGGTTGAAGAGGATCACTGCCGCCGCGCCCGCCGTCTGGGCGTTCGCGACCTTGAGGGCGAAGCTGCAGCCGCCCCGCTGGATCAGGGCGATCCGGCCGGCGACGAAGCCCGCGAAGTCGTTCGGGCCGCCCGGATCGGCCACGAGCGGCGCCCCAACCGCAGCCTCGGTGAACGCACCGTCGCACCCGCTCGTGTTCGCGCGCGGCGGAACCAGGTTGATGTCGATCGGGGTGACTGCGTTGGTGACCGTTCCCAACGCGCTGCCCGTCACACCGCCCGCGGCATGCGTGGCCACGGTCGGCGTCAGCTGCTGAACCGGCTGCACTACGGTGAAGTTGAAGAAG